>NZ_JAATEN010000001.1 GCF_012034935.1 Streptomyces zingiberis
GCCGCGCCGAGGCCGGGCCGGCCGCGGACCGGGCCGGCGCGACCGGGGAACCGGGGGAACCGGCGGAACCGGCGGAACCGGCGTCGGGGGAGCCGAGGGATGCCGGAGCGATGCGCCCGGCCGGAGGCGTGGCAGACGAACGGCCGGCGGCGGCGGACGGCGGGACCGAGGGAGCGGAGGGAGCAGGGGGAGCGGAGGGGACCACGGGGGCGGGCGGCGCCAGGAGGGCGGCCACCGCATGGGGGGAGGCGTAGGCGGCGGGGGCGGCGGGGGCGGCCGCGTCGGGCCGGCCGAGGTCGGCGAGGAGGTCGTGGAGCGTGCGGCGTACCGCCAGGCGTATCGCCGCGACCGCTGGATGGGGACCCATGTCGGTTCCCTTCCTGTCAGGGGGGAGGTCTCGGGGGGCGTGCGCGCCGGGGCGGCGGGAGGCCGGCCCGCCGGAGCCCGGCTTTCGTCACACTGTGTAGGTAGATGGTGACAGAAGCGGGCCGTTACCCGAGCATCGCACGCCTGACGGTTCCTCACGGTCCCTCGGACGGGTGATGTGCGGGACTGTCATTCGGTCACTCCGGTCCGTTCGTCCCCTCGCCCGGATCCTCCGGTCACTCCGGTCACCGTCCGCCGCGCGGCTCCCGGGAGCCGCCACCGGCCCCGGCCGCGCGGCCTTCCCCGTCCGGCCCGGGACTCTCCGTCCGCCCCGGGACCGGGCCGCTCCGGCCGGCCCGCCCTCCCCGGGGCCGGTGGGGACGTTCTTCTCGGCATGTACCGGCCGTCTCCGGTGATCCCCGGCCTTCTCCGGCTTCTCCCGCCATCCGTGGCGTTCCCCAGGATTCCGCGGTCACTCCCAGGCTTCCTCAGGCCTCCTTGCGGTGCACCCGGGCCACCCACTCGGCCGGGGCCGAGATCTCCGCCTTGGTCGGCAGGGTGTTGGGCGAGGTCCAGACCCGGTTGAAGCCGTCCATGCCGACCTCGTCCACCACCGCCCGGACGAACCGCTCGCCGTCCCGGTACTGGCGGAGCTTGGCGTCGAGTCCCAGCACCTTGCGCAGGGCCTGGTCGAGCCGGCTCGCGCCGCTGGCCCGGCGGCGCTGGAACTTCTCGCGGATCTCCGCGACGGAGGGCACCACCTGAGGCCCCACCCCGTCCATGACGTAGTCGGCGTGGCCTTCGAGCAGGGACATCACGGCGGTGAGCCGGCCGAGGACCTCCCGCTGGCCGGGGGTCTGCACCAGCTCGGCGAAGCTGCGGCCGCCGTCCGCCTCGGCGCCCTCCGCCCGGTCCGCCCCGCCCGCCCCGTTCTCCTGACGTCCGCCGACGAAGCTCTGCGCGGCCTCGCGGAGACGTTCGAGGAGGGTGCCGGGGTCGATGTCGGTCTCGGCGAGGAAGGCGTGGATCTCGCCCTCGATGTGGTCCCGCAGCCAGGGGACGGCGGTGAACTGCGTGCGGTGGGTCTCCTCGTGGAGGCAGACCCAGAGCCGGAAGTCGTGCGGATCGACGTCGAGTTCCCGCTCGACGTGGACGATGTTGGGCGCGACGAGGAGCAGCCGCCCACCGTTCGCGCCCCCGGGCAGGTCCCGCCCCACCGGGGCGAACGTCTCGTACTGGCCGAGGACCCGGGAGGCGAGGAAGGAGAGGAGCATCCCCACCTCGACCCCGGTCACCTTGGAGCCGACGGCGCCGAGGACCGCGCCGCCGGGGCGGTCGGCGCGCCGCTCCCCCACCTTCTCCAGCAGCGGCCGCAGCAGCGCGCGGAAGCCGGCGACGTTGGCGCGGATCCAGCCCGCCCGGTCGACCACCAGCACCGGGCCGGCGTCGGGGGCCGGCTCGCCGTCCGCGGACGGGGCCGCCATCCGGGTGAACGAGCGCACATGGGCCTCGGACGCCTCCGCGTGCCGGCGCAGTTCGGCCACGACGGCGCGGGCCTCGTCCCGGCTCACCTCGGGGCCCGGCCGCACCAGCCGGGTCGCGGTCGCCGCCGCGAGATTCCAGTCGACCATCGGGGCACCGCCGAAACTCGTCATGACTTCACCGTACGTGGCCCGCGCGGTGAGCGGGAGGCGCGGCGGGCGCGGGGTGCGCGGGCGCGGGACCGCTCAGCGGCAGCCGCAGTTGGCGAGCGCGGAGGCCAGCCGGTCCAGGGCCGTCTGGGCGCCGTGCGGGTCGGTGGAGCCGTTGGTGACGAAGGCGAAGGAGAGCAGGCGCCCGTCGGCGTCGACGACCGTGCCGGCGAGGGTGTTGACGCCGGTGAGCGTGCCGGTCTTGGCCCGGACCATGCCGGTGCCCGCCGAGGCGTCCGTGTACCGGCCGCGGAGGGTGCCGCTGAACCCGGCCACCGGCAGCCCGGTGAGGACGGGGCGCAGCTCCGGCCGGGCGGGGTCGGCCGAGCGCACCAGCAACTGTGCGAGCAGGGCGGCCGTGAGCCGGTCGTCCCGGTCGAGGCCGCTCCCGTCGGCGAAGCGCGCCCCGCGCAGCGGCAGGTCCAGTCCGGCGAGGCGGTCCCGGACGGCCCGGCCCGCGCCGGAGAAGCTCGCGGGGACGCCGGCGGCGACCGCGGTCTCCCGCGCCAGCGCCTCGGCGATGTCGTTGTCGCTGTTGGTGAGGGCGCGTTCGACCAGGGCGGCGACGGGCATGGAGCGCACGGCCGCCAGCCGCTCCGCGCCGGCACCGGCCGTGGCCTGCCGCGGCTTGCCGCTCACCGTGATCCCGCGCTCCCGGAGCAGCCCGGCGAAGGTCCCGGCCGCGTCGCGGGCCGGGTCCGCCGAGCGCGGCGCGGGGCCGCGGACGCTGTCGTCCAGCCGGCCCATGTCCGTGCTGAGCGGGACGACGGGGGCGATGTTCTCGTTGACGCCGATGGAGTGGCGGGCCTTGCCGGACCAGCGCGAGGTGTCGTAGGCCAGCCGGACCGCGCGGGTGTCCTTCTCCTTCAGTGCCCGGGCGGTACGGTCGGCGAGGTCGCGGAGGCTCGCCGGGTTGCCGGGGCCGCGCGCGGCGCGGGCGGTGAGGGTCGGGTCGCCACCGCCGACCAGCACGATCGTCCCGTCGCCGGCCGCCGCGCGCTTCCGGGCGGCGCTCTTGCCGTCCTCCCCTGCGTCCTTCCCGCCGGCCTCCTCCGTGCCGTCACCGCCCTTGCCGTCACCGCCCTTGCCGTCGCCCTCGCCACCACCGCCGGTGACGACCTCGGTGGTGAGCCGGTGGTCCGGGCCGAGCGCGCTCAGCGCCGCCACGGCCGTGGCGATCTTGATGGTGGAGGCGGGCACGACCGGCGCGTTCCGCCGGGTGCCGTGGACGATCCGGCCGGTGAGGGCGTCGGCCACCGCGACGCTGCTCCGCGAGCCCAGCGCCGGATCGTCCAGCAGCGGGGTCAGGGCGTCGCCGAGGCCGGTGGCGGTGGGCGGCGGCGCCGAGCCCGCGGTGGCGTCGAGCGCCGCGAGCACCGCCGTGGCCTGCGGCGCCACTCCCCCGCCGGGCTGCCCGGGCAGCCCGCCGCCGTGACGCTCACCACCCCCGCGCTCCCCGTGGGCCGCGCGCGCCCGCTCGGCCGTACGCTGTCCGGAGTCCCACGGTCCCGCCGCGGTCACCGCCCCGGCGGTGAGGGCCAGTCCGAGCACGGCGGACACCGCCGCCAGTTGCCACGCCGGCAGGTCCCACCATCCCCCGGCGGGCCGCCTGGAACGCCACCATCCGGTCTCGGGCACCCCGGACCAGCCCCTTTCGCACCCTCGGCCCCGCATACGAGACACTTGACCATCAGAATTATGGCCTGATCATGGAGGAGCCACCCGTGGAGTTCGACGTCACCATCGAGATCCCGAAGGGGTCGCGCAACAAGTACGAGGTGGACCACGAGACGGGCCGCATCCGGCTGGACCGCCGGCTCTTCACCTCGACCAGCTACCCTGCCGACTACGGGTTCGTCGAGAACACCCTCGGCGAGGACGGCGACCCGCTCGACGCCCTGGTGATCCTCGACGAGCCGACCTTCCCGGGCTGCCTGATCAAGTGCCGGGCCATCGGCATGTTCCGGATGACGGACGAGGCCGGCGGCGACGACAAGCTGCTGTGCGTCCCGGCCTCCGACCCCCGGGTCGAGCACCTCCGTGACATCCACCACGTCTCGGAGTTCGACCGGCTGGAGATCCAGCACTTCTTCGAGGTCTACAAGGACCTGGAGCCCGGCAAGTCCGTGGAGGGCGCCAGCTGGGTGGGCAGGGCCGAGGCGGAGGCGGAGGTCGAGGCCTCCGTCAAGCGGCTGGAAGCCGCCGGCGGGTCCCACTGACGGACCGTCCCACCGGGCCGGGGTGACCCGGCCGCGGGCCGCCGCCGCGGCCCGCGCCGACCGCAGGACCGGGCGGCGCACCTCCACCGGGTGCGCCGCCCGAGGTCTGCCCGCCCTGGCGCGCCGTCACATGAGTTGCGGGCGGGGTGGGAACGCATCTGTGGGGCACCCGGGGACGGCGGTGCGCCGGAACGGCCCCCGAACGGGGTCGTCCGGTCCGCGGCCCCGCGGGTGCTCCGAGGGGCGCCCGGACCACGGCGGGTCCACCGCAGAACCCTCCCGGGAAACCGGTGGACGTACGGCAGGAACAAGCAGAAGCACGGCAGAAGCACCACGGAACCACCGGCCCGCGGGTCCCCCCGCGGACCCACTGATCAGACAACCCCAGACGCAGTAACCCACGGACCCGCAGACCTCTGGACGCCCCACGAGAGTCCCGGGAGGAGGAACGGAACACCATGGTGGCGGACCCCCAGCGGGGCGGCGCCGTGTCGGAGCGCGTGCTCGACCGGCCCGACCGAACCGACCGAACCGACCGAACAGACCCGGCTGACCAGGCCGACCGGGCCGAGCCGTCCGGCCGTACCGACCGCGGCACGGACCGCGCCGGCCTCGGCACCGACCGCGCCGACCGCAAGCCCCCGTCCGACGAGGCCCACAGCGCCTTCACCCCACCGCTCGGCCTGCCCCTGCCCCCGACGCCCGAGGAGGAGCACCCGACCTCGGAGTTCGCGCTGCCCGACGGGCTGGCGACGGCGGATCCGGCGGCCGAGCCGGAGGGCTCCGCCTTCACGGCGCCCGGCGGGCGGGGCGGCGGCTCCGGCTTCCCGGCCTTCACGCCCCCGCACGGCATCCCCGCCGTCCGGCTCTCCAAGGAGCAGCCCTGGCAGGACCGGATGCGGACGATGCTGCGGATGCCGGTCGGCGACCGCCCGCTGCCGGAGCGCGCCGAGCGCCACGAGGACGAGTCGGGCCCCGCCGTGCCTCGCGTGCTGGACATCTCGCTGCGGATCGGCGAGCTGCTGCTCGCCGGTGGCGAGGGCGCCGAGGACGTCGAGGCCGCGATGTTCGGTGTGGCCCACGCCTACGGGCTGGACCGCTGCGAGCCGACCGTCACCTTCACCCTGCTCTCCGTCACCTACCAGCCCTCGCTGGTGGACGACCCGGTGACGGCCAGCCGGACGGTGCGCCGCCGCGGCACGGACTACACCCGGCTGTCGGCCGTCTTCCGGCTGGTGGACGACATCACCTCGGACGACGTGGACATCACGCTGGAGGAGGCGTACCGCCGGCTGGCCGACATACGCCGGAACCGGCACCCCTACCCGGGCTGGGCCCTGACGATGGCCGGCGGGCTGCTCTCCGGCTCGGCGAGCATCCTCGTCGGCGGCGGCTGGCTGGTGTTCATCGCCGCGGCCGTCGGCGCGATGCTCGGCGACCGGCTGGCGTGGCTGGCCTCCGGGCGCGGACTGCCGGAGTTCTACCAGTTCGTGGTGGCGGCCATGCCGCCGGCGGCGATCGCGGTGACGCTCGTCCTGTCGCACGCCGAGGTGAAACCGTCAGCGGTGATCACCGGTGGGCTCTTCGCGCTGATCCCGGGACGGGCGCTGGTGGCGGGGGTGCAGGACGGCCTGACCGGCTACTACATCACCGCCTCCGCCCGGCTGCTGGAGGTCGCCTACCTGGTGGTCGGCATCGTCACCGGGGTGCTGCTGGTGCTCGTGGTCGGGGTGGAGCTGGGCGCCAACCTCTCCCCGGACGAGGGGCTGGGCAGCATCCAGCGCCCGGTGACCCAGACCGTCGCGGCGATGCTGCTGGCGCTGGCCTTCTGCATCATGCTCCAGCAGGAACGTTCCACCGTGCTGGCGGCCACCGTCAACGGCGGTGTCGCCTGGGTGGTCTACGGGGCGCTGCACGACGTCGGGAACATCTCCCCGGTGGCGGCGACGGCGGCCGCGGCCGGGCTCGTCGGCCTCTTCGGCCAGCTCCTCTCCCGGTACCGCTACGCCTCGGCGCTGCCCTACGTCACCGCGTCGATCGGTCCGCTGCTGCCCGGTAGCGCGACCTACTTCGGTCTGCTGGGCATCGCGCAGGGCGACCTGAGCGCGGGCCTGGCCTCGCTGACCAAGGCCGCCACCCTGGCGCTCGCCATCGCCATCGGCGTGAACCTCGGAGGGGAGCTGGCGCGGCTCTTCCTCAAGGTGCCGGGGGCGGAGACGGGCGGCGGCGAACGCCGCGCGGCCAAGCGGACCCGCGGCTTCTGACGCGGGGCCGCGGCGGGACGGCGAAGGCAGGTCGGCCGCGGCGGGACGCTGCGACGGGCCGGCGGGGCCCCGCCCCGGCGACGGCCGGCACGCGCGCCGGCGCCCGGCGCGGGGAACAGGGACGCTCCAGCGGCTGCCGGGCCGGGGGCCGGCGGCGCGCGGAGAACGCGGGCGCGCAGGGACGCGAAGGCGCCGGGAACACGAAGGCGGGCACGGAGGCGGGAAACACGAAGGCGCGGAGGCCAGGTCTCGCCGGACCGGTCTCCGCGCCTTCTCAGCATCTCCTGGACGTCCCGGTCTCCCGGGATTCCCCTTCCCCGTCCGCCGTGCTCCGCGGACTCCGCAGACTCCGCAGACTCCGCAGTGACGGGGGTCCCGCGCCTGTCCCTCCCCCGGGCCGGGCGCGGGATCGCCGTCCCGTCGTCCGCTTCTCCGGCCCTACTGCCCGTAGGGGCCCTGGGCATCGTACGGGCCGGGCCGGGCGGGGTTCCGCTCCCCGCCCCGGGGCTGCTGCTCCGGCTGGGGACCGCCGTACGGCTGCTCCTGGGGCCGGGGACCGCCGTACGGCTGGGGCTGCGGCCGGCCGTACGCGCCCTCCTGGCCCTCCTGCCCCGGGTAGGGCTGCTGCCCCTGGCCGTAGCCGCCCTGGCCCTGGGCGTACCCGTTCGGGCCGTATCCGCCCTGCGGGTGACCGCTCCCGGCGAATCCGTCCTGCGCGTAGCCGTTCTGGCCGTAACCGTTCTGGCCGTAGCCGCCCTGCGGCTGACCCTGCCGGCCGTCGCCGCCGTACGGCGCGCCCTGCGCCCCTTGGGGCTGTCCGCCGTAGGGCGGCTGCCCCTGGCCGTACCCCTGCGCGCCGTACCCCTGGCCGCCGTACCCCTGCGCGCCGTATCCCTGGCCGCCGTACCCCTGCTGCGCCTGGCCCTGGCCCGGGCCGTAGGGGCCGGGCTCGCCGTACGGGCCCGGGGCGCCGTACGGCTGGTCCGGACGCGCGGGGTCCCCGTACGGGGGCTGCTGGGGGCCGTGCCCGTGGCCGCCGTTCCCGGCCGCGCCGTTCCGCCCGTCGTACGGGGAGGGCGCACCGGCACCGTTCCGCGATCCGGGCCCGGCGTACTGCTGCGGATGCGGCTGGGCCTGAGGCTGGGCCTGGTCCTGAGGCTGGGCGGAGAAGGTGAGGGTGGGGGCGTCCTGCCCCGGCGCTCCGGCACCGTTCCGCTCGTGGTTCCCCTCCGGGTTCCCGCCGCGCTCCCCGGCGTCCGGCCCGGCGGGGCCGTCCGTCTCCCCGGCGGCCTCGGCCCGGCGCTTCTCCCGGCGGGCCTTGAGCACCTCGATGACGATCGGCAGCACCGAGAGGAAGACGATCAGGAGCAGCACCTTCTCGATGTGCTGCTGGACGAGGGCGATCTGGCCGAGGAAGTAGCCGAGGATCGTCACCCCGGCGCCCCAGAGCACGCCACCCACGATGTTGAAGGTGACGAAGAGGCGGTAGTTCATGCGGCTGACGCCGGCGATGATCGGGGTGAACGTCCGCACGATGGGCACGAAGCGGGCCAGCACCAGCGACTTGGGCCCGTGCTTCTCGAAGAACTCGTGCGCCTTCTCCACGTTCTCCTGTTTGAACAGGCGCGAGTCGGGGCGCTTGAAGAGGGCCGGGCCCACCTTGCGCCCGAAGAGGTAGCCGACCTGGTCGCCCGCGATCGCCGAGAGCACGATGAGTGTGCAGACCAGCCAGAGCGGGTAGGCCAGGACATCGGTGGCCACCAGCAGACCGGTGGTGAACAGCAGGGAGTCACCGGGCAGGAAGAAGCCGATGAGCAGGCCGGACTCGGCGAAGACGATGGCGAGGACGCCGATCAGGCCGAAGGTCTGGATCAGATAGTCCGGGTCGAGCCAACTGGGGCCCAGCGCGATGGTGGTCACGGAAGCGGAGACTCCTGGATCGGCGGCGCAGGCTCGATGATGCCCGGGCGCGGGGGGAGGGGTCGGCTGATGAGCCCTTCCCAAGTTACCAACGCCCGTTCGAGGGGGGCGGTTCCGGATCCTCCCGTTCGCCCGCACGGCCACGGGAGGGCACCCGCACGGGGGTAGGCGCGCGCCGGTGAGCAGGGGCGACGAGTAGCGCCCCCGTCCCCGGGCACTCGAAGTGATGCTGCCCACCCCGGGACGGACGCGGGACCGGGCCCCCGGCCCGCTCACCACCCGTTCCGGGCCCATCCGCGGAACGAATGGAGCAACCTCATGGCCCCTGCGAGCGAGACCGTCCGGCTGGCCGTCATCTACTACTCCTCCACGGGGACCAACGCCGCCGTGGCCAAGGAGATCGCGGACGCCGGCGAGCGGGCCGGAGCCGAGGTCCGGCTCCGCCGGGTGGCGGAACTCGCGCCCCCGGAGGCCGTGTCCGCCAACCCCGCCTGGGCGGCGAACGCCGAGGCCACGGCGGACATCCCCGAGGCGTCCCCGGACGACATGCTCTGGGCCGACGCCGTGGTCTTCGGGACGCCCACCCGCTACGGCAATGTGTCCTCGCAGCTCAAGCAGTTCATCGACACCCTCGGCGGGCTGTGGGCCGAGGGCCGGCTCGCGGACAAGGTCTACAGCGGTTTCACCTCGTCCGCCACCGCCCACGGCGGGCAGGAGACCACGCTGCTGGCGCTCTACACGACCATCCACCACTTCGGCGGCATCGTCGTGTCCCCCGGTTACACCGACCCGTCGAAGTTCGGTGACGGCAACCCGTACGGCACCTCGCACGTGGACGCCCAGGGGGAGAAGCCGGTGGACGAGACGACCCTGGGCGCGGCCCGGATCCAGTCCGAGCGGGTGGTCCGGTTCGCCCGCGCGATCAAGACGGGCCTGGCGGCGGAGCGGCCCGCCGGCTGAGCGGTCCGCCCACCGGGCCGGCCCCGCCGCTCACGCGGCCGGCCACCGCCCGGACGGCATGAGCGGCGGGGCCGGGGCGGGTCAGTCCCGGCCCCGGCCGCCGTCCCGCCCCTCGCCGCCGTCCGGTCCCGGGCCGCCGGCCGGTCCCGTGCCACCGTCCGGTCCCGTGCCACCGTCCGGTGCCGGGCCACCGTCCGGTGCCGGGCCGCCGTCGCGGCCGGCGCCGGCGTGCGGGTTCTCCGCGCCCTCCGGGAGCACGTCAACCGGGCGCTCGCCCTCGCCCGCCATCACGTAGGCGCCGGCCTCCAGCCGGGCGATCAGCCCGCGGGCCCACGCGGCGCCGCTCTCCGCGCTGTGGGTCCACAGCCCCATGATCTCCCCGATGTGGCCCCACTCCTCGGGCGGCCCGGGCGGCAGCCATTCCCGCCGGACCTCGGCGCGCCACTCCTCCAGCGCCGCGACCCGCCGCCGCAGCAGGGAGACGGCCTCCTCGCGCGGGAGGTCGACGAGGAAGCCGACCGCGGCGGTCAGCAGGTCGGGCTTCTGGTCGTGGCGCACCAGTGCCTCGCGGAGCAGCTCCAGGTACTCCCGGTCGCCCTCCGGCGTCAGCTCGTACTCGGTACGGGGCGGGCCGCCGGCCGGGCTGGGCTCGGTGTCGTGCGCCACCAGCAGGCCTTGTTTCGCGAGCTGGCGGAGGGCGTGGTAGATCGAGCCGGGCTTGACGGTGGACCACAGATGGGCGCCCCAGAACTCCAGGTCCCCGCGGATCTGGTAGCCGTGTGCCCGGCCGTGCTGGCGGACCGCCCCGAGGACCAGCAGTCGCGTCGCTGACATCGGCCCGTCTCTTCTCCCGCTCTCCCGCCCCCGGTCGCGTGCTACGGCGCCACCCTAGTGCGGCGCCGGGGCCGGCCGCCGCCCGGACCCCGGCGCGTGCGGCGACGCGGCGCCCCGGGCCACCCCGAGGTGCGGTGCTGTACCGCGGTGCCGCCCGGCGGTTCCCCCGCGCCGGGCGGCGGGCGGTCAGAAGGGGAACCGCGTCCGGCCGTACTGGATGGAGACCCACCGGGTGGTGGTGAACGCCTCCACCATCGCCTCACCGTTGAGCCGGCCGAGGCCGGAGTGCTTCTCACCGCCGAAGGGGACGATGGGCTCGTCGTTGACGGTCGAGTCGTTGACGTGGATCATGCCCGTCTCGATCCGCCGCGCGACCCGCACCCCGCGTTCGACATCGGCGGTGTGGACGGCACCGCTGAGGCCGTAGGGGGTGTCGTTGGCGATCCGTACGGCCTCGTCCTCGTCGTCGAACGGGATGAGGACCACCACCGGGCCGAAGATCTCCTGGCGGAGCGCCTCGGAGCCCTCGGGCACCCCGGTGAGGACCGTGGGCGAGACGAGCGTGCCCTCGGCGGTGCCGTGGACCAGCGCGGTGGCCCCGGCCTCGACGGCGCGCTCCACCAGGGCGGTGACGGAGTCGGCCTGCGTCCGGTTGATCAGCGGGCCGATCTGGGTCTCCGGGTCGGCCGGGTCGCCGACCTTGAGGGCGCGGACCCGGGCGGTGAACTTCTCGGTGAACTCGCGTTCGACGGCCCGGTGGACCAGCACGCGGTTGGCGGCCATGCAGACCTGCCCCTGGTGGACGAAGCGGCTGAAGACCGCCGCGTCCACCGCGTAGTCGAGGTCCGCGTCCTCAAGGACGATCAGCGCGCTGTTGCCGCCCAGTTCGAGGATGACCCGCTTGAAGTGCGCGGCGCCGACGGTGGCCACGTGGCGGCCGACCCGGTCGGAGCCGGTGAAGGAGATGACCTTGGGCACCGGGTGCTCGATGAAGGCGTCGCCCACCTCGGCGATATCGGTGATCACCACGTTCAGCACCCCGGGCGGCAGCCCGGCGTCCTCCAGGATCCTGGCGACCAGGACACCGCCGGCGATCGGCGTGTTCTGGTGCGGCTTGAGGACGGCGGCGTTGCCGAGGGCGAGCGCCGGGGCGACCGATTTCAGCGACAGCAGGAAGGGGAAGTTGAACGGGCTGATGACGCTGACGACACCCACCGGTGTCCGGTAGACCCGGTTCTCCTTCCCGTCGGCCGCCGCCGGGACGAGCCGCCCCTCGGGCCGCAGGGAGAGGTGCATCGCCTCGCGCAGGAACTCCTTGGCGAGGTGGAGTTCGAAGCCGGCCTTCAGCCGGGTGCCGCCCAGCTCGGCGATGATCACCTCGGTGATCTCCGCCTCGCGCTCCTCGACGAGGCGCAGCGCGCGCTCCAGGACGGCCCGCCGGGCGTAGGGGTTGGTGGCGGCCCAGTCGCGCTGGGCGCTCTCGGCGGCCCGGTAGGCCTCGTCGATCTCCCCGGCCGTGGCGATGGTGATGGCGGCGAGCTTGTCCCCGTTAAAGGGGTTGAAATCGATGATGTCCCACGATCCGGAACCTGATTTCCACTTACCTGCTATATATTGCTGAGCCCATTCGGTGAAGTAGGACATGCCACCCCTGTCTGGAGACCGGAGCGCCGTCCCCGGCGCCCGCGGAGGGTTCGGACTCCTGATGGCATGTCATCGTACTTTGTGTCAGTACTCGCGCAGCATTTTCGTGATGAGTTCCCGGCTCTCGGCCGGATCGGGACTGTCCGTGAGCAACCGCTCCATCACCGTGCGGTAGTGCCGCACATCCTCGGGTTTGTCGAGGTAGAGGGCGCTGGTGAGCTGTTCCAGATAGACGACGTCGGGCAGTTCCGGCTCGGGGAAGCCCAGCAGCGCGAAGGCGCCGCTCTCGCCCGCGTGGCCGCCGAAGGAGAACGGCATGACCTGAAGCGTCAGATGCGGATGCTCGGAGACCTCCAGCAGATGACGGAGCTGGCCCCGCATCACCTCGCGGTCCCCGTAGGGACGGCGCAGCGCGGCCTCGTCGAGGACGGCGTGGACACGCGGCCCGTGCTCGGCGACGAGCAGCTTCTGCCGTTCCAGCCGGAGGGCCACCCGTTTGTCGATCTCGGCCGGGGTGGCGCCGGGCAGGCCGCGGGTGACCACCGCGTGCACGTACCCCTCGGTCTGGAGCAGGCCGTGGACGAACTGCACCTCGTAGAGACGGATGTCCGAGGCGGCGCCCTCCAGACCGACATAGGTCTGGAACCAGCCCGGCAGGACGTCCCCGAAACTGTGCCACCAGCCGGCGGCGTTGGCCTCGCGGGCCAGGCCCAGCAGGGCGTCCCGTTCGGCGGCGTCGGTGACCCCGTAGAGGGTCAGCAGGTCTTCCACGTCACGGGCCTTGAAACTCACCCGGCCCAGCTCCATCCGGCTGATCTTCGATTCCGAGGCGCGGATCGAGTAACCGGCCGCCTCCCGTGTGACGCCGCGGGACTCACGCAGCCGTCTGAGCTGTGAACCGAGGAGGATCCGGCGCACCATCGAGCCACTGGATCCCCCCGACCCTTCCGTTCCGCTTCCCGGCTGCCCTGTGCGCATGTACCGACTACCCGTCTCCGTGGTGGATGCACTGCGACCGTCAACAGGCGAAGTGTGCCA
Source organism: Streptomyces zingiberis (assembly GCF_012034935.1). Lineage (GTDB taxonomy): Bacteria > Actinomycetota > Actinomycetes > Streptomycetales > Streptomycetaceae > Streptomyces > Streptomyces zingiberis. The sequence continues at coordinate 12,937 of NZ_JAATEN010000001.1, forward strand.
CCTTCGGGCTCCGTTGCGTGCAGGTCCGGTTACACAGATGGGATGTGGGTGGAAGGCCGGGACGGAACGTCATGAAAGATTAAACGACCTTTCTCCACGAAACGCCGCACTTCCGTCAGCTGCACGTGCATCTGCCCTTGCATCGGGCGTCGGCATTGGGAACCATGGGAGGTGCACCACAGCACGGCTGCCTTGACCGAATTCACTTGGGCCGGGAGTTGCTCGCATGGGGACCAGAGGATCGACCATGCTCGAGCCGTTACGGCGGGAACTCGCGCCCATCGGCTATGAGGCGGTCGCGGGCAGCGCGTCCTGCACCTTGTCGCCGGAGTACGCGTCGGTGCGCGACGCCCGCCGGTTCACCAACTCCGCCCTCGCCGAGTGGAAGCTCGACGATCAGTGTGACACGGTCGCCCTGGTCGTCTCCGAGCTGGTCACCAACGCTCTGCGGCACGCCCTCCCGGAGGCCCTGGCCCTCGGCCGGCGCGTGCCCGCCGGGATACGCCCGCCGGAACCGGTGGTGCGCCTCCATCTGATGCGCTGGCCCACCCACATGGTCTGCGCCGTGCGGGACCCGAGCCGGGAGAGCCCGGTCACGGGCCGGCATCTCCCGGAGGACCCCGAGCGCGCCGGGGAGTCGGGCCGCGGGCTCCATCTGGTCGAGGCATTCAGCGACGACTGGGGCTGGCACCCGCTCGCCGGCCGGCTCTGCGGCAAGGTCGTCTGGGCGATGTTCCGGCTCCAGGTGGCGCGGGAGCACTGAGCCGCGGCGGGCGCGCCGGAACGGCCGCCGGTTCGCGGCCGCCGGCCGGCTCGGCGTCCGGCGTCCGGCCTCCCGCGCCCGGCCGAAGACGCCCCCGCATGGCACCGGAGGCGTCACCCGGGCGTTTCCTGCACCCGGGCGACGCCTCGCCGGGACGGCGTACCGCGCCCGGCGCCGGGGGCACGCCAGGAGGACCTTCCCGCCCGCGGCAGGAGGCCGTTCCGGGCCCGCCGGACCGCGACAGTGCCGCGACCCGGATCCGTCCGGCCGGTCCGGCCGGTCCGGCCCGTCCGGCCACAGTCCCGCGCCCTCCCCCGCCGGGGGAGCCCCGCGCGACGCGTCCGGAAGCGCCCCGGGTGGGGCCGGCGCGCTTCCGTTCAGCGCCGGGCGTGACCGCTCAGTCGCGGATCAGATGGTCGAACTCCCCGTCCTTGATGCCGAGGAGCATGGCCTCCACCTCGGCCGACGTGTAGATCAGCGCCGGGCCGTCGGGGTGGCGCGAGTTACGCACCGCGACGCCCCCGCCCGGCAGCTTGGCGAACTCCACACAGGCCCCCTGTGAATTGCTGTGCCGGCTCTTCTGCCATACGACCTCTCTCAGGTCCGCAGCCGCCATGCCGTTGTATGCGTGGTGCACAGGACTCTCCCGAAAATGCGTCGGCGGTGCCCCCGCCGTACGTGTGGGGGGATTCGGCTGCCCGGATCATAACCGCGTTCACGTGCCTATGCAGAAGCCTTTGCACGTGCACCGCAAGTGTCCGGGCCACTCCGCACTGTTTACGGGGAGTCCGCAATTCCCCGATTTCCACGGAGCGGAGAGCACCCCTCCACTCCTCCGCTCTTTCCCCCCGGCACGTCCCGACCCCGTAAGCGCATGCCGTGACATGCGTCACTCCGCCCCCACAAGTCTTCTCCCGAGGCGGGAGAAGAACCCGTCAGCCAAATCCCGGACCCCTGGACGATATGGAGGACGTGGCAGGGGTTCCCCGGGTTGGTTCCCGCACGGGAATTTCTTCACCGACTTCCGGGGCGACGGGCGCGGAGTGCTTTCTTCTGTTTACACCAGGCGATTTCCGTCGCGCAGGGCGAGGGTCAATGGACCCCGGGTGATCCCGGCCGGGCCCGGCGGGAGACAAACCGCACGTGCGGAACGGGAGCCCCCGCCTTCGCCCCCGAATGCCCCGCCACCGCGCACCCCCGGGGAACACGGGGGTAGGAATGGGCCATGCTGCTGGCCGAACTCGCGGCGACCTCCCGGGACGTCGCCGCCACGTCCTCCCGCTCGGAGAAGGTGCGCCTGCTGGCCCGGCTCTTCCGGGACGCCGAACCGGCCGAGGCGCCCCTGATCATCACCTATCTCGCGGGGCGGCTGCCCCAGCGGCGGATCGGGGTGGGACCCCGTTCCCTGGGCGGGCCCCACCCGCCCGCGCCGGAACCCCGGCTGACCGTGCTGGAAGTGGACGCCGCGCTCGGCGCCGTCGCGGCCGTCTCCGGGGCCGGCGCGCTCGCCGAGCGCAAGCGGCGGACCGGCGCGCTGCTGTCCGCCGCCACCGAGACCGAGCAGCGGTTCCTTCTCGGGCTCCTCACCGGGGAGCTGCGCCAGGGCGCCCTGGACGCGCTCGCCGTGGAGGGCCTGGCCGCCGCCTCCGGGGCCGCGCCCGCCGACGTCCGCCGCGCGGTGATGCTCGGCGGCTCGCTCGGCGGGGTCGCCGAGGTGCTGCTGGAGCGCGGCCCGGAGGGGCTCGCCGACTTCCGGCTCCGGGTGGGCCGCCCGGTGCTGCCGATGCTGGCCCACACCGCGAAGGACGTGGACGAGGCCCTGGACCGGCTGGGGCCCTGCGCGGTGGAGGAGAAGCTCGACGGCATCCGGGTGCAGGTGCACCGGGACGGGGACACGGTGCGGATCTGGACCCGGACCCTGGACGAGATCACCGACCGGCTGCCGGAGGTGGTGGAGGCCGCGCGGGAGCTGACCGCGGAGCGCGCCGTGCTCGACGGGGAGGTGATCGCGCTGGACGGGTCCGGCCGGCCGCGTCCCTTCCAGGAGGTCTCCGGGCGCGTCGGCTCGCGGGTGGACGTGGCGGCGGCGCGGCTGACGCTGCCGCTCTCCGCCGTCTTCTTCGACCTGCTGGCGCTGGACGGCCGGGACCTGCTGGAGCTGCCCGCCGCCGCGCGCCACGCGGAGCTGGCCCGGGTGGTGCCCGGCCCCCTGCGGGTCCGGCGCATGGTCGCGGAGGACCCGGCGGACGCGGAGACCCGGCGCGCTGTACGCGCGTTCGCGACCGCGACGCTCGACCGGGGTCACGAGGGGGTCGTGCTGAAGGGGCTCGACGCGCTCTACGGCGCGGGACGGCGCGGCGCCTCCTGGCTCAAGGTGAAACCCGTGCACACCCTCGATCTGGTGGTCCTCGCGGCGGAGTGGGGCCACGGGCGGCGCACCGGAACGCTCTCCAACCTCCATCTCGGCGCGCGGCGGGCGGACGGCTCCTTCGCCATGCTCGGCAAGACGTTCAAGGGGCTGACCGACACGATGCTCGCCTGGCAGACCGGGCGGCTGCTGGAGCTGGCCACCGCGCGGGAACGGTGGGGGGTGGTGGTCCGTCCGGAACTCGTGGTCGAGATCGCCTTCGACGGGGTACAGCGCTCCACCCGCTATCCGGAGGGCATCACCCTGCGTTTCGCGCGGGTGCTCCGCCACCGCGAGGACAAGTCCGCCGCGGAGGCCGACACCGTGGACTCCGTGCGCGCCCTTCACCACTGACGCACCACCTCCGCCCCCGTGGCCCACCGATGCCTCACCCGGCTTTCACGGCGCCCGAGTGACCCGCCGCGCACGGGGCAGAAGGGCGTCAGAAGCCGCGGGGGATCACGACGGAGCGTTTCACGGAGAGGTTGACATGGAGATAGGTGGCATCTTCAGCGCGATCATCATCGGCATCGTCGTCGGTGTCCTGGGGCGGCTCGTCGTCCCGGGGAGGCAGCGGATCGGCATCCTGATGACGATCCTGGTCGGTATCGTCGCCGCGCTGATCGGCACCGCCCTCGCCGCCGCTCTGGGGGTGGCCGACACCAACGGGCCCGACTGGATCGAGTGGCTCATCCAGATCGCCCTGGCCGCGGTCGGTGTCGCCGCGGTCGACCGGGTGGTGGCGCGCCGCTGACCGGCGCGCCCGCGGCGCCCCTCCCCCGCGCAGGCCGCGGAGGCGGATCAGAGAGTTCTCACGAGGCCCGGACCATGGGGTGACCGATGGTCCGGGCCTCCGGGCATGCGCGCCCGAACTGCCGCGCGTCCGGCGCGGCGCCCCGCACCGGTGCCTGGGCACGTCCGGCCGGGGAACGCCGGCCGTCCCCGCCGGGCACCGGCGCCGGCGGCGGGTGGACGCGGATCCGGACGGACCCCTCGCTACCCGGTGTCCATCGGGTGAGAGGCGCACAGCGGTGGGATGACGGGGGCGGGAGACCCGGCCGGGTGTGTCTCAGGTCTCGGCGGCGACGGCGGTGGGTCCGGGGGCCGCGGGGGCCCCGGGAGCCGCGGCGGTGCCGGCGGCAGTACCGGCGGCCGTCTCCACCGTGCGGGGGCCCGTGGAGCCACGGGGGACGTAGCGCGCGAGGTGGGGCCCGCGCTCCGGTACCGGCCGCCCGTCCACGAGGCCGAGCAGCGCGCGGGCCACCGCGGCGCCGTAGCCGTGGACGTCCAGGCTCATGGTGGTGAGCGGCGGGGACGCCAGGCGGCACAGCACGGAGTCGTCCCACGCGATCACGGAGAGCCGCTCCGGCACCGGGACGTCCAGCGCCCCGGCGGCGGACAGCCCGGCGACCGCCATCACGTCGTTGTCGTAGAGGATCGCGGTGGGCGGGGTCTCCGCGGTGAGCAGCAGGGACGTCAGCCGCTCGCCCGCCTCGGCGGAGTAGTCACCCTCCGCGGTCACCGGCGGTGGCAGCCCCGCCGCCCGGCACCCCTCCTCCAGCGCCGCGCCCCGGGCCCGGGTGTGCAGCAGCGGCGCCGGGCCGCTGACCCGGGCGACGCGCCGGTGGCCCAGCTCCACCAGCCGGGTCAGCGCCTCCCGCACGGCCTGGGCGTCGTCGGTGCGGACGGCGGGGGCGGCGGGATCCTCGTCCCAGCTGCCCACCAGCACGGCCGGCAGGCCCAGCTCGCGCAGGAGCGCCGGGCGCCGGTCCCCGGCGGTGAGGTTGACCACCGCGACGGCCTCCACCAGCCTCCGCTCCGCCCACCGCCGGTAGGCGGCCAGTTCGGCGTCCTGGTGGGCGACGACGTGGAGCAGCACGGAGAGACCCCGCTCCGCCAGGCTCTCCTCGATCCCGGCGATGAACTCCATGAAGAAGGGCTCGACGCCGAGCAGCCGGGCGGGGCGCGCCAGCACCAGCCCGATCGCCCCCGAACCGGGAACGGCGGATACGGCGGGTACGGCGGGTACGTCAGAGGTGACGGGAGTGGCGGAGGTGGCCGCAACGGCAGGGACGCCGGGGGCACCGCCGGGATCCGCGCCGGGATCCGCGCCGGGGCCGGTACGGGGTTCCGTCGCGGCCACTCAGGAAGACACCGCCGGGGCGCACAGGGCGTTGGCGGTGCGCAGCACGAGCGCTCCGGTGAGCTGTTCCGGCGCGGGCCGCGCCGCCGTGCGGACGGTGAAGGAGTGGCGCTCCCCGGCCGGGAGGGAGACCAGCATGTCGTCCACGACGGCGTCGGGGGCGAGCCGGTCGGCCAGCACGGCGATGTCGCGGGCGAAGGACGCCGCGCGGACGTCGATCCGGTAGCCCCCCGGGACCGGGGTGACGCGGGCCGTCAACGGGTCCGGCGCGTAGGCGAGTTCGCGGTCCTCGGCGAAGAGGTGCACGGCGCGCGCGGCGCCGGGGCCGGGCGTCGGCGTCGGCGTCGGCGTCAGCACGAGCACCTCCTGGGTGGGGTCGGCGGGTGTGAGCAGCGACGGGGCGAGCCGGTGCGTGGCCACCGCCCGGGGGGCCACGTCCAGCTCGATGGTAGCCGTGGCCAGCACGGTTCCGTCGAACGCCTGTCGCACGGCGGCCACGGCGCCCGTCCACGGCTCGTCCGTGTCGTTGACGGCGGCGAGCACGGGGACGCCGTCCCGGGGCTGCACCGTGAGCAGCCGGGGCGCGTAGGCGTGCCTGAGGGCGTACCAGAGCGGCTTGGGGCGCTCCCCGGAGTCGATCGCCGCCCAGGAGGTCACGGGCCAGCAGTCGTTGAGCTGCCAGACGACCGAGCCCGCGGTCCGCGGCCACCAGGAGCGGAAGTGCTCGACGCCGAACGCGACGGCGCGGGCCTGGTTGAGCTGCGTGGTCCAGTGCCAGTCGGCGAAGCCGGCCGGCCGGGGCAGGTGCGGGGCGTAGCCGCGCTCCAGCTTGCCGTGGCCGTCCTCGGCCTTCTGGTGGAGCAGGAAGGCGGGCGAGGTGGCGGTGAGGGGCTCGTCGTGGATCCAGTCCGCCAGGGTGGCGGTGGTGGGCGGCGCCTGGAAGCCGAACTCCGAGCAGAACCGGGGGATGTGGTCCCGGTAGGCGGTGTAGTCGAGCTCGTTCCACACCCGCCACTCGTGCCGGGTGCCGTGGTCGGCGTCGTTGGGGTGGACCTCGTCCGGCGGGAGGCCGGGGCTGTACGGGCTGTTGGCGGCGTAACCGCGGGTGGGGTCGAGTCCGGCGACGATCGCCGGGAGCAGCTCGGTGTAGTAGCGCAGGCCCCAGGTACGGCCCTGGAGCCGCTCGGGCCAGCCCCAGTCGCGGTGGCCCCAGAGATTCTCGTTGGCGCCGTTCCACAGCGCGAGCGAGGGGTGCGGGCTCAGCCGGGTGACCTGTTCGCGCGCCTCCGCCTCCACCTCGCTCCACAGCGGCTCCTCCTCGGGGTAGGAGGCGCAGGCGAAGGCGAAGTCCTGCCAGACGAGGACGCCGCGCTCGTCGCAGAGGTCGTAGAAGTCCTCGGACTCGTAGCGGCCGCCGCCCCAGACGCGGAGCAGGTTCATGTGCGCGCCGAGCGCCTGGCCGATCCGGCGGTCGAGCCGTTCGCGGGTGACCCGGGTGAGGAAGTGGTCGTCGGGGATCCAGTTGGCGCCCTTGGCGAAGAGGGGTCGGCCGTTGACGACGAGGGTGAAGGGGGTGCCGATGTCGTCGGGGGTGGTGTCCACGGTGATCGTGCGGAAGCCGACGCGGTGGGCGGCGGAGTCCAGCACGGGTCCGCCGTCGCCGGGGCGCAGTTCCACGCCCAGCGCGTAGAGGGGCTGTTCGCCGTGGCCGGCGGGCCACCAGAGACGGATGTCCGGGACGTCCAGGGTGATCACGGCTTCGGTGGCACCCGCCGGGACGCGCACCCCGCCCTCCCGCCCGGCGACGGTGACGGTGAGCAGCAGGTCCGCGGGGGGCGCGTCCCCGGGCGGGGCGGCGGCGGGGGACGCCGCGGCGGCATCCCCGGCGGACGCCGCGGTGCCGGCGGAGGCGGCTCCGGCCCCGGTGGCGTCACCGGAGCCGGCGGGACCCGCCGGCCGGCCGCCGGTGGCGGCCCGGGCAGAGCCGGGGTGGGGCCCCGCGTGCTCGACGGTGGCGTGGAGCTCCACGCGGCCGGCGCCGTCCTCGCCGACGGTCACCAGGGGGCGCACCCCGGCGAGCCGCGCGGTGGTCCAGCGCTCCAGGCGCACCGGCTGCCAGATGCCCGCCGTCTGGAGGTCGGGGCCCCAGTCCCAGCCGAAGGAACAGGCCATCTTCCGGATCATGTTGAACGGGTGCGCGTTGACGTGCGGGCGGGCGCCGAGCCGCCGCTCCATCTCCTCGGCGTACTCCAGCGCGGAGCGGAACGAGACGGTGAGCCGGTTCGCGCCGCCGCGCAGGGCCGCGCGCGCGTCGAAGCGGTAGGAGCGGTGCATGTTGGCGGTGGCGCCGAGGGCCCGGCCGTTCAGCTCGATCTCCGCGACGGTGTCCAGCCCGTCGAAGACGAGGTCCACCCGCTCGCCGGGGGCGGGCGGTTCCGCCTCGAAGGTGAGGTCGTAGCGCCAGTCGGTGCGGTGCAGCCAGACCAGCTCCTCCTCGGTGCGGTCGAGGTAGGGGTCGGGGATCAGTCCGGCGGCCAGCAGATCGAGGTGGGTGGAGCCGGGGACCCGGGCGGGCAGGGTGCGTCCGGCCACCTCGGGGGGTACGGGGCCGCCGGTGGCGGTCAGCTGCCAGCCCGCGTCCAGAGTCTGACGGATCATCCTCGATCACTCCTCGGTCGGGGCCGGAGGCGCGGCAGCGGCCACGGGCCGGGTACGGCGGGACGGCGGGACGGCGGGACGGCGGGACGGCGGGACGGCGAACCCCTGTGCCGGACGCGGGAGTTCCTCTTGTGCGACCCGGGAACCGTGCGGAATGCTGAGGATTCTTACGCCGCCGAATTAAGTAAGTCAACAGCGCCGTGACCGGCCGGGCGGCCGGGACACCCGTGGGCCCCGCACCGGGACCGGCGGGCCGTCCGGCCACCGCGCCACCGCGCCACCGCGCCACCGCGCCACCGCGCCACCGCGCCACCGACGAGGAGGACGCCGATGACCGCAACGCCGCACCCCGGCACCGCAGCCGACGGTGAGGCGGTCACCGGCGTCGTGCAGTTGCGCGCCGCCGGTGTGGGGCTGATCCTCGACCTCTCCGGCTCCGGCCTGCCCCGCGTCCTGCACTGGGGGCCCGATCTGGGTGAGCTGCCCCCGGCCGGGCTGGAGCAGTTCCGGCTCGCCCGGCGGTGCCAGCCGATCGGCTTCTCCGTCGACGGCCCGGTGGACGTGGCCGTGGTGCCCGAGCAGTCGGCGGGCTGGCTGGGCACCCCCGGGCTGGTGGGCCACCGGGCGGGCGCCGACTTCTCCACCGCGTTCCGGGTGACACGGACCCGGCTCACCCCCGGGCAGCCGACGGACGGGCGCGGACCGGCCCCGGACCGGACCCCCACACGGGCCGCACGGGCCACACGGGCCACACGGGAACGGAACCGGGCCGCCCGGGAACAGGACCCGGAGGCGGAGGACCGGGCCGCCCGGGATCGGGAGACGCGGGACGGGGAGACGCGGGACCGCGGCCCCCGGGAGCACGGCCGGGACACACCGCGGGCCGGCTCCGGAGGCCGGCTCACCGTACGCGCGGCCGACGCCACCGCCGGCCTGCAACTGGACCTCACCGTCGAGCTCTCCCCGGCCGGGCTGGTCCGCCAGCGGGCCGCGCTCACCAACCACGGCGCCACGCCCTTCTCCGTCGACGCTCTCCACCTCACCCTCCCGGTGCCCGCCGAGGCCGTGGAACTGCTCGACTTCACCGGCCGCCACCTGCGCGAACGGAGCCCGCAGCGGACGGCGTTCGGCCACGGGCTGCGGATGCGGGAGAACCGCACCGGCCGCACCGGGTACGACTCCGCGTATCTGCTGGTCGCCGGGGAGGCCGGGTTCGGGCACCGCTCCGGCGCGGTCTGGGGCGTGCACACCGCCTGGTCGGGCAACCACCGCACGTTCGCGGAGCGCACCTTCCACTCCGTGTCGCTGCTCGGCTCCGGGGAACTGCTGGCGCCCGGGGAAGTGGTGCTGGAGCCCGGCGCCACGTACACCACCCCCTGGCAGTACGGGAGCCACGGCGACGGGCTGGACGAGCTGGCCGCCCGCTTCCACCGCACGCTGCGCGCCCGCGCGCACCACCCCGTCACGCCCCGCCCCGTCACCTGCAACACCTGGGAGGCCGTCTACTTCGACCACGACCTGGACCGGCTGAAGCGGCTGGCGGACGCGGCCGCCGCGGTGGGCGCCGAGCGGTTCGTGCTGGACGACGGCTGGTTCGGCGCCCGCCGGGACGACCGGCGCGGGCTGGGGGACTGGTACGTCTCCGACGAGGTCTGGCCGCGGGGGCTCACCCCGCTGACGGACCATGTGACGGCGCTCGGCATGGAGTTCGGGCTCTGGGTGGAGCCGGAGATGATCAACGAGGACTCCGGACTGGCCCGGGCCCACCCCGACTGGATCATGGCCACCGGCGGCCGGCTGCCCGGCGCGGCCCGCTCCCAGCAGGTGCTCGACCTGGCCCGCCCGGAGGCGTACGCCTACCTCCTGGAGCGCCTGGACGAGCTGCTCACCACCTACCCGATCGGCTACCTCAAGTGGGACCACAACCGTGATCTGGTGGAGGCCGGGCACCGGCCCACCGGGCGCGCCGGGGTCCACGGCCAGACCCTCGCCACGTACCGGCTGCTGGACGAGATCCGCCGGCGCCACCCCGGGGTGGAGATCGAGTCCTGTTCCTCCGGCGGCGCGCGGGTGGATCTCGGGATCCTGGAGCGCACCGACCGGGTCTGGGTCTCGGACTGCATCGACGCGCTGGAACGGCAGCGGATCCAGTGGTGGACCAACGTCCTGATCCCGCTGGAGCTGATGGGCACCCATGTCGGCGCGGAGGTCTCCCACACCACCGGCCGCCGGCACACCCTCGACTTCCGCGCCGGCACGGCCCTCTTCGGCCACTTCGGGATCGAGTGGGACCTGACCCGCGCGGAGGAGCCCGAACGGGCGCGGCTCGCCGCATGGGTGGCGCTCTACAAGGAACTCCGTCCCCTGCTGCACTCCGGCACCGCCGTGCACGCCGACCACCCCGACCCGGCGTACCAGCTGCACGGAGTGGTGGCCGGCGACCGCTCGGAGGCGGTGTACGCCCTGGTGGCGACCGCCACCTCGGAGTCGTACCCGACCGGTCCGGTGCGGCTGCCCGGGCTGGACCCGGACGCCGTGTACCGGGTGCGCCCGCAGCCGCCCGGTGACGTGCCGGACGGCAACGCGCACCGGTGGGGGGTCCCGTTGCCCTGGTGGACCCCGGAGGGCGTCGAACTGACCGGTCGCGCGCTCGGGGCGGCCGGTCTCCAGGCCCCGGTGCTCTTCCCGGAGCGGCTGGTGCTGCTCCGGGCGGTCCGCGTGGGCTGAGAGGGTGGCCGCGGCCACCGCCACCGCTACCGTTCCGCCGTCCCGCCGCGTCCCGCCGTGTCCGTGGGCGTGTTCGTGGGCGTGTCCGTGGCCGCGCCCGTCCGGGCCCGTCCCGCCGTGTCCGGGGCCGCGCCCGTGGCCGCGCCCGTTCCGGCGGGGGCCGGGCGCGCTCCGCGTGCCTCGTCCGCGTACAGCCAGCACAGGGCCGTGTGGGAGCGTTCGCCCGCACCGGCCGTGTGCTCGGGCACCGGGCGGGAGCAGATCTCCATGGCGTGCGGGCAGCGGTCGCGGAAGGCGCAGCCGGAGTCGGCGGGCGGCGGCGTGGCCGTGGCGGGTTCCGGCGCGCCGTTCCCGGCGAGCAGTTCGGCGCGGCCCCGGCCGGACTCCGGGTCGGGGGCGGCGGCGGCCAGCAGCCGGGTGTACGGGTGCCGGGGGGTGAGGATGACGTCGTCCGCGGCGCCGCGCTCCACCACCCGGCCCCGGTACATCACCAGGATCTCGTCGGAGAAGTGGCGCGCGGTGGCGAGGTCGTGGGTGATGTAGAGGACGGCCAGGCGGTCCTCGCGCTGGAGCCGGGCGAGCAGGTTGAGCACGCCCAGCCGGATGGAGACGTCCAGCATGGAGACCGGCTCGTCGGCGATGACGACCCGCGCCCCCGGCGCCAGCGCGCGGGCGATGGCGACGCGCTGCCGCTGCCCTCCGGAGAGTTCGTGCGGGCGGCGGCCGGCGACGGAGGCCGCCGGGGTGAGGTTGACCCGCTCCAGCAACTGTTCGGCCCGGCGCCGCAGGTCCTCCCTCCCGTGCGCCCGGCCGTGGAGCTTCAGCGGCCGGACGAGATGGTGCTCGACGGTGTGGAAGGGGTTCAGGGAGGCGAAGGGGTCCTGGAAGACCATCTGGACGTGGTGGCGGTAGGCGCGGCCGCCGATCCGCCCGCCGTCCGCGTCCACCGCGGTGACGGTGCCCGCGGTGGGCTTCTCCAGCCGGGCGATCACGCGGGCCACCGTGGACTTGCCCGAGCCGGACTCCCCGACCAGGGCGACCGTCCGGCCCGGCACGAGGGTGAAGGAGACCCGGTCCACCGCGCGGAACCGCGCGTGGCGCAGCCCGGAGCGGAGGGAGAAGTCCTTGACCAGGTCCCGTACCTCCAGCGTGGTCATCGCGGTGCCCTCTCGTCCGGGTGGTGCTCGTCGGGGTGGAGCCCGTCCCGGTCCCGCTCGCCGGGCCGGCCGGGGGTGCCGGGTTCACCGGGTTCACCGGTGCGGATGAAGGAGCCGCGCTCCCCGGTGAGGCTGGGGAAGGAACCTAGGAGCTTCCGCGTGTAGGGGTGGCGGGGGTGCTCCTTGATCCGTTCGGCCGTCGCGTACTCCACGACCTCGCCGTCCCGCATCACCGCGATGTGGTCGCTCAGCTCCAGCAGCAGCGGCAGGTCGTGGGTGATGAAGACGACGGCGAAGCCCAGTTCGTCGCGGAAGCGCAGGATCTCGCGGAGGATCGAGCGCTGGACGACCACGTCGAGCGCCGTGGTGGGCTCGTCCATGATCATCACCTGGGGGTCCAGCAGCAGCGCCATGGCGATCATGACGCGCTGGCGCATCCCGCCGGAGAGCTCGTGCGGGTAGGAGTCGAGCCGCCGCGGGTCCACCCCGACCAGGCGCAGCACCTCCGCGCACCGGGCGGCGCGCTCGGCCCGGGTCATCGCGGGTCGGTGCGTCGTCAGCACGTCGTCGAGCTGGTCGTGGACGGAGAGCACGGGGTTGAGCGCGTTCATCGCGCCCTGGAAGACCATGGACAGCTTCGACCAGCGGAAGGCGCGCAGCTCCTCGCTCTCCAGGGCGAGGACGTCGATGTCCCGGCCGGTCCCGCCGCCGGCGCCGGGACGGTCGTGGAAGACCACCGAGCCCGCGGTGACCTCGGCGGGCGGCCGGTGCAGCCGGTTGATCGCGTAGGCGAGGGTGGTCTTGCCGCAGCCGGACTCGCCGGCCAGACCGAGGATCTCGCCCCGGCCGAGCGTCAGGGAGACGTTCCGCACGGCGTGCACCGGCGGTTCGACGGCGTAGACGACGTCCAGTCCGCGCACGGTGAGCACCGGATCCCGGCGGACGCCCGCGCCCTCCGGATGGGCCGTCCCCTCCGGATGGGACGTCCCGGCCGGCCCGGCCGTCCCCTCGGGCCCGTCCGCGGTCTCCGGACCGCCCGCGTCCCCGCCGGGCCGCTCCCCGCCGCCCGCGCCGGGGGCGGGCGCCACCGGGCCCCGCCCCGCGGAGACGGAGCCGGGGAGCCCGGCCCGGCCGCGCGGGATGTTCCGCAGCCGCGGGTTGATGATCTCGTCGATGGAGAAGTTGATCAGCGACAGGCCGCAGCCGAAGGCCGCGATGACCAGCCCGGGCGGGACGAACCACCACCACGCCTCCCGCTGGAGCGCGAAGCCGTTCTGCGCGTAGTAGAGCATCGTGCCCAGGGTGTGCGAGTTGGAGGCGCCCAGGCCCAGGAAGGACAGGCCCGCCTCACTGAGGATGGCGAGGATGACCGCGAAGACGAACTGCGAGGCCAGCAACGGCAGCAGGTTGGGCAGGATCTCCACGGAGACCACCCGCCAAGGCCGTTCCCCCGCCACCCGCGCCGCGGCCACGTAGTCCCGGTTGCGCAGCGACAGGGTCTGCGCCCGCAGCACCCGCGACGAGGCCGCCCAGCCGGTGATCGCCAGCACCACGGCGATGGTCCACCAGCCGCGCTGCGCCGCCGGGACGAACCCGGCGATCACGATGACCAGCGGCAGGCCGGGGATGACCAGCATGACGTTGGAGAAGAGCGAGAAACCCTCGTCCACCGCCCCGCCCGCGTAGCCGCCGATGATGCCGAAGAGCGCGGAGAGAGCGGTGGCGAGGACGCCGACCAGCACGCCGATCTGGAGCGATCCCCGCGTGGCGTGCGCGAGTTGGGCGAAGACGTCCTGGCCGGTCTGGGTGGTGCCGAGCAGGAAGCCGTCGCCGGGGGGCGCCATGCCGGAGTTGCGGACGGTGTCCGGATCCCCGGTGAGCAGCGGCCCGAGCAGGCCGAAGAGGGCGATCGCGGCCACCAGGCCCAATCCCACGCCCAGCTTGGGCGACCAGCGGGGCACCAGGGAGCGCCAGCCGCCCGCGGCCTTCCGTCCGGGCGCGGCGCCGGGGGCGCCGTCCGGGGAGGCGGCGCCGGGTTCGGCCGTCTCGACGACGGCCGGGCTGAGATTCGTCACAGGTCGTCTCCTCGGCTCCCCGGCTCAGCCGCCGGCTCGGGTACGGGGGTCGATGAGGCCGTACAGCAGATCGACGACGAGGTTGGCGCCGAGCACGGCCACCGTGATGACCAGGAAGATCCCCTGCATCAGCGCGTAGTCGTTGTTCTGCACGGCCTGGAGCAGCTTTCCGCCGATGCCGGGGTACGAGAACACCTGCTCGGTGATGATGGAACCGGCCACGACGAAGCCGAGGGAGATCGCGAACCCGGCGACCGACGGCAGCACCGCGTTGCGCGCCGCGTAGTGCGTCATGACGCGCCGCTCCCGCAGCCCCTTGGCCCGGGCGGTGAGGACGTAGTCCTCGTCCACCGTGGAGACCATCATGTTGCGCATCCCCAGCAGCCAGCCGCCCACCGAGGAGATGACGATGGTGAGCGCGGGGAGGGTGCCGTGGTAGAGGGCCGAGGCCAGGAACTCCCCGTTCCAGCCGGGGTCCAGGATCACGTCGTAGCCGCCGAGCAGCGGGAACCACCCGAGCGCGGAGCCGAACACCGCCACCAGGATGAGCGCCAGCCAGAAGTACGGCACCGCCGCCAGCACCGTGGTGGCGGGCACCAGCTGGTCCAGCCAGGTGCCGCGCCGCCACCCGGTGAACATGCCGAGCCCGACGCCGAGGAGGAAGGAGATCAGCGTGGCCAGCCCCACCAGCACGATGGTCCAGGGCAGCGACTGCCGGATCACCTCGGCGGCCGGGGTCGGGAAGACGCTGACCGAGATCCCCAGGTCGCCGCGGGCGAGCCCGGCCAGATAGGAGAGGTACTGGTTCCACAGCGGCTCCGAGCTGTCGGTGCCGAGGAGGAGTTCGTACGCGCGGCGGACCGACGGGTCCACGGAGCCGCCGCGCTGGGCGAGCCGGGCCATCAGGGTGTCCACCGGATTGCCCGGCATCAGCCGGGGGATGAAGAAGTTCAGGGTCAGCGCGGCCCACAGGGCGACCGCATAGAACCCGAGCTTCCGGATGTAGTACCTCACGGGCCGCCGCCCGGCGCGCCGTCGCGGGTGGGTCCGCGCATGCTTCCTCCTCGGAACCGGCCGGACGGCGGGCCTGCCCGCCGGGCCGTCCGGTGGATCGTGAACACCGGCGGAACCGCCGCCGAACCGCTCGTCACCGCTCGTCGCCCACCCGGCCGGCGGCCCCCAGGGGGCGGCCCGGCCGGGTGTGGCCGGCTCCGGTGGGTTCCGGAGCCGGCTCCCCGTCACCCCGCGGGCTTCAGCCGCTTGAAGATCTCCGAGTGGTCGGGGCGCTGCCAGACCGCGGGGAAGGCGTACAGGTCCTCCTCGCTGGGCCAGCCGGTGAACTTCTCCGCGTTGTACTCGCTGGTGGTGCCCGCGGTCAGCACGGGGATGTAGGGCATCTCCTCCTCCAGCGCCTCCTGGATGGCGTCGAAGTGCGGCTGCCGCCCGGCGGTGTCCTCGCGGTCGATGCCCTTGAGCGCGGCCAGCGCCCGGTCGACCCTCGTGTCCGACCAGCGGGAGTAGTTCGGCTGGGCGGTCTCGCCGACCTTCGCGGTGGTCTCGGAGGAGTAGAAGTAGTGGTAGAGGTAGAAGGGGTCGGCGGAGGGCCCCTGGTAGAGAGAGTCGATCAGCAGCTCGAAGCGGCCCTGGCCGCGGGCGTCGGACCACTCGTTCCAGGAGAGCTGCTGCGGCGTCACCTTGATGCCGGCCTTCTTCAGCTGCTGGCCCATGGTGTCCACGGCGGTGATGTAGTCGGTCCAGCCGGTGACGACCTTGATGGTGAGTTCGACGGCCTTGCCGTCCTTGGCGTAGATCCCCTCACCGTTCTTCGTGTAGCCGGCCTCCTCAAGGAGCTGTGCCGCCTCGCTCACCTGCGGCTGCATGGGCGCGAGCCGGTCCCCCAGCCCGTCGGAGAGGAGCGCCTTGTCCCGCTCGGGGAGGGCGAAGCCGGGGGATATCGCGGAGGAGGTGGACTGGAAGGCCAGTTCGTTGAGCTGGGTGCGGTCCAGGGCGTGGTAGATCGCCTTCCGCACGGCGGGGTCGGTCTGCGGGCCCTCGCAGCCCCGGTCCTTCTCGGCGCAGGTCATCAGCACGGTCTGGTTCATGGGGACCGTGATGGCCCGGTAGCCGGGGTAGTTCTTCTCGACGCCGGCGATGTCGGGCACCGGGCCGGTCTGCCAGTCGATCTTCCCGGCGGCGAGGGCGTCGGCGCCGGCCTGGTTGCCGGAGAGGGAGAGGTAGCGGATCCGCTTGACGGCCGGTTCGCCGTCCCAGTAATCGGGGTTGGCCTTGAGGGTGAACGCCTGCGGCTTGAAGGTGTCGAGCGCGAACGGGCCGGTGCCGACCGGCTCGCGGATGACGTCCTTCGAGGGGTCCTTGATCCCGCGCCAGAGGTGCTCGGGCACCATCCACACCCGGCCGAGCACGTACGGGCCGTCCAGGAAGGAGGGCTTGTCGAAGGTGATCTTCACATGGGTGTCGTCGACGGCCGTGGCCTCGCCCTCGAAGCCCACGGCGTTGAGGGTCGGGTGCTTGTCGATCATGTCCAGGGTGAAGACGACGTCGTCGGCGGTGAACTTCTCGCCGTCGCTCCAGGTGACGCCCTCGCGGAGGGTCACCGACAGCTCGGTGCCGTCCTCGTTCCAGGCGTACTCGGTGCCGAGCCGGGGCTGCGGCTCCTCGTTCTTGGTGAGGTTGTAGAAGAAGAGCGACTCGAAGATGGTGCCGTCCCCGTCGAGCCGGGCGGGGGCGTAGGGGTTGAAGTTGATCTGGTAGTCGCCGGCCTGGCCGGTGTAGACGATCAGGGTGCCGTCGCCGCGGCCCGAGTCGCCGCCGCCGGAGCACCCGGCGAGCAGGGCGGCCGTCGCGGCCAGGGAGACCCCCGCCGCGCGCACGCGCCCCCGCCGTCGCCCTGACCCCCGGTTCTGCTGCAGGAACATCGTCAGTCCTCTCACTCGCCGGGTGACGCCCGAAGCCGTCACCGGAGCCGAGCCGCCGCCTCCGCGGGGGTCCCTCGTCCTGGGCCCGCCATGTGTCGGAGATTGTTAAGACGCCGAATAAACAAAGTCAAGGCCCGTGCAGCGGTGGGATGTTGAGGGCCGGTGTGGCACACCCGGCACCCCCGCGCGGACCTCGGACGGGGCTTCATGAGCGCCCCGCCGCCCCGCCGCCGCGATCCGCGCCGTCACGGGTGAACGGGGGAGCCGTCGCGGTGGCGCCACCGCCGGCGCCCGGCTCCGCCGGCCGCACGGGAACGGCGGACCCGGGGGACACGTCGTCAGGCCACGGAACCGAGCCCCCACGTAAGGCCGTCGCCCGGCCCGGACGGCATGGGTACGGTGGGGCGCGCATCAGCGGCGCGGGCGGAGGGCACAGTGGGCGTACCCGTAGGAGCCGGTGGATCCGGCGGACCGGGCGGACCGGGCGGACCGGGCGGACCGGCGCAGTCCACCCCGCACACCAGCAGCAGATCGGCCGTCCTGGACGTGATCCGGGCCGCGGGCACCATCAGCCGCGTCGGTCTGGTGCGGGCCACCGGCTTCACCGGGGCGACGATCTCCACCGTGGTGCGCCGCCTCATCGACGACGGGCTGGTGGTGGAGACCGGACGGGCCGAGTCCACCGGTGGCAAGCCGCGGGTGCTGCTCCAGCTCAACCGGTCCGCCCGGTACGCGGTCGGCGTCCATCTCGACCAGGCGGGCCTCACCTACGTCCTGACCAACCTGGGCGGCGCGGTCGTCGCGCGGATGTCCCGCGCCGGTGCGGGTGCCGAGGACCCGCCGGTGGTCGTCGCGCGGATGGCCGGGGAGGTGGACGCGCTGATCGACGGCGTCGGTGTGGACCGGGGCCGGGTGCTGGGCCTGGGCCTGGTCTCCCCCGGCCCGCTCACCCCCACCAGCGGGATGCGGCTCACCCCGCCCGCGATGCGGCCCTGGGAGGACTACCCGCTGGACCGGGCGCTGGCGGAGGCCACCGGCCTGCCCGTCGTCCTCGACAACGACGCCACGGCGGCGGCGCTCGGCGAGCACTGGTCCGGCGACGTCGGCGGCGCCGCCACCTTCGCCGCGCTCTACATGGGCACGGGCATCGGCGCGGGCCTGTTCGTGGGCGGCCTCCCCTACCGGGGGGCCAGCGGCAACGCGGGCGAGATCGGCCACGTCTGCCTGGACGTCGAGGGCCCGGAGTGCTGGTGCGGGGCGCGCGGCTGCACGGAGGTGCTGGCCGGGCCGGCCGCCGTGGTCGCCGCCGCCCGCGCCGACCGGGAGCTGGCCCGGCTCACCGGGCTGACCGGGAGCGACGGCCGGGAGCGGCACCGTCCGTCCGTGGTCGCGGAGTTCGCGGCCGTCGCGCGCGCCGCCCGCGCCGGGGAGCCCGCGGCCCGCGCCCTGCTGGAGCGCTCCGCCCGCCACCTCGCGGTGGCGGCCCGCACCCTGGCCAACGTCATGGACCTGGAACTGCTGGTGCTGACCGGGCCGAGCCTGGCGATCGCGGGCGCCACCTACCTCCCCGTCGTCCAGGAGGAACTGGACCGCTCCTTCTTCTCCCGGGCCACCCACCCGGTCACCGTCCGCCTCTCCGCCTCGGCCGCCACGGCCCCGGCCATCGGCGCGGCCACCATGGTGCTCCAGAGCGAACTGGTCCCGCTCCGCCAGGGCCTGCGCCTCCCGGACAACCTCGCGGACGCGGAACCGGGGGCGGTCCGGACGCCCCCCGCCGGACCGGCACCGACCGGCGTCAGGAGCGGGGCGCCCCCTGAGCGGCCGTCGCCACCGCACGCGCGGACCGGCGGGCGACAGCCGCGGTGACGATCTGCTGGGCCAGCGCGCCGAGCATGACCGGCCCTGCACCACCCGGGGCCGGCGGCGCCTCCCCGGTGGTACCCCCGGCCGGGGGGCCGGGGCAGCGGTGCAGACGCGAGCGACGACGAACTTCGAGGAGCGGGATGTCTGAGCGGGAAGCGGAGACCGGGGGCGTCCCCCCGGCGGTCACCTGGGGGCTGCTGGCCGCCTTCGCGGTGCACGACCTGGAGGAACTCGCCACCATGCCCGGCTGGGCCGCGGCCGAGGTGGACCGGCTGCGCAGGCGTCACCCGAAGGTCCCCGAGCGGGTGTGGGCCACGATGAGCGTGACACCCGGGCACGCGGCCACCGCCATCGGCCTGATGGGCCTGGTGGTCGGCGCGGCGTCGGCCGACGGAGCCAGAACCGGCGGGCGGTCACCGTTCTTCCAGACCGTGCTGGCCGGTTTCGGGCTGCACGCGGTCTCCCACGTCGCCCAGAGCGCGGCCCTGGGCCGTTACACCCCCGGTGTGGTCACCGCGCCGCTGGTGGTCGCCCCGTTCTCGCTCTGGGCCTGGCGTGAGCTGCGGCGCGCCGGAGTCCTCCAGGAGGTCGGCACCCGGAACGTGGTGAGCGGCGCCATGATGTTCCCGCTGGGCATCCTCGGCGTGCACCTGGCCGCCTTCGGGGCCGGACGGCTGGCCCGGCGGGCGCGGGCCCCCCGCCGCCCGGCCGCGCGGCTCCCGTCAGGCCGCCTCGTCCGGATCCCCCGCCGCGGTACGGGCGCCCTGCGGCCCCAGGGTGGTGCGCAGCCGTAGCAGGCCCCGGCGGGCGTGGCTCTTCACGGTGCCGAGGGGCAGCCCGGTCCGGCCCGCTATCTGACGTTGCGTCAGGTCTTCGTAGAACGCCATCCGGAGGACCTGGCGCTGCGCCGGTGGCAGCCGTTCCAGCTCCTGGCGGATCACCACGCGGTCCAGGACCGCCTCCGGCCGCGCCGGTTCGGGCGCTCCGGTGAGCGCCGCGCCCGCCACGGCCACCAGCTCCGCGCGGCGGGTGCGGCCGGCCAGCGCGTCGGCGATCTTGTACCGGGCGATCCCGGCGAGCCAGCCCGGTAGCGTCCCGCGCTCGGGGCGGAAGCCGTCGCGGCCCCGCCAGGCGGCGAGGAACACGAGCTGCGTGACGTCCTCGGCCTCGCGCTCGTCGCCCAGCGCCCGGCGGGCCAGGGCGTGCACCAGACCGCCCCAGCGCCGGTGGACCGCCGCCAGGCACGCCTCGTCACCCGCGCGGAGGCCGGCGGCCAGCTCGTCGTCGGGGACGGAAAGACCAGAGGGGGCGGAGGGGGCGGAGGCGACGCAGACGGAGGACGCCGCGAACGGAGCGGGGACGGCCCGGGAGCGGCGGCCTTCCACGGCGCCGCGCACGGCGGGGCGAGGGGTGGGGGCGGCCGTGGACGACACGTTCGTTGCGCTCCTCACGCCGGGGCCGGCACGGGCCGGCGGTGCGGACGGGGGCGGGCCCGCGCGCTCCCGGGAGGCCACCGGGGCGCGCGGGCCGCCACCGGGCGCCTCCACGGCGCCACGGTCCGGTCAGCTTCGGACGCCCCGGGAGGCGGGGGCAACTCGCATCGTTTGCGCATCGGAATGGCCGCGCACCGGCCGTACGCTGGCCACATGAGCGACACGGCGGACCGTACGGGGCGGAACGGGGGCGCGGCGACGCCTGTACCGGCGGGGCTTCCCACCGGAGCGGTCGCGCGACGGCTCGGGGTCTCCCCCACCACCCTGCGCTCCTGGGAACGGCGCTACGGCATCGGCCCCGCCACCCGCCCGGAGGGCCGCCACCGCCGCTGGACGCCGGAGGACATCGCCCTGCTGGAGGAGATGTGCCGGCTCACCGCGTCCGGCGTCCCCCCGGCGGAGGCGGCGCGGGCCGTCCTGCCCCGGCCCGCCCGGCTTCCGGACCCCGCGCCGTCCGCCGCGCCGGAGCCGGCGGGGCGGGAGCGGGTGCGGATACGGGTGCGGGAGCCCGGGTCGGGCAACGGGCTGCCGCTCGGCCCGGTACGGCCCGACGTGGTGCGGGAGTGCCGTGGGCTGGCGCGGGCCGCCGTGCGGCTGGACGCGGCGGCGGTGGAGCGGCTGCTGGGCTCCGCCGTCGCGCGGCACGGGCTGGTGACGGCGTGGGAGGAGGTGATGGTGCCCGCGCTGCGGGCGGCGGGCCGCAAGTGGGCCACGGCCGGGTCGCGGTATGTCGAGGTGGAGCACCTGCTCTCCTGGCACGTCTCCTCGGCGCTGCGCCGGGTGCCCGCCGCGCCCGCGGCCGGGACCCCTCCGGTGCTGCTGGCGTGCGTCCCGGCGGAGCAGCACACCCTGCCGCTGGAGGCGCTGGCCGCGGGGCTGGCCGAACGGGGCGTCACCGTACGGATGTTCGGGGGCGCCGTGCCGCCCGAGGCGCTGGACGCGGCCGTGCGGCGCACCGGGCCGGCGGCGGTCGTCCTGTGGTCGCAGAGCCGTTCGACGGCCAGCCGGGCCCTGGCGCTCCGCACCGCCGCCGGCGAGTGGGGCATCCAGGGCGCCCGGACCCGTCCCACCGTGCTGCTCGCCGGGCCGGGCTGGGCGGGCGCCGCCGTGCCCGGCACCGTCCGCCCGGCGACCCTGCGCGAGGCGCTCGGGGCGCTGACCGGGCCGGAGGCGCCGGGCGCGCCGGGCGCCCAGGACGTGCGGGACGTGCGGGACGTGCGGGACGCTCGGGACGTGCGGGACGTGCGGGACGTGCGGGACGCTCGGGACGTGCGGGACGCTCGGGCCGTGCGGGACGCTCGGGACGTGCGGGACGCTCGGGCCGTGCGGGACGCTCGGGACGCGTCAGGTCTCCGAGGCGTACCGGGAGTCCCGGAAGCGCGGGCGCCCCGCGGAGCGCCGACGGTGCCGGCAGCGCCGGCAGGCCCGGGGGCACCGGAAGGCCCGGGGGCACCGGAAGGCCCGGGGGCGCCGTAGCACCCAGGGGCGCCGGAAGGCCCGGGGGCGCCCGGATCGGGCAGCGCGCCCACGCTCACTCCTGCCCGCGGGCGCGCCGGAAGCGGAGCAGCCCGTCCGTGAGGTCGACGATCGGCTCCGGATAGCCGAGCCGCGAGCGTTCCGCCGCGGGCAGCCGCCACGGTTCGTGGAGATACGGCGGTTCCAGTTCCGCCAGTTCGGGGACCCAGCGCCGGACGTACGCCCCGGCGCGGTCGAACCGCCGGCCCTGGGTGACGGGGTTGAGCACCCGGTTCGGCCGGGTGTCGGTGCCCGTTCCCGCCGCCCACTGCCAGTTGAGCTGGTTGTTGGCGAGGTCCGCGTCGGCCAGCCACCGGGTGAAGTGCCGGGCCCCGATCCGCCAGTCGACGTAGAGGGTCTTGGTGAGGAAGCTCGCGACGAGCAGCCGCCCCCGGTTGTGCATCCACCCCTCGTGGCGGAGCTGGCGCATCGCGGCGTCGATCACCGGGTAACCCGTGCGCCCCTCCCGCCAGGCGGCGATCTCCGGGGCCGCCTCGCGCTCCGTGCGCCAGCGGTCGTGCCGTGCGCGGTAGTCGGCGTGGGCGGCGGCGGGCCGTGCGGCCAGCACCTGGTGGTGGAAGTCCCGCCAGCAGAGCTGACGGACGAACGCCTCACCGCCGGGGCCGCCCGCGCGCCGCGCCCGGTGCGCCAGTTCGGCCGGGGAGACGGTGCCGAAGTGCAGATGCCCGGAGAGGTGCGAGGTGGCGTCGCCCGCCAGGTCGTCATGGCGCTCCTCGTAGGCGGCCAGGCCGTGACGGAACCAGGACGCGGCCCGGGACCGGCCCGCCTTCTCGCCGCCCGCCGCCAGCCCCGGGGAGACGCCCGCCACGGAGGCGCGGTCCGGCAGCGGCTCCGAAGCCGGCCCGTCCGGCACGCGCACCCGGCGCGGCGCCGCCAGCGGGGTCCGGTGCGGCTCCGCCGACCAGCGGCGGAAGTACGGGGTGAACACGGCGAAGTGATCGCTGCCGGCGCCGGAGGGGGTCACCGCCCCCGGTGGGACGACCGTCACCACCGCGTCATGCGCGACCAGCCGCCGCCCGGCCGCGGCCAGGGCCTCCCGCAGCCGCCGCTCCCGCTGCCGGGCGTACCCGCTCACCCCCGCGGCCAGATGGACCTCGGCGGCCCCCACCTCGGCGGCGACCTCGCACACCCGCTCGACCACCGGGCCGGAGCGCACCACGAGCCGGCCACCGCGCTCGCGGAGCCCGGTGTCGAGGGCGGCCAGGCAGTCAGCGAGGAAGGCGCGGCGGTTGGGGGCGGGGAAGCCGGCCGCCTCGATGCCCTCGTCCCGGACGAAGAGCGGCACGACGGCATCCGCCGAGCCGAGCGCGGCGCGCAGCGGGGGGTGGTCGTGGAGACGCAGGTCGGAGGTGAAGAGGACG
This sequence comes from Streptomyces zingiberis, assembly GCF_012034935.1. Lineage (GTDB taxonomy): Bacteria > Actinomycetota > Actinomycetes > Streptomycetales > Streptomycetaceae > Streptomyces > Streptomyces zingiberis. Next base: position 36,056 of record NZ_JAATEN010000001.1, read on the forward strand.
ACCGAGACCGAGACGTTCATGGCGCGCTTTCCGGGATCGGATGGGTGTGGGTGTGGGGGTGGGGGTGGGGGGACGGGAACGGGACGCGAGGAGGAAGGCCGGCCGGGTCCGGGCGCGGGGTGGGGTGGGGGGGGGTGGGGTGGGGTGGGGTGGGGTGGGGTGACGGTGACGCGGAGTGTCAGGGGAGTAAGGGCCATCGGGGGCGAGTGGTGACGGACGGGTGATGAGCGGGCGGGAGGTGGTGGACTGCTGGTGGCGGGAGGGTCGTAAGCGGCGGGGCAGGGGACGGGTTCTGGGTTCCGGGTACCGCGCGCCGCACGCGTCCGGGGTGCCCCGGGCACGGCCCCAGGCTCCAGGGGCCCGGGGCCGTGCCCGGCGGGCTCCGGGCTCCGGGCTCCGGGCTCCGGGCGGAGTGGTGCGTGGCGGCCGTGTCCGTGGGGTTCGGGCCGGGGGCCGTCCCCGGATGCATGGCGCCGTGGGGGTGGCCGGCGTCCGTCCGGGGCAGGCCCCGCGCGCTTGTCCGTACCCCGCGCGGGACCGGGGCAGCGCCGTCCGGAGGTCCGACCGCCCGGACGGGCGCCGCCCGGTGGCCGCGTGCGGGCGACGGCGCGTCCGGCCCCGCTGCCCGGCACGCGCCGCCCGCCGCCGGGCACGCGCCTCCCGGTACCCGGCACGCACCTCCCGGCACCCTTCGCCCGGCGCCCGGCGCCCGGCACCCGGCGGCACCTGGCACCCGGCGGCCGGCGGCCGAGGGCCGAGGGCCGAGGGCCGGCGACCGGCACGCCCGAACGGTCCTCGCCCGGACGTGGCGCGGGCCTCCGCGGCGCCCGGCGTGATCGACTGGAGCGGTGGCGTCCGGCGCCGTCCGGCGGGCCGCCTCGGTGACGTGGCCGTCCGCCCGCATCCGAACGGTGCCCGTGCCCCGAAGGAGAGATGAGAGGAAGTCAGCCGGCTGCCGTGACGAGAGGACGTGCGAAGTGCGCCGCACCCAGGCCGAGGAGTCCCGAGCCGCAGCCGCCCGGCACCGCCCGGAGCCGGCCGCCGCCCGCCACCCCCGGGAATCGGCGGAATCGCCGCGTCCGCACCGTTCCGGCGGGTACGCGGGGCTTGTGGAACCCAACAGCCCGGCCGCCGGAGCCCTCGCCGTGCCCGCCCACCCGGAGCCGGGCCCGGTCCCCGATCCGTCCCGGGACCCGGCTCAGGCCCCTTCCCCGGGTCAGGACCCGTCCCCGGCTCAGGCCCCTTCCCCGGCGCAGGCCCCGCCCCCGGCTCCGACCCCTTCCCCGGCTCCGAACCCTTCCCCGGCTCCGCCGTCGTTCCCGGTCCGGGCCGCGGCCGGTTCGCCGTCCGCACCCGCGTTCGCTCCCCCCGCCTCCCCGAGCCCGCGCGCCCTGGACCCGTCGGCCGTGGACGCGGACGTACCGGGGACCGTCGGGCACATACTCGGTGACGTGCTGCGGGAACGGGTCTCCGCCGCGGCCGGGGTCGACGAGGTCTTCGGCCGCGACATCGCCGAGCGCGTCCTGCGCTTCACCCTCGACGGCGGCAAGCGGATGCGCAGTCAGTTCCTCTGGTGGGGCCTGCGCGCCTGCGGCGGCGGGAACGGCCCCGCGGAGGCGGCGTCGGCGCTGCGCGTCGCCGCGGCGCTGGAGCTGATCCAGACCTGCGCCCTCGTCCACGACGACGTGATGGACGACTCGCCGCTGCGGCGTGGCCGTCCTGCCCTCCACCTGGACATCGGCGCGCAGTACGGCGGCAGCGGCAGCGATGGGCCGTGGGGTGCCCAGTGGGGTGCCCCGCGCGGCGGCCGTGACGGTGCCCCGAACGGCCCCGCCCCCACCGGCCCCACCGGCCCCGCCGGCCCCGCGTCCCCGGACGGGACGGACACGGCCGACGCCCCGGGGACCCCGGCCGGCGCCGAGGACACCGCGCGCCGCGCCGGAAACGGCACCGGCACCGGCATCACCTTCGGCCGCGCCGCCGCCGTCCTCGCCGGTGACCTCGCCCTGGCCTGGGCCGACGACACCCTGGCCGAGACGCCGCTGCCGCCGGAGGCCCACCGCCGGGTGCGCGAGGTCTGGCGGGCCATGCGCACGGAGATGGTGGCCGGCCAGTATCTCGACCTGCACGGACAGCGGACCGGCGCACGTTCGGTGATCCGGGCGGTCCGCACCGCCTGCCTCAAGAGCGCCCTGTACTCGGTGGAGCGTCCCCTGGCGCTGGGCGCGGCGCTCGCCGGCGCCGACGAGCGCACCACCCGTGCCCTGTGCGCGGCGGGCCGCTGCGCCGGGATCGCCTTCCAGCTCCGCGACGACCTGCTCGGCGTCTTCGGCGACCCGGAGCGCACGGGCAAGCCGTCGGGGCAGGACATCCGCGAGGGCAAGCCCACCTACCTGGTCGCCGTCGGGCGCTCCCGGGCCGAGGCGGCCGGTGACCGGGCGGCGCTCGTCGTGCTGGACGGCGCCCTGGGCGATCCGGAGTTGCCCGAGGCGGACCTGGACCGGGTCCGCGCCGTGCTCACCGCCACCGGGGCGCGCGCCCTCACCGAACGCACCATCGACCGCCTGGTGACACGGAGCCGTCACCACCTGGCGTCCGCCGACATCGAGCCGGTGGCGGGCGCCCGGGTGCGGGCACTGCTGTCCGCCGTCGCGGGCGCCACCAATCCCGGCCCGGGCCCCGGCTCCGGGGCCGACCCCGCATCCGGTCCGGGCCCCGCATCCGACGCCGCCCCCGGCACCCACCGTGACGCCGGCACCCGCCCCACGGCGGGCGGCCGTCCCGAAGCGCACACCCGCCCCGGCGCGAACGGCGACCCCGGCACCTACGCCGAGGCCGACACCTACGCCCACACCGAGGCCGAGGCCGGCGCCTACCCCTACCCCTACGCCGAAGCCGAGGCCGGTGCCGACACCTACACCGAGGCCGACACCTACACCGAGGCCGAGGCCGGGGCCGGTCCCGGGGCCGACGGGAGCACGGCCCCGCGCCCGGGCCCCGTGCGGGAGCCCGCGCCCGAGCACGGGCGCGACGACCACGAAGGGGACCCCGTTCCGGACGAGTTCGGCCTGGCGCTGCCCCTGCTCCTGGCCACCACCGCCGAAGGAGACCACCGTTGAGTCCGACCCCGGCCGGCACCCCCGCACCCCGGAACGACCCGAACCCTCCGGCCGGCCCGCCGGGCGATCCGGCCACCCCAGCCACCCCGTCGGGGACGGCGCCGGCCTCTGCCTCGTCGTCGTCGGCGTCGTCGTCGGCGGCGGCGGAGGTGGCGGCGGCGGAGGTGGCGGCGGCGGCGAGTACACCCCGCCCGCCGTCGAGCGCGGCGGCCCCACCGCCCACGGCGCCGGGCGCGGCGGCCCCACCCGCGAGCCCACCGCACCGGCCGGCGGGCACACCGGCCCCGCCGCCGGCCCCGGCGGACGCACCCGGGCCGCCCGCGCCACCCGCCCCCTCCGGACGGGGCCCACGCACGGCGGCCGTCGCGCGGCGCGGGCCGCGGACCGTCCCCGGCCGCACCGACCATGTGGTGGTCGTCGGCGCCGGGCTGGCGGGGCTCTCCGCCGCGCTGCACCTGCTGGGCGCGGGGAGGCGGGTGACCGTCGTCGAGCGCGGCGCGCTGCCCGGCGGCCGCGCCGGGCGGCTGGACCTGGGCGGCGGCTACCACGCCGACACCGGGCCCACCGTGCTGACGATGCCGGAGCTGGTGGACGAGGCGCTGGCCGCCGTCGGCTCCGGCCTCCACGAGCGGCTGGACCTCGTCCCCCTCCACCCCGCCTACCGCGCCCGGTTCGCCGACGGCGAAGTGCTCGACGTGCACACCGGGGCCGCGGCCATGGAGAGCGAGATCGAGCGGTTCGCGGGCGCGCGGGAGGCGCGCGGCTACCGGCGCCTGCGCCGCTGGCTGGAGAAGCTGTACGCGGTGCAGATGCGCCGTTTCATCGACGCCAACTTCGACTCGCCCTTCCAGCTCGTCCACCCCGATCTGGCGCGCCTCGCCGCCCTCGGCGGCTTCGGCCGGCTCGACGCCCGCATCGGCCGGTTCCTCTCCGACGAGCGGCTCCGCCGCGTCTTCTCCTTCCAGGCGCTCTACGCGGGCGTGCCCCCGGCCCGGGCGCTGGCCGCGTACGCCGTCATCGCCTACATGGACACCGTGGCCGGGGTGTACTTCCCGCGCGGCGGGATGCACGCGCTGCCCCGGGCGCTGGCGGACGCGGCGGCCGAGGCGGGCGCCGAGTTCCGCTACGGCGAGGAGGTGACGGAGCTGGAGCGGGCCGGCGCGGCCGCGCCCCGCGCGGGTGGCCGGATCTCGGCCGTGGTCACCGACCGGGGCCGGATCGCCTGTGACGCGGTCGTGCTCACCCCCGACCTGCCCGTCACATACCGGCTGCTGGGGCGCGTGCCGCGCCGGCCGGTGGCGCTGCGTCACTCCCCCTCGGCGGTGGTGCTGCACGCGGGCACCGACCGCACCTGGCCGGAACTCGCCCACCACACGCTCTCCTTCGGCGCCGCCTGGAAGTCCACCTTCCGGGAACTCACCCGGGACGGCTCCCTGATGAGCGACCCGTCGCTGCTGATCACCCGGCCCACCGCGAGCGACCCCTCGCTGGCGCCGCCCGGCCGCCACCTCCACTACGTCCTGGCGCCCTGCCCCAACACCGACCTCGGCCCGGGTCCCCGGGAGTGGGCGGAGCTGGGCCCCCGCTACCGGGACGCCGTGCTGCGCGAGCTGGAGGGGCGCGGGCTGGCCGGACTGGGCGCCGCCATCGAGACGGAGGCCCTGGTCACCCCGGCCGACTGGACCGCCGAGGGGCACGCCGCCGGCACCCCGTTCTCCGCCGCGCACACCTTCGCGCAGACCGGCCCGTTCCGGCCGCGGAACCTCGTACGGGGGACGGAGAACGCCGTGCTCGCCGGCTGCGGCACCACACCCGGCGTCGGGGTGCCGACAGTCCTCGTCTCCGGCAAGCTCGCCGCCGCCCGGATCACCGGCGGACCCGGCGCGCACCGCCCGGGGCGCCCGGGACGCCCCACCGGCGTCCGCGTCCCCCGTCCCGCCAGAAAGGGCAGCCCCGCATGACCGCACGTGAACTCGGCGCGGCCGGCATCACCGATCCCGCGCTGCGCGCCGCCTACCGGGAGTGCCGGCGGCTGAACGCGCGCCACGGCAAGACGTACTTCCTCGCCACCCGGCTGCTGCCGGTGGAGCGGCGCCCCGCCGTCCACGCCCTGTACGGCTTCGCCCGCTGGGCCGACGACATCGTCGACGACCTGGGCCAGGACACCCCCGCGGCCGAACGGGCGCTCGCCCTCGCCCGGTTGCGGGACGAACTCCTGGCGGGGCTGCGCGACGGCGCGGGGGCGGCCCCGCGCTCCCCGGCGGGCGACGCCGAGCCGGTGGTCCGCGCCCTCGCGCACACCGCCGAGCGGTACGCCATCGACCACCGCCACTTCGCCGACTTCATGGACTCCATGCGCGCGGACCTGGAGGTCACCGACTACCCCGACTACGCGGCGCTCCGCGGCTACATGCACGGCTCGGCCGCCGTCATCGGGTTGCAGATGCTGCCGGTGCTCGGCACCGTCGTCCCCCGTGAGGAGGCCGAGCCGCACGCCGCCGCGCTCGGGGTGGCGTTCCAGCTCACCAACTTCCTGCGGGACGTGGGCGAGGACCTCGACCGGGGCCGGGTCTACCTCCCCGCGGACCTGCTCGCCGCGCACGGCGCCGACCGCGACCTGCTCGCCTGGAGCCGGGCCACGGGCCGCCGCGACCCGCGGATCACCGCCGCGCTGCGGGCCGCCGCCGAGCTCACCCGCGGGGTCTACCGGGAGGCGGCGCCCGGCATCGCCATGCTCGACCCCGTCTCCCGGCCGTGCATCCGCACCGCCTTCGTCCTCTACGGGTCCATCCTGAAGGCCGTGGCCGACGACGGGTACGCGGTGCTCCACCGGCGGGCCGTCGTACCGCGGCGGCAGCGGGCCGTGGTCGCCCTGGACGGACTGGCCCGGCTCACCGCGGCCCGCCTGCGGGCCCACGGCCGGGGCGGGCGGGGTGACCAGGACGACCGGGGCAGCCGGGGCGGCCAGGACGACCGGGGCGGCCACGGCGGTCCGGGAGCCGGGCGCCCGTCCGCCGGTGCCCGCCCCTCCGGCCCGGCACCGACGGGCGGCGGTGCCGGGCCGACGGCCGCCGGAGACCCGGGCACCGGCCACCACCCCGCCGCCGCCCGCCCCACCGGCGAGCGTCCGGACACCGGCCGGCCCGTCACCGGCCGCCCACCGCACGGCCGTTCCCGCACCGTCCGTTCCCGGAGGGACCTCGCAGCATGACCGACACCGGGCCCCAGACCCCATCACCGTCCCCGTCCCCGTCCCCGCCCTCATCACCAACCCCTCCCCCGGCCCCGGCCGCATCCTCCTCTCCCTCCGCCGGTCCGCCCCGGGCCGGCCGGTTCGCGCTGCGGCTCCGCCGCGACCCCGTGCCCTGGGAACGGCAGCGGCCCACCTGGCGCGAGGCCTCCCCCGCGCTGATCGCCGCCGCGCTGAAGCGGGCGCAGGCCCGGCCGTCGGGCAACTGGTACGTCGTCGGCGCGTCCGCCGCGCTCCGCGGCGACCGCCCGCTGGGCCGGACCGTCGCCGGCACCGAGGTCGTGCTCTGGCGGGACGAGGACGGGCGCCCGCAGGCCGGGCCCGGGGCCTGCCCGCATCTGGGCGCGCCGCTCCGGCGGAGCCCGGTCCGCTGCGGCACCCTCGTCTGCCACTGGCACGGACTCGCCCTCGACGGACGCCCGTTCGCGGGCTGGAAGCCGTACCCGGTGCACGACGACGGGGTGCTCCTCTGGGTCCGGCTGGACCACGCCGGCGGTGAGGAGCCGCTGGAGCGCCCGGTGATCCCCGAACGGCCCGCCCCGGATAGCGCCCTGCCCGCGGTGTGGACCGGTTTCGGCCGGTGCGAGCCGGAGGACGTCGTCGCCAACCGGCTCGACCCCTGGCACGGCGCCTGGTTCCACCCGTACTCCTTCGTGGACCTGACGGTGACCCGCGCCCCGGAACCCGACGCCGCCACGGGAGGTGGCGCGGACTCGCACCCGGGCGCGGGGCCGGATGCGAACGCGGACGGGGGGACGGGCTCGGGCGGGGGCACCGACGCGGACGCCGACGACGGGTTCGTGGTCGACGTCTCGTTCAAGGTGGCGGGCCGGGCGGTGGTGCCGGTCCGCGCGGTCTTCACCGCGCCCGAACCCCGCACCGTCGTCATGCGGATCACCGAGGGCGAGGGCGAGGGCTCCGTCGTGGAGACCCACGCCACGCCGCTCACCGCGCCCGGCGCCGCCGGACCGCCGCGCACGGCGGTGGTCGAGGCGGTGATCGCCGGCTCCGACCGGAAGGGCTTCGCGCTGGCCCGAGCCGCCGCGCCCCTGGTCCGTCCGCTGATGCGCGCCGCGGCGGGCCGGCTGTGGCGCGACGACCTGGCCTACGCGGAACGCCGCTGGTCCCTCCGCACCACGGGCCGCTTCCCCGGCTGACGGCCGACCGACGGGCAGGCCCGGCCGAAGGGCAGTCGTCCAGCGGAAGACGGCCGGTGACCAGCGGTCAGCCATCGGCCGTCGGCCGTCGGCAGCCGGCGGTCGACGGTCGACGGTCGGCCGTCGGGACACCGGGACACGGCGGCGGGCCGGCCGGTGGCGGAACGGAGCCGGTGGCGGAACGGCGGGCCGGCCCGCGTCGATCCGCCGTGCTCCCCTCCGCCCCGCGCACACCCCACCGCTGCCCCGGGCGCACCCACACCGCCGCCCCCGGCCGGCCTCGTGCCACCCCGCCCGGCCCGGTGACCCACCGGGCCACACGGGCCACACGGGCCACACGGGCCACCGGATCAGCTACCCGGCACCCCGGCGCGCCAGCGCCCGCAGGGCCGGGACGCGGCCGCGGTCCGGCACCGTCCACAGCGTCTGGCCGCGGACGCCCCACCGCTCCAGCAGCGCGTTCGACGCGAGGAACCCGCTGGTCGCGGCGCGTTCCATCAGCGCGACCGGGAGTCCGGTGCGCACCAGGTCCCCGGCCACCTTCAGCGCCGGGTCGGGGGTGTCGACGGTGGGCCGGTCCGCGTAGCCGCCCACGGGGAAGAGCGGGCAGTCGGCGCGCCACTCATGGCGGGCGTCGACCACCCGGGCCCCGGCGGTCTCCGGGTAGACCCGGCGCAGCTCGTCGAGGAGCCGCCGTTCCACCGCCGGGCGGTCGGCGGCGGGATCGACGGCGTAGGCGTGGAGTTCGACGACCGAGCCGCCCGTGCGGGCCGCCCGGCGCGCCGCCTCGCCCTCCCAGCGCTCCAGCACGCTCACGTTGTCCAGCGGCCCGTAGCCGCTGGTGCCGAGGAAGCCGGGGCGGTCGGCGGCCACCGGCCGGTCCAGCCAGAGCCGGGAGACCAGGAACGGCGGCGCGGTGCGCAGTCCGGCGATCCGCGCGCGCCAGCGCTCGTCGCCCAGCCGCGGTGAGGCGGCCACGAGCCGGCGCAGCCCGCCGGTGTCGAGGGCGAGCACCACCGCGTCGAACGCGCGCGCCCCGGGCGTCCCGTTCCCGGTGGAGGTGTGCTCGTCCGGCGCGGTGGTGACGGTGAATCCGCCCCCGGTGGCGGGGGTGACGGTCTCCACCGCGTGCCCCGTGCGCACCTCGGTGCCGTGCCCGGCCAGGTAGCCGGCCAGCGGCTCCCACAGCGCCTGCGGGAACGGCTCGTCCGGCACGTCGAAGAGGAGCCCCTCGCTGGAGCCGAGGAAGTAGATGTGGAACATCAGCACCATCTCGGCGGCGGACAGCTCCCGCGGGTCGGCGAAGAAGCTCCGCGAGAACACCTCGAACGCCAGGTGGTGCGCCGCTTCGGGGAAGCGGATGCGCGCGAGCAGTTCCGCGGCGCTGACCCCGTCCAGCTGCTCGTAGACCTCCGGGACCCGCACGTCGAGCAGGGGCAGCGCGGCCCGCGGGTTCATCCGCGCGAGGTCGCGCAGGCCGAAGGTGGGGCTGCGGGCGACGAAGCCGAGGGCGGACCACGGCGGGGTGCGCGGCACCCGCGCGAAGCTGTCGGCGAGGCCGGAGCTGTGGCGGAGGGGATAGTCGGGCAGGCCGGTGAGGCGCGTGAGCGACGGATCGGCCCGGCGGAGCAGGCCCCGCAGGTTGTAGTACTGCCGGAAGAAGGCGTGGAACCCGCGGCTCATGGTCGCCCGGGAGCCGTCGGCCAGCTCCTCGGACCAGCCGGCCAGCCGCCCGCCCAGGCTGCCCTCGCGCTCGTACACGACGACCCGCACGCCGCGCTCGGCGAGCCCGGTCGCCGCGGCCAGCCCGGCGATGCCGCCGCCGACGACGGCCACCGACGGCGGCTCGCCCGTGACGCGCGGCCGCCCGCCGGGGGCCGGGAGCACCCGCGCCCGGCGGTCACGCCCCCGGCGGGGGGCCGGGGGCCGGACGGGGCGGTGGCTCGGGTCGGTGCCAGGGCGCATGCGACGGTCTCTCTCGGCTCGGACGGACGGGACGGACGGGACGGGCGGAAGGGGCGGGACGGAACCGGGGGGCCGGGACGACGGGGTGGACGGGACGCGGGTGCCGGTGGCCAGGGGCGTCCCGGGAGCGCCCGGGCCCGGCCGCCACCGGCACCCGCGTCCCGTCGGGCCCCCGCCGGCCGCGCCGCCCCCGCTCAGGGGTCGCCGTTCCCCGCCGGCGAGGGCCGTCTGCGCAGCCAGGGCACTTCGACGGCGGTGCGCAGCATGGGCCCCACCGGGGTGCGCAGGCCGATGGCCAGGTCCTCGGGTATCCGGGTGCGCCCGTCGAGGAAGCGCAGCAGCCGTTCGGCCGGGACGCGGCGGAAGAGGCCGGTGAAGAAGGCGGCGCCGTCCACCCGGCCGCTGTCGAGGGCGCGCAGCAGCACCGCGTCCATGGCGCGGGACCACGGGGAGTGCGGCGGGGGCGGGAGCGGGGTGCGGCCCTGGTGGTAGGCGGCGGCGATGGCGCGGGTCTGGCGCTGCACGGCGGCGAAGGTGTAGCCGGTGGAGGGGCGGGTGGCGCCGCCCGCCGTGCCGATACGGAAGACGGCGGGGGCCGCCTGCCGCGGGTAGCGGCCGTCGGTCATGGGGATGACGCCCTGTTCGGTGCCGGTCACCTCGTAGCGGTCCACACCCAGCACCTCCCGCGTGTAGTGGCGCAGCGCCCGTTCGTACCCCTCGGGGGTCAGCACGGAGCGGGAGAACTCGGTGTACTCGACGAGCGCCTCGTACGGGCTCGTCGGCAGGACGTAGCCGAAGGAGAGGCCGTGCGCGGGCTGCGGGGTGCGGAAGTCCATGAGGTCGGCGGTGCCGGGGTCGAACACGGGGCGTTCCGCGCGGAGGAACCAGCCGCGGAAGTGCTGGAGCAGCGTGGTGCGGGCGGGCGGCAGGCCGCGCGGCGGGCGGGAGTCGAACACCCAGCGGGCCCGCAGGCGCAGCGGTTCGCCGTCCGCGCCGGTGCCGCGCACCTCCGCGCCCTGCCCCAGCGCGGCCACCTCCGTGACCCGCGCGGAGACGGGCCGGAGGAACGGGGAGCGGCCCAGCCGCCGCCCCACCTCGGCCTCGAAGTCGCCGGAGCGGAGCATCTTGTAGCGCAGCGGGGCGGTCGTGCCGGTGATCTCCTCGCCCGCCGGGCCGCGTACCCGCAGCCGGTCCCAGGAGGCGGTCAGGACGTCGTCGTACTCGCCGCCGGGCTCCTCCCAGAAGCACCAGGTGCGCTCGGGGGGTCTGAGCGGGCCGGGCGGCGCGTCCACCAGCGTCACCTCGGGGCCGAGCCGCCCGCCGGGCTTCTCCGCGCTCAGCCGGTACGCGAGCGACAACCCGGCGGCCCCCGCGCCCACAATGGCCACTTCGGTGTCGTACACGCCGCCCGACCCTCTCGCCCGCTCCCGCTCCGGTTCCCGGCCCGTCCTCCCGCGCGGGCCACGCTGCCCGCCGCCTACCCGTTCGCGGGCCGGAGGTTCCTCCGCCGGTCGCCGGTTCTTCTGGTTCTCCCCCAGCATTCCGCAGCGGGCGGGCCGGCGGATGCAGGCGCGGCGGGCGGGAGGCGAGTGGCAGGTGGGGGCGTCGGCGCGCCACGACGGCGCGAAAGGGCCGCCGGGCCCCGCGCGCGTGTCGGCGGCGGGGCCCGGCGGCCCGGAAACGCTCGTCGCTCCACCGGGGAGCGGCGGATCAGCCGACGAACAGCTGCTTCATCTTCAGCACCAGTTCGTAGACGCCGTAGGCGAAGGGAACCCCTACCCAGACCCAGGCGAAGGCCATCAGGGGGCGCCGGCCGCCGTCCCCCGCCGCCGCGCCGCCCGCAGTGTCCGTGCCGTCCGTCGTGCCGACGGTGCCGGTGCCATCCGTGGTGCCGTTGGTGGACTGCGTCACTGTGCCGCCTCCTCGGGCTGCTGGGAGCGGGCGCCCGCGGTGCCTGCCGTCCCGGTGCCTTCCGCCCCGGTGCCCGCCGCGGGCTCCGGTGCGGGGGACGGCTCGGGGGACGGCTCGTGGTGGCGCTTGTTGACCGGGCGGACCAGTTCGTTGGCCACGAAGCCGACCAGCAGCACGCCGATCATGATGGTGAAGGTCAGGTTGTACAGGTCCGGGCCGGAGCGCCCGGCCGACTCGGCGGAGTCCGCGATGGCGTTGACGATCAGCGGGCCGAGGATCCCGGCCGTGGACCAGGCGGTGAGCAGCCGGCCGTGGATGGCGCCGACCTGGAAGGTGCCGAACAGGTCCCGCAGATAGGCCGGGATCGTGGCGAACCCGCCGCCGTAGAAGGAGACGAGCACCGCGGTGCAGGCGATGAAGAGCAGCTTGGAGCCGTCTCCCATCAGCGAGATCGCCAGGTACATCAGCATGCCCACGCCGAGGTAGAGCCGGTAGATGTTCTTCCGCCCCACCAGGTCGGAGGTGGAGGACCAGGTGAAGCGGCCCAGCATGTTGGCGAGGGAGAGCAGCCCGACGAAGCCCGCCGCGGCCGTGACGCTGATCGGGGTGGCGGACCCGGCGAAGAAGTCCCGGATCATCGGGGCGGCCTTCTCCAGAATGCCGATCCCGGCCGTGACGTTGGTGCAGAGCACCACCCACAGCAGCCAGAACTGCGGGGTGCGCAGGGCGCTGTTGGCCGAGACCTGGTGGGTGACGGGCGCCCCGGCGCCCTCGCCCTCCGCCCCGGAGGTGCCCTCGGGGGCCTTCCACCCCGGCGGGCGCCAGCCGTCGGCGGGTACCCGGATCAGCAGGACGCCCAGCGTCATGAAGACCGCGTAGACCAGCCCCATGACCAGGAAGGTCTGCGCGATGCCCGAGGTGCCGGGCCCGAACGTGGAGAGGAGCTGCGTGGACCAGGGCGAGGCGATCAGCGCGCCGCCGCCGAAGCCCATGATGGCGATACCCGTCGCCATGCCCGGGCGGTCGGGGAACCACTTCAGCAGGGTGGAGACGGGCGAGATGTAGCCGATGCCGAGGCCGATGCCGCCCACCCCGCCGTAGCCGAGGACGATCAGCCAGTACTGCCCCGTGGCCGCGCCGAGCGCCGAGATCAGGAAGCCGGAACAGAAGCAGAGGGCGGAGACGGCCATCGCCCAGCGCGGCCCGTTCCGCTCGACGAGGGTGCCGCCGAAGGCCGCGGAGAGCCCCAGCATGACCATGGCGAGCTGGAACGGCAGCGCGGACGCGGTCCCCGACAGGTCGAGGGAGTCCTCCAGCGGAGGCTTGAACACGCTCCAGGCGTACGCCTGTCCGATGGCGAGGTGGATGGCCAGCGCGGCGGGCGGAACGAGCCAGCGGCTCCACCCGGGCGGGGCGACACTGCGGGAGCGCGCGAGCACACCCGGGACGGGAAGTGGGGCCATATGGTTCTCCTCCACCGGCCTTGCGAACACCGCGGCGCTCCCACGGAACGCGCCGCGCTCATGCCGAACACCCGGTCCCGGAAAACGTCATCCACGATGAGAAATTGAACTGACCAGCGGACCGTATAACTTTCAGCCATCCGCGTGAAGCCTCTACCCGCCGTCGCCCTCTCGACTCCCCCGGAGCGCGTGCCTCTCCTCCCGCGCCCCCGCGCGGCCTCCCGTTCCGTCACTCGCACGGCGGCGGGCCGGGCTCCCGCCCCCGGCCCCCCGCGCCCCGCGTCCCGCGCCGGGATGCGGAAACCGGGACGCCGCCACGGCGCGCGCCCACGGCCCACCCCACGGCGCGAGCCCGTAGCGGGGCCCACCCGTCCGGCCGACAGCGCTCCGGTTGCCGCCCGTACCGGCCCGTCCGACGATGACGGCCAGGGCCACGGCACGGAACCGCCGTGCCCGGACACGGCCGTGGCGGTCCGTCCACGGGACCGGCGGAGTCGCCGGAACAGGCGGAACCGGCGGAACCGGCGGCATCGACAGGACCGGCGGAATCGGCAGAACCGGCGGCATCCGCGGAAAGGGGCACGGCGCCATGGCATCACCGGAGACGGGCCCCTCCGGCGCGCCGACCCGGCGGCGGTTTCTCGGCGTCTGCGCGGGGGTCACGCTGCCGGCCGCGGGCGCCTGCACCCCGGGCGTGACACGGGAGCGGCCGGCGCCCCGCGTGGACTGGCGCATCCGCAGCCGCGGTCCCGACGAGGCGGTGAGCGGCTACAGCGACCAGGTGAGCGTACGGCCGGGGGAAGAGGTGACGCTGCGCGTCTCGACCACCGCCCGCCGGTTCCGCGTGTCGGCGTTCCGCGTCGGCTGGTACGACGGGGCACAGGCGCGGCTGGTGTGGCGGTCGGAGCGGGTGCCCGGCCGCGCCCAGCCGGGACCGGTGATGCACCAGCCCACCCGTACCGTGCTGGCCCGCTGGCGCCGCTCCCTGACGGTGGGCACCGATGGCTGGCCCGGCGGCGCCTATCTGCTGCGGCTCGACTCCGACGACGGCCACCAGCGGTACGTCCCGCTGGTGGTGCGCTCGGAGAGCGCCGCGGGGCGCACGGTGCTGCTGCACGCCCCGGCGACCTGGCAGGCCTACAACCGCTGGGGCGGCTACAGCCTCTACGCCGGCGCGGACGGCGGCTACCGGGCCCGTTCCACCGTGGTGAGCTTCGACCGTCCGTACGACAAGGACGGGGCGGAGAAGTTCCTCGTCCACGAGCGGGCCGCCGTGGTGCACGCGGAGCGGCTGGGGATCCCGCTGGCCTACACGACCGGCAACGACGTCCACCGCGACCCCGGCTTCCTCAAGGACGCCACCGCGGTCGTGGTGCTCGGCCACGACGAGTACTGGACGCCCCGGCTGCGCGAGGCCGTGACCCGGGCGCGCGACGCGGGCAGCAACCTCGCCGTCCTGGGCGCCAACACCTGCTTCCGCCGCGTCCGGCTGGAGACCGGCCCCGAGGAACCCGAGCACCGGCCGGGACGCGCCGTCGCCTGCTACAAGAGCTCCTACATGTACGACCCGTCGTTCCGTCACGATCCCCGGAAGGTCACCACCGACTTCCGCCAGGACCCGGGGGCGGACCCGGAGTCCTCGCTGACCGGCGTGTTGTACGAGGGCTTCCCCACCGACGCGCCGTACGTCGTGCACCGCCCCCGCCACTGGCTGTTCAAGGGCACCGGAGTCCGCCGCGGGGAGGGCTTCGACCATCTCGTCGGCGTCGAGTACGACCGGGTCACGCCCGGCTCCCCCACCCCGGAACGGCTGGAGATCGTCGCCCACTCCCCCCTGCGCTGCAAGGGCCGGGCCAGCCACCACGACTCCGCGTACTACACGGTGGACAGCGGCGCCGGAGTCTTCGCCGCGGGCACGATGCGCTGGGTGGAGGGGCTGATGGCCGGCACCGGCGAGAACGGCCGCAACCACGGCATGGACGCCCGGACCGGTGCCTTCGTCACCCGCACCACGGGCAACCTGCTCCGCGCCTTCGCCGAGGGCCCGGCCGCCCGCCACCGGCCGGAACCGGAACCGAACGTCGACCGCGTCTACGGCGGCTGACGCCGCGACCGCGCGCCGCGGCTCTCCGCGATCCGGTGGACGTCGCGCAGCGCCTCGGTCAGCCGGGCGGCGAGATAACGCAGCTGGGGCGCGGTGGCCCGCCGGTCGCCGAGCAGGTCCTCCGCGTGGCCGAGCAGATCACCGGCCATGCCGAGCTGCACGCGCTCCACCTCGTCCGCCATCCGCGAGACGTAACCGTCACTGCCGCCGTCGCTGCCGCCGAGCAGGTAGCACGGCCTCCCCTCGTTCGTCCACGGCAACAGCCGTGCCCCCTCCGGGCCGCCGCCCATCGCGCCACCCCTACGCTCCGGCTCGGACGCTGCCGCCGGGGGCACGCACCCGGCGCCTTGACCGTCCCAGGCCACTTCCCGCCACCGGAACCGCCACAGCGGTTCGAAGAGGCGAGCCAAGCGATCCAACATGTTCAACTCCCGCACACCATGAGGTCTCATCTGTCGCTCTGTAGCGATCCACTCACACTGTGAGACCGGCGCGGCTAGGCTCGCCAGAGAACAGCAGGTGACGGGGGATTTGTCGCAGGAGGGGGCGGCGATGGGCAACGTATACGGCGAGTGGCTCAGGGCTCAGCGCGAAGCGGCGGGCATGACGCAGCAGGAGCTGGCGGACGCGGCGATCATGACGCGCTCGCACATCTCCCACATCGAGGCGGGCCGCCGCATCCCGTCCAAGGAAGACGCCCGCCGCCTGGACAGGGCGCTGAACACGGGAGATGTGCTGAGCAACTTCCTCCCGCAGACGGAGATGGCCGTCGCGGACTACTTCGAACCGGCCCGCCTCCTCGAACAACAGGCGACCGTCATCCGCGAGTTCGCCCTCTCCTACGTCCCGGGCATTCTCCAGACGGAGGCGTACGCCCGTGCGGTGCTCTCCACGAACTTCCCACCTCGGAGTGGAGAAGAACGTGACGAACTCGTCGTCACACGCCTGGACCGGGCAAAGATTCTGAACGATCCGGTGAAGCCCGCAGTATGGGCCCTGCTGGACGAGTCGGTACTGCGCCGCCCCGTCGGCGGCCCTGCGGTCATGGCCGAACAGATCACGCACATGATCCACCTGGCGGAATGCGCACGTCTACGCGTCCACGTCCTGCCGCTCGGCGTGGGCAGCCACCCCTTGTTGATGGGCATGGTGACGCTGATGTGGTTCGAGGACCAACCACCGGTCGCCTACACCGAAGGCATGTTCATGGGGAAGCTCCACGAATCCCCGGCCCTGGTCGAGCGCATCCACAGCGACTACGCTCTCGCGATGGGCGAAGCGCTCCCGCAGAAGGAATCGCTGGCCCTGATGAGGGCGACCGCGAAGGAGTTCGGGCACCATGACTGAGCACATGATCCGGAACGCCGATGCACTCACGGGCTGGCGTAAGTCGTCCTACAGCAACAGCGACGGCGGCAGCTGCCTCGAAGTGCTCGACGGCCACCCGGCGGGCGTTCCGGTCCGCGACTCCAAGAACCCCGACGGCCCGGCCCTGCTCGTCCCGGCACCCGGCTGGTCCGCCTTCGTCACCGCCGTGAAGACCGGAACCTTCCCGGCCTGACACGGCCGCTCAGCCCATCACCGGCCCGGGGTCGCGGTACCGCGTCCGCAGCGCCCGGGCCTGGCGGCCCGTCAGCCGGACGCGAGCCGCTTCGCCATGACGTGCGTCCGCCGCCCGTCGGGCAGCAACTCACCGGCCTGTCCGGCGTCGGTGAAACCGTGCCGGCCGTACAGCGCGAGCGCGTGCGCGTTACCGGGCATGACCGCGAGCTCCAGGACTTCCGCGCCCTCGCGCACGGCCCACTCCTCGACCGCCCGGATCAGCCGGTCCCCCACACCGCGTCCCCGCGCGCCCTTGCCGACCCACATGGAGATCAGCTCGATGACACCGTCCTCCGGGCCCGGAACGCCGCCGGCCATCCCGGCCGGTTCCCCGTCGAGCGTGGCGAGGACGCTGCACGAGCCGGGCAGGCTCAACCGGGCGCGCCACCGCTCCTCCCGGTCGCCCTCCCCCTGCCACTGGGCGAGCGTGGCCCCGAAGGCGTGCGGATCCTCGGCGAGCGAGGCCAGCCTCAGCTCACGCCACACCGCCCAGTCGTCCGCCGCCAGTACCCGCAACTCGATCATCCGGAGAGACTGACCCAGGAGGAGCCCCGGCCGCAACGCGGAACCGCCTCCCGTCCCCCGCTTCCGCGCACACAAGACGGCACTCCCCTTATCCGGGAAAGCTCCACGAGTCCCGTCCCTGGTCGAGCACATCCGCGACACCTACGCTCAGGATGGTTGAAGTGCTCCCGCAGATGGATCCCCCTACCCCGTTGAGGGCGACGGTGAAGGAGTTCGGTCGCCATGGCTGAGTACACATTCCCGAACGCAGGCGTGGCCCTGGGCTGGCGCAAGTCGTCGTACAGCAACAATGAAGGCGGTAGTTGCCTCGAAGTGCTCGACCACCACCCGGCGGGTGTCCCGGTCCGCGACTCCAAGAACCCCCACGGCCCGGCCCTGCTCGTCCCGGCCTTCAACTGGTCGGCCTTCGTCACCGCCGTGAAGACCGGAACCTTCCGGGCCTGATACGGGTCGGGCACCAGGTCCGGGAAGCCGGACAGGGCAACCGCGTCCGCCGTTGGGGCCGGCGCGGCTGTCCGGCTCAGTCGGGCCGGCGCGGTGGGCATGGGAGAAGAGGCAGGAGCAGGCACGGACTCGCCAAGTGTTCATGGGACTTCGACACTCACATGATCACCGAGATCGTGCCTGCACTGTGCCCGCACCCTGCCTGAACCGGGACGTCAACCCAGGCTCGGGGCCGGCACGGCGTTCGGGACGGATCGACCTACGCAACGGCCCCTGTACCGGGACCGCTGAACAACATCGGAGCCGGGTTGGAGGCTGCGCCTCAACCGGTCTGTGTCACGGCGGCGTGCAACTCGCGTACACCGCTGGTGCGCGGATGCCGCTCGGCGAGCTCGGTGACGATGCGGCGGATCGCGGGCCGGTCGCGGACTTCGCCGGGACTGGCCCGATAGGCCTCCAGCAGTGCGCGGGCGGTCTGCTCGGGCCGCTGCCAGGCCCACCAGGCACGCGCCATGTCAGTGCCCAGCCGGGCCTTGCGCTCGGCGGTCGGGAACTGCCCGGGCCGCAGATCCTTCCCCGCTTCCAGCGCGGCACCGGCGTCGCCCAGTGCCCAGTGCACCCCCACCGCGTACAGGTCGACAGCGGCCGGACTGATCGCGAACAACCGACCAGGAGGAGCCACTTGCGGCAGCCTCCCGGCCGCGCGGCGCGCCTCCTCGGCCATCGCCAGGGCCTCGGCGCGCCGCCCACCCCGGGCGGCGGTGTAGGCCAAGGTACACAGCATCTGCGCGTACGCGGCCGCCGCGGCGTCGCTGCGCAGCCCACTTGCCTCCAGGTCCGCGGCCGCCGAGGACATCAGACGCCGGGCCGCGCCATGGTGGTCCTGGTGGCGCAGCACGATCGCCAGCTCCCGCGCTGCCGCCGCAGCCGCGAGCGGGGAACCGGAGATCTCCGCCCAGGTCCGGGCACGGTCCGCGGTGAGCCGGGCACGGTCGTAGGAGCCCAGCTTGATCAGCACGGCAGAGGCGAGGCTGTACACGGCGGACAGCCGTGCCTGGTCCAGCTCGCGGCGGGAAGCGGCGCCGCGGTGCGCGTCGGCGATCAGGCCGGGCAGCGCGGCGAGAAGCCGAGCATGCGCACCCCGGTCGTACAGTGCGCGGGCGCCGGCCAGGCGCTTGTCCAACGGGCCGGCTCCAGGTGGGGCGGGGGTGGCGGCCAAAGCGTCGTCCAGCCCCATCAGCACAGCGGCGGGACCTGCGGCCGCCGTGGCGGTGAACAGCGTACGGCGTCGCATGGGGCCCTCCTCGGCGTCACACGGACTGGCCGTCACTGTAGTGGCCACCAGGCCCGTCGCAGGAGGCGGCGCCAGGGACATCACCAGGATGGGTCGCGCCACCCCGACCTCGTGAGCGGCACGGTGGACCAAGGCCAGGTCGACGATCCGCGTGCGGCGCTCCAGCCGGGAGACCGTGGCCGCCGAACAGCCGATCCGGCCCCCGAGCACAGCCAGCGTCCAGGCACGGTGCCGGCGCCCGAGCCGCACCAACGCACCAGGACGCCGCTGAGCGGCCAACTCCAGCGCCATCGCGCTGTTCCAGAGCGGGTCAACAGGCACACGTCCCCCTCCCACACCGCCACAAACCGGGGGGACCTCCACGCTACGGACACCGGCCCGGCACGTCGAGGCCCCTTGCACTCCGTGCAAATGCCGTGCGCCACAGGCGAGTTGATCACACAGCAACCGGCCGGCGCGCTGTGCTGGGAGGAGCAGCCGCCCCGACCCGCGGGGCCACCATCCACCGGAAGGCACGCCATGATCACGACAGCTACCGCGCCCGCCCTGCCTGCCGACGCGGCGACCGGTCCAATCCGCAGCGCACGACAGGCCGTACCCACCCAGCTGTGGGACAAGCAGGTCGGGCTCCTCATGCGGGACTACCCCTACGACTCGGTCATGGCCACCCGGGTCCTCGGCCAGGGATACGCCTACCTGCTGACCGCCATGAACCACCGGGGCGAGGGTCTGGGTCTGGCGCCCAGCACGCTCGTCGACATCGGCGTCCACACGATCATCCTGGACACCGTCGCCTACGCCGAGCTGTGCCAGAACTTCAACGGCGGGCACTTCCTGCACCACGTGCCCGAGGTCGACATGAAGAACGACGACTCGGTGATGACGACGGCCCACGTCATTGCCGCCGACGGCTGGGAGGTCGACCTGCCGCTGTGGACGGATGCCGCCGACTGCGGCCCGTGCCACCCCGGCAACGACTCACACTGACCACCCCGGCGAGCGCCTCGGGCCCCGGCCATCCGGCCCGGGCCCGAGAGCACGCGCCTGAGTGAGATTCCGCAGAACCGCCCCGCCACCCTGTCACGGGCGCCAGGATGGGCCCGGTGACCACCAGCACCCCGGACCTCTGGCACCACTACGGCCGCACCCGCGCCACCCTCGACCGCACGGTCCCCAGCACCTTCCGCTGGAGCTGGAGCCAGAACACCGGCCCCGGCCCCGAGATCCTGGGCGATCTCACCGGCCGCCGTGTGGGCGACCTCGGTGCCGGCGCGGCCCGGCACGCGGCACACCTGACCGTGCATCACCAACCGGCCCGCGTCACCGCCATCGATGCCTCACCCGCCCAGCACGCCATGGCAACCGACCTCTACGCCCATCTCGCGCCACGCCTGCGCATCGTGCAGGCCGACGCGGTGCCCCACCTGCGGGCGAAGACCGGCGCGTACGACGTGCTGTACAGCGTCTTCGGCGCTCTGGACTTCACGGACCCACGCACGGTGCTGCCGGCAGCAGCAGCCGCGCTCAAGCCGGGCGGCAGACTGGTATTCGCAACCCTCGCCCACCACCTGAACGGGGCGCCCGCCCAGCCTGATGCCGTGGCCACCGACATCCCGGCAAAGTCGCCCGAGGGCGAACCCACCACGATGCACCGCTGGGTCCTCCAGGAACATGTGTGGGTCAAGCTGCTCGACGAAGCCGGATTCACCACCATCACGGTCGACGTACTGCCTGCCGCCACCGGCGGGCCGCGCACCGCCGACACGCAGCTGGTGAGCGGATACCACCCGCTCTGGAGCGGGGTCAGGCACGGAGCAGAGATCCCAGACCCGCCCACACAAGGGCGCCGGGCCATTCAGCCCGAATCGAACCCGCGAAAACCCGTCGAACCCTGGACGCCGACCCCAACGGGGGGTCTACCACGCCGGCCAGAGCCCTGGCCACTCGGTGACCGGAAACAATCCCACACCTGACTCGAAATGCAAGGGCGTAAGCCGAATATGAAGTCGCGGTGTAACATCGGCCCGGCCTCCAGCCGGACCATGACGAAGGGACCGGTCACATGAGAGCCAGGCCCTTTACGCAACTGGAACAACAAGGCGGACACCATCAAGCCTTCCAGACGTGTCGGCAATCCTCCCCGCACATGTGAAATATGGAGGCGGTTCGACACTTCAGAACATTCGACCAGAGTTAAGGATGACATGTTTCCTCCCGCTCGACGTCTCGCCGTTTCCCTGATGGCGGCAACGTCAATCATCACGGCGACCGGATGCGGCTTCTTCATCTCCGAACCGGAGGCCACATCACCCGTCCCGGCCCCTCGCACAATTCCGGAAGATTCCCACCCTGACCAGTCGAAGAAGATCGCCCGAGAATTCGTCGAGCACGTCGCCAACAACGGACCGAACGAGCCCACTGTAGTAGGGCACGTAAAAGCCGTGATCGGGAACTGGGGGAAGGAAGGAGGCAGAGTTTTCATTTCGACCGATCACGCGCCCGCGAATCCGGACGACGAACCCCCGACGGGCACCGGCGTAGCGGACGCGTTCGCCGAATGGGCCAAGGGTCAGGACAAGACGGGATCCGTTGCCGTCTACGACGCCCAAGGCGAATTGCTGTACGGCAATTCCCTCTTCTGACCCCGCCTCCCACTAAGGATTTACCGAGCGGTCGAAAGCGAGGGGGCAGGCGGGTCCGCGCCGCCACCCGCGACTCGGTCATCCGGAGAGACCGACCGCGGAGAAGGCCCGGCCGCAACGCGAAGCCGCCCGCCCCTCCCGGCCGGCCGTACGGCTCGCGGTACAGGTCGGCGTGGACCTCCGCGTGCACCTCGCCACGGAGCCCGCGGACCACCGAACCCCCGATGTACCGCTGCGTCCGCGCATGGCCGACGGGCTCGACGAGCCCCAGCCCACGCAGCCTGCGGAGGTCGGCGAGGGCCTGATCCCGGGTGAGCGTCTCCTCGGCCTGGTAGGTGGTCCGCCGCAGGTGCCCCTGCGCGGCGGCGTACAGGGCGGAGACGGTGCGCTCGTCGAGACGGTGCTGCTCGGCGAGGCGCTCCAGGCGGAACCAGAGCCGGGCCGCAGCTTCGAAACGGCGCTGCACCTCCTGGGCCTGGAGGTGATGGGCGGTGAGGCAGAACCTGATCCAGGAGGCGGTGTCCCGCTCGGGCTGCCAGGAGGTACGGACCTCCCGCAGGGCGGCGTAGTACTCGCGGGTGTTGAACTCGTCCGCGCCGAGCCACTCCTCGATGCTGGAGAACTCCGGGGCGAGGACGCCGTCCCGGGCCAGGACGAGCGTGTGCACAGCGCGGGACATCCGGCCGTTGCCGTCACACCAGGGATGGATGGAGACGAGGTTGAAGTGCGCCATGGAGGCCCGTACGAGGGCGGGGGCGTCCAGGTCCCCCTCGGCGAGCCAGTGGATCAGCTCGCCCATGAGCGCGGGGACGTGCTCGGCGTCCGGTGCGGTGTAGACCGGCGGACGATTCGGCCCTCCGGAGATCCGGACGCCGCCGGTGCGGTACTCGCCGGGGCGCACCTCCTTGTCCGCGGCCCTGGTCATCATGAAATGCAGGGCCGAGAAGAGCGTGTGGTCCCAGGCGAAGATCGGGAAGTCCGCGGCGTGCTGGACGTAGGTGAGGGCGTCCCGATAGCCCGTGACCGCGTTGCGGGTGGCTTCGTCGGTCTCGGGCGAGATGTCGCCGCCCGCGATCAGGGTTTCCGCCTCGTCGGCGCTGATGGTGAAGCCCTCGATGTGCGTCGACCCCCGAACGGCGGCTGCGGTGAGCGATCGGCGGAGTTGCCCCTCCCAGCGGCAGGGCCGGGCGAGCCGGCGCCGGAGTTCGGCGCGGACGATCTCGACCTCCTCGATGACACGACGGTCATCCG
This sequence comes from Streptomyces zingiberis, assembly GCF_012034935.1. GTDB lineage: Bacteria > Actinomycetota > Actinomycetes > Streptomycetales > Streptomycetaceae > Streptomyces > Streptomyces zingiberis. The sequence goes on from NZ_JAATEN010000001.1 coordinate 58,783, forward strand.
AGGTCAGGGCGGGGGTGGCGAAGAGCATCTGCCAATGCTGCGGCACCAGTGGGTTCGGCGGGGCGAAATCTCCCCCGCGAGAGGGACCGGCTCCCCGTCACACGGAGCCCCGGACAGCCCTCCCTCCGGCGGGCTCGACACCATGGGCCCGCTCACCGCCCCCGGGGCGGGCCCACCGATTCGCGGGTGATCACCGGCATGGGCAGCAGCACCTCGGCCGGTTCGGCGCGGCCGAGGAGGAGTTCGACGGCACGGCGGCCCATCGCCTCGTGCGGCAGGGCGACGGTGGTGAGGCCGGGGCGGAGGTAGGCGGCGACCTCGTCGTTGTCGAAGGAGACGACGGAGACGTCCCCGGGGATGTCCAGCCGCAGTTCGGCGAGGGCCTGGTAGGCGCCGAAGGCGAGGCGGTCGTTGAGGCAGAGCAGCGCGCGGACGTCCGGGCGGCGGCGGAGCAGCGCGAGGGTGGTCCGGTAGCCGTGCTGCGGCTCCCAGTCCCAGATGGACTCCTCGGCCAGGAACTCCAGGCCGTGCCCGGCCATGGCGCGCCGGATGCCCTCGACCCGGCGGGCGACGGTGCTGGAGCGGAAGAGGCCCCGCTCGGCCTCGTCGCTCTGGCCGATCAGCGCGATGCCCTCCGCGTGGCCGGCCGCGACCAGGAGTTCGACGGCGGCGCGGCCCCCGGTGGCCTCGTCGGGGAGGACGGCCGTGGGGTGGCGGGCGTTGGTGGCGTTGAGCATGACGGCGTCCGTGCCCTCGGGCAGGTCCGGGACGTACAGCTCGCGGGCGCGCACGGTGGCGAAGATGATCCCGTCGACCTGCCGGTCGAGGAGCGCCGCTATCGCCTCGGTCTCGCGGCGGGTGTCGCCGCCGGTCTCCGTCACCAGGACGACGTGCCCTGCCTGCTGGGCGGCGTCCAGCGCGCCCTGGATGAGGCCGCCGGCGAAGCGGGTGGTGGCGACCGCGTCGGAGACGAAGCCTATGGTCAGCGTCTTGTCGGTGCGCAGGCCGCGGGCCGCGACGTTGGGGCGGTACCCCAGCTCGGCCGCCGCCGCGTGGACCCGCTCGTGGGCGTCCTCGGAGAGCCGGGTGTCGGGCCGGCCGTTGAGGATCATCGAAGCCGCGGTGGTGGACAGGCCCGCCCGGCGCGCCACGTCGGCGAGAGTGACCCGTTTCCGCGGCATCGCGCTCCTTCCCGTCCCCACTTCACCCTTTGAGGACGAATACGTCACGACCCTTGACAGGACGACTTGGCGCCGTGAGCCTAACACGCAAGCTAAAACCTTTTAGCAGTGGAGCGACGCAGACTGGAACGAACCGTTCCGCGGTGGGACGCCGCGGGGCGACCGTCTCCCGCCCCGCGCCGGACGACCGGTCCGCGGGCGCTCCCGGAAGGAGCCGACATGGCACACAGGGACGGACGGCAGCCCAGCCGTCGACGCGGCGCGCGGCGCGCCCCGGCAGCGATAGCGGCGGCCGTCACGGCGGGACTGGTCCTCGCGGCCTGCGCCCCGGGCACGGACGGAGGCGGCGGGTCGTCGGACACCCCCGACGCCTCGGACGTCTCCACCGAGCTGACCAAGAAGAAGGTCAAGCTCACCATCGCCGACGAGACGGGGTTCCCGCTCACGGACAAGCTGACCGAGGAGTACACGCGGCAGCACCCGAACGTCACCTTCACCGTCAACCGGGACACGTTCCAGAACCTCACGGCGAACGCCCCCCGGCTGCTGGCCAGCAACAACCCGCCGGACCTGATCCGCCTGCCCACCATGGGCGAGACCGTCAAGGACGGGCTGCTCGCCAACCTCGACCCGTACCACAAGGCCTACGGCTGGGACTCCTGGCCCGAGTCCCAGCTCGAACCGCTGCGGATGGACAAGGACGGCGTCCGCGGTTCCGGCGGCCTCTACCAGCTCGGCCTCGGCTACAGCGTCACCGGCATCTACATGAACACGAAGCTGGCCGAGGAGCTCGGGATCGACGGCCCGCCGGAGACCCTCGGCGAGCTGGAGGAGGACCTGGCGACGGCCAAGGCGAAGGGCGTTCTCCCCATCGTCGCCGGCGACAAGGACGGCGTGGTGAACTTCGTCGTCCAGGCGGCGATGAACCAGTACGCCGACAAGGAGGAGTTCCTCACCTGGATGTACAACAAGCCCGGCGCGAGCTACGACACCCCGGGCAACCGGAAGGGCGCCGAGCTGGTCCGCAAGTGGGCGGACGCGGGGTACTTCCCGAAGGACATCAACTCCCTCGACTACTTCGCCTTCGTCAGCCGCTTCAACGACGGCAAGGGCCTGTTCACCTTCAACGGCAACTGGGAGGCGGCGAACTACCAGAAGGGGCTCGGCGACGACGTGACCTTCTTCCTGGTGCCACCGGCGAAGAAGGGCGAGGGGCACGTGGCCATGGGCGCCGCCAACTCCTTCTCCGTCGCCGCGAAGTCCAAGAACAAGGACGAGATCGTCCACTTCCTCAACTGGGTGCACACCGACGCGAAGGCCCGCCAGATCGTCCTCGACGTCACCGGGGCCTCGGCCGGCGGCGACCCCTCGCTGCCCCAGCCCAAGGCGAAGGCCGGCTCACTCGCCGAGTCGGCGCTGGAGATGTCCACCCAGATCGCCAACGAGGGCGGCCAGGTCGACTTCATGGCCAACACCACCGCCGGTATCTACTCCGGCTCGATCATCCCGGAGTCCCAGCTCCTGGTGACGAGCAAGATCAGCGGCAAGGAGTTCGTCCAGCGCGTGCAGAAGTTCTACGAGAAGGAGGTCGGCAAGCGATGACCACGGGCATCGCGCGCCCCGCACCCCGCCCGGCCGCCGCGCGCGGGCGGGCGGGGCGCCCCCCGCGGGGAGGGCCGCAGTGACCGGCGTCCCCGCCCCCGTGCGCCGCACCGGCCGGGCCGCCCCCCGCAAGGGCCCCCGGCGCGGGGAGGCGCACGGGTGGCTGCTCCTCCTCCCCGCCCTCCTCGCCTACGTCGGGTTCGTGGTCTGGCCCCTGATCGTGGGCGTGCAGTACTCGTTCTACGACTGGAACGGTGTCGGCCTGGCCACCTGGGTCGGGTTCGAGAACTACGCGACCGTCTTCACGGACCCGGAGCTGCTCGGCGCCATCGGCAACGCGCTGACGCTGCTGGTGTTCTTCACCGTGATCCCCGTCGGGGCCGGGCTGGTGCTGGCGACCCTCATCCGGTCGCTGCGCTCCGGCGGCTTCGCGCGGGCGTCCCAGACGATCCTCTTCCTGCCGCAGGTCATCCCGCTGGCGGCGGCCGGTATCGCCTGGTCCTGGATGTACGCGCAGACGGGCGCCGTCAACGAGATCCTGGAGGCGGTGGGGCTGGGATGGCTCGCCCGCCCCTGGCTCGCGGACTACGGCACGGCCCTGCCCGCGGTGGGGCTGATCGGCTCCTGGGTGCTGACCGGCCTGTGCACGGTGCTGCTGCTCACCGGCATCGGGAAGATCGACCCCTCGCTGTACGAGGCCGCGCGCATCGACGGCGCGGGCTGGTGGCGGGAGTTCTTCACCATCACGCTGCCCGGACTGCGCCAGGAGATCGCCGTCCTCGTCACCCTCTCCATGATCGCCGCGCTGAGCAGCTTCGACATCATCTACACGTCGACCCAGGGCGGCCCCGGACGCGAGACGCTCGTCCCTGCCATCTCGATCTACCGGATCGGGTTCACGCAGAGCGACGTGGGGCTCGCCTCGGCCTTCGGAATCGTGCTCATGATCCTTGTGGTGGCGCTCGTGCTGCCGATCCAGCGTCTCGCCCGGGCGGGTGACCGATGAACTCCAGCCGTACCGAGGTCCTCACCGGGCGCGTCCTGCTCGTCCTCGCCCTGGTGCTCACCCTGCTGCCGCTGCTCAACATGGTCTCGGCGGCGCTCCAGCCGGCGGACGTCAACCCGACCGGGCTGGCCTGGCCCACCGATCCGCAGTGGGGCAACTTCGCCGCCGCGTTCGAAACCGGGCACGTCGGCACGCTCATGGGATCGAGCGTGCTGATCGTGGCCGGGGTGGTCCCCGCCGCCCTGCTGGCCGCCACCCTCGCCGGTTACGCCCTCGGCACGCTGCGCGTGCGGGGCGGCGGGGCGGTGCTGATCTTCCTCGTACTGGGGCTGACCATCCCCTTCGAGTCGCTGATCATCCCGCTCTACTACCAGGCGCAGACGCTGGGCACGCTCAACACCCGGTGGGCGGTCATCCTGCCGCTGATCGGCCTGTTCATGCCGTTCGGCGTGTTCTGGATGCGGGCGCATTTCATCAACGTCCCCCGGGAGCTGTCGGAGGCCGCCCGAGTCGACGGCGCGGGGCTGTGGCAGGAGTTCCGCCGGATCCAGCTCCCGCTGGCGATGCCCGCGATCTCCGCGCTGGCGATCCTCTACTTCCTGTGGACGTGGAACCAGTTCCTGCTGCCGGTGGTGCTGATCGACAACCCGCTCGAACGGACCGCGGCGGGAGCGCTGACCTTCTTCCAGGGCCAGTACTCCCTGAGCATCCCGCTGCTCAACGCCGGGGCGCTGATCGTCATCACGCCCGTGATCATCGTGTTCCTGATCTTCCAGCGCCAGTTCGTCAAGGCGCTGCTCTCCGGCGCCGTCAAGAGCTGACCCGTCTCCCGGGGCCCGCCCGCACGGCCCCCACCCCCCGCGAACCCCGAATCGAGCACACGTGACCTTCGCCCTCGACGACCACTGGGTCTGGGACTTCTGGCTCGCCGAATCCGGCGGCCGCCACCATCTCTACTACCTCCACGCGCCGCGCTCCCTCGGCGACCAGAACCTCCGCCACCGCAACGCGACCGTCGGCCACGCCGTCTCCACGGACCTGCGCCACTGGGAGGACCTCGGCCCGGTCCTCACCCCCGGCGGCCCCGGCGACCACGACGAGACGGCCACCTGGACCGGCTCCGTCGTGCCCGGCCCGGACGGCCGCTGGCGGATGTTCTACACCGGCGCCCGCTTCCCGGTCTCCGGCTCCGCGGCCAACATCGAGACCATCGGCGTGGCCGTCTCCACCGACCTCCACACCTGGACCAAGGAGCCCGCGACCGTCCTCGGCGCCGACCCGCGCCACTACGAGACCTACCCGGACGGGACCTGGCGCGAGGAGACCTGGCGCGACCCCTGGGTCTTCGCCGACCCCGCCGGGGACGGCTGGCACATGCTGATCACCGCCCGCGCCACGCACGGCGACCCGCTCGACCGCGGCGTCATCGGGCACGCCACGTCCCCGGACCTGGTGACCTGGACCGTGCGGGAGCCGCTCAGCGCCCCCGGCGCGGGCTTCGCCCACCTGGAGGTCCCGCAACTCGTCACCGTCGACGGGCGGCACGCGGTGCTCTTCTCCTGCGACACCGCGCACGTCGTGGGCGAACGCCGGGACCGCGGCGAGGACGGCGGCATCTGGGCCGTCCCCGTGGACGATCCGACGGGCCCCATACCCGCCGCGGACGCGACCCTGCTCACCGGTGACGACCTCTACAGCGGGCGCGCCGTCCGCGACCACGACGGGCGGTGGGTCCTGCTCGCGTTCGAGAACACCGGCCCGGACACCGACTTCGTCGGCCGGATCTCCGACCCCCTCCCGCTCGGCTGGTCCCCGGACGGACAGCTGACCGTCGCACGTCTGCAGGAGACCCGATGACGGCCACGACGCCCGGCCCCGCCGGGGCCCGGGGGGCCGCGGGTGCCGAGGGTGCCACCGGCGGTCCCGCCGCCCCCGCCGCCCCCGCCGCCCCCGCCGCCCCCGGTGCTGCTTCCGGCGCGCCCGCGATCCACGGCCGGACGGCCCCCGGCTACGAGCCGGTTCGCGACGCCTTCGAGCGGGCCTTCGACGGCAACCCGGACATGGGGGCGGCCCTGGCCGTCCGCCACCGCGGCGCGCTGGTGGTCGACCTCTGGGGAGGCGTCGCGGACCCCCGCACCGGCCGCCCCTGGGAGCGGGACACCGCGAGCGTGATCTTCTCCTGCACCAAGGGGCTGATGTCCGTCCTCGCCGCGCGGCTCGTGGCGGAGGGCCGGCTCGACTACGAGGCGCCGGTCGCCACGTACTGGCCGGAGTTCGCGCAGGCCGGCAAGGGAGGCATCCGGGTGCGGGAGATCCTCGCGCACCGCTCCGGGCTCTCCGCGCCGCGCCGCGCGTTCTCGCCGGCGGAGGTCCTCGACTGGCACACCGTCACCACCGCCCTGGCCGAGCAGGAACCGCTCTGGGAGCCGGGCACCGGGTACGCCTACCACGCCCTCACCCACGGCTGGCTGATCGGCGAGGTCGTGCGGCGGGTCACCGGGCTGCCGGTGCGCGAGGCGTTCGCGCGGTACCTCACCGAACCCCTCGGCGCCGACGCCTGGCTGGGCCTGCCCGCGCACCTGAACGAGCGCGTGGCCCACCTGTGGGCCGGGGCCGGCCTCGCCGCGCTCGTGGCCCGGCAGGCCGCCGCCCGCGTACCGGGCGACCCGGACTGGCCGGGCCGGGCGATGACGCTCGGCGGCGCCTTCCCCGCCGAACTCGTCACCCCGGACGGCGGTTTCAACGACCCCGCCGTCCGCGCCGCCGAGATCCCCGGCGCGGGCGGGGTGGCCACCGCACGGGCGCTGGCCACCCTCTGGTCGGCGACGGTCACCCCCACCGAGGGCGTCCGCCTCCTGGACGACGTGACGCTGCGGAGCGCGCTCGCCGTCCAGACCGAGGGCGCCCCCGTGTTCGACGTGCCGGGCCCGTACTCACGCTGGGCCATGGGCTTCCAGCTCGACTCCGAGGCCCGCCGCTACCTCACCCCGGCCGGTTTCGGCCACGACGGAGCGGGCGGCCAGGTCGCCTTCGCGGACCCCTCGGCGGGTGGCGTCGGCTTCGCCTTCCTCACCAACCAGATGGAGGCCGAGGAGGACCACCGCGCCACCGCGGTGGTGGACGCCCTGCGCGAGACCGTGAACGGCTGAGACCGGCGGTTCACCGGAAACCCCTGCCGCGCCGAGGCGAGCGTGGCAGGGGTTCTCCCGCTGCGCCACCGGGGCAAAAGGACATCGGAAGAGTCAGATCAGTGGCATCGTTTCGCAGTCGGCTACAGCTGCGAAGGGACCACCCCATGGCGAGAACCGTCATTGACCTCGATGAAGCCATGGTTGCCGAGGCCATGCGCATCTTCGGGACCAGAACGAAGGCCAAAGCCGTCCGGCTGGCCATGGAGGACGCGGTCAAGCGCCATCTGCGCCAGGAGTTCTTCGACGCCATGGAGGCCGGTGAACTCGACTTCAGCGAGATCGTCGAGAGCACCGGTCCCCGCAACGCGGACGGCTCCCTCAAGCACCGACGGCCGTGACGGGGGCCGTGACGGCGTCCGGGCCGCCTGATGCAGGACCGCTACCTGATCGACAAGTCCGCCCTCGCCCGCTGGACGAAGCCGAGCGTCAAGGAGGTGCTCAAGCCGCTGCACGAGCGTGATCTCCTCGCCGTCTGCCGGCCCACCGAGTACGAGATGATCCACTCTGCCCGCGACAGCTCAGAGGCGACCCGGATCAGCACGTGGCTCCACGCCTTCGACTACCTCCCCTGCGACGACGACAGCTTCACCCGCGCCCTCGCGATCCAGCGCCATGCCCTCAACTCGGGCTTCCACCGCGCCTTGTCCCTTCCCGGCCTGCTGATCGCCGCCACGGCGGAACGGCACCGGCGAACGGTGCTCCCCTACGACGGTCGTGCCGCGTGGCAGCGCCGACCGCTGACCGCTGACCGCTGACCGCTGACCGCTGACCGGAGAACGGCACCGCGGCGCCTCCGCCCGGACACCGCCCGGCGCGTCCCGCGTACCGTCGACCCGCCGCGGCCGTGTTCACCCTTGAGCCGGGCACCCGACTCGTGGAGGAGATCACTCTCCGGGAATCTGTGGCCGCGCACCCGTCTCGGTGAGGAAAGCGGTGATCTCCTGAGCGAGTCGCCCGGGCTGGTCCTCGGGGATGAGCGTGGAGGCGTCCGCGATCTCCACCAGCCTTCCCCGCGGGTACAGTTCCGCCAGCCGTGGCCCGTGTTCCCGCGGCATCAACCGGTCCTCCGTCGCCCACACCACGAGTACCGGCCCGTCGAATTCCCGCAGCCTCTCACTCCAGTCGAGCAACGTCCCGCGACCGGGCGCCGAGGTGGCGAATTTGGCGAAATCCCTGCGAATGGCACGGCTCGTCCTGGCCGGGGTGAACCACTCGTCCATGAGCTCATCCGGAATCCCCCGGACACTCATACCGCCGTACCCCCGGCGAGCCTTCCGCAATGCGGGGATCTCCATCAGGCGGGCGGTGAGCAGGACCCCACCGGGGACTCGGCACACGGCAGCCGCCGCCTTCGCCGGCCCCGGCGGGAAGTTGTCGAACGCCTCGCAGGCCACGAGCACCATGCGCGCGACGCGGTGCCGCTCCTCCAGGACCAGGAACTGTCCTCCGCCCCAGTCGTTCAGGACGAGCGTGCAGTCCCGCAGGTCCAGACGCTCCATGAACTCGCCGAGGAGCCGCGCCACTCCGCGGTGGCTGAGATCGGCGTCGGGCCGCATCGGTTCAAGGTGCCCACCGAGCGGCAGGGTGGGCAGGAGGCACCGGTATCCCGGCAGCAGGGGCACGACCTTGCGCCACTGCTTCCCGTTCATCGGCATACCGTGCCCGAAGACCAGGACGGGCCCGTCACCACCGGTGTCCTGATAGTCGATCACGCCGGCCGAGAGACTGACCTGTGGCACGAAAACACCTCACGCGGTTGTGGTGGGTTGTTTGCTCCGAGCCGCTCCGAGCCGCTCCGAGCCACTGCGGGGCTTCCCGCCATGAGGCGCCGGGCGGAGACCCGGGTGGTGCTGACAGGACGGTCCGTGTGGCCCCGGTCGGTCACGTCACACTCCACTGTCGGTCTTCCACACCACCCGCCGCCAGGACACGGATACGGAACGGCCGAGTCGACACCCGTATCCCACGTGATCGAATTTCCTCGCCGGCCGGGGCCCCAGCCATCTGTCGCGACAGTCCGCCCGGGGACGGCGAGATCTTCAGCACGGCGTCGACGCAGGTGCTCGCGTAGGGGTCGACGAGGCCGGCGCGCTCCGGGCGGCAAGGGATGGCCCTGAGGGGCGCCGGCCCTCATCCGCCGAAACCGGTCAGCGCGCCGCGGTCGTCGAACCGTGCACCGGGGGCCCAGGCGATCTCCCAGCGATTGCCTTCCGGGTCGGCGATGTACGCCGACCGGCCACCCCACGGCCGGTCCACCGGATCGGCGACCGCGGTGGCACCCGCCGCCACCGCGGCGGCGAAGGCGGCATCCACGTGCCGGGCGCTGTCCACATTGCAGGCGAGCGTGATCCCCGACCACTGAGCGGGGGGCGGGGCCGCGGTCGCCGCCTCGGCGGCGAGTTCATCCACGGAGTACAGCGCCAGCAGCACGCCACCGAGCAGGAATCCCGCCCAGTCGTCACCGCCGGCGGGCATCTCCCGCCACCCCAGATCGTTGTAGAACCGGCGCAGCCTCGGCAGATCACGGGCGCCGAGGGTCACCACGGAGAGACGAGCGGGCAGATCGGACATGGCCGGGATCATGCCGCTCGCACTCTCCCACCGCAAGCAGCCCATCTCCAGCGACGGGCTCCGGACGCGATGCCGTACTGCTCCCCTCCGAAGGGGCCGAACAAGATACTGAGGTGAGCAGGGACATCGGCCGCGCGCGTGCGGAGGTCCGCGGCATCGCGAACGACGACCGCGAGCTTGGGACGCAGCGGATCGCCCGGCGTGCCGAACGGCTCCGCGGCAGCGCCCGCGGTGCCGCGCTTCCTGGGCCCGCCGGCCGAAGGCACTCCACCCGCGGTGATTCGGTCAGTTCGAGGCGAAGACCTCGATCTCGCATTTCGCGGCACCGCCCCGGTCGATCCTGGCATCACTGGTGATCAGCGTTGCGGCGAGAGCCTCGGCCAGGGCGACGTACTGGGCATCGTAGGCGCTCAGGTTTCCGTGGAGAGCCTGAACCCGGTCCCACAGAAAGAGCGTCTCGTGCCGGACGAGTTGGAGCTGCTGGTAGGCATCGACAGCCTTGGCCACTTCCCGCGCCGTGAGCTTGCCCCCTCTCCTCATGCCGAGGAGTGCGGACTGGATCTGGTAGTCGATGAGCGTGGGCACAGCGACGGCATCGGCGGCACCCACCCGGGTACGAACGGCAAGACCGGGCGGATCGTGGTTGGTGAGGAAGTGCACAAGGGCGGAGCAGTCCATGACGACCGTCCCGCTCACCCCCCGGCCCTGCCCGCGTCGATCGCGGCCAGCACGTCCTCCGTGCTGACGCCGGCCGTGGTCTCCCGATTCAAGCGCGCCACCATCTCCGCCATGGTGGGCTTGGACGCCTCTCGCGCGATGAGATCGAGAACGTAGGCCTGGAGGGACTTTCCGGCCTGGGCGGCACGTACCTTCAAGGTCTGGACCTGGTCATCCGGGACGTCCCGAATCGTCAGAGCAGCCATGCTGACAGAGCAGCATCAATGCATGCAAAATGCAGACAGCGCGCCCCTCAGGCCACCGAAGAGCGCCCCCGCCCTCTCCACACGAAACAAGAAACCCCAGGTCAGATTCCCGACCTGGGGTTCACCACGGAGCCGCCTTCGGGATTCGAACCCGAGACCTACGCATTACGAGTTGTCCAATCTTGCTCCAGGAACGTCCATGCCTGTGCGCCATCGCAGTTCAGCGGTGGCATCGGCTCGGGACGGATAGATGTGGACGGCTGCGGGTGACGCGGCAACCGAGACCACAAGTGAGACCAGGCAATCTGGGGACCGGGTGGCACGCACGCTCCGAGGGCCGTCACCCGAAAGGCCCTGCGCTTCCGGCCTCACGCTGCGACAATGATCAGACAGCAGGAAGGGGCAGGGCGTGGACATCGACGATATTTCAGGTGGAAGCGTTGGCTATTTCTGGGCCTCCCACTCAAAAAGGATCAACTTTCGACGCCGCTCAGAGAGCGGATACCTGAAGGTCAACCCAACAGGACAGGTTGAAGTTCAAACCCTCGAAGAGTCGCCCTTCGATAGTTTCGGCAGCGCCGATTCACCCGGAATTCCCAAATCGATTTTCGCTAGCACTCCGGCAGGCGGCGCGCTCGTAGTCGACATCTTCCGGCAGACATCGAACATTAGGTGGGGCGGCGCCAAAGCGTCAACTCACTCCTTCTTCGCACACGCATTGATCATGGGCGTAGATGACAACGCACAAGACCCGCGCTTCTCATATTTCAGCACCTTCGTACCTGGAATCCAGGACTGGGCGGGCGTGAGAACCATCGACGAGGAACGTAAAAACGATGACGCCCAGCGCATTCAGTCTGTGAGTCTCCAGGTACGAAGTGGCGCTCCTCAAGAGGTTCGACTAAACGCCTCAACTAAATTCGAACTGTCTTGGCACTGGCAGGTTTCCGGCTCGGCCGACAACAGAAGCATCTACGCTCCGGTAAGCCTGGCCGTCAGGTCAATGCGACCGAAGAGCTATAGAGAGCTGCTATCGCCGCTTCATCGAATTCAGGATCTGGTGTGTCTTGCCCTCGACGGCTTCGTTGCCGCAGACGGCGGCCGAGCACATCTGATCTTGGACCCGGACCCCCGGACTTCGCCGACACTTTGGGATGGACGCCTAATGGCCGCCCCACCTGGAACTACGACACCTAAGTCAATGACAGAAATCCCGCTGTTCTCCTTGGGCGACCTCGGTGGAGTTGATGCACTCAGGCGCTGGATCAAAATATACGAGAGTCACCCACGCGCGGTACGGCCGTTCGTGAGTCGCTACCGCCTGGGGGCGACATCACCCGAGGTGCAGTTGATGGAAGTAGCCGCAGGAATGGAGTACTGGGTTGCCTCTCATCGCCGCACTACTAGCTGGGCTAAGAACAAGAGAATACCTCTCGCGATCGCCGAGAGAGTCGGCTCGCCATTCGGCGACTGGATCGGGGATCTTGAGAAATGGGATACCGCATTTTGGGAGACTTACAACGCCATCAAACACGAGGCGAACTATAAGCCCGATAGATACATGGTGAGCGTCATGGCCCAGAGTGGCTCCCTCCTGCTGACGGCAGCGATATTGAATCGCGTCGCAGGAAACAAGGGGGTCAGTAAACGGATCTTCCGAAGCCATCGCACTAGGGCACTGGGCGAAGAAGCGAGCGGTTACGTTGCAAACTTCTCTCCGAATCCTGGACGCAAGAAGAAAAAAGGCCGATGACGCCGGCAGAAGCAGCGCTGAACGTACCCAGGATCGTGCAAAATTCCTGTTGACCCTTAAGAAGAGCCGGAATGCCGTCCCGATCCCGCCCGTCTTCATCCCGTTCCTCCGCGCTCACAAGGCACAGCAGGAGGAGATGCGAGCCGCCGCTGGAGAGCTGTGGGGGGAACACCACGTGGTCTTCTCACGGCCGGATGGTCGCCCACTCGACCCCCGGCAGGACTACGAGGAGTTCAAGGAACTCCTCGGCGAAGCCGGAATCGACGACCGCCGCCTGTACGACGGGAGCCGTCACACGGCCGACACAATCCTGAACGAGTTGGGCGTCGACATGCCCACCATCATGGAGATCCTGCGGCACACCCAGATCAGCCAGACACGCCGCTACGTGAAGGGGCGCTCTCACCTGTCGAAGGACGCGATGCGGCGCATGGGCGAGTTCTTCGTACCCGCTCCCCCGGCCCCCGATCCGGGCCCGGACTCCGGCCCGACTGAGACCAGAAGTGAGACCCCCGACAGCCGCGCGGCCCGCGCTCGCCGACGTCGCCGCATTCGCTGAACGAAAGAACCCCAGGTCGGAGTACACCCGACCTGGGGTTCCAGAGTGAGCCGCCTTCGGGATTCGAACCCGAGACCTACGCATTACGAGTGCGTTGCTCTGGCCATCTGAGCTAAGGCGGCGAGCTGCCGTGACGCTCCGGACACCATGGTCGCGAAGGGCATCGGCAACAGCGGCAAGTCTACACAGTGGGAGGGGGTGCCCCGTACCGGGTTGGGGGACGGCCCGGGGTGAGGGCCCGGCGTGAGGCCCGGGGTGAGGGCCAGGGTGTGGCCCGGCGTGAGGCCCGGGGTGTGGCCTGGGTGGCGGTGGTGATCGCCTCGGGTGGGAGCGCCGCAGCCCCGGCCGTCACGTGCACCGGGTGCCGTTCGCCGGGGCCTCGCCCTTCAGCAGGTAGGTGTTGATCGCCCGGTCCACGCAGGCGCTGCCGCGTCCGTACGCGGTGTGGCCGTCGCCGTCGTAGGTGAGCAGGGTGCCGGAGTCGAGCTGGGCCGCGAGGGCGCGGGACCACACGTACGGGGTCGCCGGGTCGCGGGTGGTGCCGACGACCAGGATCGGCGCGGCGCCCCGGGCCTCGATCCGGTGCGGTTTCCCGGTCGCCTTCACCGGCCAGTAGCCGCAGTTCAGCGCCGACCAGGCCAGCCCCTCGCCGAAGACCGGGGACGCCTCCCGGAAGGAGGCGAGCTGCTTCCGGACCTCGGCCGGGCTGCGGAAGGAGGCCGGCAGGTCCAGGCAGTTCACGGCCGGGTTGGCGTACATCAGATTCTGGTAGGAGCCGTTCGGGTCGCGTTCGTGGTAGAGGTCCGCGAGCGCGATGAGGTCGTGGCCCCGGCCGTCCATCGCCGCCTTCAGCGCCCCCCGCAGGCGCGGCCACGCCCCCTCGTCGTACATCGCGGCGATCACCCCGGTCGTGGCCAGCGACTCGCCGAGTTCCCGGCCGTTCCCGGCGGGCACGGGCCGGCGGTCCAGCCGCCGGAAGAAGGCGCTCATCCGCCGGCGGGCGTCGGCGACGCTCTCGTTCCCGAGCGGGCAGTCCTCGCCGCGCACGCAGTCCTCGGCGAAGGCGGTGAAGGCGGTGGAGAAGCCGGCCGTCTGGTCCCGGTTGAGCTGCCGGGAGGACAGGGACGGGTCCATCGCCCCGTCGAAGACGAGCCGGCCGACGCGCGACGGGAAGAGGCCCGCGTAGGTCGCCCCGAGGAAGGTGCCGTAGGACGCGCCGACGTAGGTCAGCTTCTCGTCGCCGAGCGCGGCCCGGAGCAGGTCCATGTCGCGGGCCGACTCCACGGTGGAGACATGGCCGAGCACCTCGCCGCTGCGCCGCTCGCAGCCCTGCCCGAACCGGCGGTACGCGGCGACCAGTGCCTCGGTCTCGCCTTCGGAGTCAGGGGTGACGTCGACCTGGGTGTAGGCGTCCATCTCCGCGTCGGACAGGCAGGTGACCGGCTCGCTCGCGGCCACCCCGCGCGGGTCGACGGCGACCATGTCGTAGCGCTCGCGGACGGGGGCCGGGTAACCGGCCGCCGCGTAGTTCTGCAGGTAACCGATCGCGGAGCCGCCCGGGCCGCCGGGGTTGACCAGCAGGGACCCGAGGGGATCGCCCGGCCCGGTGGCCTTCCGGCGCGACACGGCGAGACGGACGTCCCGGCCGTCGCCCGGGCGCGCGTAGTCCAGCGGGGCCTTGAGCGTGGCGCACTCGAAACCGGCGGTGTCGCAACCCCGCCAGCGGAGCTTCTGGGCGTAGTAGGGCCTGAGGGCGGACGGGACGGTGGTGGCCAACGGCTCCAGGACGTCCGGGGCGCCGGTGGGGCGGGGGCCCGCAGGGCGGTCGGCGGAGGGGTCCGCGGCGCCGGACGAGCAGCCGGCGAGCACGAGGGCGGCGGCCAGGAGGGCCACCCCGGCGGTGTGGAACGGTCGGCTGCGGACGTGCATGGAGACCCCTCGGTTCGGCCCGGGCGGCGAGGAACGGACGGCTCGGCGGAGACCGCGGGGCGGCTGTCCGGATGGGCGGTTCGCGGTGATGTGCGGCTTCCGTTCGGAGCGTAGCGGTCCGCGATTCCGCGGTGGCCGTTCACCACCCGCCGTACGGGTGAGCTGCCGGCTCGGCGGTTGACCGGGCGGCCGGCAGTGGACGGTGGGCGGTGAGCCAGGGGCCACTCGTCCGGCACCCCGCCGGTCGGGGTGCGCTCCGGCGCGCGCTCCCTCGCCGGACCCCGGTTCCTCTGCCGAGCCGCGGCCCTCGCCGGCGATCCCGGCGCCGGCTGCTCTCCGCGCGGGGTGTGAGGGTGTACAGGCGGTGCGCCCCCGCCCTCCAGGCTGCGGGACGCCGGACCCTCGGAGGCCGTGCGCCCCTCGGAGACCGCGCGTCCCCGGGCCCTCGGAAGCCGTGCGCCCCCGGGCCTCGAAGACTGGCGGCCCCGGGCCCCCGGGGGCCGCGCAACGCGAGGCAGACCGAGGCTCAGCCCGCGCGCAGGCTCAGCATCATGGCCTCCACCGCCAGCAGCGGGGCGACGTTGGCGTCCAGGGCACGGCGGCAGGCGAGGATCGCCTCCATCCGGCGCAGGGTGCTCTCCGGGGTGGATCCCCGGGCGACCCGCTCCAGGGCCTGCCGCTCCTCGATGTTGGCGACCGCCGCGGGCGAGCCGAACTGCACGGCGAGAACGTCGCGGTAGAAGGCGGTGAGGTCCGTGAGGGCCAGGTCCAGGGAGTCGCGCTGGGTGCGGGTGGAGCGGGTCTTCTGCCGCTTCTCCAGATCCTTCATCACCCCGGCCGTGCCGCGCGGCAGCCGGCCGCCCGGTCCGGCGGCGGCACCGAGCGCGGCGCGCAGTTCCTCGGTCTCCTTGACGTCGACCTCCTCCGCCATCTGCCGGGCGTCCTCGGCGGCGGCGTCCACCAGTTCCTGAGCCGCCTTGAGGCAGCCGCCGACCTGGTCGATCCGGAGCGGCAGCTTCAGCACGGCGGCCCGGCGGGCCCGCGCCCGCTCGTCGGTGGCCAGCCGGCGGGCCCGGCCGATGTGGCCCTGCGTGGCGCGGGCCGCCGCCTCGGCCGCGCCCGGCTCGATGCCGTCCCGCCGCATCAGCAGCTCCGCCACGGCCTCCACCGGCGGTGTCCGCAGGACAAGCTGGCGGCAGCGGGAACGGATCGTGGGCAGGACGTCCTCCACGGAAGGCGCGCACAGCAGCCACACCGTCCGTGGCGCGGGCTCCTCGACGGCCTTCAGCAGGACGTTGCCCGAGCCCTCGGTGAGCCGGTCGGCGTCCTCCAGCACGATCACCTGCCACCGGCCGCCGGACGGGGCGAGCTGCGCGCGGCGGACGAGTTCGCGGGTCTCCTTGACGCCGATGGAGAGCAGATCCGTACGGACGATCTCGACATCGGCGTGGGTGCCGATGAGCGCCGTGTGGCAGCCGTCGCAGAAACCGCAGCCCGGGGCGGCACCCAGCGCCCGGTCCGGGCTGACGCACTGGAGAGCCGCCGCGAAGGCCCGGGCCGCGGTGGCGCGGCCGGAACCCGGCGGGCCGGTGAAGAGCCAGGCGTGCGTCATCGACGAGGCGCCCCCCTCCGGGACGGGCGCAGCCCCGTCCCCCTCCCCGACGGCCGAATACGGGGCGGGGGAGAGGCTCTCGGCCTCCCCGGCGCGCCCGGAGTCCCCCGCGGCCCCGGCGGTGCTCGCCCGCCCGGCCTCGGTGACCAGGGCGTCGGCGGCCCGGGCGGCCGCGGTGAGCGTCTCCGTCACCCGGCCCTGGCCGACCAGGTCGTCCCACACCGCCATGCCCGGCGCTCCTCTTTTGGTCTTCCGGCTCGTCGGCCTTGTTCCCACTATCCGGTCGTCCGGCGTCCTCCGGGCCGGTCGTCCGGTGTCCTCCGGGCCGGTCGTCCGGTGTCCTCCGGGGTCCGGGGCAGCCGGCCGCCGGGCTTCCCGGCTCCGGTCTTCCCGGCTCCGGTCTCCCCGGCCTCCCGGCTTTCCCCGCTTCCGCCGGCCGGACCCCGTCTCCAGGGTCTCAGCCCCGGCGGCCCCGGCCGCCGCGCCCGTCGTCACCCTCGCCCCACGCACCCTCACGCGGGTCCTCCCGCGGGCCGAGCAGCTCGTCGGCGAGGGTCGGCAGGTCGTCGAGCGGAGTCTCCTCCGCCCAGTCCGGGCGGCGCCGGCCACCGCGGCCGTACCGCTGCGCTCCGGGGCCCTGGTGCTCCTCCGGGCCGCCACCGGGCTCCCCGGCCCGGCCGGCCTGCGGCAGCTCCCGGGTGCGTTCGCCGTCCCCGTCCCCGGCGGCGCCCCGCGCCTCGTCCTCCCGGGCGAGCCACGGCGGCACTCCCTCCCCCGCGCCGCCCGCGCGGGGAGGCGGGCCCTGGCGCGAGCCGGCGGAGGGCTGCCCGCCACGCGGCGGCTCGTCCGGCCGGACCGGGGGGAGTACGGCGGTCTCGTCCGCCGCGCGCCCGGCGGCGCGTTCGGCGTCCGGCCACTCCCGGTCGCCGGCCTCCGGGACCTGGGGCAGCACCGCCGTCTCATCGGCCTCGGAGACACGCGGGAGGGGTGCGGTCCCGTCGGGCCCGTCGGCCCCGCTGCCGCGGTCCGTCCGGTCGCCGCCGCCCGGACCGGCGTCGCCGGGGACCTGCGGCAGCAGGGCCGTCTCGCCGGCCTCCGGCGCCGGGCGGCCGGTACGCGGTGTGGGGACCGGCTGGGTCGTCTCGCCGTCCGGTCCGGCGCCCCCGGGGCCGCCGTCCGTCCCGCGCCCACCGGCGGCGGGCGCCACGCCCGGTGCGGGCGTCTGCACCGTCGGTGCCTCGTCCACGGCCGCGCCGTCCGGCCGGCCCTGCTCGCCGCCGGGCGTCGCCGCGGCCCGCTCGGCGGCCTGCCGCTCCCGCTCGGCGCGGAGCAGCGCCTCCTCGGCCTTCCGCTGGCGTTCCTGGCGGCGCTCGTCGGCCTCCCGGCGCAGCCGCTCCTCCTCCGCCTGCTGCCGGCGGACCTGCTCCTCCTCGGCGCGCCGCCGGGTCTCCTCGGCCTCCCGCCTGCGGCGCTCCTCCTCCGCCCGGGCCTGCGCCTCCTCGGCGCGCCGGCGCGCCTCCTCGGCCTGGCGGCGGGCCTCCGCGACCCGGGCCTGCTCGGCCTCGCGCCGCTTGCGCTCCTCCTCCTCGGCGCGCAGCCGGGCGAGCTGCTCCTGCCGTTCGCGCTCCTGCCGTTCCTCCTCGGCCTTGCGCGCCGCCTCTTCCTCGGCGCGGCGGCGGGCCTCCTCCTCGGCCGCGCGGCGCGCCTCCTCGCGGGCCCGGATCTCCGCCTCGGAGAGCGGCAGCACCTGGTCGAGCCGGTGCCGGGCGACGGTGGTGACGGCCTGCGGCTCCTGTCCGGCGTCGACGACGAGGTAGCGCGCCGGGTCGGCGGCGGCCAGCGCCAGGAAACCGGCGCGGACCCGCTGGTGGAACTCGGGCGGCTCGGACTCCAGCCGGTCCGGCGCCTCGGTGAACCGCTCGCGGGCCGTCTCCGGCGCGATGTCGAGGAGCACGGTCAGATGGGGGACGAGCCCGTCGGTCGCCCAGCGGCTGATGCGGGCGATCTCGGTCGGCGACAGGTCACGGCCGGCGCCCTGGTAGGCGACGGACGAGTCGATGTAGCGGTCGCTGATGACGACGGCACCGCGCTCCAGGGCGGGCCGGACGACACTGTCGACATGCTCGGCGCGGTCCGCCGCGTACAGCAGCGCCTCCGCGCGGGGCGAGATCCCGGACGAGGCGACGTCGAGCAGGATGGAGCGGAGCCGCTTGCCGATGGCCGTCGCCCCGGGCTCACGGGTGACCACGACCTCGTGCCCCTTGGAGCGGATCCACTCGGCGAGCGTCTCGACCTGGGTGGACTTGCCGGCGCCGTCGCCGCCTTCCACGGCGATGAAGAAGCCGTTGCCGGCCGGGGAGCGCCGGTCGGGGTCACCACCGCGCAGCGCGTCGCGCAGATCGCGGCGGAGCGGGACGCCGGACCGGTCGTCGGTGCGGATCAGCACCAGCGCGGCGACGGGCAGCAGCAGCGCGCCGGTCAGCATCAGCGTGAAGCCGGCGCCGCCGTGGGCGAAGACGAAACGGCCGCCGGCCAGCCGGTGCGGGCCGATCCCGGCGGCGAGCAGGGGCGCGGCCACGGCGGCCAGCGCGGTGGCCACCCGGACGACGGCGTGCAGATGGTCGGTGACGCGGCCCCGGCGGAGCTCCTCGGTCTCCTGGTCGAGCAGGGTGTGCCCGGTGCTGGCGGCGATGCCGGCCGCCGCGCCGGCGACGACGGCCAGGAAGAGGACCGTGGCCGGGTCGGGCGTCAGGCCTACGGCGAGCAGCGCCAGCCCGGCCAGGGCCGTGGACAGGGCGAGCATCCGGCGCCGGGAGAGCGCCGGCAGCACCTTGGGCGCGCTGCGGATGCCGAGGACGGTGCCCCCGGTGAGCGCGAGGACGAGCAGCGCGAAGCCGACCGGCCCGCCGCCCAGGTCGTCGATGTGGAGCACGGCCACGCCGACCGCCGAGGCGATCGCCCCCGCGACCGCGGCACACGCCGCCACCAGCAGCGGGACGGCGCCGGTGCGCCCCTTGTCGGCACGGCCGCCGCCGCGGGGGCGGCGCAGCCCCGCCAGCGGGGAAGGGACCCGGGGCGTGCGCCCGCCGGGCAGCTCGACGAAGTAGAGGATGGAGACGCACGCGGCGAAGAGCCCCGCCGCCACGTACGAGCCGAGCGCCACCTGGTGCAGGTGGAACCACTCGACGACCGCCCCGAGCAGGTTGCTGAACAGGGTGACGACGACGAGGACCGCGGCGGCCAGCGGCAGCGCGACGAATCCGGTGCGCTGCGAGAGCCGGCGCAGCGCGTCGAGGTTGTCCGGCAGCGGGCGGACGGCGTCGTCACCGGCCGGGACGGAGGGCAGCAGCGCGGGGGCCGCGCTCTCCCGGCAGATCGTCCACAGCCGCTCGGCGACCCCGGTGAGGAAGACGGTGACCAGGAGGACGGCGGTGGCCGTGTCGGGCGTCCAGTCGATCCACAGCGGGGCGACGACCAGCAGGGCCACCCGGAGCGCGTCGGCGCCGATCATCGTCCAGCGGCGGTCGAGCAGCGCGCCCGTGCCGCCCTTGCGGGAGGAGCCCTTACCGGGGGTGCCCTTGCCGGGGGCGCCCGCGTCCGCGGGCTTCTCCCCGGGCACGGCACCGGCCTTCCCCGGCTCCGCCGGGGACACCGCGCCGCCGCCCGCCGGCTCCGCCCCGTCCGCCGCGGCCGGCCGCGCCGGGTCCGGGGAGGGGTCCGGCCTCCGGCCGTCGCCGATGAGCGAGGTGAGGGGGGTCAGGAGCACCGCCCCGAAGAGGAAGGAGGTGAGGATCCGCACGGCGAGGACGGCGGCCACCGCGAAGGCCGCGCCCCGGTACCCGGGGCCGAAGGTCTCCGCACCCACGGCGGCCTGCAAGGTCAGCACCACGAGGACCAGCAGGGCGAGGCAGTCGCCCACGCCGCCGACGAGCTGGGCGCTCCACAACCGCCTCAGTGGGGGGAATCGCAGCAGTGCTCGCACGGCGCGTTCGCGGGAGTCTGCGGCAAGGTGGTCCGTGGGGGAACTCACGACCGTGGGCTGCTCGGCACGCGTCATCCGGCCAGCCTATCCGGACTGGCCGAATACATGCCGAGCGGTCCCGCCAAGCTGTGGACAACGCCCGGCCGGCTGCCCGCCCGGCACCACGGACGGCCGAACGGGCCCGTCCGTGCGGCCCGCCTCCGCGGCCCGCACCGGGGGCGGTCCGGCACGGACGGAGAGGCCGCCCGCCCCTTCTGACGAACCGTCCGCCCGCGCCCACGGCCCGCCGGGCACGCCGGGACAGGCCCGGCGGGGGTCCGCGACCGGCTGCCACGGGCCGTGGCGGATGGTCGCCGACGAGGAGATGGTCTCCGGGACCGTCCCTCCGCGCTCTCGCGTGCCGCCGACCCGCGCGGCACGGCCGACCGCGCGGCACGGCCAGCCGACGCGACCGGAGTCCGGAAGCGGTGGCGCGGAACCCGGTCCGGCCCCGGTCCCGCGGACGGGTGGACCCCGGCGGAGTGCCACCGGGAGGCCACCGTCCCGTCCGCGTCCCGTCCGTCGGGCGGGCAGGCGGGCGGCTCGCCTACTCGCCCGTTTCCGCCCCCGAAGCGCTGCGCGCCGGGGTCTTCCCGGCCGCCTTCGCCGCCGTCCCGGCCGTGGTCTTCTTGGCGGCGGCCGTGGCCGCCGCCTTCTTGGCCGGCGCGGAGGCCTTCTTGGCGGCCGTGGCCGTCTTCTTGGCCGCCGTCTTCTTCGTGGCGGTCTTCTTCGCCGTCTTCGTGGCGGTCTTCTTGGTGGCGGCCTTCTTCGCCGTCTTCTTCACCGGGCCCTTGGCCCGCTTCTCGGCGAGGAGTTCGTAGCCCCGCTCCGGCGTGATCGTCTCGGGGTCGTCGTCCCGGCGCAGGGTCGCGTTGGTCTCGCCGTCCGTGACGTACGGGCCGAAGCGGCCGTCCTTGACGACCACCGGCCGCTCGCTCACCGGGTCGGTGCCCAGCTCCTTCAGCGGCGGCTTGGCGGCGCCCCGGCCACGCTGCTTGGGCTTGGAGTAGATCTCCAGCGCCTGCTCCAGCGTGAGCGTGAACAGCTGCTCCTCGCTCTCCAGGGAGCGCGAGTCGGTGCCCTTCTTCAGGTAGGGGCCGTACCGGCCGTTCTGCGCGGTGATCTCCTCGCCCGACGCGGGATCGGTGCCGACCACCCGGGGCAGCGACATCAGCTTCAGGGCGTCCGCCAGCGTCACGGTGTCCAGCGACATCGACGCGAAGAGCGAGGCCGTGCGCGGCTTGACGGCGTTCTTGCCGGTCTTCGGCGTGTCCTCGGGCAGCACCTCGGTGACGTACGGGCCGTAGCGGCCGTCCTTGGCGACGATCTTCCGGCCGGTCTCCGGGTCGGTGCCCAGCTCGAAGTCGCCGCTCGGCCTGGCCAGCAGCTCCTCCGCGTACTCGACGGTCAGCTCGTCGGGCGGCAGGTCCTCGGGCACGTCGGCGCGTTGGCCGACCTCGCCCACCGCCCCCTCCGGCGGCGGGGCCGTGCGCTCGACGTACGGCCCGTAGCGGCCGACGCGCAGCACGATGCCGTCGCTGACGGGGAAGGAGGAGACCTCGCGGGCGTCGATCGCGCCCAGGTCGGTGACCAGTTCCTTGAGGCCGCCGAGGTGGTCGCCGTCACCGTTGCCCGCCTCCGCGGCGGCGCCCGCGCCGGCCGGGGCGCCGCCCTCGGAACCGAAGTAGAAGCGGCGCAGCCACGGCACCGACTGGGCCTCGCCCGCGGCGATGCGGTCGAGGTCGTCCTCCATGCGGGCGGTGAAGTCGTAGTCGACGAGCCGGCCGAAGTGCTTCTCCAGCAGGCCGACGACGGCGAAGGAGAGGAAGGACGGCACGAGGGCCGTGCCCTTCTTGAAGACGTAACCGCGGTCGAGGATGGTGCCGATGATGGAGGCGTAGGTCGACGGCCGGCCGATCTCCCGCTCCTCCAGCTCCTTGACGAGGGACGCCTCGGTGTAGCGGGCGGGCGGCTTGGTGGCGTGGCCCTCGGCGGCGAGTTCCTCGGCGGTGAGCGGGTCCCCCTCGGTGACCTGCGGCAGCCGGCGCTCGCGGTCGTCCAGCTCGGCGTTCGGGTCGTCCGCGCCCTCGACGTACGCCTTGAGGAAGCCGTGGAAGTTGATGATCTTGCCGGAGGCGGAGAACTCGGCGTCCCGGCCGTCGCGGGCCCGGCCGGCCACCTTCACCGTCACGGACTGGCCGGTGGCGTCCTTCATCTGGGAGGCGACCGTCCGCTTCCAGATCAGCTCGTAGAGGCGGAACTGGTCGCCGGTCAGGCCCGTCTCGGCCGGGGTGCGGAAGCGGTCGCCGGAGGGGCGGATCGCCTCGTGCGCCTCCTGCGCGTTCTTGACCTTGCCCGTGTACAGCCGCGGCTTGTCCGGCAGGTAGTCGGCGCCGTAGAGCTGGGTGACCTGGGCGCGGGCGGCGGCCACGGCGGTCTCGGAGAGCGTCGTGGAGTCCGTCCGCATGTAGGTGATGAAGCCGTTCTCGTACAGCTTCTGCGCGATCTGCATCGTCGCCTTGGCGCCGAAGCCCAGCTTGCGCGAGGCCTCCTGTTGCAGGGTGGTGGTACGGAACGGGGCGTACGGCGAGCGCCGGTACGGCTTGGACTCCACCGAGCGGACGGAGAAGTCGGCGCTCTCCAGGGCGGCGGCCAGCTCGCGCGCCGCGGCCTCGTCGAGGTGGAGGACGCGCGCGCCCTCCTTGAGCCGCCCCGTGGCGCCGAAGTCCCGGCCGGTGGCGACCCGGCGGCCGTCGACGGCCGTGAGACGGGCCCCGAAGGACCCGGGCTCGCCGCCGCCACCGCTTCCGGCCGCGGCGAAGGTGCCGGTCAGGTCCCAGTACTCGGCGGAGCGGAACGCCATCCGCTCGCGCTCCCGCTCGACGACCAGCCGGGTCGCGACGGACTGCACGCGGCCGGCCGACAGCCGGGGCATGACCTTCTTCCACAGCACCGGGGAGACCTCGTAGCCGAACAGGCGGTCGAGGATCCGGCGGGTCTCCTGGGCGTCGACGAGGCGCTTGTTCAGCTCCCGCGGGCTGCGGACGGCGGCCTGGATGGCGTCCTTGGTGATCTCGTGGAAGACCATCCGGCGGACCGGGACCTTGGGCTTCAGGACCTCCTGGAGATGCCAGGCGATCGCCTCGCCCTCGCGGTCCTCATCGGTGGCGAGCAGCAGCTCGTCGGACTCCGCCAGCAGCTCCTTGAGCTTGCTGACCTGGCTCTTCTTATCCGCGTTGACGACATAGATGGGCTGGAAGTCCTGGTCGACGTTGACGCCGAGCCGGGCCCAGGGCTCACCCTTGTACTTCGCGGGGATCTCTGCGGCGACTTTGGGCAGATCGCGGATGTGCCCGACGCTCGCCTCGACGACATACCCCGGGCCGAGATAGCCCTTGATCGTCTTCGCCTTGGCAGGCGACTCGACGATGACGAGTCGGCGGCCGCCCTTCGCGGTCTCGCTGGTCGGGGACAACTTCGCTCTTCTCTCCGTGGACGCTCGGTGAATATCACTGCCAGTTCTGTGGCGGCGGTGTCGTGGCGTTGCGGAGTGTGACGGTACCTCCCGCCCCGTTGTCAAGCGGGGAAAGCCCGCAACGCCACTCGAACGGTAACCCGACAAGGGGGGTGTATGCCGCCGTACCGCCGGGACCCCGCCAACCTCACATCGAACGTCCCCGCCGCACGCGTCGTTTCCCGGGTGCTTGCCAGGGCCCCGAGTCCGGCTGGCAGGATGGCGGTGCCGGGACCGGCCCGGCCCTGTCCACCGCGTCCGGCGATCGCACACCTGTCGCACATCAATCGGGGGAAGCCCATGTCCAACCCTTACGGCCCGCCGCCCCAGGACCCCAACAGCGGTTACGGCTACCCGCAGCAGGCCGGCCAGCAGCCCTACGGCCAGCAGCAGCCCTCCTACGGCTATCCCGACCAGGGCGCGCAGCAGCAGCCCTACGGCCAGCCGGCCGCCGGCTACGGCTACCCCCAGCAGCCGCCCGCGCCGGCGGGGCAGTACACGGGCGACCCGAACGCCCCCTACGGCTACGACCCCTACGGCCGCCCCTACTCGGACAAGTCGAAGATCGTCGCGGGCGTTCTCCAGTTGTTCATCGGCACCCTGGGCATCGGCCGCTTCTACACCGGGCACACCGGCATGGCGCTCGGCCAGCTCTTCACCCTCGGCGGCTGCGGCATCTGGTCCCTGATCGACGGCATCATGCTGCTCACCGGCCAGCCCACCGACGCGCAGGGCCGCCCGCTGCGTGGCTGACCCGGCAGGCCACCCGGGTGGCGCGGAGGGCGGCGAGGACGCAGCGGGCGACGAGGACGCGGCGGGCGCCGCCGGCCCCGCAGGGGCCCCGTGGCCCGGGGACGCCGCGGCCTCCGGCGCCCCGGGCGCCGGATCCGCCGGGGGCACGCACTCCGGATCCGCCGGGGGCGTGCGCGCCCGACTCCGTCGCGCCCGCGCGCACCCGGCCGCCCCGCCCCTCGGAGCACTGGCGGCCGGGGCGGCCGCGGCGGCGTACCTCTACCGCACCGATCCGCACCGCCCCGGGCAGTGGCTGCTGTACTGCCCCTTCAGGTGGCTGACCGGGCTGGACTGCCCCACCTGCGGCGCCACCCGCATGGTGTACGACCTGATGCACGGCGACCTCGCCGCCGCCTTCCACGACAACGCCGCCCTGCTGCTGCTCGGCGTCCCCGCCGGCCTCTGGCTCGGCTGGCGCTGGCTCCGTGAGGGCCTGCGCGGACGGCGCTACCGCCCCTCACCCCGCCGGGCGACGCTGGTGACGGCGCTGACGCTGACGGTCCTGTGGGGGATCGGGCGGAACGTGGTCGGCTGAGCCCCATCCCACCGTGGTCCCACCGTGGTCCCACCGTCCTCCCCGGCGCCTTCCGTGCTCCCCCACGCCCCCAGAGCGCCGCGGTCTCCCCCGGCGCCTCGGCCGTCCCCGTGCGGGGCGCCGGATGCGGCGCGCCGCACGGCGAAGAGGGGCCTCGTCTCCCTGGCGTACCGGACGTTCCGGCAGCGTGATGGGGGAAAGACCGGTGCCGGTCCGAAGGCCGTACGCATCGATCACCGATCGATCACAATCCGCCCGCAGGTGCAACTGGCCGGTTCCCTCAGGGGTCAGTTTGATCACCGCGACGACGTCCCCAGGTCCCGCGGGTGTCAGCCACCGTGAGATACCCGAGAGAGAGTCCCGCTCATGTCCTACCCCGCTCAGCCTCCGGCCGTCGCTCCCAACGGGCAGCCCTACTCGGAGAAGTCGAAGATCGTCGCCGGCATCCTCCAGCTGTTCATCGGCACCCTCGGCATCGGCCGCTTCTACACCGGGCACACCGGCATGGCGCTCGGCCAGCTCTTCACCCTCGGCGGCTGCGGCATCTGGGCCCTGATCGACGGCATCCTCTTCCTGACCAGCAACGACCGCACGGACAGCGAGGGCCGCGTCCTCCGCGGCTGACGAGCCGCCGGACCTCCGGCTCGCCCGGTACGGCCCGCCTCCCGGTACTCCGGGGCGCGGGCCGTACCGCGTCCGGGGCCGCCCGGCGGCCGAGGCGGCGGCGTGCCGTCAGGCACCCCCGGCCGTCTCCGGCGCCCGGGCGGTCAGGCGGGTCAGGCGGGTCAGGCCGACAGCAGCAACCACGCACCGGTGATCAGGGCAGCCGGGCCGAAGACCAGCACCAGCGGAACCGCCAGCGGCGATTCCACGCCCTCCACCAGCGGCGCACGACCGCGCAACCGCATCCCCGCCCACGCCAGCAGAGCCGTTCCGAACAGTACGAACACCGTCCCGGCGAATATCGCCGGCCCGCTCTCCATCACTGCGCACCCCCTCAGGACTGTCCCGTCATCCGCGGTGGGCCGGCGCGCGGCGCCGGATGCGGTGCGTCGCGGGGTGGTGGAACGTTCGCCTACCGGATGTACGCGGACGGTCCGGCGGCGCGGCGCGGACCCCCCGGCCGGAGGCCGGCGGAACGCCGTAACCGTCGCCCCGCGCCGCCGGGATGCGGACGGCTCCCGGCACCGGGCCCGGTCCCGCGCCGGAGCGTGCCACAGCGGAAGGACACCGGAGCGAACGCGCGATGAACAGCGGCCCGTGGGCGGCGTCCGCCACGCGGCCTCGGCGGAGCCGCTGCGAGCCACCGGGCGGCAGGCAGACGGCGGAGGGCGGACCGCAGCAGGCAGTCGGCAGGCGCCAACCAGCAGACGGCAGGCGGCAGGCGGCAGGCGGCAGGCGGCAGACCGACGATCGCCGCGGCCGGCCGGGACGCCGCCCGCCGGGGACGCCCGCGGTCTCACTCCACCGGGATCAGAAAGCCCTGTTCGACGAGGAGCCGCACCGCCTCAGGTGTCCGGTCGCGCAACAGCACCGGGTCCTCTCCCAGCAGCTGCCCGATGGCGTCCAGGATCCGGCCCGCGGGGAGCGTGCCGTCGCAGGCGCCGGCGAAGCCCGCGCCGACGGTGTCCACGGTGGTCGCCCGTCGCATCCCGCGGTGCCGGCGCAGCACCACGTGCTCCGGGTCCTCGGCCCCGGGCGGCCCGATCTGCTCCTGCACCACGTCGTCGGCCAGCCGGAAGCGCGCGGCGAGCAGCGCGGCGTCGTCGGTGCGGCGCAGGAAGTCCTGGCGGGCGAAGTGGTCCCGCACGGACCGGCCCAGCGGCTGCTCCACCGGGTGCGGCCACTCCTCCACGACGACGGAGGGCCGGGCCGCCCCGGACCGCCGTACGGTGATCCAGCCGAAGCCGACCGCCGCCGTCCCGCGTGCCTCGAAGGCGTCCAGCCAGGCCTCGTAACGCGCGGCGTACGCCGCGGCGCCCGCACGGTGGTCCCCGGCGTCCCGCAGCCACAGTTCCGCGTACTCCGCGACGTCCTGCACCTCGCGCTGCACGATCCAGGCGTCACAGCCCGGGGGCACCCAGGAGCGGACCCGCTCGCGCCAGTCCTCGCCGCGCACCTGTTCCCAGTTGGCGAGGAGCTGGCAGTGACCGCCGTCGGCGAGGTGATCGGCGGACCGCCGGACCAGGGTGCGGCACAGGTCGTCGCCCGCCATGCCGCCGTCCCGGTAGGTGAGGCGGGCACCGGGGGAGATGACGAACGGGGGGTTGGAGACGATGAGGTCGTAGGGGGCGTCCGCGGCGACCGGCTCGTAGAGCGAGCCCTGGCGGAGATCGGCCCCGGGCGCGCCGGAGAGCGCCAGCGTGAGCCGGGTGAAGGCCAGCGCGCGCGGGTTGACGTCCGTGGCGGTGACGTGGGCCGCGTGCCGGGTGGCGTGGAGGGCCTGGACACCCGAGCCGGTGCCGAGGTCCAAGGCGCGCGCCACGGGCTCGCGGACGGTGAGGCCGGCGAGCGTGGTGGACGCCCCGCCGACCCCGAGGACGAGCCCGGAGCGATCCTCCCCGGCGCCCTGCCCCGCGCCGCCCGCGCCACCGACGGCGCAGCCGGGGTCGGAGACGATCCACCAGTCCTCGTCCGCCGGGCCGCCGTAGGGGCGGATGTCGACACTCGCCCGCACGCCGTCCTCGTGGGTCCCGCCGTCGCGCAGCAACCAGCCCTCGGCGAGGCACAGGTCCACGGGCAGCACCTCCGAAGCCCGGGCGCGGGGCACGACGGCGCGCAGCAGGAACAGCCGTACGAGCGTCTCCAGCGGCGAGCCGCCCCGGGTGGCGCGCAGGGCGGGCACGGTCTCGCCCCGGGCGAGCGCGGCGTAGGCCGGGGCGCCGAGGAGGTCCGGCAGTCCGCCGGCGGTGAAGGCCGTGGAGAGGAAGACCTCACGGAGGCGGGCGGGGAGACCGGTGGCGGCTCCCGGCGGGTCGGGCAGCGGCTGATCGTGCGTCGTCACCGCCCCATTGTCACCGTGGCGGCCGGCGGCCGTGCGCGCCGGTGGTGGCCGCGGCCCGATCACGGCCCGGAAGCCGTGCCGGGGCACCGGGTGGCGGGACGGGACGCGGGGAGCGGGGAACGGCGAGCGGGAACGAGGAGCGGAACGCGGCAACGGGGAGCGGGGAACGAGCACCGGCGGCCTCGCCGGGCGCACACCGGGCACGCCAGGACGCCGCGGGGCGGCGGAGGGGAGGGCACGGAATCCGGCTCACGGGACCCGCAGGGCCGTCCTGTCCATGGCCGCCAGGCCCCCGGGCTTCCCGCGCGTCCTGTCATCTGGACGTCAGGTCGTATGAAGTTCGGATCGCGTGGGCCAGGCCACCGCCCGGTGGGCACGCCTCGCCCACGCGGCGCACCCGGCCGCCGGGCGCGGGAACGTCGGCGCGGGGCGGCACGGTGGCACGACCTGCGGCCCGCGGCAACGCGGCCCGCGGCCCGCGTTGCCGAACGGCCACGGGGGCACCGGCGCCCCGGCGGCGATCAGGTGCCGGCGCTGGGGGTGCCCGCGCCGCGCCGGCAGCCGGGCTGCTCGCTCATCGCGGCCCCGATGTCGCCGGACTGCAGCTTCTTGATGGCGTCGTTGCCCACCTTGTTGACCTTGTCCAGGTCCTGCGCGACGCCCTTGAGCCCTTCGGCGAACTTCGCCTGGTCCTTGGTGTCGAGCTTGTCGACCGACGTCTTGAGGTCCGCGTACGCCTCGGAGGTGGCGTCGAGTTCCCGGACGGCCTGCTTCTGGGTCTTCTCGCCGTCCTCGACCGGCGGGGCGCCCGCCTTGCCGACCGCGTCGGACATCGCGGCGTAGGCATCGGAGATCTGCTGGAAGGCGGCCGAGTCAGCCTTCTTGATCTCCTCGGGTCTGCCGTCCGCCGCCGTGGAGGTGATCGACTGATTCGCCTGCGTGATCTTCTCCAGCTGGGGCTGGACCTGGTCGCACACCTTCTTCGCGTAGGCGTCGACCTTCTCACCGTTGTCGTCGCCACAGCCCGACAGCGCGAGTACGAGGGCCGCACCACCGGACAGCGCGGCCGCGAGCTTCTTCTTCACCGGATCTGCCCCTTCCATGACTCTCGGCCCCGGAACTTACACGTCCGAGCGGGTGGGGCAGTTCACCTGGTGGCCGTTACGTGGCTTTCGCGGCCCACCGGACCAGCCCGGCACGGGGGACGGCAGGCTCGCCGGCCCCGCCCCGAGGGCCGGCACGGCCGTCGGGCGGTGTGCCCCAGCACACCGCCCGATTACCGTCTGACCTGGGGCGGAGCCGATCGTGGCCGCCTCCCGGCTCAGGACACCACCGCCGCCCCGGAGGACGGTCCGGACCGCTCCGGCGCCGGCGCGACGTTGTCTTCGTCACCCACGGCGATTCCCCGCCGCTTGGACAGATAGACGGCGCCGATGATGACGGCGCCGGCCAGCAGCGCCACCACCGCCCGGATGCCCGGACTGGCGTCGGTCCCGTAGCTGAACTGCACCACGGCCGGTGCGATCAGCAGCGCCACCAGGTTCATGACCTTCAGCAGCGGGTTGATGGCCGGGCCGGCCGTGTCCTTGAACGGGTCGCCGACCGTGTCGCCGATGACCGTCGCGGCATGCGCCTCGCTGCCCTTGCCGCCGTGGTGACCGTCCTCGACGAGCTTCTTGGCGTTGTCCCAGGCTCCACCGGAGTTGGCGAGGAACACCGCCATGAGCGTGCCGGTGCCGATGGCACCCGCCAGGAACGAACCCAGCGCGCCGACGCCCAGACTGAAGCCGACGACGATCGGCGCCATCACGGCGAGCAGGCCGGGTGTGGCGAGCTCACGGAGGGCGTCCTTGGTGCAGATGTCGACCACCCGGCCGTACTCCGGCTGCTCCGTGTAGTCCATGATCCCCGGCTTCTCACGGAACTGCCGGCGGACTTCGAAGACCACCGCGCCGGCCGATCGCGACACCGCGTTGATGGCCAGCCCCGAGAAGAGGAAGACCACGGAGGCGCCGAGCACCAGCCCCACCAGGTTGTTCGGCTGCGAGATGTCCAGACTGAGGTTCATCTCTCCGGCCCGCGCGCCCACCTCGGCCACGGCCGTGGCGATCGCGTCCCGGTACGAGCCGAACAGCGCGGCCGCGGCGAGTACGGCCGTGGCGATCGCGATGCCCTTGGTGATCGCCTTGGTGGTGTTGCCCACCGCGTCGAGGTCGGTGAGCACCTGGGCGCCCGCGCCCTCCACGTCGCCGGACATCTCCGCGATGCCCTGGGCGTTGTCGGAGACCGGGCCGAAGGTGTCCATGGCCACGATGACACCGACCGTGGTGAGCAGGCCCGTACCGGCCAGAGCGACCGCGAACAGCGCCAGCAGGATCGAGGTGCCGCCCAGCAGGAACGCCCCGTAGACCCCGAGGCCGATCAGCAGCGCCGCGTAGACGGCGGACTCCAGGCCGAGGGAGATGCCGGAGAGCACCACCGTCGCGGGACCGGTCAGCGAGGTCTTCCCGATATCCCGCACCGGGCGCCGGCTGGTCTCGGTGAAGTAACCGGTGAGCTGCTGGATCAGCGCGGCCAGCACGATTCCGATGGCGACCGCGACGAGCGCGAGGACCCGGGGGTCGCCCTCGTGACCGGCGACGGCGACGTCCACGCCCGCCAGCTCCGTGTAGGAGCCCGGCAGGTAGGCATAGGCGGCCACGGCCACCAGAGCCAGCGAGACCGCCGCGGAGATGAAGAAGCCGCGGTTGATGGCCGTCATCCCGCTGCGGTCGGACCGGCGCGGCGCCACCGCGAAGATTCCGATCATCGCCGTGATCACGCCGATCGCCGGAACGATCAGGGGAAAGGCGAGCCCGGCGTCGCCGAAGGCGACCTTGCCGAGGATGAGCGCCGCGACCAGGGTCACCGCGTAGGACTCGAAGAGGTCCGCGGCCATGCCGGCGCAGTCCCCGACGTTGTCGCCCACGTTGTCCGCGATGGTCGCGGCGTTGCGCGGGTCGTCCTCCGGGATGCCCTGCTCGACCTTGCCGACGAGGTCCGCGCCGACATCCGCGGCCTTGGTGAAGATGCCGCCGCCGACCCGCATGAACATGGCGATCAGCGCCGCGCCGAGACCGAACCCTTCGAGCACCTTCGGCGCGTCGGCCGCGTAGACCAGCACGACACAGCAGGCACCGAAGAGACCGAGGCCGACGGTGAACATGCCCACGACGCCGCCCGTGCGGAATGCGATCTTCATGGCCCGGTGGGAAACCTCGGTGAGGTCTTTGACCGGCCCTCCTTCCGACGGTG
Organism: Streptomyces zingiberis; assembly: GCF_012034935.1. Taxonomy (GTDB): domain Bacteria; phylum Actinomycetota; class Actinomycetes; order Streptomycetales; family Streptomycetaceae; genus Streptomyces; species Streptomyces zingiberis. The sequence continues at coordinate 90,270 of NZ_JAATEN010000001.1, forward strand.
TGGCCGCGCGGGCCGCGGCGGCCACCCGCACATTGCTCCGCACCGCCAGCCACATTCCGATATAGCCGGTCGCCGCCGAGAACAAGGCGCCGATCAAGAAGAACACCGATCGCCCGGTCCGCTGCGACCAGTTGTCGGCCGGCAACAGCATGAGCAGGAAGAAGACCACGACCGCGAATACGCCGAGGGTCCGCAGCTGCCGTGCCAGATAGGCATTCGCCCCTTCCTGCACGGCGGCCGCGATCTTCTTCATCGCGTCGGTCCCCTCACCGGCCGCCAGCACCTGGCGCACCAGCACCACGGCGACGGCCAGCGCCGCCAGGGAGATCACCGCGATGACCAGGACGATCATTCTGTTGTCGTCGGTCAGCTCGGCGGCCGCGAGATTCAGGGACGGAAAAAGATCTTGCTGAAGAGGGGTGGAAAGCCCCGCCATTCGTCCTCCTTGACGTTTGGCACATGGGCGCGCAGCACGAACCGCCGCGACACTCAGGCGTCCTGAGCAAAGATGGTGACGGGATTCTAGGGATCAGAACAGGGATCAAGACAGGGGCCGATCAGAGCCAATTGTGTCCCACCGGCCGAGATGCGCCGGGGGGAGCCGATTAATTCGCTCGGACGACTGAAATTGATCCATTCGCTGACGGTCGAATAGCACCCTCGAAAGGATCTTTAAGTGTGATGAAAAGCCAGCTCAAAGGAAGGGTCGGGGAATTCGATCATTCGGGAGCGGGCCACCGGCTGCCGGAGCCTGATGATCCGCTCCGCCCGGCACCCCGGCACCCCGGCACCCCGTCGACGGGAGCGGCGGCCGACCGCGAGGAAGTAACGGGGCGGGGTCTCACGGGGGTCGTCGGCGTTGCCCCGGCCGGTGCGGGCCGAGAGGCGCCGGAGCGGCGGCAGGGCGGGACACGGGCCGGACGCGCGCCCGGCGCGAGCGGCACGGGCGCGACGGCGGGAGAGGGAGGCGCCGGGGACGCCCCGGGCGGAGAGGAGACAGCCGGGGCGCGGGAAGCCGGGCTACGGCAGGAGGGCGTCCGGAGCCGTGGGCCAGCTCATCCGGATCCGGCCGCCGGTCCCGTCCGCGGTGACCTCGACCTCGTCGACGAGACCGCTGATGACGGCCAGCCCCATCTCGTCGTCCTCCTCGGCGACGGCCTCCCCGAGGGCCATGGCGTCGGCGTCGCCGTCACTGCGCTGAAGATGCGTGGGGCGGTGCGGAACCTCGTCCGCGACCTCGATGGAGAACTTCTTCTCGTCCTCCGTCAGGGAGACGCGCACCGGTGCGGAAACGTTGTTGCTGAGATGCAGGCCGACGGCGCGGCTGCACGCCTCACCGACGGCGAGGCGCACCTCGTCCATCACGGCCTCGTCGACCCCGGCCCGGCGCGCAACCGCCGCCGCCACCAGCCGCGCGGTGCGGACGTGATTGGGCAGAGGACTGAACAGGAGTTCGACGGTGGCCATGCCATCCCCCTCGGTCTGCGGACGAACGTCGTGGGGAGCGGACGGGAGCGGTTCCCCCACGCTCCCCACTCCCACTCCCCCGGGACGCGCGAGCGGCACGCGGCCCGGGGCCCGAGCTGTCAGTCGGTGGCCGAGACGGCGTCGTCGACCGAGGTGTGGATGGGAAACACCTTGGTCAGGCCGGTGATGCGGAAAATCTTGAGGATGCGCTCCTGGTTACAGACCAGGCGGAGCGAACCCTCGTGCGCGCGCACGCGCTTCAGACCGCCGACGAGCACACCGAGGCCGGTGGAGTCGAGGAAGTCCACGCCCTCCATGTCGACCACCAGGTGGTAGCTGCCGTCATTGACAAGCTCGACCAGCTGCTCACGCAGCTTGGGCGCGGTGTATACATCGATCTCGCCACCGACCTCGACGACCGTGCGGTCGCCAACGGTACGGGTCGACAGAGACAGGTCCACGGATCCTCCAGCACCTTGCAACGAGCGGTCGCCCCCCATGGATCGGCAGCCGCGATGGCATTCAATCACTTACCGGTAGGCGTACACGACGCCTTGAGTCCATTCTTCATCAGGCCGGTGACACACTCGGTGCCGATGGCCGACAACCAACTCCCGCAGTCTGCGGGCACGCGCCCCGCCCCACGGGCGGTACTCGGCCTGCTCGCCGGCACGGCGGACCGGGCTACACGCGTCACTCATACGGAGCACTTGCCCCCGCGTATGGGCCGCCATGCCGACTGGCCACGGCAGATCCGGGAAGACGTGGTGGCGGCCATACGCCAGGTCGGGGTGGACCGGCCGTGGGAACACCAGGCCCGCGCCGCGGCTCACGCGCTGCGCGGCGAGTCGGTGGTCGTGGCCACGGGCACGGCGTCGGGGAAGTCCCTCGCCTACCTCGCGCCCGTCCTCAGCTCGGTCGTGGACGGCGCCGGGGAACCGGGCGGCCGGGGGGCCACGGCCCTGTACCTGTCGCCGACGAAGGCCCTCGCCGCCGACCAGCGGCGCGCCGTGAGCTCCCTGGCCGGACCGCTGGGGCGGGCCGTACGCCCCGCCGTGTACGACGGCGACACCCCCGTGGAAGAGCGCGAATGGGTCCGCCGCTACGCCAACTACGTGCTCACCAACCCCGACATGCTGCACCTGGGCATCCTCCCGGGCCACCCCCGCTGGGCCTCCTTCCTGCGGGCGCTGCGGTATGTAGTCGTCGACGAGTGTCACAGCTACCGCGGCGTCTTCGGCTCCCACGTGGCCCAGGTGGTGCGCAGGCTCCGCCGGATCTGTGCCCGCTACGGCTCCGACCCCGTCTTCCTGCTGGCCTCCGCCACCTCCGCCGAACCGGCGGCCGCCGCGGAACGCCTGACCGGTTTGCCCGTGACGCAGATCACGGAAGACACCTCGCCCCGGGGCGAACTCGTCTTCGCGCTCTGGGAACCCCCGCTGACCGAACTCCACGGCGAGCGGGGCGCGCCGGTGCGGCGGACCGCCACCGCGGAGACGGCCGAGCTGCTGACCGACCTGGTCGCCGAGGGCGTGCGGACCGTGGCCTTCGTCCGCTCCCGGCGGGGCGCCGAGCTGATCTCCGTGATCGCCCAGGAGCGGCTTGCGGCCGTGGACCGGTCGCTCGCCGGGCGTGTCGCGGCCTACCGCGGCGGCTATCTGCCGCAGGAGCGGCGCTCGCTGGAGAGCGCCCTGCACTCGGGGGAACTGCTGGGGCTGTCGGCGACCACGGCCCTGGAACTGGGCGTGGACGTGGCGGGCCTCGACGCCGTCGTGATCGCCGGCTATCCGGGGACGCGCGCCTCCCTGTGGCAGCAGGCCGGCCGGGCGGGCCGGGCGGGGCAGGGGGCGCTCGCGATCCTGGTGGCCCGCGACGATCCGCTGGACACCTTTCTGGTCCACCATCCGGAGGCGCTGTTCCGGCAGCCCGTGGAGTCCACCGTGCTGGACCCGGACAACCCGTATGTCCTCGCCCCCCATCTGTGCGCGGCCGCCGCCGAACTCCCACTGACCGACACGGACCTGGACCTGTTCGGCCCCGCCGCCCGTGACGTGCTGCCGCAGCTCCAGGGGCGCGGGCTGCTGCGGCGCCGGGCCACCGCCTGGCACTGGACCCGCCGCGAGCGGGCGGCCGATCTCGCGGACATCCGCGGCGAGGGCGGCCCCCCGGTCCAGGTGGTGGAGACCGGCAGCGGCCGGCTGCTGGGGACCGTCGACGCCTCCTCCGCGCACACCTCCGTCCACGACGGCGCCGTCCACCTCCACCAGGGGCGCACCTATCTCGTCGAACGCCTGGACCTGGCGGACTCCGTGGCCCTGGTCAAGGAGGCCGACCCGCCGTACTCGACCACCGCCCGCGACACCACGGCGGTGACCGTGCTCGACACCACCACGGAGGTGCCCTGGGGCGACTCCCGGCTCTGCTTCGGTTCCGTCGAGGTGACCCACCAGGTCGTCTCCTATCTGCGTCGCAGGCTCATCACCGGTGAAGTGCTCGGCGAGTCCCGGCTCGACCTGCCGCCCCGGACCCTGCGGACCCGCGCCGTGTGGTGGACCGTCACCGAGGACCAGCTCGACACGGCCGGGGTCACCCCCGAGGCGCTGCCCGGCGCGCTGCACGCGGCCGAGCACGCCTCCATCGGCATGCTGCCGCTCTTCGCCACCTGCGACCGCTGGGACATCGGCGGGGTCTCCCTGCCCCTGCATCCCGACACCCTGCTGCCCACCGTCTTTGTCTACGACGGGCACCACGGGGGCGCGGGCTTCGCCGAGCGGGCCTTCCACACGGCACGCCGCTGGCTGGAGGCGACCCGTGAGGCGATCGCCGCCTGCGAGTGCGAGGCGGGCTGCCCCTCCTGTGTGCAGTCGCCCAAGTGCGGCAACGGGAACGACCCCTTGGACAAGCACGCCGCCGTCCGCCTGCTGACCACCCTGCTGGCCGGTGCCCCGGCGGAGTGAGCCGAAGCACCGGCCGGGAAGTGACGGAGTGGCGTCGCCGGCACCGGCGCCGTCCCCCGGCACACGAGGGCGCCGCGGGGAACCGGGGCCCCGGGCCGGAACGCTCAGGGCCCGGGGCCCGGACCAGGCCCAGGCTCCGCCACCGGCCCCACTCCCGGACCAGGCGCAGGCTCCTGCTCCGGCCCAGCCCCGGCCCCAGACCTGGCCCCGGGCTCCGGCTCCGGCTCCGGCTCCGGCTCCGGCTCCGGCGGCAGGGTCGCGCCGCCGACAGGGCCGGCGCGGGCCCTGACCCGGGCCACGAACGGGCCGGCGGCCGCCTCGGCGGTCAGATCGGCCTCCTCTCCCCGGACGGCACAGCGCACCAGCCGGGTGCCCTGCGCCGCGGCGACCTGACGCGCCCTCCGGCACGCCGCTTCCCGTCCCGCCAGGGCGTGATCAGCCGCGGCGAGCGCGGCGAGATCCGCTCCACCGCCCGCCCGGTGCCGGGCGACCACCGCCTGCCCCAGGGCGAGTACGGCCGCGAAGACGGCGCACAGGGCGGTGGCCGCCACCGCCGCCCAGACCGAGGCCGACCCCCGGTCTCCCGGGCCTCCACCGGTTCTCATGACGCCGTCCCCGCCGGGCCGGGCGTGGGCGGCACGGCCTCCCGCGGGGCGCCGCCGGTCCGCTCCGGCCCCGGCCCGGAACCGGGCCGGGTGGCGCCCGGCGCCGGGGCCCACCCGGCGCCGAACGCCTCGTCCGAGGCGACGGCCTCGGACCGCAGCCGGACCCCCAGGGGCCCGGGTCCGGGTGCGCGGACCGTCACCGTGACCTGTACCAGGCCGTCCGTTCGCCGCAGGGAGACCTCGGCGCCGCGCGGTGCCGCCGAACGCGCCGCCGCCAGCGCCACTTCCCGGGGTTCGGCGCGGGCCGCCGCCCTCGCGCCGGCCCGCGCCGCGTCCACGCATTGGATCTGCGCGGCCGCGGCGGTCAGGCCCCAGAGGAGGGTCACGGTGAAGAGCGCCAGCACCGGCAGCGCCACCGCCGCCTCCGCCGTCACATATCCCCGGTCAGAACTGCACATCGAGGGCCTTGGCGATCACCGATTGCAAGGCGCCGCTGACCGCGTCACTGGTCACCACCTTGTAGAGCACGGCCCCGAACCCCGCCGCCGCGAGGGTGCCGAGGGCGTACTCGGCGGTGGTCATACCGGCCTGGGTGTCGCTGACGGACAGTCCGCGCCGTCGCGCGCGCATCCACTGGCGCATGGTTGTCGTTTCCTCTCGGTTGTTCTGCTGTCAGGTCGTCGTGCCATCTGCCGGATCCCTGAGGTCCGCCGCCCACCGATCGATCCGGTGCGGCCGTGGCGGACCACCAGGTGACGCCTTGCCACGGCGGTGCCCGGGCCCGCTTCGGGAGCCCGGCGGCCGGGCCCGAGATGCCCGGCGCCGGCGGGGAACGACGGCTGTCCCGCGCGGCGCCGGGGACCCGGGACCTCATGGCACGCCGTCCAGCAGGCGGCTCGCGAGCCCGATCAGCACCGGTGCCACACCGACCGTCAGAAAGGCGGGCAGGAAGCAGAGTCCCAGCGGGGCCGTCGCCAGCACGGCGGCCCGCCGCGCGGCGGCCGCGCCCGCCCGCGTCCGGTCGGCCCGGCACTCCGCCGCCACCCGGGCCACGGGTACGGCAGCGGAGACCCCGGTGGCCTGCGCGCGGGCCAGACAGCGGGCGAGCACCGCCGCGCCCCGGACCTCGGCCAGGCGGTTCCACACGTGCTCCGGGTCGCCACCGAGCCGCAATTCCGCGGCCACCCGCGTCAGTCGCTCCCCGATCGGACCGCCGAGCGACTCCCCCACCGCCGAGGCCGCCTCCCGCGGGCCGGCCCCCGCCGCCAGGCAGGCGGCCAGCAGATCAGCCGCCAGGGAGAGCCCCACCGGATCGGCGTCCGGCCTCGTGGCACGGTCCGGTCTGCGCCGCATCCATCTCCGTACGGCGAGAGCGGCGAGGAGGCCCACCACCCACCCGGTGAGTCCCCCGACAACGGTCGCGGTGACCAGTCCGGCGCCCGCCGGCGGGCACCAGTCCCGGAACAGCCGGGACCATCGCGACGGGGTCCGGGGTCCGGCGCGCCCACCGTCCGGCGATGCCCCGCGGCGGCTGACGGCGTGGCCGAGGATGGTGCGGCCCGGACCGTTGACGGCGCCGTCGCCGCCCAGCAGCAGGGACAGCCGTCGGCGGGCGGCCCGGGCGCGCCGCGCCCCGTGCAGCGCCGGCCAGGCGATGATCACTCCGGCCGCCGGCACCACTGTCCACAGGCTGTGGACGAAGACCGCGCTCACCCGGGCCTCCCGTGTGCCACCGGACCGCCCACGGCGCCGCGGGACAGGGCCGGAGCGCGTCCCGCACCCGACCCGACGACTCCTCCGCCGCCGTCCCGCCCCAGCCCCGCATCCTCCTCGGCCGCCCGCACGATCCGGCCGGTCCAGGCCAGGCCGGCGGCTTCGAGTGCCGCCCCCGTGAGCAGACAGGCCAGCCCGGGCGGAGTGTGCAGCAGCACACGAAGTGGTCCTGCGCCCAGGGCACCGCCCATCAGCAGGCCGAAGACGGGGAGCAGGGCCAGCAGCGCGGCCGTGGACCGGGTGCCGGCGAGCTGACTCCGCAGGTCCTCTCGCTGATCGCGTTCGGCCCGCAGGGCGACGGCCACCCGTTCGAGCCCGGAGGCGAGGCCGGCACCGGCGCCGGCGGCCGCCTGCCAGCACGCCGCCGCACCGCCCAGCCCTGCCGCGCCCGGCCGGCGGGCGGCCCGCCGCAAGGCTTCCGCCACATCACCGCCGTACCGGGCGGCGGCCCGGACCGCTGCCTCCCCGCCTCCCGGGGGCGGAAAGCCGAGCAGCGCCTGCCCCGGCTGCCGGCCCGCCCGCAGTTCGGCGGCGACGACGGCGCACCACTCGATGACCTCCGCCGCCAGCCGTTCACGGTCCCGGGCTCTCTGCCGGCGCCGCAGCAGCCGCCGGACCACGGGCACGCCCGCGGCCGCCGCCACCACCGGCAGCGGTGACGCTCCGACCAAGCCGACCAGGCCCCCCGCGGGCAGACACCACCAGGCCGGTCCGCCCCAGGCCCGCGCGCGCTCCCACCACTCCGGCACACGCACGAACCACCCGGCGGGTCCCGTGCGGCCCGCCCTGGAGCCGGCCGCCCACGGGCCCGGAAAAAGCCGCGCCGCTCTCCGGCGCCGCTCCCGCCGGCGGAACCCGGTGAGCCCCGCCCACAGGCAGAGCGCCACGCCGAGCCCTCCACCGGTCACCGCCCCGACGACGGCGCCCACGCCCCCGGTCACCACGCGCCTCCCGGCACATCGGCTCCGTCCGGGCCGGCGATCCCCAGCAGGCGGCTCAACCGCGGCCATCCGGGCCCGAGACCGGGTCCGCGGGCCCCGGGCCCCCACACCGCGGCCGGGACCGTGGCGACCAGCCCGGCGTCGTTCCGTTCCAGGACGTGCATCTCGGCGATCCGGCGCAGGCCGCTGCGCCGGTCCCGCACCAGGTGGACGACGACGGACACCGCCGCGGCCAGCTGGCTGTGGAGCGCGGCCCGGTCGAGACCCGCGGTGGAGCCGAGCGCCTCCAGCCGGGCGGGAACGTCCGCGGCCGCGTTGGCATGGACGGTTCCACACCCGTCGTGCCCGGTGTTGAGGGCCGAGAGGAGCTCGGTCACCTCCGGCCCGCGGACCTCCCCGACCACCAGCCGGTCCGGCCGCATGCGCAGCGCCTGGCGCACCAGGTCCCGCAAGGTGACGTGGCCGGCGCCCTCCTGGTTCGGCGGGCGGCTCTCCAGCCGCACCACGTGTGGATGCTCGGGACGCAACTCCGCCGAGTCCTCGGCCAGCACGATGCGCTCGGCCGGGCCCACGAGTCCCAGCAGACTGGCGAGCAGGGTGGTCTTGCCGACCCCGGCGCCGCCGCTGACCAGGAAGGAGAGCCGGGCCGCCAGCAGTGCCCGCAGCAGTGGTTCGCCACCGGGCGGCACGGTGCCCGCCGCGACCAGCTGGGCCAGGCCGAACGCCTTCGGCCGGACCACCCGCAGCGACAGACAGGTACAGCCGACCGCCACCGGGGGGAGCACCGCGTGCAGCCGTGTGCCGTCGGGGAGACGGGCGTCCACCCAGGGACGCGCGTCGTCCAGGCGGCGGCCGGCCACGGCGGCGAGGCGCTGGGCCAGCCCGCGCACTGCCCCGGCGTCGGCGAATCCGGCGTCGGCGGGCTCCAGTCCCCGGCCCCGGTCGACCCATACCCGGTCGGGGGCCGTGACCAGCACATCCGTGACGGCCGGATCCGCCAGCAGGGGCTCGAGAGGCCCGGCCCCCACCAGCTCCGAGCGCAGCGCGGTCACCACGGCGAGCACCTCGGCGTCACCGAGGAGCCTCCCCTGGGTCCGGAGGGCGGCGGCCACCCGCGCCGGGGTGGGCTCCGCGCCCGTCTCGGCGAGCCGCAGCCGGACCGCGTCGACCAGCGACGGTGGCACCAGGGCGTTGCCGCCCCGGCCCGTTCCGGTGCCGTCCCGCGGGGAAGCGCCGGCCGGAGGCGCCGGCCAGGCCGCGGGGAGGCTCCCCGCCGGGCGGCGCGCCGGCCGCGGGCTTCTCGTCTCCGCTCCGTTCACGGGGTGACACCCCCGTCCACGGCCGAGGCGTGTGCCCAGAAGGCAGAACTGAACCGGGCCAGCGGACCCCGCGCGTCATCACCCGGCACGAACTCCGCAGGTGCCTCGGCGGGGAGGCCGGGCTCCGGTGGGATCTCCCCGGCGAGGGGGAGACCGAGTACCGCCGCGATCTCCTCGTCGCCCAGCCCGGCCTCGCAGGGCCCGCGCACCACCACCCGGAGGTCCGGGAGCACGGGGCGCACCGCGGAGACCACCCGCCGGGCCGCGGCGACGGACCTCAGCCCGGCCGATACGACCAGCAGCCCCAGATCGAGCTGGCTCAGGGCCTCCGCGACCGTCTCGTCCACCCGGCGGGGAAGGTCCACGACCACGGCGCCACCCCGCCGCCGTGCCGCGGAGAGCACCGCGCGCATGGCCTGCGGATCCACGGTCACCGCGTCTCCCCGGTCCCAGCTCAGCAACCGCAGCGAACGCAGGCTCGGGAGCGACTCCTCCAGCGCGGCGGCGGCCACCCGGCCGCGTGAGTGGGCGAAGGCCGGCCAGCGCAGCCCTCGCGCGCCCTCTCCGGCGAGCAGGACGTCCAGCCCGCCGCCGAGAGGGTCGCCGTCGACCAGCATGGTGCGCCGGCCCTCACGGGCCGCGGTGACCGCGAGGGCGCAGGCGAGGGTGGACGCCCCGGCCCCGCCACGGCCGCCGATGACGCCCACGGACAGGGCGGGGGAGGCCGTCCCCTCCACCGCGTCCGCGATCCGGTCCACCAGCCAGGCCTCACAGCCGGGAAGCGGCACGACATGATCGGCACCGATGCCCACCGCCCGCCGCCAGATGTCCTGGCCGCGGGGGTGCCGTCCGACCAGCAGCACCCCCGGTCTCCGGACGGTGGCACGCAACCGGGGAACGGCGTCGTCCCCGACGAGCACCAAGGGCGGCCGCTCCCAGCCACTCGGCTCCGGAGGACCGTGGCAGACCTCCGGCTCCGTGCCCGCGGCGGCACACAACCGCAGCAGGTCGTCCAGGAGTTGATCGTCCTCGGTGACCACCAGGGGTGGTCCCGGCTCCGGTAAGGCGTTTTCCCACCGACCGGAAGTACTCGGTCCGTTCATGGCGTCTCCCCTCTCGCTTCACACAACTCACTCGGCGGGCCCTCGCGGGGGCCGGTGAGAACGGCGGGGAACGCCGGGCACACCGGGAACGCGGGGAACACGCGGAATCAGCGTGAGGCGAACGGGGAAATCTCGTGGATCTTGGTTCTAATCTGTGGACAACTCAGCGGTTGTGAATATCCACACCACCTAAACAGGTGACTTCCGTTCCGCAGCGAATCCATTACGCTGGGTAGCGGGGTAGACCTGGGTGACAGGACCCCGGCACACGCCGGGGCCGCACGCGCCTGAGCGGCGGCAGAAGCGGAAAACCCACCCGGACATGCGACGACCCCCGCCGGGGGGGAGAGCGGGGGTCGTCCCCACGGCCGACTCGGGGGGGGAGGAGTCGGACCGGGTTAGCACGGTCGCGAACGATCCGTGACTTCCATGGTGTACCCGAGGCCCTTCTCAGGCAAACCCACACGCCTCAGCTTACGCCGAATGGAGGGCCTTATGCTCACCTGGTGGAAAACCACTCCGTGCCCCGCACCGCAGCCTTCTTCGACCTGGACAAGACGGTCATTGCCAAGTCGAGCGCACTGGCCTTCAGCACGTCCTTCTACCGGGGCGGCCTCATCAACCGCAGGACGGTCCTGCGCACGGCCTACGCCCAGTTCGTCTTTCTGCTCGGAAGCGCCGACCACGACCAGACGGAGCGCATGCGGCAGTACCTCTCCGCACTCTGCCGCGGCTGGAACGTCCAGCAGGTACGGGAGATCGTCGCCGAGACGCTCCACGACCTGATCGACCCGATCATCTACGAGGAGGCCGCCTCGCTCATCGAGCGGCACCGCGCCGCCGGGCACGATGTCGTGATCGTCAGCTCCTCGGGCGCCGAGGTGGTCGAGCCCATCAGCCGGCTGCTCGGGGCGGACCGGGCGGTCGCCACCCGGATGGCCGTCGCGGACGGCTGTTACACCGGCGAGGTGGAGTACTACGCCTACGGCCCGGCCAAGGCCGAGGCGGTCGCCGCACTGGCCGAGAGCGAGGGGTACGACCTCGACCGCTGCTACGCCTACAGCGACTCCGTCACGGACCTGCCCATGCTGGAGGCCGTCGGCCATCCGCACGCCGTGAACCCCGGCCGCGGTCTGCGCCGTGAGGCGGTGGCACGCGGCTGGCCCGTCCTCTCCTTCGACCGGCCGGTCCGGCTGAAGGGGCGGATGCCCTCCCTCTCGCTCCCCGGATGGCCCCCGGAACGCCCGCGCCCCGTGGTCGTCGCCGCCGCGGCGGTGGCCACCGCCGTGGCCACCGCGGGGCTGGTCTGGTACGTCGGGCGCCGCCGGAGCGCGTACGCCCGGATCTGAGCGGGCGGGGGCGGCACGGACAGCGCCCCCGGGGGTTCCGCTTACGGGGCCGGAGGAGTACAAAGAAGGGACCGGCCCGCGAGACCGGGAGAACGCCGAAGGCGGCTGCATGCCCCCGGGCCCCTGGCCCCTGAAGCGTCTCCGGCATCTGCCGACGGCCCCACGGACCGCGCACGGAAACTGGGCACCCACGCGACGCCGACCCGTCGAATACGGGCCAGACGCACCAGGTGACGGACGCCGTACCGCCCTGACGCGCAGACCGGACGCACGCACTGGTAACCCGGCGGACGTGCCGGCGGCGGTACCGCGAGGTACCGCCGCATCATCGTCCGCGCGTTCGAGCCCGGAGAGCCGCAGAGGGCGCCCACCCGCACCGCTCCACCGGGCTCGCGCCACCACCCCGGCCGCATTCCGCTTCGCCCTCCCCGCGAGCCCCCGCGCCGGTGACGGCGAGCGCCCCTCCCGCTCCGGCGGCCCGGCCGGTCCGCGGCTCCCCGCCCCGGCCTCCCGGGCGGTCAGGCGGCTCCCCGTTGCAGCGCCTCGCAGACGGCGGCGCTCTCCCGCGCCCCGAGTTCGGCCGCCCGGCCGCAGTGGGCGATCCAGGCCGCCAGGCCGTCGGGCGACCCGGTCGAGTAGGCCCCGAGCGCCTCCGCGTAGGCCTGCGGCCCCAGTTCGGCGTGGCCCACCTCGGCCGGGCACACCGCCTTGGGGTCCAGCCCGCCGCCGATCAGCACGATGCGCTCGGCGGCCCGGGCCACCAGGCCGTTGTGCGAGCCGAACGGCCGCAGGGCCAGCAGTTCCCCGTGCACCACGGCCGCCGTGACCAGCGACGGTGCCGCACTGCCCGCAACCAGCAGGCCGGCCAGCCCGTCCAGCCGGCCCGCGACCTCGGCCGCGTCCGGGAGGTCCAGCTCCACCTGTGGCTCGTCCACCGGTTCACCCGCCCGCCGCGGGCGGCCCACCCTGTCCTCGGGCGCCGCGCCGGAGGCGGCCACCAGATGCAGCCGGGCCAGCACCCGCAGCGGTGACTGCCGCCACACGCCGAGCAGTTGTCCCGACTCCGCCGTCAGCCTCAGGGCCGCACCCACGGTCCGGGGCTCGTCCCCGGAGCCGAAGTCGGTGCGCCGGCGCACCTCCTCCAGCGCCCAGTCGGCCCCGGCGAGCGCGGCGGAGGCGCGCGCGCCGCGCAGCGCCGCCTCGGAGGTGATCTCGTTGCTCCGGCGGCGCATGACCCGGTGGCCGTAGACCCGGTCCACGGCCTTCCGTACGGATTCCACGGAGTCGGCCACGCCCGGGAGGGCGCCGAGGGCGGCGAGCGGATCGGCATTCGTACGCATGGCGAAGACCCTACGCACTCCGCCGCCGAACCCCCCGAAGGAGTGGTCTCACCCGCCACCGTTCGACACCCAGGGCACCCGTTCCACTACCCTAGGTGAACATGAAGATCGCTTTCGTGGGAAAGGGTGGCAGCGGCAAGACCACGCTGTCCTCGCTGTTCATCCGCCATCTCGCCGCCGCCCGGGTTCCGGTGCTGGCCGTCGACGCCGACATCAACCAGCACCTGGGCCCGGCCCTCGGCCTCGGCGAGGAGGAGGCCGCCGCCCTCCCGGCGATGGGCGGCCATCTGCCGCTGATCAAGGACTGGCTGCGCGGCACCAACCCCCGCATCACCTCGGCCGAGACCATGATCAAGACAACGCCGCCGGGCGAGGGGTCGCGGCTGCTCAGCCTGACCGGGGACAACCCGGTCTTCGCGGCCTGCGCCCGCACCGTCCCGCTCGACGACGGAGAGGCGCGGCTGATGGTCACCGGGCCGTTCACCGAGGCGGATCTCGGCGTGGCCTGCTACCACTCCAAGACCGGGGCCGTCGAGCTCTGCCTCAACCACCTCGTGGACGGCCGGGAGGAGTACGTCGTCGTCGACATGACAGCCGGCTCCGACTCCTTCGCCTCAGGGATGTTCACCCGCTTCGACCTGACCTTCCTGGTGGCCGAGCCGACCCGCAAGGGCGTCGCCGTCCACCGCCAGTACCGGGAGTACGCCCGGGACTTCGGCGTCGCGCTGCGGGTGGTCGGCAACAAGGTGCAGAGCCCGGACGACCTCGCCTTCCTGCGCGAGGAGACGGGGGACGACCTCATCGCGGCCTTCGGCCACTCCGACTGGGTCCGGTCCATGGAGAAGGGCCGGCCACCGCGGTTCGGCCAGCTGGAGGAGGCGAACCGGGAGGTTCTGCGTACGCTGCACGAGGCCGCCGACGCCCGCTACGGCCGGCGGGACCGGCACCGGTACACACGCCAGATGGTCCACTTCCACCTGCGGAACGCGGCGAGCTGGGGCAACGCGCGGACCGGCACGGATCTCGCCGCCCAGGTCGACCCGGACTTCGTCCTCGACGAGCGGAACGCCTCCCCGCAGCCCGCGTGACGGCCGGCACGACAGCCGGCGGAACGACCGGTGCAAGGCCGGAGGAACACCGGGCGTACGGAGCAGCCGGCGCGCCCCGCGCTGCCGGCCACCGGCTGCCGGGCCACCGGGCCACCGGGCCACCGGGCCACCGGGCCACCGGGCCACCGGGCCACCGGGCCACCGGGCCACCGGGCTACCGGGCTACCGGGCTACCGGGCTACCGGAGAAGGCTTTCCCAGCCCGCCGCGGGCCGCTGCCCGACGCCCAGGGTGCGCAGTGCGGCGAGCACCCGCGGATCCTGGGCGTCCAGCCAGTCGGCCAGCTGCTTGAAGGTCACGCAGCGCACGTCGGCCAGCGGGCAGATCTCCTTGATGACCTCTTCGACGGCGCGCATGTAGACGCCACCGTTCCAGGACTCGAAGTGGTTGCCGACGAAGAAGGGTGCCCGGTTGCCGTCGTGGGCCCGCCGGAATCCCTCCAGGAGCCCGTCCCGCATCTGCCGTCCCCATTCCTCGTGCCGGGCGGGATCGCCCCGTGAGGTGCCCGACTGATTGGCGAGGAAGTTGTAGTCCATCGAGAGCGTCTCGAACCGGCGCCCCGGGAAGGGGATCTGCTGCAGCGGGAAGTCCCAGATCCCTCCCCGCTTCGACGGCCACACCTGCAGGCCCCCCGGTGAGCTGGCGTCGTAGCGGAAACCCTGCTCGGCCGCGGCGGGCAGCAGCCGGTCCCGGCCCTGGAGACACGGGGTGCGGCCGCCGACGAGTTCCCGGGCGTAGTCGAAGGGCAGGGGAGGCATGGCGCCGAGCCCGGCATGGGTCTTCCACGTCCTGACGAAGTCCTCGGCCTGCCGGAGTTCGCTGCGCCACTCGTCGGTCGTCCATGTTCCGACGCCCCGGTCCGCACCGCAGAAGTGGCCGTTGAAGTGGGTGCCGATCTCATTGCCCTCCAGCCAGGCGGCACGGAGCTGTTCCGCGGTGGCCCGGACACCACCGGGGTCGTTGAAGCCGATGTCCGAGGAGCCGGGTGCGTGCCGCGGCGGCTTGTACACCTCGCGCCGGGTGTGCGGCAGGAGGTACACGCCGCTGAGGAAGTAGGTCATCTTCGCGTCGTACTCCCGGCCGATCCGGCGGAAGTGGGAGAAGAGGCGCTGGCCGTCCTCACCCGCCCCGTCCCAGGAGAAGACCACGAACTGCGGGGGCGGGCTCCCCGGGGCCAGCCGCTCGGGCAGGGGCTGGTGGGGCTGGCTGCCGGTGTGGGCGGTGGACCCGTCGCCGATGAGCCGGACGGCGCCCGGCATCTCCCTCTTCCCGGCCGGGCCCTGCTGTCCCTGATCGCTGTCCCCGCCGTCCCGGGAACAGGCGGCGGTGAGGGTCAGCGCCGCGAGTGCCGGCAGAGCAAACAGAGCGAGGAGGGTACGGGCCGCCCCGGTGGCCGCTCTCCGTGCGGTGGCCATCGGATCCGCCTCTCTTCCGGTCTTCCGGTCTTCCCGCGGATCCGGGTCCCTCCGGTTCCGCGGCCCGTCCCCGGTCCCGTCCCCCGGCTCCCCGAGCGGCGCCCGCCGGGCCGTCTCTGTTCCGGTGACCCCGCCGCCGCGTTTTCACCCCGCACGGTGGGGCTCCGGCGGCCCACTCACGGTCACACGGGCAGGAATCTACACAGAACACAACAAGCCGATAAACATACGTATTCACCCGATTGAGTCAATCGATAGACGGTTCGCCCCGTGATGACCTCAGGACTCTTTACTCTGCATTACGAGTCGTTTACCACCCGTTGGCAAACCCAGCTCCGCAGAGCCAGGAGGCAGTCCTGTGTCCCCCTGCACCCCGCCCCGAGCCGGCGATCTCGCCGCCTCCGTGACCGTCTTCCTGATCGCCATCCCGATGTCCCTCGGGCTCGCCGTCGCCATCGGTGCCCCACTCCAGGCCGGCCTGGTCGCCACCGCCGTCGGCGGCATCCTCGGCGGGCTGCTCGGCGGCTCCCGGCTCCAGGTCACCGGCGCCTCGACCGGACTCACCGTCGTCACCGCCGAGTTGATCGTGGTTCACGGCTGGCCGGCGACCTGCGCCGTCACCATTCTCGCCGGGCTGCTGCAGTTCGGGCTGGGCTGGCTGAAGGTGGCGCGCGCGGCGCTCGCCGTGAGCCCCGCCATCGTCCACGGCACCCTCGCCGGGATCGGGGTCACCATCGCCCTCGGCCAGCTGCACGTGGTCATCGGCAGCGAGCCGCACAACACGGTGCTCGGCAATCTGCGCGCCCTCCCCGCCGAACTGGCGGCGGCGTCTCCCGCGGCGCTCGCCGTCGGCGCCCTCACCGTGGCCGTCCTGATCTGCTGGCCCCGCCTGCCCGGACGCGCCGGGCGAGCCCTCCGGCTCCTGCCCGCCGCCCTCGCCTCGGTGGCCGTCGCCACGGCGGTCACGGTGGTCGCGGCGCCGGGGCTGGACCGCGTCGACCTGCCGTCATGGCGGGCGCACGTGCTGCCCGAGGCACCCGACGGCCCCCTGCTCGCCCTGTGCGCCGCGGTGCTCACCGTGGCGCTCGTGGGCGCGCTGGAGTCCCTGCTGTCGGCGGTGGCGGTCGACCGGCTGGCCCGGGAGCGCCCGGGAGGCCGCGCCCCGCACACCGACCTCGACCGGGAGCTGCGCGGGCAGGGCGCCGTCAACGCCGTATCGGGCCTGCTCGGCGGGCTCCCGGTCTCGGGGGGCGCGATGCGCGGCTCGGCCAACGTCCGGGCCGGCGCCCGGAGCCGCTGGTCGACGGTGCTGCACGGCGTCTGGGTCCTGCTGGCCGCCGGGCTGCTGGCGTCCGTGCTGGAGCTGATCCCGCTGGCGGCGCTCGGGGCCCTGGTGGCCATGGTCGGCGTCCAGATGGTGAACTTCGCCCACATCCGCAACGTTCACCGGCACCGCGAGTTCCCGGTCTACGCGGTGACGGTCGCCGGTGTGGTGCTGGCCGGGGTGCTGGAGGGGGCGGCCCTCGGCATCGCGGTCGCCGTGGCGGTCTCGCTGCACCGGCTGACCCGCACCCGCATCTCGGTCAGCGAAGCGGGCGGTGCCCACCGGGTGCGGGTCAACGGCCAGTTGACGTTCCTGGCGGTGCCCCGGCTGAGCCGCGCACTGGGCCAGCTGCCGCCCGGCTCGTCCGTGACGGTGGAACTCGACGGCTCCTTCATGGACCACGCCGCCTACGAGACGCTCCACCACTGGCGCGAGGAGTACGGCGCGCGCGGCGGCCGGGCCTCGGTCACCGGGCTCGGCGGGCCGGGCCACCGCGAACCCGCCGCCGGGCACGGCTGCCGGCCGTGGCTCCCGTGGCACAACCACCGGTGCGTGCAGGGCCAGGCCGCCGAGCCCGCACGGGGCGCGCCCCCGGCCGCAGCGAGCGGCGCACAGCTCGCGGGCGGCCTGCGCGCCTTCCAGCGGGACACCGCTCCGCTGGTCCGGGAGGAACTGGCCCGGCTGGCCCGCGAAGGACAGCGGCCGTCCCAGCTCTTCCTCACCTGCGCCGACTCCCGGCTGGTCACCAGCATGATCACGTCGAGTGGCCCGGGTGACCTGTTCACGGTGCGCAACGTCGGCAACTTCGCACCGCCCCCCGGGGCGGACCCGGCCGACGAGTCGGTGGCCGCCGCCATCGAATACGCGGTGGACGTCCTGGAAGTGACCAGCATCACGGTCTGCGGGCACTCCGGCTGTGGCGCGGTGCAGGCGCTGCTGGACGCACCGCCCGACGACTCCGGTACCCCCCTCGGCCGGTGGCTGCGCTACGGCCGCCCCAGTCTGGAGCGACTGCGCACCGGCGCGGTCCCGGAGCTCGCGGGCCGGCCGGCCATCTGCACAGCTGAGCGGCTGTGCATCACCAATGTCGTACAGCAGCTGGCGCATCTGTCGGCCCACCCCTCGGTGGCCCGGCGCGTGGCCGAGGGCTCCCTCACCCTGCACGGAATGTACTTCCATGTCGCCGAGGCGCAGGCGTACCTCCTCAGTGACCAGGGCAGAAGCTTCATTCCGGTGCACCCGGAGGTCCGGCCCCACCAGCCGGGCCAAAAAGCGGAATCCCCGTCGCTACAGGTCTAGACCTCTTGGCGGGAACCCTTGTCAGGGCGCGCGATGGCCTGATGTGCTATCACCGGGACCACAGCGGACACCCAGGGAATGGGAGTAGTCGTGAGCAACGAAAGCCTGGCCAACCTGCTGAAAGAGGAGCGGCGTTTCGAGCCGCCCGCCGACCTGGCAGCAGCCGCCAACGTCACCGCCGAGGCGTACGAACAGGCCAAGGCCGACCGGCTGGGCTTCTGGGCCGAACAGGCCCGTCAGCTGACCTGGGCCACCGAACCGACCCAGACCCTCGACTGGAGCAACCCCCCGTTCGCGAAGTGGTTCGCCGACGGCAAGCTCAACGTCGCCTACAACTGCGTGGACCGGCACGTCGAGGCGGGCCACGGCGACCGGGTCGCCATCCACTTCGAGGGCGAGCCGGCCGACGACACCCGCACCATCACCTACGCCGAACTCCAGCGCGAGGTCTCCAAGGCGGCCAACGCGCTGACCGAGCTGGGGGTCCGCGCCGGCGACCGGGTCGCCATCTACCTCCCGATGATCCCCGAAGCGGTCTTCGCGATGCTCGCCTGCGCCCGCATCGGCGCCCCGCACTCCGTGGTCTTCGGCGGCTTCTCCGCCGACGCGCTGGCCGCCCGGATCGAGGACGCCGACGCCCGCGTCGTGATCACCTCCGACGGCGGCTACCGCCGCGGCAAGCCCTCGGCCCTCAAGCCGGCCGTCGACGAGGCCCTCACCCGCCCCGGCACCGAGAACGTCCGCAACGTCCTGGTCGTCCGCCGCACCGGCGAGGACACCGCCTGGACGGAGGGCCGCGACGTCTGGTGGCACGAGCTGGTGGACGGCCAGTCCGACCGGCACACCCCCGAGGCCTTCGACGCCGAGCACCCGCTGTTCATCCTCTACACCTCCGGCACCACGGGTAAGCCGAAGGGCATCCTCCACACCACCGGCGGCTATCTGACCCAGACCGCCTACACCCACCGGGCGGTCTTCGACCTCAAGCCCGAGACGGACGTCTACTGGTGCACCGCCGACGTCGGCTGGGTGACGGGCCACTCCTACATCGTCTACGGCCCGCTGGCCAACGGCGCCACGGAGGTCCTCTACGAGGGCACCCCGGACACCCCGCACCAGGGCCGCTGGTGGGAGATCGTCCAGAAGTACGGCGTCACGCTCCTCTACACCGCGCCGACCGCGATCCGCGCGTGCATGAAGTGGGGTGACGACATCCCGGCCAAGTTCGACCTGTCCTCGCTCCGCGTCCTCGGCTCGGTCGGCGAGCCGATCAACCCCGAGGCCTGGATCTGGTACCGCAAGAACATCGGCGGCGACCGCACCCCGATCGTGGACACCTGGTGGCAGACGGAGACCGGCGCCATCATGGTCAGCCCGCTCCCCGGTGTCACCGCCACCAAGCCGGGCTCGGCGCAGATCCCGCTGCCGGGCATCTCCGCGACGGTCGTGGACGACGAGGCCAAGGAGGTCGGCAACGGCGGCGGCGGATACCTCGTCGTCACCGAGCCGTGGCCGTCGATGCTCCGCACGATCTGGGGTGACGACCAGCGCTATCTCGACACCTACTGGTCCCGGTTCGAGAATCGTTACTTCGCGGGTGACGGCGCCAAGAAGGACACGGACGGCGACATCTGGCTGCTGGGCCGGGTCGATGACGTCATGCTGGTCTCCGGCCACAACATCTCCACCACGGAGGTGGAGTCCGCGCTGGTCTCGCACCCCAAGGTCGCCGAGGCGGCGGTCGTCGGCGCGACCGACCCGCAGACCACCCAGTCGATCGTCGCCTTCGTCATACTGCGCGGCAACGTGGACGCCGAGGCCGAGGGCGAGGCCCTGGTCACGGAGCTCCGCAACCACGTGGCCAAGCACCTCGGCCCGATCGCCAAGCCGAAGCGCATCCTGCCGGTGGCCGAACTCCCCAAGACCCGCTCCGGCAAGATCATGCGCCGGCTGCTGCGGGACGTGGCGGAGAACCGCGCCCTCGGGGACGTCACCACGCTCACCGATTCCTCGGTGATGGAACTGATCCAGTCCAAGCTGCCGGGCGCCTCCTCCGGCGAGGACTGACCCCGGAGGGACCCCCGGCCGCCCACCGCGCCCACCGGCCGGGAGGCGCCGTCATCACCGACGGTTTCTCCCGGTCGTTGTGGGTAGGGTGGAGGCCACAGAGCAAAACCGATAGTCAACAGGGTGCGCCGGGAAGTCTGGTCGGCAGTCGCTGTGCCGTGCCCGAACGCGCGGTCACAGAGAGTACTTGAACGACCGACCGGAGGGTCCTTTCCTGTGGCCACGCCCCACCGCCCCAAGCTTCTCGGCCGTATGTCGCTCCCCGAGCGGAACCGCGTCGCCGACATCCTGCGCACCGAGACGGTGGGCGGCGTTCTGCTGCTCATCGCCGCCGTCATCGCGCTCGTCATGTCGAACACCCCGCTCAGCGGAGTCTACGAGGGCGTCCGCGACTTCACCTTCGGCCCCGAGTCCCTCCACCTCGATCTGTCGGTGGGCAGCTGGGCCAAGGACGGCCTGCTGACCATCTTCTTCTTCGTCGCGGGCATCGAGCTCAAGCGCGAACTGGTCGCCGGGGAGCTCCGCGACCCCCGGGCCGCCGCGCTCCCCATCGTCGCCGCCCTCTGCGGCATGGCCGTTCCCGCGCTGGTCTACGTGGTCACCGCGTCCACCATGGGGGGCAGCCTCTCCGGCTGGGCGGTGCCGACGGCGACCGACATCGCCTTCGCCCTCGCCGTCCTCGCCGTGATCGGCACCGCGCTGCCCTCGGCGCTCCGGGCCTTTCTGCTCACCCTGGCGATCGTCGACGACCTGGGCGCGATCCTGATCATCGCGGTCTTCTTCACCACCGATCTCGACTTCCTCGCGCTCGGGCTCTCCCTCGCCGGCCTGGCCCTCTTCTGGTTCCTGCACCACAAGCGCGTCCACGGCTGGTACATCTACGTTCCGCTGGCCCTGGTCATCTGGGCGCTGATGCACGCCAGCGGGGTGCACGCCACGGTGGCGGGCGTCGCGATGGGCATGCTGCTGCGCTGCACCCTCCGCGACGGGGAGAGCCAGTCCCCCGCGGAGCGGATCGAGCACCAGGTGCGCCCGCTCTCCGCGGGTCTCGCCGTACCCCTGTTCGCCCTGTTCGCCGCGGGTGTGTCCGTCTCCGGCGGCGCTCTCGCGGATGTCTTCACCCGGCCCGAGCCGCTGGGCGTCGTCCTCGGTCTCTTCCTCGGCAAGGTCCTCGGCGTCTTCGGCGGCTCCTGGCTGGCGGTCCGCTTCACCAAGGCGGAGCTCAACGAGGAACTCGCCTGGCCGGATCTGTTCGCCCTGTCCTCCTTGGCCGGTATCGGCTTCACGGTCTCCCTGCTCATCGGCGAACTGGCCTTCCCCGAGGACCCGGCGCTCGCCGACGAGGTCAAGGCCGCCGTGCTCATGGGCTCCCTCATCTCCGCCCTCGTGGCCGGCACGCTGCTGAAGATCCGCAACGCGAAGTACCGCCGGCTCTACGAGGAGGAGAACCTCGACGAGGACGACTCCGGCATCCCGGACATCTACGAGAAGGACGACCCCGCCTACCACCTCCGGATGGCGGAGAAGCTAGAGCGGAAGGCCGCCGAGCACCGCAGGCTCGCCGAACACGCCGCGCGCCCCGGGGCCACGGGGACCGCCGAGTCCACCGGAACCGCCGGGCACACGGAGCCCGCCGGCTCCGCCGAAGACGCCCCGCGGGACCGCGCGTCCGGTGATGATCCGGCATGATCGGGGGCAGCCGGTCGGGACCGGCCCCGCGAGGAGCCCCCGCAGACCCGAATTGAGGATGGAGCCATGAGCCCAGTCGAACAGGACGGCAACCGCAGCCTCGGGCAGCTGGTGGCCACGGCCACCACCGAGCTGTCCGCACTCGTCCACGACGAGATCGCACTGGCCAAGGCGGAGCTGCGGCAGGACGTGAAGCGGGCAGGCATCAGCGGTACCGCCTTCACGGCCGCCGGGGTCCTCGTCCTCTTCTCCCTGCCGGTGCTGAGCTTCGCCGCCGCGTACGGCATCCACAACCTGGGACTCGGGCTGGCCTGGTCGTTCCTGATCGTGGGGGGCATCCACCTGGTGCTGGCGGCGCTGCTCGGGGCCTTCGCCGCCGCCAAGGTGAAGAAGGTCAAGAAGCCCGAGCGGAGCATGGCCTCGGCCCGGCGGTCGGCCGCCGTCCTCGGCAACGCGAAGCCCCACCCGCGGCGCCGGGTCGCCGTCCCGGCCGAGCCCGCCCCGTGACGGCGGGTGTGGCACGCTCTTGGGCATGACCGCGCCCGAATCCGCCGCAACAGCCGTCCGCGTCGACGGCCCCTGGACCCACCGGGACGTCGCCGCCAACGGCGCTCGCTTCCACATCGCCGAGGCCGGTGAGGGCCCGCTGGTCCTCCTGCTCCACGGCTTCCCGGAGTTCTGGTGGGCGTGGCGGCACCAGCTCACGGCGCTCGCCGAGGCGGGGTTCCGCGCGGTGGCGATGGATCTGCGGGGCGTCGGCGGCAGCGACCGCACCCCTCGCGGCTACGATCCGGCCAATCTGGCGCTGGACGTCACGGGCGTGATCCGTTCCCTCGGCGAGCCGGACGCGGCGCTCGTCGGCCACGGCCTCGGCGGCTATCTGGCGTGGACCGCGGCGGTGATGCGGCCCAAGCTGGTCCGCCGGCTCGTGGTCACCTCGATGCCGCACCCCCGCCGCTGGCGCTCCGCGATGCTGACGGACGTCCGGCAGACCCGGGCCGGTGCGTACGTCTGGGGCTTTCAGCGCCCCTGGCTGCCGGAGCGCCACCTCGTGGCGGACGACGCGGCCCTGGTGGGGCGGCTGATAAGCGAGTGGTCCGGGCCGCGTCCCCCGGAGGAGGAGACGCTGGCGGTCTACCGCCGGGCGATGACGATTCCGTCGACCGCGCACTGCGCGATCGAGCCGTACCGGTGGATGGTGCGCTCCATGGCCCGGCCGGACGGCATCCAGTTCAACCGCCGGATGAAGCGCCCGGTGCGGGTGCCGACCCTCCATCTGCACGGGTCGCTCGACCCGGTGATGCGGACGCGGAGCGCCGCCGGCTCCGGCGAGTACGTGGAGGCCCCCTACCGCTGGCGGCTCTTCGACGGCCTCGGGCACTTCCCGCACGAGGAGGACCCGGAATCCTTCTCCGGCGAGCTGGTCAACTGGCTCCACGATCCGGAGCCCGACCGCTGAACGCCCGGCCCCGTCCGGCTCCCCACCCGCTCTCCCCCGGCCCTCCGGCCGGCTCCCCCACAGCCGCCGCCCGGCCCCCGGCGGCGCGGCCCGGCACCGGTTCCGGCGGGCCCGGCCATGTGCCCGCCGCATAGGACAAATGGCCGGCGGAGGGGCGGTTACCGACCACGGGTCCCGGGAAGGCCCTCGGTATGGGTTGGACGCACGACTACCGTGACGTGTCTCGTGATCACCGCACCCCCGCAGCGCGGAACGCTCCGCCAGGGGTGGCCTCCCCCGGATCCCCCGGACGGGCCGAGCGCCCTTCGGCGACGTCCGTCATGGAGCCTCCGGGGCTCGGCATTCCGCACATCCTCCGCCGCCGGGCCCGCTGGGTCTCGGCGCGCCTGCGCCATCCGCGCGACTGACCGCCGCCCCGGCCGGCCACCGCTCCATGCGGAGCGGGGCTCTCCCGGTGACGGCAGCGGGGCCCGGCACCTGGCCGCTCCCCGCACTCCTCAGGCCTCCGTGCCTGCGGCTTCCGGGGGTTCTCCCGCCGTACGACCCGACATCCGACACACCGCCCCGGCCCCGCTCAGGGCCGGGGCGGTCCGCGTCACAGCGCGCAGCCCTGGCTGTCCACCGGCGACCGGGCGGCGCGGCCCAGCCGGACGTCCTCGCTCACCTCGTCCGCGGTGAGGGCGTAACCGGTGTCCGCGTTCTCCAGCGATTTGGCGAAGATGACCCCGTAGACCCGGCCGTCCTCGGTCAGCAGCGGGCCCCCGGAATTGCCCTGGCGGACGGTGGCGAAGAGGGAGTAGACGTCCCGGCTGACGGTGGACCGGTGGTAGATGTCGGGCCCCTTGGCCTGGATGCGGCCGCGGACCCGGGCCGCCCGGACGTCGAAACCGCCGTTCTCGGGGAAGCCCGCCACGATCGCGCCGTCGCCCCGCTCCGCGTCCTGCCCGGCGAACCGCAGCGCGGGCGCGTCGAGGCCGGGGACGTCCAGCACGGCGATGTCGCGCTCCCAGTCGTAGAGCACCACCGTGGCGTCGTACAGCCGGCCCTCACCGCCGATCTGCACGGTCGGCTCGGACACGCCACCCACGACGTGCGCGTTGGTCATGACGCGGTTCTGCGCGAAGACGAAGCCGGTACCCTCCAGGACCTTGCTGCAACTCGTCGCGGTCCCGAGCACCTTGACGATGCTCCGCTTGGCGCGGGCGGCGACGGGGCTGTTCGCCAGCTCGGGGTCCGGCGGTTCCACGGACGTGATCGGCTCGTTGGCGAACGGGCTGAAGACCTGCGGGAAGCCGTTCCGCGCCAGGATGGAGCCGAACTCCGAGAACCAGCCGTTGGCCTGTTCGGGCATCACCCGGCTCACGCCCCGGAGCACCGTGGAGTCGCGGACCTCCTTGCTCAGCGTGGGCAGCGTCGTTCCGGCCAGGGCCGCGCCGATCAGCCAGGCGACCAGCAGCATGGCCGCCACGTTGACCAGCGCGCCGCCGGTCGCGTCCAGCGCCCGAGCGGGGGACCAGGTGATGTGGCCGCGCAGCTTGTTGCCGAGGTGCGTGGTGAACGCCTGCCCCGCCGAGGCGCAGACGATGACGACGACCACCGCCACGACCACGGCCGCGGTGCTCGGCTGCGCCTGGTCGGTGACCCGGTTCCAGATCACCGGCAGCAGATAGACGGCGACGAGCCCGCCGCCCAGGAAGCCCACGACGGAGAGGATGCCGACCACGAAGCCTTGTCGGTACCCCACGACGGCGAACCACACGGCGGCGAGCAGCAGCAGGATGTCCAGCACGTTCACCCTGACACCGTCTCATGCGCGCCAGTCGAGGGGGACCTGCTTCGAGCGGTCCCAGGGCCGTTCCCAGCCCGCGTGGTGCAGGATCCGGTCGATCACCCCGGCCGTGAAGCCCCACACGAGTGCCTCTCCGGCCAGGAAGGCCGGGCCCCGGTGGCCACTGGGGTGGACGGTGACCACCCGGTTGGCCGGGTCCGTGAGATGCGCCACGGGGACGGAGAACACCCGCGCCGTCTCGGCCGGGTCGACCGGGGCCACCGGCGACGGCTCCCGCCACCAGCCCAGCACCGGCGTCACGACGAAGTCACTCACCGGGATGTACAGCCGCGGCAGCACCCCGAAGATCCGCACCCCGTGGGGGTCGAGCCCGGTCTCCTCCTCCGCCTCCCGCAGCGCGGCCCGCAGCGGACCGTCGCCCTCCGGGTCCCCGTCCCCGGGGTCGACCGCGCCACCGGGGAAGGACGGCTGGCCGGCGTGCGAGCGGAGGCTGGTGGAACGTTCGATGAGCAGCAGCTCCGGGCCGCCCGGGGCACCCCCCTCGCCGGGCGCTCCGGGCGCGGCGGCGCCGCCTCCCTCGACGCGCCCCCCACCGGCCCCGTCGCCGAAGAGGACCAGCACGGCGGCGGGACGGCCGCCCGTCTCCGGGGGCAGGAACCGGCTGAGCTGGTGCGGCCGCACCGTCCGCGCCATCCGCGCCACCGGGTCGAGCCAGCCCGGGATCCCCTCCGCGGAGACGGCGGCACCGGTGAGGTCCCCGGGCCGGCCCACGGCGCCCCCGTCACCGGGGCCGCCCCCGGCCACCGGGCTCCCCGCGGTGCCGTAGCCGGGGTCCGCCCGGCCCGTCACTCCGCGCCCAGCGGCGGCGCGGGCGGTCCGGGGTAGTCGGCGGGGGGTTTCAGGCGCTGGCCGGGCTGCCCGCCCATCTCGTACTTGAGCAGCTTCCGCGCCTTCTCCGGGTCCGTCTCGCCCTCGCCGTAGGCCGGGCAGAGCTCCGCGATCGGGCAGGCACCGCAGGCCGGCTTGCGGGCGTGGCAGATCCGGCGGCCGTGGAAGATCACCCGGTGCGAGAGCATCGTCCACTCGCTCTTCGGGAAGAGCGAGGCGACCTCGGCCTCGACCTTCTCCGGGTCCTCCTGCTCCGTCCACTTCCAGCGGCGCACCAGCCGCCCGAAGTGGGTGTCCACGGTGATCCCCGGGACACCGAACGCGTTGCCCAGGACGACGTTGGCGGTCTTGCGCCCGACGCCGGGGAGGGTGACCAGGTCCTCCAGCCGGCCGGGCACCTCGCCGCCGAACCGGTCGCGGAGCGCCGCGGAGAGGCCGAGCAGCGACTTCGCCTTGGCGCGGAAGAAGCCGGTCGGCCGGATGATCTGCTCCAGCTCCTCGGGGTCGGCGGCCGCCAGATCCTCCGGGGTGGGGTAGGCGGCGAAGAGGCCCGGAGTGGTCTGGTTGACCCGCAGGTCGGTGGTCTGCGCGGAGAGAACGGTGGCCACCAGGAGCTGGAAGGGGTTCTCGAAGTCCAGCTCGGGGTGGGCGTACGAGTAAACCTCGCCCAGTTCCCGGTTGATCCGGCGGGCCCGGCGGACGAGGGCCAGACGCGACTCCGGCTTCGGCTGCTTCGCCGGCTTCGGCGCGGCCGCCCGCGCGGACGGCGCCGCGGCGGTACGGGCCCCTCGCGGGCTCCCGGTCTCCCCGGCCTTCCCGCTCGTCCCGTTCTCTCCGGTCGTCCCGGCCGGGGCGCCGGCACCGGCGCTCGTCGCGGCCTTCCGCCGGCGCGCGGGCCGCCGTTCGCCCACAGCGGAATCAGGCGCCTCTGTCACCCGTACGGCCCCCTTATCCTGTGCTCTCAAAGGCGTATTGGATACCCGGCCAGCCTACGGCCAGCCGCGACGGTCCGCTCCGGCCGCAAAGAATCAACCCCCAATCGGCCCCCTGCCGTATGGCTTGCGGCATCGATGCGCCACACTTGTGTTTGATCACACGGTTTTCGCCGTCCGGTATCAACGGCATCATGGGGACGACGGTCCCCTGAGCGTGTCGACAAGGAGAAACTCGTGGACGACGTTCTGCGGCGCGCCCCGTTGTTCGCGGCGCTCGACGAGGATCAGGCCGCTGAGCTGCGCGCCTCGATGACCGAGGCCTCCCTCGCACGGGGTGAGGCGCTGTTCCACGAGGGCGACCCGGGCGACCGCCTGTACGTCGTGACGGAGGGCAAGGTCAAACTGCACCGCACCTCCCCCGACGGCCGCGAGAACATGCTCGCCGTGCTCGGCCCCGGCGAGCTCATCGGTGAGCTGTCGCTCTTCGACCCGGGCCCCCGTACGGCCACGGCCACCGCGCTCACCGAGTGCAAACTGCTCGGCCTCGGCCACGGCGACCTCCAGCCCTGGCTGAACGTGCGCCCCGAGGTCTCGACCGCGCTGCTGCGCGCCATCGCGCGGCGGCTGCGCCGGACCAACGACACCATGTCCGACCTGGTCTTCTCCGATGTCCCGGGCCGCGTGGCCAAGGCGCTGCTGGATCTCTCCCGCCGCTTCGGCGTGCAGTCCGAGGAGGGCATCCACGTCGTCCACGACCTGACGCAGGAGGAACTGGCCCAGCTCGTGGGCGCCTCGCGGGAGACGGTCAACAAGGCGCTGGCGGACTTCGCGGGCCGCGGCTGGCTCCGCCTGGAGGCGCGCGCCGTGATCCTGCTGGACGTCGAGCGGCTCGCCCGCCGCTCGCGCTGACCCGGGAAGCCCGGCGCCCGGCCGCCCTCCGGCGCCGGGACCGCACCCGGCCCCTCCCCGACCCACGTCTCTCACCTGCGGGCCCTGCCCCCGTCGTCCCGGGGCGGGGCCCGTCGGCGTGCCGCGCCGCCGCCCCGGCCTCCCGGCCGCGCCGGTACCGCTCAGAGCAGCCCGCGCTCGCGCAGATACGCCAGCTGTGCCCGGACGGAGAGTTCGGCGGCGGGCCACAGGCTCCGGTCCACGTCGGCGTAGACGTGGGCCACGACCTCCGGCGCCGTCCGGTGTCCCGCCTCCACCGCCGTCTCGACCTGCGCCAGCCGGCTCGCCCGGTGGGCGAGGTAGAACTCCAGCGCTCCCCGCGCGTCGTCCAGCACGGGCCCGTGGCCGGGCAGCACGGTGTCCACCCCGTCGTCGACCGTCAGCGAGCGCAGCCGCCGCAGGGAGTCCAGATACTCGCCCAGCCTGCCGTCCGGGTGCGCGACCATCGTCGTGCCGCGGCCGAGGACGGTGTCCCCGGTGAGCACCGCCGCGTCGGCCGGGAGGTGGAAGGAGAGGGAGTCCGAGGTGTGCCCGGGGGTGGGGACGACGCGCAGCTCCAGCCCGCCGGTGGTGATCACGTCGCCCGCGGCGAGCCCTTCGTCCCCGAGTCGCAGCGCCGGGTCCAGGGCGCGCACCGCCGTGCCCGTCAGCTCGGCGAAGTGCGCCGCGCCTTCGGCGTGGTCGGCGTGGCCGTGGGTGAGGAGGGTCAGCGCGACGCGCTTCCCGGCCCGCTCGGCCACCGCCACCACCGCGGCGAGGTGGGACTCGTCCAGCGGCCCGGGGTCGATGACGACGGCGTGCGCGGAGTCCGGCTCGGCGACGATCCAGGTGTTGGTGCCGTCCAGCGTCATCGGCGAGGGGTTGGGCGCCAGGACGCACACGGCCCGTTCCGTGGCGGGGCCGGAGCGGACCGTTCCGCGCGGCTGTCCGGGCAGCGCCGCGGCGTCCGTCATGCCCCGGCCTCCTGACCGGGCGCGGGCGTCCCCTGCGGCCCCGCCGGGGGCGCCGGGACCGGTGCGGCCGCGGCGGGCCCGCGCGGGATGTACGTGGTGAACTCATCGTTCCCGGGCCACCGCAGCACGATCTCCCCCTCCCGCGGCTCGGCCCGGGCGAGCACCGGGGTCAGCTCCCGCCCGGCCGCCGCGGCCAGCGCCCCGGCCGCCGACCCGTAGGCGCTCAGCCGGCGCAGCGTCGCGACCGTCGGCGGCATCATCGACAGCTCGCCCCGGTCGAAGCCGGCGGCGGCCGCGGCCGGACGGATCCACACCGTGCGGTCCGCCTCGGAGGAGACCGCGCGCGTCCGCTGCCCCTCGGGGAGCGCGGCGGCGAAGAACCAGGTGTCGTAGCGGCGCGGTTCGAACTCGGGTGTGATCCAGCGGTCCCAGGGGGCCAGCAGATCACTGCGGAGCAGCAGTCCGCGCCGGGAGAGGAAGTCGGCGAAGGACAGCTCGCGGCTGACGAGCGCGGCCCGGTCGGCCTCCCAGTCCGGGCCGGTGGTGTCCGCCACCACCGTGCCGGGGCCGGGGCCGGCCAGCAGCACGCCCGACTCCTCGAAGGTCTCACGGACGGCCGCGCACACGACGGCCTGGGCACCGGTGTCGTCCGTGCCCAGCCACCGCGCCCAGGCGGCGCGGGAGGGTCCGGCCCAGCCGACGGGGCGCTCGTCACGGGCGTCCACCCCACCACCGGGGTAGGCGTAGGCGCCGCCGGCGAAGGCCATCGTGGTGCGCCGCCGGAGCATGTGCACCTCGGGTCCGCCGTCACCGTCGCGGAGCAGCAGGACCGTGGCCGCGCGGCGCGGCGTCACGGGCGTGAGCTCGCCGTCCACCAGGGCGCGGACGCGTTCGGGCCACTCGGGCGGGTACCACGGGGCATCGGTTGCGGACATGGCCGGATGCTATGCGCTCCCGGCCTCGTGTTCGAGGGCCCCGGGCCGCGGAGGCACCCCGCACGGACCGGCGGACCGCCCTGCCGTCACGGCGCCGGCCGCGCCGTCCGCCGGGGGCGCCGGGGTCCGGCCCCTCCCCCGGCGGCGGACGTCACGCGCCGGCACCGTCCGCGGCGTCGTCCTCGATCTCCACCTGGATCTCGACCTCGACGGGCGCGTCGAGCGGCAGCACCGCCACCCCGACCGCGCTCCGGGCGTGCACGCCCTTCTCACCCAGCGCCTGGCCCAGCAGCTCGCTGGCGCCGTTGACGACGCCCGGCTGGCCGGTGAAGTCCGGCGCGGAGGCGACGAATCCGACGACCTTGACCACCCGGGCCACCCGGTCGAGGTCCCCGACCACGGACTTGACCGCGGCCAGCGCGTTCAGCGCGCAGATCCGCGCCAGCTCCTTGGCCTCCTCCGCGGTGACCTCGGCGCCGACCTTGCCCGTCACCGGCAGGGTGCCCTCGACCAGCGGAACCTGGCCGGAGGTGTAGACGTAGCGGCCCGTCCGCAGGGCCGGGATGTACGCGGCGACCGGCGCGGCCACCCCCGGCAGCGTCAGGCCGAGTTCCGCGAGCCGGCTCTCGACGGCGCTCATGCCGTCTTCTCGCGCTTGAGGTAGGCCACCAGCTGCTCGGGGTTGGGCCCCGGCACGACCTGGACGAGCTCCCAGCCGTCCTCGCCCCAGGTGTCGAGGATCTGCTTGGTGGCGTGGACGAGCAGCGGCACGGTCGAGTATTCCCACTTGGTCATGGTGGTGACTGTAATGCCTGCGACACCCTCGCCCGTGCGTAGCCCGGGTCCCGACTGGTTAGGCTCCCAGGCATGAGCAGGCTCCACGTCGTCAGCGGTAAAGGCGGCACCGGGAAGACCACGGTCGCCGCGGCTCTCGCGCTGGCCCTGGCCGATCAGGGGCGGCGCACCCTGCTGGTCGAGGTGGAGGGCCGGCAGGGCATCGCGCAGCTCTTCGGCACGGAGGCGCTGCCCTACGAGGAGCGCAAGATCGCGGTCGGCCCGGGCGGCGGTGAGGTCTTCGCCCTCGCCGTGGACGCGGAGCGGGCTCTCCTCGACTACCTTCAGATGTTCTACAAACTCGGCGGCGCCGGCCGGGCGCTGAAGAAGCTCGGCGCCATCGACTTCGCCACCACCATCGCCCCGGGCCTGCGCGACGTCCTGCTGACGGGCAAGGTCTGCGAGGCGGTGCGCCGCCAGGGCCGGGACGGCCGGCCCGTGTACGACCACGTCGTCATGGACGCCCCGCCGACCGGCCGCATCACCCGCTTCCTCAACGTCAACGACGAGGTCGCGGGGCTGGCCCGGGTCGGCCCGGTGCACCACCAGGCGCAGGCCGTGATGCGGGTGCTGAAGTCCCCCGAGACGGCGGTCCACCTGGTGACGCTGCTGGAGGAGATGCCCGTCCAGGAGACGGTGGACGGGGTGGCGGAGCTGCGCGCCGCGTCGCTCCCGGTCGGCGGGATCTTCGTCAACATGGTCCGGCCGCCGCTGCTCGACGAGGACGACGTGCGCAGGGCCGCGGACGGCGAGCGGCAGGCCGTCACCCGCGCGTTCTCCCGGGCGGGTCTGGGCGGCGCCCGCCGCGGCGGCCCGGCCGAGCGGCTCGTCGGCCCGCTGCTGGACCAGGCGCGGGAGCACGTCGTACGGGTCCGGCTGGAGCAGGCGCAGCGCCGCGAGATAGCCGGGCTGGGGCTGCCGGCGCCGGAGCTGGAGTTCCTGGACGAGGGCGCCGACATCGCCGGGCTGTACCGGCTGGCCAAGGACATACGGAAGCAGGGAGTGCCGGGGGTGGCCGGATGAACGGCGGGCGACGACGGCCGGAGACGCCGGAGGGCGCCGGGGAAGCCGCGGGCGGCGCGCTCCCGGTGGCGCCCGCGGCCCCGGCGGCGCTGGACGGGGTGGCGCGGCTGGACACCGACGCCCTGCTGGACGACCCGGCCACGCGCATCGTCGTGTGCTGCGGCTCCGGCGGCGTCGGCAAGACGACGACGGCGGCGGCGCTGGGGGTGCGGGCGGCCGAGCGGGGCCGGCGGGTGGTCGTGCTGACCATCGACCCGGCCCGGCGGCTCGCCCAGTCCCTGGGGATCGCCTCACTGGACAACGTTCCGCGCCGGGTCGAGGGCATCACCGCCGCGGCGCCGGACGGATCCGGCGACGCCAGCGGTACCGACAACGGCGCCGAGGAATCCGCCGGGAGCCCTGGGACCGCTGACGGGCGGGGGCCCGGCGAACTCCACGCCATGATGCTGGACATGAAGCGCACCTTCGACGAGATCGTCGAGGCGCACGCCGACCCGGAGCGTGCCCGGGCTATCCTGGCGAACCCCTTCTACCAGTCGCTGTCCGCCGGTTTCGCGGGCACCCAGGAGTACATGGCCATGGAGAAACTGGGCCAGCTCCGGGCGCGGGACGAGTGGGATCTGATCATCGTGGACACCCCGCCGAGCCGTTCCGCGCTGGACTTCCTGGACGCGCCGAAGCGGCTGGGGTCCTTTCTCGACGGCACGTTCATCAAGGTGCTGATGACACCGGCGAAGGTCGGCGGCCGGGCCGGGATGAAGTTCCTCAACGCCTCGATGTCGATGATGACCGGGACCCTGAGCAAGCTGGTCGGCGGCCAGCTGCTGCGGGACGTACAGACGTTCGTGGCCGCGATGGACACCATGTTCGGGGGCTTCCGGACCCGGGCCGACGCCACCTACCGGCTGTTGCAGGCGCCCGGCACGGCCTTCCTGGTGGTGGCGGCGCCGGAACAGGACGCGCTGCGGGAGGCGGCGTACTTCGTCGAACGGCTCGCCGCCGAGCGGATGCCGCTGGCCGGTCTCGTCCTGAACCGGGTGCACGGCAGTGGTGCGGACCGGATCAGCGCCGAGCGGGCGCTGGCCGCCGCGGAGGAACTGGAAGCCGGGCTTCCCGACGGCCCCGACGACGGGCCCGCCACCGGCGGCGCCGAGTCCGCCGGCCCGTCCCCCACCTCGGCCGCTGCTTCCGGGGCCGCAGCTGCGGAGCACCGGTCCGTGGAGCACAGGCCGGTGGAGCACAGCTCCATGGACCGCACGGCCGACCAGCTCGCCGCGGGCCTGCTCCGGCTGCACGCGGAGCGCATGCGGACCCTCGACCGCGAGCGGCGCACGAGGGACCGTTTCACCGCGCTCCACCCGGAGGTCGCGGTGACGGAGGTGCCCGCGTTCCCCGGGGACGTCCACGACCTGGCGGGGCTGCGGGCCATCGGGGAACAGCTGGCGGACCGGGCGGATCAGCCCGCCGCCGCGTAGCTCCCGTAGCCGCTCTCGTACTCGTCGGGCTCGATCTCCACGGAGAGCAGGCCCGAGCTGCTCTGCTCGTACTCGGCGCGCGCCGTCTCCAGAAGGCGGCGCCACGAGGTGACCATCGGCCGCCGTCGCAGCAATGCCCTCCGTTCCCGTTCCGTCATGCCTCCCCAGACACCGAATTCGACACGGTTGTCCAGCGCGTCGGCGAGGCACTCCGTACGCACCGGACATCCGGTGCAGACTGCCTTGGCCCTGTTCTGGGCCGCGCCCTGAACGAACAGCTCATCCGGATCGGTCGTGCGGCAGGCGGCCTGCGCACTCCAGTCGGTTACCCAGCCCATGCTGGCGCCGTCCTCTCCCCAATCGAGGCTCCCCCACGGCGGCAGCGGCATATTCACCGTTGCCAGTTGAGGACGTTACGGAAGGTCGACAGAGCGCAACACCCCCAGCGGGCCCAATCTCGAATGGCCCGAAAGGACTATGCGTACGCGGCAGATCACCCAACGGAGTGACCCTGGGGCATCACGCAAGAAGCGGGTACAGCCGGGCAATTGGGGCGCGTCCCGGGGGAGGGGCCGGGAAAGGCGGACGGCATATGTCCGCAATGCCGCACCTATCCTGCCCGGCACGGCGAGGGGGAGCGCCCGCGCGGGACCAGGACGGCAGGACGGCAGGACCAAGGGGGGGGGAACCGTGCGTCCGAGCTTAGGCCAAGGGATGCGTACCTGTCCGGCGAATGAGAACGTAGGCTGCTTCCATGACGGACAAGCGCTCCGGCGGCGGCCGCCCGACCCCGCACTCGACCACACGGCAGGCCGCCAAGTTCCTCGGTGTCAGCCTGCTCTCCGGTGCCGTGCTGGCCGGCCTGGCGCTTCCGGCCGCCGGCGCACTGGGTCTGGCGGCGAAGGGGACGGCCCAGGGGTTCGAGGAACTCCCCGCCAACCTCAAGCGCCCCCCGCTGAGCCAGAAGACCAGCATCCTGGACGCCGAGGGCGGTCTCATCGCCAGCGTCTACTCGCGGGACCGGACGGTGGTGCCGCTCGACAAGGTCTCGCCGCACATGCGCAAGGCGATCGTGGCCATCGAGGACGCCCGGTTCTACGAGCACGGCGCCGTCGACCTCAAGGGCGTGCTCCGCGCCGTCAACCGCAACGCGCAGGCCGGCGAGGTCTCCGAGGGCGCGTCGACGCTGACCCAGCAGTACGTGAAGAACGTCTTCGTCGAGGAGGCGGGGAACGACAAGGAGAAGTTCCAGGCCGCCACCCAGCAGACCCTCGGCCGCAAGATCCAGGAGCTGAAGTACGCGATCCAGGTCGAGGAAGAACTGGGCAAGAAGAAGATCCTGGAGAACTACCTCAACATCACCTACTTCAGCCAGCAGGCCTACGGCGTCGAGGCCGCGGCGAAGCGTTACTTCAGCAAGTCCGCCAAGGACCTGGAGCTGGAGGAGGCCGCGCTGCTGGCCGGGATCGTCCAGTCGCCGAGCCGCTGGGACCCGATCCTCAACCCCGAGGCGGGGACCCAGCGGCGCAACACCGTGCTGGACCGGATGGCGCGGCAGGGGGACATCAGCACGGCGGAGGCGGCCGAGGCCAAGGAGAAGCCGCTGGGCCTGAAGGTCAGCAGACCGCAGAACGGCTGCATCACGGCGGTGAACGGCGCGGGCTTCTTCTGTGACTACGTCCGCGAGGTCTTCCTCGGCAGCGAGGAGTTCGGCAAGACCCGCGAGGCGCGCAACCAGCGGTGGAACGAGGGTGGGCTGACGATCCGCACCACCCTCGACCCGAAGTCGCAGAAGGCCGTGCAGGCCTCGATCAAGGAGCACGTCTACCAGGGCGACGAGGTGGCCGCCGCGATGTCCCTGGTCGAGCCGGGCACCGGCAAGATCCGCGGCATGGGCCAGTCCCGCCCGTACGGCATGGACACATCGAAGAACGAGAGCACGATCAACTTCTCCGTGGACGACGCCATGGGCGGCGGCGTGGGGTACCAGCCCGGCTCGACGTTCAAGCCGATCGTCGCGGCGGCGGCGATCGAGCGCGGCGTGAACCCGACGCGCTCCTACCCCTCCCCGTACGAGATGCAGTACCCGAGCCCCGTCCCCAAGTGCGAGGGACAGTGGTCGGAGCAGAACCCGCCCAAGGTCGCGAACGAGAACGAGAGCGAGGTCGGCCCGTACGGGATGCGGGAGGCCACCGCCAAGTCGGTCAACACCTACTACGTCTCGCTCATCAGTGACATCGGTATCTGCCCGGTGGTGGAACTGGCCGAGAAGATGGGCGCCACACCGGCCGCCGGCGGGAAGCTCAAGGAGGTGCCCTCCCTCACGCTGGGCGTCCAGGAGATGTCCCCGCTGACGATGGCCGCGGCCTACGCCACCTTCGCCAGCCGTGGCGTCTA
Source organism: Streptomyces zingiberis (assembly GCF_012034935.1). GTDB lineage: Bacteria > Actinomycetota > Actinomycetes > Streptomycetales > Streptomycetaceae > Streptomyces > Streptomyces zingiberis. The sequence goes on from NZ_JAATEN010000001.1 coordinate 125,662, forward strand.
CTGCACGCCGGTCGCGATCGAGTCGATCAAGGACGCGAACGGCACGTCACTGAAGGTCCCGGAGGGCAAGTGCGCCCGGGCCATGAAGGAGCGCACCGCCGACACGATCAACACCCTGCTGAAGGGCGTCGTCGAGGACGGCACCGGCACCCAGGCCGGGCTGAGCGGCCGGCCGAGCGCGGGCAAGACCGGCACCACCGACTCCCGCTACGCCGCCTGGTTCGTGGGCTACACGCCCAACATGTCCGGAGCGGTCTGGGTCGGCGACCCGCAGCACAAGCGGAACATGGTCGACATCACCATCGGCGGCGACTACCACCCCAAGGTCTTCGGCGGCGGGGTGCCCGGCCCGATCTGGCGGGACGCGATGAGCGGCGCCCTGGCGGGCAAGGAAGCACCCGGCTTCACCGAGGTGCAGATCTCCGACCCGCCGAAGCCCGGCGGCAACGGCGGCGGCGACCGGGGCGGAGAGGGGAACGGCGGCCGGCCCGGGAACGGGAACGGCGGCGGTGGTGGTGGCGGCGGGAACGGCGGCGGCAGCCCGTTCCCGGACTTCAGCTTCCCGCCGGACGCCATCGGCGGAGGCGGCAACGGCGGGGGCTTCGGCGGGAACGGCGGCGGCAACGGCGGCTGGCGGCCGGGGAACCGCTGACCGGTCACCGCCAGGGGGCCTCACCGGCCCGGTCACCGGCCCGGCAGAGCCCTCCCCGGCGCGCGAACCAGGTGGTTCGCGCGCCGGGGAGGGCTCTTTCCCGTCTTCGGCATCCACGTGCCCGTGGGGAAGGGCGCCCGCCCGTCCGTGAGGCCGGCCCCCACCCCTGCGCGGCCGGAGCTCAGCCCGCCGCGAGACGCTTCTTGACCTGCGCGGCGACCCGTCCGCCCTCGGCCCGGCCCGCGACCTTCGGGTTCACGATCTTCATCACGGCGCCCATGGCGCGCGGGCCCTCGGCCCCACCGGCCACGGCCTCCCGGACGGCCTCGTCCACGATCGCGGAGAGCTCCTCGTCCGACAGCTGCCGCGGCAGGTACTCCGCCAGCACCTCGCCCTCGGCCCGCTCCCGCTCGGCCGACTCCGTACGACCGCCCTGCGCGAAGGCCTCGGCGGACTCGCGGCGCTTCTTCGCCTCGCGGGCGATCACCTTCCGCACCTCGTCGTCGGAGAGTTCACGGGACGTGGTGCCCGCGACCTCCTCCTTGGTGATCGCGGTGAGGGTCAGCCGGAGCGTGGAGGAACGCAGCTCGTCGCGGGACCTGATGGCCGCGGTGAGGTCCTCCTGCAGGCGGTTCTTGAGCGTGGTCATGCCGTGAGTCTGCCAGGAAGGCCCACGATCGGCCCAGCTCATTCCCCCCGGGCTCTCCGGGGGCGCACGGCACGCGCTCCGCGAGGGCCTCGCGGAGCGCGCCCCGCACCGGCTCCCGCGCGGACGGGCGGACGGGCGGACGGGCGGACGGGCGGACGGGCGGACGAAGGGGCGGACGGACGGACGGGCGGTAGGGGGCGTCCCGTCACGCAGCGCCCGCCCCGCCCCGTCCGCCGGGGCCCTACCCACCGGGGGGCCATGCCCCGTGGCCCGCTCCGTGGCCCGCTCCGGTGGCGGCTTCCCGGGACGGCTTCCCAGGGCGGTGTGGTACGGCTGCCGTGGCGTCGGCCGTACCCGGGAGCGCATGGGCCCGGGGCCCGGACCACGGCCCGCCCATGGTCACGCGCCTCCCGCGCCGGCACGTGCCCCCGGCCGGCACCCGGCACCCGGCACCCGGCACCCGGCACCCGGCACCCGGCCACATGATCACTACGTGCCGCCGCATCCCTCTCCCTCTGCGACGATGGACCCATGCGCGCGCGATACGCAGTACCCCTGGGAATCACGGCGGTGGGAGCGGCGGGCCTCGCCTACTCCGCCGGTTTCGAAGTCCGCTCGTTCCGGCTCCGGCGGGTGACGGCACCCGTCCTGCCCCGCGGGATGCGACCGCTGCGCGTCCTGCACGTCTCCGACATCCACATGGTCGGCGGCCAGCGGAAGAAGCAGCGCTGGCTGCGCGAACTCGCCGGTCTCCGGCCGGACTTCGTCGTCAACACGGGTGACAACCTCTCCGACCCGGAGGGCGTGCCGGAGCTGCTGGACGCGCTCGGGCCGCTGATGGAGTTCCCCGGCACCTACGTCTTCGGTTCGAACGACTACTACGCGCCCCGCCTGCGCAACCCCGCCCGTTACCTGCTGGAGAAGGCGCGCCGGCAGCACGGGCTCAACGGCAAGGACGACCCGGCGATGGGCGTCGACCGCAACCCGTGGGAGAGCATGCGGGACGCGTTCGACGCCGCCGGCTGGGTGGGGCTCTCCAACTCGCGCGGGCGGCTGAAACTGGACGGCGTCGAACTCGCCCTCACCGGCCTGGACGACCCCCACATCAAGCGCGACCGCTACGAGGAGGTCGCGGGCGGTCCCGAGCCCGACGCCGACTTCTCCCTGGCCGTGGTGCACGCGCCGTACCTGCGCGCGCTGGACGCCTTCACGGCGGACGGCTACCCGCTGATCCTGGCCGGCCACACCCACGGCGGCCAGCTCTGCGTCCCGTTCTACGGCGCCCTGGTCACCAACTGCGACCTGGACACCGCACGCGTCAAGGGCCTCTCCACCCACCGGACCGCCGGCCGGCGCGCGCACCTCCACGTCTCCGCGGGCTGCGGCACCAACCGCTACACCCCGTTCCGCTTCGCCTGCCCCCCGGAGGCGACACTGCTGACCCTGACGGAGCGGGAGGACTGAGGCGAGGAGTGGGGCGGGGACCCGGGCGCGTCGGCCGGTGACAGAGCCGCCCGGCCCGCCCGGCGCGCCCTGGACAACCCCTCCCACCTGCGTCTCCCCGCCCCGGACGGCCACCCCGCCGGCCCCCGGTTATCGGATTTCGCCTGGAGCCGCGGGTCCGCTAAAGTAGAGCTCGTTGCTTCGGGGTGTGGCGCAGCTTGGCAGCGCGCTTCGTTCGGGACGAAGAGGTCGTGGGTTCAAATCCCGCCACCCCGACAGAGAAGTACCAGGTCAGGGGCCTGATCCGCTAGCGGGTCAGGCCCCTGAGTGGTTCCGGGGGCCATTCTGGGAGCCATTGGGGAGCCGACTTCGAAATCCGGCTCCCCGGGAGCGCTGGTGACGCCCCTCAGAAGCCCGACACCTCCGAGCGCAATCGACTCACCTTCAGTTCAAGCGGCCGACTCCTGCCCCCGGCCGACTTCCTCCGGTGGATCGAGAAGCCTGAAGTCACAGTCGCCCGGCCGACGCCCCAAGCGCTGCGCTGGTTCCGCGAACGCGGCTGCGTGCATTGCCCGGCCCGCGATGCCGGCACCTCACAGGCCGCCGGCTACCGCTATCCACCAAGACATTGATATCCCCGCCGCCCCCGACAAGCACCTCGCTGTGGGTCTCCGACACCGACCCTGGCTCCACACCCGACATCACCGCCGCCCGCATCCACACACTTCCGGCAGCGTGCAAGTCGGCGGCCGACCGCCTGCCCACCCTGGCCGACAAAGGCCACGTCGGCGCCACGGACGCACCTCCGCACGGGCGGCGGACCTTGACCGTCAGACGGCGCGTGCGGCCGGGGGGCGGCGGCGCAGGGTGGGGTCCTGCAGAGCGGGTGGCTGGTAGTCCTGGTCGAGGACGCCTACGTCGGTGCCAGGTGGGACGATGTGGTCGATCCTGTCGAGGAGGTCGTCGCTCAGCCGCACGTCGAAGCCCGCGATGAGATCGTCGAGGTGAGCCATCGTGCGAGCGCCCGCCAAGGCGCTGGTGACGCCTGGATGGGTGATGGCGAACGCCATGGCGAGGTGGGTCAGCGGCAGGCCCGCCTCCTCCGCGAGGGTGATGAGCTGCTCGACGGTGTCGACGCGGCGTTCGTCGTTGAGATGACTGAAGAAGCCTCCGCGGCTGAGGGGGTTCGGCCGGTTCCTGCGTACGCGGCCGGTGAGCATCCCCTGGGCGAGGGGACCCCAGACCATGACGCCCATACCGTGGCGCTGGGCAACGGGCAGGACCTCACGCTCGGCGCCACGGTTGAGCAGGGAGTAGGGCGGCTGCTCGGTGTGGAAGCGCTCCAGGTTCCGGCGCTCCGCCACCCACTGGGCCTCGACGATCTCGGAGGCGGGGGTGGTGGACGAACCGATGGCGCGAACCTTGCCGCTGCGGATGAGGTCGGTGAGCGCCGACAGGGTCACCTCGGTGTCCGTGGAGGGGTCCAGGCGATGCACCTGGTAGACGTCGATGTGGTCCGTCTGAAGCCTGCGCAGCGAGTTCTCGACGGCCTGCATGATCCAGCGACGCGAGGTGCCCCGCTGATTGGGGAACTCGCCGGCGGGCAGGCCGAACTTCGTCGCCAGGACGACCTGGTCGCGGCGCCCCTTGAGGGCCCTGCCGACCACCTCCTCCGAGTCGCCGTACGCGTCGGCGGTGTCGAGGAAGTTGATGCCGGCGTCCAGAGCCCTGTGGATGATGCGCGCCGACTCCCCGGGCTCGTTGCCCATGCGGGTGGCGTACATCAACGTCCCGAGCGCGTACGGACTGACCCTGATTCCGGTGCGGCCAAGGGCGCGGTACTGCATGGATCCTCCGGTTGCGATCGGGGTGCCGATCGGCACCGTAGACTCGGAGCAAGCGGAAAGCTCTTCCGGAACCAGGATACGGAAAGCCTTTCCGGATAACAATCGGAGTCACCATGCCTGATACATCCCCGTCCGGAGGGGGGCGCCGCCGCCGGGTCGACGCGCAGCGCAACCTGCACGCTCTCGTCGACGCCGCGCGCCTGGTCTTCGACACCACCGGCGTGGACGCGCCCGCCAAGGAGATCGCGGACCTCGCCGGCGTCGGCGTGGGCACGCTCTACCGGCACTTCCCACTCCGCTCCGACCTGGTCAAGGCGGTTGTGGAGACCGGGATCGACGGCATTGCCGACCTGGGACCCCAGCTCTCCGCCGAGCGCGAGCCGGCGGACGCCCTCACCGAGTGGCTGCGGCGGTACGCGGTCTTCCTGGAGACCAAGCGGGGCCTCGCCCCGGCTCTGCACTCGGGCGACCCCGCCTACAAGGAGCTTCCCGGCTACTTCCTGGAGAAGGTCGGCCCCGCCCTTGCCGCGCTGCTCGACGCCGCCGTGGCCGCGGGAGTGGCCCGCGAGGACGTCGGCGCCCACGACGTGCTCCACGCGATCGCCCACCTGTGCATGCCCGTGCCGGTCGAACGCCCCGCATACCAACCGCAGCGGATGGTGGCCGTGTTCGCCGACGGCCTGCTCACCCGGGAGCGGTGACGGCCCGGCCCCGGTGCTTCGGGCGAACCGGGGTGTGTACCACCGTCACCCCGGTCGCGCATCGTCACAGCCCGGCGCGTGCGACCAGGTGCCGAAGGCGGTCGTCCAGCGCCTTCTCTCCCTCCGGCGTGATCGACGCGAGGGCGACCATGCTCGTCACGATGACGTCGCACAACTCCTTCTCCACGTCCCCCCACGAGTGGCTCGCGCCCTTCCTCGGATTCGCGCCGAGAGCGCCGTGCACGGCCTCGGCGACCTCTCCGAACTCCTCTCCGATCTTCAGCACCCGCAGCAGCCTCCGGTCCTGCCGGGCCGACGGGCCGGCCTGGTCGTCCAGCCACTGCCGGAGCTTGTCGATCGAGGTCCAGGTGTTCGCGTCCATCGGGTCTCCATCGGTGCGGTGGGAGATCGGAAGAGGGGAGGGACCGGCCGGCCCGGGAGCATTCGAGGACGTCCGGGCCGTCGGCACCTCCGCCCAGACCGTCTTGCCCGTCGGGTGACGGGGCTCGGAGCCCCGGCGTGCGGCCAGGGAGTCCACCAGGAGCAGGCCGCGGCCCGACTCGCCGTCCGGGCCGGGCGGGGGTGGTGTGGCGGGGAGGCGTCTCGCGCCGGCCGCGTCGGTGACCTCGATCCGGACCAGCCCTGCCGCCTCGTCCAGGCGGAGCTGGAGGCGGAAGTCGCGCCCCGGGACGCGGCCGTGCCGCACGGCGTTCGCGGCGAGTTCGCCGACGACGAGGGCGACCGCGCATGACACGTCCGTCGACGGCGGGTGTCCCCACTCCGCCATGCGCCGCACGGGAGGCGCCGGGCGAGCCGCGCGCCCCGGGGCGACGAGGCGAAGCGCGCGGAGAACCGCGTTACGGGCGGCGGGGGTCCGCCGGTCTCGCCGCCGGGCGGTGCGGGGGCGGCCACCGGGGTTCCGGTACTCCTCCGGGATTCTTCGCCTGACGCGGTTGCTCCTGTGGGCACAGCGGTCCGTCCTTGCCTGTCGGTTCTTGAGACGTCTCACGGTGTACGCGGATCGTCACGTTCGGTGCCCAAGCATGGCCCGCCGGATCTAGGCTCAGGAAGGTGATTCATCCATATCCTTCCGCACGTAAGGAACGGGAGTAGCGCCATGGCCAAGGAAATTGACCCCAGCGCGTCGATGGCGGCCCTGTTCGGCGCGCGGGTGCGGCGGCTCCGTACGGCGGCCGGGCTGACCCAGGCCGAACTCGGCGCGCGGACCCACGTGGTCAGCTCCCGGATCACGCAGATCGAGCGAGCCTCCGGCGCGAAACCGACGCCGGCACTGGCCCGGGCCCTCGACGCCGCCCTCGGCGCGGACCACCTGCTGGTGGACCTGTGGCCGTATGTCTACCGGGAGGCGTTCCCCGACTGGTCGCGGAAGTTCATGGCGTACGCGGAGCGGGCGGTGGCCATCCGGCAGTACGCGGCCCATGTGGTGCCGGGGCTGTTGCAGACCGAGCGCTACGCGCGGGCGGTGCTCAGTCTGGATCCGCTGCTCGACAGCGAGGAGCAGCTGGAGGAACGGGTCGCGGCGCGCATGGGACGGCAGCGCCGGCTGGATCTGCCGGAGCGACCGGATCTGTGGGCGATTCTGGACGAGGCGGTATTGAGACGTCCATCGGCGGCAGCGCCGTGATGCGGGAGCAGTTGGAACGGCTGATCGAGGCAGCGGAGCAGCGCCACATCACCGTGCAGGTACTGCCGTTCGAGCAGGGCGGGCACGCGGCGATGGGTGGATCGCTGACGGTCCTGACCCATCCGGACGGCTCGGAGGTGGCCTACACCGAGGGCGCGGATTACGGCCAACTCATCGAGGAAACGACCGAGGTCGACCGGTACAGCGTGATTTACGATCGGCTGCGGGCGGCAGCCCTGCCCCCGCTCATGTCGCTCGGCATGATCCGATCCGTGATGGAGGACCGCCACCGTGGAGCCGATGTCCCGTCCCGATCTGAACGGCGCCGCCTGGCGCAAGAGCAGCTACAGCAATCAGGCGGGCGGCGACTGCGTGGAGGTGGCCGACGGATTCCCCGGCGCCGCGCCCGTCCGTGACAGCAAGATCCCCCACGGCCCCGCACTCATCTTCACACCCGACTCCTGGGCCGCATTCATAGCCGAGATGAAGGCCGGACCGCACCGCCTCTGAGCCGGTCGGCCGGCCGTCTCCTGGACCCGCATTCTCGGTCGCCGCGGGCGGCAGCCCTGCCCCCGCTCATGTCGCTCGGCATGATCCGATCCGTGATGGAGGACCACCACCGTGGAGCCAATGTCCCGTCCCGATCTGAACGACGCCGCCTGGCGCAAGAGCAGCTACAGCAATCAGGCGGGCGGCAACTGCGTGGAGGTGGCCGACGGATTCCCCGGCGCCGCGCCCGTCCGTGACAGCAAGATCCCCCACGGCCCCGCACTCATCTTCACACCCGACTCCTGGGCCGCATTCATAGCCGAGGTAAAGGCCGGACCGCACCGCGCCTGAGCTTGACGTTCAACGTCGGTGGGTTGGGTGCTCCTTGATCGACTCGCCGCGCTGGACCGTCACGCCGACGTTGTGGTGTCCGGCCCGGTGTTTCTCCTCCGAGCCGGGAGACCGTCCGGGCCCTGGCCGGGACGGTTTCGGTGCGGTCGCCGGGCGGGCGGTGGTCGCAGAGGGCGTGAGCGCCGCTCAGGGGCCGGCACTGTCAGTCCACGATCTCCTTCGCGGCGCGGATTCCCGACAGATAGGCGCCGTGGACGGTCTGGTAGGACGCGCGATGCGTCGCCTCGCCGGCGAAGTGCACACGCTTGCCGACGCTCGCGGCGAGATGGTCGCGCATGGCTGGCGTGGAGCCGATCTTGTTGTACGAGTACGAGCCTCGCGCGTACGGATCGGACGCCCAGCGGGTGATCTGGTGGTCGACGGGCGCCGGGATGTCGCTGCCGAAGATCGTCTTGAGCGTTCCCATGGCGCTGTCCACGATCCGGGCGTCGCTCCAGCCTTCGATCGTGCGGCCGAAGTCGGCGGCGTTGAAACCGAGCAGCACCGGCTTGCCGGTAGGGCGGGTGATGTTGATCCACTGCTCCCACTGGCCGAACCTCTCCAACTCCGGGATGTACGTCATCCAGTCGGTGTCGGGCCAGAACACTGTGGGGAAGCGCAGATAGCACTTGTTGAGCACGCCCATGCCGAGCGTGGCGATGGCGGTGCGCTTGGCCTTGGGCAGGCCGGGGCTGAAGGTGACGCTGCCGCTCTGCAACACGCCGAGCGGCAGCGTCACCACCACGTGGCCGGCGTCGAAGGTGTCCTTGCCGGTGGTGACGGTCACGCCGCCGGAGTCCCGGTCGATGCGCTTCACCACGTGCCCGGTGCGGATGGACAACCCTCGTGCGAGCAGATCGGTGATCTGGTGGTAGCCGCCGGGGAACAGCACGTCCTTGCCCTTGATGTCGGCGTCACTGTCGAAGTACCAGGCAGACATCTGGTTCACGCTGCCCGAGTACTCCTGCTCGTACTCGTTGAGCCCGAACGAGACCAGGGTCTTGTCGGTGCCGGACAGCGAGGACCAGTTCAGGGCGCCTTCCACGATTCCGCGTACCGAAGCGTCCTTGTCTGCCTTGTTCTGGTATGCGGCGAGCGCGTCCTCCGTCTTCGTCTGCCAGTCCCCGAGCGCCTCGGCCTGGGCGTCGTCGACCTCGTTGCCGTCGGGAAGGTAGTCGGTGGAACTCTCCGGATCGGTCACGACCGTCCGCGCCTCGGCCTTCGCGGCCAGTGCGGCGATCGGGTTGTTGTCGATGCCGTGGATCCAGGAGGCACCGAGGTCGAGCGGCGTGCCGGCCCACTTCTCGCTGGTCCAGATGCGTCCGCCGATCCGGTTGCGCGCCTCGAGGACCACCACATCCACCCCGCGGCCGGCGAGGTGACGGGCCGCGGCCAGGCCACTGATCCCGGCACCGACGACGATCACCTTGTCGCGGCCGGACGAGGAGGACGTGGAGCCCGTACCGGTCCGGCCGACCCGACACGCGGCGGGAGAGGTGAGCGCGACGCCAAGGCTCGCGCTCTGGAGGAAGCGTCGACGGCGCATGGTCATGAGTGGTCCACCGATCTGTGATCTGTGATCTGCCTCCACAAGAATCACGGCAAAGGGGTGTGACCCGGATACGCGTCGAAGGGGCAATGGGTTGATCTTGAAACCCTGAACGTCTGGCCCGTCACTCGTTCGGCTCAGCGTCGTTGGTGGTGATGCTGACCATCGTCCTGGGGCCCTCGGCAAGAGGGGCTCGACGGGCATCCCGTCACTGAAGCGGCACCGCGCCGACGGGCTCACGCCCTCGGCAAAGCGGCTGGAGCAGGAGATCAAGGCGAGGATGCCGGAGCCCACGCCGGTCGGGATTCTGTCGAGGACCGCGTACTGGGTGGAGTGGTGGCGCCGCTTCGGCCCGGCATCCGGCAACGAGCCGAAGCTGGACGACCCGTTCGGCCGCTACGTCATCACGACCTTCGTCAAGAGCACCAACATGGGCCCGTGCGAGGTCGACCGGCTCGTCCTGCTGGTTCTCGCGGCCGGGGTCATGGTGGCGGCGCCGTACGTGCTGCTGCGGCCCGTCCGGAATCGGGGGCGGGGACGTTGAGGAGCGAGAGCCCTCCGCGCAGAGCTGACGTGTGGTACCAAGCGGCAGGTGCAAGGGCGGGGGCCCGGTCAGCCGGGCCCCCGCCCTTGTGGCGCTGCAGATCAGCGGCTGCGCAGCTCCGCCAGCGTGCGGTCGAGGTCGAGGGCACGGGGACGGTTGTACGGGAGCTTCGCGAGGATCGCGGCCATGCCGCAGGTGTGGGTGAGCGCGGAGAAGACCAGTCCACCAGCGATGCCGGCCGACAGGATCTGGAAGGCCGGGTGGAGGAGAGCACCGAGTACAAGGCCGAGCAGGACGAGGGCACCCGCAGTGAGACGGACCTGGCGCTCCATGCCCCACACGGTGCGGGCCGAACCCTGCGGACGGTGGAGTTCATTGCCGCTGTCAGCCCAGGCTCCGGTGCCGCCGGAGAGGGTCGTGGTGGTGATGTTGTTCTCAGCGAGGATCTTGCAGGCGTTCTCGGAGCGGGCACCGGATGCGCAGACGACCAGTACGTCGTGGCGGTGTGCCGCGTCGCGGATGTCGGGCAGGGCGCTCTGGATGCGGTCCAGGGGGATGTTCAGGGCTCCGGGCAGGTGACCTGCAGCGTATTCGCCGGGGGTGCGGACGTCGATGACGGTCAGTTCGTGCAGGCGGGTGCGGGCTTCACCGGTATCAAGGGCGGTGGGCGTGGTCATGACGGGTGTCATCCTTTGCTGTCGGCAGGGCTCCCACACGGGGGGTACATTTACCCGTGGGGGTATGTCATGAGGAGTGATGATGGAGCTAGATCTGGCGGGTGCAGAGCTGAAAGCGGTTCTGAACCGATTGCGCCGTGCGCAGGGACAGATCTCCGGGGTGATCCGGATGATCGAGGAGGGGCGGGACTGCGAGGAGGTCGTGACGCAGCTGGCGGCTGCGTCCCGGGCTCTGGACCGGGCAGGCTTCGCGATCATCGCCACCGGGCTCCAGCAGTGCCTCACCGCGATGGAGGACGGCAGTCGCTCCGGCGAGGACCGGGATGAGATGCGCGCCCGACTGGAGAAGCTGTTCCTGTCCCTGGCCTGATGAGGCCGGCTGGAGCGCGGCGGTGGTGATGCTCACCACTCGGCTCAGATGACGACGTCTATGAGCATCCAGAGCGCCACCGCCAACAGAACGTAGGCGAAGATGCGCTGGAGGCCCTGCCCGCTGATCTTGGTGGACAGGCGCTTTCCGTCCCAGGCGCCGAGGATCGCCGCTCCGGTGAAAGGGGCGATCACTTCCCAGCGCACGTCTCCTCCAGCTCCTGTTCTGGCGGTGAGGGCGGCCAGGGTGTTGACGGTGATGACCAGCAGACTGGTGCCCACTGCCTGCTTCATCCGCAGCCCGAGAACGCTGACCAGGGCGGGGACGGCGAGGAACCCCCCGCCGACGCCGAGGAACCCGGTGACGGCACCGAGCCCGGCTCCCGTGGCGGCCGCTTTGGCCGGACGTATCCGCTCAGGCGGCGCCGATGCGGTTGGGCGCAGCATGCGCAGGGCAGCCAGGGCGGCGATGGCTGCGAACGCTGTGGTGAGTACGGCGGAGGGCAAGTGCCCGGCGGCGGCTCCGGCGAGGAAGGCGGGGACGATGCCCGCGAGCGCGAACGGCGCGCCGGCCTTCCATGCGACGTTGCCGTCGCGGGCATGGGCGTACAGGGCGGTGGCAGAGGTCGCGGTGACAATGATCAAGCTGGCGGTGGTGGCCGAGGCCGGGGAGAAGCCGAGCAGGTAGATCAGGGCGGGGACCGCGAGGAGGCTGCCGCCACCGCCCAGGGCGCCGAGGGCCAGACCGATGACGGCCCCTGCGATGAGCGCGAGGGCGAGAGTGCTCACGCTATCGCGCCGCTGTTCCCGCGCTCGTCGACGACCGGATACCCGGCGGCGGCCCACGCGTTCATGCCGCCCTCCACGTCCACCGCGTCCGCGCCCCGTTCGGCCAGGAGCTTCGCGGCCTGCTGCGAGCGGTGCCCGCTACGACAGATCACCACCAGCGCCCGACCCTGCGCGGTCGCGGGCAGTGCCCTACCCGCGACCAGGCCGGTCAGCGGGGCGTGCACGGCGTCGGGGGCATGCCCGGACTTCCACTCGTTTCCCTCTCGCACGTCCAGCAGAACGGCATCGGATTGATCACCTTCGGTGATGGCCTGCGCCTCGTCGACGGACACCCGCTTCTGGCTCTTGCGGAAGAGGAACATCAGATACTCGCCTCATCTTTCGTCGGCGCCCCGTGCAGGAGCGCCGGCCTGGTGCCGGGTCAGCCTGTCAGGACGGTCAGCCCGGCCTTCCCGGCAGCGTCGAAGCCCTCGTCCACAGCCACCACCCGCCGACCGGCGGCATCCAACACGGAGGCGGCGATGCCCGCGCGCATTCCGCCCGCGCAGTGCACCCACACCGTCCCGTCCGGTACCTCACCGATGCGGCGGTGCACCTGGTGGATCGGGATGTGAACCGAGCCGGCTATCCAGCCTTCGGCGCGCTCGGAATCACGGCGCACGTCCAGCACCACGACCTCGTCCATGTCCTGACCTGCCAGCTCGGCAAAGGTGGCGCGAGCGAACGAGGCAGGACGCTCCCCTTCGCGCAGCCATTGCGCCGGGCCACCGGTCGCGGCGGAGGCGGGCCGGTCAATGCCGACGCGGACCAGCTCCCGTTGGGCCGCCGCCAGCTGCTCGGCGCTCTCGGCGAGCAGGGTGACGGGCTTGCCCCACGGAATCATCCAGGCCAGATACGTCGCGAGCTTGCCGTCCAGTTCAAAGTTGAACGAGCCCGCGACATGCCCCTCGGCGAAGGCGATCCGGCTACGCAGGTCCACGACCCACTCCCCGGCCGCTAGCCGGGTGGCGATCTCCTGCGGATCGGCGACCGCGGGCGGAGTCATGTCGACCGGATCGGGCCCGCCCGCGTTGGCCGGTCCCATGTGCGCGTAATAGGCGGGCACGTCCTCCAGGCCGGCGAGCAGGTCGGCGACAAATGTATCCACATCCACCGTCAGGGCCGCGTTCGCCGTCTTCTCCTTGCCGATCGTCGTGCTGTCGCCGTCGGCCTGCGCGGAGGAACAGAAGCTGCCGAACCCGTGGGTGGGCAGGACGGCCGTCTCGTCGGGCAGCGCTTCAGCCAGGCGGTGCGCCGAGGCGTACTGGGCGCGCGCCAGCTCCTCGGTCAGACGGGGCTCGACGAGATCGGGACGACCGACCGTACCGATCAGCAGGGACCCACCGGTGAACACGGCCACCGGCCGGCCCGCCTCCCGCAGCACGTACGCGGTGTGGTGCGGAGTGTGTCCGGGAGTCGCAATCGCCGCCAGGTCCAGGTCGGCGGTGCTGTCGATGTCGACCGCGTCCCCGTCGTGCACGGGAGTGCGGGCGAAGGAGACGTGCGCACCGGCGGGCACCAGGTAGACGGCGCCCGTGATTCGGGCCAGCTCCAGTCCGCCGGTGACGTAGTCGTTGTGAATGTGGGTCTCCACCACGTGCGAGATACGCACCCCGCGCCGGGCGGCCGCTGCCAGCACCTGATCGATGTCCCGGGGCGGATCGACGGCCACAGCAGCCGCCGGACCGCCTGCGAGATAGCTGCGATTGCCCAGACCCTCCAGCTCGATCACGTCAACGAAAAACACCGTGATGCTCCTTCCGCACGGAAATTACCCCCCGGGGTATGTGTATTCACCGTAACACTCTTACCCCCGGGGGTATATTTCGACTCAGGTGGCAGCAGTCATCCGTACTGCGGACCGGCCGTTTCTCCGGCCGACCGCTCCCGCAAACGAGGAGGCAGGCAATGGGCTACGACCGCACCGTGAGCGTGAAGGGGTCGTTCGAGCAGGTTCAGAGCGAGGTCCGTGACGCACTGGCCGAGCAGGGGTTCGGGGTCCTGACGGAGATCGACGTGCAGGCCACGCTGAAGGCGAAGCTCGGGCATGACATGGAGCCCTACCTGATCCTCGGCGCCTGTAACCCACCCCTCGCACACCAGGCCCTGGAAACCGACCGCTCGATCGGTCTGCTGCTGCCGTGCAACGTCGTCGTGCGCGCCGACGGCGACCAGGTGGTCGTGCAGGCCGTCGATCCCGGCACCATGGTCACGCTGACCGGACTCGATGCGATGGCGCCCGTGGCCCGGGAAGCCACCCTCCGCCTGGACGCCGCCCTCGCCTCCCTGAAGGGGACCGACACGGAGAACCACGCACAGACGGAGCACTGATCGGCTCCCGGCCCGGGCCGCGCCCGGGCCGGGGCGGCCCGCAGGGTGAGGCGGTGCCGGCCGTGCGACAACGGGGGCCGGCTACGCCGGCCGGGGCCCCGGGCGCCGCGCACCTCGTTCGTGAGCCGGTGAATCCCCACATCGGGGCCGCCGACGCCACCCCGCGCCCCGCGCCCCGTGCCCAGGCGCAACAGCTTCAGCCGTGCCGGGCCGCCCGCCGGTACGCCGACGGCGTGGTCGCGAACAGATCGGCGAAGGCCTGCCGCAGCGTCTCGGTGGTTCGCAGTCCGCACTGGCGGGCGATGGCGGTGAGCGGCAGGCTGGTGGCGGCCAGCAGCTGGGCGGCGGCTTCGGCGCGCACGGCGCGCACGTGCCGGGCGGGCGTGGTGCCGAGTTCCGCGGCGAACAGCCGGGTGAGGTGACGCGGGCTCACCCCGGCGAATCGCGCCAGCGTGGCAGCGCCGAGGTCGGCGCCCGGGTGGGCGGTGATGTGTTCGCAGACCTCCCGGACCAGCCGGTGGTCGGGCGGCGGCGCCGCCACGTGCATGCTCACCTGCGCCTGGTTGCCCGGCCGCTGCAGGTACGCGACCAGCAACCGGGCCACCTCGCGGGCCGGCGCCGGGCCGTGGTCCTGCTCCACCAGGGCGAGCGTGAGGTCGATCGCGCTGGTGACGCCCGCCGAGGTATGGACATTGCCGTCGGAGACGAACAGCGACGCGGGGTCCACGGTGACGGCCGGGTACCGGGCGGCCAGCTCCGCCGCCCACGTCCAGTGCGTGGTCGCCCGGCGCCGGTCCAGCAGGCCGGCCGCGGCCAGCAGGGTGGCGCCCGTACACACCGAGACCACCCGGCGGCTGAGCCCGGCCAGCCGGCGCAGGTGGAGGAGCAGCCGGGCGTCCTCGGCAGCGGTCTGATGCCCCGGCCCGCCCGCCACCACCACGCTGTCCAACCGGCCGCCGACCCGCTCCAGGGCGTCGGCGGCGAGGGTGAGGCCGCAGCTCGTCCGCACCGGCAGGCCACCGAGCGAGACCAGCTCGACCCGGTATCCGGGTTCCGCGCCCCAGCGCGTGGCCGTGTCGAACACGCCTGTCGGGCAAGAGATGTCGAGCAGCTCGGTGTCCGGGTAACCGATCACGACCACACGGCGCATCAGCGACTCCTGGCGTCCGGAAGACAGGGATCACAGGATTCCAGACACGCTCCGCGCGACGGCCGTTCACCCCGGCAAAGCTGGTGGCATGACAACGACCAGGACCATCGCGTTCGTGCTCTACCCCGGCCTGACCACCCTCGACTTCGTCGGGCCGCTCCAGGTCATCAGCAGCTTGCAGGGACTCGGACTCGGCTTCGAGGCCGTCACGGTGGCAGCGGCCCGCCAGCCGCTGCCGACGGACAGCCCGGTGTCCGTAACCGCCTCCCACACCTTCGAGCAGGTGCCCGCGCCGTACGGCCTGATCGTCCCGGGCGGCGGTGCCCCGACCTTCGCCGCCCTCGCGGACGAACAGCTGACCGGCTACGTCCGGCAGGCGGCCCGCGACGCCGAGGTAGTGGCCTCGGTCTGCACCGGCTCGCTGATCCTCGGGGCCGCCGGTCTGCTCGAGGGCCGTGAGGCGGTCACCCACTGGGCTGCCATGCCGATCCTGCGCGCCTTCGGCGCGACACCCGTGTCCCGGCGCTGGGTCGCGGACGGGCGCGTGCTCACGGCCGCCGGAGTGGCGGCGGGCATCGACATGGCCCTGCACCTGGTCACCGAACTGGTGGGCGAGGATGCCGCCCGGATGATCCAGGCCGCCATCGAGTACGACCCGCAGCCGCCGCTCGGCCCGATCGACTGGGATCGCGTGGACCGCGCGTTCATGGAGTCCGCGATCAGGTCGGCGGCCGAGAAGGGCCTGGCAGACCATCCGGAGCTGCTCGCCCGCCTCGCTACGGCCGACGGGGCCCGGAGCGTGTCCCCCTGATGGCCCGGTGTTCCCTGTCTCGCGCTCCGCGGCCGGCCGTCACGGCGCCTTGAGCACCGCCGCCACGATCGGCCCCGCCGAATCGCCGCCGTGGCCGCCGTGAAGGACCAGGCCGGCGGCGGCCACGCCGCCACGGGAGGCGGTGAACCAGCCGTTGGGTGTGGCCTGGCCGTCGGCCTCGGCGGAGCCGGTTTTCGCGCGGTACGCGCACACGGCCGGCGTTGACGCACTCCACGAACGGCTCCGAGCCGCCGGCTGAGGCTCCGCCACCGGCTTCCGGCTCACCGAGTTGCCGACCACGGGGCTTCCCGACCGTTTCCCTGCCCGTCCGGCCGGCATCCTCGGCTTCCGTCTCCGTGAGACGCCCCGGCCGGCGCCGGCCCCGGACCCACCGTCACCGGCGCATGCCGTGGGTCGTGTGGTCGTCCAGCCGTTCCAGACCTGCGACGACTGCGAGCGGGCCTTCCGCGCCCCGCGCCCCGGGCTCTGCCGGGACTGCCGCTCCGGACACGATTTCCTCGCCGCCGGTTGAGGCGGGGACGGAGGGGGGCATCGATGTCCTCGTCCACAATCGGCGGGAGCTCCGCGTTCAGGCGCTGCCGCACCCGTCAACTACGCCACCAGGCACAGGAATTGAGACACCCCGGAACAACTGGAAGGACTGCGCCGGGCCCTTGGGGGCAGATGATCAACGCGATACCGACCCGAGGATGTGAAGAACCTTGAACGACAACCCGCAGCGGTTCGCCGGTCGCCCTGTGCCGCAGTCCCGCACCCGCGCCTGGGTGATGCTCGGCGTTTCCCTTGCCATCCTGGCGTTCCTGGTCTGGGCGGTCGCCATGGGCGGCGCCGACGATGGAGCGGCCACTGTCGTTCAGTTCGTCGCGGCCTTCGCTCTCGCCGCACTCCTGGGATGGCGAGCCCTCATCGCCCTGCGCCGCCCCCGCTCGGGCTCGCCGGGCTGATCGTCACCGTGCGCCGACGCGGCAGGGGCCGGGAGCGATCCCGGCCCCTGCCGCCGCCGTGATCGCCACGGTCGTGGACGGGAGGAAGCGGCCGGGACACGCGAACTGGCCCGTCCGGTCCACGCACCCCGGCTCACGGGCGTACCCGGGCTCACGGGCGTACCCCGGCTACCGCCGCGGTCCCGCCACCGCGTAGGCCGTGGTCCCGGCGACGGTGAGGGCAATGGCCGTCCAGGTGGCCGCCGGTGTGCCGGGGGGCAGCATCATCCAGGCGCCCACCTCGGCCGGCGTGCTCGTCGGCGGTGGGGCGACGAACGAGAACGCCAGCCAGCCGAACGGCAGCGTCCACGCGTAGTGGCCGCCGGAGAGCGCCGCGCCCAGGGCGGCCAGCCCCATCAGGCCGGCACTGTCCCGGATGACGAACTCGACGAACTCCGCGGTGAGCACGGCCCCGTCCGCACCCCCGTCCGCCGCGCCGGTCACCGCTCCGCCCACGGCCGGTACAGCGAGTGGCACCGCGCCGGTGACCGCGGCGGCGAACAGCACGTGCGCCGTCCTGCGGGGGACCCAGCGGATCGCGGCGGTCCGGTCCAGCGCGAGATCCTGGCCGCTGAGCCCGATCGAGGCCGCCACCGCCCCCGCGCCCAGGACGAGCACGTGCAGCCGCGGATCGCCGGGCCCCTCGTCCCCGCCCCGGGTCAGCGCCCACACCAGCACCGCGCCGATCACGACCGTGGCGAGGGATGCGGGCACCTGCCGCGAACGGGCGTACAGCGTCAGCCGGCGCACCGGAACCCGCCTCATCATCGGGCCTTTCACGGGGCCTTTCACCGGGCCGCCTGCCCCCGGGGGCGCATCCCCCGGGAGCCCTCCCGTCAGGAGTCCGCTCACCGGGACTCACCCCCGGTCAGCACGTCGAGCGGGTCTCCTTCGCAGGTGAGCGCGGCGGCGCGCATGGCACTGATCCGGGAGAGCTGTTCGGCCCGGGGCAGCGCCGTGAGCTCCTTCCAGACGTCGTCGACCCCGGGGCCGCCGTAGCCGCGCAGGTCACCCGAGGAGCCGGGGAGCGGCTTGACCTCCCCGACGACCCAGGCCACGGCGACGGCCGCCGCGATGTCGGTGCCTCCCGTGCTGCTCCAGCCCGCGGGCACGCACCCCGGCGCCATGCTCTGGGCGATCAGGGCCCGGGTCAGCTCCACGCCATCGGCGGAGGAGGCGATGACGCCGTCGTCGAAGGTGAAGAGCACGGTCTCGCGCGACCACTGGGGCGTGGCGCCGCCCGGCGGCACGGTGCTCTTCTCCCGGACCGAGTCCGGTGCACGGTCGCCGAGGGCGTCCCGCAGCAGGCTCAGCGCCTTCTTGCCGGGGCCCACGAGCTCCGCGAGCCGGGCCTCGTGCGTCTTCGTCACGCACACCGGGCCGTCGCACACCAGTTCCGCGGCGGCCCGGTCGACGACGTAGATCTGGCGCGGGTCCGAGGGGAGGACGAGCAGGGCCGTCACGGCGCCCGCCAGGAGAGGCGTCAGGGCGATCAGCCGGGCGCGGGGGGTCTCGGCGATCAGCAGGGCGAAACCGGTGGCGGCCAGCCCGAGGAACCAGATCGTCTGCCCTGCGTGTACGGCGCCCGAGAGCGTGACGAGTACGTGGCGCACCTCTTCCACGGCCGGTGACAGGAGCGAGATCCCGTTGGGCTCCGAGGCCGGGAAGCCGGATGCCGTGGTCGTCTCCGTCCGGCCCAGCGACATGTGCATGAGGGCCGTGAAGACGAAGGCCGTCATGGCCAGCGCGGGTGGGGTCAGCGGTGACGGCAGGGCCCGCCCGGCCCCCATGCCCAGCACGGCCCCCGCGACCAGGGAGAGCGCCCCCACCACCGCGATGGGCAGCCATCCCAGGTGTGGGTACGCGCTCCCCGAGAGCACATGGACCGCGCCCACGAGGACGAGGAGCGCGGAGGCCGAGGCGAGCGTGATCACCGACGCGCCCGCCGTCGTGGCCGCGCGGTGCCATGCCGGCCGGGACGTGCTCGTCAGCAACTCGGGGATGCGCGACCGGTGGTCGCGCAGCCCTTGCAGCGCCCCGAGCCCCACGACCAGCGGCCACAGGTAGAACAGCAGGCCGCGGAGCCACAGCGCCATGGGCGTCCACTGGGCCGTCCAGGCCGTGGTGCCCTCCCACCACCCACCGTTGATCAAGTACAGGAACGCCAGAGCCGCCGTCAGGACCACGGCGCCGGCCGGCAGGGCGACGGAGCGCCTCAGCTCGGTGCGCAGAACACGGAGGTTCACCAGGATCCCTTTCCCTGACCGGTGCCCTGCAACAGCGCCGAGTAGCCGCGCTCCAGGGGGCTGTCGCCCACATGCTCGGGACCGCCCGCGGCGGCCAGGTCGTCCGGGGTGCCCTGGAAGACCAGGCGCCCCTCGGTGACGAGCACCACGTCGGTGCAGGCCGCGGCCACGTCCTCCACCAGGTGGGTCGAGACGACCACGCAGGTGTCCTGGCCCACGTCCTGCAGCAGCTCGCGGAAGCGCAGCCGCTGCGCCGGGTCGAGGCCGACCGTCGGCTCGTCCAGCAGGAGGACCGACGGGTCGTTGACGATGGCCTGCGCGATGCCGACCCGCCGGACCATGCCGCCGGAGAGGGCCTTCATCCGCTCGTCGGCCCGGTCCGCCAGCCCCACCCGCTCCACGGCGCGCTGCACCGCCGCGGGGACGTCCGCCTTGGGGACCTCCTTCAGCCACGCCATGTACTCGACGAACTCGCGCACGGTGAAGCGCTTGTAGTAGCCGAACTCCTGGGGCAGGTAGCCGATCCGGCGGCGCAGGGCACGGAGTTCACCGCTGCCGCGCACGGGCTCCCCGAACAGCTCCAGGCTGCCCTCGGTGGGGCGGAGCACCGTGGCCAGGGTGCGGATGAGGGTGGTCTTGCCGGCCCCGTTGGGCCCGAGAAGACCGTGGACGCCGGTGCCCAGCGACAGGTCGAGCCCGTCGACGGCCATGCGCTTCCTGCCGACCCGGACCTTCAGGCCGGACGCCCGGATCTCCCAGGCGTACGTCCTCGGGGCGAGGTCGGCCGCGTTCACCGCGGAGGTCATGGCTGATTCCTTTCCTGTGTTCACCGATGGGCTCCCAGCTCGGAGTACGCGCCCCTGCGGGCGATCACGACACCGATGGCGAGGGCGAGGATCAGGCCCCACAC
Source organism: Streptomyces zingiberis (assembly GCF_012034935.1). Taxonomy (GTDB): domain Bacteria; phylum Actinomycetota; class Actinomycetes; order Streptomycetales; family Streptomycetaceae; genus Streptomyces; species Streptomyces zingiberis. Next base: position 145,897 of record NZ_JAATEN010000001.1, read on the forward strand.
GGGCAGGCCGCCCGTCTCCAGGGCTGCGGCCGTCCGGCTGGTCGCCACCGTCGGCGCCACGATCACGGCGGCCCACACGGCGGCCAGCCAGAGCGCCGCCCGGGTCACGCCGACGGCACCGCCGAGCGCCAGCGTCGCCACCGTGAAGGCCAGGCAGGGCACCAGCCACTGGGCGACCATCACCCCCGTCGCCCAGCCGCCCACCAGCAGCGCGGGAACGACCGCGGCGAGCACCGACGCGGTGCGCCGCAGCACCAGGGGGAGCCCGGCCCGGGGCACCGAGGCCGTCAGTTCGTACGCCGGGTCCAGGCCGCGCGACCAGGAGGCGGCGACGCCGAGCACCGGCAGCACGGGCGCGCACAGCAGCACGAGCGACGCCTGCCGGGAGCCCGCGTCGACCAGGTCGAGCAGCAGGGCCGCCAGCGTCACCGCCACGACCATGGCCAGCCACGGCACCATCGCGGGCGTCAGCCACTTCGACAGCCGGGCCGTCCGGCGCCGGCGGTGCGGCATCACCGCAGCGATCGCCACCTGGGGTTCGAGGTCGGTCCACACCGTCTCGACCAGGGCCACCACCTCGGGCACCGAGTCCCGGACGGCGGCCGACAGCCGGTCGCGGCACTCCCGGCACGCCTCCAGGTGGGCCTCCACGGCCCACATCTCGTCGATCGGGAGGCCGGCGCCGCCGCGCGCGTACCCCTCGATGATCCGTTCCGACGCGTGTTCCACCGTCACGCCAGCGTCCTCCGCATCGCGATCCTGGCCCGGCGGGCACGGGTCTTGACCGTGCCCTCGGGCAGCCCGAGCAGCATGGCGGTCTCCCGGACGGTCATCCCGTCGAGCACCATGGCCTGAAGTACCTGTCTCAGCTCCGGCGCGAGGCGGCGCAGCGCGTCCCCGACGTCACCGCCGACGGTCGCCGCGAGCGCCTCCTCCTCGGCGGCGGGCGCCGCGCCGGGCAGCGCGGCGGCCGGTGGGGGCGTGGCGTGGTGGGCCCGGCGCCGGAACGCGTCGACGAGGCGGCGCGCCGCGATCGTCCACAGCCAGCCGGTGGCCGTCCCGCCGACCGCGGACCCGGCGAAGGCACCCGCCGCGCGCCACACCGCCAGGTAGCTCTCCTGCATGACCTCGGCGACGATCTGCTCGTCCGCGCACCGGCGGCGCAGCCGCACCGCCAGCCACGGCGCCGTGCGCCGGTACAGCTCCTCGAACGCGGCACGGTCGCCCTTGGCGACGAGCCGGACGAGGCGTTCCTCGTCCAGCTCGTACAGCGCTGTTCTGACTGATCTCACACCCGCTAGACGCCGGGGGCGGGACCGGGGTTTTCCGCGAGATGTGACCTGCGCCACACAGGCCGGGAGCCGGGACCCGGCCGGGCGCGGCGCCACCGGACGCCCCACCCGCGCCGGGGAGCGGGAGGTGCGCGGGTCAGATCCCCAGGACCGCTTTCGCCGTGACGAAGTAGAGGATCAGACCCGTGGCGTCCACGAGGGTGGTGACCATGGGGGCGGAGACGACCGCCGGGTCGATCCGCAGCCGCCTGGCCAGCAGGGGCATGGTGCCGCCGATGGTCGCCGCCCAGCCGCAGATGAGCACCAGCGTGATGCCCACCACCAGGGCGACCTTCGCGCTGACGAAGACCGTGCCCACCACCAGGCCGAGCACGGCGAGCATCGAGCCCAGCACCAGGCCCACCCGGAATTCGCGCCAGATCACCTTCAGCAGGTCCGAGCCGCGCACCTCCCCGACCGCCAGCGCGCGGACGCAGGCGGTGGCGGCCTGGGCGCCGGCGTTGCCACCAGCCCCGATGAGCATCGGGATGAAGAGCGCGAGGGACGCGGCCTGCTCGAGGGTGGCCTCGAACGCCTGGGTCACCCCGACGGTGAGGGTCGCCGCGACCAGCAGCAGGCTCAGCCACAGCGCCCGGTAGCGGGCGAGCTGCCACACGGTGGTGGCCATGTAGTGCCCGGCCCACGGCGCGGAACCGGACTGGCGGGCGACGTCCTCCGTGTCCGCCGCCTCGATGACCTCGACCGCGTCGTCGATGGTGAACAGCCCGACGAGCCGGTTCTCGCTGTCGATGACCGGCAGGTTGATGTCGTTGGTCTCCCGCATCAGCCGGGCGGCGGACTCCGCGGAGTCGGTGGCGTACGCGGAGGCCGGCTCGGTGACGACCAGCTCCGACACCGGCGTGTCCAGCGGGTTGAGCACCAGCTCGCGCAGTTCGACGACGCCGGTCAGCCTGCGCCCGGAGTCCACCACGGGCAGCGTGTACACCGTCTCGGCGTCCGCCCCTTCCGCCCGTACGGTCCGCAGCGCCTGCCGGACCGTCACGTCCTGCGGAAGGGCCACCAGTTCAGGGGTCATGGAGCGGCCGACGGAGCCCTCCGGATAGCCGAGCAGCGCGGAGGTCATCCGCCGTTCGTTCGGGCTCAGCCCCTCCAGCACCCGGCGCACGATCGTGGCCGGGGCCTCCTTGAGCATCCTGGCGCGGTCGTCGGGGTCCATGCCCTCGACGAGGTCCAGGAAGGAACGGTCTCGCAGCCCCTCCAGGATCTGCTGCTGGTCGACCGGCTCCAGCTCCTCGAACACCGCCAGCGCCCGGTCCTTGGGCAGCAGCCGGAAGGCCACCCCGGCGTCGACGGCGTCCATCCGCGCCAGCTCGTCCGCGATCACATGCGGGGGGTACGACTTCAGGCGTTCCTGGGCGGCTTCCAGCCCCTGGTTCTCGATGATCTCCCGCAGGGACTCGGCGGGCCCGGTGCCGGGCTCGGCAGGGAGAAGGGTCTTCGGCATGACGAGATCCTCACCACACGTGTCGTCGGGTCGGGGGCCGGGGTCGGGGCCGGACGTGACCGGCGCGCGCCCCGGGCGCCGCCGCCGCTCCCGTGCGGCGGCGGGCTCGCGCTACGCGCCGTACCGACTGGGAGGTTCACCGCGCATCACGGCACCACCTCCCGCCCTTCCGCCGCCGGCGTTCCCGGCTCGCTTCCCGCTCCACCTCGGCCTCGCCGCACGGCACCCGGCCGCCGGCACCGGCGCTCCGCGCGGTCCCGCCGCGACCGGCCACCCGGGGGCGGTTCCGGCCGCTGCCCGCCACGGCGAGCGTTCCCCGGCGCGGGCCACCGTCGCGGCTCGTCCAACGAGGGCCGGCGCCCGGCTCGTGCGGCGCCCGGTGTCACCGGCCACCTCCGGCCCGTTCGGTCCACGGGGGCGGCTACCCCGTCCGGACCAGGACACACACCGGAGCGATCACAGCGGGCCGCGGGCACCGCCGCCCGCTGAAGCCCCGGCACCCTGCCGCCCCGCCACCCCGGCGTCCGCCGTCCCGCCGCGCCCGTCCCTCACTCCGGTGGCGTCCCTCCCAGCGCGCGCAGCCCCCGGTCGGCGAAGGTGATCAGCCACTCGAAGCTCTCCTCGACGTCGGTGTTCCACCGGAAGCCGTTGCCCCCCTCCAGCGTGGCGAAGCCGTGGCAGAGGCTGCGCAGCACGCGGAGGGCGTGGTCCACGTCGGGCCCGGCGATCGCGTAGCCGCGCAGCGCCGCCATGAATCCGCCGAGCAGCCGCTCCGCCGCGACGGCCAGGGGATCCTCCGGACCGGACGGTTCCACGCCGATGGTCGCCGCGTACCGGCCGGGGTGAGCCAGGACGAAGGCCCGGAACGCGCGCGCCGCGGCCGCCAGGGCGTCGCGGCCGGCGATCCCCTGGACCGCGTGGCCGACGGCGTCGGCGGCCTCGTTCAGCGCGAGGGCCGCTATCCGCCGGTTGAGGTCGTCCTGGCCGGACACGTGCTTGTACAGGGACGGGGTGCGCACGCCCACCCGCTCGGCCAGCGCGCCCATCGTCAGGCCGGCGAGGCCCCGTTCGTCGGCGAGGGCGGCCCCTGCCGCGACCACGGCCGCGCGGTCCAGGCCCGCCCTAGGCACGAGGGGCCTCCCGGCGGAGGAAGGGGAGCACGAGCGAGACCACCTCGCCGGGGAACTGGTCGTGCGGGTAGTGCCCCGCGCCCTCGATCGTCTCCAGCCGTCCGAGGCCGGGCGGCAGCGCCTCGACGATCGCCGCCCCCTCCGCACGCGGGTCGGCCCAGTCGGGGTCGAGCGTGCCCATCACGACGAGCACCGGGCAGCGGACGTTGCCGAGCTGGGCGCCCGCGTCGGCCGGGGAGACCCGGCCCATGCCCTGGAGCGCCTTCATCCGGCCCGGTTCGCGCAGCAGGGCGTCGACGCGGCCGAGCCGCTCCGCCCAGTCGTCCGGCCGAACGCCGGGGTAGGCCACGTCGAGGTACGAGCGCCAGAGCCGCACGCTGCCGAAGACCGCCGCGCCGAGCAGCCGCGCCATGCCCCGCCGGACCCGCCGCACCCGCAGGTCACCGAGGCGGACCGCCTGCTTGCGGGTGAACGGCGCCAGTTCGACGACCGCGGTGACCAGCGACGGTTCCTGAGCGGCCGCGATCGTGGCGGCGCCGCCGGAGATCGAGTGGCCGACGAGCACGGCCGGGCCGCCCAGATGGCGGATCACGGCGAGCAGGTCCCCGGCGATGGCGGTGCGGCTCCACTCCGCCCGGCCGGCGGAGGACTCGCCGCAACCGCGCAGGTCGACGGCGGCGACCCGGTAGCCCGCGGCCACCAGCGGCGGGATCACGGCGCGGTACGCGTGCCGGCTGTCCCCCATGCCGTGCGCGAGCACGACCAGCGGGCCGGATCCCGTCACCTCGTAGGCGATGGTGCCGTCGTCGACGGCGAGGAACTCGGTCATGACGCCTCCCGGGCGTGGCTAATTTCGTTAGCTCAAAGCTAATGCTATTAGCCATGCCCGTCAAGGACCGCCCGCCCCGGCCCCCGGCCATGGGCCTCCACCGACCGGATCCCGGCCGGTGTCAGCCGCCGAAGACGCCCGCGCCCGGGGTGAGGATGGCGGACGGGTCGTAGCGGCGCTTGGCGGCGCGGAAGGCCGGCCAGCGGTCGCCGTAGTGGGCGCGCCAGTCGCCGGGGGTGAAGGGGACCGAGCCGATCGGGTAGAGCGTCCCGCCGAAACGTTCCCTGGTGCGGGCGAAGAGGCGCACGTTGCGGGCGAGCATCTCCTCGGCGAACGCCGGGTCCGGGCCGGGGGCGGGGGAGACGGTGTTGATGTCGACGACGAACGCCCACGGCGAGCCGTCCCGCCGGGGCAGCCGGGGGAAGGGGCGGGTGGTGTGCGCCCGCCGCTGCGGGTAGATCAGCCCGGCGCCGAAGGCACCGATGTCGCGCGGGGTCAGCCTCGGCATGAGGTCGTGGAAGAAGTCCTCGACGGTGGAACCGGGCAGCCAGACGTCGAACCACGGTTTGACGTACTCGTCCCACCGCTCCGTTTCCCGGAGCGCGTCGATCGCCCGGTCGATCGAGAAGGCGTAGTCGAGATATCCGGCGTCCGCGATCTCCGGTTCGGCGGACAGCCCGGCGGCGATTCTCCCGTCGTCGGGCGGCGCCCCGGCGTCGTGGAAGACCGTTGCGTGGATTGTGTAGGTCGGCGCGGTGCCGGGGGCCACGAATTCCGCGTAGATGTGATCGATTCCGGGGCGCTCGACGAGCGTGCGGAAATCCCGGAAGAAAGCGGCGGTGCCGGTGTACCCGAAGGCGTAGGTGCGGGTCTCCTCCCGGGCGGGGACGAGGTCCACGACCGCCTTGGTGATGACGCCGCACTGGCCGAGTCCGCCGAGCACCGCCTCGAACAGGTCGCTCCGGCGGTGGCGGGAGCAGCGCTCCACGGCGCCGGTGCCCGTGACCACCTCGAGTGCCCGGACGTGATCGACCTGCAGTCCGGTGTGGAGGCCGCCGACCAGGCCGCCGATACCGCCCACGGACAGCGTGCCGCCCACGGAGAGACCGGTGTACCCGGTGAGGACCGGCGGGGTCAGCCGCGGCGACCGGGCGTACGCGGCCTCGGTCAGGTCCATCCAGCGGATTCCGGCGTCGACCTCGGCGGTGCGCGGGCCGAGCGCGTGGACGCGGTCGAGGTGGCGCATCTCGATGAGCAGGCCGGCGGAGAGGCCCTGGCCGTAGGTGGTGTGCGCCTGGCCGCGGGGCGCGACCGCGATGCCGTGCGCCCGGCAGAACCGGATCATCTTGGCGATGTCGGCCACCGAGGCGGGGCGCAGCACGGCGCGGGGAGCGCGGCGGACGATGTTGCCCAGATCGGTGGTGACGGCCTGCCGGGACACCGCGTCGAGCAGGAGTTCGCCGTCCAGCGCGGGCGCGGCGGCGAACGACGGGCGGCCCGCGGCTGCGGCCTCCGTGACCCAGCCGCGCCCGGAGGGGTCGAACCCCACCACCACGGCGGCACCGGCCGCGGAAACGCCGAGGAATTGACGGCGGCCGATCATGTCGTCCCCCGGCGGGTCTCCCGGGCGGCGAAAAACCGGCGGGTGGCGCCGTTCCGGGAAATCCGGTGGACATCGTTCCCCGAATTTCCGGGAAGAGGGAGCGGTTCGGTGGGGAGCGGTCCGGGCATGGCGAACTCCTTTCGGACCGTCGCTGAGGCATCAGGACCGTCGCTGAGACGTTTTCACCAATGCGTCGCACCTTAGCCAGGCCGGAACACCGGGCACCATCAGACGTTTCTCAAGTTACTGTCAGAGATCGTCAATTCGGCCCGGCCGGCACCGGCCGCCCCGGATTCCGGCCCGGCCGCCGCGGACTCCGGTGCGCGGCCTCCCGGCTGCTGCCCCGGGCTCGGGCCCGGCAGCCCACGCGCGGCGGCGCGCACACACCCCCAGGGCGCGGCAGCACCCCGGCGCGCGCCGGTCCCGTCAGCCCGGCGGCCCGGCTCAGGTCCGTGCCGGGTGGTCCGGCGCGGTGCCGGCCGGGGTGGTGGCGGGGTCGCCGGTCTCGCCGAGCCAGCGGGCCAGCCGGCCGTGGCGGCCCACGGCCCGCAGCCGGCGCTCCGCGGCCTCACGGACGTCCGGGGTGGTGACCAGCAGCAGTTCGTCGCCGGCCCGCAGCACCGTCTCCCGCTGTGGCATCACCGTGGTGGAGTCGCGGACGATCAGTGTCACGACCGTCGGCGGCGGCAGCCGCAGCTCGAAGACGGCGACGCCCTGCAGCCGGGAGCCCGCGGGGACGGTGAGGGTGAGCAGGTCGGCGTCGAGGACGTCCAGGGGCGCGGTCTCCACCTGGACCTCGTTCAGTGCGCCCGGCCGGATCAGCCCCAGCCGGCGCGCGAAGGCGGGCAGGCTCGGCCCCTGGACCAGGGTGAAGATGACGACCAGCACGAAGACGATGTTCAGCAGGGACCGGGCCCCCTCCACTCCCCCGACGATCGGGAAGGTGGCCAGGACGATCGGCACCGCGCCGCGCAAGCCCGCCCAGGAGACGAAGGTCTTCTCACGCCAGGGCATCCGGAAGGGCAGCAGGCAGCCGAAGACCGAGATCGGCCGGGCGACGAGCAGCAGCACCAGCCCCACCACGACGGCCGGCAGCACCGCCGAGGAGAGCTCGCTGGGGTTCACCAGCAGGCCCAGCATGACGAAGAGGCCGATCTGCGCCAGCCAGCCGGCTCCCTCGGCGAAGGAGCGGGTGGCGGCGCGGTGCGGCAGCTTGGCGTTGCCGAGCACCAGTCCGCCCAGGTAGGCGGCGATGATGCCGCTGGCGTTCACGGCCCCCGCCGCGGCGAAGGCGATGATCCCGAACGCGACGGTCGCCAGGGGGTACAGGCCGGAGGCGGGGAGCGCGATCCGGCGCAGCCCGAAGACGCCGATCCACCCGATGGCGAGCCCCAGCGCGCCGCCCACCACGAGCTGGTACACGACGTTCCCGAGGACGAACGCGGGCCCCGGCAGGTCCGCGGCGGCCGTGCTGAAGACCAGCACCAGGATGATCGTCGGCGCGTCGTTGAAGCCGGACTCCGCCTCCAGCAGCCCGGAGACCTTCTGCGGCAGCGGCAGGGAGCGCAGCACCGAGAACACGGCGGCCGCGTCGGTCGAGGAGACGATCGCGCCCAGCAGCAGCGCCAGGTGCCAGTCCATGCCCAGCAGGAAGTGCGCGCCGGCGGCCGTGACCACCACGGACACCGCCACCCCGGCGGTGGCCAGTACCCCCGCCGGCAGCAGCAGCCGGCGGACGCCCTGCCACTGCGTGGTCAGCCCGCCCTCGACGAGGATCACCGCGAGCGCCGCCGTGCCCAGGGACTGCGCCAGCGCCGCGTCGTCGAACTTCAGCCCGATCACGTCCTCGCCGAGCAGCACCCCGACGGCGAGGAAGAGCAGCAGACTGGGAAGGCCGATGCGGTGGGCCGTACGGGCGGCCATGATGCTGGCCAGCAGGACGGTGCCGCCGATCAGCAGGGCGGTGTACAGGTCTTGCAGGGTCATCGGGCCGCCTCCGGGTCCGGCCCCGGCACGTGGAGCGGGCGCGGGTCGCGGACACCACGGTAGGACGGCGCGGGCGCGGGGCGCGGACCCGGGGGCGGCGCGCCGGTGAGGCCGGGGGGGCCGGTGTGAACCGTGCGGCCCGCGTGACCGTCCGGCTGCCGCGGGGGACCCACCCGGGCAGCCGTCACCATCCGGCCCGGCCCGGGACGCCCCGCACCGGCCTCAGGAGGTCTCGCACCGGCCTCAGGAGGTCTCGAAGAAGTGCGCCGCGACCCCCACCAGCACCAGCCCCGCCGCGATGAGCAGGCCGTCCTCCATGATGATCCCGGCGGACAGGGCCGGCATGGCGCAGAGCAGCAGCCCCCACGCGACCCGGCGGCGGCGTTCGGGCCTCCGGTGCGGGCACGCCCCGGCGCCCCGCCCCGCGCAGACCGCGCAGAACCGCCCGGCGGCCAGCATGCGCGGGCACCGGGCCACCTCCGCGCCGGTACGGGGACCGGGGTCCGGCCGGTCACCGCGGAACTCGGGTGATCCCTGGTCGAACCGGTCCATCGCTCCTCCTCCGCCGGCCCACTCGCCGTGCGCCGGCTCGGCCGCCGGTGGGCGGCCGTTCTCGTCCCGCGGGTCACGGATCCCTCCCTGTCGCCGGTCCGGCCCGGGCCGGCCGGTGCCGTCGACCGCTGCCGTGGGGCGGTCCGGGGCCGTGCCCGGGACCGCGCCGGCGGTGTGGTGGGGCGCGTACGGCCGGCGGTGTGTCCGTGCCGCCCCGCACCCGGCCCGTCCGGCCCGGGTCCGTGATCCCGCGTCGTCCCCTCCCATGATCACCGCCCCGGGCCCCCCTGACCATCGGGTCCACCACCCATACGGCGGGGGCCCGGACCTGTAGACGCGGACCTCCCCCACCGGGCACTCCGTCCGGAATGGGTGCCGTCCCCGATGGACAACGGGGCCGCCGCACCGACACCCTTGCTGGTGACGGAGAGCGCCGGGGCCCGGGCCGGCGGAGGAGAGCAAGGACAGCCAGCCCATGACGAGCACCGACGACGCGGCTCCCATCGAGACGCACCGGATGCCGCTCTTCTGGCGGGTCTTCCTCATGAACGCCGCGGTGCTGATCGCGGCGACGGCGCTGCTGCTGCTCGGGCCGGTCACGGTCTCCACCCCGGTGCTGCTCACGGAGGCCGCGGTGCTGGCCGTCGGGCTGGCCGTCCTGCTCGTCGCCAACGCGGCACTGCTCCGGTTCGGACTGGCGCCGCTCAGCCGGCTGGCCCGCACCATGGCCACCATCGACCTGCTGCGGCCCGGCCCCCGCCCCTCGGCGAAGGGCCACGGCGAGATCGCGGAACTCGTCCGCGCCTTCAACAGCATGCTCGACCGGCTGGAGGCCGAACGCGCCGCCTCCACCGGGCGGGCCCTCTCCGCGCAGGAGGCCGAGCGCCGGCGGGTCGCCCAGGAACTCCACGACGAGGTCGGGCAGACGCTCACCGCCGTGCTCCTGGAGCTCAAGGGGGTCGCCGACCGCGCCCCCGGCCCGGTGCGCGAGGAGCTGCGCCAGGTGCAGGAGACCACCCGCACGGGCCTGGACGAGATCCGCCGCATCGCCCGGCGGCTCCGCCCCGGCGTGCTGGAGGAACTCGGTCTGGTGAGCGCGTTGAAGGCGCTGGCGGGGGAGTTCTCCGGCCCGGTGCTCACCGTCCGCCACCGGCTCGACCCGAAGCTGCCGTCCCTGGACCGGGAGGCGGAACTCGTCCTCTACCGGGTGGCCCAGGAGAGCCTGACCAACACCGTCCGCCACGCGCGCGCCCGCCACGCCGACATCGAACTGCGGCGGGTCGCAACCGGGGTGCTGCTGGCCGTCCGGGACGACGGCCGCGGCACCGGCGGGGCGCCGGAGGGGGCCGGCATCCGCGGGATGCGCGAGCGGGCCCTGCTCATCGGCGCCGCCCTCGCCATCGGCCCCGGACCGGACGGCGGTACCGAGGTGTGTCTGACCGTGCCCGTGCCCCAGGGGAGCCCATGACCACGACCGAGACGCCCGTGACCCGCATCCTGCTGGCGGACGACCACGCCCTGGTCCGGCGGGGGGTCCGGCTCATCCTGGACTGCGAGCCGGACCTGACCGTCGTCGCGGAGGCCGGTGACGGGGCCGAGGCCGTCGCCCTGGCCCGCGCCGAGCGGCCGGACCTGGCGATCCTGGACGTCGCCATGCCCCGGCTGACGGGCCTGCAGGCCGCCCGGGAACTCTCCCGCTCCCTGCCGGGCCTGCGCATCCTCGTCCTCACCATGTACGACAACGAGCAGTACTTCTTCGAGGCGCTGGCCGCGGGGGCGTCCGGCTACGTGCTGAAGTCCGTCGCCGACCGCGATCTGGTGGAGGCGTGCCGGGCCGCCATGCGCGGCGAGCCGTTCCTCTACCCCGGGGCGGTCAACGCGCTGATCCGCAACTACCTCGAACGGAACCGGCAGGGGGAGAACCTGCCCGCCCGGGCCATCACGGACCGCGAGGAGGAGGTCCTGAAGCTGGTCGCGGAGGGGCACACCTCGCGGGAGATCGCGGACATGCTCGTCATCAGCGTCAAGACCGTGGAGCGCCACCGTGCGAACCTGCTCCAGAAGCTGGGCCTGCGCGACCGCCTCGAACTCACCCGGTACGCGATCCGGGCGGGGCTGATCGAACCGTAGGGGGCGGGGCGGGCCCCGGCGATGCGCCGGCCGCGACCGGCGGCGTCGCCCGCGGCCTGGCGGGAGGCACGGCGCACGGGGAACCGGGTCGGCCCGGTTCCCCGTCCCGCCGGCCGGGCCGCTCCCCGCGGGGTCAGCTCTCCGCGAGCAGGCGTTCGACGCGCTCGACCTTGGACGTCAGGCCGTCGGTGACGCCCTCGCGGATGTCCGCCTTGAGCACGACGCTGACGCGTCCCGCGCGGGCCCGCACGGCGTCCACGGCGCGCTTGACGACGTCCATCACCTCGTCCCACTCGCCCTCGATGCTGGTGAACATCGCGTCCGTGCGGTGCGGCAGCCCGCTCTCCCGTACGACGCGCACGGCCTCGGCGACCTCCTCACCCACGTCCTCCCCGGAACCGATCGGGGTCACCGAGAACGCGACGATCATGTGGATCACTCCCTGGTGTCGTTCGGGCTGCCGCCCGTCTGCTCGGGCGCTGGTCCACCCCCATGATCCCGCGCGCCGCCCCCGGGCGGCGGGCCGCCGGGCCGGGGGCCGCCCGGCACGCCGGGGAACGCGCCCGGGGAACGCGCCCCCGGAGCACCTCAGACGCGGGTGGCGCGCAGGGTGTAGAGGAGCGGGACGCGGATCGGCCCGGCGGGACGCCGCGGCGACGGGCTGCGGGGCTCCAGGGAGCCGAAGCGCCGGAAGCGGGTGATGTCGTGCTCCCGCAGGAGGTCGACGCGGAGGCCCGTCGCGGCGACGGCGGTGACCACCTCGCCCAGGGGGTGCCGGATGGCCTGGGTGTCGAAGTCGGGGTGGACGTCCGGCCCTTGCTCGTGCTCGTAACGGTCGCGGGCGAAGTGGTCGCGGACTATGCGCGCGCCCGTCTCGTCGTCGAGGACACCGGTGAGCGGGTGGAACTCGGTCAGGTGGAGGATGCCGCCGGGAGCCACCAGGGAGGCGGCGGTCTCGGCCCAGCGGCGCAGGTCGGGGAGGCGGGAGAGGGTGCCGGCCCCGGTGTGCACGATGTCGTACGCGGGATCCGGGACGGCCTGGGCGGCGTCGTAGAGCGGCGCGGTGACGAAAGCGGCGCGGTCCGGGCCGAGGCCCAGGTCCGCGGCGAGTTCCCGGGCCGCCTCCACCGCGGCCTCGGAGCTGTCGAGGCCGACGACGTGCCGCGCGCCGTGCCGCGCCCAGGAGAGGGTGTCCAGACCGCTGCGGCAGCGCAGGTGCAGCAGGGTGCGGCCGGTGACGTCACCGGCGCCGGAGACCTCGATCTCCCGGATGGTGTCCTGCCCGTACCGGAAGGTGTCGAGGTCGCCGGAGTCCTCCGGTTCGGGCCAGTCGTCGGACGGAGCGGGTCTCGCATGCATGCCGGGCACGTTATCCACAGGCCGGGGACCACACCAGCGGCCCGGGCCCCGCCTCCCGCAGAATGGGGGCATGACCGACTCGACCGACGCGACCGGCCCCGCCGGGAACGCGCAGCCCGCCGGGCCCGCCGGGAACGCCGCGCCCGCGGAGAACGCCCCGCCCGCCGGAACGACCGGGACCACCGGGTCCGCCACCGGGTCCACCGCCGAGACCACCGCCGAGACCGCCACCGGGTCCGCCACCGGGCCCACCGCCGAGGCCGCCACCGGGGCCGCCGTGCCCGACTGGGAGCTGCGGTTCCGCGCCCCGCGGGCCGGGCTGCCCGAGTGGGCGGAGGACGCCCCCGACCGCTCGCTGTTCGTCTCGAACGCCACGGGCGTCTTCGAGCTCTACGCCTGGGACCGGTCCACCGGCGCGCAGCGCCAGGTCACGGACCGCCCGAACGGCACGACGGACGGCGTGCTGACGCCCGACGGCGAGTGGATCTGGTGGTTCGCCGACACCGACGGGGACGAGTTCGGCGTGTGGATGCGCCAGCCGTTCCACGGCGGGAAGGACGAGCCCGCCGTCCCCGGCCTGGCCCCCTCCTACCCGTCCGGCCTGGCCCTCGGCCGGGACGGCACGGCGGTGATCGGCCGCTCGGTGGACGGCTCCGCGGCGGAGGAAGGCGGTTCCTCGGTCCATGTGGCGCGGCCCGGCGGCGAGCCGGTGGAGATCTACCGCCACGCCGAGTCCGCGGGCGTCGGCGATCTGTCCCACGACGGCACGCTGCTGGCCCTGGAGCACACCGAGCACGGTGACGCGATGCACTCCGCCCTCCGCGTCGTCACGCTCGACGGGGAAACGGTCGCCGAGCTGGACGACACCAAGGGCGGCACCGAGGAGCTCGGGCTGACGGTGATGGGCTTCGCCCCGGCCGCGGGCGACCCCCGGCTGCTCGTCGGCCACCAGCGGAACGGGCGCTGGGAGCCCATGCTGTGGAATCCGCTGACCGGTGAGGAGACGGCCCTGGAGATCGATCTCCCCGGCGACATCGGGGCGGGCTGGACGCCGGACGGATCGGCGCTGCTCATCGACCACAGCCACCAGGCCCGGGACGAGCTGTGGTGGTACGACCTCACCCGCCGGGAGCTCTCCCGCGTCGAGACCCCGCCCGGCACGGTCTCCGGGGCCACCGCCCGGCCCGACGGCAGCGTGGAGTACCTGTGGTCCTCGGCGGCGCGTCCCCCCGAGATCCGGTCGACCACGGGGCGGACCGTGCTCGACCCGCCGGGGCACAAGGCACCGCCCTCGGTACCGGTCACCGACGTGTGGGTGGACGGGCCGGGCGGCCGGGTCCACGCGCTGGTGCAGAAGCCGGCCGGGGACGGCCCCCACCCCTGCGTCTTCGACATCCACGGCGGTCCCACCTGGCACGACAGCGACGCCTTCGCCTCGGCCACGGCCGCCTGGGTGGACCACGGCTTCGCCGTCGTCCGGGTCAACTACCGCGGTTCCACGGGCTACGGCCGGGAGTGGACGGACGCCCTGAAGCACCGGGTGGGCCTGATCGAGCTGGAGGACATCGCGGCCGTCCGGGAGTGGGCCGTGGAGTCGGGGCTCGCCGATCCGCGGCGGCTGGTGCTCTCCGGCGGCTCCTGGGGCGGTTATCTCACCCTGCTCGGCCTGGGCACCCAGCCGGACGCCTGGTCACTGGGGCTGGCGGCGGTTCCCGTGGCCGACTACGTCACGGCCTACCACGACGAGATGGAGGCGCTGAAGGCGATGGACCGCACCCTCCTCGGCGGCACGCCGGAGGAGGTACCGGAGCGCTTCGAGGCCTCGTCCCCGCTCACCTACGTCGACCACGTACGGGTGCCGGTCTACATCTCGGCCGGGGTGAACGACCCCCGCTGCCCGATACGCCAGGTCGAGAACTACGTCCGCCGCCTGGAGGAGCGTGGCGTGGTCCACGAGGTCTACCGCTACGACGCGGGGCACGGCTCCCTGGTGGTGGAGGAACGGATCAAGCAGATACGGATGGAACTCGACTTCGTCCGGCGTCACCTGGGGAGCTGACCAGCGCCGGGGCCAGGGGCCTGCCGGCCCTCATGCCCCGGAGCACAGAGGTCGCAGGCTCCGGGGCACGAGGGCCGGCAGGCTCCGGAGCACCAGGGCCGGGCCCGCACGGGGTCCGGTCCCGGGGGCCTGGGGGCCGGATCTCATGGGCGCTGAGTTCGAGTCCCCTCCGGGGTTCGAGTCCCACAGCGTCCCGGGCCTGGAGTTTCGGGGCCTGGTGGCCCGGGTCCTGGGCCGGGGGCCGATTCGGGTTCCGGTGGTCAGGTCCCGGGGCGGAGCGGAGCGCCGGACGGGCCGCTCGCCGGATCGGACGCCGAAGGGGCCCCGCCCGACGGCCCGGGGACGGACCCCGGACCGGGCCCGGTCGCGGCTGCGGCTGCGGCTGCGGTCGAGGCCGCGGGCACGAGCGCGGGCGTGAGCGTGGGTCCGTCCGGGGGCAGCCCGAGGGCGAGGTCGCGCTGGGTCTCCACCTCACGGCGGAAGAGACGGAACCACATGAAGACCACGAACCCGGCGAAGACGAACCACTCACCGGTGTAACCGAGGTTCTGGAACGCCTTCAGGTCGAGCCCGCTGTTCTGGGCGACGGCCGGCGGCACCGGACGGAGACCCGCGGGGCTCTCGACCAAGGTGATCCAGGCGTTGTGAACGTCGTAGGGCACCACGTTGACGAGGGCCGCCGCGCTGATGATGCCGATCTGCCCATCCGGCAGGCCGCCGGCGAGCGCGCCCTCGGTGCGCCGGTTCTCCGGTGCCTGCAGCGCGCCGGTGACGGTGACCTCGCCCTTCGGGGGCGGGGGTGCGTCGGCGGTGCGCGCGTCACCGGGGTGCCAGCCCCGGACGACCGGCAGGGCCTTGCCGTCTCCCGTGCGCAGCAGGGTGAGGACGTAGAAGCCGTCCCTCCCGTCCAGCCGGCGGTCGGGGACGAGCAGCTGGTCCTCGTACGTCCCGGTGGCCTCGGCGAGGCGGCCGGTGGTCCGCTGGTCCACCGGCACCATCTCGTTCAGCGGCTTCGCCGGTTCACGCTCCGCCGCCGTGGCGTACTGCTGCTGCTCCTGGTGAAAGGCGGCGCGCGCCTCGAACCTGCTGAGCTGCCAGCTGCCCATGAACAGGCAGAAGGGAATGGCGAGTGCGGCGAAGAGGTTGATCCCCCACCACCGGGGGGTCAGCAGGAACCGGTACACCCCTCCACGGTACGGGGAGAGCGCCACCGCCCGGGGCCCGGGGCCGGGTGTGGGCTCCCGGGAGCGCTTCCCTCATGGAGTCGCGCCACCCGTCACGGGGCGGGACGGCAACGGGGCGGGACGGACCTCTCGGCCGTCCCGCCCCGCTCTCCTCCCCTCCCGAGGTCTTGCCGGCGCGCTCGCACCGGGCCGGGCCCGGCGGCGCGCCGCGCGTGCCCTGGCCGGGGGCCACCGGCTCAGGGCGTCCACCCCACCTCACAGGATTCCGGGGCGGAGCGTCCCCCGCGCCACCCGGGTCCCGGTACGCGCGCGGCGCGGCGGGGCGCCCGGCCTCCGGCCCCGCGGCTCCCGTCAGGCGGCGAGCACGCCCGTGCGGTAGACCGTCCCCGAGCAGACGCCGGTGATGACCGTCGAGGCGGCCACGGGCTGTCCCGTCTCCGGGGTGTAGCTGAGTTCCACGCTGCCGGTCTCCGGGGTGGTGTCCTCCGTGGGCTGTCCCAGCGTCTGGCTGCCCTCGGTCCCCTCGCCCTCACCGCCGGAGCCACCCGAACCACCGGAGCCGCTGCCCGGGTCGGGGGAGGTGCCGGGGGACGGACAGCCTCCCGAACCGCTCGCGGGGACCCACGCGAACCTCACCTCGTAGGCCTGGCCGGGTTCGAGGACGAGCTGTCTGGTCTCGGCGGCCGGGTCCGGCAGGGCGGTGGCGGCGTTCCCCAGGGTGTGGTCGATGACCGGGACCGGGGCCGCCGCGCCCTGGTGCACGGCGGTGACGGTGCCGGGACCCGACACCGTGCACGTGGTCGAGGAGGTGTTGACGACGCGGAAGCTGCCGTAGATCTTGCCCTCGGCGTCAGGTTCGCCCTTGGCCGCCGTACCGCCGCCGAGCTGCGCGCGTTCACACCGGGGCGAGCTCGCGGCCATGCTCCCCTGGGAGGGGGTGGCGCCCGTGCCGCCCACGGTGCTGCCCTGCCCCTCGCGGCTCAGCTCGCCCTTCCCGCCGTCCTCCGCCGCCTTCTCGTCCTTCTCCTGCTCGGCCACGCGTCCCGGATGCCGTTCCGCGACCTTGTCGTCCCCGGGACCGGACCGGGGGCCCTCGGCCTCCCCCGCCGTGTGCTGGCTGCTGGCCGCGTTGGCCGAGGGGTCCTGGGATGTGCCTCCGGAGGAGGTGACGTGGATGAGACCCGGTACGGCGGTACCCGCGAGAAGGACGGCCGCCGCGGCGCCGACCAGCGCCTGTCGTTTGCGGGCCCGGCGGGCGGGCACGGCGTGACGCAGTTGCTCCAGCGCGTCGCGGGAGGGCTCCAGGTCGTCCACGACCGTGTGCAGCAGACGCCGCAGCGCCTGCTCGTCCATCGCCCCGTCCGGGCCGGCGGTCTGCCTGCGGTCGCTCCCGGCGCTGTCGGTGTGCTCGGTTTTGCCGGTGTGCTCGGTGTTGCCGGAGCCGCCGCGCGCCGGGTGGCCGCCGGGTGCGGCCCGGCCGCCGGATCGGGCGGGCCCGCCGGAACAGGCGCCCGATCCACCGGGCTCACCGGCCTCACCGGCCTCACCGGCACGTCCCGCCCCGTCGGCGCTCGCGGACGCGTCGGCTTCTGCGGCCCCCTCGGCGCTCGCGGAGCCGTCCGCCTCCGCGGGGCCGTCCACGATGCCGGGGCCGTCCAGGAGCGGCCTCAACTTGCTGAAGAGTTCACGGACCTCGGATGCCTCGTCCCGCTGATCCCCGGGCCGCTCCCCGGGTTGTTCCCCGGCCCCTTCCGCCTCGGCCGCTCCGCGCACCTCCGCCTCGCCGGCCGCCTCCGGTGGCCCGTCCGCGGGGACGGTGTCCGGCGGCGGCCCGGCGGGCTCGGGCCCGCCGGGGCGCGACGTATCGGCGGAACGGTCCGGCCGCCGGGGGCCGTCCGCTCCCTGCTGCAGATCTTTCATGCCGGGGCCTCCATGGCGACGCGCAGCGCCGCGATCCCCCGTGATCCGTATGCCTTGACCGAGCCGAGTGATATGCCGAGCGTGTCCGCGACCTGGGCCTCGGTCATGTCGGCGAAGTAACGCAGCACCAGTACCTCGCGCTGCCGGCGTTGCAGTCCGCGCATCGCGCGGATGAGCTGGTCGCGCTCCAGCTGCTCGTAGGCGCCTTCCTCGGCGCTCGCCATGTCGGGCATGGGCTTGGAGAGCAGCTTGAGCCCGAGTATGCGGCGGCGCAGCGCGGAACGCGAGAGGTTGACCACCGTCTGCCGGAGGTAGGCCAGGGTCTTCTCCGGTTCGCGGACCCTGCTGCGGGCGGAGTGCACCCGGATGAAGGCCTCCTGGACGACGTCCTCACAGGAGGCCGTGTCGTCGAGCAGCAGTGCCGCGAGACCCAGCAGCGAGCGGTAGTGCGCCCGGTAGGTCTCGGTGAGGTGGTCGACCGTGGTGCCTGCCGCCATCCCGTCCTCAGAGCTCTCGCGCTGCGACGGAATATGAGCGGGCCGGGCGGCGGGCATCGGGGCGATCACCGGCATCCCGCCGAGCGCACGCACGCGGGGCGGGCGCAGAACCGCCGCGCCGCCTCCGGGGATTGATGCCATACCGATCGCCTCTGCCACGCCTGTTTGACGCGCGGCCCCCCGCCAAGGTTGTACGGGCGCCCCACCTTGTCCCCCGCTTCATCGCCTGCCCTTGTGTGCACCGTTCGTCCCCAATCCCCCGTGAGCTGAGCGCCTCCGAGGGACGGCCGCAAAGACGCTCCCCGTCCCGCAGTGGTTGCAGAGGGCGGGGAGCGCATCGTCGGACAGAACGATGTCCCAGTTCAAGACCTCTTGATCAGCAAATTGATCACAGAGCCTTCACAGGAGCCGCAAACTGTTCACATCTTAGTGAAGAAGGGAATCCCGTCACAGGCTTTCAGCGCCCGAGTCCGGGTGCGTGACGGGCCCGGTGCGGCCACGCACGGGAAGGGCCGGACGCGAGGAGGGCGTTCGCGGAAGCCGCCGGCGCGGACGGTCCGGCACCCGGCCGCCCCGACGGCCAGGACGGCCCGGGCGGCCGGACCACCCGGGCGTCCGGGCCGGGGCCGGGCCCGCCTGCGCTTCAGGCGGCGGATTCCGCCGCGACCAGCTCCGCGATCTGCGCGGTGTTGAGCGCGGCGCCCTTGCGGAGGTTGTCCCCGCAGACGAACAGCTCCAGGGCGCACGGATCGTCCATCGAGCGGCGCACCCGGCCGACCCAGGTCGGGTCCGTGCCCACCACGTCGGCCGGGGTCGGGAAGTCCCCGGCGGCCGGGTCGTCGCAGAGGACGACGCCGGGGGCGGCCCGCAGGATCTCGTGCGCCTGGGCGACGGTGACCTCGTTCTCGAAGCGGGCGTGGACGGTGAGGGAGTGCGTGGTGACCACCGGCACCCGTACGCAGGTCGCGGTGACCCGCAGCTCCGGCAGGCCGAGGATCTTCCGCGACTCGTCGCGGACCTTCAGCTCCTCGGAGGTCCAGCCGTCCTCCTTCAGGGAGCCGGCGAACGGCACCACGTTGAGCGCGATCGGGGCCGGGTACGGTCCCAGATCGCCCACGGCGCGGCGGATGTCGCCGGGCTGGGTGCCCAGCTCCGTGCCGGCGAGCTTGCCGAGTTGCTCGCGCAGGGTGTCGACGCCCTCCTTGCCCGAGCCGGAGACGGCCTGGTACGAGGAGACGATCAGCTCGCCGAGGCCGAACTCGGCGTGGAGCGCGCCCATCGCGACAATCATCGACAGTGTCGTGCAGTTGGGGTTGGCGATGATGGAGCGCGGGCGGTTGCGGACCGCGTGCGGGTTCACCTCCGGGACCACCAGCGGCACGTCCGGGTCCATCCGGAAGGCCCCCGAGTTGTCCACGACGACCGCGCCCCGGGCGGCGGCCACCGGCGCCCACTGCGCGGACACCTCGTCGGGCACGTCGAACAGGGCCACGTCGACGCCGTCGAAGGCCGCCTCGCCGAGCGCGACGACCTCGACCTCCTCACCGCGCACGGTGAGCTTCCGCCCCGCCGAGCGGGGTGAGGCGATCAGCCGGATCTCACCCCAGATGTCCTTGCGCTCGGAGAGGATGGAGAGCAGCACGGTGCCGACGGCACCCGTGGCGCCGACGACGGCGAGCGTGGGCCCACGGTCACCGCCGCCGGCGCCGGCGGGGGTCATCGTCCGGTACCCCCGTAGACGACGGCCTCGTCGCTGTCGCTGTCCAGTCCGAAGGCGGTGTGCACGGCGCGCACGGCCTGGTTGACCTCGTCGGCGCGGATGACCACCGAGATGCGGATCTCGGAGGTCGAGATCAGCTCGATGTTGACCCCGGCGTCGGAGAGCGCCTCGAAGAAGGTCGCGGTCACGCCCGGGTTGGTCTTCATGCCGGCGCCGACCAGCGAGACCTTGGCCACCTGGTCGTCGTAGCGGAGCGACTGGAAGCCCACGGCCTCCTTGGTCTTCTCCAGGGCGGAGATGGCCTTCTTGCCGTCGGTCATCGGCAGGGTGAAGGAGATGTCCGTGAGGCCGGTGGTGGCGGCCGAGACGTTCTGCACGACCATGTCGATGTTGATCTCGGCGTCCGAGACGGCGCGGAAGATCTTCGCGGCCTCGCCCGGCTTGTCGGGCACCCCGACGACCGTGACCTTGGCCTCGGACGTGTCGTGCGCGACTCCGGAAATGAGCGCCTGCTCCATCGGCTGGTCCCCTCGCGGTTCGTTGCTGACCCAGGTTCCTCGCAGTCCGGAGAAGGAGGACCGGACGTGGATCGGGATGTCGTAGCGGCGGGCGTACTCCACACAGCGGTGGAGCAGCACCTTGGAGCCGGAGCTGGCCAGCTCCAGCATGTCCTCGGACGAGATCCAGTCGATCTTGCGCGCCTTGGGCACGACCCGGGGGTCGGCAGTGAACACGCCGTCGACGTCGGTGTAGATCTCGCACACCTCGGCGTCGAGGGCCGCGGCGAGGGCGACGGCCGTGGTGTCGGAGCCGCCGCGGCCGAGGGTGGTGATGTCCTTCTTGTCCTGGGAGACGCCCTGGAAGCCCGCGACGATGGCGATGTTGCCCTCGTCGACGGAGCTGCGGATGCGGCCGGGCGTGACGTCGATGATGCGGGCCTTGTTGTGGACGGAGTCCGTGATCACCCCGGCCTGGCTGCCCGTGAAGGACTGGGCCTCATGGCCGAGGTTCTTGATCGCCATGGCCAGCAGCGCCATGGAGATCCGCTCCCCGGCGGTCAGCAACATGTCGAACTCGCGCCCCGAGGGCATCGGGGACACCTCACTGGCGAGATCGATCAGCTCGTCCGTCGTGTCACCCATCGCGGAAACCACGACGACCACCTTGTGGCCGTTCTTCTTGGCTTCCACCACGCGCTTGGCGACCCGCTTGATGCCCTCGGCATCGGCGACGGAGGAGCCTCCGTACTTCTGCACGACAAGGCCCACGTGCGCTCCTCGAATCTGTCTTCCGCGGACCCCGCGGGCGGCGGAGCCCTTCGGCCGGCTCAGTTTATCGAGTGGGCGAAAACGGACGCCCGGGTCTCACATCCCGGAACGCCGTCCCGGGACATGATCACCGGGCGGGCGTCGCCACCCGCTCCAGCGACCACCCCTGCCCGGTTTCCCGCAGCTCACACGGGAACGAGACGCAGCTCACCCGGCGGAGCCGCGCCGGGGCCGTGGCTGGGGCGGCGGACGGGCCCGTACATCCGGCGCCCGTCCGCCGGGCGCTCCCTTGCCGGACGCCCGTGCCCCGCCCGTGTTCAGCCGGCTGTGCGCCGCCCGGCCGCGAAGGCGACGAAGGCCGACCACGCCGCGGGCTCCAGCGCCAGGGCGGGCCGGGCGAGATCCTTGGAATCCCGCACCCGGACACCCCTCGGCGCACGGGCGACCTCGACGCAGTCACCACCTTCGGTGTTGCTGTAACTGCTCTTGAACCACTTCATACCGTCACGTTCACTCGGCTGCCTGTTCATGCCTCTCCAGCAATCGCTCGATGAATCGGGCTGAGGGGTTGACGTCCGTGCGTCTTCCGCTCAGGCGGCTATCAGCGGGCTCCCGGTCGCGAAGGCGAGAAAGACCGACCACGCGTCGCCGCCAACCGCCAGGGAGGGACGCGCGACGTCCTTGGAATCGCGCACATGGATCAGAGGAGAGCGACCCACGGTTCCGAGGGAACGGTCAGGCCCCATGCCGCCACGACCGCCACTGCGCGGTTCACCCGCAACTTCGACGCAGTTGCCGCCCTCGGTGTTGCTGTAGCTACTCGTGAACCAGGTCAGGCCGCCCGGCTCTCTGTCTTGCTCCGTCCTCATAGCTCTCCCACCACCCGCTCGATGAAGCGTGCCGACTCTTCGGTGTTGAGCGCCTGCGTCCGGAGCATGGCATAGCGTTCGGCGATCAGGGCCACGTCATCCGGATCCGACAGCAGTTGGCTGCCCACCTGCGCTTCGACGTAAGCGAAGCGGTGGTGGTCGGCCGTCTCCAGGAGCGCCATGGGCCCGTTGAGACCGGCGTGCGCCCCGATATCGGTTGGCATGACCTGGATGGCGACATGGCGCATCGCGCCGATCGTCAGCAGATGCCGCAGTTGGTCCCGCATGCACTGCGCTCCTCCAACGGGCCGCCGAAGCGCGATTTCCTCGATGACGAAGCACAGGGCGACAGGCGGTTTCCGCGTCAGCACGGTCTGCCGTTCGAGGCGGGCGGCCACCCGCTGCTCGATGGTCTCGTCGTCCAGTGGTGGGCAGTGGGCAGCCAGGAGAGCCCGGGCATAACCCTCGGTCTGCAGCTGACCGGGAATGAAGTGGCTCTCATAGCAACACAGGCTCACCGCGTCCGCCTCGTGCTGGACAAAATCCACCGCGTACACCGGATACCGGTCCCGGTTCAGGAACACCGCTCCGGCCTTGAGCATCCCGTCCGCGCGGAGCAGGTCGTCCACCCGCTCGATGACCTTCGGCTGCGGGATCCTCCGGCCCTGCTCGACCGAGCGGATCATCTCCGCCGAGTAACCCACCTCCTCGGCCAGTTCCTCGCGGCTCATACCGGCCCGCTGCCGCCACAGCCGCATCTGGCTCCCGAAGTAGCGCAGCGTTCCCGAGGATCCGTACCTCTTCGCCATGTCCGTCACCCGCTTTCCGCGCCGATCCGTGCGGCGCCCAGATGGCTTTCGGGGTTCCGGCAGTGCCGCGCCCCCGCCCCGGCGGTGAGGAACTTATCCGCTTCTCCCACCTATGGAGCGGTCATCGAATACCTGGTCACTACTTGGGGTTAATTGCGCCAAATTTACGCATCCTGTCGGCAGTTGGACGCCGTCAAGTCCCCATGCGAGTGAATCCGTCGTCCCGGCCGCCGCATGCCGTAACCCCAACGCCCGCGGCGGCTCTCCGTGACGTGACCGGGCACGTACGCCGTGGCGCGGTACCCCCGGGCCGGTGCCGCGTCCGCCCCTCCCCGCCGGGCACTCGTGGTGCCCGGCGGGGGCCTACCGGGAACGGTGGGGGCGGGGGAGACACACCAGCGGCGGCGGGACGCCGATCAGCGCTGCCGGCCTCGACGGCTCCTCCTCGTGGCGGGGACCGGGGTCAGGGGCGTCCCGCCGGGGGGATCTCCTCGGCGGGGGGCGGCGGGCCCGGTGGGGTGCCGTCGCCGAAGGGGCGGCCGCCGAGCTGTTCCCGGTGGTGCGGGGTGAGCCACCCGGAGAGATCGGGGCCGGCGGGGACGATGCCGGTGGGGTTGATGCCCGTGTGCACCAGGTAGTAATGGCGCTTGATGTGGTCGAAGTCGACCGTGTCGCCGAAACCGGGCGTCTGGTAGAGGTCGCGGGCGTAGGCCCACAGCACCGGGTCCTCGGAGATCTTCCGCCGGTTGCACTTGAAGTGGTTGTGGTAGACGGCGTCGAAGCGGACCAGTGTGGTGAACAGCCGGATGTCGGCCTCGGTGACGGTGTCGCCGACGAGGTAGCGGCGGTCCGCCAAGCGGGCGGAGACCTGCTCCAGCCGGCGGAAGACATCCCCGTACGCCCGTTCGTACTCCTCCTGGGAGGAGGCGAAACCGGCCCGGTACACGCCGTTGTTGACGTCCCGGTAGACGCCCTCCATGACCTCGTCGATCTCCTCGCGCAGTGGCTCGGGGTAAAGGTCAGGGGCCCCCGGCCGGTGCAGCGCGGCCCACTCGGTCGCGAGGTCGAGAGTGAGCTGCTGGTAGTCGTTGGTGACGAGCTGACCGCTCGGGATGTCCACGAGGGCGGGCACGCTCACCCCGCCCGGGTAGTCCGTCTCGCGCGCGTCGTACGCCTCGGCGAGGTGGCGGATGCCGAGCACCGGGTCACGGCCGTCCGGGTCGAGGGTGAAGCGCCAGCTCCGCTCGTCCTGGATCGGGTCGGCGACGGCCAGCGACAGCGCGTTCTCCAGGCCCAGCAGGCGGCGGGAGACCAGTGCCCGGCTCGCCCAGGGGCAGGCGCGGCTCACCACCAGCCGGTAACGCCCGGCCTCCACCGGCCAGCCGTCCCGGCTGTCCGCGGTGACGCGGTCGGCGAAGTGGCTCTTCGAGCGCTTGAACGGGCGGTGCCCGTAGGCGGCATTGGGGTCGGCCGCGCCGCCCGTGGCGTCACCGGTGGCGCCCGCCGTGTTGTCCGTGCTGCTTCCCGCGGGCTCCGCACGGCCGTCGCCGTCGTCCGTGCCGGTCTCCGTGCGGCCACTCATCCGCCGGCTCCTCCCGAAAGGCCCGGGGCCGGGCCGGGCCGGGACCCGCCGCCGTGGACGGGAGCCCGCCGCCGTGGACGCCGGCCGCACCGGGCGGTGTACGTGTCGGTCCTGGTACACCTGCCCCGAATCCGCCGTGATGTACGTCCGCGGCGGACGGTGTAATCCATCCGGGTCCCTCCGGGACGCTCCGGCCGCTCCGGGCACGCGAGGGGAACCGGGAAGGGGACCGGGACCGGGATCCACGGCGGGCCGCCCTGCGGCGGCTCCCGGCCCCGGGGCCGTCCGGGAGCCGCGCCGCCCCACGACCACGGCGCCCCGCGACCACGGCGCTCCGCGCCCGCTCCGCTCCGCGGCCTTCCGTGCCGGCCGGCGGCGGGTTCAGCCCCGGCCGGGCTCCGTGGACACGCCCAGCGGGATGCCGATCTCGGCGGCCATCACGCGGCCCGCCTCCTCCTCCAGCGAACCGTCGTCGGAGGCGGCCTCCGCGTCCAGGTCGAGCCCGTCCAGCTCCTCCAGGGGGCTGCCGGTGCGGATGTGGCTGAGCAGCGACTGGAGGGCGCGGAGCGCGGCGGACGCCGTCGGGCCCCAGGTCGAGAAGTAGGAGAACTGCCACCACCACAGCGCCTCGGCGACCCGGCCCGCCTGGTAGTGCGCCATGCCGTGACGGAGGTCGCTGATGATGTCGGCGAGGTCGTCGGAGATCCGGTGCGGGACGGGCTCGCTGCGCGGCACATACGGGTCGAAGACCTCGGAGTAGACGTCCGCCGGCTCCAGCAGCGCGGCGAACCGCTCGCGCAGCTCGTCCATGTCGAGCTCCGGGCCGATGTCCGGTTCGTACCGCTCCACCGGGACGAAGTCCTCGTGCGCGCCGAGCCGGCCGCCGGCCAGCAGCAGTTGCGAGACCTCCAGCAGCAGGAACGGGATCGCGCTGCCGGGCTCGTCCCCCTTCGCCACCTCCGTGACCGCGACCAGGAAACTCTCGATCTGGTCCGCGATCTGTACCGAGAAGTCGTCCGGGCTCCGCCGGGCGTCGTGCAGTGTGGCGTCAGACATCGAGCAATCGTCTCCCTTCGAAGGCACGCCCGAGGGTGACCTCGTCGGCGTACTCCAGATCCCCCCCGACCGGGAGACCACTGGCCAGTCGTGTGACCCTCATGCCCATGGGTTTGATCATGCGCGCGAGGTAGGTGGCGGTGGCCTCTCCCTCGAGGTTGGGGTCGGTGGCCAGGATCAGCTCGGTGACGGTGCCGTCCGCGAGCCTGGCCAGCAGTTCCCGTATACGCAGATCATCGGGGCCTACACCCTCGATCGGGCTGATCGCCCCGCCGAGTACGTGGTAGCGCCCGCGGAACTCCCGGGTGCGCTCGATGGCGACGACGTCCTTGGGCTCCTCGACCACGCAGATGACCGCCGGATCACGGCGCGGGTCCAGGCAGACCCGGCACCGCTCTTCCTGCGCCACGTTGCCGCACACCGCGCAGAACCGGACCTTGGCCTTCACCTCGGTGAGCGCGTGCGCGAGGCGGCGGACGTCGGCCGGCTCGGACTGGAGGATGTGGAAGGCGATCCGCTGCGCGCTCTTGGGACCGACGCCGGGCAGCCTGCCCAACTCGTCGATGAGGTCCTGGACCACGCCTTCGTACACGGGTCGTCTTCTCCCTGCCTGGTCGTTCCGGTCGGCGGTGCCGCTTCGGCCGCCGATTCCGCTGTCGCCGCCCGCCGCCCGCCGACCGCTGTCCACCGCCTGCGGTTCACCGCCTGCGGTTCACCGGCCGGGCGGTGCTGCGCCTCCCCGGTGCGGCGGTCCCGCTCAGCCGGCCGGCGCCGGGCGGAACGGGCCGCTCCTGCCCGGCGCCGGGCCCTCACCGGGACGGGCCGGCGCCGGGGGCAGGCCGGTCAGAAGGGCAGGCCGGGCGTTCCGCCGAGCCCCTGGGTCAGCGGGCCGAGCTTCTCCTGCTGGAGCGCGCTCGCGGCGGCGTTGGCGTCGCGCACCGCCGCCAGCACGAGATCGGCGAGAGTCTCCGTGTCCTCAGGGTCCACGGCCTTGGGGTCGATGACCAGCCCCTGGAGCTCACCGGCTCCGGTGACCGTGGCCTTCACGAGCCCGCCGCCCGCGGAGCCCTCGACCGAGGTCTCGGCCAGTTGTTCCTGCGCCGAGGCGAGGTCCTGCTGCATCTTCTGGGCCTGCTGCAACAACTGCTGCATGTCGGGCTGGCCACCACCGGGAAACACGTGCGTACGCTCCTGGCATCGACGACGGTTCGGTCTGCTTCGCCTGATGAGCCTACGTGGTCACCCGGGGGCGCGCGCCACACCTCGGGGCAGGAAACCGGCCGGGTTCGCTGCCGGATCCGCCGTCGGATCCGCCGCCCGGTTCGGTGGCCCGGCTCCCCTGCCGGGTCCCTTGCCCCGGCGGCCACCGCGCTGCGTGGTGCCGACGGTGCGCAGGGTGCCCGCGGGGGGCGGATCGGCCACCGCCGGTGCGGGGAGCCATACCCGGGCACGGGCGCCGGGCGCCGCCCCGGGCTCCGGGTCCCGGGCCTCGGGCGGAAGGTCCGGATCCGGGCCCCGGTACGGGCGTCGGGTTGTGGCGGCGCCCCGGAGTACGAGTGGACGCGCGGGCGCCGACGGCGCGGATCCCCGGCAGGGAGCGTCCCCGCCCGAAGGCGGCCTGGCGCCGGGGGCTACTGGTGCTCGATCTCCTCGACCACCGTCGCGCCGAGTTCCCGGACGATCAGGTCATGCCCGGAGAGGGCCGAGTCGTCGAGATCGGGATCGTCGGCGGCCGGCATGTCGTCCTCCAGCGCCACCGGCCGGCGCGGCGGTTCCGGGGCGGGCCGGGCCGGACGCGGAGCGGATGCCTCCGGGCGCGGGGCGGGCTCCGCCGAGGAGGCCGGGCCGCTCCCGGGGCCCCCGGGGGACGGCGGACGCGGTGCGGGGGTGGGCGGACGCGGAGCGGCCTGCGCGCCCCCGAAACCGCCCCCACCGCCTCCACCACCGAAGCCCTGGCCGGGACCGGGGCCCGGCGGGGGAGCCGAGCCGCCGCCGGCCCCTCCCGTGGGGTCGACCACCGATTCGATCTTCCACTGCACCTGGAGCGCGTCGGACAGCGCCTGGCGGAGGACGTCCTCGCTGCCACCGCCGACGAAGCTGTCCCGGGCGCCGGGGTTGGAGAAGCCGATCTGCAGGGTGCTCCCGTCGAACCCCACGACGTGCGCGTTCTGGCTGAGCAGGATCCAGGTGAACCGGCGGCGGTTCTTCACCGCCTCCAGGATGTCCGGCCACATCTGCCGCACCTGGAGCGCACCCTGTCCCGCGCCGGGCGGGGCGGCCGACCCCGCGGTCGGGGCCGGGGCTGCGGAGGACGCGCCTCCGGGGGGCCCGGACGCCGGTCCGCCCGCGGCGCCCGCGTCCGGGGAACCGCCCCGGCCCTGGCCGGGCGCGGCGGCCGTGGGCCAGCCGCCGGGACGGCGGCCGGCGGGGCTCTCGCCGCCACCCGAGCCCGTTCCGGCGCCGGCGCCCGCGCCGCCCTGCCCGGCTCCGGGCCAGGAACCCGGCCGCCGGCCGCCGTCACCGGCGGTCCCGGCCTGACCTGCCTGGCTGCCGTGGCCGCCGTGACTTCCTCGACCGGCCTCCCCCTGACCGGCCGCTCCGGTTCCGGCCGCGGCACCGGCACCGGCACCCGTACCGGAAGCGGCACCCGGCCAGGCACCAGCAGGACGAGTCGCCGGGCCGGCGTCCCCGGCCGGCTCCGGTACGGGGCCGCCGGGCTCCGCGCCCGGCGCCTGCCCGGCCGCGCCCTGCGAGGCCACCTCCGCGCCGCCGGACGGGCCCACCGGCCGGCCCGGGGCGGCCGGTGCCACGGCTGGGGATGGCTCGCCCGGCTGCGGTCCGCGGTTCGGCAGCGCGGCCCGGGCGGCGGCCGGACCCGCCGGCCCGCCGGCCGCCGGCGCGGAGAACGCGGAGGTCTCAGCCCCCGGGGCCGCGCCCGCGCCGAAGCCACCCGCCGGGACGCCACGCTCCAGCCGCTCCAGCCGGGCCTGCACGGAACGCTCGTCGTCGAAGGCCGCGGGCAACAGGACGCGCGCGCAGATCAGTTCGAGCTGGAGCCGTGGGGAGGTCGCACCCCGCATCTCCGTCAGCCCCGTGTTGACCAGGTCCGCGGCCCGGCTCAGCTCGGCCGCGCCGAAGGCGGACGCCTGTGCCTGCATCCGTTCGAGGAGGTCGGCGGGGGCGTCGATCAGCCCCTTGTCGGCGGCGTCCGGGACGGCGGCCAGGATCACCAGGTCCCGCAGGCGCTCCAGCAGGTCGGCGACGAAGCGGCGCGGGTCGTTGCCCCCCTCCACGACCCGGTCCGTGACCTCGAACACCGCACTGCCGTCGCCCGCCGCGAAGGCGTCGACCACGGCGTCGAGAAGGGAGCTGTCGGTGTAGCCGAGCAGGGCCGTGGCCATGGCGTACGTCACACCCTCCGCGCCGGCGCCGGCGAGAAGCTGGTCCATGACGGACATCGAGTCCCGCACGGAGCCCGCCCCGGCCCGGACGACCAGCGGCAGCACCGCGTCGTCGACGGGGATCGACTCACGCTCGCAGACCTCCGCGAGGTAGTCCCGGAGGGTCCCCGGGGGCACCAGCCGGAACGGGTAGTGGTGCGTGCGCGACCGGATCGTGCCGATGACCTTCTCCGGCTCGGTGGTCGCGAAGATGAACTTGAGGTGCTCCGGGGGCTCCTCCACCACCTTCAGCAGGGCGTTGAACCCCGCCGAGGTGACCATGTGCGCCTCGTCGATGATGTAGATCTTGTAGCGGCTGGAGGCGGGGCCGAAGAACGCCTTCTCCCGCAGCTCACGGGCGTCGTCCACACCGCCGTGCGACGCGGCGTCGATCTCGATGACGTCGATCGAGCCCGGGCCGTTGCGGGCGAGATCCCGGCAGGAGTGGCACTCGCCACAGGGCTGGGGCGTCGGCCCCTGCTCGCAGTTGAGGCAGCGGGCGAGGATGCGGGCGCTGGTCGTCTTGCCACAGCCGCGCGGGCCGCTGAACAGATACGCGTGGTTGACGCGATTGTTCCGCAGCGCCTGCTGCAGCGGGTCGGTGACGTGCGACTGCCCGATGACCTCGGCGAAGGTCTCGGGACGGTAGCGACGGTAGAGCGCGAGGGACGACACACCCCCGACGATATCGGCAGCCGCCGACAGCCGGGCCCCGGCCGCGTCCCGTCCGGCCCGGGCGGCGGGCCACGGCAGAGCACGGCGGGCCACCGCAGACCGTCGGCATCGGGCCGACGGCACTCCCCCGCCCCGGCACCGAACGCACCGTACGGCAGCTCCCGGCACCACCCCGGCACCACTGCGGACCGGCGGCGCCCCGGCCCGGCCCGGAGAACGTCAACGCCCCTCACGCACCCGCCAGAGCCCACTTACCCTTGCTGCCTTCCGGCCCTGGGGGAGTTCGGTGAGATAGCGCCACGTGAGGGGCTGAGCCCCACCCTAGCGGATCCCGGACGCCGATTCGAACCCGCTCCGGAGGAAGCCCCGGGGAGCGGCCCGGACCCGCCCCTCCACCCCGCGAGACCGCCCCGCCCCGTGCCCGGGCACGGCCCGCCGACCCCCTCGCGACGGGCCCCGGGCCTGTCCGAGGCCGCCCCCGGACACCCCGGCCCAGGGCGGCCGGGGCCCGGGGAGGGAGGGGTTCGCTAGCACTGCCTCACGTCTTGTATTGTTTGCGGCGGAGGATTCGCCTAGAGGCCTAGGGCGCACGCTTGGAAAGCGTGTTGGGGGCAACCCCTCACGAGTTCGAATCTCGTATCCTCCGCCAGTGCCTCACCGGGCACGATGTCGAGGGGCCCCACCGTTCGCGGTGGGGCCCCTCGGCGTTGCTGGTCTCAGTTGTCCTGCGTTGTCCTGGTGTTCGTCCACACAGGGCGCGTTCGGGGCTTCCCGGGGTACTCCCGATCTTCCCGTGGGCCGCCTCGGGCGCGTGGCCGGTCTCGCGCCGCGCTGCCTGGCCCGGTGCCCGGCCGGGCGGCGGGCCGGTCCGCACAAGCCGGCACCGTCCTCGTACGCCGCCGCCGGCTCCCCAGCGGGCCGGTCCGGATCCCTGCACCGCCAGGCCGCCGGCCGCGGACGGCGGACGGCGGGCGGCGGACGGCGGACGGGCGGTTCAGGCGGGGAGATCGAGGAGGACCACCGGGTCGGAGGTGGGCTGCGGGGAGCCGCCCGCCGGTTCGACGGTGACGCCCATCGCGGACGCCGTGCCGAGCGCGCCCTCCATCAGGACGGCCCGGCTGGTACGGCCGGCGTCCATCAGCCCGGCCGGGCGCATGGTGTCACCGTCGGCGAACCAGAGCTGGTAGACCTTGCCGTCCGGAAGGGGGGTCATGCCGGTGGCGGTGAAGACGGCCTTGTCGCGGGCGGCGGAGACGACCACCGTCCCGCTCGTCCCGTCCTCGAACCGCGCCGTGCGGGACTTGGCGTCCGGGGCGGCCAGGACCGCCGCGAGCTGGTCCGCCCGCTGCTGCGCCTGGTGCGCGTCCCGGCGGGCGTCCTCCACCTGCGTGTGCTGCCAGGCCGCGGTGGCACCGAGCGCGGCCGTCAGGGCGACGCAGGCGGCCAGCGCCCAGTTCGACAGCAGGCGCCTGAGCACGCGGGCGCGCGCCGGCGCGCGGACCACCGGGGGTTCCTGCCGGACGGTGGCGATACGGCGGATCACCTGCTCCTTGAGGGCGGGCGCGGGCGGCGCGGAGGCGGCCAGACCCAGCCGCGCCGCCGTGGCGGCCAGCTCACGCACCTCCTCGGCGCACGCCTCGCACACGGTCAGGTGCCGCTCGAACCGCGCGCGCTCCTCGGCGTCCAGGGCGTGCAGGGCGTAGGCCCCGGTCAGGGTGTGCAGGTCTGCTGCGGTGCTGGTCATGCACTCACTCCCAGGCAGTCTCGGAGCCGGATGAGACCGTCGCGCAGCCGGGTCTTGACGGTTCCCAGCGGTACGGACAGCTGTGCGGCCACCTCGCGGTAGGTCAAGCCCCGGTAGTAGGCCAGGGTCACCGACTGGTGTTGCAGTTCGGTGAGAGTACGCAGGCACCGGCGTACCTGTTCGCGTTCGAGCCGTGCCTCGACCTGCTCGGTCACCTCGTCGAACTCGGGCATCCGGTCGAGCAGGGCGGCTTTGTGGTCGCGGGCGGCGGAGGCGTCCGCCGAACGCACGCGGTCCACGGCGCGGCGGTGGGCCAGGGTCAGCACCCAGTTGATCACGCTCCCGCGGTCCTCGCGGTAGCGGGGAGCGGTGCGCCACACCTCGACGAGGACCTCCTGGGTGATCTCCTCGGACTGCGCCGGGTCGCGCAGGACGGCCCGGACCACGCCCATGACGGGGGAGGCCACGGCGTCGTAGAGGCTGCTGAAGGCCTCTTCGTCCCCGCGGGCAACCGCTTTCATCAGCTCCTGCAGGTCAGGTTGTGCCGACGGATTCTTCCCGATGTACACGGCTTCCGGCATGTGGTGGGCCCTTCCGCAACAGATGTCGTCCACTGGTGATCCGGAGCGGGGTGGACGACGGTTTGGTGCCTGTTGCCGGTCCGGAGCCGTCCCGACCCTTTCATGGGTCGCGGCAGCTGTGACCTGCGGGGACGAGGCCGTCCGCGGGACGGGAACGCGCCGGCCGGCAACGACCCCACCGGGAGGGCGCGTTCGGGCGGTGGAGAGGACCGGGGGCGGACGGAAGCACCCGAACGGCTCCCGCCCGCCCCCTCCCCCGGACCGGAGGGCCCGGTTCCGATTGCCGTCGCCGGCCCCGGGCCCCCCGGCGGCTCATCCACCGGCGGAGGCCGGCGGGAGCCCGCGTCCATGGATCTCCATGGATCTCCATGGCTGTCCGCGGGTGACCGCCGGCTCAGCCGGTTCAGCTCTTCGGCATCAGGACCGAGTCGATGATGTAGACGTTGGCGTTGGCGGTCTTGACGTTGCCGCAGACCACCTTCGCCTCGTCGTTCACCGTGTAGGACTCGCCGGAGCCGGAGGTGGTGATGTCCCCCTTCTCCAGCGTGGTGAAGGTGCCGTCGCCGAGGTCCTCGGGGGTGAGCTTCTCGCCCGTCACGTGGTAGGTGAGGATCTTGGTGAGCTGCTCCTTGTCGTTGAGCACCTTCTCCAGGTCGGCCTCCGGGATCTTGTCGAAGGCGTCGTTGGTCGGGGCGAAGACCGTGATGTCCTCCGCGCTGTTGAGCGTGTCGACCAGGCCGGCCTTCTTCACCGCGGTGACGAGGGTGGAGAGTTCCGGGTTGTTGGAGGCCGCGGTCGCCACCGGGTCCTTCGCCATGCCGTCGAAGGAGCCCGCGCCGTCCTTCGGCACGGCGGAGCAGGCCGGGCCGAACTCCGCCATGCCCGCCATGTCGTCCGAGCCCTCGGCCTCCTCCGCGGGCGTCTCCTCGGCCTGGGTCTCCTCGGCCGCCGAGGTCCCCTTGGAGGACGAGTCGCCGCCGTCGTCCGACGAGCAGGCGGCCAGGCTCAGCGGCAGCACCGCGGCGGTGGTCACGGCGATCGCGGCACGGCGGAGACGGAGGGTGCGCTGGGACTTCGTGTTCATCGTTGCTCCTCGGAGAAATCGGGAGAAAAGCGCGGCACGGACGCCGCTCGGATGGAGGTGGAGGTTGATCTGAAAGCGGTGGAGGTCGATCGGGGAGGGCTGGTTCGGAGGGGGAGGCTGCTGCGGAGGGCCGCCGCCGGGGCGGCGCGGGTCACTCGACGTTGACCACCACCGAGTGGTGGCCGGTGGCCCCGTCGGGGACGGTCGGGGCACGCCGCGCGGTCTGCGTCCCGCCGGTGCGGTCGGTCGCGCGGACGGTCAGGGTGTGGCTGCCGGGGGCCGCCTTCCAGGGGAAGGACCACTGCCGCCAGGTGTCGACGGTGTGCTCGGCGGCGAGGTCCGCCTCCCGCCAGGGGCCGTCGTCCACCCGCACCTCGACCTTGGCTATGCCGCGGCGCTGGGCCCAGGCGACGCCGGCGACCATCACGGTGCCCGCGGCGGGCCGGGCGAACGGCTTCGGGGTGTCGATCCGGGACTGGGTCTTGACCGGCGCCTCGCGGGCCCAGTCACGCCGGACCCAGTACACGTCGTAGGCGTCGAACGTGGTGAGCTCGATGTCCTCGATCCACTTGCAGGCGGACACGTAGCCGTAGAGGCCGGGCACCACCATGCGCACGGGGAAGCCGTGGTCGAAGGGGAGCGGCTCGCCGTTCATCCCGACGGCGAGCATCGCGTCCCGGCCGTCCATGACGTCCTCGACCGGCGTGCCGATCGTCATGCCGTCGACCGAGCGGGACACGAGCTGGTCGGCCGGGCCGCCCCGGGACGGGGGCCGCACTCCGCAGTCCTCGAGCAGTGCGGCCAGCCGGACGCCGATCCAGCGGGCGTTGCCCACGTAGGGCCCGCCGACCTCGTTGGATACGCAGGTGAGCGTGGTGTCCCGTTCGATCAGCTCGCGGCGGAGAAGATCGTCGAAGCCGAGGGTCAGGGGCCGGCGCACGCCCTGGCCGTGGATGCGCAGCCGCCAGGCCGTGGCGTCGACCCGCGGCACCTTCAGGGCGGTGTCCACCCGGTAGAAGTCGCCACCGGGGGTGAAGAAGGGACTCACACCGGGGACCTTGAGCCGGGCCCCGCGGGGGACGGGCGCGGCCCGGGAGGCCGGCGCGGGCAGGACGACGTCTTGGCGGGAGGCGGCGGCCTCACGGCCACGGGTGGAGCCGAGCACGCGGGCCGTCACCCCGGCGCCGGCCGACGCGGCGGCGGCCGCAGTGGCCGCCAGGACGAAGCCACGGCGGTCCCACTCCCCCTCGGCCCGGGGCGTTCCGGGGCCGGGGAGCGGGGTGCCCGGGTCGGTGGTGCCGGGGGTCTCAGGGGTTCCGGTGGCGCCGGAGGCGGCGGAGGCAGGGGCGGCGGCAGGCGGATGTCCGGGGCCGCGGGCCGGACCGTGGGGTTCGGCGGCACGCGGCTCGGCGGTACGCGGCTCGGCGGTGCCGTCCTCCGTCGTCCCGCCGTCCGCCCGCCGGGCCAGGAGCCGGCCGGCCAGGCCGTACAGCGTCACCGCGCCGGCCACGGCGCCCGCGGCGGACGGCAGGATGTCGGCCCACCCCGCCGCGTCCGGGCGGCCGAGCGCCGCCACCCCGCCGACGGCGCCGAACAGCAGGACCCCGCCCGCCGCCACCCGGCGGTGACGGAGCGCCAGGGCGCCGAGGACCGCCGCCGCCACGGCGATCACGGTCACCATGCCGATCTGCAGGACCAGTTTGTCGTCGGTGCCGAACTGACGGATCGCCCAGTCCTTCACCGCGGCGGGCGTACCGTCGATCGCCGACGAGCCGACGGCCACGAGCGGACCGGTCTGGGACCGCGCCGCGGCCACCAGTTCGGCGGCGGACAGCGCCGCGCCGCCGGCGAGCAGCCCGCTGAGCGCGGCCAGTGCCCGCCGCGGCCGGCCGCCGCCGTGTCCGGAACCCTCTCGATCTCGTCTCACGTGGGGAATCCGGAGCGGCGGTGCGGAGCGGATTGGTGCGATCTCCGGGAAAAACCGCAGGACGAAAGGTGCCTCCGGGACCAATCCGCGGAGGCCCCGGCTACGGATCACCCGGGTCGCGTCACCCCGTCACCAGGCCGCTCACGCGCGGGGCACCGGCGGTCCGGCCGGCCCCGGGCGCCCCTCAGGCCCGGTAGGTGCGCAGCCAGCGGGCACGGTGGCGGGCGTCGCCCTGCCCCGTGCCGTTCAGGCCGACGAGACGCTGCAGCGAGGTGCCGCCGTTCCACAGGCCGAGGTGGTCGCGGTGGACCGCGAGGATCCCGTGGCGCACGGCGAAGGCCTCAGAGGGACCGCTGAAACGGGTGGTGGTGACGAACACGGCCAGGTCGGCACCGAAGTGCACCTGCGCGCCGAGCAGATCCCGGACCTCACGGCTGGCGATGGCGCCCCGGCCGGGGGCGTACCGCTTGCACTGGATCACCATGGTCCGCCCGTCGGGGAGCCGGCCGAGGACGTCCGCGCCGTTGTCCCCGCTGCCGCCCACGCGCCGGACCTCCGTGCAGCCGTCCCGGCGGCAGAGCGCCGCGACCAGCTCCTCGAACTCGCCTCCGGACATCCGGTCGATCTCCGTGAGCGTCCGGTGGCCGGCCCGGATCGCGTCCTCCTCACGCCACCGGCGGTCGCCGCGGCGCGCCGACCGGTCGGTGCGCCACAGCCACCATCCGCCGGCGCCGACGGCCCCGAGCACGAGGGCGAGCAGGAGATAGGGCCAGACCTCCGACCAGTACGCCACCAGCGGGACGAGTGCCGACGCGCCGGACCACAGCGCCGCGTCCCGGCGTCGCACGCGCGCCGGCCGCTGCCGCCACCGCTGTTGCCGCCCTTGTGCCTTCCGCTGCCGCCGCCGGGCGGGTGAACCGTGCCCGCGTCGTCCGGCCATGCCGATGCCCCTTCTCCCGCGCTCCTCCGCGCACTCCCGTGTTCCGCCGTGCCGCGTCGCGTTCCGCCGTGCTCCGGGCCGGGACGCCCCGTCGCAATCTCCGCCCCGCGTCCGCCGCGCCGCCCGCGCGCGGGCCGTCGTCCGTGGGAGGTGCAGTCTGGGAGGCGGGTGCCCCGGAGCGGAAGGGTGCCCGCGGGGGCCGGCCGAAATCCGGCCAGTGGTCCATTACCGAACGGTCATACGACCGTCGGCGGGCAAGCCCTCCTCGGAGAAGGACCGTTCACCGGTGCCGGAAGCGAGCCGCGTCCCGGCCCGCCCGCACACTCCGCCCCGGCGCGGGTAGCCGGTCCGCCATGGGCGACATCCTTGTGGGCACCTGCTCCTGGACGGACCGGGCGCTGCTCGCCGCGGGCTGGTACCCACCGGGCCGGCGGGACGCGGAAGGGCGGCTCCGCCACTACGCCGAGCAGTTCCCGGTGGTCGAGGTCGACGCCTCGTACTACGCGCTGCCGAGCCGCCGGAACAGCGCGCTGTGGGCCGAGCGCACCCCACCCGGCTTCCGCTTCGACGTCAAGGCGTTCTCCCTGCTGACGGGGCATCCGACACGGTCCGGCGCGCTCCCCGCCGAACTGCGTCCGGCGCTGCCCCGGCAGCGCGGGCACGGCCCGGCGGACGCGGACCCGGCGCTGCTGGACGAGGTCTGGCGGCGGTTCGCCGAGGCGCTGGAGCCGTTGCGCGCGGCGGACCGGCTGGGCAGCGTGCTGTTCCAGTTCCCGCCGTGGTTCGCGCCGGGTCCGCACGCGGAGACGGCGCTCCGCGCCTGCGCCGAACGGACCGCGGGCTGGCCGGTCTCGGTGGAGTTCCGTCATCCGGACTGGTGGCAGGAGGAGCGGTACGGCGCCACGGCGGCCCTGCTCGGCGAGCTGGACCTGACGGCGGTGGCGGTGGACACGGCCCAGGGGCTCCCCGGCTCCCTCCGGCCGGTCACCCCGGTGACCACGCGGCGGCTGGGCGTGGTCCGCTTCCACGGCCGCAGCCGGGAATGGCGGACCGGGGGCAAGGAGGACCGCTTCCGGCACCGTTACACGGAGGACGAACTGACGGCGTGGCTACCGGGGGTGCGACGCATGGCCGAGCGGACCGATCTGCTCCACGTGCTGTTCAACACCTGCTGCGGCGACGCCGCCGTGACGGCCGCGGCGTCGATGCGGGACCTCCTCGGCCTGCCGGCCGGGGTCCGGCGACGGACCGGGAACGGCGTCGAGGGGGCGATGGATCCGCGCGGCGGCGGCAGGGGCTGACCGGCCCGGCGTGACGCGCGGGCGGCTGTTCCGGGGTCCGGCGGAAACGGCCGGTTGTGCACCGGCGCGGCGGTCTGCCGAGCGGCGCGCCACCGCGCTTCCGCGCCCCGAGCCGCGGGTCCGGCCGGGCCCGCCCGGTGGTGCCGGGTACGCGGGGTCCACCGGGTGCACAGGGTCCGCCGGGTGCACAGGGTCCGACGCGTCCCCCGCCTGCGCCGAGTACGCCGCCGGCACGGCGTGCCCGCCGGTCCTTGGCGTTCAAGCGGCTTCCGCGCGCCCCTCGCCGCTTCCGGTCCGCCCCTCGCCGGTCCCGGTCCGCCCCTCGCCGGTCCCGGTCCGCCCCTCGCCGGTCCCGGCCTGCCGGTCGCCGGTTCCGGTTCCGGTTCCGGTTCCGGTCCGCCGGCTTCCCGCCTCTCGCGGCTCCGCGCGGTGGCCTCGCCGCCCACCGCCCCGGCCGCCCGGCCGGCCCGCGCCACGGCCACCGGCCACCCGGTCCCCGTCCTCCGTCGCGCCCCGTGCCCCGGGCCTCCGCTCCGCCCGGTCCCCTTCCCTCCGCCCCGCCGCCGTTCCCCGGTCCTCTCGTTCCGCCCGGGCCACGTGCTCCTTGACGGCCAGAAAGCTGTCGGGCGTGACGGAGATCGAGTCGATACCCGCGGCCACCAGGAAACGGGCGAAGTCCGGGTCGTCGCTGGGCCGCTGGCCGCAGAGCCCCGCCTTCCGCCCCTTACGGTGGGCCACCTCGATCAGATGCTCGATCGAACGGGTGACGGACGGGTCACGCTCGTCGAACTCCTGTGCCAGCAGCTCCGAGTCGCGGTCGATGCCGAGGGTGAGCTGGGTGAGGTCGTTGCTTCCGACCGAGAAGCCGTCGAAGCGGTCGGCGAACTCCTCCGCCAGCACGATGTTGGAGGGGATCTCCGCCATCACGTAGACCTCCAGTCCACCGCGGCTGCCGTCCCCCCGCTCGCCCCCGGCCCGTGGGCCGCCGCGCCCGTCGCCGCCGTTGCGCCCCCCGCTCCCGCGGGCGAGCCCGTGCTCCGCCAGGGTGGCCAGGACCCGGTCGGCCTCGTCCAGGGTGCGGCAGAAGGGGATCATGACGACGGTGTTGGTCAGCCCCATCTCCTCGCGCACCCGGCGCACCGCGCGGCATTCGAGCGCGAAGCCCTCCCGGTAGCCGTCGCTGTCGTAGCGGGAGGCGCCGCGCCAGCCCAGCATCGGGTTCTCCTCGCCGGGTTCGAAGGGCCCGCCACCGATCAGCTTGGCGTACTCGTTGGTCTTGAAGTCGCTCATCCGGACGATCACCGGCTTCGGCCACCAGGCGGCGGCGATGCGGGCGATGCCGTACGCGAGCCGGTCCACGAAGTAACGGGTCTTGTCCGGGTAGCCGCGGGTGAGTTCCTCGATCCGCTCCCGGGCCTCGCGGTGCTCGGGAGCGTCCGCCAGCGCCTCGGGATGGATCAGGGCCAGCGGGTGAATCTTGATGTGGTTGTTGACGACGAACTCCATCCGGGCGAGCCCCACCCCGTCCGCCGGCAACCGCCACCAGCGGAAGGCGGCCGACGGGTTGGCGAGGTTGAGCATCACCCGGGTGCGCGTCCGTTCGATGCGGTCGAGGGCGATCTCGCGCTCCTCGTAGTCCACGGCGCCCGCGTAGACCCGGCCCTCCTCCCCCTCCGCGCAGGAGACCGTCACCTCCTGCCCGTCGTGGAGCCCGGCGGTGGCGCCGCCCGTGCCGACGACGGCCGGGAGGCCCAGCTCGCGGCTGACGATGGCGGCGTGCGAGGTGCGTCCGCCGCGGTCGGTCACGATGGCCGCCGCGCGCTTCATGATCGGCTCCCAGTCGGGGTCGGTCGCGCCGGTGACCAGCACCGACCCGTCCTCGAACGCGGCGATATCCCGGGCGCTGCGCAGCCGGCAGACCCGTCCGGTGGCGACGGCGTCACCGACGGCGAGCCCGGTGACCAGCGGCCGGCCCTCGCCGGTGAGCCGGTACGAGCGCAGGGTCGCGGCCTCCTTGCTCTTGCGGGCCTGCACGGTCTCGGGGCGGGCCTGGACGACGGACAGCTCGCCCGTGCGGCCGTCCTTGGCCCACTCCAGGTCCATCGGGCAGCCGTAGTGCTCCTCCACGGCCACCGCCCACTCGGCCAGGGTCAGGATCTCGTCCTCGGTGAGCACACAGGAGGACCGTTCCGCCGCCGAGGTCGCCACCTCCTCGGTCGGATCCCCGCCCGGGCCGCCCCCGCCGTCCGCATAGACGATCTTGCTCTGTTTGCCGCCGGCCGTCCGGGAGATCACCGGCCTGCACCCGGCCCGGCCCAGCAGCGGCTTGAAGACCAGGTACTCGTCGGGGTCCACCCGCCCCGAGACCACCGATTCGCCGAGCCCGTAGGCGGCGTTGACCAGGACGACGCGGGGAAAGCCGCTGTCGGTGTCGAGGGTGAACATCACCCCGGCGCCGGCCAGGTCGGAGCGGACCATCTCCTGGACCCCCACCGAGAGCGCCACCCGGAGATGGTCGAAACCGTGTTCCTCCCGGTAGTTGATCGCCCGGTCGGTGAAGAGCGAGGCGTAGCAGCGGCGGCAGGCATCCAGCAGCCGCTCCTCACCGGTGATGCCCAGGAAGGTCTCCTGCTGGCCCGCGAAGCTGGCCTCGGGCAGGTCCTCGGCGGTGGCGCTGGAGCGGACGGCGACGTCGGGGTCCGTCCGTCCGAGCCGGGCGGCGAGCTGCCGGTAGGCCGCCGTCACCTCCTCCGCGAGCCCTTGCGGCAGTGCGGTGGCGAGGATCAGCTCCCGGATCTCGCGTCCGGTCTCCGCCAGGGGCGCGCCGGCGTGGAGGGCGTCGATCCGCTCCCGGACGGCGTCCCGCAGCCCGCCGGTGCCCAGGAACTCCTCGTAGGCCGCCGCGGTGGTGGCGAAGCCGATGGGCACCCGCACCCCGCGGGCGGTGAGGTTCGCGGTCATCTCGCCGAGGGACGCGTTCTTGCCTCCGACGACGGGGACGTCGGAGGAGGTGAGGTCCTCGAACCGGAGCACCCTCGGCCGGGTGGTGCGATCCGTCCGGCCGGCGCGTCCGGCCCGGTCGCCTTCCTGAAGGCCCATGGCGCCCGGGTAGCCCGGCAGGGTGGGGCGAAACCGGCGCAGATTCTCCGAAAATCCCGAATCGCTCCGAATCTTCTCCAAAACCTCCGAAAGCCGCCGTCCCGGACGGACGCGCCCGGCTCGCCCGCCGGAGCGGGCTCCACCAGGCTGGACGGCGGAGAACTCCGCACAGCCGTTTCCCGCACCACGCACCAGCACCAGCACCACGCACCCGGGAGGGCACATGGGCCGCCTGGACGGCAGGACCGCCATCGTCACGGGCGGCGCACGGGGCATCGGCGCCGCCGTCGCCCGGCTGTTCACCGCCGAGGGCGCCGCCGTCCTCGTCGCCGACCTTCTGCGGGAGGAGGGGGAGGCGCTCGCCGGCGAACTGGGCGCCGCCGCCCGCTTCCATCCACTGGACATCACCGGCGAGGACGACTGGTCCGCCGCCGTCGCCGCGGCCGAGGAGGCCTTCGGCCCCGTCTCGGTGCTGGTCAACAATGCCGGGATCGTCGAGTTCGCCACCATCGAGGAGCAGCCGCCGGAGCGCTTCCGCCGGGTGGTGGAGGTCAACCTCTACGGCGCGTGGCTCGGCCTGCGCGCCACCCTGCCCTCCCTGCGCCGGGCGGGCGGCGGCGCGGTCGTCAACGTCTCGTCGACGGCCGGGCTCATGGGCTACGCCAACCTCGCCGCCTACAGCGCGAGCAAGTGGGGCCTGCGCGGGCTGACGAAGGCCGCGGCCCTGGAGCTGGCCCCGGACCGGGTACGGGTCTGCTCCGTCCACCCCGGCCCCATCGCCACCCCGATGACCAGCGGTTTCGAAGAATCCACCATGACCGGCTCGCAGCCGGTGCCACGCTTCGGGCAGCCGGAGGAGGTGGCGCGGATGATCCTTTTCGTCGCGGCGGACGCCACCTACTCCACCGGTTCGGAGTTCGTCGTGGACGGCGGCGCGACCACGGGCTCGCTGCTGGTGGCCGGGGGACCGGACAAGTAACCCCCGGGCCGCCCGCGCCGGGCGGGGAACGGCGCCGGGCCGGGAACCCCGCCGGGCCCTCCCAACACGAGAGATGAGGACTCCGGGAAAGCCGGGGACGGAAACCGGGAACACCACGCGCATCGCGACTCCGACGGGCAGGCCACCATGACCGCAGCAGCACCGTCGCAGGACGTGCTCACCACCGACCTCTACGAGGCCACCATGTGCCTCGCCTACCTCCGCGAGGGCATGACCGGCGAGGCCACGTTCAGCCTCTTCGTCCGCCGCGTCCCGCCCGGGCGCGGCTTCCTGGTGGCCGCCGGCCTGGAGTCCGCCCTGGACCACCTGGCGCGCCTGCGGGTCGGCCCCGCCGAGGTGGCCGCGTTCGCCGCGGTCATGAACCGTCCGCCGGAGGAGCTGGCCGTGCTGGACGGCCTGGAGTTCCGCGGCGAGGTCCGCGCCGTGCCCGAGGGCCGCGTGGTGCTGGCCGGGGAACCGCTGCTGGAGGTCACGGCCCCGCTGCCGCAGGCGCAGCTCGCGGAGACGATCCTGCTCAACCAGGTCAGCCACCGGACCGCGGTGGCGGCCAAGGCGGCGCGCTGCGTCCTCGCGGCGCGGGGCCGCCCGGTCGTCGACTTCGCGCTGCGCCGCACCCACGGCACGGAGGCCGGGCACGCGATGGCGCGGATCGGCGCGCTCACCGGTTTCGCCGGCACCAGCGACGTCGCCGCGGCGCACCACCTCGGCCTGCCGGCCATCGGCACCATGGCGCACTCCTACATCGAGGCGTACGAGGACGAGGAGACGGCCTTCCGCGCCTTCGCCCGCGCCCACCCCGGCCCGGTCACCCTGCTGGCCGACACCTACGACACGGAGGAGGGCGTCCGGACCGCCGCCCGGGTCCTGCGCGACCTGGGCCTCGGGCCCGGCTGCGCCGTCCGGCTCGACAGCGGCGACCTCGGCGAGCTGGCCAGGCGCTCCCGGCGCATCCTCGACGAGGCGGGGCTGCCCGAGGTGGAGATCACCGTCAGCGGCGGACTGGACGAGTACGCGATCGACCGGCTGGTGCGCTCGGGCGCGCCGATCGACACCTTCGCGGTCGGCACCAAGGCGGGCGTCGCGGCCGACGCCCCGTATCTGGACTCCGCCTACAAGCTGGTCGCCTACGAGGGCCGCCCGGTGATGAAGCTGTCCCACGCCAAGGTCACCCGGCCGGCGCCCAAGCAGGTCTTCCGCCGCCCCGGCCTGCGGGACACCCTCGCCCTCCGGGACGAACCGGTGCCGCCCGGGGCGGAACCGCTGCTGGAGACGGTGATGAGGGACGGACGGCGCACCGGGCCGAAGCCCTCACTCGCCGCCGCGCGGCGCCGCTTCGAGGCGGACCTGGCCCAACTCCCGGAGGCGGCGCGCCGGATCGACGATCCGGAACCACCGGAGGCGCAGATCTCCGGTCCGCTCAGCCGCCTCACCGACGAGGTCCGCGGCCGTCTCGAACGGCGGATGGCGGCCCTGAGGGAGCGCTGAGAGACCCCACCCGCCGGTCCCACGCGCCGGTCCCACGCGCCGGTCCCACGCGCCGGTCCCACGCGCCGGTCCCACGCGCCGCCCCGGGCGGGCCGCCGGTCACGGTCGCGCGCCGGAGAATTCCAGGTCATCGCGTCCCGCCCGTTCCCAAACAGGCCCTGCTCTCGTTAGGTTCCCTCTCACACCCACCGTCCGCATCACGGAGCTGTGCCACCGGATGCCGGACGGTCGTCGTGCTGCCGACCGCCCCCCATCGGCACCGCCCACTGCCGGAAGGAACGTCCGTGGATGCACGCCACTCCCGCCGGGCGATAGCGGCTCTGGCCGCCACCGCCCTGGCCACCCCGCTGCTGCTGGCGGCGGCCTCCCCCGCCGCGGCCAAGCCCGACCCGGGCCGCAAGGCGCAGGTCCTCGCCAAGAAGCTGGTCACCCAGTCCTCGGCCAAGAGCGCCCACAGCCACCTCAAGCGCTTCCAGGCCATCGCCGACGCGAACGACGGCCACCGCGCCGCGGGCTCCCCGGGGTACGACGCCTCCGCCGCGTACGTGTACCAGCTCCTGAAGAAGGCCGGTTACCAGGTCTCCTACAACACCTTCGACTTCGTCTACACGGAGACCCTCGCCGAGAAGCTCTCCGTGCTCTCCCCGAACGCGCGGGACGTCGAGGTCGCGGCCATGACGTACACCACGAGCACCCCCGAGGGGGGCATCGAGGCCGCCGTCGCCGCCGTCCCGGTGGACGCGGACGGGACCACCGGCTGCACCTCCGGTGACTACGCCGGGCAGGACTTCACCGGGAAGATCGCGCTGATCCAGCGCGGCGGCTGCACCTTCGGCGAGAAGCAGGCGGCCGCGGCCGACGCGGGCGCCGAAGCCGCGATCATCTACAACAACACCGACGGCGCCCTCAACGGGACGCTCGGCGACGCGGCCGTCGGCCGCATCCCCACCGGTGGCATCACCCAGCAGGCGGGCGAGGCGCTCGCCGCCGAGGTGGCGCAGGGCGAGGTACGGGTCGCTTACGAGATCCGCGCCCTGCAGGAGGACCGCACCACCAGCAACGTCATCGCGGAGACCAAGGGAGGGAAGG
Source organism: Streptomyces zingiberis (assembly GCF_012034935.1). GTDB lineage: Bacteria > Actinomycetota > Actinomycetes > Streptomycetales > Streptomycetaceae > Streptomyces > Streptomyces zingiberis. Next base: position 189,611 of record NZ_JAATEN010000001.1, read on the forward strand.
CCGCCGACACGGTGATGCTCGGCGCCCACCTCGACTCCGTCGCCGAGGGGCCCGGCATCAACGACAACGGCTCCGGCTCGGCCGGCCTGCTGGAAGTCGCCCTGAAGCTGGCCAAGACCAACGAGAAGCCCGCCAACAAGGTCCGCTTCGCCTGGTGGTCGGCGGAGGAACTGGGACTCCAGGGCTCCGAACGCTACGTCGCCGGCCTCACCGACGCCCAGCGCGAGCAGATCCGGCTGTACCTCAACTTCGACATGATCGCCTCACCCAACTACGGCCTCTTCGTCTACGACGGCGACGACTCCGACGGGGTGGGCGCCGGTCCCGGCCCCGAGGGCTCCGCCCAGCTGGAGCGCCAGATCACCGACTTCCTCGACAAGCGCGGCATCCCGCACGCGGGCACCGACTTCACCGGCCGCTCCGACTACGGCCCGTTCATCGAGGTCGGCATCCCCTCCGGCGGCACGTTCACCGGCGCGGAGGGCATCAAGACGGAGAAGCAGGCCGAGATGTTCGGCGGCGAGGCCGGGGTCGCCTACGACCCGTGCTACCACCAGGCGTGCGACGACCTCTCGAACATCGACATGAAGGCGTTCGACGTCAACATCGACATCATCGCCAACGCCGTGGGCACCTACGCGCACGACCTGAGCCCTCTCACCCGCACGGTGGAGACCGTCCCCACCGACGGTGACGCGGGCAGCGGCGGCGGTCTGCACGACGGGCACGCGGACCACCGCCCCACCGAGTGACACCACCGGGCGGCGTCACCGGGTGACCCCGGCGGCGCCGGCGCTTCCCGGGCCGCGGGCGCCGGATCACACTCCGGCGCCCGCGGCGCGCCCCCGCCTCTCCACAGCCCCTTTGCATCACCCCTTTGCACCGCCGCTTCTCCACGGACCCTTCTCCACGGCCCCCTCGCCACCGTCCGCGAGACGCCGCGCCCCGTCCCGGGCCCGCGCCGTGGACCGCCCGCCCGCCCGCAGCCCCGGGAGCCGAATCGGCCGGGCCGTCCGGGACCGCGAGGCTGCGCCCGCACCACCCGGCCCGGTAGGCTTTCCGTGTGATCTTCAAGCGCATCGGAAACGGGCGGCCGTACCCGGACCACGGCCGGGACAGCACCCGCCAGTGGGCGGACGTCGCACCCCGGCCGGTCCGCCTCGACCAGCTGGTGACGACCAAGGGACAGCTCGACCTGGAGACCCTCCTCGCCGAGGACTCCACGTTCTACGGCGATCTCTTCGCCCACGTCGTGAAGTGGCAGGGCGACCTCTACCTGGAGGACGGGCTGCACCGCGCGGTCCGCGCCGCGCTCCAGCAGCGGCAGGTGCTCCACGCCCGGGTGCTGGAACTCGACTGAACAGGCGGCCCGTGAGCCGCGGGAGCGGCTGCACCGTTCGGGTTGCGCGGTCCGCCACTCGTTGATCCTTTAGTAGGCAGAAATGACCACCCGCACTACGCTGCGCCCATGAGCATGCTCACACCTCCCGGCATGGGCGGGAAATACCGCGTCACGGGCACCACGTTCCCGCGGATGCGCAGGCCACGGCATCGCCGGGCGGTCCTCGCGGCCGTCGGCGCCACCGCGGCGGTTTCCCTCGTCGGGTGGGGGACGGTGCAGGCCGTGGACATCTTCACGGGCGGCGGCGGACCGGCGGCCCGGGCGGCCGTCGGCGACAAGAACTGCACCGCGCGGCAGGCCACAGCGTCTCCGGCGTCTCCGGCGCCCGTGGCCCTGCCCGAACCGGGCGAGATCACGGTCAACGTCTACAACGCCACGACCGAGAGCGGCCTGGCCAAGAAGACGGCGAAGGCGCTGGAGAAGCGCGGCTTCACCATCGGCGAGATCGACAACGCGCCCGCCGAGTACGACAAGAAGGTCAAGGACACCGCGCTGCTGCTGAGCGGCCCCGGCGCGGGCAAGGCCCCCGAGGTGCTCGGCGCCCATGTCACCGACGCCCGGACCGAACAGGCCCGGGACGGCGACCGGGACAGCGGGGACGGCGGCGGCGACGGCGCGAAGAAGCAGCCGGCCGAGGGGAACGCCAAGGGCGACAAGAGCGGAACCCCGGATGAGACCGGGGACGCCGGGGACGCCGGGAAGGCCAAGGGCTCCAAGGCGGAGATCGACTTCATCATCGGCGAGGCGTTCACCGGGCTGGCGCCCGAGAGCAAGGCCACGAAGACCGTCGCCGCCCTGGCCGAGCCCTCGCCCCGTCCGTCCTCCCGCTGCTGACCCGCACGCGCGCACCGGCGGCCGCCCCCTCGCGGCGCCGTGGAGCCCGCCGCCCCGGGCCGGGGCGGCGGGCTCCACGGGCACCGGCCGGAGGTCAGCCCTCGGCGATGCCGTACATACGGTCGCCCGCGTCACCCAGCCCGGGGACGATGTAGCCGTTCTCGTTGAGCCGCTCGTCCACCGCGGCCGTCACGACCGTCACCGGGGCCCCGTCGAGTTCCCGCTCCATCAGCTCCACGCCCTCCGGCGCGGCCAGCAGGCAGAGCGCGGTGACGTCGTCCGCGCCGCGCGAGATCAGCTCGCCGATGGCGGCGATCAGCGTGCCACCGGTCGCGAGCATCGGGTCCAGAACGTAGACCTGACGGCCCGAGAGGTCGTCGGGCATCCGGGTGGCGTAGGTGGAGGCGCGCAACGTCTCCTCGTCACGGACCATGCCCAGGAAGCCCACCTCTGCGGTGGGGAGCAGCCGAACCATGCCCTCCAGCATCCCGAGGCCGGCCCGCAGGATCGGCACGACCAGCGGCCGCGGGTGGGAGAGGCGGACCCCGCTCGTGGTGGTGACCGGGGTCTCGATGCCGACCTGTTCGGTGCGCACGTCGCGCGTGGCCTCGTAGGCGAGCAGGGTCACCAGTTCGTCGGCGAGCCGCCGGAAGGTGGGGGAATCGGTGCGCTTGTCGCGCAGTGTGGTGAGTTTGTGCGCCACCAGCGGGTGGTCGACGACGTGGATCCGCATGACGACGACACTAACCGACCCCGTCCGGGTGCCCGGCCGGGCACCGTTCCCGGCGCCCGCCCGGGGGGTTCCGCGCGGGCGCGAGTGCCCGTCCGCCCCTGCCCGTTCGCATCTTTCGGCCCGTCCGGGGAAGGTGGGAGGGATCTCCCCGGGTCCGGTCCCGGGGGCGGCGTCGCCGCAGGGGCGGTGCCGGGATCGGTGTGAATGGGGATGGTTTCTGCCATGGCGGACCGTGACCGCGACACCAAGGAGGCGGACCGGGCGGCGCCGGAGGGCGGCGTCACGGCCCGGCGCCGGCGGCGCGCCCAGTTCCTGCGCGAATTGCACGAGGCCAGGGAACTGCGCGACCGGGTGCAGCCACGACGCGCCCGGGCCGCCCGGATGCGCCAGCAGATGAGGATGCGCACCTTCCGCTGGTAGCGGGGTGCGAGGGCCCCCCGGCACGGACCGGCGGGGCCCCTCACCCCCGCACCGTCCTGCCGTTTCCGTTCATTCATCGCCGGGCTCCGAACGGGTTCGATCAGGCTCGATAAGGGTCCGATCAAAGGACTGGCGCACGACGCACAGTCGAAGACCTCTCACAATGGCGCTCTTTCTGCCACGATTCCGAGTGGACGGGACAGCGGGCACGGACCGCGGGCCCGTCCGTCCCGGCACACGCCTATGACCAGTGGGAGAGTCACGGTGTACTTCGCCGCACTGCTCGCGCGCACCGAAGACGGGTGGGAAGCGAGCGACACAGAGCTCGACGACGTGGAGTCCCTGGCCGATCTGATGGATCTGGCCCGTGGGGCATCGACCGACGACGACACGGTGATCGCCTACATCGAACAGGAGGACGCCTGGTTCGGCCTCCTGCGGGTGGACGGTGAGGAGGACCCGCGCATCTTCGTCTCCGACGCGGCGGCCGCCGCACGCAGCTCGTACGGCGAGATCCTCCTCACCGACGAACTGCTCGGCAGGGACCCGGACGACCTCGACGACCTCGTCGATCTCGACGGCACGGAGGACGGCGAACCGGACGGGGACTTCGGCGCGGACACGCCCGGCGCCGACGGCGACACCGTGCCCCCGGGCCCGATCGGGGACACCCTGGTCCTGGATGACCTGGGGATGGCCGAGAAGGAACTGCTGGCCCTGGAAGGCGACGCGCTGGGCGCCATCGCCGACGCGCTGGGATGCGTGGACGTCCTGGAGGCGGTCCGCTGACCGGAGGGGCGCCCGGCCCCGGGCACGGCCGGACCCGCGCCTGACCGACACTGTCCCCATGGACGCCCGCTCCCCCCGAGAGCCCACCGGCCGGGACACCACCCCCGGCCCCGGGGCCCCGCTCCGGGGCCACACCCCGGGCGGCGCCCGGCCCGCCGCCCCCGGTCCCGGCTCCGGCTCCGGCTCCGGCTCCGCTGAACAGGACCCCGCCGCCGGGGACACCACCACCGGGGCACCCGCCACCGAGGACACCGCCGCCCGGGCCGGCCGGCCCGGGCGCGACGCGGCGCCCGCCGGCGCCTCCGAACCCGTGCCCGAACCCGCGCCCGATCCCGCGCCCGATCCGGTGCGCGACCGCTGGCGGGAACCCATGCGGCTGGCCCTCTCCGAAGCCGTCCGCGCGCCCCGCACGGGGGACGTACCGGTGGGCGCCGTCGTGCTCGGTCCCGACGGCGCCGTCCTCGGACGGGGACGCAACGAGCGCGAGGCCGTGGGCGACCCGACGGCGCACGCGGAGGTCCTCGCGCTCCGCGAGGCGGCGCGCGCCCGCGGGGAGTGGCGGCTGACCGGCTGCACCCTGGTGGTGACCCTCGAACCCTGCACGATGTGCGCGGGCGCGGCGGTCCTCGCCCGCGTCGACCGGATCGTCATCGGGGCGGCCGACGCCAAGGCCGGTGCCGCCGGCTCGCTGTGGGACGTCGTCCGCGACCGCCGGCTCAACCACCGGCCGGAGGTGATCCACGGTGTGCTCGCCGAGGAGTGCGCCGCGCCGCTGACCCGCTTCTTCCGCTCGGGCCGGCGCCCCGGCCCCCGGACCTGACACCCCCGAGGCACCGGGGGCGCGGCACCGGGGGCGGGGGCCCGGGGGCGGGGGCCCGGGGGCGCGGCCCGGGGGCGCCCCGCCCCTCCGGGGCACAGGGCTCCCGGGAGGCCTCCGGGAACCGGATTTCGGTCAGCGGCGCCCCTCCGCTAAGCTCTCTCTCGGTAGCGTGTCCGAGCGGCCGAAGGAGCTCGCCTCGAAAGCGAGTGTGGGGCAACCCACCGAGGGTTCAAATCCCTCCGCTACCGCAGGTGGAAGGGGCGCCCGGTCCGGTGGACCGGGCGCCCTTTCGGTTTCCGTCTCCGTTTCCGTCTCGGTCGACCGGTACGAGCACCCCGGCAGCCCCTGGCGTCGCCGTCGCCGGGCCGCCGCGCGAGTCGCGGAGAACCGGAGAAGATCGTCAACGCGCCGGGGCCGTGCGGCCGTCCGGGCGTTAGACTCACCCGACTGCTCAGGAGGCAGGGCGCTCGGCACCGGAGCAGGAAGGGCTCGGCATGGCACAGGCGAAGAAGATCGGGATGTACCTGGCCGTCGTCTTCGTGCTGTACACGATCATCACCTCGCCGGACCGGGCCGGAGAACTCGTCCAGATCGGCTTCAACGGCATATCGAGCGCCGCCCACGGCGTCGGCGACTTCATGTACCAGCTCGTCAACTGAGCCATCACCCCCGTCCGCCCGGCGCGGCGCAGCGCCGCACGGCCGACCGCACCGCGAGGAGCCACCCGTGATCCGCCACCTGGTCCTCCTGAAGCTCGACGAGGGCGTCCGCCGCGACGAGCCGCGTGTCACCGCCGGAGCCGAGGCGTTCCGCCGGCTCGGCGACGAGGTGCCCGGGCTGGAGTTCTGGGAATGCGCCTGGAACATCTCCGAGCGGCCCATCGCCTACGACTTCGCCATCAACTCCGCCGTGGCGGACAGCGACGCCCTGCGGCGCTACCTGGAGCACCCGGCGCATCAGGCCGCCGTGGCGCAGTGGCGGGAATTCGCCACCTGGGTGATCGCCGACTACGAGTTCTGAGCCCGGCGCGGGCCGGCACGCCGGCCTCGGAGTGGCCGCGAACGCCTCGCGCCGCGGGGCCGGGCCGCGGCCCGGCCGGGCGCCCCTCGCGTCCCCTGCCCCGCGGGAGGCGGGGCGCGCCGCCTGACGGCCGCTGACGCCGGTGCCCCGCGCCCCTTCCGTCCCGCGGCGCCCATCACCCTGCCCGGACCGGCCAGGGGCACCCCCTCCACCGGGCCCGTAGGGCCCCGCCGTCTCGCCCACCGCCACCGGATCGCCCCCGGCTCCCCCACGGGCCGGCGGGGCACACAGAACCCGGGCGGCGCGCGGAACACGCGCGGGAGTCCCGGCACGGACCGTCACCGGGGACCGCTCTCCTGGCTCAACTTGCCGCAGACACGGCATTATCGGGTACTTGCGCATGGTGCACATGTGTTGTGATGCTATGACCGATTTTGCCGGTTGCTGACTCGGCAGTCTCGACGACTTCGGCGACCCCTGCCGCCCTGACCGGCCTGACGGTCCGGGCGGCCGGGGCAGCCCACGACCGTCAGGAATGCGCCATGACGGTCACGGCCGCCCTGCCCCCGGTGCCCGCCGTGACCGTCCTGGCTGCCCTGACGACGCCGCCACCCTTGACCGCTCCGACGTCCCCGACGTCCCCGATGCCCTTGATCGACCCGACACCCGGGGCGCCCCGGCACCCCGGCCCCCTGACGCCCTGACGCCCTGCCGACCTGACGCCTGATTGACTCCGCGAACTCCGAGAAGGGGTGGCATGACCGCTTCGGCACGCACAGCGCCCGCGACACCCTTCCGGAGCGCCACCGCCCGGTCCCGTGAGAGCCGCGGCGCGGACACCCGCGCCCTCACGCAGGTCCTCTTCCAGAAGCTCTCCGCGCTGACCCCGGGCACTGCCGAGCACGCCCGGGTCCGCGCGGCGCTCATCGAGGCGAACCTGCCGCTGGTGCGCTACGCGGCGGCCCGCTTCCGCAGCCGCAACGAGCCGATGGAGGACGTCGTCCAGGTCGGCACCATCGGCCTGATCAACGCCATCGACCGGTTCGACCCCGACCGCGGGGTCCAGTTCCCCACCTTCGCCATGCCGACCGTCGTCGGCGAGATCAAACGCTACTTCCGGGACAACGTCCGCACCGTCCATGTGCCACGCCGGCTGCACGAGCTGTGGGTGCAGGTGAACGGCGCCACCGAGGACCTGACGGTGCTGCACGGGCGCTCCCCCACCACCGCCGAGATCGCCGAGCGGCTGCGCATCCCGGAGGAGGACGTGCTCGCCTGCATCGAGGCCGGCCGGTCCTACCACGCGACCTCCCTGGAGGCCGCGCAGGAGGGCGACGGCCTGCCGGGGCTGGTGGACCGCCTCGGCTACGAGGACCCGGCGCTCGCCGGTGTCGAGCACCGCGATCTGGTGCGTCACCTGCTGGTCCAGCTCCCCGAGCGGGAGCAGCGCATCCTGATGCTCCGCTACTACAACAACCTGACGCAGTCGCAGATCAGCGCGGAGCTGGGGGTCAGTCAGATGCATGTCTCCCGGCTGCTGTCACGGAGCTTCGCCCGCCTCCGGTCCGCCAACAGAATCGAGGCGTAACCGGGACGAGTGGCGATTCCTGCGCAGATAAATCGACTTGGCACTACAGCGCGTTGCCGACATGTGACATTCTGCAGGAAGTGTGTTTGCCGCAGCGTCGTGTCCGGTATTCAGGTGGAGGTTGGCTCTCCTCTTCGGGGAGGATGCCGCTGCGACTCGTCCGCAACCCAAAGGGGGTGGCATGTCCGTAGAACTGGGCAGCTCGAAGGTGCTCTCCACTGACGCACCGCATGTGTTTGACGACGACACTGCCGCCATCGACACCCGCACCCTCTCCCGCTCCCTGTTCCTGCGGCTCGGCCTCCTCGACCAGGACAGCCCCGAACGCACGTACGTCCGGGACACCCTCATCGAGCTGAACCTCCCCCTCGTCCGGTACGCGGCGGCCCGCTTCCGCAGCCGCAACGAGCCGATGGAGGACATCATCCAGGTCGGCACCATCGGCCTGATCAAGGCGATCGACCGGTTCGACCCGGACCGCGGCGTGGAGTTCCCGACCTTCGCGATGCCCACGGTCGTGGGTGAGATCAAGCGCTTCTTCCGGGACACCAGCTGGTCGGTCCGCGTCCCGCGCCGCCTCCAGGAGCTGCGCCTCGCCCTCACCAAGGCGAGCGACGAGCTCTCGCAGCAGCTCGACCGCTCCCCCACGGTCCCGGAGCTCGCCGGCTCCCTCGGCGTCTCGGAGGAGGACGTCGTCGACGGCCTGGCGGTGGGCAACGCCTACACGGCCAGCTCGCTGGACTCCCCGGCCGCCGAGGAGGACGGCACCGAGGGTTCCCTCGCCGACCGGCTGGGCTACGAGGACACCGCCCTGGAGGGGGTGGAGTACCGGGAGTCGCTCAAGCCGCTGCTGGCCAAACTGCCGCCCCGTGAGCGGCAGATCATCATGCTCCGCTTCTTCGCCAACATGACGCAGTCACAGATCGGCGAAGAGGTCGGCATCTCCCAGATGCATGTCTCCCGGCTGCTCACCCGCACCCTGGCGCAGCTCCGCGAGGGCCTGGTCGCCGAGGAGTGAGCCCCGCGCCGGCCCCGTGGGCCGGCGGTACGGCGAGCGAGAACGGCCGCCGCGGCGTTTCGGAACGCCGCGGCGGCCGTTCGCCGTGATGCCGGGGGAGCAGGAGCGGGTCAGGTCCGGTCAGGTCTCAGGAGGGAGACCGGCCGGGTGAAGCAGGGCGAGCGGGACCCGGCTCCCGCCGGCACGGCCTCAGGGGCGCGCGGCCGCGGCGGCCACCCGGAAGGCGGCCCGGCGGGCGGCGAGCCGAACCGGTCAGCCGAGGGCCAGCCAGGCGACCCCGGCGACGATCGCCAGGGCGGCGATCACACCGATGATCAGACCGAGCCGCGGGCCGGAGGAGGCCGGGGCGGGCCGGCGGGCGGGGGTGCCCTCGTCGACGAAGGCACGGAACATCTGGGTGCTGCCCGCGGGGTCCTGCTGGGGCGCGGGGCCGTGAGGGTTGTTCGTCATGTGCGGACCCTAGCGAACCCCGGGAGCCGTCCCAACCCCAGGGGCGCGCCCCTGGCGGCCGCGGCGCGCCCACGACCGGCCGGCCCCGCGCGCTCCCCGGGGAGGCCCCTGCCCCGGCCGCCCCGCATCGGCCACTCCACGCCCATGACCGGTCACGTTCCGTCCCCTCCGGCGCCACCGGGGGTTCATTTGCCTTCAGCAACCAACAGGTTTACCGTTGCTTCGAGCAACTATTTGGAGGGTGTGCGGTGGCCGAACCGAGCCGGTACGAGGAGCTGGTCCGCGGACTCGGCGTGATCGGCGTGGTGAAACGCAGCCTCACCCGCGCCCTCCCGCGCGACGCCCAGCCGGGCCCGACGGCCGTCCTCGCCCTCCTCGACCACCACGGCGAGCTGCGGATGAGCGAACTCGCCGACCTGCTCGGCGTCGGCATCTCCGTCGCCAGCCGCCATGTCGCCCACGCGGCCGAGCGCGGCTGGGTCGTGCGCGCCCCCGATCCGCTCGACGGCCGGTCCCAGCTGCTCAGCCTGAGCCCCGCGGGCGGCGAACTCCTCCGCGAGGTCTCGGCGCACTGCGGGCGGCTCCTCGCCGAGGCGCTGCACGACTGGCCCGACGAGGATCTCGACCGTCTCGGCGAGCTGCTGGACCGGCTGCGCACCGGCTTCGACGGGTGCCGGTCCCGGGACCGGCCGTCACCGGGGCGGGCCGCCACCGTCCGTACCACCCCGTCCCCGTGAGGGACCTCAGGAACCAGAAAAGGAACCGCATGGCCACCACTCCGTCCGCCGGTGTGCGGCCGGCCGCCGACACCGGCCCGGCCGGCGACCGGCCGCCGATGACCCACCGGCAGATCATGGAGGCGCTCTCCGGGCTGCTGCTCGGGATGTTCGTCGCCATCCTCTCGTCGACGATCGTCTCCAACGCGCTGCCCCGGATCATCTCCGACCTCGGGGGCGGGCAGAGCGCCTACACCTGGGTCGTCACCGCGTCCCTGCTCACCATGACGGCGTCCACTCCGCTGTGGGGCAAGCTCGCCGACCTGACGAGCAAGAAGACGCTGATCCAGATCGCCCTGGTCGTCTTCGTCCTCGCGTCCGCGGGCGCGGGCCTGTCGCAGAACCCGGGCACGCTGATCGCGTTCCGCGCGGTGCAGGGCCTGGGCATGGGCGGGATGGCCGCGCTCACCCAGATCGTGATCGGGGCGATGATCCCGCCCCGCGAACGCGGGCGGTACAGCGGCTACCTCGGGGCGACGTTCGCCGTCGCCACCGTCGGCGGCCCGCTCGTCGGGGGCGTCATCACGGACACCTCGTGGCTCGGCTGGCGCTGGTGCTTCTACGTCGGGGTGCCGTTCGCCGTCGCCGCGCTGGTGGTGCTCCGCAGGACGCTCAACCTGCCGGTGGTCAAGCGTGAGGTCAAGGTCGACTGGACGGGCGCGTTCCTCATCGCCGCCGCCGTCTCCCTGCTGCTGATCTGGGTGACCCTGGCCGGCACCAATTACGACTGGATGTCCTGGCAGACCGCCGTGATGGTGGGCGGATCGATCCTGCTGGGGCTGGCCTTCGTCGCCGTGGAGGCCCGGGCGGCCGAGCCGATCATCCCGCTGCGGCTGTTCCGCAACCGGACGATCACCATGACCTCGCTCGCCAGCCTCTTCGTCGGTGTGGCGATGTTCGGCGCCACCGTCTTCCTCAGCCAGTACTTCCAGCTCGCCCGGGGCGAGTCGCCGACGATGTCCGGGGTGCTGACCATCCCGCTGATCGCGGGGCTCTTCCTCTCCTCGACCGCGTCGGGTCTTCTGATCACCCGGACCGGGCGCTGGAAGCGCTGGCTGGTGTCCGGAGCCGTCCTCCTCACGACCGGCCTCGCCCTGCTGGGCGCGCTGCGGCACGACACCCCGTACTGGCGGACCGCCGCCTTCATGGGCCTGGTGGGCCTCGGGGTCGGCATGATGATGCAGAACCTGGTGCTGGCCGCGCAGAACCAGGTGGAGACGGAGGACCTCGGCGCCGCCAGCTCCGTCGTCACCTTCTTCCGCTCGCTCGGCGGCGCCGTCGGCGTCTCGGTGCTCGGCGCGGTCCTGGCCCACCGGGTCACCGACCACCTCCGCGAGGGCCTGGCGGCCATCGGCGTCCAGCCCGGCCAGGTGGGTGACGGCGGTATCCCCAAGCTGGAGACGCTGCCCCCGCCCGTCCGCGCCGTCGTGGAGTCCGCCTACGGGCACGGCATCGGGGACATCTACCTCTGGGCCGCGCCGATGGCGCTGGTGGCGCTGGTCTTCACGCTGCTGATCAAGGAAGTCCCGCTGAAGACCACCGGCGGCCTGTCCGTCGTCACCGGCGGCCCCGGACAGGGGCCGGAGGACGGGGCGCAGGCGACCACGCCCGGCACGTCCGCTGCCCCGGCCGGTGTTTCCGCGGCCACCACCGGGACGGGACGGCGCGCGGAACAGCCGGCGGCCCCCGAGCCACCCCTCGCCGGCACCGCCGGCCACCGGCCCCGGGAGACGACGCGGGCGGACGAGCCCCGGAGCTGATCCCTCCGGCCACGGAGGCCGGGTACGGAGGCCGGGTACGGAGGCCGGGTACGGAGGCCGGGCGGCACCCTGCGCAGGGTGCCGCCCGGCGCCGTATCCGCACCCCGGGACGGACTCCCCACCTCCCGGCGGCCTCCCGGCAGGCGGCAGGCGGCAGTGGGCACACGGCAGTGGGCACACGGCAGTGGGCACACGGCCTGTGCGGACGGCTGGATACCGCTCCCGCCGTTCAGCCGCGCGGTGGTTCGCGGCGCAGCGCCACCAGCCCGAGAAGGGCGACGACGGCGGTGGCCGCGGCCGCCACCGGCTCGTTCCACGGCTCCAGGAGCAGACCCCAGGGGTACGGATCCTGGGGCGTCCTCAGCCCCGCCGCCACGGTGACGAACAGCCACCCCGCCGTGGCGGACGCGGCGACGGTCCCCCCGAACCGGGCCCGCACCAGCAGCGCGAACCCCACCAGGAAAAGGGTGTTCCGCCCGGCGGCGGTCGCGGTGGGCATGTCGAGCCGCAGATGGAACAGGGCCCCCGTCAGCAGCACAACGCCCGTGGCCGCCAGCACCAGTCCGCGGTCGGCCCGGACGACCGGGCGCACCCCGGTCAGCTCGGCGTGGCCGAGCCTGCGGTCCAGGCTGAGCAGCAAGGCCAGACAGACGAGGAGCGGGAGGAAGTTCATCAGCTTCATCCCCGCACTCCCGAAGATGGTCACCGAGGGCACGTACACGACCTGCTCCCGCACCACCAGCAGCAGACCTGTGTAGGCCACCACCCCGATCAGGACGATCCACGGTCGGCGGACCATGACCCACGGGCTCACCGGCGGGCCTCCGCGTGCACCCGCGGGTCACAGCTGCGCAGCGCCCGCGCCTGGCCGTCGGCCCACCGCTTCTGCGCGGCTGGGGTGAGGGCGCGGATCCCGGCGACCCGGCGCAGGGTCGCCTCGCTGTGCGCCGCCGCGACGACACGTTCGTCCATCCCGGCGGTCAGCCGCATCCACGCCGTCAGCGGCCCCGGAGACGGCCGGCCCGCGTAGTCGTCCGGGAGGCGCGGGCAGTCGTCCCAGCGCCGCACGGGGACGAGCGCGGTGGCCACCGCGCTCAGGGCCCGGTTCTCCGTCAGCGGCCGCTCCACCCGGATCCGCCAGGTGTCCGGGGACGCCGGCGCGCTCCGGGACATATGGACCAGGGCGCGGGGCCGGTCGTACCCCGCCGCGACGAGTTCCGGCACGACCGTCCGGGCGGCGGAGCGCAGACGCGGCAGCATGTCCGCGTACTCCTCCGGCACGCAGATACGCGGTGCGCGGTCGTCGCAGGCCTGGTGGCCGGTGCGCGGGACGGTGGCGGTGAGATACCCGTCGTCCGCCACCATCGCCTGTGCGGGGACGGCGCCCGCGGCCAGACACAGCACCGCGAGGACCGCACGGAGCAGCCGGCCGCGGAGCCGGACGGCGGCAACCAGCACGGCGGCCACGGCGGCCGACCACAGGACCACCGGGGCGAGCAGGGCGTGCGGCGCGATGGAGTCGGTGACCGTGGGGCCCTCCCGCACCAGACCGGTGAGATGACGAACCCACGGCGTCTCCAGCGTGGCCGGAACGGCGGACCACAGCACCAGGGCCAGCCCGACCAGCGGAGCCGCCGGCGGACGCGGGAGCGCGCACCCCGCCCCGAAACCGATCACCAGAGCCGCGACCTGCACGGTGAGGAGCGTCCCGATGAGCGGCAGATCCTCGGCAAGCCTGGGCGCGGCACCCACGTGGAGCGAGGCCCCGGCGAAGACCACGAGGTCGACGAGGAGCATCAGAAGCAGAACGGGGCGCAAGGCCTCGACCGCGATGCGGTACCGATGCCGGGACGGGGTCAGCGCCCACGCCTTCCCCGCCCGCAGCCGGCCGGCCTCCCAGGCCGCGACCGCCGCCAGCCCCGCCGGAACGGGCCCCATCGCGAGCGCGGCCTCGGTGCCCGCGTCGCCACCGAACCCGGTGCCGGGACGCTCCCACAGCAGAGATGTGTAATACAGCGCCAGGCCGAGCAGCACCGGACCGGCCCACAGGAGCGACGAGCGCCGTAGCGCGTTTCTCAGGCCCATGCGCGATCCCGCTCCGTCAGCACGTGGTAGGCGGAGTCGGCCCGCCGCCCGGGGACGGTGCCCGGCTCGGCATGGGCCAGGAACTCCCCCACCGGGCCCTGGAACCGGATGCGTCCGTCGACCAGGACGAGCACGTTGTCGTAGACCGTTTCGAGGTCGGCCGTGTCATGGGTGGAAAGGATCACGTGGACGGTCGGCGGGAGGTTGCCCAGGGTCTGGTGGAATACGCTCCGCCGGCGCGGGTCCATGCCGGCGGTCGGTTCGTCGAGCAGGAGCACCTCCGCCCCATGGACCAGGGACTGGGCTACCCCCACCCGGCGCTGCTGGCCACCGGACAGTCGACTGATCTTGTCATCGGCCCGGTCTCCGAGCTCCACCCGCTGGAGGGCGCGCAGCGACTGTTCCCACGCCTCGCGCCGGGACATGCCCTTGAGCCAGCCCACGTAGGCGACCTGGTCCCGCGCCGTCAGGCCCGGCACGGCGGCGAGTTGCTGCGGCATCCACGCGATCCGGCGACGGTAGGCAGCCAGGGTGCGCCGGTCGGTCGTGTTCATGCCGCGGTAGGTGACCGTCCCGGTCCGGGGGAGCAGGGCGGACGCGGCGAGCCCGAGCAGCGTGCTCTTTCCCGCACCGTTGGGCCCGAGGAACACGGTGCGGCCTGGCGGCAGTTCGCCATCGAAGCCGCTGATGACGGGCTTCCTGCGGTGGTACCCGAAGGAGCAGGCGGAGAAGTGGATCGGCATGAAGGGCTTCCCTGACGGCACGGAGGTGGCAGGCAGGTCGGTCCCCCGCCGCGACCATCTTGTCGCCGCCGGCCGGCACCGGGTGGGGGTTCTCCACATCCGGTGCCGGCCGGACCGTGCCGGCCCGGGGCGACGCGCCGCGCGGCGGTCCATCGACGTCCGCACGCGGCCCCGGAAGGGAAACGGGGGTGCCGGCGACGACGGGGCGTCGCCGCTCGCCGCTCGCCGCTCGCCGCTCGCCGGGTGACGGGTGCCGAAGCGAGCTACGGGCGTCCGAGGCATCGGGGGAATCCGCTGATCACCGACCGCACCCGCGACCACCCACCCCAGGCAACCCACCAACACGACGAAACCCCCGAACCCGAGGGTTCGAGGGTTCGAGGGTTTCCGATGCCACAAGACATCACACTGTGCGCTCGGCAGGATTCGAACCTGCAACCTTCTGATCCGTAGTCAGATGCTCTATCCGTTAAGCTACGAGCGCTTACTTTCCGGCTTTTCGGGCCGGTCGGCGTTGCGGGAACAACATTACATGACCTGCCGCCCGAGGCGAAATCCATTGGCCATACCTGGCCCCACCTGCGAAAACGTCCTCCGGGACGGTCTCGGGAGGCCCTCGTGGCGACGCCGGGAACGGCAAGAGCCCCGGCCGTCGGGCCAGGGCTCTCGGTGATCCGGGGATCAAGCGGAGGCTCCGGGATTTGAACCCGGGATGGGGGGTTACCCCAAACCGCATTAGCAGTGCGGCGCCATAGACCAGACTAGGCGAAGCCTCCACACCCGCCCGCGGAACCGCGAGTGGTGTGTGCAGAGATGATGGCACAGCCCCGTGGGCTGTCACCAATCGGACCCTACGGTACTCGGCGCCGCGGGCGCAGGGCAAAGGTCTTCCACCGCCCTCGCCGGGCCGGCCGGGCGAGGGCCCGCTCCACGGCGGTGGCGGTCTGCTCCACGACGGTGGCGCCCACCACGGCCGGGCGGTCCGTTCACGGCGATGGCGCCCACCACGGTGGCGCGCGGCCCCGGTGGTGCGCGCCCCACGGCGGGCCGGTGCGCCCCGGATGGGCGCCTCGTACACACGGACGGCGGCCGGTCGCGCAACGCGACGGCGTGCCCGGCGTTATCAGGGGCGGGGCCGTCTCAGCAGCCGGCCCCGGACCGGCGCCGTGGCGGGTACGAGACCGCCACCGGCAGGCCGGTCCGCCCGCACCAGCCCGAACCCGGGCCCTTGCCCGGTCCGCACCAGGAGAGCCCGATGCCGTTCCGCCGTCTCACCGCCGCCGTGTTCTGCGCGGCCGCCCTGCTCGCCACCGCCCCGGCCGCGGGTGCGGCGCCGTCCCCGCCCCCCGTTCCGCTCCCCGCGCCCGCGGGGGCTCCCGCGGGGGAGGACCGGCTCGTCGTCTCGGTCAGTGACGCCCGCCCCGGGGCCGGCGCGGACGGTGGTGGGGCCGGCGAGACCGGCGACGGGGCCTGGGGGCGTGCGCCGGAGCGTTCCTACCGGCTGGAGTGCCATCCGGCGGGCGGTACCCATCCGAGCGCGCCCGACGCGTGCGGCCGGCTGGACGAGCTCGGCCGGGACGGCGGGGACCCGTTCGCCCGGGTGCCCGCCGGCACCCAGTGCACGATGCTGCACGGCGGCCCCGAGACCGCGCGCGTCACCGGCTCCTGGCACGGCCGTCCGGTGAACGCCCGCTACAACCGTGAGGGCGGTTGTGAGATCGCCCGCTGGGAACGGCTCGGTCCGGTCCTCCCCGGTGCCGGTCCCGAAGTCGGCCCCGTTACCGGTGCCACCGCGGCCGGTGCCGGACGGGACACCACACCCGCCGCCGGCACCGGCCGCTGACGGAGACTGACGCAGACGCTGACGGAGAGGGCCACGTCGCCGCCCCGCGCGCGGAGCGGAGGACGGCCCCCGTCCGCCGGAATGGAGAGTTCCGTCACGGGCCGGACCGGCCGCCGCCCCCTCCGGATTCCGCACCTGCGGAGCGGGGCCACGGAACCGCCACGGGCTCACCAGGCGTCTCACACCCGGCTCCCGGGGGACCGGGGGAAGCACGGGGGCATACCCGGGGGAAGCGCGCAAGGTCATCTCCGCCCCTCCGCTCATCCCCAGCCGTCCTCCGGCCGGCTGCCCGTAGACTCCCCCCAGTGACAGGCCACCGGACACCCCCCGAGGAGTCCGCGGCCGTCGGCACAACGCGGTAACAGGAAGGAAGCGCCGTCGTGAGCAGCAGGCCATCCCGAGGCGCTGCTCGCCTCGCCGCGATACTCGACGCACTGCCCGACGCCCTGCTGCTCGTCAACTGCAACGGCACGGTCGTCAACGCCAACACCATCGCGCTGGAGGCCTTCGAGGCCCCCGGCACGGCCCTCGTCGGCCGCGGTCTGCTGGACCTCCTGCCGTCGTTCGACTCCAAGCGCATCCCCGGTTCGATGCGCCTCCCGGACGACGACGACCAGGACGAGAACGGCCGGACGAAGCCGACCCGCATGGTGGCCCGGCGCACCGACGGCAGCGAGTTCCCGGTGGAGGTGACCAGCGCCAATCTCGACGGCCGGACCCCCTACGCCTCGGCCGTGGACGCCGCCTTCGCGGACCACAACCCCTACACCGGCGACGAGCTGCTGATGCTCGTCGTCCGCGACCTGACCGGCACCCTCGACACCGAGGCCGAACTCGCCCGGCAGCAGCGCCAGACGGAGATGATCCTGCGCGCCGCGGCCGAGGGCGTCGTCGGCGTCGACATCGAGGGCCGGGTCGTCCTCGTCAACCCCGCGGCCGCCCAGATCCTCGGCTACCGGGCCAGTGACCTGGGTGGCAAGAAGCTGCATCCGCTGATCCACCACTCACGGCCCGACGGCTCGCCGCTGCCGTACGAGGAGACGCAGCTCGCGGACACCCTGCGGTCCGGCCTCAAGCACCGGATCCGCGGCCAGGTGCTGTGGGCGAAGGACGGCCGCCCGGTGCCCGTCGACATGACCACCGCGCCGGTGCGCGACGGTGAGCAACTGGTCGGCGCCGTCCTGGCGTTCACCGACCGGCGCCCGTACGACGCGCTGGCCGCCCGCCACTCCCAGCTGCTGGCGGTCCTCGACGACTCGCTCCGCGGGCCACTGGAGAACCTCCGCTCGGAACTCGGCGGGCTCGCGGCCGACCCGGGCGGCCAGCTCTGGCCCGAGGCCAACCAGATCCTCCACCACCTGGCCGCCGGTTACTCCCGGATGACCACCTTGGTCGACAACGTGCTGTCCTACCAGCGGCTCGACTCCGGTACGGAGAAGCTGCGGCGGGAGCCCGTCCCGATGGACGCGGTCGTCGCGGCGGGTGTCGAGGGCGCCATCGAGCTGATCGGCCCGGGGCGTGCGCAGTTCGCCGTGCACGCCCCCGCGATCGAGGCCGAGGTCGACGCCGACCGGCTGGCCACCGCGCTGGCCCACCTCATCGCGGACGTGGCCGGGGTCGACTCCACCGGCAACACGATGGCCGGCGGCGGTTCGGGCGATTCCACCATCGTCGTCGCGGCGGCCCAGCGTGGCGAGGTCGTGCGGATCGAGGTACGCGGCCCGTACACCGCCGCCGACCCCGTGCACGGCCCGATCGTCGCCGGCATTGTCCGGCTCCACGGCGGAGTGCTCCAGACCCACGAGGTGCCGGGGGTGGACGGCACGGCGTATCTGCTCGAAGTACCCGTCTCCGCGGCGAACGTGCCGGTCCGCCCGTCCGGCGACGCGGACCGCGACCGGGGCGGCGACACCTCGACCACGGTGATGCCCGCGCCGGCGGCCCCGGCCCGCGGCACCCCGGCGGCCGGAGGCGCGGCGGCGCCCGCCGGGCTCCCGCCCGCTGACGCGCCGGGTGACACGCCGGGCGCCGGGGCGGGGGCGGGCGCGCCCGGTCCGGCGGCGCCGCCCGCCGCGCTCCCCGGGGCGCCCGCCGCGCAGAGCGCTGCCGCGGGTGACGGGCCCGGTCTCGTCCACGTGCCCAGCGGTGCGGGCGGCGCCCGGCAGGGGCGCCCCGTGCGCCGGGAGATCGGCTCGGGGCCGCAGGCCCAGGCACCGGGGGCCCAGCCCTCCGCGCAGGCCCCCGCGCGGGGGCGGCAGTCCGGATCGCGCGCCCTGCCCGCGCTGCCTCCGGCGGGAACCGCCGCGGGCCGGCCGGACCGCCCCGCCCCGGGGCTCCGCCCGGTCGCCCCCGAGCAGCCGGGCGTCCCGGGTCTGCCCGCCGGGGATCCCGCACCCACCGGCCGGCGGCGCGGCCGTCCCAGCCCGGCCGAGGAACAGCCGGCCGCGACGCATCAGCCGCCCCGGCCCCAGGAGTTCCCCGGGCAGCAGGCACGACCGCCGCAACCGGCACAGCCGGGACGGTCGGGACAAGCAGCACAACCAGGACAGCCGGGACGGCCGGCTCAGGGCGTGGCGCCCTCCCCGGCGGCGCGGCACGGCGGGCCTGACACCCCCGGGCCCCGTCCGGAGCGTCCCGCGCTGCCCCCGGCCCCCTCGCCCGCGCCCCCAGGCGGTCGGCCGTATCCGCGCCCCGGCGCCCCGGAGGACGGCCCCGCTCCCCGGCGGGCCGCGGTGGCGACGGCCCCCGCCGAGTGGCCCGCCCCCCAGCAGGCAACGGACGAGGACGGCGGCGGCCACCCCTACGGGCCGCAGCCGCCCGGAGCCCAGCCGCGGCCTCCCGAGCAACCGCAGGGTGAGGGCGCGCCGACCGGCCGCCGGGCCCGTGCGCTCCCCGCTCCGGCCGGTGAACCGGGTGACGGTCCGCCCGCGGGTGACGGCTGGGGCACGCGGCAGGGCGCGTCCGGCCTGCCGGCGGTCCCCGGTCCGGCCCGGCCCCAGGACGCCCCCGCCGGCGGCACGCCCCCCGAAGGCGTCCCCGGGGGCCCGGGCCGGCAGCCGGCGGGCCGCCGCACGCGCCGGGCCCTCGCCCCCGCCGACCGGCCGATCCCCGAACAACCGCAGGACCGGCAGCCGCCGGCGCAGGGACCACGCCGCCCCGTGCCCCCGCAGGGGCGGCCCGGCGGTGCCCCGGCCGAAGCCGCCCCGCAGCGGCAGGCGTTCGCGCTGCCGCCGGCGGAGGCGGACCGCGCGCCCGCCGCGTCCGGCGGCGGGCCGAGCCGCCCGCAGCCGTACCCGCCGGAGGGCGCGCGCCCGTACCCGGACGACCCGCCCGCCGCCGCGCCCCGCCCACCGGGGCCCTACGGCGCGGCCCCGGCGCCGTACGAGCGGGAGGCCCACGGGCGCCACCGGCCGGAGCAGGAGGAGGACCACACTCCGCCGCAGCCGCACCCCGCGCCGGGTGGTGGCCGTCGCGCCCGTCCCGCACCGCCCGGTGGCGCCACCGGGCAGCAGCAGGCCTGGACCGACGGCCCGCCGCCGGCGAGCCCGTACGAACAGCCGTCCGCGCCGGAGGCCGGACCGGGCCGCCCCGCCACCGGCCGCCGCGCCCAGCCGCCTCAACCGGCTCAACCGGCTCAGTTGTCCCGACCGCCCCAGCCGGCTCAGCCGCCCCGGCAGCCGGGCCCCCAGCCGGTGCCCGCCCGGGCGCCGCAGCCGCCGGCCGGGCAGCCCGGCGACCCCGGAGTAGCCGCAGTACCCGCAGCCCCCGGTCAGGCACCACGGCCCGGCGCCCTCCCGCCCCGGCAGCAGCCCGCCCCCCAGCCCGGGCCCCGGCCGGGTCCGCAGCCGCCCCGGCAGCCCGGGGGCGCACAGCCCGGTCCGCAGCCGGTGCCCGCGCCCCAGGAGTCGGACACCCATGGCCACCCCATCAGCGTGCGCACCCTCGGTCAGGGCGTGCCGTTCGCCCAGCACTTCGCCGACCAGGGCGGCAGACCTGCACAGCCGCAACAGACCCCGCCCCGGCAGCCGGCCCAGCCCCCGGACGCCGCGGAGCCCCCGCAGCAGCAGCCGGCCCAGCCGACCGGCCGCCGGCGCAAACTCGCCCCGCCGCCGGACGGAGCGCCCACCCCGGGAGCCCCGGGACCGTCCGTGCCGCGCGGGACGCAGCCGCCACGGCTGCTCGACTCCCAGGGTGACGGCCGGGCCTACGCCATAGGAGCCCCTCAGGAGGGGACGGAGGGACCGGAGCCGCTGGACGGGCCCAACGGCGCCGTCGACGTCACGGACGTACAGGCCGGACCGCCGCTCGACGACGAGCTGCCGCCGGAGCCGCTGGACAACCCGCGCCGGCTGCTCGTCTGGCCGGTGCCGGACGTCGACACCCAGCAGGCGCTGAGCGACCGCGGCTACCGCCCGGTGATCGTCAACTCCCGTGAGGAGGTGGACGCGCAGATCGCCGCCTACCCCGCGGCGCTCTTCGTGGACCCGCTGACCGGCCCGATCACCCGGACCGCCCTCCAGTCGCTGCGTTCCGCCGCGGTGGCGGCCGAGGTGCCCGTGCTGGTGACGGCCGGTCTGGGGCAGGCCACCCGGGAGGCGGCCTACGGCGCCGATCCGGCCGTCCTGTTCAAGGCTCTCGCGCCGCGCGACAGCGAGCAGCACCCGCCGCGCGTCCTGCTGATCGAGGAGCGCGACGCGGTCGCGAGCGCCCTGACGGGGGCCCTGGAGCGGCGCGGCATGCAGGTGGCGCGCGCCCGCTCGGACGCGGACGCGGTGACACCCGCGGCGCAGATGCGGCCGAACCTGGTGGTGATGGACCTGACCCAGGTGCGCCGCCGCCGGGCCGGCATCGTCGACTGGCTGCGCACCAACGGGCTGCTGAGCCGCACCCCGCTGGTCGTCTACACCTCGGCCGGGATCGATCCGGCCGAGATGCATCTGCTGGCCTCCGGGGAGACGGTCCTCTACCTGGCCGAGCGGTCGACCAGCCCGGAGGTGCAGGAGCGGATCGTCGACCTGCTCGCCAAGATCGGCGCCACCTGAGCGGCCGGCCGCGGTGCGGGGCGGCCCCCGCACCGCGCCGCGCGCACGCCGGGGGGCGCCTCCCCGCCCCGGGCCTCCCGGCGGGGGCGGCGGAAGCGGGGCGCGCCACCGGACGGCAGGCGCGCCGCCCGCGCGTTACACCTCGCTGACCTCCAGCTCCCCGTCCGCGTACCGGCGGCGCAGCACCTTCTTGTCGAACTTGCCGACGCTCGTCTTCGGCACCGCCTCGATCAGCGACCAGCGCTCCGGCAGTTGCCAGCGCGCGACCCGCTCCGCCAGGAAGGACTTGAGCCCGGCGAGGTCGGCGGACGCGCCCTCCCTGAGCACCACCGAGGCGAGCGGGCGCTCTCCCCACCTCTCGTCCGGCACGGCGACCACCGCCGCCTCGGCCACGTCCGGGTGCGCCATCAGCGCGTTCTCCAGCTCCACCGAGGAGATCCACTCGCCGCCGGACTTGATGACGTCCTTGGCACGGTCGGTGAGGGTGAGGTACCCGTCGGGGCTGATCGTGCCCACGTCGCCGGTGCGGAGCCAGCCGTCGGGGCTGAACTTGTCCTCGGGGCGGAAGGGTTCGCCGTCCGCCCCGCCGTAGTACGCGCCCGCGATCCACGGCCCGCGCACCTCCAGCTCCCCGGTGCTCTTCCCGTCCCACGGCAGGACGTCACCACCGGGGCCGGCCAGCCGTGCCTCGACGGAGCTGAGGAAACGGCCCTGGGTGAGGCGGTACGGCCACTCCTCCTCGGCCGTCAGCCCGGCGGGCGGGTGGGCGATGCTCCCGATCGGCGAGGTCTCCGTCATGCCCCAGGCATGCAGGACGCGGACCCCGTGGATCTCCTCGAAGTCCCGCATCAGGGCGGGCGGGCAGGCCGAGCCGCCGATGACGACCGCGCGCAGCGAGGAGACGTCCCGCCCGCCGGAGGCCAGCTCCTCCAGCAGCCCCTGCCAGATGGTGGGGACGGCGGCCGCGACCGTGGGCCGCTCGCTCTCGATCATCTCGGCGAGCGGGGCCGGCTGAAGGAAGCGGTCGGGCATGAGCAGCGAGGTGCCCGACAGGAACGCGGCGTGCGGCAGGCCCCAGGCGTTGACGTGGAACATCGGGACCACCGGGAGCGTGATGTCGTGCGGGGTGGTGGCGAAGGACTCGCCGCTGTTCGCCTGCATCGAGTGCAGGTAGATCGAACGGTGGCTGTAGGCGACGCCCTTGGGGTCGCCGGTGGTGCCGGAGGTGTAGCAGAGGGCCGCCGCCTCCCGTTCGTCCAGCTCCGGCCAGGGGTACGCGGCCGGGCGGCCGGCGATCAGCTCCTCGTGGTCGTGGACGCGGGGGCGGCAGCCGTCCAGGACGGAGCGGTCGCCCGGCCCGGATACGACCACGTGGTCGACGGAGTCGAGGGCCGGGAGCAGCGGGGCGAGCAGCGGCAGCAGCGAGCCGTCGACGAGGATCACCCGGTCCGCCGCGTGGTTCACGATGAAGGTGAGCTGGTCGGCGGGGAGCCGCAGATTGAGCGTGTGCAGCACCGCGCCCATCGCGGGGACGGCGAGATACGCCTCCAGATGGACGGCGTTGTTCCACATCAGGGTGGCGATCCGCTGATCACCGCGGACGCCCAGTTCGTCGCGGAGCGCGTGCGCCAGGCGTCCCGCCCGGGCGCCGACCTCGGCGAACGACCTGCGGTGCGGCGCGCCGTCCCCGGTCCAGGTGATGACCTGGGAGGAGCCGTGGATCGTGGAGCCGTGCCGGAGGATACGGCTCACGGTCAGGGGTATGTCCTGCATGGTGCTCAGCACCGTCGGCCTCCCGGGCAGTGTGACGCGGCGGTAACGTGCCGCCGATTCTCCGGCCGTACCGGCCGGTATGTCACTACCTCCGGCAAGGATCACCGAAGGCCGGGGAGGGAATGCCCCCGGGGAACGACGTGATGACGCGGGGAGCGAGCGCGGGCGCCGGCGCGGGGCGCGCGCCCGCGGGGCGGCAGGCAGGGAGGGGCGGGCGCGGGGCGGGGCAGCGGGCCGGCCGGGAGGAAGGGCCGGCAGGGAGGGGCGGGCGCGGGCGGCGGGACGCGGATCAGCCGCGCACGGGGGCCAGTTCCGGATCGTCCCTGAGCTTGGCCAGCGCCCGCGAGACCGCGCTCTTCACCGTGCCGACCGAGACCCCGAGCACCTCGGCGGTGCGCGCCTCGCTCAGGTCCTCGTAGTACCTGAGGACGACCATCGCCCGCTGGCGGTCCGGCAGCCGCATCACCGCCCGCCACATCGCGTCCCGCAGCACCTGCTGCTCGGCCGGGTCGGGCGCGGGCTGGGTCTCGCGCTCCGGCAGCTCCGCGCAGGCGAACTCGTCGACCCGGCGCTTGCGCCACTGCGAGGTGCGGGTGTTGATCAGCGCCCGCCGGACGTAGCCGTCCAGGGCCCGGTGGTCCTGGATCCGTTCCCACGCCAGGTAAGTCCTGGTCAGCGCGGTCTGCAGCAGGTCCTCGGCGTCGCAGGGATCCGGCGTCAGCGAACGTGCGGTACGCAGCAGAACGGGCCTGCGGTTCCGGACGTAGGAGGTGAAGTGCGTCGCGGTCGCGCTGGTGATGCGGACAGGCGTGGTCATACCTCAACGCTAGGAGCGGGGGTACCGGCGCGGATCGCCCGCAGGTGCCGAAGCGGGCTCCGACTCAGGTTGTATGGACCACATGGGCCGCACCTCCTCGGGGTGGAGAGGCGCTGTCCGGCGGAGTAGGGGTCGGGCGGGGATTCCCGCAGGGCGGCCGGGTGGTCGTCCACCCACCCTGCCGGTCTCCCGGCGGTCGTCCCGTGGCCGTTTCCTCATCAGGGGAGGCTCCCTCAGGTGGGGGTTTCCCTCAGGCGGGGGTTTCCCTCAGGCGAGGCGCGGTTCCCTCAGACGAGGACGGCCACCGGGGCGTCGACGGCGCCGCGGTCGGGCTGCGCCGGGAACCCGCTGGGGCTCTCACGCACGTCGCCCGTGGACCGGTGAATCCCGCGGTGCGGAGGCCAGGAGCCGTCGGCGAGCGCGGAGTCGCGGCCGGCCGGGGGCCTCGTCCCCCAGCGGGCGAACCACATCACCTCGGGCAGATCCCGTCCCCCGTCCCGCCGGCTCCGCTCCACCGGGGCCATCCCGCTCTCCGCGCCGCCGCGGAAGCCGGGGAAGCCGGGGAAGTGGCCACGCCGGTGGACCTCACGGCTCCAGGCGCGGACGGAACGCGGGGTGGTGACGGCAGACCGCCGCTCACCGCGGTCGTACGCAGCCACGTCCAGGTCGTAAGGAGCGACGTCCGGTTCGTACGGGGCCACGTCCAGGTGGAGCGGACCGCGTGGGTGGAAGCCGAGCACCGGGCCACCCCGCACCACGTCCCGCCCGTCGGCGGCGCCCTCCGTCCGGAGCCGGCCGGGTCCACCGTCGAGCGGCACGGGTCTCCCGTGGTGACTCCGCGCGCACGGGACCTGGGCGCCGACCCGGAGCGGCGGCGCTCCCCAGCCGGCGCGGTGGACGGAGAGCGCCCAGTTGCGATTGAGGTTCGGCTGACGCTTGCAGAGGCGTCCCCGGCCCCCGAAGGAGACGCCGATCGCGCGGTAGTGGGACTTGCGCCAGGCGTTCATGGCCGCCGGCGACGGCGTACGGCAGGTGCCGAACCCCGTCTCCCGGAAGATCTCCGGGCCCCGGCCGCGCGGATCGCCGAAGGCGGCTCGCGTCAGCAGGCCCTCACCGGAACCCTCGGAACCACCGGGAGCGCCGGGGCCACCGGCGGAAGGGGTGCCCCGCCCGGAGGGCGCGGCGGTGGCCGGTGCCGAGAACAGTCCTCCGATGAACGAGGCCAGGGCGGTCAGCGCGGCCACGAGGTATTGGATGATCTTCGTTCGTCGTTCCATGGGAGGAAGTGAAAAGGGCCGGACGCGCGGATCCACGGCGGACACGCGGCGGGTCGTCCCGGACCACCCGTCCGCACCAACGCCCCGAATGCGCGGCGCCCAGGCACCGACCCACTCCCACCTGCGGAGATACCGTCGAGGTCACGGTACGGCCCCGCCGTCGGGCCGGCGCGGGGTTGCCGCCCGGACCGGGATGTGGCAGAAACGTGCCCGCCCACCCCCAGGAGTCATGCCCCTTCCGTGCCCCATCGAGCGGGGAACCGCGGGGAACCACGGTCAGCCAAGGTGTCGCCCCATGCGAACGGCCCCCGACCGTAGTTCCTGGTCAAGGGCCGTTTACCTGCGGAGGGTGTGGGATTTGAACCCACGGTGGTGTCGCCACCACGACGGTTTTCAAGACCGTTCCCTTAGGCCGCTCGGGCAACCCTCCCCGCTCCCCGCGCACCAGCGACGGAGGCGGCTACAGCCTACCTGGCGGCGCCACCTGCGGGGGCGCTCGATCCGTCCCCGGCCCACCGGCCGCCCCGGGCACGCGGTCCGTCGCCGGTCCGCCGTCCGTTCCGGCCCGCTGGTCCGTCGCCGGTTCGTCCAGGGGGCGTCGGCCGCGGGTGGCTTCAGCCGTTCAGCGGGGGGCTTCCGCTCCACCGCCGTGGCGGATTCCCGCCAGGACCTGTTCGTGCAGCGCGGCCAAGCCCTCCCCGGGCACCGGGACCGGGCTGCCGGTGAGGGTGTACCACTCGTCCGCGTCCGTGTACTGGACGGCGAGGCCGGCGCGCCCGTCGGGCAGCGGCCGGGTGGCGAGGGTGAGGTCGCCGGTGATGACGCCGACCTCGTCCGTCATCGCGCCGCCGGGGCCGGCCTTCACCTCGGCCACCAGTTGCTCGGGCTGCTCCGGCTGCGAGGAGTGTGCGTTCATGAGGAACAGGTACCCAGCATGTCGGTGAGTGTGTCCTTCTCGGCCTCGGTCACGGACAGCTCGTAACCGGACTTCACCGACACCCAGGCACGGGCATAGGTGCACCAGTACCCCTCCGACGGCGGCTGCCACTCGTCCGGCCCCTGGTCACCCTTCGAACGGTTCGTGGCGGCGGAGACGGCCAGCAGTTGCGGGCCTTCCAGGTCGTTGGCGAATTCCTTCCGCTTCTCCTGCGTCCACGTGTTCGCGCCGGACCGCCAGGCGTTCGCCAGCGGCACCATGTGGTCGATGTCGAGGTCGGAGGCGTCAGTGAAGGTCTTGTCGTCGTACACGCTCACCCAGCGGCCGGACACCGCACGGCACTCCTCGTCCTGGGAGACGTCCGTGCCGTCGCGTTCGAGGACGGTCTCGCGGGTGTTGCAGTTCTCCCCCAGCTCCGACCAGTGGGGGAACTTGGAGCGGCTGTAACCGGACATCGAGCCGTGCGGTGCCACCTTCAGCCCCGCCAGCTCCGTACGGGCCTGCTCCGCCGTCGGCACGCCGGGCAGCGTGCCGTCCCCACCGCCCGACGCTCCCGCGGAGGACGACGAGGAGGGCTTGGAATCACCCGACTGCGAGACCTCCGGGAGGTCGATACCCGCACAACCCGCCACGGCGAGTACCGCCACGGCCGCCAGACTCCGCTGCCACCGCTTCTGCTGACGCCCCATGACCTGCCGGTTTCCTCTCACCCGGGGATGTACGCGCGCAGCCTAACCGGTCCGGAGAACTCCGGATCCCGCGCCCCGACCCCGAGAGCATCTCCCGGCGGACTCCCGCGGAAACGGCGCACGCCCGTGGTGTGTGCCCGGGCCGGCGTCGCCCAACGTCCCCCGCCGGGGCGGCCGGTGGGCGCCGCGAGCCCGCGGGAGGACTTCGCTGCCACGCGTTCCGGCCCCCTCCCGTCGTCGCGGGAGGGGGCCGGAAGGTGTGGCGCGGAGCCCGGGCCCGGGGCGGGGCGCCGTCCCGTCGCGTGGGAGCGGTCGCCGGCGTCCAGGCCGGGGAGTCACCGGGTATGACCGGCCGTCATTCGCCCTTGCGTTCGCCCAGCGTGACGTCGACCGTGGTCTCCTTGCCGCCCCTCTTGTAGGTGAGCTTGACCGTCTGGCCCGGCTCGTGGGCCCAGATCTCGCTGATCAGGGTGGGCCCGCTGTCGATGATCGTGTCGCCCAGCTTGGTGATGACGTCGCCCGGCCGCAGTCCGGCCTTGTCCGCCGGGCCACCCTTGGTGATCGCCGCGCTGCCGCCCTGGCCGTTCTCGGAGATCCGGGCGCCCTCGCCCTGTTCCCGCATCTCGACCTGGACGCCGATCACGGGGTAGACGGCCTCACCGGTCTCGATGAGGTTGTCGGCCACCCGCTTCGCCTGGTTGATCGGGATGGCGAAACCGAGCCCGATGGAGCCCGCCTGGGACTGGCCGAATCCACCGCCACCGCCCGCCGACTGGATCGCCGAGTTGATGCCGATCACGGCACCCTGGGAGTTGAGCAGCGGACCGCCGGAGTTACCCGGGTTGATCGAGGCGTCGGTCTGCAGGGCGCTCATGTACGAGGCGTTGCTGCCGCCACCGTCGCTGGACGCGACCGGGCGGTTCTTGGCGCTGATGATCCCCGTGGTGACCGTGCCGGACAGACCGAAGGGCGCGCCGATGGCGATGGTGGCGTCACCGACGGCGACCTTCTTGTCGGAGTCGCCCAGCGGCAGCGGCTTGAGATCCGCATCGGAGGCGTTCCTGAGCTTGATCACCGCCACGTCGTACCCCTCGGAGCGGCCGACGATCTCGGCGTCGTACTCCTTGCCGTCGGAGAACGTCGCCGTCAGCTTGCCGCCGTTCGCCGCGGAGGCCACCACGTGGTTGTTGGTGAGGATGTGACCTTCCGTGTCGTAGACGAAGCCGGTGCCCGTGCCGCCCTCCGCCTCGCCGCCACCACCCTGGGCGTTGAGGGTGACGACGCTGGGCAGCGCCCGCTGGGCTATACCGGCGACCGACTTCGGCGAACGGTTCAGCACCTCGGGGTCACCGGCGGCGGAGATCGTCGTCGAGCCGCCGCCGTTCCGGTCGGCGGCCACGAAGCCCAGGCCACCCCCGACACCGCCCGCGACCAGCGCGGCGACGAGCAC
Organism: Streptomyces zingiberis; assembly: GCF_012034935.1. Classification (GTDB taxonomy): domain Bacteria; phylum Actinomycetota; class Actinomycetes; order Streptomycetales; family Streptomycetaceae; genus Streptomyces; species Streptomyces zingiberis. The sequence goes on from NZ_JAATEN010000001.1 coordinate 217,877, forward strand.
GGCGGCCATCATCCCGCCGCGGCGCTTCTTGCCTCCCCCGGGGGCCCCGCCCGGTGCCCCGCCGGGCGGCGGGGGGAGGGGCGCGCCGGGCGCCCCCCAGCCGCCCTCCGGCGGGGGCGGGGGCGGCGGGGGCCAGCCCGCGCCGGCTCCGCCCGGTCCCGCTCCGGCGGCCCCGCCGGGAGCGCCGTGGCCCTGCGGTCCCTCGTACGGCGTCCCCTCCGCCCCGTGCGGCGCCTGGGCCGGCGGGTGCGCCGGCACCGGGGGCTGCTCGGCCGTCCGGTCGGTCCCCGGTCCGGTCTCCGGCCGCGGCAGCGGGTAGTCCGCCTGCGTCGCGCCCGTACCGGACGGGTGCTCGGCACCGGACGGTGTGGACGGGCTGGGCGGCGCCCCGGGCGCCGACGGCCGGTCCGTCCCCGGCGGAACGGCGGCGCCCTCGTTCTCGGTGCTCACGGCTCTCTCCTTGGGTACGGGAAGTCTTGTTTCACGGCCCACGTGCTCACGGCCCACATGGTGACGGCCACATCGCCCGATCGGCGAATGCCCAGGAACAGGGTTCCCCATGGGGCGTCAGGGCACTGTAAGCGCGGCGGCGCCCCCGGCCCCGTTTCCTTACTCCCCCACACCTCCGGCATTCCCGGCATCCCGGGAGTCCGGGGAATTCCGGATGCCTGCGGCGGGAGGGGCGTAGGGGGCGTTCACGGCATCGGCTGCCTCCATGAGCTTCCAGGTGTTCGTGACGCACGTGACGACCTCCAGGGTGCCCGGGCGCGGTGACGGTGGCCGTCCGCCCTGGGTGCCCGCGGGGGTGGCACCATAACGCGGTGACCCCTGCGCACCCGGCCCCCGGCACCCCTCCGGGACCCGCCTCCATCGCCGTCGTCGCCCACCGCGGTTCCTCCGAGGACGTGCCGGAGCACACGCTGGCCGCGTACCGGCGAGCCATCGAGGACGGCGCGGACGCCCTCGAGTGCGATGTGCGGCTCACCGCCGACGGCCATCTGGTCTGCGTCCACGACCGCCGGGTCGACCGGACGTCCAACGGGCGCGGGGCCGTGTCGGGCCTGGAACTGGCGGACCTCGCGGAGCTGGACTTCGGCTCCTGGAAGGACCGGTACGAGGCCCCTGACCGGGAGCACAGCTCCGTCCTCACCCTCGAACGTCTGCTCGAACTGATCCACGATACCGAGCGCCGGGTCGAACTCGCCATCGAGACGAAGCACCCGACCCGGTGGGCGGGACAGGTGGAGGAGAGGCTGCTGACCTTGCTCCGCCGCTTCGGGCTGACGGAACCCCCGCCCGGCCAATCTTCAGCCGTACGGGTGATGAGCTTCTCGCCACGCTCCCTTCACCGGATACAGCTGGCGGCGCCGGGGATACCCACCGTCTACCTGATGCAGTTCTTCTCCCCCCGGCTCCGCGACGGACGGCTCCCCGCCGGGGCGCGGATCGCCGGGCCGAGCATGCGGGTGCTGCGGAACCACCCCGAGTACGTGGCCCGCGCGCACCGGGCGGGCCACCAGGTGCACGTCTGGACCGTGGACGACCCCGCCGACGTGGACCGGTGCATACGTCTCGGCGTGGACGCCATCATCACCAACCGCCCGGCGAGAGTTCTGTCACAACTCGGACGGACGAACGGCCTCCGGAACGGCTGAACCCCCCGGTGGGGAGCACACCGGCGCGTTCGGGACGTATGCCGACCTTCTCAGTGCGCCAGTCGATCGCGGATGGCCGGTTTCCGGCTCAACGGGGGAGGGCATCCATCCTCTGGCGTGGGGCGAAGGAGGTCTCGGGGGTGGCGTTGGTGGTGGCACAGGAGGTGCCTACTTCATCGAGCATGACCGTGTCCCACGGGCCGTCGGGCGCGCGTGCCGCGCGCCACCGGATGCGCGAAAGACTGGGCATGAGCGGCGTCCCCGAGGGGGTCGTCGACGATGCGGAGCTGGTCCTCTCGGAACTCCTCAGCAACGCCTTCCGGCACGGACGGCCCCTGGGCGGCGGGCTCTCCGGCGGCCCGGGAGCCGACGAGATCCGGGCCGCCTGGCGTGTGGACGAATACGGGCAATTGACTGTCGAGGTGACAGACGGGGGCGGTCCGACCCGACCATTTCCGGCCACTCCCTCGGTCACGGCTCGCGGCGGCCGCGGCCTCAACATCATCCGGTCGCTCACCGAGGACTGGGGCGTGCGGGACGAGGAAGGCGGCGCGGTCACCGTCTGGGCCCGCTTCGCCCCCGTCTCCCGCACCCCCGGCCCGGGCGACGGCCTGGGCGGCCCGCTCCGCCTCGCCCGGCCCGCCCGGCCCGCCCGGCCCGCCGCCGACCTGCTGGACGACTTCGCCTGAAGACCCCGCCCGCTCCGCCGGGCCCCGCGCCTCCCGCCGCCCCCGCGCCTTTCGTTCCTCCCGGCACGCCGGACGCGCCCGGGACGGCGGCACGGCCCCCGCCCCCGGCCCGCTCGGCGGGGGCGGCCGGTCCGGCGTGCACCTCCGTCGCGGCACCGGAACGCGCGCCGGCCCCGGCCCCGTCCCCCGCGGACGCGGACCGCGCGCCGGCCCGGGCGCCCCGCCGGGCTCCCGCGCCACCCCCTCGCCCGTTGCGCACCAGGGGTTCGCCAGGGGCCTCACGGGCCGTCCGCGCCCCGCTCACCCGCCCGTGGCCACCCTTCCCGCAGGGCGGGCGGAGCCCCTCCGAGCCGCTAGGCTCGGCGGCCGAGACCTACCGCCGCACCCGCGGCCCGACCTACCGCCGCACCCGGGAGACCCACGCCATGGCGAAGAAGCGCCCCCAGAAGAAGGCCGGCACGTCGTCCTCCGCACGGGGCGCCGACGCCGCCGTTCCCGTCGTCGGGGCCCGCGAACCCTGCCCCTGCGGCTCCGGCCGCCGCTACAAGGCCTGCCACGGGCGAGCCGCCGCCCAGGCCGTCGCGGAACTCGTCCAGCGCCCCTTCGAAGGGCTGCCCGGCGAGTGCGACTGGGTGGCGCTGCGCGAGCTCGTCCCCGCCGCCACGGCCGAGCTGCGGCTGAAGGAACCGCTGCCGGAGGGCGTGCCGTCGGTGACCCTGGCGACCGTCCTGCCGATGGCGTGGCCGGCGCTGCGCCGCGAGTCCGGCACGGTCCTGCTGGGGCTGCAGAACGACACCGCCTCCGGCGACCTCAGCCGTGACCTCGCCGACGTGCTCTCCCGGGCACTGACCGCCACGCCCGGCAGCCCCGTCGCCGCCGAGCGGGTGCCCGCCGGCGGGCCACGGCTCCAGGATCTGCTCGACACGGGGGCTTCCTTCGAGCCGGTGGTGCACGAGGGGTTCGAGTTCTGGCTGGAGGACGCCGCGAACGCCGCCCCGGAGGTGGCCGCGTCGCTGGAGCGCGCCAACGAGGCGGCGATCCCGACCGTGCGGCTGTCCGGTGTCGAGGCCGCGTACTGGTGCCGGACCCCGGAGAAGAACCACCTGCGCTGGGTGATGCCGTACCCGGAGGAGGGGCTGCTGAACGCGCTGGCGCGGCTGCACGCGGCGGGTGACTCCTCGCTCGGGGAGGGCACCCGGCTCGTGGGCTCCTTCCGGGCCCACGGCCTGCTGGTCCCGGTCTGGGACCTGCCGCGGGACATGGGCGCCGACGAGACCGAGAAGCCGGCGGCCGCCTTCGCGGAGCGGCTCGGCGAGGCGCTCGGGTCCGAGGCCCCGCTGACCGCGGAGGAGCGGAGGGCGCGGGGCGGCCTCACGAACCGTCAAGTCACGCTGAGTTGACGGAAGATGGGGAAACGGATGCGGTAGCAGTGATTCCCGTCACACAGGGTTCTACCGAACAGTAAATTCGCCGCCGAATCCACGCGATCGAATTTGCGAACGGGCGATCTCTTGTTACCTTTCTAGGAGCCCGGTCGCTGGTGCATCCCCCGTCGCCAGCGACCGGGCGCTTCCATGTCCGGGCCCGGCCCGGCGCCGGGCCCGCCGGCCGTCCCCGTCACGGAGGGCCGGCCGGAACGGGTGGGAGCGGGGCCGCCTGACGCCGCGGCACCTCCCCGCACCAGGCGGCGTGGGAATGACGCGCACGGCGCCCCGGAGGGGCCCGGCCCCTGATCGCTCATCCGGCCGCCCGGGCGGAACCGCTCCCCGGCGGGCGGGCGCGGGCCGTGGACCGGCCCGGGCCGCCGGTTCCCGCGAGGCGGGACCCGCGGGATCAGCAGGCGTGCCGGATCAGCAGTCCGGCGGGATCAGTAGGACAGCCGGGTGCCACCGCCGGGCGTGCCGGCGCTGGCCTCGACGAGGGCCTCCACGACGGTCTCCACCCGCGGCAGCCACGGGCCGCCGTCCCGCTCCGCGCGCGGTGCCCGTTCCCAGTGCACCGGCCCGGCGCCCGTGGCCGACGGCGGGAGCGCGAGGTAGCCGCCCTCACCGTGGAAGCGGAGCGAGCCGGGTACCCAGTCCTGGCTGTAGAGCAGTTCCCCCAGCTCCGGCAGCGAGTACGGGGCGACCAGCAGCGCCCAGCGCTCGGGGTGGGCGACGACCGGGCCCAGCCGGACCCCCGCGCGCTCCAGTTCGGCCACCGCCTCGGCACCCGCCGCGGCGGGCAGGCTGACGGCACAGGGGGCGCGTCCGCCGGTGGCGAGGATCACCGGCGCGGACGGGCGGTTGGTCCACCACCAGCGGACCATGCGGGCGTCGGTCGTCGCGGCGAGCAGCACCGGTTCGAAGGGGTGTGCTCCGGGTACGGAGCAGTCGGGCTGCGGGCAGTCGCAGTGGGCCGCGCCGCCTCTGCCCTGCCGGGCCCCCACGCCGGGGAGCACCGGCCAGCGCCACTCGGTGGCGCAGGTCAGCGCCGCGTCGAGCAGGACCGACCGCCCGCCGCGCCTGCGCCCGCGCAGGAGCCTGCGTCGCATTCCGGGGATCTCGCGCATGAGCGCTCGTTCCTTTCCGTTACGCCGAGGGCTGTTTCCGTCGCGTGTGTCCGCGGACTCCACGCGCCGGGGAGGCGCGGGGAACCGCGACGAGCAACTGTCTGGCAACTACCTGGAACAGAACCGCACAACAACTGCCTGGCACTCTGGTACTACGCGGCGCCGCGTAACCGGGACTCAAACGCCCCGCGCGCCGCGCTCGACCGCGGGACTGCGCGTGTGCATCAGCGCATCACGCCACCGACCGGGCGTGGAGATGCGTGGGATGGCGCTCGTACAGCGCGTGCCGCCCCCGTTTACCCCACGTGACGCGAGGAGCCCCCACGTGTCCGCTCACCTGTGGGAGCGCGACGTTCGCAGATGAGGACGCTCCCGGCCGCCGCCGGGTTCCAGCACGCCCCAACTGGCCCCGCCCTCCTCGGTTTACGTACCCACCGCGGTGGATGTGACGCGTTACCGACGAGCCTCAGTCGACCGCGCATCGACTGGAGCGCATCATTTTCCGGCCAAACCTAGCAGCCTCCCGGGTCTCGTCAAACCCGGCTACCCGGAGACGGCCCCGCCACACCGGCGGGCGTGGGTCCCACCTTTCGGCGGGAATGCGGCCATCCTGCCCGCTTGGCCGGGGACCACCACGATGACCTGGTTCTCCCACGGAACCGCAGGGCCGGCGCGGCGGGCGGACGGCCCCGGGAACCGTGACGACCGGCGGGGACGCGCGCGGCGGGGACCGATCCCCGCCCCGCCCGCGCCACGGTGGCGGACCGTACACCCGCCTCTGGGAAAGTGGCTGGAACCGATCCGATCACTCGGGTGACCACGCATAATGCGGTCCGCCCGCCGAGGGACCGGGGGCGTTCCCCGTCGCGCCGGCCCCGGCCGCCCGTACGTCCGGGGCGCCCCGCGCGACCCGGGTCCCGCCCCGCGGCGTCCCCCGCGTGTCCCGTGCGCGCGCCCTGCATGCGTCCTCCGCGTCTCCGCCGTCCGCACGGTGTTCCCGTCCGTGCCGCCCCGCCGGAACGCCCGCTCACCCGTTCCCGCCCCTCCTGCCTCCGGCCGCCCGCCCATACGATGGGACGAAGGTGTTCAAGGAGGAAACCGTGACAGATCAGCCCGTACCGGCCCAGCAGAGCGAGACCGCCCCGGCGGGTGACGAGGAGCCGGTCAAGCAGCGGAAGAACGGTCTCCACATGGCCGTGTCCGAGGAACTCGCCGCGAACATGCGCGGCGGCTGGGCCGACACGGAGCTGCGCGATCTCGAACCGCTGCCGCAGGCGGCCGAGTCCGCGGCCCGCCGCGCCGCGCTCTCCGCCCGCTTCCCCGGCGAACGGCTGGTGATTCCCGCCGGGAACCTCAAGACCCGCTCCAACGACACCGAGTACCGGTTCCGGCCCGCCACCGAGTACGCCCATCTGACCGGTGACGACTCCGAGGACGGCGTCCTCGTCCTGGAGCCGTCGGCGGACGGCGGGCACGAGGCGGTGCTCCACCTCCTCCCCCGCTCGGACCGGGAGAACGGCGAGTTCTGGCTCGACGGCCAGGGCGAGCTGTGGGTCGGCCGCCGGTACAGCCTCAAGGAGAACGAGCGGCGGCTCGGCCTGCCCTGCCGGGACGTGCGCCGGGTGGCCGGCGAGCTGACCGCCGCGGACGGCCCCGTGCGCCTGGTCCGCGGTCACGACCGGGGGCTTCAGGAGGCGCTCGCCCCGCAGCTGGACGAGGAGCGCGACGAGGAGCTGCGCGTCTTCCTCAGCGAACTGCGTCTGGTGAAGGACGCGTTCGAGGTGGGCGAGTTGCAGAAGGCCGTGGACTCCACCGTCCGCGGCTTCGAGGACGTCGTGCGGGTCCTGGACCGCGCCGAGGCCACCTCCGAGCGCTACGTCGAGGGCACCTTCTTCCTCCGTGCCCGGGTCGAGGGCAACGACGTGGGCTACGGCTCCATCTGCGCGGCCGGCCCGCACGCGACCACCTTGCACTGGGTCCGCAACGACGGTCCGGTCCGCGCCGGCGAGCTGCTGCTGCTCGACGCCGGCGTGGAGACCCACACCCTCTACACCGCCGACGTCACCCGCACCCTGCCGGTGAACGGCCGCTTCACCGATCTCCAGCGCCGGATCTACGACGCGGTGTACGACGCCCAGGAGGCCGGGATCGCCGCCGTGCGCCCCGGCGCCAAGTACCGCGACTTCCACGACGCGGCGCAGCGGGTGCTCACGGAGCGGCTGGTCGAGTGGGGACTCGTCGAGGGGCCGGTCGAGCGGGTGCTGGAGCTCGGGCTTCAGCGCCGCTGGACCCTGCACGGCACCGGGCACATGCTCGGCATGGACGTGCACGACTGCGCGGTGGCGCGTACGGAGACCTACGTGGACGGCACGCTGGAGCCCGGCATGTGCCTCACCGTGGAGCCCGGCCTCTACTTCCAGGCCGACGACCTGACCGTGCCACAGGAGTACCGCGGCATCGGGGTCCGCATCGAGGACGACATCCTCGTCACGGAGGACGGCAGCCGGAACCTCTCCGCCGCGCTGCCCCGCGCCTCGGCGGACGTGGAGTCCTGGATGGCGCGGCTCAGGAGCTGAGCGCCGGGCCGGCGACGGGGCCGCCCGCGAGCAGCGCCCCGTCCCGGCCGCGGAGCCGCTTGCTGAAGGAGACCACGGCCCCCCGGCCCGGCCGGTTCCGGATGTGGACGTGGTCGGCGAGCGCCTCGATCAGCAGCAGTCCGCGGCCGTGCTCCGCCTCCCAGGCGTCCGGCGGCGGGCCGGGCCGTACCGGGGCGGCCCGGGCGTCACGGCGCCCGGTGGCGCGGACCGGCACGGCGCGGGCCGCGGGGAAACCGGGCCCGGAGTCGGCGACCTCGATACGGCAGGTCCCGCCGGCCGGGACGCCCCGGCTCCCCCGGTCCGCCAGGACCTCCGGTCTCCCGGACCCGGACGCTCCCGGCGTCTCCAGATACGCCGTCACGCTGTACCGCCCGCCCCGCCGGCCCTCCGCCCCCGCGCCGCCGTGCTCGACGGCGTTGGCGCACGCCTCGGTGAGGGCGAGGGAGAGTTCGTAACCGGCGTCGGGGTCGGCGCCCGCGGACTCCAGTGCGCCGAGGAGCATGCGGCGGGCCAGCGGCACGCTCGCCGCCTCGCGCCGCAAGTGGAGGGACCACCAGATGCTCATGCTGCGGCCTCCTGGCTGCGGGCTGCGGCTCGACTCACCGTACGTATTGCCCGGGCCCTCGCGCCGTAAGCCTGGCCCGAAGGGGACTCCCCTCGTTCGGCCGCGCGAGGGCGGCGGGCGGGCCGGCCTGACGGGCGCGCGGGCGGGCGGCCCCGGCAGGGCGGGCGGGGGTCGGGGGTCGGGGGCGGCGGGCTGCCGTGGACGGCCGTGCGGCCGGGGCAGTTGGGGCGGCGGGACGGGCGGGGCCGGGGAGGGCGGGCAGAGGGCCTGCCGGGGCGGCGGGGGACCGGCGGGCCGCCACGGCCACCCGGGCACCGGGGCGCGGGGGTCCTGGTGCGATGATGAGTCCGCCATGTCTGGTTTCTCAGCACGCGCCGGAAGCGGTCTGCGCCTGGTGAGGGCCGCGGTGTTCGCCGCGGCCTGCGTCGTGCTGTCCGGGACCGGGCACGCGTTCGCCTCGCACGGCGGCGTGCCGCTGTGGGCGTCGGCCGCCGGTTTCGCCGCCGTCTTCGGGTGCGCGGCGGGGCTCGCGGGGCGGGAACGGTCGCTGCCGGGCATCGCGGTGGCGCTGGGTACGGCGCAGATCGCCCTGCACGTCCTCTTCGGCTGGGCCCAGCGGGCCGCGTCCGCGCCGGTGGTCACCCCGCCGTCCGGCCGGGCCGCCACCGGCGCGGACCCGGTGGTCGCGCTCGCCGGCCGGCTGCTCTGCGGGGAAGGCCCGGAGCCGCTCTCCGTCGCCGAGGCCCGGCGCGTCGTGACCGCGGCGGGCATCGACCCGGCGTCCCACACGGCCGCCCACGCCGCGGCCACCCCGGCTCCCGCTCCGCCGGGAGCCGGCGCGGGGCTCCACGACACCGTTCCGGCCACGCTGTTCCCGTCGACGGCCATGCTGCTGGCGCACCTGCTGGCGGCGGTGGTGCTCGGGCTGCTGCTGCGGCGGGGTGAGGCCGCGCTCTTCCGTCTCGTGCGGCTGTCCGCGCGGGGGCTGGCCGAGGGGGTGTCCGTACGGTCGCTGCGCGCCGCGCTGCGGCTGGCGCGGGTGCTGCTCGCCGGCGCCTGCGGGGCGCCCCGGCCGCGGAACCCGCGGCGCTCGGCGCTCTCCCGCGAGCGGGTGGGCCCGCACACCCTTCACCTGGCGCACTCCGTCAGCCGGCGCGGGCCCCCGGAGTTCGCCCTCGCGGCCTGACGCGCGCTCCGCCGGCCCCGGCCGGGGCTCCGCGTGCGCTGCCGCCTGCGTTCACGGACCCCACCCCCTCTCTCCAGCGGAGATGCGCACTCATGCGTTCACACACCACCCGATCCGTCCGTCGCGTCCCGGTTCTCCTCGGCGCAGCGGCCGGCTCCGTCCTGCTGTCCGCCGGCCCCGCGCTCGCCCATGTCTCGGTCCAGCCGGGCGAGGCCGAGCAGGGCGGTTACGCCACCGTCGTCTTCAAGGTCCCGAACGAACGGGACTCCGCCTCGACCGTCAAGCTGGAGATCAGCCTCCCCGCCGATCACCCGCTGGCCTCCGTCCAGCCGCAGCCGGTGCCCGGCTGGGACGTGAAGGTGGCCACGGCGGCCCCCGCCGAGCCGCTGGAGTCACACGGCGAGCGGGTCGAGAAGGCCGTCACCAAGGTCACCTGGAGCGGCGGGACGATCGAGCCCGGCATGTTCCAGCAGTTCCCGCTCTCCGTGGGCCGGCTTCCCGAGGACACCGGCCAGTTGGTGTTCAAGGCCCTGCAGACCTATGACGACGACGAGGTCGTCCGCTGGATCGAGGAGCCGAGGAAGGACGGGACGGAGCCGGAGACCCCGGCCCCCGTCCTGAAGCTGGTCCCCGGCACGGGCGGCCACGGAACGGCCGGGAACCAGGCCGGGGACGGCAAGGGGAGCGCCGAGGAGGACGGCCACGGGCACGGCGCCGAAGCCGCCGGGACCGCCGAAGCGGCCGGCGGCGGAGGCACGGACACCACCGCGCGGGTCCTCGGTGCCGCCGGCATCCTCCTCGGCGCCGCCGGGACCGCCTTCGGCCTCCTCGCCCGGCGCCGCCGCGCCGCCTGACCGCCTGACCGCCGGCGCGGCCTGACGGGTGGCCGGCGGCTCGTCCCGGCCACCCGCCCGGGGCCCACCGGCCCTGCCTTTCGTTCGCACCACCGTTCGATCCAGGAGAGACCCCACCCCATGCACCGCACGCACTCCGCGCGTCCCGCGCAACCTGCGCCGTCCAGCCTGTCCGGCCCGTCCGGCCCGTCCGGTCCCCGGCCGCGCCGCTCCCGCCGCGGCGGACGCCTCCCCCTGTGGCGCGCCGCCGCGCTCACCGCCTCGGCCGTCCTCACCCTCGCCGCCTGTGGCGGCGGCAGCGGCGAGGGCGACGGATCGGGTGGCGACCACCACGCGGGGGCCTCCGCCTCACCCACCAAGGCCGCCACGGTCCTCGACACCCCGTTCGAGAAGCCGGACCTCGTCCTGACCGACACCGACGGTGAGACCTACGACCTGAGGAAGGAGACGGAGGGACGCCCGACCCTGCTCTACTTCGGCTACACCCACTGCCCCGACGTCTGCCCGCTGACGATGAGCAACATCGCCGTCGCCCGCAAGGCGCTGCCGAAGGAGCAGCAGAAGGAGCTGCGGGTCGTGTTCATCACCTCCGACCCGGAGCGGGACACCCCGGAGCGGCTCGGCTCCTGGCTGCGCGGCCAGGACCCCGACTTCACCGGGCTGACCGGCGACTTCGAGGAGATCCAGGCCGGCGCCCGGAGCGTCGGCATCGGGCTGGCCCCGCCCGAGAAGCAGAAGAACGGCGACATCGTCTCCACCCACGGCACCCAGGTCCTCGCGTTCTCCCCGAAGGACGACAAGGCGCACGTTCTCTACGGCGAGGGCACCACCGTGGATGACTACACCGCTGACCTGCCCGTGCTCGTCGAGGGAGGGACGCCGTGAGGCGCCGCGCCACCGCCTCCTGGGCCGCCCTGGCGCTGGGCGCGGTGCTCGCGCTCTCCGGTTGCGGCAGCGCGCCGGAGCTCACGGCGCGCGACGGGTACGTCCCGCAGCCGGTGATGGCCGACATGGCCGGCGGCTTCCTGACGGTCGTCAACACCGGGGACACGGCCGACCGGCTGACCCGGGTGACCAGCGACATCTCCGACGACGTGGAGCTGCACCGGACCCAGGACGGCACCATGCGGCAGGTCCGGTCGCTCGAGGTGCCGGCGGGCGGCGAGCTCGTGCTCTCCCGCGGCGCGGACCACATCATGTTCAAGGAGCTCCGGCGCACACCGGTCGAGGGCGAGAAGGTCACCGTGACCCTCCACTTCGCCGAGTCGGACCCGCTGGAGGTGACCCTCCCCGTGAAGGCCACCACCTACCGGCCCGCGGCGGGGCGCTGACCCGTGTCCGCCGCGTTCCGCCACGCTCCCCGCGCCCGCCACCCGGCGCGCGGGGAGCCCCGGCGCGCCCCCGCAAGCGCACGCCGGGCGGCCCCGGGTGCGGGGGGCGGTCGGACGGCCGCCTCACGGACCGCCCGTGTCCTCGCCGTACTGCTGCTGGTCCCGGCCGCCGCCCTGGCCGGGCTGCTGGCCACGGCGTCGCCCGCCGCGGCGCACGCGGCTCTCACCGGGAGTTCCCCGGGCCAGGGCGCGGTGGTGGACAGCGCCCCGGAGCGGGTGACGCTCACCTTCTCCGAGAGCGTCACCCTCTCCGGAGGCTCCGGAAGTCCGGGGAGCCCGGGAAGCTCCGTTCAGGTATTCGACCCGCGGGGCGGGCGGGCCGACACCGGGCGGGCTCCGCTCCCGTCCGACGGCGGCACCCGGTACGACGTCCCGCTCCGCCCGGGGCCCGCCGAGGGCACCTACACCGTCTCCTGGCGAGCCGTCTCCGCCGACGGGCACCCGATCTCCGGCGCCTTCACCTACTCCGTCGGCGCCCCGTCGGAGACCTCCGCCGCCCCCGTGGCGCGTCCGCCGGGCGGCGGGACCGTGGACGCGCTGTACGCCGCCGCCCGCTGGGCCGCGTACACGGGGTTCGTGGTGCTGGTGGGGGCCGGCGCGTTCGCCCTGTACTGCCGGCCGGGCGGCGCGGCCCCGGCGGCACTGCGGTGGCTGGTGACCCGGGGCTGGGCGCTGCTCACCGTGTCGACGTTCGCCCTGCTCCTGCTCCGCGGCCCCTACGCGGGGGGCGGGGGGATCGCCGCCGCCTGGGACCCGGCCGTCCTCCGGGAGACGCTCACCACCCGGTCCGGGACCGCGCTGCTCGCCCGGTTGCCGCTGCTCGCGGCGGCCGCCCTCTGGACGGCGGCCCTCTTCGCCGCCCCCCGCGGGACGGCCGGGGAGCGGCGGACGTCCGCCCTCCCGGGGCGGCGGGGGCTCGCGGCGGGCGGTGCCGCCGTCGCCACCGCACTCGCCACGACCTGGGCGGCCGCCGAGCACGCCACCACCGGCCCGCAGCCCTGGCTGGCGATACCCCTGGACGTCCTGCATCTGCTGGCCGTCGCCTGCTGGCTGGGCGGGCTGTCCGCGCTGCTGCTGACGCTGCGCCGGGAACCGGCGGTGGCGGGAGCGGCGGTGCGGCGCTTCTCCACGCTCGCCCTCGGCAGTGTGGTGGTGCTGGCGGCCACCGGGCTGTATCTGTCCTGGCGGCAGGTCGGCTCCTGGGACGCCCTGGTCTCCACCGCGTACGGGCGGCTGCTGCTGGTGAAGGTGGGCCTGGTCGCGCTGTTGCTGGTGATCGCCCGCCGGTCACGGCGCGCCACCGGCCGGCTGGCCGACGCGGTGGACGGGGCGGCCGGCGGAGGCGGTCCGGCGGTGGCGGCGGGCCCCCCGCGCGGGCCGGCGCGCGGCGGGCCGGAGAGCGGCCCGCGACGGGACGACGGGTCCGGCGGCGATCGGCAAGAGCACGCCGGGGAGGAGCCCGGCCGGGAGCGGAACGTTCCGGGGGTGAGCAGCGTGCCGGACGGCACGCCGCCGCGGCCCGTGGAACCGGCGGGCGCGGCGGAGCCGGGGACGCCGGCCGGATCCGTGAGCGTGGCGGCCCCCGCCGGACCGGCCACGCCGCCGGAACGCGGAACACCCACCGGGCCGGTCCCCGGCGGCGGGCGGCCCTCCGCCGGTGCTCTCCCGGACCGCGTGCGCGCCGCCCAGCTCGCCCGGCAGCGGGCGGCCCGCGCGGCGGCGAGCACCCGGCGGGCCCGCGAGGCCGACCCGGTCCGCTCCCGGCTCCGCCGGTCGGTCCTGGCGGAGACGGCCGTCGCCGTGCTGCTGCTCTCCGTCACCACGGCGCTGACCGGCACCGAACCGGCCCGCGCGGAACAGGAGGCGGCGCGGGCGGCGGCCGGCTCCCCGGCCGCTCCCGGCGCCGGCCGGCCGGCGCGGCTGGAACTGCCCTTCGACACCGGAGGCCCCGGCGGCCGGGGGACCGCCCGGCTGGACCTCCCGCGGCGGGAGGGCGGCTGCGGCAACGGCCTGCGGCTGCGCCTGACCGATCCGGCGGGCGCGGCGCTGGACGCGGCCGAGGTGAAGCTCTCCTTCACCCTTCCCGGCCGGGACCTCGGACCGCTCCCGGCCCAGCTGCGGAAGCGGGCCGCCGGCCGCTGGACGGCCGACTGCTTCCGGTTCCCCCTGACCGGGGACTGGCAGGCGGCCCTGACCGTACGTACCTCGGACATCGACCAGGTCACCGAGACCGGAAACGTGAAGATCGACCGATGAACGACCCTCTCAGCGAAACCCCCGGGATCTCCCGGCGCAGGCTCCTCGGAACCGCCGGTGCCGCGGGCGCCGCGGGCATCGCCGCCGGCGCGGCGGGCGGCGTGGCCTCCACCGCGCTCGCCCGGGACGACGCGCCGGCGCTCACCACCGTCGGCTCCACCTCCGTGCCGTTCCACGGGAAACACCAGGCGGGGATCGTCACCCCACCGCAGTCCCGCGGGCATCTCGTCGCCTTCGACCTCGCCCCGGGCCAGGGACGGAAGGCGGCGGCCGCCCTGCTGCGCCGCTGGACCAGGACGGCCGAACGGCTGACCACGGGGGAGGCCGTGGCGGACGACACCGGGGTGGCGCTGGACGCCGGGCCGTCCTCCCTCACCGTCACCTTCGGCTTCGGCCACAGTTTCTTCGGCCGTACCGGGCTGGCGGACCGGCGCCCCGCCTCCCTCGATCCGCTGCCCGACTTCTCGTCCGACGCGCTGGACCCGCGCCGCTCCCACGGCGATCTGTGGGTGCAGCTCGGCGCCGACGACGCGCTGGTCGCCTTCCACGCGCTGCGCGCGCTCCAGCGGGACGCCGCGGGGACCGCCCGGGTGCGCTGGCAGATGAACGGCTTCAACCGCTCGGCCGGGGCGACCGCACGCCCCATGACCACCCGCAACCTCATGGGCCAGATCGACGGCACCCGCAATCCGCGGCCGGAGGAGCCGGATTTCCAGGAGCGCGTCTTCGTGCCGGAGGGCGGCGGCCCGAAGGACCCGGCCTGGATGGCGCACGGCTCGTACGCGGTGGTCCGGCGCATCCGGATGCTGCTGGACGACTGGGAGAAGCTGGGGCTGCGGGAACAGGAGCGGGTCATCGGGCGCCGCAAGGACACGGGTGCCCCGCTCACCGGCGGCTCCGAGACCACCGAGCTGGACCTGGAGAAGACCGGCCCCGACGGCGGCCTCGTCATCCCCGCCGCCGCCCACGCGCGGATCTCCGCGCCGGAGGCGAACGGCGGCGCGGCGATGCTGCGGCGCCCGTTCTCCTTCCACGACGGCTTCGACGAGCGGGGGGTGCCCGACGCCGGACTGCTGTTCGTCTGCTGGCAGGCGGATCCGCTGCGGGGGTTCGTCCCGGTGCAGCGCAAGCTCGACCGGGGGGACGCGCTGTCGCCGTTCATCCGGCACGAGTCCAGCGGCCTCTTCGCCGTGCCCGGGGGCTGCGGGCCGGACGGGTACGTGGGGGAGGAGCTCCTGGAGGGGTAGGGGACGGCGCACGGACCGGAAACCACCGGCCCGGGGCGGCACGCGGCGGAACCGGCCGGCACGGAGGAAGTGGCCAGGACGGGGCAGGCGTGGGCACCGGAGTGCGCACCGGAGCGGGCGGGGCGGCGGCGCCCCGGGGGCGTGCGGCCCCCGGGTGGCTGCTCCTCCGCCGGCGGGTCCGCCCCGCCGCCCGCCGGTATGGTGGGAAGCCCCCCGCAGCCGAAGGAGCCCGCTCGCGATGTCCGTCAGCCGCTACACGTATCTGGGTCCCGAGGGCACCTTCACGGAGGCCGCCCTGCGCACCCTGCCGGAGGCGGCGACGCGTGAGCTGGTGCCGATGGTCTCCGTGCCGGCCGCGCTGGACGCGGTGCGGTCCGGGGAGGCGGGGGCCGCGCTGGTGCCGATCGAGAACTCGGTGGAGGGCGGGGTGACCGCGACCCTCGACGAACTCGCGACCGGCGAGCCGCTGATGATCTACCGCGAGGTGCTGCTGCCGATCTCCTTCGCCCTGCTCGCGCGGCCCGGGGCCGCACTGGCGGACGTGAAGACCGTGACGGGGCACCCGGTGGCGCAGCCGCAGGTACGCAAGTGGCTGGCGGAACACCTCCCGGACGCGCAGTGGGAGTCGGCGGCCTCCAACGCGGACGGGGCCCGGCTGGTCCAGGAGGGCCGGTACGACGCCGCCTTCGCGGGGGAGTTCGCCGCCGTCACCTACGGGCTGACCCCGCTGGTCACCGATATCCACGACGCGCAGAACGCGGTGACCCGCTTCGTCCTCGCCGGGCGGCCCGCGCGGCCCGCGGCGCGGACGGGCGCCGACAAGACGTCCATGGTGCTCTGGCTCGGTGACGACCATCCCGGCGCCCTGCTGGAACTCCTCCAGGAGTTCGCCGCCCGTGGCGTCAACATGGTGCGTATCGAGTCCCGGCCGACCGGTGAGGGGATCGGCCGGTACTGCTTCTCGGTGGACTGCGAGGGCCACCTCACCGACCGCCGGGTGGGCGAGGTGCTGATGGGGCTGCGGCGGACCTGCCCCAAGGTGCGTTTCCTCGGCTCGTATCCGCGGGCGGGGGTGCGGCCGGAGGAGGTCTCACCGCTGCGGCCCGGCACGGCGGACGAGGACTTCTCCGCGGCCTCGGACTGGCTGGCGCGCTGCCTCGACGGGCGTGGCTGAAAGGTCCATCCCGTCACGCTGTCTCACCGGCTGTGCACAACGACGGAGAGTTATCCACAGGTTGTCGATGAAAGCTGGGGACAAGTCGACACGGGAAACAGTCATAAAGGACAAAAGCCGCCAGGCGCTCCACTTCTGCGCACAATACGGCGGATCACCTTTCGTCAGCCGAATTCTTGGGGGCAACCCTTCGGAGTGAAGCATTTCCGTCCGAAAGAGGGCGTGAAGCGGGTTTGAGAGGGGAATCCATGAGCCTTCACCCAGAAGACCGGAATGATCAATTCCGACTTCCACAGCCCCCGCGCACACCCTGTGGATAAAGCCTCCCGGCACTCCCCAACTGTGGAAAACCCCTGAGGAGTACACAGCTTCCCGGGCTCACCACCCCGGAGGACTTCGGCCGGCCCCGCTTTTCCGCGGCACCGCCCCTCCTCCGGGGTGACAGATCCGGCCGAAACCGGCCGAAACTTGCCGGAATCAGCCCGGAATCAGCCCGGAGTCTCCGGCGGCCCCTGGCGGCGCCGGCCGGGAATCCAGGGGCGACGGTGACCACCGACCCCTTTCCCAAAACGGTCGAATTGAATAATTGCCCCCATATCACTCAGGGAGGGTGTCCAGGCGCCATCGCCCGCACCGGTAGCCTGGAGCGGTGATTGACCTTCGCCTGCTCCGTGAGGACCCCGACCGTGTCCGCGCGTCCCAGCGCGCCCGTGGCGAGGACGTCGGCGTCGTCGACACCCTCCTCGCCGCCGACGAGCGGCGCAGGTCGTCCGGCGTCCGCTACGACGAACTCCGCTCCGAGCAGAAGTCGCTCGGCAAGCTGATCCCCCGGGCCGCCGGGGAGGAGAAGGCGGAGCTGCTCCGGAAGGCCGGTGAGCTGTCCGCCGCCGTGAAGGCGGCCGACGCCGAGCGGGACGAGGCCGCGGCCGAGACCCAGCGCCTGCTGGCCGGTCTCGGCAACCTGGTCCACCCCGAGGTGCCCGTCGGCGGCGAGGACGACTTCACCGTCCTGGAGACCGTCGGCACCCCGCGGGACTTCGCCGCCGAGGGCTTCGCCCCCCGGGACCACCTGGAACTCGGCCAGCTGCTCGCCGCGATCGACGTGGAGCGCGGCGCGAAGGTCTCCGGCTCGCGCTTCTACTACCTCACGGGCGTCGGCGCCCTGCTGGAACTGGCCCTGGTCAACGCGGCGATCGCACAGGCCACCGCCGCCGGTTTCGTTCCGATGCTGACCCCCGCGCTGGTCAAGCCGCGCGCCATGGAGGGCACCGGTTTCCTCGGCCAGGCCGCCGAGAACGTCTACCACCTGGAGAAGGACGACTACTACCTGGTCGGCACCTCCGAGGTCCCGCTCGCCGCCTACCACATGGACGAGATCCTGGAGGCGGACCGGCTGCCGCTGCGCTACGCCGGCTTCTCGCCCTGTTTCCGCCGGGAGGCGGGCACGTACGGCAAGGACACCCGCGGCATTTTCCGCGTCCACCAGTTCGACAAGGTGGAGATGTTCTCCTACGTCGCGCCCGAGGACTCCGAGGCCGAGCACCGCCGGCTGCTGGAGTGGGAGAAGCAGTGGCTCACCGGCCTGGAACTGCCGTTCCGGGTGATCGACGTGGCCACCGGTGACCTCGGCTCCTCGGCCGCCCGCAAGTTCGACTGCGAGGCGTGGATCCCGACCCAGGAGCGCTACCGGGAGCTCACCTCCGCCTCCGACTGCACGGAGTTCCAGGCCCGCAGGCTCTCGGTCCGGATGCGGGACGGCAAGCACGTCCGCCCGCTGGCCACGCTCAACGGCACGCTCTGCGCGGTGCCCCGCACGATCGTCGCGCTGCTGGAGAACCACCAGCGGCCGGACGGCTCGGTCCGGGTGCCCGAACTCCTCCGGCCCTATCTCGGCGGCCGCGAGTCCCTGGCCCCCGTGAACGCGTGAGCGCCGCCGGCACCGCCCGCCCGGGCACCGGCGGGCACCTCCCCTACCGGCTGATCGCCACCGACCTCGACGGCACCCTCCTCCGGGACGACCACACCGTCTCGCCGCGGTCGCGGGAGGCCCTGGCCGCGGCCGTGACCGCGGGCGCCGCGCACGTCGTCGTCACCGGCCGGGCCGTGCCCTGGACCCGTCACATCCTCGACGACCTCGGCTACCGGGGCCTCGCCGTGTGCGGGCAGGGCGCGCAGGTCTACCACGCCGGCGAGGACCGGCTGCTCACCTCCGTCACCCTGGACCGGAGGGTCGCGGCGCTGGCGGTCGCGAAGATCGAGGCGGAGACAGGGCCGCTGGCACTGGCCGCGAGCAGGGACGGGCTGGCCGGTGAGGTGCTGGTCGGGCCCGGTTACGCCGTCACCGACGGGCCGCTGCCGTACACCGGCTGCCCGGACCGGGCCGACCTGTGGGCCGAGCCCCTGGTCAAGCTCTACCTCCAGCACCCGCGCCTGGACGACGACGCGCTCGCGCAGGCCGCGCGCTCCGTCGTGGGCGACCTGGTCGGCGTGGTGATGGCCGGCCCCGGCGTCGTCGAGCTCCTGCCCGCCGGGCTCACCAAGGCCACCGGGCTCTCGCTGGCCGCCCGCCGGCTCGGGCTGCGCCCCGCCGACACCATCGCCTTCGGCGACATGCCCAACGACATCCCCATGTTCGGCTGGGCCGCGCACGGCGTCGCCATGGCCGGGGCGCACCCCGAACTGAAGGCCGTCGCCGACGAGGTCACCGCCTCCAACGAGGAGGACGGCGTCGCACTGGTCGTGGAACGCCTCCTCGGCCGGGGAGCCGCGGGCGCGTAACCCCCGCGCCGGGGGCTCGTTGCCCACAGTGCGCGAGGGCAACGGGAGTTCGAGGCGTCGAGAGTGCGTGAAGTGGCGGATTGCCGGGCGGCAGAACCGGTCATCGAGTACGTGGACAGGTGAGCAGCCCTCGCTCCTGGCCCCTGGGTACGGGCGTGACCCATTCGTCATGGAAAACGAAGGAGGGCACTCCCATGCCAACTTCCATGCCACCCGAGACCGCCTTGCTGGAGTCGCGCGCCCTGCGCGACAGCCTCGCCCGGCGGACCGGGGTCCTCGACAAGGTGAAGATCCTGACGGTGCTGCCGGACGGGCTGCACGTCACGACGCGGATGGTCGCGGGGTACTTCGAGGTCGGGGAAGAGGTGATCCGCCAGCTGACCTCGCGCCACCGCGCAGAGCTCGGCGAGAATGGCATGATCACGCTTCGCGGCGCTGACCTGCGGCGATTTAAGCGTGACATCCTGTCACTCCATCCCGGGGACGGTTATCCACAGCCCAGGTCCAACCTGAACCTGTACACCCGCCGCACCGTGCTCAACGTCGCGATGCTGTTGCGCGACAGCGGCGTGGCGCGGTCGGTGCGCAGGTACCTGCTCGACGTGGAGGAGGAGTCCCGTCGGCCACGCCGGGGCGCCGGGGACCGGCCGCACGGCCGGTCGCTCGAAGCCCGGACGGCGGCCGTCGAGTCCCATCTGGCCGAGGTGGGGGCGGCGCTGCGGGACCTCGGTCCGGTGCTGCGGCGGACCTCGGACCGGCTCGACCGCATCGACCGGCGGCTGGACCTGATGGACCGGCGGATCGAGTTCCTCGACCGGCGGCTCGACAACACCGACCGGGTCGTCTGCGCCATGAGCGAGCGGCTGGCCGGGGTGGACGGCCGGCTGCGGGAGCTGGGGGAGGGCATGCGGCGCTGAGTCCGGGCCGCCCGGTCCGGTGACGTGAGCCCGGTGGCGTGAGCCCGGTGGCGTGAGTCCGCCGCCGGGGGGCGGCCGGTTCCGGCCGCCCGCCGCACGACACGGCGGAGGCCGGGGCGCTCGTCCTCGCGGACGCGTCCCGGCCTCTCCCGTGGGCCTTCTCCGCTCCCGTCCCCCGGCGCTACTCCTCCGCCGCCAGCTTGAGCACCCGCAGCTTCCGCCCCGCGTACCAGGTGGCGACGGCGGTGACGGCGACCAGCAGCACGACGGCCGGGGTGAGGCCGACCTCCGAGGTCACCAGCCCGCCCCCGGCGATCCGCTCGGCGACGGCCAGCGCCCACTGCTGCACGCTGAGGGTCTGGGCGCCCTCGACGAGGCTGCCGAAGAGCGTCTCCCACACCAGCGCGTAGACGAGCCCGGCGACGACGGCGTGCCGGGTCACCGTGGCGAGCAGCAGGAAGAGGGCGCTGTAGGCCACCGCGGCGACGGCGGCGGCCGCCGCGAAGGCCACGGCGAGCCGCTGGCTGTTGCCGCCCAGGATCAGCCCGGCGATCAGGGTGGGCACCGCCGCGAAGAGGACGGTGACCCCGGTCGCGACGAGCAGTTTGGTGAGGATGACGGTGGGCCGCCGCACCGGTTTGGCCAGCAGGTGGATGATCGAGCCGTCGTCGATCTCCGGCCCGATGGCGCCCGTGCCGGCGATCACCCCGATCAGCGGGACCATGGTGGCCAGGGCGAAGCCGCCGAGCACGTCGGTGGTGATCTGGTCGTCGGCCCCGGCGAGCCGGCGGACCGCCACCGCGATGACCAGCAGCAGCGCGGGGAGCAGAAAGAGGATCAGCGCCCGGCGGCGGCCGAGCAGGCCCCGGTAGGTGAGCCGGGCGACCGTGGAGTTGTACATCGGTTCGGGCTCCTTCAAGCCGCGGGGCCGCTAGGCCGCTACGAGGTAGGAGAAGACGCTCTCCAGGGACTCGTCCGAGGGCGAGACCGTGAAGAGCCGGATGGAGCGCTCGCGCGCGACCCTGGGGAGCAGTTCCGTGAAGCGCGGGAAGTCGACGGCCTGGATGTGCAGCGCCCCGTCGGCCAGGTCGATCTCGACAGCGGCCGTGGACGGGTCGGCTATCAGCGCGGCGGCCAGCGCGCGGTCGTCGCTGGACCGGACGAGATAGCGGTGCGGACGGTCCGTCATCAGCCGGCGGATGCGGCGGAAGTCTCCCGAGGCGGCGTGGCGCCCCGCGACGATCACCTCGATGTGTTCGGCGAGCTGCTCGACCTCCTCCAGGATGTGCGAGGAGAAAAGCACGGTGCGCCCTTCGTCGCCCATCCGCCGCAGCAGCTCCATGAGCTGCATCCGCTGGCGCGGGTCCATGCCGTTGAACGGTTCGTCGAGCAGCAGCAGGGAGGGGTCGTGGACCAGGGCGGAGGCCATCTTCACCCGCTGGCGCATGCCCTTGCTGTAGGTGGAGATCTTGCGCTTTTCCGCGTACTCCATCTCGACGGTGGCGAGCGCCCCGCGGGCCGCCGCGCGGGGGTTCTTCAGACCGTGCAGCTCGGCACTCGCGAGGACGAAGTCGTGGCCCGTCAGGAAGTCGTACATCCCCTCGCGCTCGGGGACGATGCCGAGGTGCCGGTACGCCTGTTCGTTGCGCCAGACCGGGGCGCCGTCGAGGGTGACGGTGCCGGTGGACGGGGCCAGGAAGCCGGCGGCCATGCTGATCAGCGTGGACTTCCCGGCGCCGTTGGGGCCGAGGAGGCCGGTGACGCCGGGGCCGACGGTCATGCTGACGTCGTTGACGGCGACCACGTTGCCGTACCAGCGGGAGGCGTGGTCGAGGGTGAGAGTGGTCACAGTCCGACCTTCCGGTAGCGGGCCGTCAGCAGCGCGTACGAGCCCAGGATCACGCCGAGGAGGACCAGCGCGTAGGCGGTTCCCAGCAGGGCGCCGGACGGCGCCTCCCCGCCGGGGAAGGCCGAGGTCGCGCCGAGGAACAGCGACTTCGCGCCCTCGATGAGGGTGATCGGCGAGAACAGGCCCAGCCAGGGCACGGCGTCGAGGTTGCCCTGGTCCCAGGCGATCACCTGGAGGGTGGACACCGCCCCGTACGGGATCGTCATCACGGCGATGACGGCGGCCACGCCGAAGCCCCGGCGCGGGGTGAGCGCCGCGACGACCAGGCCGATGCCCGCGAAGAGGACGGAGAGCACGGCCACGGAGAGCAACCCCTGGCCGAACCCCTTGGTCTGCTCGGCGAAACCGAGTTCGGCGAGGAGTGCGCCGAGGTAGAGGATCACCAGCGGGGCGGCGGTGAGCACGAAGAGGGCGGAGGCCATCGCCGCGTACTTCGCCAGGACGTAGTCCCCGCGCTCCAGCGGCCGGGAGAAGTAGAGCGGCACGGTACGGAACCGCAGGTCGCGCGAGACCGCCTGCGGGGCCTGGGCCGCGAGGTAGAGCCCGATGACCGCCTGGAGCAAGACCGCGTACTCGGTGTACTCCACCGGCAGGTTCTTCATGTTCGCCGAGACGGCGACGGCCACGATGATGCCCGCGGGCAGGCACATCACCGCGAACAGCAGCATCGGCAGCACCTTGGAGCGGGCGGACCGCCCCAGCCCGTAGGCGCCGCGCAGGCTCTGCGTGTACAGCGAGCGCCGGGCGTAGGCGCGGCCCAGCCGGGGGCCGTCGTAGCGGCGGTAGCCGATGTCGTGGATCCGGGCGGCCTCGGCCGAGGGGTCGGCCGCCGCGATGGTCTCAGGCCGCATCACGGCCACCTCCGTCCGGCCCGCCGGAGGTGGCGCGGGGACGGGACGGGCCCGCCGTCTCCGCGGTCTTCCCGGTTTCCCCGGTCCGCGTCCGGCCGGCCTGCCCCGGCTGCCCGGTCCCGCCGGGCCGCCCGGGTTCCGCCGCCGCGGGGTCCGCCGGGGAGTCCGCTGCGGAGTCCGCCGGGGAACCGGCTGCGGAGTGGAACACCTCCGCGATCCGGTGGCGGCGCTGTTCCATGCGGACCAGGCCGAGCCCCAGTTCCGCGACGGTGTCGCGGACGGTGTCGTAGGTCTCCTCGTCGGCGGCCTCCAGCAGCAGCACCCGGCCGGCGCCCGGGGCGGCTCCCCCGGCGTGCGTGCGGATGCCCGCGCGGTCCAGCGCCGCGACGAGCGCGGCGGTGCCGTCCGGGTGCCGGCCGGTGTCCGTGACCTCGACGGCGAGCGTGGTGGTGGACCGGGTGAAGTCGCTGGTGGCGCTGGAGCGCAGCAGTGTCCCGCCGTCCACCACGACGACGTGGTCGCAGACCCGTTCCAACTCGCCGAGCAGGTGTGAGGTGACCAGGACCGAGATCCCGAAGTCGGTGTGGATCCGGCGGATCAGGGTGAGCATCTCGTCCCGGCCGACCGGGTCCAGGCCGTTCGTCGGCTCGTCCAGCAGGACCAGCCGGGGATCGTGCACCAGCGCCTGGGCGAGTTTCACCCGCTGCTTCATGCCGGTCGAGTAGCCGCCCATCGGGCGGTACCGCTCCTCGTGCAGCCCGACGTGGCGGAGGGTGTCGGCGGTGCGTTCCCGGGCGGCGGTGGGCGGCAGCCCCGAGATCCGGGCCATGTGCACCACGAACTCGGTCGCGGAGACGTCCGGGGGCAGGCAGTCGTGTTCGGGCATGTAGCCGACCTGCTCACGGATGGCGCCGCCGTCGCGCGCCACGTCGAGGCCGAGGACGCGCGCGCTGCCCTCGGTGGCGGGCGAGAGCCCGAGCAGGATCTTCAGGAGGGTCGACTTGCCCGCTCCGTTGGCGCCCACCAGGCCGGTCACCCCCGGTCCGACGGTCAGGGAGAGCCGGTCGAGCGCGGTCACCTTGGGGAACCGCTTGCTGAGGCCTTCGGTCAGGATCACATTCACGGGGTTGACGGTAGGGCCCGGGAGGGGGCCGGTCGTCACCCTGTGCGGCTGTCCCGGGCTCCGTCTGGAGGTGGAGAAGCCCGTAAGGGCTGTCCTCCCCGGCCGCCACGGCGGTCATGGCGGGGGGCCCGGGTCTTTCGTCCCGGAACCCCCGCGCGCCCCGGCGCGAGGCCCGGACCCCGCCCGGCGTGCCACGGTCGTCGCAGGTCACGGCGGTACCCTGGGGGGATGCGGGTACTCGTCGTCGAGGACGACCCCGGGATCGCCGACCTGCTCGTACGGGGGCTGGAGCGCGCCGGGTACGCGGCCGGCAGCGTGTCCGGCGGGCATCAGGCGCTGACCGCGGCGCCGGAGCCGGATGTCGTGCTGCTCGACCTGGGCCTGCCCGACCTCGACGGGGTCGAGGTCTGCCGCCGGCTGCGCCGCCGCTCCGATGTGGTGATCATCGTGATCACGGCCAGGGGCGAGGAGGGCGACCGGGTCGCCGCACTCGACGAGGGCGCCGACGACTACCTCGTCAAGCCGTTCGGGCTCCCGGAACTGCTCGCCAGGATCCGGGCCGTGCTCCGCCGGGCGCGTCCCGTCGGCGCGCCGGAGGAACTGCTGCGCCACGGACCGCTGTCGGTGGACCTGCGCACGCGGAAGGTCGCCGTCGGCGGCCGGGAGGTGCCGCTCACCCCGAAGGAGTTCTCCCTGCTGGAGACGTTGGCCACCGATCCGGGCCGGGTGGTGACCCGGCAGGAGATCCTGGAACGCGCCTGGGACGCGCACTGGTACGGCCCGACCAAGGTGCTGGACGTGCACGTCGCGGCGTTGCGGCGGAAACTCGGCGTCCCCGGCCTGGTCGAGACGGTGTACGGCAGGGGATTCCGCCTCGGCGCGGTGACCGGGGTGACCGGAGAGGCGCCGGGACCGGGGCCGGGGGACACCGCCCCGCACGGGCCGCCGGAGCCGCTCCCGCCGGCGCCGCTCCAGCCGGCGCCGGAGCCGCGGGACGCCGCTCGGCCGGAGCAGCCGGACGCACCGTCGCCGCCCGGAGCCCCGGGCACACCACCGCCGCCCGGAGCCCCGGGCCCTCCGCCCGCCGCAGAGCGATGACGCGGCGGGTCGCCCTGGCCGTGATGGCCCTGGTCGCGGCGGTACTGGCGCTGGCCGTCGTCCCCCTCGGGCTGTCGCTGGCTCAGCGCGAGCGCGCGTCCTTCCGGGACGGCGCCACGGCGGCGGACCGGGCGATCGCGGCCGCCGCGGAGGAGTATCTGTCCGACGGCCGTCCCCCGGCCGCCGTGCGCGGGCTGCTGGAGCGGGCGCGGCGGGACGGGGACTGCGCCGCGGTCTTCGACGGCGCGGCCCGCCGGGAGGCGGCCACCTCGTGCCCGGCGCCGAGCCCCGCGGCGGCCGGGCGGGCCGGCGAGGACTGGGCGGCCCTGGCGCGGCGGGTGATCGCCGAGCCGCGGGTGGTGACGCGGGAACGCGACGGCCGGTTCGTCGTGGCGGCCCCGGTCGGGGACGGTGAGGACACCGCGGGCGTCGCCGTGCTCTCCCGCCCGACGGCACCGGTGGACGAGCGGATCACGGCGATGTGGGAGCGGCTGGCGGTGATCGGGGTGGCCGGTCTCGCGGCGGGCGCGCTGCTGGCCGTGGCGCTCGCCCGCTGGGTCGGCCGGCCGCTGCACGCCGTCGACGCCGCCGCCCGGCGGCTCGGTGAGGGCCGGCTGGCGGCGCGGGCGCCCGGCGGCCGGGGCCCCGTCGAGGTGCGCAGGCTCGCGGCCACCTTCAACACCATGGCCGCGCGGATGGAGGCCCTGATCCACGGCCACCGGGCGGTGGTCGCCGACGTCGCGCACCAGTTGCGCACGCCGCTCACGGCGCTGCGGCTGCGGCTGGACGTGCTCGCGGCGGCCGCGGACGAGACCACCGGGGGCACGTCCCACCCGGAGAGCACGGCGGACGCGGCGGACGCCGGGGACACCGCCGCCGAGCTCGCCGCCGCCCAGGAGGAGATCGCCCGGCTGTCCCGGCTGGTCGACGGGATGCTCGCGGTCGCCCGGGCGGAGAACGCGGTGCCGGTACCGGTGCCGGTGCGCGTGGACCGGGTGGTGGCCGACCGGATCGCGGCCTGGCTCCCGCTGGCCCAGGAGCGCCACGTCACGCTCACAGCGCACTGCGCGGCCGGGCTGACCGCGCGGCTGGCGGCGGGCGATCTGGAACAGGTGCTCGACAATCTGCTGGCCAACGCGGTGGACGCGGTGGGTGAGGGGGCGCGGGTACGGGTCGGGGGCCGGGCCCGCCGCGACCGGGTCGAGCTGACCGTCGCCGACGACGGCCCCGGGATGAGCGAGGCGGCCCGCAGGACCGCCTTCCGCAGGTTCGGGTACCCGGAGGGGTCCGGCACCGGGCTGGGCCTGGCCATCGTGCACCGCCTGATCACGTCCAACGGGGGCACGGCGCGGCTGGCGGAGACCCCGGGCGGCGGTCTGACCGTCGTCCTCGACCTGCCCGCCGGCGAGTCTTAACCAGATCTGAGGAACTCCTGAACGGGTTTCTGAACCACCGCGCGGCAGGCTGGGCGACGGAGCACCGAAATCACGGAAAGGCCCGCCCCGTCGCGAGGAGTCCGCCATGTCCGATTCCGATCACCAGCCCCGCCCGGCCGTCGAGGCCGCGGTGCACCGCCGTGCGCGGGGACGGCGCCGCGTGCGGGGCGCCACCGGCTGGGCGGTGGCCGCCGCGGCCGCCGGCACCGCCGCGCTCGGCGTGGGGTACGCGCACGCGATCCCCGGCACCTCCCCGTCCTCCGGTGGCACGCCGGACCAGAACACCACGCCGGGTCCGGCCGGGCCCCGGACCCCCGGCGGGACATCGGAACCGTCGGCTCCGGGCACGTCGGCCCCGGCGACCCCGCCCGGGACGACCTCCCAGGCGCCCCACACTCAGTCGGGCGCGTCATGACCGCCACCCACCGGCCGGCCGCGGAGCCGGCCCGCGTCTCCTTCCGCGCGCTGGGCACCACGGCGGTCCTGCTCACAACCGGCCCGGCCGGCGCGGGGGTGTCGCTGCCGGCGCTGCGGGCGCTGCGGGCCGAGCTGGCCGCCGTGGACGCCGCGTGCAGCCGGTTCCGCCCCGACTCCGAACTCAGCCGGGTCAACGCCACCGCCGGCAGCGGCCGGCCCGTGCCGGTGGGACCCCTGCTGGCCGAGGCCGTGACCGTCGCGCTGCGCGCCGCCGAGGACACCGGCGGCGCCGTCGACCCGACCGTGGGCCCCGCCGTCTCCGCGCTCGGCTACGACCGGACGTTCGACGAGGTGCCACCGGGGACACCGGAGCCCTCGCCGCGGCCGCGGCCGGCCGTCGGCCGGCGCGCGGTCGGCTGGGATCCCGGGCTGCGGCTGCTGCGGCTGCCCGCCGGCGGCGCGCTGGACCTGGGTGCCACGGCCAAGGCCCTGGCCGCGGACCGGGCCGCCCGGCGGGCCGCCGACGCGGCCGGCTGCGGGGTGCTGGTCAATCTCGGCGGTGATCTGTCGGTGGCCGGACCACCCCCGGCGGGCGGCTGGCGGATAGCCCTGGCCGACGACCACGCCGGCCCGCGCCCGGCGGCGGGCCCCGTCGTCACCGTCGGGGCCGGCGGCCTCGCCACCTCGGGGACGACCGTCCGCTCCTGGCGGCGCGGTGGAAGGCTCCGGCACCACCTCGTCGACCCGGCCACCGGCACCTCCGCCCCCGTCGTGTGGCGGACCGCGAGCGTGGCCGCAGCCTCGTGCGTGGCCGCCAACACGGCCGCGACCGCCGCCGTCGTCCTGGGCGAGCGGGCCCCGGAGTGGCTGCGGGACGCCGGGCTGCCGGCCCGCCTGGTCCACGCCGACGGACACGTACTCCACCTGGGCGGATGGCCCGACGACCCGACGGGAGGCCCCCGATGACCGGCTCCACCACGACCGCCCTGGCGGCCCTCGCGGCCGGCCCGAGCCCGCTCTGGTACGCCACCCGGGCGTCGGGCACCGTCTCGCTGGTGCTGTTCACCGCGGTGACCGCGCTCGGCGCCGCCGCCGGCGGGCGGTACGCGCCCCGGCGGATCGCCCGGTTCGAGGTCTCCGCGCTCCACCGCAACCTGTCGCTGATCTCCCTGGCCTTCCTCGGCCTGCACCTCCTCACCACCGTGGCCGACACGTACACGGACATCGGCCTGACGGCCACCGTCGTGCCGTTCGTCTCCTCCTACCGGCCGCTGTGGGTGGGGCTCGGGGCCGTGGCCCTCGATCTGCTGCTCGCGGTCGCGGTCAGCAGCGCCCTCCGGCACCGTCTGGGGCACCGCCGGTGGAAGGCGGTGCACTGGCTCGCCTACGCGGCATGGCCGGTGGCCCTGCTCCACGGGATCGGCACGGGCACGGACACCCGCCTGGGCCCCCAGCAACTGCTGTACGCGGGCTGTCTGCTGACGGTGCTCGCCGCCGCGGGGTGGCGGCTCGGCCGCGCGGGACGGCTCCCGGGCGCGGCACGGCGCACCCGGAGGCAGGCGGTCGCCGCCCCGGCGCCGGTGCCGGTGGCCCCCACCGCCCCCGCCTCCCCCGTGCCGCTCCGGACCGGGCCGGCGACTCCGCACCATCCCGGACGCCCGTGGCCGGAGATTCCGGAGAGCCCCGGAGGGCCCGGAGGACCCGGAGCACCGGAGAGAACCGGAGGAACACGAGAAGCACGTCGGGACATCAGAGAAATCGGAGAAATCAGAGAAAGGGGTGAGGCCGCGTGACCCCCGGCCCCGTCACCACATCCACCCTGCGGCGCCCGCGGCCCCCCGCCGGCCCGGACGGCACCCGTCTGCTCCTCGGCTGGTACGAGACGGGCGGGCCCGCCGGTCTCGCCGAGCACCTGGACCGCTACGGCCCCGCCCCGTCGGCCGCCGCCCCGGAGACGCTGATCGACGCGGTGCTGCGGGCCGGGCTCACCGGCCGGGGCGGCGGCGGCTTCCCCACCGGGCGCAAGCTGGCCGCGGTCGCGGAGCGGCGCGGCCCCGCCGTCGTGGTCGCCAACGGGATGGAGAGCGAACCGGCCGGCCGGAAGGACGCCACCCTGCTCCATCTCGCCCCGCATCTCGTGCTGGACGGAGCCGTGCTCGCGGCGGTCGCGACCGGCGCGGCCACGGTGCACCTCTGCCTGGCCCGTACCCGGGGAGAGCAGGTGCGCCGGCTGGTCCGGGCGGTCGGGGAGCGGCGGCGCGCGGGAGTGGACCCCGTCCCGGTGGAGGTGCACACCCTGCCGCACCACTTCGTCTCCAGTGAGGAGACCGCGCTGGTGAACTGGCTCAACGGCGGTGCCGCCCGGCCGCGGGCCACCCCGCCCCGGCCGTTCGAGAAGGGGGTCGCCCGGCGCCCCACCCTGGTCGACAACGTGGAGACCCTCGCCCATCTCGCCCTGATCGCCCGCTACGGCCCCGAGTGGTTCCGCGAGCAGGGCGGCCCCGAGGCCCCGGGCACCGCCCTGACGGCCCTCACCGGCTCCGTGCGCCGCCCGGGGGTGTACGAGCTGCCGGCGGACAGCTCCGTCTCCACCGCGCTCGACGCGGCGGGCGGACCCGCCGGGCGGCTCGGCGCCGTGCTGGTGGGCGGCTTCTTCGGCAGCTGGCTGCCCGCACCCCCGCACGGCGCGGACCCGGGGCGGCTCGCGGGCGTGGTGGCGGCACTGCCCGAGGAGGCGTGCGGACTCGCCGAGACGGCCGCGGTGCTGGCCTACCTGGGCGCCCAGAGCGCCCGGCAGTGCGGTCCCTGCCGCTTCGGGCTCCCGTCCGTGGCCGAGGACTTCGCCGAGCTGGCCTGGGGACGGGCCGGGGCGCCGGTGCTGGAACGCCTGAACCACCGGCTCGGCCTCCTCCCCGGCCGGGGCGCCTGCCGCCACCCCGACGGGGCCGCGCGGCTGGCCGTCTCGGCGCTGCGGGTCTTCGGTGACCACGTGGCGCGCCATCTGAGCCACGGTCCGTGTGCCTTCGCGCACGCGCCCCTCACCCTGCCGGTGCCCGCCGCCCGGCCACCGGCCGAGGACGCGTGGCGGTGAGCGCGCCGCGCGGTGCCGGCGGCCCGCGCGGCCGGGGAACGGCGACCGGCGGACGGGGCCGGGCCGAGAGAACGGCGGAGCAGGGAACGAAGACGAAGGGATGACGCAGATGACCCAGATGACCCGGATGACCCAGATGACGGAGCCCGCGGAGACGGCGCAGACGGCGGAGGCCTCAGGCATGGCGGAGAAGCCACGGCGCGCGGGAACGCCCGGGACGGCGGGAACGGCGGGGACGCCCCGGCCGGGGGCGCCCCGGCCCGGCGGGCGGCTCTCCGTCGACTTCGCGGCGTGCGACGGCCACGGCCTCTGCGCCGAACTGCTGCCGGAGCTGATCACGCTCGACGAATGGGGTTACCCGGTGCTCCGTGCCACGGCCGTCCCGTCCGAGCTGGCCGGGGACGCCCGCCGGGCCGTGGCCGCCTGCCCGGTGATGGCCCTGCGGTTCACCCGGCCACCGGCGCGGCACCGGCATCGCGCGGCGGGGCGCTCCCCGGCCGGGGGGACGCGGGCCGAGCGGGGAACGCAGTCCGGGGCCCGGTGACCCCGCGCACGCCGCCGCGGCCCCGCACCGGGCCGGGGTGACCGCGGGGTGGCACGGCACGGATCGGGGGCGAACGTCCCCGGTGGAGGCCGGCGCGGCCGCGCCCAGGACGACCACCGCTGCTCCCGGGCCGTACCACCGGACCTTCCGGGGTGTTCGGACCGCACCGTAGGCTTCCGGACCATGACCCCGCGACTGAGCACCGTGATCCTCCCCGTCGACCGCTGGCACGAGGGCGGCCGGGCGAAGTGGCGGCGGGCCGAGGAGCTCGGCTTCCACGCCGCGTACACCTACGACCACCTCTCCTGGCGGTCCTTCCGGGACGGTCCCTGGTTCGGCGCCCTGCCCACGCTCACCGCCGCCGCCACCGCCACGGAGCGCCTGCGGCTGGGCACCCTGGTGACCTCGCCCAACTTCCGGCATCCGGTGACGCTCGCCAAGGAACTGATCTCCCTGGACGATGTCTCCGGTGGCCGGATCACGCTCGGTATCGGCGCCGGCGGCAACGGTTTCGACGCCACCGCCCTGGGCCAGGAGCCGTGGCCGCCGCGGGAGCGCGCGAGCCGCTTCGCCGAGTTCGTGGCACTGCTCGACCGGCTGCTCAGCGAGGACGCCCTCTCGCAGCGTGGCGCGTACTACTCGGCGGAGGAGGCCCGGAACATCCCGGGCTGCGTCCAGCGGCCCCGGCTGCCGTTCGCCGTGGCCGCGACGGGCCCGCGCGGTCTGCGGCTGGCCGCGCGGTTCGGGCAGGCGTGGGTGACCACGGGGGATCCGAAGCTGTTCGCCGAGGGCACCCCGCAGCAGTCGGTGGAGGCACTGCGCGGCCAGCTCGGGCGGCTGGGCGCGGCGTGCGAGGAGGCCGGGCGGGACCCGGCCGGGCTGGACAAGATCCTGCTCACCGGTTTCACCCCGGAGGGGGCCGGGCCGCTGCAATCCGTGGACGCCTTCGTGGACTTCGCCGGGCGCCACCAGGAGCTGGGCTTCACCGAACTGGTGCTCCACTGGCCGATCCCGGACTCCGACTTCGCGGCCGACCAGAACGTCTTCGAGAAGATCGCCACCGAGGCCATGAGCCGGCTCGGCTGAGCGCCGCCCGCCCCCGGGGTGGCGAGGGCGGGGCGGGCCGACGCCGGGCCGGCCGGGAGGCGAAGGGGCAGGACGGCCCGCCGTGCGCGCGCCGGCGGGGCGGACCCACCGCCGCGCACGACACCGCCGCCCGCCCCGGCACCGGCCGGGACCGGCCCGCCCGGCCTCGGCCGCCGCGTGCGTACGCCGCCGTCGCCGCTCCCGCGTCCCCGCCCCTCGACGTGGGGCGGAACACCGCTCCCCTGTGCGCCCGATCGCACTTCTGTACGCGCATATGCGGGAAGATGGAGGAGTGACCTCAGCTACCGAGCGGCCCGAACCGCACCAGCGGCCCCGGACGGCGGCCGGTGAACCGGCCCCCGTCGCCGGGCCCGTGCGGCTGATCGCCACCGATCTCGACGGCACCCTGCTGCGGGACGACAAGTCGGTCTCCGACCGCACCGTCGCCGCCCTGGCGGCCGCCGAGCGAGCCGGTATCGACGTCTTCTTCGTCACCGGCAGGCCCGCCCGCTGGATGGACGTCGTCAGCGCCCATGTCCACGGTCACGGGCTGGCCATCTGCGCCAACGGCGCGGCCGTGGTGGATCTGCACCGCGGCGGCCGGGTCGTCGACCTCCGTCCGCTGCACCGCCTCTCCGCGATGGACGTCGTCGGGGCGCTGCGCGTGGCGGCCCCCGGCACCTCCTTCGCCGTCGAGCTCACCTCCGGACTCCACCACGAGCCGGAGTACCCGCCGTTCCCCCTGGACACCGGCGCCCGGGTCAAGGCGGCCGAACTGCTGCTCGCCGAGGACGCCTGGGACGCGGAGCACCACCTCCTCAAGCTCCTGGCCCACCACCCCGTGATATCCCCGGACGAGTATCTGGCGCTGGCCCGGGAAACGGCCGGCGCGCACGCCTCCTTCACCCGCTCCAGCCCGACCGCGCTGCTGGAGATCAGCGGGCTGGGGGTCAGCAAGGCGTCCACCCTGGCCCGGTGCTGCGCCGAGCGCGGCATCTCCCCGGAGGAGGTCGTCGCCTTCGGGGACATGCCCAACGACCTGGAGATGCTGAGCTGGGCCGGGAACTCCTACGCGATGGCCAATGCCCACCCGGAGGTGCTGGCCGCCACCTCGGCCCGTACAACGGGCAACAACGAGGACGGCGTCGCCGCGGTCATCGAGGCCATCCTGGAGCGGCAGACCTGACATGCCGCCGGCGTGAACGCGCGGGCTCCCCGTACGAACGAACAGGCCGAAGCACAGGGATGGAGCAGGGGACGCCGTCCCGTCCTTCCGGCTTCCGGCCGGCTTCCCGCGGCCACGCTCCGTGCGGCCGGGTGCCCGTCCCGTCGGCGCGCCGCACGGGCGCGCGTCCGAAGCTCCACCCGTCCGGCGGCGACCCCCCGCCGGCCGGCAGCCCGTCCGCCCGTCCCGGCCAATCGGCCCCGCCGGCCACACCGGACGGGGCGGCCGGACGGGCTGCCGGCCGGCGGAGCGGCGCACCGCCCAGGGCCGTCACCGCAGGTCACCATGGTCTCGGGCACCGGCCGGCGGGTCAGGGCGGCCTCAGGTCACCGCCGCGTCCCGGCCACCGGGAGGACCGGCCGGGGCCCATCGGCCCCGCCCGGGGAGGCCCCGCCCGGACCGTCCTCGCCCGGGGCGCCCTCCACCGCGCGCTCCCGCTCCAGCATCCGCCGGAACGGCCCGTCGGCGGAGGCCAGTTCGGCGGGGGCGCCGCGTTGCACGGCCCGGCCCCGGTCCAGCACCACCACCTCGTCGACCTCCGCCAGACCCGCCAGCCGGTGGGTGATCAGCACCGTCGCCCGCCCCTGGGTGGCGGCGAGCAGGTCGGCCGTCAGGGCGTCCGCCGTCGCCAGGTCGAGATGCTCGGCGGGCTCGTCGAGGACGAGGACGGGGACGTCGGCGAGGAGCGCGCGGGCCAGCGCGAGGCGCCGGCGCTGACCGCCCGACATCCGGGCGCCGTGCTCACCCACCGGCGTGTCCAGCCCGTCGGGCAGCCCGTCCACCCAGTCCAGCAGCCGGGCCCGGGCCAGCGCGGCGCGGAGCGCGGCCTCGCCGGCCGGCGGGCGTGCCAGCCGCAGGTTCTCCCGCAGGGAGCTGTCGAAGATATGCGCGTCCTGGGCGCAGAGCCCGACCAGCCGGCGCACGGCGTCGCCGTCGAGCGTCGTGGCGTCGGCACCGGCCAGGGTGTAGCGGCCGGACTCCGGGTCCAGGAAGCGCAGCAGCACCTGGGCCAGCGTGGTCTTGCCCGAGCCCGAGGGCCCGACGACGGCGATCCGTCGCCCGGGGGCGAGGTCCAGGTCCAGCCCGTCGAGCGCGGGCCGCGGCTGCCCGGGATGGCGGGCGGTGATCCCGCGCAGCTCCAGCGGGAACGGTGAGGCCGGCGCGGGCGCCGGGCGCGCGGGTTCCCGCACCGGTTCCGGCGCGGACAGCACCTCCTCGACGCGGGCCGCGGCGCGGTGGGCCCGCTGCCGGTGGCGCACCGCGAGCGGCAGGTCGGCCACGGCCTCGAACGCCGCGAGCGGCAGCAGGACGACCACGGCCAGCGCGACCCCGGCGAGGCGCCCCTCGTGCACGGCCTGGATCCCGGCCCAGGACAGGGCGGTCACGGTGAGCCCGCACACCAGGGCGGTGAGCCCCGCCCCGGCCCCGGCGGCGGCGGCCGAGCGGCGGGCGAGCGCGGTCAGCCCGGCGTCCGCCCGCAGGGCCCCGGCCGTGCGGGCCTCCAGCTGCCCCGCGACCGTCAGTTCGGCGGTGCCCGCCAGGAGGTCCACCACCCGGGTGGCCAGGTCCCCGCGGGCCGGGGCGAGCCGGCGTTCGGCCCGCCGGGAGAGCGCCCCGGAGAGCAGCGGGACCCCGGCGCCCGCGGCGAGCAGCCCCAGCGCCAGCAGGGCGCCGGCCTCGGGCAGCAGCCAGGCGGTGAACCCGGCGGAACCGGCGGACACCAGCAGGGCCACCCCGACGGGGAGCCACAGCCTCAGCACGTAGTCCTGAAGCGAGTCCACGTCAGCGACCAGCCGGGACAGCAGATCCCCGCGGCGGGTGGCGCGCAGCCCGGCGGGCGCGAGCCGCGCGAGCCGCCGGAAGACGTCCACCCGGAGATCGGCGAGCATCCGGAAGACCGCGTCATGCGCGACCAGCCGCTCGGCGTACCGGAACACGGCGCGGCCGATGCCGAAGGCCCGGGTGGCCGTCACCGCGACCAGCAGATGCAGCACCGGCGGCTGCTCGGAGGCGCGGGAGATCAGCCAGCCGGAGACCCCCATCAGCCCCACCGCGCTGCCCAGCGCCAGGCTGCCCAGCGCCAGCGCCAGGGCGAACCGGCCCCGCCGGGCCCGCAGCAGCGCCCGCACCCGGCGCAGCGGGTCGGCCCGGCGGCCCCGCCGTCCACACCGCCCGCGCCACCGCCCGCTCCCGCCTGCCGCGGCCGGTGCGGCGGGGCCGGTGGAGAGGTTCACGGCACGGTCCGCCGGAACGTCCGCACGGGCCGCCGCGAGCTCCGGGGTGGCCGCGTCCGCGCCCCCGTCCGGGCCGTCCGCGCCGATGGCCCGGGCCGCGGGGGCGTGGACCACCCCGCCGGCCCCCTCTCCCGGGAGTGCCGCCGCGGGCCCGGCCGGGGTGCCCGGCGCCGCCGGGGCGAGGGCCACGACCCGGTCCGCCACCGCCGCCGACGCGGGCCGGTGCACGGCCATCAGCACGGTGCGTCCCTCGGCCAGCCGTGCCACGGCCGCCGCGACCGCGGCCTCGCTCTCCCCGTCCAGGTGGGCCGTCGGCTCGTCCAGCAGCAGCACGGGACGGTCGGCGAGGAAGGCCCGGGCCAGCGCGACCCGCTGCCGCTGCCCCGCGGACAGCCCGGCACCGCCCTCCCCGAGCACGGTGGCGGCCCCGTCGGGCAGTGCGGAGACGAACTCCAGCGCTCCCGCGTCCCGCAGCGCCTCCCGCACCGCGCCGTCACCGGCGTCCGGCCGTGCCAGCCGGACGTTGTCGGCGATGGAACCGGCGAAGAGGTGGGGGTGCTGGGGCAGCCAGGCGATCTGCCGCCGCCAGTCCGCGGGATCGGCGTCGGCCAGATCCGTACCGCCGAGGAGCAACCGCCCCTCCGCCGGTTCGGCGAACCCCAGCAGCGCGTGGAGCAGCGTCGTCTTCCCCGACCCGCTGGGGCCGGTCAGGGCGACCGTCTCACCCGGGCGGACGGTCAGCGAGGTCCGGGGGAGCGAGGGCCCCGGGCGGCCCGGGTGGCGTACGACGAGACCCTCCACCCGCAGCGCGGAGTTCCGCGCTGCGGGTACGGGCGCACCGCCGCCACGCCCGGGAAGCGGGGTCTCCAGGACCGCGAACACCCGGTCCGCGGCGGCCAGTCCCTCGGCGGCGGCGTGGAACCGCGCCCCCACCTGGCGGAGGGGCAGATACGCCTCGGGGGCGAGGATCAGCACCACCAGCCCGGTCCGCAGGTCGAGGTCGCCGTGGACCAGCCGCATCCCGATCCCCACGGCGACCAGCGCTACCGACAGGGTGGCCAGCAGTTCCAGGGCGAAGGAGGAGAGAAAGGCGATCCGCAGGGTCCGCAGGGTCGCGCGCCGGTAGTCCGCCGTGATGGCGCGTATCGAGCGGGCCTGCGCCGCGGCCCGGCCGAACACCTTCAGGGTGGGAAGGCCGGCGACCACGTCGAGGAAGTGTCCCGACAGCCGGGAGAGCAGCAGCCACTGCCGCTCCGTCCGCGCCTGCGTGGCCCAGCCGATCAGCACCATGAAGAGCGGGATCAGCGGCAGCGTCAGCACGATGACCACCGCGGAGACCCAGTCCTCGGTGACGATCCGGGCCAGCACCACGGCGGGCACCACCACCGCCAGCGCCAGCTGCGGCAGATACCGGGCGAAGTAGTCGTCGAGCGCGTCGATGCCCCGGGTGGCGAGCGTGGTCAGCTCCCCGGTGCGCTGGGTGGAGAGCCAGCCCGGGCCGAGCCGGGTGGCATGGCCGAGCAGCCGCGCCCGCAGCTCGGACTTGACGGTGGCACCGGTCCGGTGCGCCGTCAGCTCCGTCAGCCAGGAGACGAGGCCCCGGCCGGCGGACACGGCCACGAGCAGCAGCAGGGGGGTACGCAGCCCGCCGGCGTCCAGGCCGCGCTGGAAGGCGCCGGTGATGATGTCGGCGAGCAGCACCGCCTGGGCGACCACCAGACCGGCCCCCGCCAGCCCGAGCGCGGCGGAGACCAGCAGGAAGAACCGGGTCGCCCGGGCGTACCGGAGGAGCCGGGGATCGACAGGTTTCACGTGAAACACTCCCTCGGTGCCGACGCCCCCGCGGGCCGCTCCGCCCGCCTGTCCCCAGCCGGCTGCACCACCGCTCCTGCCCGTACCGCGATTCCCGCTCGTAGCGCCGTCCCGGCCGTTCCGCCGGCCACTGTTCTCACCCGGCCCTCAGTGCGCGTCCGCGAGATGCTGGGTGCCGATGCGCTTACGGAAAACCCAGTAGGTCCAGCCCTGGTAGAGCATGACCAGCGGAGCCGCCACCCCGGCACACCAGGTCATGATCTTCAGCGTGTACGGGGTGGAGGAGGCGTTGGCCACGGTCAGGCTCCACTCCTCGTCCAGGGTGGACGGCATGACATCCGGGAACAGCGTCAGGAAGAGCATCGCCACGGCTGCGGCCACGGTGATCCCCGACAGGGCGAACGCCCATCCCTCCCGGCTCCGGCCGTTCATCCCGATCGCCGCGAGCAGGGCGCCTGCCGCGACCACCAGGGCCACCAGGCTGAGGCCGTCCCCGCGCTCCAGCTGGGTCCAGCCCAGCCAGAGGACCGCCAGCCCGGCGGCGGGCACCCCCACGGCCGTGGCCGTCCGCCGGGCCCGGGCCCGGATGTCCCCGACGGTCTTGAGGGCCACGAAGACCGCGCCGTGGAAGGTGAAGAGGGTCAGCGTGACCGCCCCGCCGAGCAGCGCGTACCCGTTGACCAGGCCGAGCAGACCGCCGGTGTACTCGCCGTCCGCGTCGATGGCCACCCCGTGCACGATGTTGCCGAAGACCACTCCCCAGAGGAACGCGGGCACCACCGAGGTCCAGAAGATGGCGTGCTCCCAGCGGGACTGCCAGCGCTCCTCCTGGCGCTTGTGCCGGTACTCGAAGGCGACCCCGCGGACGATCAGCGCGAGCAGGATCGCCAGCAGCGGCAGGTAGAAGCCGGAGAAGAGGGTGGCGTACCACTCCGGGAAGGCCGCGAAGGTGGCGCCGGCGGCGGTGAGCAGCCAGACCTCGTTGCCGTCCCAGACCGGGCCGATGGTGTTGATCAGGACCCTTCGCTCACGGCGGTCGCGGGCCAGCACCTTGGTGAGCACGCCGACCCCGAAGTCGAAGCCCTCCAGGAAGAAGTAGCCCGTCCACAGGAAGGCGATCAGGACGAACCAGATGTCGTGCAGTTCCATGCCTCGCTCCTCGTCGCTCGGTCAGGCACGGTCAGGGACCGGGGGTCCAGAGGTTCAGGGGGTCAGGGGATGCGGCCGGCCGGGGCCGGTGGTCCGCCGCCGGGCCCGGTGAGCGGTGGCCCGCCGGTCCCGGGCCGCCGGCCTCCGGGATCAGTACGAGAAGGCCATGGGCCGGTCGGCGTCGTCGCGGTCGTGACCGCCGATCCGGGTGGGCGGGTCGAGGTCGGCGTCGGTGAGCTCCGGCGGCCCGGCCTTGGCGTAGGTGACCAGGAGCCGCACCTCGACCACCGCGAGAATCGCGTACAGCAGGGTGAAGACGCCCATCGACAGCAGCACCTCGCCCTGGCTCACCCCCGGGGAGACCGCGTCCTCCGTCCGCAGCACGCCGTAGACCACCCAGGGCTGACGGCCCATCTCGGTGAAGATCCAGCCCCAGGAACTGGCGATCAGCGGGAAACCGATGGTGAGCACGGCCAGCCGCCAGTACCAGCCGGTGAGGGTGGCCCCCAGCGTCCGGTCCCGGGTGAGCGCGAGCAGCGGCACCTCGTCCTCGCCGGTCCGCAACCGGGGCGCGAGCCAGAGCCGCTTCCGGGTGAGGTACAGGCCGACCGCGCCGAGCAGGAAGGAGGCCATGCCGAAACCGATCATCCAGCGGAAGCCCCAGTAGGCGACCGGGATGTTGGGCCGGTAGTCGCCGGGCCCGTACTTCTCCTGCTCGGCCTCGTTCACGTCGTTGATGCCCGGGACGGCGGTCTCCAGATCGCCGTGGGCGAGGAAGGAGAGGAGCCCGGGGATCTCGACGGCGACCGAGTTGTGCCCCTCGTCGACGTCCCCGTAGGCGAAGAGGGAGAAGGGCGCGGGCGCCTCGCTGTCCCACAGCGCCTCGGCGGCGGCCATCTTCATCGGCTGCTGCTCGAACATCACCTTGCTGAGCTGGTCACCGCTGACGGCGGTCAGCAGACCGCCGACGACCAGGGTCACCAGGCCGAGCCGGAGCGAGGTCCGCATCTCGGGGACGTGCCGGCCACGGCGGAGGTGCACCGCCGCGATGCCGACCATGAAGGCGCCGCCCGCCAGGAACGCCGCGGTGAGGGTGTGGAAGACCACCACGAGGGTCGTCTCCTGGGTGAGTACGTGCAGGAAGTCGGTGAGTTCGGCCCGCCCGGTCTCCTCGTTGATCCGGTAACCGACCGGATGCTGCATCCAGGAGTTGGCCGCCAGGATGAAGTACGCGGAGAGCACCGTGCCGAGCGCCACCATCCACATGCAGGCGGCGTGGATCCCCTTCGGCAGCTTGTCCCAGCCGAAGATCCACAGGCCGATGAAGGTGGACTCGAAGAAGAACGCGATCAGCGCCTCGAGGGCCAGCGGGGCGCCGAAGACGTCCCCGACGAAGCGCGAGTAGTCGGACCAGTTCATCCCGAACTGGAACTCCTGCACGATGCCGGTGACGACCCCCATCGCGATGTTGATCAGGAAGAGCCGGCCCCAGAACTTGGTGGCCCGGAGGTACTTCTCCTTGCCCGTCCGCACCCACGCGGTCTCCAGCCCGGCCACCAGCGCGGCCAGGGAGATCGTCAGGGGGACGAACAGGAAGTGGTAGACGGTCGTGATGCCGAACTGCCAGCGCGCGAGCGTCTCGGGGGCCAGGGCCGTGTGCACGGCGTCGACCGCCGTCACGGTGGTCACGGTGGTCAGAGGATCCATGGCGGCACTCCCTCACATCGCGGCGATCGGATGTGGCAGACCACCCGTTTCACGGAGGAACGGGAGGAACCAGCAGAACCAGAGCAACCGGAACAGAGTCCAGCGCTTGTGAAAGCGTTCACATTCACAAGCCCAGTATCGCGCACCCGTTCCCCGGAGGAAGCAGCGGGGGGTGTGCCCTGCGGCACACCCCCCGAACTGCGATCTTTTCCGGACACCCCCGGTGCCGCACCGGCCCCACCGGCACGACCCGGCCCCTGGCCCGACGAGGGCACCGGCGGTCCTGACGCGGCCGCGGCCGACGCCGCCGGGGCGCGGCCGGCCAACCCACCGCGCCACCGGACAACCGGATCACCGGACGCACTGAACCGACGGGCGCACCGGACCGCCGGAACCCCCGGGCCCCGGATCACCGGCCGCCCGGGACCTCAGAGCTCCTTGCGGAACGCCTCCGCCGCCTCCAGCAGCAGGTCGTTCGCCTCGGGCTCACCGATGGTGATCCGCACGCCCTCGCCCGGGAACGGCCGGACGACCACGCCCGCCCGTTCACAGGCCGCCGCGAACTCCGACGTCCGCTCCCCCAGCCGCAGCCAGACGAAGTTGGCCTGGGACTCCGGGACCGACCAGCCCTGGGCCGACAGCGCCCCGGACACCCTTGCCCGCTCCGCGACCAGCGCCGACACCCGCTCCAGCAGCGCGTCCTCGCTGCGCAGCGAGGCCACCGCGGCGTCCTGCGCCAGCTGGCTCACGCCGAAGGGCACCGCGGTCTTGCGCAGCGCGGCCGCGACCGGCTCGTGCGCCACCGCGAAGCCGACGCGCAGCCCGGCCAGCCCGTACGCCTTGGAGAAGGTGCGCAGCACGCAGACGTTCGGGCGGTCGCGGTAGATCTCCAGGCCGTCCGGCACCTCCGCGTCCCGGATGAACTCCCGGTAGGCCTCGTCCAGGACCACCAGGACGTCGGAGGGCACCCGGTCCAGGAAGCGTTCCAGCTCCTCCCGGCGGACGGCCGTGCCGGTCGGGTTGTTCGGATTGCAGACGAAGACCAGCCGGGTCCGGCCGGTCACGGCCGCGGCCATCGCGTCCAGGTCGTGCCGCTCGTCTTCGGTGAGCGGCACCTGCACGGAGGACGCGCCGGAGATCTGGGTGAGGATCGGGTACGCCTCGAAGGAGCGCCAGCCGTAGATCACCTCGTCCCCCGGGCCGGCGGTGGCCTGGAGGAGTTGCTGGGCCACGCCCACCGAGCCGGTGCCGGTGGCCAGATGCGTGGCCGGCACGTCGAACCGCTCGGACAGCTCGGCGGTCAGCGCGCTGCACGCCATGTCGGGGTAGCGGTGGAAGCTCTCCGCGGCGCTCCGCACGCTCTCCATGACTCCCGGCAGCGGTGGGTAGGGGTTCTCGTTGGAGGAGAGCTTGTACGTGACCGGCCCGTCCCCCGCCGCGGCGGGCTTGCCCGGCTTGTAGGTCGGGATGCCCTCCAGCACACCGCGCAGTCTGGGGATCACCGGGGCCTCGGGGGAGACCCCCCGGGATTCAGTGTGCATCACAGTCCTCCTCGACCGTCCCGCCGCCTCATCGTGCCGTCCAATGCTGCATACCCTATGAGGATTGCGGCGACGGGCAATGGCCGCGGCGCGGGAAGCCGGGCGGCGCGGCGCGGGAGCGGACCGCGGCGCCGTGCGGCGAGGCCCGGCGGTGTGCGGCGCCGCAGGGCCCGGGCGGAGTGATGTGGAACCGC
This sequence comes from Streptomyces zingiberis, assembly GCF_012034935.1. GTDB lineage: Bacteria > Actinomycetota > Actinomycetes > Streptomycetales > Streptomycetaceae > Streptomyces > Streptomyces zingiberis. Next base: position 259,154 of record NZ_JAATEN010000001.1, read on the forward strand.
GGCCACCTTCGCCCGATACGTCCGCGGGGCCCTCCGCGGTGCCGTCCGCCGTCCCGCCGGTGCACGGCCACCTCCCGCGCGCCGGTGGATCGCGCCGCCCCGCGCATCACCCGTCCAGGTGACTTGAGACCTCTTCGAAACAAACACGGTTCCCTGGAAAGCGGCCCGTATGGGCACCACGGCCGCCCAAAGTTTTCCCCAACGACCTTGCATGTCATGGCTGTTGAGGTCGCCCGCCTTGCAGAAACGTAACTCCTGATGGTCCGTCACCGACTGCCGCTCCCGGGGCCCGGGCACCCTAGTATCGGCTGGCCATGACAGCAGCAGAGAAGCACCAGGTGAGCCGGGCGGCCGGCCGTCGGCTGGGGCGAGCGGGCATCCGGGACGTGGCCGCCGCCGCCGGTGTCTCCATCACGACTGTCTCCGACGCCCTCAACGGCAAGGGCCGCCTCCCCGACGCCACCCGCCGTCACGTCCGCGAGGTCGCGGAGCGACTGGGCTACCGCCCTTCCGCCGCGGCGCGCACCCTCCGTACGGGCCGGTCCGGGCTGATCGGACTGACCGTGACCACCTACGGTGACGAGCCCTTCACCTTCACCGAGTTCGCCTACTTCGCCGAGATGGCCCGGGCCGCCACCTCCGCCGCGCTGGACCGCGGCTATGCCCTCGTCATCCTCCCCGCCACCTCCCGTCACGACGTCTGGTCCAACGTCGCCCTCGACGGCACGGTGGTCATCGACCCCTCCGACCACGACCCGGTCGTCGCCGAGCTCACGCGGCAGCGGATCCCCGTCGTCTCCGACGGCCGCCCCGCCGGTTCCGTACCGGTGACCGCCTGGGTCGACAACGACCACGAGGCCGCCGTCCTCGGACTGCTGGACCACCTCGCCGAGGCCGGCGCCCGCCGGATCGGCCTGCTCACCGGCACCACCACCGACACCTACACGCGCCTCTCCACCAGCGCCTACCTCGCCTGGTGCGAACGGGCCGGGCAGGACCCGGTCTACGAGAAGTACCCGGCCCACGACCCGCGCGCGGGAGCCGTCGCGGCGGACCGCCTGCTGGCCCGCCCCGACCGCCCGGACGCCGTCTACGGCCTCTTCGACCCCAACGGCACGGACCTGCTGGCCGCCGCGCGCCGCTACGGCCTGCGTGTCCCCGAGGACCTGCTGCTGGTGTGCTGTAGCGAGTCCACGGTCTACGCCGGCACCGAGCCGCCGGTCACCACCCTCTCCCTGCAACCGCGCCGGATCGGCACGGCGGTGGTCCAGCTGCTGATCGACGCCATCGAGGGGCTGGACGAGGGGCGTCCGGTGGCCCAGGTGATACCGACGGAGCTGATCGTGCGCACCTCCTCGCAGCGGCGCGCCTCGCGCACGACGGTCACCCCGCCCCGGTCGTCCCCGGCCTGACGGCGCCGGATCCCGGGCGGCCCGCCGGGTCCGGGCCGTTCACCCGGCCGCCTCCCGTGCCGGGAGCGGCGCGCCGCCCGGCGCGGGCCGCGCCGGGCCCGGGCCGCCCGGGACCGGCGGTGCCCGGCCTGGAGGCACACCGGCCCGGCGACCTCCCGCGGGCGTCTTCCGGTGCGGTGCGCCACGGCCGGACGCCGGCACACCCGCGTGCGGACGGGCGTCCGGGGCCGGATCCTCCCGCCGGCCGGAGCCGCGGCACGGCCGGCGCCCGCCGCCACGGGGCAATTCGGGAGGAAAGCCGGTGCTCCCGGCCGTCCCGGGGATTGACGGGTCCCTGGTGCGTCACAACCCGCGAGCGGCGTTCCTATGATGGGCGCACGACACTGCGGATCCTTGATCGCGAAGGGTCCCCGCCCCGAGGCGGGGAGGGTGCCGTCCGCGGCGGCGGACGGGGTCCGGCAGGTGTACGGCGGCGCGACGGTGGAGGGGTCGATGACTCAGGGGGCCGGTCAGGGACCCGTGGTGCGGGGCATGCTCACCATGCAGGTGACACCCGCGGACGCGGCGGCACCGCCGTACGCGGCCGAGGACGGCTATACGCCCACCGAGCGGAATCTCCCCGTCATCGGGCGCGCTGCCGCGGCCGCCGGGGTCCCGCATCCCGGGCAGGAACCGCAGGCGGCCCCCTCGGACGGGCCCGGCCCGCTCTACGTGGTGGGAGATGTCCACGGTTACCTCGACGAGTTGCGCGCGGCCCTGCGGACCGAGGGGCTCATCGACGAGCAGGACCGGTGGGTCGCCGGCACCGCCCGTCTGTGGTTCCTCGGGGACTTCACCGACCGCGGCCCGGACGGCGTCGGGGTCATCGATCTCGTCATGCGGCTCTCGGCCGAGGCGGCCGCGGCGGGCGGCTACTGCAAGGCCCTGATGGGCAATCACGAACTGCTGCTGATCGGCGCCAAGCGGTTCGGGGACACCCCCGTGGCCTCCGCCGCCGGGACGGCCTCCTTCCACGCGGCCTGGCTGCTCAACGGCGGCCAGCGCACCGACATGGAGCGGCTGCAGGACCACCATGTGCAGTGGATGTCCCGGCTCGACGCGATCGCCGAGGAGGACGGCCATCTGCTCGTCCACTCCGACACCACCGAGTATCTGGATTTCGGGGACTCCATCGAGGCCGTCAACGACAGGGTGACGGAGACCCTGCACCGCGGTGACGCCGCCGAGTGCTGGGAGCTCTTCCGCAAGTTCACCAAGCGCTTCGCCTTCCGCGACCAGGGCGGCTCCGAGGCCGCCCGCCGGCTGCTCGGGGCCTACGGCGGCGGGCGCGTCGTCCACGGCCACAGCCCCATCCCGTACCTCACCGGGCAGGTGGGCAGCGAGGACGGGGAGGACGGCGGCGCGCCGGTGGTCGAGGGCCCGCACGTCTACGCCGACGGGCTGGCCATCGCCATGGACGGCGGGGTCACCATGGCCGGAAGAATGCTGGTCACCCAACTGCCCTTGGCCGGCTGAGGATTACCGGACACCCGCCCCGGGCAGATAGACATGCCCACGGTCGGGTCACATTCCGGCAACACCCTGCCAGGTCCCGCGTGGGCGCTCTACCATCGGCCTATCCGCAGCAGGCTCTCCTCCGTTTCCGCCCGCTCGCCCGGTGAGAATCGGGGCGCCGGGCCCACGGAGCATCGGGGGATGCACATGAACAGCGCACAGCATCTGCTTCCCGAGGACCACCCGGAGTACGCCCGGGTCCTCGACGAGGCGCTGCGCGGCATGACCGGGTCGTCGGCGGCGACGGCCGGCGGCACCGGTGGGCGGCCGGGCACCGAGCAGCTCCGTGCCCTGGCGCTGGAGGCCGCGCCGAGAATCGCGGCGCGCGCCGCCGGCGAGTACCGCGCGTATGTGACGCTCCGGGAGAAGGTGCGGGAGGGCGCGCGGCAGCAGAGCGGCGTCGACACCCCCGAGGGCGGGAACGGCGGCGGGGCCGCCCTCACCACCGCCGTGGGTGAGACCGCCGGGGCCGGGCTGCTCGCGGTCTTCACGGTGCTGGCCCCCGTGCTGGCGGGTGCCGCGGCGGCGATCTTCCTGCTCATCGGCTATCTGCTCCATCTCTTCAGCCCGGACGCGCCGACGGCCGGCCCGATCATCAACGCCGGCTGGGTCTTCCTGGCCCTCGCCGCGGCGGCCACCGTCATCGCGATGTGCGGCCTGGTCTTCACCGCCCTCCGCAACGGCTCGGGCTCCCTGGGCACGGCCGGCCGGGCCCGGGGCCGCGACCGGGACGACGAGTTGGCGCGCCTGCGCGAGACATGGCGGCGGGCGCTGCTCGACCGGGGCATCCTGCCGTTCCTGCGCGAGGCGCAGAGGGAGTCGACGGCGGCGCTCGCCGCGCGGGAGGGCGGCCGAGCCGAAGACGCCTCCGCGGAGGGCTCCCCGGAGGAGGACCGGTCGGGCGGCCGCACCCCCCAGCTCGGCTACAACCGGCCGGGATTCAGCAGCCCGGGCGGAGGCGACACCCCGGGGGAGGGTGGTTCCCGGCCGCGCTTCAACAGCCCCGGCTTCTCCAGCCCCGGCTACGGTGGCCCCGACCACCCGCCCGAGTAGCCCGGCCGGCGCACCGCCGCCCGCCGCCCCGCCCCTCACCACCGTCCGCCGCCGTCCGCTTCCATGGGCCCGGGGCGCGAGGAGGCGGACGACGGCGGGAACGAGACGGAGGGACGCGCCGGCGGACGGTCCGGCCCCGCCGGCCCGGGCCCCTCGGCGGTCAGTCCGCGATCGGCAGGTACACCCGGTTCCCGCCCGCGGCGAACTCCCGTGACTTGCGGAGCATCCCCTCGGCGGCCTCCTCCGCCGTGGTCCCCTCCGCTCCGGCACCGAACCGCTCGGTGATGTCATGGCTGATTTTCATCGAGCAGAATTTCGGTCCGCACATCGAGCAGAAGTGCGCCGTCTTCGCCGGCTCGGCCGGCAGGGTCTCGTCGTGGAAGGCGCGGGCCGTGTCGGGGTCGAGGGCCAGGTTGAACTGGTCCTCCCAGCGGAACTCGAAACGGGCGTCGGAGAGCGCGTCGTCCCACTCCTGGGCGCCGGGGTGCCCCTTGGCCAGGTCGGCCGCGTGGGCCGCGATCTTGTAGGTGATGACCCCGGTCTTCACGTCGTCGCGGTCCGGCAGCCCCAGGTGCTCCTTGGGCGTGACGTAGCAGAGCATCGCCGTGCCCCACCAGGCGATCATGGCCGCGCCGATGCCCGAGGTGATGTGGTCGTAGCCGGGCGCCACATCGGTGGTCAGCGGACCGAGGGTGTAGAAGGGCGCGTCCTCGCAGATCTCCTGCTGGAGGTCCACGTTCTCCTTGATCTTGTGCATGGGCACATGGCCCGGTCCCTCGATCATCGTCTGCACCCCGTGGGCCTTGGCGACCCGGTTCAGCTCGCCGAGGGTGCGCAACTCGGCGAACTGCGCCTCGTCGTTGGCGTCCGCGACGGAACCGGGGCGCAGCCCGTCCCCGAGGGAGAACGTCACGTCGTAGGCGGCGAGGATCTCGCACAGCTCCTCGAAGTGCTCGTAGAGGAAACTCTCCTGGTGGTGCGCCAGGCACCAGGCAGCCATGATCGAGCCGCCGCGCGAGACGATGCCGGTCTTCCGGCGGGCGGTCAGGGGGACATGGCGGAGCAGTACCCCCGCGTGGACCGTCATGTAGTCCACGCCCTGTTCGGCCTGTTCGATCACGGTGTCCCGGTAGATCTCCCAGGTCAGCTCCTCGGCCCGGCCGCCGGTCTTCTCCAGGGCCTGGTACAGGGGCACGGTGCCGATGGGCACGGGGGAGTTGCGCAGCACCCACTCACGGGTGGTGTGGACGTCCCGCCCGGTGGAGAGGTCCATGACGGTGTCGGCGCCCCAGCGGGTGGCCCAGGTCATCTTCTCGACCTCCTCCTCGACGGAGGAGGTGACGGCCGAGTTGCCGATGTTCGCGTTGACCTTCACCAGGAACCGCTTGCCGATCACCATCGGCTCGGACTCCGGGTGGTTGACGTTCGCGGGGAGCACCGCGCGCCCGGCGGCGATCTCCTCCCGGACGGTCTCCGGGGAGACGTCCTCCCGGACGGCGGCGAACTCCATCTCGGCCGTGATCTCGCCGCGCCGGGCATGGGTGAGCTGGGTGACGGGCGAGCCGTCGCGGCTCCGCCGGGGGCGCCGGGGCCCCTCGGGACCCGGGCCGGCCAGGTGCGGGCCCCGGCCGGCGGCGGTACGGAGGCCGTCGTCCTCCGGCCGCCGCGGCCGGCCCGCGTACTCCTCGGTGTCACCGCGAGCGGTGATCCAGTCCTGGCGCAGCGGCGGCAGTCCGCGCCGTACGTCGGTGGTGACGGTGGGGTCGGTGTACGGGCCGGACGTGTCGTACAGCGTCACGTCGCGGCCGTCGGTCAGACGCACCCGCCGTACGGGGACCCGCAGGTCCGGGCGGGAGCCGGTCAGATAGCCCTTGTGCCATCCGATCGGCCGGGGCCCGCCGTCCCCGCCGGGGCGGGTGGACGGTTCCTGGGCAGGCGTGCGCGCGTCGTCTACGGTCATCTCGGACCTACTCCCTACGCCGGCATTACCCGGTAACAGGTTCGGCGGTCGGCGCAGCGGCTTCCGTGGGGTCCCGGCGTACGGCCGGACCCGGGTACGGAGTTCAGCGCCCTCTCAGCCCGGTGCTCCGAGCTCCCGCGTGTGCAAAGGCGCCCCCACGCTAACGCCGTCCCGCGGTTCCTGACCAGAGCGCCTCCCTTCTTGCGATGATCGGGCGGTGAACTCGACGCCCGAACCCCCGGCCCGCCCCGACCCGGCCCAGCCCCACGGCCACGCGCACCCGCCCCCACACGCGCATACGCACGGCCACGGCCCCGCGGCCCCCGTCTCCCGGCGGCTGCGGACGATCATCGCCGCCGTGCTGATCCCGTTCGCCGTCGCCGTCGCCGTCGGACTGGTGGCTCTGTGGCCCGGCGGAGTCCCGGGGCACGCCCCGAGCGGCGTGGGCATGGACCGCCAGATGGAGAAGGCGCAGGTCGTGCGGGTCGAGCAGGTGAAGTGCTCGGACGTGAACGCCGGCGGTGGGCAGCCGCCCGGGGCCGCGCCGGAACAGGGGACACCGGGCGCGCCGGGCGGGGACGGGGCCGGCGACGAGGTCTGCGAGAAGGCGACCGTGCGCGTCACCACCGGGGACGACAAGGGGCGGGAGTTCACCGAGATCGTCCAGCCGGACTCCACACGGCGGCTGAGCCAGGGGCAGGGCGTGGTGGTCGCGTACGCTCCCAACGCGCCGCGTGAGTTGCAGTATTCGGTGAACGACGTGGAACGGGACGTCCCGATCACGCTGCTGGCCGGCCTCTTCGCGCTCGCCGTGGTCGCGGTGGGACGGCTCCGCGGGCTGCTCGCGCTGGTCTCACTGGTCGTGAGTTTCGCCGTGCTGACGCTGTTCATCCTGCCGGCGATACTTCAGGGCGAGCATCCGCTGCTGGTCGCCGTGGTCGGCAGCAGCGCGATCATGCTGGCGGCCCTCTATCTGTGCCACGGGCTGACGGCGCGGACCTCCGTGGCCGTCCTGGGCACCCTCATCTCCCTGCTGCTGATCGGGCTGCTGGGGTCGGTCTTCATCGACTGGGCGAAGCTCACCGGCAACACCTCCGACGAGACGGGGCTCATCCACGGCCTCTATCCGGGCATCGAGCTGAGCGGTCTGCTGCTGGCGGGCGTCATCATCGGCTCGCTCGGCGTCCTCGACGACGTGACGGTGACCCAGACCTCGGCGGTGTGGGAGCTGCGCCAGGCGGACCCGACGATGTCCGCGCGGCGGCTGTACCAGGCGGGTATCCGAATCGGCCGCGATCACATCGCGTCCGTGGTCAACACCCTGGTGCTGGCCTACGCGGGGGCCGCGCTGCCGCTGCTGCTGCTCTTCTCCATCGCGCGGAGCGGTGTGTCCACGGTGGCCCTGAGCGAGGTGGTCGCGGAGGAGATCGTCCGCACCCTGGTGGGGAGCATCGGGCTGGTGGCGTCGGTGCCGGTCACGACCGGACTGGCGGCCCTGGTGGTGTCGGCGGACCGGTTCACGCCGGGCACCGGCGCCCCGGCGGCGGGCACGGCCGGCGCGGAGGCCCCCTCGGCGGGCGCGTCGGCGCCCGGCCCCCGGCGCGCGGAGTCCCGAGGGGGGCGCGGACGCCGCCGCAAGCCCTGAGCCGCCGGGAAAGCCGGGCACCCGCCTCCCCGGGGGCGGAGGCGTGCCGGGTGACGCCCGGACCGGCCCCGCGCGGCCGTCCGCCCAGGAGCGGCAGCGCCGTCAGCCGGCGTTGCGGGCCTGGGAGAGAATCCGGTCCAGCGCCTCCGCCAGCCGGTCGTCGAAGTCGCCGGCGGCCTGTTCCTGCCCCATGGGGACGATGCGGTCCGTCCGGTCCAGGAAGGCCACCAGCGGGGCGGCGCCCGCCCGGAAGGCCGCCCGCTCCTCGCCCACCTGGAGGCGGATGAGGACGTCGGAAAGCACGCCCGGGGTGGCCGGGGCGATGTGCACGTCCCCGTCCCCGGTGGGCGCGCTCAGCCCGTCCAGCAGCAGGTCACGGGCGAACGCCCAGGTGACCGGGGTGTCGCCCGGCAGGTGGAAGGTGAAGCGGACCGCGAAGGGATCGGCCGGGTCGTACTCCAGCTCCACCGGAATGCGGAAGGACAGCTCCTCGGAGACGAGGAAGCTCATCATCAGCTCTGCCTGAATCGTGTCGCGCATTGGTCCCACTGCCCCGCGTCGCTCGGAGTGGCCTGGTGTGAGACTCCCCGGCCCTCATGACGCCTGGTGATCGATGCGCCGACGGGCCACCGGAGTGGTGTTACGGATACTGCTGGTGCGGGCGGGGCCACGGAGAGAGCCGCCCACTGCGCAGCGTAGCCGCTTCCGGTCGTGGAGTAGCTGACCGGCATGGGGAGATGAGCGAGAAACACGAAAGCGGCGCCCGCGGACCCGGGCCGTCCGGAGGGACGGGGACCGGGCCCGTGAGCGCCACGGGTGGGGGCCGGCGCACCGGGGCCGGCGAGCGCCTCAGCCGTCGCCGCGCGGGGGCGAGGAGGCGGTGAACTTCCGGACGACGTAGACCAGTCCGGCCACCAGCGCGGCGAAGACCAGCACCTTGAAGAGCAGGCCGACGAGGAAGCCGATGACGTTCATGATCAGGCCGCCGAACATGATCAGCGCCAGGACCGGAACGGCGACCCACTTCACCCACCACGGCAGACCGTCGAAGATTTCCTTGACCGCCACTGTCGTTTCCCCTGCCTACGGTTCGCGGTACCGGAACGCCTCCGGCTGTCTTCGATGCTAATCGCGGTGGGCGTGTCGCGGGGCCGCCGCGGCCCTCGTCGTTCCCTGACCCGCCCCCTACGGGGCGCGCGGCTCCCCGTCAGCTCTCGGGTGGAGAGAAGATCACCAGCACCCGGAGGTCCTCGGTGATGTGGTGGAACTTGTGCTCCACCCCGGCGGGCACGTAGACGACGCTGCCGCGGGCCACCGGGGTGGTCTCCGCCCCCACGGTGATCGACGCCCGCCCCGTGATCACGCAGTAGATCTCGTCCTGCGCGTGCGGCCGCTGCGGGTCCACCGCCCCCGCCTCCAGGGCGTACAGCCCGGCCGACATCGTCTTCTCCCGGAGGAACTGCAGGTAGGAGCCATCGTGCGCGGCGCGCTCCGCGTCCAGTTCGTCCAGTCGGAAAGCCTTCATGCTCACCCCTCGATACGGCCTTCGGCCCAGCGGATCCTGTCTGGGACGATCAGATCATGCTGAATTTTCTGATCAAGACGGTGGCCAACGCCGCGGCCCTCGCCGCAGCGGTCTGGCTGCTCGACGACATCACCCTCACCGGGAGCAGCACGGGTGGCAAGGCGCTGACCCTGCTCCTGGTCGCCCTGATCTTCGGCGTGGTCAACATCGTCGTCAAGCCGGTGGTGCGGCTGCTCTCGCTGCCGCTGTTCGTCCTCACCCTGGGGTTGTTCACCCTGGTGGTGAACGCTCTGATGCTGATGCTCACCTCCTGGCTGGCGGGCCTGGTCGACCTCCCCTTCCACGTCGCGGGATTCTGGACCGCGGTGCTCGGTGGCCTGATCGTCTCCGTCGTCTCCTGGGCCGTGAACCTGGCGCTGCCGGACCGCAGCTGACCGAATCCGCCCGGCCCCGCGGCGCCCCCGGCCGGACCCGGCTCCTGCCGGGCGGCCGGAAGGAGGCCGGTGGCCGCGGGGCCGGCCGCCGGAGAACCGCCGTACCGCCGCCGGAGGGCGGAGAAGGGAGAGGAACGGATGACCGAGACCGCCGGGGACGGCACCCGCGCCGTCCGCGCCGGGCTTCCCGAGCCCGTGGCCCACGAGCCGTCGCTGCCCGGGCCGGTGTTCGCCGCCCACTACCACCTGCCGGGGGAACCGGCCGGCCCCTACACCTACGGCCGGGACGAGAACCCCACCTGGACCAGGCTGGAACAGGCCATCGGCGAGCTGGAGTCCCCTGAGGCACCGGCGGAGACCGTCGTCTTCCCGTCCGGCATGGGCGCCGTCTCCGCCGTCCTGTTCTCGCAGCTCCGCTCCGGCGACGCGGTCGTGCTGCCGTCCGACGGCTACCAGGCGCTGCCGCTGGTCCGCGAGGCCCTGGAAGGCTACGGGGTGGAGGTGCGCACCGCGCCCACCGCGGGCGACGCCCAGCGCACCCTGGTGGACGGCGCGCGGCTGCTGTGGATCGAGAGCCCGGCCAACCCCGGGCTCGACGTCTGCGACATCCGGCGGCTCTGCCGGGCCGCCCGGGCCGCGGGTGCGCTCGTCGCCGTCGACAACACCCTGGCCACCCCGCTCGGCCAGCGCCCGCTCGACCTGGGCGCCGACTTCTCCGTGGCCAGCGGGACCAAGGCGCTGACCGGCCACGGGGACGTCCTGCTGGGGTACGTCAGCTGCCGCGATCCGCGGTCCGCCGCGGCGGTGCGGAAGTGGCGCAAGACGGCGGGCGCCGTGACCGGGCCGATGGAGGCCTGGCTGGCCCACCGCTCGCTCGCGACGCTCCAGCTCCGCGTGGACCGGCAGGCCGCGAACGCCCTCGCCCTGGCCCGGGCGCTCCGCGAGCGGCCCGAGGTGACGGGGCTGCGTCACCCCGGACTGCCGGAGGACCCCGCGCACACCGTCGCCGCGGGGCAGATGCGCGGTGGCCGCTTCGGCTGCGTGGTCTCCTTCACCCTCCCGGACCGCGCGCACGCCGAGCGGTTCCTGGGCGCGCTCCTCCTCGTCGACGAGGCCACGAGCTTCGGAGGGGTGCGTTCCTCGGCCGAGCGGCGCGGGCGGTGGGGCGGGGACGCCGTGCCGGAGGGGTTCATCCGCCTCTCGGTGGGCGTGGAGGACCCGGACGACCTGCTGGCCGACGTGGAGCGGGCACTGGACCGGGCACGGGGCCGGGCGGCGACCTGAGCCGGACTCGCACCCACGCCGCTTCCGGGGCGGCACGGCGGGGGCTGCCCGAGCAGCCGGGCGGGGGCGTGCGGACGACGGTGCGCGGCGGGTGTCAGCGCCGACGGCGCGGGCGCGGCACGGTGGGGCCGGGCGGGGCGGCTCCCCCCTCGTGGTTCGAGCCGCCCCTGGTTCCGCCCGGGAACCGCTCGCACAAGGCTGGTTGACGGCCCGTCATGCACCCGTCGCGGTGAGGACACGGGGCAGACGCGGATACCCGGAGGACGCCCGGCGCGCCGGCACGGATCCACCGGACGCCGGGCGCGGGTTTCGACGGCGCCGTCCTGGGCCAGATCAACCCCATGACCGAACGGCCGCTGGTCAAGCGCACCGCCCGCGCCATCCTGCTCGACGGCGACGACATGGTTCTGATCAAACGGACCAAGCCGGACCGCCCGCCGTACTGGATCACGCCAGGCGGTGGGGTCGAACCGGAGGACGCCACCGTCGTCGAGGCCCTCCACCGGGAGCTCGACGAGGAACTGGGCGCCAAGGTCACAGATGTGGTCCCGGCCTTCGTCGACACCGTGGAACACACCACGGGGGACGGTGCCTCCGGCGTCAAGGTGCAGCACTTCTTCCTCTGCCGGCTGGTCACGATGGATCCGTCCCGCCGCCACGGCCCCGAGGTGGAGGAGCCGAGCGGCGAGTACGAGATCGTCAAGATCCCTTTTACGCGGGTCGGACTCGCCTCCGTGGAGGTCGTCCCGCTGTCACTCCGGCACTATCTGGACGGCAACATCGAGGGGGTACGGGCGCTGCACGCCCCGGACCTGGGGTGACACCTCCCCGCCTCCGTCTCGCCTCTGTCCCGCGGCCGTCCCGCCCCCGCCTCGCGGGAGGCCGGTAACCGGGACGAGCGGTCCGGGGAGACCGGGCGCGTGTTTCACGTGAAACGGGATCCGGCCACCACCCCTCGGCACCGGAGACGGAGGCCGCGGGAAGCCCGGGGGCCGCGCCGTCCCGTCAAGGCAGAGGCCGCCATCCCCCGCGGTCCACGCCACCGGGCACCGGCGCCGCCGGGTCGTAGGGCTCACGGGTGAAGACGAACGAGCCGAGGTCCAGATGGCTGAGGGTGCCGTCGGACCGCCGGACAGGCCGCAAGGTCTCCCCGAGGTAGTAGCCGTCCAGACCTGTCCAGGTGGCGTCCGGCTCGGCGCGGAAGCGGGAGGTGCGGCCCATACCCGCCAGAGCGGTGAGCTCCAGGCCACGCCCGGCCAGAAGCCGCACCGCGAACGGCACGGGTCCCCAGTACCACGGGCCGGTCAGCTCCAGCAGTTCCGGATCCCACGTGGAGAGCGGCCGCCAGGGCTCCGGGATCCGCGGCTCACGATCGGCGACGATCGACACCAGATCACCGGCCGCGGGGCCGACGGCCGGACCGGCGGTGGCGTTGGCCAGCACGATCCCCGCCACGTCGTCCTCCGCACTGATCCACAGAGTGGCCAGGTAACCGGGGAGCGAGCCGCCGTGACCGAAGAGCACCCGCCCGTCCCGGCGGAGCAGGAGCAGGCCGAGCCCGTAGCCGGCTTCCCAGCCGTCCCTGGCGGGCACCGCCGCCGGTTCGCGCATCTCGGCCACCACCCCGGCCGGGAGCACCCGCTCGTCACCACGCATCAGGAAGGCCGCGAAGCGCCCCAGATCCGCCGCCGTGGACCACAACTGCCCGGCGGGGGCCATGATGCCGAGGTCCTCCGCCGGCTCGGGAAGGAGGACGTCCGCCCAGGGGTGGACCGCCCAGCCCGCGGCATACGGGGCCCGTGGGCGTACCCCGGTCCGGGCCATTCCCAGCGGCTCCAGCACCTCGCGCCGGAGCACCGCCTCCCACGGCTCCTCACGGAGGGCCTCCACCAGCGCGCCGAGCAGGGCATAACCGGGGTTGGAGTAGTGGAAGCGCCGCCCGGCGGGGTGGAGCACCGGCCGGTCCCCCAGGACGTCCCGCAGGGCGGGGCGCGTCTCCCCCGGGGTCCGCTCCCACCACGGGCCCGGCGTCTCGGCCGCCAGTCCGGCCCCGTGACAGAGGAGCTGGGCGACGGTCACCTCCCCCACCCCGGTACCGGGCAGATGGTGCTCCAGCGGGTCGTCGAGCCCGATCAGCCCCTCTTCCCGCAGCCGCAGCACGAGCACGGCCGTGAAGGTCTTGGTGAGGGAGCCGACGCGGTACTGGGTGTCCTCCCCCGGGGCCGCTCCGTCCGGGGCCGGGCTCTCCGGGGCCGGGCCCTCCGGCGTACCGGCCGGGGTGAGGGCGCCGTACCCCCCGCTCCAGACCGTCCGCCCGCCGCGTACCACGGCCGCCGCCAGGGACGGGGCCCGTCCTTCGGCCTGGGCGACGGCGGCCCGGTGGTGCAGCGCGCGGACGGTCTCCGGCAGCAGGCTGTCGTGCAATGCAGTCATGCGCCTACTACAGCAGGCGTGATCAGGTCTGCGCCATGTCGACGAAGCGCGAGTAGTGGCCCTGGAAGGCGACGGTGATGGTCGCCGTCGGGCCGTTGCGGTGCTTGGCCACGATCAGGTCCGCCTCGCCTGCCCGGGGCGACTCCTTCTCATAGGCGTCCTCGCGGTGCAGCAGGATCACCATGTCGGCGTCCTGCTCGATGGAGCCGGACTCGCGGAGGTCGGAGACCATCGGCTTCTTGTCCGTGCGCTGTTCGGGACCGCGGTTGAGCTGCGACAGGGCGATGACCGGCACTTCCAGCTCCTTGGCCAGGAGCTTGAGGTTCCGGGACATGTCGGAGACCTCCTGCTGGCGGCTCTCCGGCCGCCGCGCGCCGCCGGACTGCATCAGCTGGAGGTAGTCGATCACCACCAGCTGGAGGTCGCTGCGCTGTTTCAGCCGCCGGCACTTGGCACGGATCTCCATCATGGAGAGGTTGGGGGAGTCGTCGATGTAGAGGGGCGCCTGGGAGACATCGGGCATCCGCCGCGCGAGCCGGGTCCAGTCCTCGTCGGTCATGCTGCCGGAACGCATGTGGTGCAGCGCCACCCGGGCCTCCGCCGACAGCAGTCGCATCGCGATCTCGTTGCGCCCCATCTCCAGCGAGAAGATGACGCTGGGCAGATTGTTCTTGATCGAGCAGGCCCGGGCGAAGTCCAGCGCGAGGGTGGACTTGCCCATCGCGGGGCGGGCCGCGATCACGATCATCTGCCCGGGGTGCAGGCCGTTGGTGAGGGAGTCGAGGTCGGTGAAGCCCGTCGGCACCCCGGACATCTGGCCGCTGCGGGAACCGATCGCCTCGATCTCGTCGAGGGCGCCCTCCATGATGTCGCCGAGGGGGAGGTAGTCCTCGCTGGTGCGCTGCTCGGTGACGGCGTAGATCTCGGCCTGGGCGTTGTTGACGATCTCGTCGACGTCACCATCCGCCGCATAACCCATCTGGGTGATGCGGGTCCCCGCCTCGACGAGCCGGCGCAGCACCGCCCGCTCGTGGACGATCTCGGCGTAGTACTCCGCGTTGGCCGCCGTGGGCACCGACTGGACGAGCGTGTGGAGGTACGAGGCACCCCCGACCCGGGTGATCTCCCCGCGCCGGGTGAGCTCGGCGGCGACCGTGATCGGGTCGGCCGGCTCGCCCTTGGCGTAGAGGTCGAGAATCGCCTGGTAGACCGTCTCGTGCGCCGGGCGGTAGAAGTCGGCCCCCTTGAGGACCTCCACCACGTCCGCGATGGCGTCCTTGGAGAGCAGCATTCCGCCGAGCACGGACTGCTCGGCGTCGAGGTCCTGGGGAGGTACGCGCTCGAAACCCTGTGCGGCGCCCCCCGGGCCGGCCCAGGGGTCGTCACCCCGGTCGTGCTGGTCCTGGCGGCCCCGTTCACCGCGTTCGCCCCGTTCGCCCCGTTCACCGCGCTGGAACGAGCGCGAGCGCGCGGTCGGCAACCGGTCGCCGGGACCGGCCTCCGGGGCCCAGGCCTGCTCCGTGTCCGGCTGGGTCATCCGGCACCTCCTCCCGTCCGCGCGGCCGGCGTCTCACCGCCCGGTCCACCACTCGGCGTGCCCCACCTTCATACGGCACGGCTCCGACAAATGGGATGCTCGACTCCGCTGGCGACGGGCCGAGTTCCCTGGGTGGCCGGACCACCGTAGGGCCCCCGGAGCCGAGGACCAAGAAAGTTATCCACAGGGTGTGTGGACGACGGATCACATCCTGTGGAGAAGTGGCCCCAACCTGTGCACGAGCCGGGGGACAGCGCTGTGGACAGTCGGCCAATCACACCATCGCAACTGCCCTGACCTGCACTTCTGCCGTCCACCGGCTGTGCAGGAGAAAAAAATCCCCCACTGGGACGAGATCATGACAGAAGCGCGCGCGCACCCAGCCCCCCTCGCCCTCGGGTAAGGGCCGCAGCTACACTCCATCCATTACCTGTGGAAGATTGGAGCCAGAGGCCATGCCCCAGGCCCCCGCGCCGCCCCGGTCCGGCCGCCGCCACGACCGTGAGATCCTCTCCCTCGCCCTTCCGGCCTTCGGGGCCCTGGTCGCCGAGCCGCTCTTCCTCCTGACCGACAGCGCGATCGTCGGCCACCTGGGCACCGCCCATCTTGCCGGTCTCGGCGTCGCCGCGGCCGTGCTCGCCACCGCCGTCAACGTCTTCGTGTTTCTCGCCTACGCCACCACCGCCGCCGTGGCCCGCCGGGTCGGCGCCGGCGACCTCCCCGCCGCGATCCGGCAGGGCATGGACGGTATCTGGCTCGCCCTGCTGCTGGGCGCCGTCACGGCCGCCGCCGCCCTGCCCGCCGCTCCCTGGCTGGTCGGTCTCTTCGGCACCTCCCCCACCGCGGCCCCGCACGCCGTCACCTATCTGCGGGTCAGCGCGCTGGGCATCCCCGCCATGCTCGTGGTCCTCGCCGCCACCGGCGTGCTGCGCGGGCTGCAGGACACCCGCACCCCGCTGCGGATCGCGGTGGCCGGGTTCGGCGCCAACGCCGTCCTCAACGTCCTGCTGGTCTACGGCGCCGGGCTCGGCATCGCCGGCTCCGCCTGGGGCACGGTGATCGCCCAGTGCGCGATGGCCACGGCGTATCTCGTCGTGGTGGTGCGTGGCGCCCGCCGCCACGGCGCCTCGCTGCGGCCGGACGCCGCGGGCATCAGGGCCTGCGCGAGGGCCGGGGCGCCCCTGCTCGTCCGCACCCTCTCCCTGCGGGCCGTGCTGCTGATCGCCACCGGGGTGGCGACCCGGCTCGGGGACGCCGAGGTGGCCGCCCACCAGATCGTGCTGACCCTGTGGACGCTGATGGCGTTCGCCCTGGACGCCATCGCGATCGCCGGGCAGGCCATCATCGGGCGCATGCTGGGCGCCGGGGACGGCACGGAGGCCCGGTCCGTCTGCCGCCGCATGGTGGGGTGGGGAGTGGTCTCCGGCATGCTGCTGGGCCTGCTCGTCGTGGTGGCCAGACCGCTGTTGCTGCCGCTCTTCAGCACCGACGCCTCGGTACACCGGCTGCTCCTCCCGGCGCTGGTGGTGGCCGCGGTGTTCCAGCCTGTCGCCGGGGTGGTGTTCGTGCTGGACGGGGTGTTGATGGGCGCCGGGGACGGCCCCTATCTGGCCTGGGCGATGCTCGCCACCCTCGCCGTGTTCGCCCCCGTGGCGCTGGCCGTTCCCGCGCTGGGCGGCGGCCTGACGGCGCTGTGGTGGGTGATGGGGCTGATGATGGCGGTACGGCTGCTCACCCTGGGCCTGCGCACCGCCTCCGGCCGGTGGCTGGTCACCGGAGCGGTGCGGGGCTGACGAGCCCCGCACCACCGCCGCACCACCGCGGTGCCGCGTCCGTGCCGCCGGCCCGCCGGGCCCGGAGACGGCGAAGGGCCGCGCCCCCGGGCTCCTGCCCCGGGACGCGGCCCCTCGGCCGTTTCCGCCGTAGGCGTCAGGCCGGGACGACCTCGACGCCGACCTGCGCGGCGACCTCGGAGTGCAGCCGCACGGACACCTGGTGCGAGCCCAGGGTCTTGATCGGCGCACCGACCTCGATCCGGCGCTTGTCCACGTCCGGCCCACCGGCCTGCTTGATCGCAGACGCGATGTCGGCCGGGGTGACGGAGCCGAAGAGGCGGCCCGAGTCACCCGAGCGGGTGGCCAGGCGGACCTTCACGGACTCCAGCTGGGCCTTCACGGAGTTGGCCTGCTCGATCGTGGCGATCTCGCGGATCTTGCGGCCGCGGCGGATCTGCGCGACGTCCTTCTCGCCACCCTTGGTCCAGCGGATCGCGAAACCGCGCGGGACCAGGTAGTTACGAGCGTAGCCGTCCTTGACGTCCACGACGTCGCCCGCGGCACCGAGGCCGGAGACCTCGTGGGTGAGGATGATCTTCATGGTCCGGTCACCCTTCCCTTATCGCGCGGACGAGGTGTAGGGCAGCAGCGCCATCTCACGGCTGTTCTTGACAGCCGTGGCGACGTCGCGCTGGTGCTGGGTGCAGTTGCCGGTGACGCGGCGGGCACGGATCTTGCCACGGTCGGAAATGAACTTCCGCAGCATGTTCGTGTCCTTGTAGTCCACGTACGCGGTCTTGTCCTTGCAGAACGCGCAGACCTTCTTCTTCGGCTTGCGCGGAGGCGGCTTCGCCATTGTCTCTCTCCAGTGTGATCAAAAAGTGTCGCTGACCGCCCGGGCCAGGCCGCTGCCGGCCTAGAAAGGCGGCTCGTCCGAGTAGCCACCGCCGGAACCGGAACCGGAGCCGGAGCCACCGCCCCAGCCACCGCCCCCACCCTGCTGGCCGCCGCCGGCCGGAGCGCCGGTCGCCCAGGGGTCGTCGGCGGGAGCCCCGCCGCCCTGCTGGCCACCACCGGGGCCGCCGCCCCAGCCGCCGCCACCCTGGGGACCGCCGCCCTGACCGCCGCCGTAACCACCCTGACCGCCACGGCCGGTGGTCTTGGTGACCTTGGCCGTCGCGTTGCGCAGGCTGGCGCCGACCTCGTCGACGTCCAGTTCGTAGACCGTGCGCTTGACGCCCTCGCGGTCCTCGTACGACCGCTGCTTCAGCCGGCCCTGCACGATGACGCGCGTGCCGCGCTGGAGCGACTCGGCGACGTTCTCCGCCGCCTGGCGCCAGACCGAGCAGGTGAGGAAGAGGCTCTCGCCGTCCTTCCACTCATTGGTCTGGCGGTCGAAGGTGCGCGGAGTGGACGCGACACGGAACTTCGCGACCGCCGCACCGGAGGGGGTGAAGCGCAGCTCGGGGTCGTCGACGAGATTGCCGACGACCGTGATGACGGTCTCGCCTGCCATAGGGGTACCTCTCGGCGGGGTGCTGGCTGCGGGTTGCTGGTGGGCCGGGCCGCTTGACGGCGCCCGGTCCGGTCCTGGGCATCACCGCTGAACGTGCGCCGCGGTGGCGCCCCGGTCAGTGGGTCTCGGGACGGAGGACCTTGGTCCGGAGGACCGACTCGTTCAGGTTCATCTGCCGGTCGAGCTCCTTGACGACCGCGGGCTCGGCCCGGAGGTCGATGACCGAGTAGATTCCCTCGGGCTTCTTCTTGATCTCGTAGGCGAGACGACGACGGCCCCAGGTGTCGACCTTCTCGACCTTTCCGTTGCCCTCACGGACGACGGAAAGGAAGTTCTCGATCAGCGGGCTGACGGCCCGCTCCTCGAGATCGGGGTCGAGGATGACCATCACCTCGTAGTGACGCATGTGGAACCCACCTCCTCTGGACTCGGCGGCCACGGTCTTTCCGTGGCAGGAGGGTCGTGATGCGTACGCAACGGTACCGGCCACCACCGACAGCCGAGGATTCCCGGCGAGGACCCCGGGGGGCCCGGCCGCGGCGGCGGGTCAGTGGCACGGGAACGGTCACCGATGCAGACCGTTCAGACTACCCGCATCTGCTCTTCCGGTTGAAATCCGCCCCGGACTCCCCGCAACCTGGAGACATCGGGTGTGACCGGCGCCACAGCGCGCCGTTTTACCGCCGGGAGGTGCCCATGGCGCAACCAGCACGTCATCACCGCAACCCGCTCGCCGCCGTCAGCTCCGTCCTCAACAGCGACGGCCGGCCCCATCCCGTGGAGAACAGCCTCGTCGCCGCGACGCTCGTCCTCGGGGCGGTGGCCTTCGTCACCGCGCAGTTCCACCATCTTCACCTGATCAGTTCATGGACGGGCCTGGCCGGAGTGGTCAGCGGCCTGTGGGGGCAGATGATCTCCGCGACCACCGCCGAGCGCTTCGCGCTGGTCATCGGGTTGGGGGCGGCGGCCGTCGGCCTCTTCCTGGGCATGGCCCACGGCGGTCCCTTCGGCGGCGTCCTCGGCTGACGGGCCCGGCCGGGACCGCCGGCCCGTGCCCCCGAAGGTCCCCGAAGGGCCCGGAAAGCCACCGGAGGGGTCCCGGGGACGTCCAGGAGCCCCCGGAGGAGTCCGGCGGGGGCGCGCGGCGCCGGAATCCGGGGCCCCGCGCCCCTCTGACGGGCCGTACGCCCGAACGAGGTCCTCCCCGGACCAGTAGGCTTCGCCGCGAGAGCCGGAGCCCCATCCCCCTGGGGACGAACCTGCCGAGGAGCACCCCGCATGAGCCTGACCCTGAGGACCATCAGCCGCGAGCAGCATCTGGCGTACATCCAGAGCCTGCCCTCGGCCAGCCACTGCCAGGTTCCCGCGTGGGCGGACGTGAAGAAGGAGTGGCGCTCGGAGAACCTCGGCTGGTTCGACGCCACGGGCGAGCTGGTCGGCGCCGGGCTGGTGCTGTACCGGCAGCTCCCCAAGGTCAAGCGGTATCTGGCCTACCTCCCCGAGGGCCCGGTCATCAACTGGTTCGCCCCCAATCTGGAGGAGTGGCTCCAGCCGATGCTCGCCCACCTGAAGCAGGCGGGCGCCTTCTCCGTGAAGATGGGCCCGCCCGTGGTCATCCGCCGCTGGGACGCCCCCGCCATCAAGACCGGCATCCAGAACCCGGACGTGAAGCGGCTGCGGGACGTCGAGGCCACCTTCATCGAGCCGCGCGCCTTCGAGGTGGCGGACCGGCTGCGCCGGATGGGCTGGCAGCAGGGCGAGGACGGCGGCGCGGGCTTCGGTGACGTCCAGCCGCGCTACGTCTTCCAGGTGCCGCTGGAGAACCGCTCCCTGGAGTCCGTCCACAAGTCCTTCAACCAGCTGTGGCGGCGCAACATCAAGAAGGCCGAGAAGGCCGGCGTCGAGGTCGTCCAGGGCGGCTACGAGGACCTCGCCGAGTGGCAGCGCCTGTACGAGGTCACCGCAGAGCGTGACCGCTTCCGCCCCCGCCCGCTCGGCTACTTCCAGCGCATGTGGACGGCGCTCAACGCCGAGGACCCCAACCGGATGCGGCTCTACTTCGCCCGTCACGAGGGGGAGAACGTGGCCGCGGCCACCATGCTCATCGTCGGCGGCCACGTCTGGTACTCCTACGGCGCCTCCGCCAACCACAAGCGCGAGGTACGCCCCTCCAACGCCATGCAGTGGCGGATGCTGTGCGACGCCTACGCCCTCGGCGCGAGCGTCTACGACCTGCGCGGCATCAGCGACTCCCTGGACGAGACGGACCACCTCTTCGGGCTCATCCAGTTCAAGGTGGGCACCGGCGGGGAGGCGGCCGAGTACATCGGCGAGTGGGACTTCCCGCTGAACAAGCTGCTGCACAAGGCGCTCGACATCTACATGTCGCGGCGCTAGAACGCCCGGAGGGGCCGTCGCCCGCCGTGCACCCCGGCGGGGCCCCGTCCGGCCCCGTCCGGCCCCTTCCGCACCACCGCCCTACCGCAGATCCAGAGAGGTTCCCGACCGGCCATGGCGCTCACCCTCTACGTCGACACCGCTCGCTGGCGGGCGCATCAGCAGTCCGTCGTCCAGCAGTTCCCGGGCCTCGTCCCGGTCTGCAAGGGCAACGGCTACGGCTTCGGCCACGAGCGGCTGGCCGAGGAGGTGACCCGCCTCCGCTCGGACATGCTGGCCGTGGGCACCACCTACGAGGCCGCCCGCATCAAGGACTGGTTCAGCGGTGATCTGCTGGTCCTCACCCCCTTCCGGCTGGGCGAGGAGCCGGTGCCGCTGCCGGACCGCGCGGTGCGGTCGGTGTCCTCCGTGGACGGCGTCCGCGGCCTGGTGGGGGCCCGGGTCGTGATCGAGCTGATGAGCACCATGCGGCGGCACGGGGTGTCCGAGGAGGACCTCCCCAAGCTGCACGCCGCCATCGAGGACATCCGGCTGGAGGGTTTCGCCCTCCATCTCCCGCTGGACCGCACGGACGGCTCCGACGCGGTCGAGGAGGTCATCGCCTGGATGGACCGGCTGCGCACCGCGCGGCTGCCGCTCCACACCATGTTCGTCAGCCACCTGGGCGCCGCCGAACTGAGCGTGCTCCAGCAGCAGTTCCCGCAGACCCGCTTCCGCGCCCGGATCGGCACCCGGCTGTGGCTGGGCGACCACGACGCGACGGAGTACCGCGGGTCGGTGCTGGACGTCACCCGCGTCGTCAAGGGGGACCGCTTCGGCTACCGGCAGCAGAAGGCGAGCGCCGACGGGCATCTGGTGGTCGTCGCGGGCGGCACCTCGCACGGGGTGGGCCTGGAGTCCCCCAAGGCGCTCCACGGCGTCATGCCGCGCGCCAAGGGCGTCGCCCGCGCGGGGCTGGCCACCGTCAACCGGAACCTCTCGCCGTTCGTGTGGGCCGGCAAGCAGCGCTGGTTCGCCGAGCCGCCGCACATGCAGGTCTCCATCCTCTTCGTCCCCTCGGAGGTGGCGCCGCCCCAGGTGGGCGACGAACTCGTGGCCCACCTCCGGCACACCACGACCCAGTTCGACCGGCTCGTCGACCGCTGAACGGCCTCTGAAGGGCCGCTGAAGGGCCGCTGAGCGCCCCTGGCGGCCCCGGCAGGGGGCCGGGCCGCCTCCGGTCCGTACGGCGGGCGGCCCGCGTCACCGTGCCGGCAGGGCCCCGTCCGGGCCCGCCGGCCCTTCCGGGTCCACGCCCCACCGGAGCCGCTGCCCACCCGCCGGCAGCGGCTCCTCCGCGTGGGCGCGGCGCGCGGGCCGGCGGAGGGTGAAGGCGTCCGGCACCCCGTCCAGCACGCCGCCCGACGGGTCGTCCGAGCCGTCCCGGCGCACGGGGTCGCGCTCGGGGCGCAGGACGTCGCGGACGACCACGGCGCAGAGGTACAGGGTGCCGAGCAGATGGACCAGGACAGCCGCCTGGTACCCCTCGGTGGGCAGGCCCTTGTGGGCGTCGCCGCTGGAGGTGTAGGCGAGGTACATCCAGATCCCGAGGAAGTAGGCCACCTCGCAGGTCTGCCAGATCAGGAAGTCCCGCCAGCGGGGCCGGGCCAGCGCGGCGAGCGGCACCAGCCACAGCACGTACTGCGGCGAGTAGACCTTGTTGAGCAGGATGAACGCGGCGACGACGAGGAAGACGAGCTGCGCCAGGCGCGGGCGCCGGGGCGCCCGCAGCGCCAGCACGGCGACGGCGGCGAAGGCCAGCAGGGTCAGCGCGGTGGCCCAGGTGTTGGCGCCCTCCAGGGGGTCGCCCGTCCGCTGCGAGATGATCAGCCAGATCGAGCCGAAGTCCACCGGGCGTTCCTGGCTGAAGGTGTAGAACTTCCGCCACCCCTCCGGAGCGAGCGCCATCACCGGGGCGTTCACCACCAGCCAGGCGGCCGCCGCCCCGGCGAGCGCGCCGCCGAACGCGCGCAGCCGCCCCGCGCGCAGGCACAGCAGGAAGATCGGCCCCAGCAGCAGCACGGGATAGAGCTTGGCGGCGGTGGCGAGACCGATGAGGACCCCGGCGGCGAGCGGGCGGCCCCGGGACCACATGAGGAGCGCCACGGCGGTGAGGGCGACCGCCAGCAGGTCCCAGTTGATGGTCGCGGTGAGGGCGAAGGCGGGCGCCAGGGCGACGAGCAGGGCGTCCCAGGGACGCCGCCGGTGGGTGCGGGCCACCGCCACGGCGATGACGGCGGCGCAGGCCATGAGCATGCCCGCGTTGACGAGCCAGTAGATCTGCTCGCGGTGCTGGATCGTGCCGCCGTGCGGGGTGAGCCAGGAGGCGACCTCCATGAACACCCCGGTCAGGACCGGGTACTCGAGGTACTCCATGTCGCCGGGCAGCCGGTCGAAGTAGGGCACCAGATCGGCGGCGAAGCCGCGCGCGTTGTACAGGTGCGGGATGTCGGAGTAGCAGGCGTGGGTGTACTGGCTGCTGGCGCCGTGGAACCAGGCCCCGTTGTAGCAGGGCAGCTTCTGCACCATGCCCAGGGCGAACATCCCCAGGGCGACGAGGGAGACGATCCGCACCGGGCTCCACCAGCCGGCGCCGGGCCTCGCCCGCCGGCCCGCGGGGCCGCCGATCACCTCGCTGGCGGCGGCCGCCACCTCGTCCTGGCGGGTGGGCGGTACGGGCCGGTCGTCGCGCACGCTCGTCATGGGCCCATCCTGCCGTACGGGGCCGGACACGTACGGAGCCGGACACGGCGGTGCCCCCGCCCGGAGGGGCGGGGGCACCGTGGCCGCGGGGCGGGGCCGGTTCACGGCCGGCCCGGCGTCCGGTCCTGCCGGCTACCCGTCGGATCCGTCCTGGCCGCCCAGCCAGCCACCGCCGTTCCCGTTGCCGCCGGCCGGAGGGCCGCCCGTGGTGGGCGGCGGATCGGAGGTCCCGCCGTCGGCTCCGCCGTTCTCACCGCCGCCGTTCTCACCGCCGCCGGAGGGCTCGTCCTCGTCACAGCGGGGGTCGAACACGCCGCAGGTCGAGGACGGCGTCCCGGAGGGTGACGGGGTCGTCGGCGGGGCCGAGCTCGGCGGCTCGCTCGACTCCGTCTCCGTCGGGGTGGGCGTCGGGGTCGGGGTCGGGGTCGGCGAGGCGCCGTCGCCGTAGACCTTCTCGCCGATCGGGCCCGGCTTCGGGAACTGCTTGACCGGCTCGCCCTTCATCGCCTGGCTCATGTAGCTCGCCCAGATCTCCGCGGGGAAGGAGGCACCGTGGATGCTCTGCTGGCCACCGGTGCCGTACATCTCCAGGAACTTCTGCTTCTTGGCGCCGGAGTCCACCCGGAACATCCCGATGGCGGTGGAGAGCTGCGGGGTGTAGCCGGCGAACCAGGCGGACTTGTTGCCGTCCGTGGTACCCGTCTTGCCCGCCACCGGCCGGCCGTCGGGCAGCTGCGCCGAGGTGCCAGTGCCCTTGTCCACCACGTTCTTGAGCACGTCGGTGACGTTGTTGGCGACGTTGGTCTCCATGCCCTGGCTCTTCTTGGCCTTGTGCGTGAAGATGGCCCGCCCCTCCTTCTCCACCTTCTTCACCGACCACGGGGTGATCTGCTGCCCCTCGGCCGCGAAGGTGGCGTACGAGCCGGCGAGGCGGATCGCGCTGGGGGTCGAGGTGCCGAGCGAGAAGGAGGGCACGGTCGAGGCGAGCTGGTCGTCGGTGAGGCCGGAGTCGATCGCCGTCTCCTTCACCTTGTCGGTGCCGACGTCCACGCCGAGCTGGATGAACGGCGTGTTCACGGAGTGCTGCATCGCCAGCCGGAGGTCGACCTCGCCGTAGTCCTTGTCACCGTCGTTCCGCTGGTGCCACTCCTTGTCCTCCTTGTCGAGCCAGGTGGAGCCGTCGTAGTTGAGCAGCTTCACCTTGTTGTCGCCGTTGTAGACGCTCTTCGGGGAGGCGATGGTGCGCTGTTCGAGTGACTGCTCCGGGGGCCCCTCCGGGTCCCGGACGCCGTAGGTCATGGCCGCGCCCAGCACGAACGGCTTGAAGGTCGAGCCGACGGGGACACCGGTGTAGTCGGCGTTGTTGGTGAAGTGCCGGGTGGCGTCCTCACCGCCGTAGATGGCGACGAGCCGGCCGGTCCGCGGGTCGACGGAGGCTCCGCCGAACTGGACGAACTTGTCCTCCTCGCGCTCCTTCGGCTTGATGTTGGCCTTCGAGACCTTCTGCACGGCCTTCTCCAGCTGCCGCATCTTCTTCTTGTCGAAGGAGGTGTGGATCTCGTAGCCGCCCGTGTCCAGCTGTGCCCGGGTGATGTTGCTGTTGGCCACGATGAAGTTGTCGGCGAGGTTCGTGAGGTACCCGATCTGTCCGGCCTTGTTGGTGGCCGGCTTCGGGTCCTGCGGCATCGGGAAGCCCTCGGCGAGGTACTTGGCCCGCTCGGCGGCCTTCATCCGGCCGGTCTCGACCTCCCGCTTGAGCGTCCAGGACCAGCGGTTCTCGGCCCGCTGGAGGTTCTTCGCCTGGGTGGCCGCGGCGCCGACGCCGCCGGCCGGGTCGTAGAGGTTGGGCCCGTTGAGGGCGGAGGAGAGGAAGGCCGCCTCGCTGGCGGTGAGCTCCGAGCAGTCCTTGCCGTAGTACGCGCGGGACGCCGCCTGGATGCCGTAGGCGCCACGGCCGTAGTAGGCACTGTTCAGGTACCCGGCGAGGATCTTGTCCTTGTCCTCGGTGGCGCCGACCTTCACCGAGATGAAGAGTTCCTTCACCTTGCGGCTGATGGTCTGCTCCTGGGTGAGCATCGCGTTCTTGACGTACTGCTGCGTGATGGTGGAGCCACTCTGGGTGGAGCCGCCCTTGGCCATGTTGAAGACGGCGCGGGCGATACCCATCGGGTCCACACCCGGGTCGTCCTCGAAGGAGGCGTTCTCCGCGGCGATGACCGCGTCCCGCATGGACTTGGGGATCTTGTCGAAGGCGACGATCTGGCGGTTGTACTCGCCGGCGCCGGCGACGACCATCTGGTCCCCGTTGGCCCAGTAGTAGACGTTCTTCTGGACGTTCGCGTCACTCTTGATCTCGGGGACTTCGACCACGGCGAGGGCCACGCCGGTGGCCGCCACCATCAGCCCGAAGAAGCCCACGAAGAGCGCGGCGATCTGCTTCCAGGACGGAATCCAGCGCCGGGCCCCGTAGCGGTCCGAGCGCGGGTAGTCGACCAGGCGCTTCTTCCCCGGGGTGGCGGCCGCACGGCGTCCCCGCCCCTCGGCGCCCGCCCCGGGCGCGGCGGAGGCGGCCGCAGCCCGGCGGCGGCCACCGCGCTGCGCGGCCCGCCGGGCCTCGGCGCGCCCTCCGTAGGGGCGCTCCTCCCCGGGCGGTGCGGTGCCGGAATCGGTGGCGCCGTCCCGCGGCGCGGCACGGCGGCCTGACGACTGCGCCCCGCGTCGGGCCGCTCCACGTCCACCACTTGCGGACTGCGGTGGCTTGCGACGGTGCTCGCTCATCGAACAGTTACTCCTCGGGCAGGCGGTATCGCCTGAAGGCGGCAGTGTGTTTCCGGTCCCCCCGATGCACGGACCGGCGGCCGCCCCGGAGGGGAGCCGGTCCGCACTGCACCCAGGACGGGGACGCTCCGCCGCGTTCCGTGGTTCCCGGTGGTCTGCATGGCGCACAGACTACGCAGGGCCAAAACCTGCCGGGACGACCCTTTCTTCGCGAAGCGGTCAAGTTGCCGTTGACAAAACTCTGATGTGACGCCGTTCACCCCATCCCCTCTTGTCGCATCCGTGGGGCCGTTCTATCGTCGTGATGTATCGAATCGATACATCGATTGGGCATACCGAGTCCTCCGGTGGGCACTGGAGGACTCGGAACCCCTCCGGGCCGACCCGGCCCCATCCGGAACAGCGGACCCATCCGGAACAACAGGACAGCGCGGCACGGACGGCAGAGGAAGGACCGGTCATGGGCAGACGCTCCGGCGTCCTCGAGTTCGCCGTCCTCGGCCTGCTCCGCGAGTCCCCCATGCACGGCTATGAGCTGCGTAAACGCCTGAACACCTCGCTGGGGGTGTTCCGCGCGTTCAGCTACGGCAGCCTCTATCCCTGCCTCAAGACGCTCGTCCGGCAGGGCTGGTTGATCGAGGAGGCCGGCAGCGCGCCCGAGGACGCGCTCGCGGCCACCCTGGCCGGCCGGCGCGCCAAGATCGTCTACCGGCTCACCGCCGACGGCAAGGAGCACTTCGAGGAGCTCCTCGCCCACTCCGGACCGGACGCCTGGGAGGACGAGCACTTCGGGGTCCGCTTCGCCTTCTTCGGGCAGACCTCCCGGGACGTCCGGATGCGGGTGCTGGAGGGCCGGCGGAGCCGGCTCGAGGAGCGGCTGGAGAAGATGCGTGCCTCCCTCGCCCGCACCCGCGAGCGCCTGGACGACTACACCCTGGAACTCCAGCGGCACGGCATGGAGTCCGTGGAGCGCGAGGTCCGCTGGCTCAACGAGCTCATCGAGAGCGAGCGGTCCGGACGCGACCGGCGCCGTCCGCAGGACGGGCCGGGGGCCGGCGAGGGTGACGGCGGGGAAAACCACCGCACCGCCGCGGGGCACGCGGAGGCTCCGCCGGGCCCGGTGGAGGGCTCCGGCCGCGGACCGGCCCCGGCGCGTGGCGAAGCCGCGGAGCCCGGAGCCCACGGAGAGCCCGGAGCGCGTGGAGAGCCCGGAGAACCCGGAGCGCGTCGAGCGCACGGGGCCCCTGGAGGGCCGCCGGCACCCGGGGCGGATGCGGGGGCGGAGCGCGCGCTGCCGCCGCGGACCCGGCCGCCATGGCACGACTCATCACAGAACACGGGCGGCCTGCCCCGGCACCGGGGTGGTTCCCGGCCGGATCCGTCCGACGACACCACCATCTGAGGTCCGCATTCGGCAGGGCCTCGTCGAACAAACAAGGGGAGCAACCGGAATGGGTTCGGTTCGTGTAGCCATCGTCGGTGTGGGCAACTGCGCCGCGTCACTGGTTCAGGGCGTCGAGTACTACAAGGACGCCGACCCGGACAGCCGTGTCCCGGGCCTGATGCACGTGCAGTTCGGCGACTACCACGTCTCCGACGTGGAGTTCGTGGCGGCCTTCGACGTGGACGCCAAGAAGGTCGGCCTGGACCTCGCGGACGCCATCGGTGCCAGCGAGAACAACACCATCAAGATCACCGATGTCCCCTCCACCGGAGTCGCCGTGCAGCGCGGCCACACCCTGGACGGGCTCGGCAAGTACTACCTCGAGACCATCGAGGAGTCCTCCGAGGCGCCGGTGGACGTCGTCCAGGTCCTCAAGGACCGGCAGGTGGACGTTCTGGTCTGCTACCTGCCGGTGGGCTCCGAGGAGGCCGCCAAGTACTACGCGCAGTGCGCGGTGGACGCGAAGGTCGCCTTCGTCAACGCGCTCCCGGTCTTCATCGCCGGTACCAAGGAGTGGGCGGACAAGTTCGCCGAGGCGGGTGTCCCGATCGTCGGTGACGACATCAAGTCCCAGGTCGGAGCCACCATCACCCACCGGGTCATGGCGAAGCTCTTCGAGGACCGGGGCGTCGTCCTCGACCGCACCATGCAGCTGAACGTCGGCGGCAACATGGACTTCAAGAACATGCTGGAGCGGGAGCGGCTGGAGTCCAAGAAGATCTCCAAGACGCAGGCCGTCACCTCCCAGATCCGCGACCGCGACCTGGGCGCGGACAACGTCCACATCGGCCCCTCCGACTACGTCGCCTGGCTGGACGACCGCAAGTGGGCGTACGTGCGGCTGGAGGGCCGGGCGTTCGGTGACGTCCCGCTCAACCTGGAGTACAAGCTGGAGGTCTGGGACTCCCCGAACTCCGCCGGTGTCATCATCGACGCCCTGCGGGCCGCGAAGATCGCCAAGGACCGGGGCATCGGTGGCCCGATCCTCTCGGCGTCCTCGTACTTCATGAAGTCCCCGCCGGTGCAGTACTTCGACGACGAGGCGCGGGAGAACGTCGAGAAGTTCATCCAGGGCGAGATCGAGCGCTGAGTACCCGGCGGCGCGGCCGGTGGCCCCGGCGGCCGGTCGCGCCCTCGCGTGAGAGCTCTTCCCAGGGTCCCCCACGGGTTTTGGGGGCTCCCGCGGGATCGTGACAGGCCCCGGGCATGCCCGGGGCCTGTCACGATCCCGCGCCACCGAGATTCTGTGAGGCTGTGCGGCATGGTCGTTGCGCGAGAGCTGTGGGCACTGCTGCGGTTCCGCGGCTTCCGGCGCCTGCTGACCGTCCGGCTGCTCTCCCAGTCCGCCGACGGCATCTACCAGGTCGCGCTCGCCGCCTATGTCGTGTTCTCCCCCGAGCGGCAGACCTCGGCGGCGGCCATCGCCTCCGCGATGGCCGTGCTGCTCCTGCCCTACTCCCTCGTCGGCCCGTTCGCCGGGGTCCTGCTGGACCGCTGGCGCCGCCGCCAGGTGCTGCTCGGCGGCAACCTGCTGCGGGCCGTTCTGGCGGCCGGCACCGCCGTACTGATCACCGCCGGCGTACCCGACTGGATGTTCTACCTCTCCGCGCTGTCGGTGACGGCCGTGAACCGCTTCGTCCTGGCCTGCCTCTCCGCCGCCCTGCCCCATGTGGTCGCGGAGAAGCGGCAGTTGGTGACCGCCAACGCCATCTCCCCGACGGCCGGGACCATTGCCGCGACCGCCGGGGCAGGACTGGTCTTCGCGCTGCACCTGACCGGCTGGGAGTCCGATGCGGGGACGGTACTCCTGGGCGCCCTCGTCTATCTGGGCGCGGGACTCGCCGCCCTCGGGCTCGGACGGGACCAGCTGGGACCGGAGACGCTGGCACGGCTCCGGATGCGCGCGGCGGTCACCGACACCGTCCACGGCCTGCTGGACGGACTGGCCCACCTCACCCGGCGCCGGACGGCTGCCCGGGCTCTCACCGCCATGACCCTGATGCGTTTCTGCTACGGGGCGCTGACCGTGATGGTGCTGATGCTCTGCCGCTACGCCTGGACCGACGGCGCAGGCCCGGGGGAGGCGGGCGGAGGAGACACGGCCGGCGCCACCACCGCCGGATTCCCGCTGCTCGGTCTCGCGGTGGCGCTCTCCGGAGCCGGATTCCTCGTCGCGGCCCTGCTGACCCCCTGGGGAGCCCGCCGCCTGGGGAACCGCAACTGGATCGCGCTGGCCGCGCTGGTGGCCGCCGTCCTGGAACCGGCACTGGGGCTCACCTTCACACCGGTCCCCGTACTGACGGCCGCCTTCCTCCTGGGCCTCACCACACAGGCGGCGAAGATCGCCACCGACACGATCGTCCAGTCGGCGGTGGACGACACCTTCCGGGGCCGCGTCTTCTCCCTCTACGACATGCTCTTCAACGCCGCCTTCGTCGCGGCGGCGGCCCTCGCCGCACTGGTCCTGCCGCCGGACGGGCGCTCAACCGTGCTGGTCGCCCTCGTGGCCGTCCTGTACGCCGCGACAGCTCTCCTCGCGCGGGAACCCCACGGGGCCGCCCGGCAGCCGCGACGGCGCCCGGCGGAAAGCTGAGAGTGGGCCGGGGGTGTGTGTTTCACGTGAAACACACACCCCCGGCCCACTCTCCCCCATCCACCGGCAGGGCTTCACGGCCCGCACGCACACTTCACGGTCAGGGTTTCACGTGAAACATCGGCGCCCTCTTCCGCGGTTCACGGCCGGGCCCACCCCGCCACCACGCACCCGGCCCGATGTCACGCCTGAGCGTTCTGGGCGGCCCACCACTCCTTGAGCGCCGCCACAGCGGCGTCGCGCTCCATCGGGCCGTGTTCCAGCCTCAGCTCCAGGAGGTGGGCGTACGCGCGGCCCACCACCGGCCCCGGGGGCACGTCCAGAATCTCCATGATGGCGTTGCCGTCCAGGTCGGGGCGGATCGCGTCCAGCTCCTCCTGCTGCTGGAGCTGCGCGATTCGCGCCTCCAGCCCGTCGTAGGCCCGGGAGAGCGCGTTCGCCTTCCGCTTGTTCCGGGTGGTGCAGTCGGAACGGGTCAGCTTGTGCAGCCGCTCCAGCAGCGGTCCGGCGTCCCGTACATAACGGCGGACCGCCGAGTCGGTCCACTCGCCCGTGCCGTAACCGTGGAAGCGCAGATGCAGTTCGACCAGGCGCGAGACGTCCTTGATCAGGTCGGTCGGATACTTGAGCTTCACCATCCGCGCCTTGGTCATCTTGGCGCCGACCACTTCGTGGTGGTGGAAGGAGACCCGCCCGTCCTTCTCGAAACGCCGGGTACGCGGCTTCCCGATGTCGTGCAGCAGGGCCGCCAGGCGCAGCACCAGATCGGGTCCGTCATCCTCCAGATCGATGGCCTGTTCCAGCACGGTCAGGGAGTGCTCGTAGACATCCTTGTGGCGGTGGTGCTCGTCCCGCTCCAGCCGGAGGGCGGGCAGCTCGGGCAGCACATGGTCGGCCAGTCCGGTCTCCACCAGCAGGGTGAGGCCCTTCCGCGGGCGGTCACCGAGGATCAGCTTGCTGAGTTCGTCCCGGGTCCGCTCGGCGGAGACGATCTCGATTCGGCCGGCCATCGCCGTCATCGCGGCCACCACCTCGGGGGCGACCTCGAAATCCAGCTGTGCGGCGAACCGGGCGGCGCGCATCATCCGCAGCGGGTCGTCGGAGAACGACTGCTCCGGCGTCCCCGGGGTCCGCAGAATCCGGGCCGCGAGATCGTCCAGACCGTGGTGCGGGTCGATGAACTCCTTCTGCGGCAGCGCCACCGCCATCGCGTTCACGGTGAAGTCGCGGCGG
This sequence comes from Streptomyces zingiberis, assembly GCF_012034935.1. Classification (GTDB taxonomy): domain Bacteria; phylum Actinomycetota; class Actinomycetes; order Streptomycetales; family Streptomycetaceae; genus Streptomyces; species Streptomyces zingiberis. The sequence goes on from NZ_JAATEN010000001.1 coordinate 290,469, forward strand.
ACCAGGTCCTCCTCGATCACGTCCCCGTAGGACACCTCCGGTTTCCGTGAGGTGCGGTCGTACGCCTCGGAACGGTAGGTGGTCACCTCGATCTGGAAGTCGCCCTTGCGGCACCCGATCGTCCCGAAGGCGATGCCGACCTCCCAGACCGCGTCCGCCCACCCCCGGACGAGGGAGAGGATCTCCTGCGGGCGCGCGTCCGTGGTGAAGTCCAGGTCCTGGCCCAGCCTTCCGAGCAGCGCGTCCCGGACCGACCCTCCCACCAGTGCGAGCGTGTGGCCGGCCCGCTGGAACCGGAGCGCCAGGTCGTCGGCGACGGGGGACACCCGCAGCAACTCGCCCACCGCACGCCGCTGGGCCTGGTTCAGCGCCTCGCCCGGCAGGGTCTGCCCGGTCTGCTGAAACCGCGGGTTCTGCGGGGTCGGAGGGGTCTGCGGTTCGGGGGTGTCATTCTTCGCGTTCGGCACGGCAGACCAGGGTACGGCCCCCGCGGGCCGCGGCGTCCCCGGTACCGTCCCGGGCCGGCGCCCGGCCGCACCGGGCCACCCCGGCACGTCGCAGCCGCGCACCTCGTTACCATGCGGGGACGCATTTCCGACGACCACCGATGACGAGGGACGGGCGAGCGCGTGGCCGAGGTGGCACCAGACCGGGGAACGACTCTCCCGCCCGCCCGCCGGTGGTGGCGGCGGACCGCCGTGGTACTGGCGGGCCTGCCGCTGCTGGGCGGTCTGGCGCAGTTCCCGTCGGCCCCCGGAGCCCAGGCCGCGCCCGTGTCCTCCGCCCCCGGTTCGCGGACGGTGGAGGTCTCGATCGACTCCCTGACCCCGGTCTCCCCCACGGACGACGACACGATCACCGTGACCGGGCAGATCCGCAACAAGGGGAAGTCCGCCATCAGCGACGCCGAGGTGGCGTTCCGTACCCCCGGCACCCCGCTGAGCAGCCGCGGGGCCGTCGACATCGTCGCGAACCGCACCGGCTTCTCCGCCGCCGAGGACGGCGCCGAGGCCACGGGGGAGAAGGCGGGGCTCGGCACCGTGCCCGCCGGGGCCGCCCGCGAATTCACCCTCTCCGTCCCCGCCGAGGACCTCGGATTCGACGAGGCGGGCGTCTACCAGCTCGGCGTCGCGGTGAACGGCCGCACCCCGGGCCGGTACGACCAGGTGCTCGGCATCGAGCGCACCTTCCTTCCCTGGCAGCCGAAGGAAGCCGGGCGGCCGGTACAGGTCAGCTACCTCTGGCCGCTGATCTCCACCCCGCACCTGACCGCTCGCACCGCCTCCGACCAGGAGCAGACCCCGCGGTTCCGGGACGACTCCCTCGCCACCGAGCTCCGTCCCGGCGGCCGGCTCCAGCAACTGGTCGAGCTCGGCAAGGACTCCCCGGTGACCTGGGTCGTCGACCCCGATCTGCTGGTCGGTGTCGAGACGATGACCGGGGCGTACGAGGTGGAACGTCCGGACGGAACCGTCGTCAAGGGTGAGGGGCAGGCCGTCGCCACCCGGTGGATGAGCGACTTCCTGGAGGCCGTCGAGGGCCGGGAGATGATCACGCTCCCGTTCGCCGACCCCGACCTCGCCTCGCTGGCCCACCACGGCAGGAAGGTCTCCGGATCGATCGGTCACCTCAGGACCGCGACCGACCTCGCCGCCAGGACCGTGGAGACCATCGTCGGCCGGAAGCCGCGCACGGACTTCGCCTGGCCGGTGAACGGCGCCCTCGACACCTCGATCGTCGACGTGGCCACCTCGGCGGGTGCCCGGAACGTCATCACCCGCAGCGACAGCCTGCGCGGCGGCGGCGACCCGCCTTACACGCCCAGCGCCGTCCGGCCGATCGGCGGCGGCGTCACGGCCCTGGCGGCGGACGCCCGCCTCTCGAAGGCCTTCCAGAGCGACATGACCGGCGCCGAGGACTCCACCCTCGCCGTCCAGGAGTTCCTCGCCCACACCCTGATGATCAACCGGGAGGCGCCCGGCCGGGAGCGCAGCGTTCTCGTGGCCCCGCAGCGGATGCCCACCGCCGCCCAGGCGCGGTCGATGGCCGAGGCCCTGGAAGGGCTGGAGTCCGGGCGCTGGGCGCGCGTACAGGACGTCCAGCAGGCGATGCGCGCCGAGCCCGATCGGCAGGCCGCCACGCGCGTACCCGGGGCCCGCTCGTACCCGGCGGCGCTGCGCAAGAAGGAGCTGCCCACCACGGCCTTCGAGGACATCCGGCGCACCCAGAACGGGCTCGACGACTTCCAGGTGATCCTCTCCCAGCCCGACCGCGTCATCACCCCCTTCGGCAACGCCATCCTGCGCGAGATGTCCACCTCCTGGCGCGGTGAGCCGAAGGCCGCCCAGGGGTTCCGCGACTCCGTGGAGACCTATCTGGCCGACCTCTCGCAGGAGGTACGGCTCATCGAGAAGTCACAGAAGAGGCTGACGCTGTCCGGCCGCAGCGGGACGATCCCCGTGACGGTGCAGAACAACCTCCTCCAAGGGGTCGAGGGCCTCAAACTCGTCCTCCGCTCCAGCTCTCCCCACCGGCTCGACCCCGGGGAGCCGCAGGAGGTGAAGATCGGCGGCGGCCACAGCCAGACGGTGAAGTTCGACACCACGGCCAACGCCAACGGCCTCGTCTGGGTGGAGGCGCAGCTCTACACCCACGACGGCCGCCCCTACGGCGCGCCCATGTCCTTCCGTGTGAACGTCACCGAGATCACCTCCACGGTCATGCTCGTCATCGCGGGCGGGGTGCTGCTGCTGGTCCTGGCCGGCATCCGGATGTACACCCAGCGCAAGCGGGCGGTGGCGCGGTCGGCCGGGGGCCCGGGGGACGGTCCCGCCGGGGCGACGGACACGGACGGCGAGCCGTCGCCCGGCCCGGACGGCGACCACGGCGCGGACGCCGGTTCCGGTTCCGCCCCCGCCGGCGAGGACGGTGCGGGGAACGGGTCCGCAGAGCCCGCCGGAGACGGGGCGGGCCCGGAGCCCGCCGAGGACCGGGGCACCACGTCCGGGCCCGCCGAGGAGCCCGGTGCCGACGTCGGCACCGGCGCCCCGCAGGAGACCGGGACGGCACCGGACACCGGCCGGACGCAGCCCGCCACGGACGGCTCCGCGCCGCCCTCCCGGGACGAATCAGGTACGACCGGGCAGGACGGCCCCGGACGGCGCGGCGCCGCCGACGCGGGTGAGAAAGTGGAGCGTTGAGCGAGATCGAGGCCGGTCCGGCCCGGGACGACGAGGTGGGGAAGCGATGAACGCGCCGTACGACGGTGACCGGGGCTGGGAACCGGGCGGTGATCCGGCCCGCCAGGCACCGCCACCCGCGCCCGGACCGCACGGCCGCGCCGGCGAACGGGACCCGTGGCCGGTGACCGGCCCCGGGGAGCGCACTCCCCGCCACCGGGAACCCGCGTCCCCCACCGCGTCCGCCCCCTCCCCGTGGGCCCCCGCGCCCGAACCGGAGCGCGAACCGGAAGGGCAGCCGGGCGAGCGGCCGGGCGGCCGGGCCGAAGGCGGGGAGGCCGGCCAGGATGCTTTCGAGCACCTCTTCCGGGACCAGCGGCAGCCCTACAGCCCCCAGCCCTCATCACAGCCCTCCCAGCCGCCCCGGCGCCCTCAGGGGCCGCCACACCACCCCCAGGCCCACGGCACGCCCCCTCCCGCCCCGCCGACGTCCCCGCCGACCGGCGCTCCGACCGGGGCCCCGGCCGCCGCCCCCGGCCCCGAGCTCCCGGCGGACCCCGGGCCGGCGCCGGAGTCCGCCCCGGCGAAGAAGCCCGCCGGCCGGGCGTCGAGCGTCCTCAAGTCCAGCGCCGTGATGGCGGCGGGCACCCTGGTCTCCCGGATCACCGGCTTCCTCCGCACCCTGGTGATGGCCGCCGCCATCGGTGTCGGCACGCTCAACGACGCCTACCAGGTCGCCAACACCCTGCCGACGATGATCTACATCCTCGTCGGCGGCGGAGCGCTCAACGCCGTCTTCATCCCGCAGCTCGTCCGGGCCATGAAGAACGACGACGACGGCGGTGAGGGCTACGCGAACCGTCTGCTCACGCTGGTGATCGTCCTGCTCGCGGGCATGACGACGGTCTGTGTGCTGGCGGCCCCGCTGCTCATCAGGATGATGTCGGCGAAGTGGGCCTCCGACCCGGCGCAGATGGATGTCGCCGTGGCGTTCGCCCGCTACTGCCTGCCCACCATGTTCTTCATGGGCGTCCACGTCGTCCTCGGGCAGATCCTCAACAGCCGCGGCCGCTTCGGGGCGATGATGTGGACCCCGGTCCTCAACAACGTGGTCATCATCGCCACCTTCGGCGGCTTCATCTGGGCCTTCGGCGGCTTCACGGCCACCGGGATGACCGCGGGGACCATCACCCCGGAGGGCGTGCGGCTGCTCGGCATCGGCACCCTGCTCGGTCTGACGGTGCAGGCCCTGGCGATGCTCCCCTACCTCCGCGCCGCGGGCTTCCACTTCCGCCCCCGGTTCGACTGGCGCGGGCACGGCCTCGGCAAGGCCGCCCGGCTCGCCAAGTGGACCTTCTTCTTCGTCCTCGCCAATCAGCTCGGCATGATCGTCGTCACCCAGCTCGCCACCTGGGCCGGTTCGGTCGCCGAGAACGAGGGCCACACCGGCACCGGCATCACCGCCTACAACTACGCGCTGCTGCTCTGGCAGATGCCGCAGGCCATCATCACGGTCTCGGTGATGACCGCGGTGCTCCCCCGGATCTCCCGCGCGGCGGCGGACGGGGACCCCGGGGCCGTCCGGGACGACCTCTCCTACGGGATGCGCACCTCCGCCGTGGCCATCGTGCCGTGCGCCTTCGCCTTCCTGGCGCTCGGCATCCCCATGGCGACGCTGCTCTACTCGGCGGCGGGTGAGTCCGGCGCCCGCAACATCGGCTTCACCCTGATGGCCTTCGGGCTGGGCCTCATCCCGTACTCGGTGCAGTACGTGGTGCTCCGGGGCTTCTACGCGTACGAGGACACCCGGACCCCGTTCTACAACACGGTGATCGTGGCCGCCGTCAACGCCGTCGCGGCCGGCACCTGCTTCCTGCTGCTGCCCGCCCGGTGGGCCGTGGTGGGCATGGCCGCTTCCTACGGGTTGGCCTACGCCGTCGGGGTAGGCGTTGCGTGGAAGAGGCTGAGCGTACGGCTCGGCGGCGATCTCGACGGCCGCCGGGTCATGCGCACCTACGCCCGGCTGGCCGGGGCGGGAATCCCCGCCGCGCTCGCGGGCGGAGCGGCGAGCTACGGCATCACCCAGGCCCTCGGGCCCGGTGGGCTCGCCTCGCTCGCGGCGCTGGTCGCGGGCGGCATCGTCCTGCTGGCGGTGTTCGTCCTGGCGGCGAAGCGCATGCGGATCGAGGAGATGACCGCCATGGTCGGAATGGTCCGCGGCCGTCTCGGCCGCTGATCGAGCACAACCCTGGTCCGGAACCGTAAGTCGTGCAGAGGGACGGACTGTGGGCACAATTGCTTAGCTGTGGTGACGGCGCGCAACGGATGGGGAGGCAGGAACGACGGTGGCGGAACGGAGTACGGCTGCCGTCGGCGTGGCAGACAACAGCGGTGAGGACCCGCTGACCGCCCAGGCGGTAACTGCCCACGCCGACGGGGTGAAAGCCCAGGACACGACCCGCACTGCGGACGCTCGGACCGCCCGCATCGACCTCGACATCCCGGACACGGCCAGACCGCGGCCCAGGGCGGTGGCCGAGGTCTCCGCGCCCGAACTGCACAGCGGACACAAGCTCGCCGCCCGCTACCGGCTGGAGGAGTGCCTCACCCGGCTGGACGGCTTCAGCAGCTGGCGCGCGGTGGACGAGAAGCTGCGGCGCGCCGTGGGCGTCCACGTGCTGCCCGCCGACCACCCGCGGGCCCGCCCCGTGCTCGCCGCCGCACGCTCCGCCGCGCTGCTGGGCGACCCGCGGTTCGTCCAGGTACTCGACGCCGTCGAGGAGAACGACCTGGTCTACGTCGTCCACGAATGGCTGCCGGACGCCTCCGAACTCACCAGCGTCCTCACCGCCGGCCCCCTGGAACCGTATGACGCCTACCAGGTGGTGCTCCAGGTCTCCCAGGCCATGGCGGCCGCCCACCGGGAGGGGCTGGCGCATCTGCGGCTCACCCCGAGCTGCGTACTGCGCACCGAGTCCGGCCAGTACCGCATCCGCGGTCTGGCCGTGCTGGCCGCGCTGCGGGGGATCACCTCCGAGCATCCCCAGCGCACCGACACCGAGGCCATCGGCGCCCTCCTGTACGCCTCCCTCACCCAGCGCTGGCCCTACGAGGGCGACGCCTACGGCATGTCGGGGCTGCCCCGGGGAATCGGCCTGATCGCTCCCGACCAGGTGCGTGCCGGGGTGCACCGCGGTCTCTCGGAGATCGCGATGCGGGCCCTCTGCCACGACGACCCGGCGCCGCGGCAGGAACAGCCCTGCACCACCCCCGAGGAGCTCTGCAAGGCCGTCACCGCGCTGCCGCGGATCCGGCCGCCGGAGCCCTCGTTCGCCACTCCGGCCTTCCACCAGCCGACCGCCTACCAGCCCGCCGCCGGTTACCCGGGCGGCCCCCGGGCCGGCACACCCGCGGCGGGGCAGCCCTTGCCCGCGCCGCCTCCACCGCCGCTGCACAGCCGTACCGGCAAGGCGCTGAAGTGGACGGTCTCCTCGCTTCTGATCGCCGCGCTCGGACTCGGCAGCTGGCAGGTCGCGGACACCCTCATCAACCGGGAGCAGCACCGGGCGGGCGAGTCCGACCAGGCCCAGGGCGGCGGGGACGAGCCCAAGGCCCCGAGCAAGGGGAAGGCGGTGCCGCTCAAGATCGCGGATGCCACCGAGTTCGCGCCGCTCGGGGCACCCGTGGCCGCCGACAAGGTCCCCAACGCCGTGGACGGGGACTCGGACACCGCCTGGATCACCCCGCACTACAAGGGCTACGCGAAGTTCGGCAACCTCGCCAACCGCAAGGAGGGCAGCGGGCTCATCGTCGACCTCGGCAGCGTGCAGAACGTCAGCGGGGTGAACGCGGAGATGTACCGCGGCGGCCAGACGGTCCAGGTGCTCGCCGCCCCGGAATCGTCCACCTCCCTCTCGTCGCCTTCGTCGCTCGCCGACTTCTCCCAGCGTCTCAGCAAGCTGCGGAAGGTGGGGGACACGTTGAAGATCAACACCGACGAGCCCGTCCGGACCCGCTATGTACTGATCCACATCACCGAGCTACCGCCCGAGGGATCGGGGAACCAGTACCGCGGCGGCATTTCCGAGATCACTGTGACAGGCTGAGCCGGAGGCGAGCCTCGGCCTGACGGGAGGGACCGACGTGGAGGACGGCCTGCGTGGTTCCCTGCCGGACAAAGACCTCCTCGCCCGGCATGTCGCGGGTGATCCGGACGCCTTCGCCGAGCTCGTACGGCGCCACCGCGACCGCCTGTGGGCCGTGGCGCTGCGGACGCTGGGGGACCGCGAGGAGGCCGCCGACGCGGTGCAGGACGCCCTGGTCTCCGCCTATCGCGCGGCCCACACCTTCCGCGGCCAGTCGGCCGTCACCACCTGGCTGCACCGCATCACCGTCAACGCCTGCCTGGACCGGGCACGCAAGGCGGCCTCCCGCAGGACCTCCCCCGTCGCCGACACGGAGCGGCTGGAACAGCTCATCGAGCCCCACGAGTCCGCCCACGCCCCCGCCGAGCGGGGAGACCTCCACCGGGAGCTTCTCCGGGCCCTCGCCACCCTCCCCCCGGAACAGCGCGCCGTCCTGGTCCTGGTCGACATGCAGGGCTATCCCGTCGCCGAGGCCGCCGATGTCCTCGGCATCCCCAGCGGCACGGTGAAGAGCCGGTGTGCCCGGGGCCGGGCCCGCCTCCTTCCCCTGCTCTCCCACCTCCGCGGTGGAGGTTCCCCCCGTGATGCCGGGGAGAAAGAGGGGGAAACGGGGGGACACGGTGAACCGGATTCGAACGGGGGAAGGAACCGTGCGGCGGGGGCATCCGTCCCACCGGCTGCGAACCCCAGGGATCCGGACACCGTGAAGGGAGGCAGGCGGGCGTGACATCCACGATCGGAGCGGACGGGCATCCGGACGTCGAGGAGATCTCCGCGCTCATGGAGGGAGCACTGCCGCCAGGGCTCTCCTCCGCAGTGCGGGCCCATCTCGGCGACTGCGAGCTGTGCGCGGAGGTCCAGGCCTCCCTGCGGGAGATCCGGAGCCTGCTGGGAACGCTGCCGGAGCCACCCCGGATGCCCGCTGATGTGGCCGGCCGGATCGACGCGGCCATCGCGGCGGAGTCCCTCCTCGCGGCCACGGCGCCGCGCGATGTTTCACGTGAAACCGGCCCCCCCACGGGAGCCGCCCCCGTTTCACGTGAAACGGACCGCTCCCCGTCACCCGCTCCCGTGGTGACATCACCACCACGAGGACGCACGTCCCGCACTGAACGCCCCTCAGGGAGCGGCCCCGGCCGGGGGCCCTCCCGCCGGCGCCGCCGCTCCCTCACGCTGGGCCTCGCGTGCGCCCTGGGGCTGGCGCTCGGCGGGGTGGCCGTCGTCCAGGCGCTGGGCCCCGCCTCCCGTCCCACCGGGACGCCGGCGAAGAGCACGGACGGGCCCGTCGAGTCCGCAGCCGAGTCCGGCGGCTCGGAAGTGAACGCCGCGACGCTGGAAGGCACGGTGCACCGCTTGCTCGCCGCCCAGCCGTCCCCGCCCGGCGAACAGTCCGCCGGGCCTCCTGCCGACGAGATGCCGGACACACTCGGCGCCCGGTCCGCCCCGGCTCAGCCGTTGCGCGGCGACGATGCCGCCCTCCCGTCGTGCATACGGAACGGGATCGACAACCCCGTCGCGCCGCTGGCCGCCGAGGAGGGCACCTTCGAGGGCAAGGCCGCCTACATCGTGATCTTCCCCCACCCGTCCGACCGGGAACGCGTGGAGACCTACGTGGTGGACTCCTCGTGTGTCACCACCGCCGAGCCGCGTGGCGACGTCCTGCTCTCCCGCACCTATCCCCGACACTGATCCCCGGGGGCAGGGCCCCGCGCATCCGTCGTGGCGCCGCGTCCGCCGGGACGTCGCGCTCGTCACGTCCGCCGCGTCAGCCGCGTCCGCCGTGTGCGCTGTGGACGCACCGGCGGCCCGCGATGCGGCGGCGGGAATGATGGCCCTCTAGGATCCGTTGGGTGGTATGCGGGCCTCGTCAGTGGCTCGCACGGCACTCCGGAAAACGGCCCCCTGGAAACAGTCGGCAGAGACGAGGAAGACACCCGTGAGCGACGTCCGTAACGTGATCATCATCGGCTCCGGGCCGGCGGGCTACACCGCGGCGCTCTACACCGCGCGGGCCGCCCTGAAGCCCTTGGTCTTCGAGGGTGCCGTCACCGCCGGCGGCGCCCTGATGAACACCACCGAGGTGGAGAATTTCCCCGGTTTCCGCGACGGCATCATGGGACCGGACCTCATGGACCAGATGCGGGCCCAGGCCGAACGCTTCGGCGCCGAACTTGTCGCCGATGACATCACGGCCGTCGACCTCTCCGGTGATCTCAAGTCCGTGACCGACTCCACCGGTACGGTCCACACGGCTCGTGCCGTGATCGTCGCCACCGGTTCCCAGCACCGCAAGCTCGGGCTGCCCCGGGAGGACGAGCTCTCCGGGCGCGGTGTCTCCTGGTGTGCCACCTGCGACGGCTTCTTCTTCAAGGACCAGGACATCGCCGTGGTGGGCGGCGGCGACACGGCGATGGAGGAAGCGACCTTCCTCTCCCGCTTCGCCAAGTCCGTGACCATCATCCACCGGCGCGACACCCTCCGCGCCTCCCGTGCGATGCAGGAGCGGGCGTTCGCCGACCCGAAGATCACGTTCGCCTACGACAGCGAGGTGATCGAGATCAACGGCAATCCGAAGCTGACCGGTGTGACCCTGCGTTCCACGAAGACGGGGGAGACCCGGGAGCTCCCGGTGACCGGACTGTTCATCGCCATCGGGCACGACCCGCGCACGGAACTCTTCGGCGGCCAGCTCGACCTGGACGACGAGGGCTATCTGCGGGTCGAGTCCCCCTCCACCCACACCAACCTCACCGGTGTCTTCGCCGCCGGCGACGTCGTGGACCACACCTACCGCCAGGCGATCACCGCGGCGGGCACGGGGTGCGCCGCGGCCCTCGACGCGGAGCGCTACCTGGCGGCTCTCACGGACACCTCCGCGGAGCACACGCCGGAGCCGGAGAAGACCGCCGCCGCGCCCCTCTGATCCAGCCCTCCCGCATCGGGAATCCCCCGACCCACTCAGCAGCACTCCGGAGAACAAGGAGCACGCCATGGCCGGCGCCCTCAAGAACGTGACCGACGCGACCTTCGACGAGGAGGTCCTGGGGAGCGACAAGCCCGTCCTCGTGGACTTCTGGGCGGCCTGGTGCGGCCCGTGCCGCCAGATCGCCCCCTCCCTCGAAGCCATCGCCGCCGAGCACGGCGACAAGATCGAGGTGGTCAAGCTGAACATCGACGAGAACCCGGCGACCGCCGCCAAGTACGGGGTGATGTCGATTCCCACCCTCAACGTCTACCAGGGCGGAGAGGTCGCCAAGACGATCGTCGGCGCCAAGCCGAAGGCGGCCATCGAGCGCGACCTGGAAGCCTTCCTCGGCTGACCGCGCCCCGCATGACGCCGGGCCCGCCCCTTCGGGGGCGGGCCTTCGCCGTGCGCCAGGACGCCCACGGCCTCCGGGCCCACGGTCACAGAGGGCGGAGCGCCGGCTCCTTCTGGACCGCGCCGAGCAGCCTGTCCAGGGCCATTTCGACGTCCTCCTTCCAGGAGAGGGTCGTCCGCAGTTCCAGCCGCAGCCGGGGATAGCGGTGATGCGGCCGTACCGTCTTGAAGCCCACCGCCAGCAGCTGCTCGGCGGGCAGGACACAGGCGGGTTCCGCCCACCGCGCGTCCCCGAAGGCCTCTATCGCCTTGAATCCGCGCCGCAGCACATCCTTCGCGACCGTCTGGACGAGCACCCGGCCCAGCCCCTGCCCCTGATAACCCGGCAGGATCCAGGCGGTCATCAGCTGTACCGCGTCGGCGGCCACCGGGCTGGTGGGGAAGGCCGTGGAGCGGGGGACGTAGGCAGGGGGCGCGTACAGCACGAATCCCGCCGGCGCCTCGTCCACATAGAGCACCCGGCCGCAGGACCCCCACTCCAGCAGGACGCCTGAGATCCAGGCTTCCTTCTCCAGTTCCGGCCTGCCCGCCTTCACCGCGGCCTCGCCGCTGACCGGATCGAGCTCCCAGAAGACACAGGAACGGCAGCGCTTCGGCAGATCCGGAAGGTTGTCCAAGGTGAGCGGTACGAGCCGGCGCCCCATGAAGTCTGCTCCTCACATACGCCTCCGTCCGGCCGCTCCGGCAGGAACGACCGAACCCTTCCGGGCCCGGCACGCTCCGGGGAGCGCTCGGTCCCCGGTCCCCGGGCATCGTAACCAGTGGGCCCGGCCGACGGATGAAGACAGCGAAGGGCGGGCCGTACCGTCACGGCCCGCCCGCACGCCGATCCACCGGTCGGCTGTCCCCGGTAGCTGTTCCTCCGGCCCAGGATCTACTCCGGTGCCTGCTCCTCCGCGGCAGAGTCCAGCACCCGGTCCTCCCCCGGGGCGAGAGTGGAGAGAATCCGCTCCAGATCCTCCATGGAGGCGAACTCCACGACGATCTTGCCCTTCTTCTGGCCGAGATCGACTTTGACGCGGGTCTCGAAACGGTCGGAGAGACGGGAAGCCAGCTGGTTGAGCGCCGGGGAGACGCGGGCGCCCGCCCGCGGCCCCTTCGGTTTCACCGCGCTGCCCTGTTCGGAGCCCATCAGGGTGACGATCTCCTCGATCGCCCGGACCGACAGCCCTTCGGCGACGATCCGGTGAGCCAGCCGGTCCTGCTCCTCCGAGTCCTCGACCGACAACAGAGCCCGGGCATGCCCGGCGGACAGGACGCCCGCCGCCACCCGGCGCTTCACCGGAGTGGAGAGCTTCAACAGCCGGAGGGTGTTGGAGACCTGCGGGCGGGACCGCCCGATGCGGTCCGCGAGCTGGTCCTGGGTGCAGGCGAAGTCCTTGAGCAGCTGGTCGTAGGCCGCCGCCTCCTCAAGGGGGTTCAGCTGAGCCCGGTGGAGATTCTCCAGGAGGGCGTCCAGCAGGAGCTTCTCGTCCTCGGTGACACGGACGATGGCGGGGATGCGCTCCAGGCCGGCTTCCCGGCAAGCACGCCACCGGCGCTCGCCCATGATGAGCTCGTATCGCTCCGCTCCCAGCCGGCGGACCACCACCGGCTGGAGCAGGCCCACCTCCTGGATGGAGGTGACCAGCTCGGCCATGGCGTCCTCGTCGAACACCTCTCGGGGCTGACGAGGGTTCGGCGTGATGGAGTCCAGCGGAAGCTCGGCGAAGTGGGCCCCGGTGACGGGCTCCGCGGTCTGCTCGTCCTCCACCACGGGTTCGCCGGTGAAGGGCTCAGGCTCCTCCTGCGGAGCGGGAACCGTCGCGGGCGGCGCGACATCACGCTCGGAGATGAGCACGGGAACCGCCGTCGGCGACGTGGCTCCCGGCGATACGGTCGGCACCGGCTGATCCCTGCTCTGGGGCTCGTGCGGAATCAGAGCGCCCAGACCACGGCCGAGTCCCCTGCGTCGTTCACTCACTGCGTCCCCTCCGGCCTGCCGTGCTGTTCATGCTGAGCGTTCGCGCCCGGGAGATGAGCGCTGACACCTTCGTGATCTTCATGGGTGACACCCACCCCGCGCAGCGCGATCTCCCGCGCCGCTTCGAGGTAGGAGAGCGAGCCGCTGGAGCCCGGGTCGTAGGTCAGCACCGTCTGACCGTAGCTGGGTGCCTCCGAGATGCGCACGGACCGCGGAATGCAGGTCCGCAGCACCTCATTGCCGAAGTGGCTCCGGACCTCGTCCGCGACCTGCGAGGCCAACCGGGTGCGGCCGTCGTACATGGTCAGCAGGATCGTGGAGACGTGGAGCCGTGGGTTGAGATGCCCGCGCACCAACTCGACGTTGCGCAGCAACTGCCCCAGCCCTTCCAGGGCGTAGTACTCGCACTGGATGGGGATGAGCACCTCCGCTCCGGCGACGAGCGCGTTGACGGTGAGGAGACCCAGGGAGGGCGGGCAGTCGATGAGGATGTAGTCCAGTGGCTGCTCGTACGCCTGGATGGCGCGCTCCAGCCGGCTCTCCCGGGCCACCAGGGAGACCAGCTCGATCTCCGCACCGGCCAGGTCGATGGTGGCGGGTGCGCAGAACAGCCCCTCCACGTCCGGTACCGGCTGGACCACCTCGGAGAGCGGCTTGCTGTCCACCAGCACGTCGTACACCGAGGGAACCTCGGAGTGGTGATCGATCCCGAGAGCGGTGGAGGCGTTCCCCTGGGGGTCGAGGTCGATCACCAGCACCCGGGCGCCGTGGAGAGCGAGCGACGCGGCCAGATTGACGGTGGTCGTCGTCTTCCCCACCCCGCCCTTCTGGTTGGCCACCACCATGACGCGCGTCTGTTCCGGGCGGGGCAGATTCTCGGCGGCCTGCCCCAGCGCGGCGACAGCGATCTGAGCGGCACGACCGATCGGGGCATTGTCCAGGGGGGCCGGCGTTTCACGTGAAACATCGACCCCCGGTGGCGGGGTCTCGGAGGTCACCCCCCGATAGGGCTCGGCAGCGCGGGGGCCCGGGACCGGATCGGCCATCGGCCCCGCGATATTGGCGTCGGACCGCAAGGATTCACTCTCCTCGACTTCTGACTCGCGATAGTCAGAGCCTGCCATGCTAGCGGGGTCATGAACCAGCGAGCCCCTCTCCCCTGTGGATGAATCCCCACCGGAGGACCCTTCCGCGGGCGGCCGAACCACCCGCCGAGGCGACCCCGGAGGGGTAGAGCGGCCGGCGTCCCCACCTCCGGGGGCGGCGAGGTGACGCGGCGCGGCAGCTGCGCGACCACGGCTGATGATGCCATGCAACAGAGAGCGTCGTTTCACGTGAAACACGATGCCTACGCCCGCATCACCGGCCGTCGCGACACTCCGCTTTGGGTGTTTTGTGGCTTGTATGGAGCAATGCGGGCCAGGGGATCCCGGGGCCCCTCAGCGGCGCCGGCGAACCGCCTTCGGCGGCCGTCCCGTACGAGCCGCCTTGGCGCGTTTGGCGGCGAAGCGCACACCGCCCGGGCTCTCTCCCACCTCGACCTTCACCACCGTCGAGAGCGGGTCGACCAGCCCCTCGCCCACCTGGAGAACCGAGGTCCGCTCCACGCCGAGTTTGCTCAACGCCGCCCGCGCTCCCCGGAGTTCCTCCTCCGCGGTGTCCCCCTTGAGGGCGAGCATCTCCCCGTAAGGCCGCAGCAGGGGAACCCCCCAGCCCGCCAGCCGATCGAGTGGGGCCACGGCGCGAGCCGTCACCACATGGACCGGGGACAGGGAGCCGAGCACCTCCTCGGCCCTGCCCCGCACCACGGTGACATGGTCGAGGCCGAGCAGCTCCACCACCTCCTGGAGGAAGTTGGTGCGCCGCAACAAGGGCTCCAGCAGCGTGATCCGCAGATCGGAGCGGACCAGCGCCAGGGGGATACCGGGAAGCCCCGCCCCGGATCCCACGTCGCAGACCGACACCCCCTGGGGAACGGCCTCGGAGAGCACCGCACAGTTCAGCAGATGCCGCTCCCACAGCCGGGGGACCTCCCGTGGGCCGATCAGACCGCGCCGCACCCCGGCGTCGGCCAGCAGTTCCGCGTACCGGACGGCGTGCGGGAGGTGATCACCGAACACCGTACGTGCCGTGGGCGGGGGCGGGGGAAGCTCTGCTGCCTCGGTCACAGGAACCGTCCTTCCTCGGATGACCGGCGCACCGCGCCCGGATGCAGGGCGCCGGCCGGAACAGCGCTCTCTACGCTGACAACGTACGGCCCCGCCTGCGAACAGGCGGGGCCGGGTTCATCTCTGTCCGTCAGGCGGGGAGTACCACGACGCAGCGCTGCGGTTCCTCGCCCTCCGACTCGCTGCGCAGCCCGGCCGCGGCGACGGCGTCATGGACGACCTTGCGCTCGAAGGGGGTCATCGGCTGGAGCTTCACCGGCTCGCCACTGCCCTTCGCCTCGTCGGCCGCCTTGGCCCCGAGCGCCGAGAGTTCCTCACGCTTGCGAGCACGGAAACCGGCGATGTCCAGCATGAGGCGGCTGCGGTCACCGGTCTCGCGGTGCACGGCGAGACGGGTGAGCTCCTGCAACGCCTCCAGTACCTCGCCGTCGCGGCCGACCAGCTTCTGCAGGTCCCGGCCGGTGGAGTCGCTGATGATCGACACCGCGGCCCGATCGCCCTCGACATCCATGTCGATGTCACCGTCGAGGTCGGCGATGTCCAGCAGACCTTCGAGATAGTCGGCCGCGATCTCGCCCTCCTGCTCCAGGCCGGTCAGGGTGTCGCCGCCGGTGGCGGTCGTGCCGTCCGTCACGGGGTCGCTCCTCACTTCTTCGTCGGGTGCTTGGGCCGCTGGCGGCCCTTGCGCTGTCCGGACTTGGGGGTGCCGGCGGCGGACGCCCCTCCGGCCTGCTTCGGCCGGTTCTCCCCGGCCTGCTTCGTCTCCGTGTCCACCGGCCGGCTCTCCTCCTCCGGCTGAGGGGTCCCGGGGCTCTTGGCGGCCCCCTGGGCGGTGGCCGACTGCCGCTGGGACTTGGTCTGCCGCTTGGGCTGCTGCCGCTTGGCCCGCGCCTCCTCGACGGCCTGCCGGACCTCCGCCTTGGCCGGGTCCTCCTTGAGCTTGCCCTTGGCCCGCAGCCGCTCCTGGCGCTGCTGGTAGGCGATGCTGCCGGGGGTGGGGTTCCGCTGGATGATGTACATCTGCTGGCCCATGGTCCACACGTTGGTGGTGAGCCAGTAGACCAGGACGCCGACCGGGAAGTTGATGCCGAAGACGGCGAACATGATCGGGAAGACGTACATCAGCATCTTCTGCTGCTGCATGAACGGCGTCTTGACCGTGAGGTCGACGTTCTTCGTCATCAGCTGGCGCTGCGTGAAGAACTGCGAGGCCGACATCAGCACGATCATGATCACGGTGACCACGTGGACGTTGGTCAGCGAGGCGTTCAGGCTCTCGACCTTGGCGGCGCTGTCCATGAACTTGGACGCGATGGGGGCGCCGAAGATGTGCGCGCTACGGGCGCTCTGGACCAGGTCCTGACCCATCACGCCGACCGCCTGGTCATTGGCGATCTTGTTCAGCACCTGGTAGAGCGCGAGGAAGAACGGTGACTGCGCCAGGATGGGGAGACAGCTCGAGAGCGGGTTGGTACCCGTCTCCTTGTAGAGCTTCATCATCTCTTCGGACTGGCGCTGCTTGTCGTTCTTGTAGCGCTCCTGGATCGCCTTCATCTTCGGCTGGAGCACCTGCATGTTCCGCGTCGCCTTGATCTGCTTCACGAAGAGCGGGATCAGGGCGATCCGGATCAGCACCACCAGCGACACGATGGACAGACCCCAGGCCCAGCCGCTGTCCTTGTCGAAGACGAGGCTGTACAGCGAGTGGAACTGGACGATGATCCAGGAGACAACGGTATAGAGAGGGCCGAGGATCGTGTCCACGAATCAGGCTCCTTGGGCGTTGGGCTGAGTCTCGGGCCGGCCGGCCGGCGTATCGGTGGAGCGTTCGGTCCACCGCTTCCGCAGTCGCTGGTGCCAGACCGGGTGGGTCCGGGGCGGAACGTGGTCGACACCGCCGGGCGACCACGGGTTGCAGCGCAGGATGCGCCAGGCGGTCAGTGCCGTCCCTTTCACCGCGCCGTGCGTCTTGATGGCGCCGTAGCCGTAGTGCGAGCACGACGGGTAGTACTTGCAGACCGGACCCAGCAGGGGGCTGATGGTCCATTGGTAGAGCTTGATCAGCCAGAGCAGCGGATACTTCATCGCTCCGCCTTCTCCCCGGTCCGGTCGTACGCGGACCCACCCAGCAGCCGCCGCAGTGCCCTGTCGAGATCGCCGGCCAGTTCCTCGTGGCCCGCGGTACCCGCTCCGGGCAGTGCCCTCACGACCACCAGGCTACCGGCAGGCAGTGCGGACAGCCGTTCCCGCAGGAGATGACGGAGCCGCCGCTTCACCAGGTTCCGGGTGACGGAACCACCGACGGCCTTGCTGACGACGAAACCCGCACGCACCGGGGGAGAGGTCTCCCCAGGCGCGTGCGGGCCGGTTGAGCCGTTACGCAGATGCACGACGAGGAGCGGGCGACCGGCCCGGCGTCCTCGGCGTACCGCGGTGGCGAAATCCTCGCGCCGCCTCAGCCGATTCTCGGTGGGCAGCACGGCATCGGACCTCTGAGGTCTGGCTGGTCAGGCGGACAGGCGGGTGCGGCCCTTGGCACGGCGGGTCGCGAGAATCGCGCGGCCGGCACGGGTACGCATCCGCAGCCGGAAGCCGTGGGTCTTCGCGCGGCGGCGGTTGTTCGGCTGGAAGGTGCGCTTGCTCACTCGGGGGCTCCAGGAAGACTCGGGTGTTGGCGTGACGTCGTCTGGCTGTCACCGTGCGCCCACGAGGAGCTCGCACACGCCCGAGTGCCGCATGATCGGCAATCAAGCGATCTTCGCCCATCGGAGGCAGGCGGCAGCAGCCATCGACAACTCGACCTGCTCACGGTACGCGCGGCCAGGTCACGCGGTCAAACCGGGTGTCCAGGGGCGCGGACCCCGCCCGGCCGACGGGGCGGGGCCGGAGGACCGGCGGACGGAGCACGGACCGGGCATGGCACATTTGTACACACCCTGTGGACAACGACTTGAACCCCGCCTGTCGGCCTGACTACCGTGCGGAACTCGAGATTCTTCCCTCCCGCCCCGAGAACCACACATGCGTGGGCTCCCCCGGCTCCGCCCCGTGAGTGAGAGAGCGTGCCCTGTGGCTGATGTACCTGCTGATCTTGGAGCGGTCTGGCCGCGCGTCCTCGATCAGCTTCTCGGCGACGGCGCCCAGGGGATCGAGGCGAAGGACCGCCGCTGGCTCAAGGACTGCCAGCCGCTGGTCCTGATCGCCGGGACGGCCGTGCTCGCGGTACCCAACGAGTACGCCAAAGGGGTTCTCGAGGGCCGGCTGTCCCCGCTGATCAGCGAGGCGCTCAGCCGCGAGTGCAACCAGCCGGTCCGGCTCGCGGTGACCGTCAGCGCCACCGAGCCCGCGCCGCAGCCGCCCGCGCAGAGCGCTCCCCAGCCCCAGCAGCGCTACGACGAGGCACCGCCCCACGAGGAGCCCCAGCACCCGCAGCTCCCTCAGCAGTCCCAGCCGTCCCAGCACCCGTCCCACGCCGAGCCTCAGCGGGACGGGTACGAGGGCTACGACGGTTACGAGGGGGGCTACGGCGGGGGTTACGACCCCGGCTACGACTACGGCCGGCCGGCCGACGGACTGCCCACCGCGCGCCCCGCCTACCCGGACTACCAGCGGAGCCGGCCCGAGCCCGGCGCCTGGCCCCGGTCGCGCGAGGAGTACGACTGGCGCCGGCCCCGCCTCGGCTCCCCCGACCCGTACGCCTCGCCGCACGCGGAGCAGCAGAACCGCCCGCACCGCTTCGAGGACGCCCCGCACCCGCAGCACTCCCCGCGCACCGGGCAGCATTCCCAGCATTCCCAGCGCTCTCAGCACTCCTCGCACGCGCCGCACTCCCAGCAGTACGAGGAGCCGCAGCGCTACGAGGACGCCCAGCGCCCCGTCCCGCCGCAGGGCGACTACCGTTCCACCGGCACGGACCGCCCGCCGTACGGCGACCGGCACCGCGAACTCCCGGAGCCCCCGTCCGGCCGTCCCCACGGGGTGCCGGGCGGTCTGCCCGCCCCCAGCGGGGCTCCCGGCCCGCTGGCCGCGCAGCCCGCGCCGGCCACGGGTCCCGGCGAGCCCACGGCGCGGCTCAACCCCAAGTACCTGTTCGACACCTTCGTCATCGGTGCCTCCAACCGCTTCGCGCACGCCGCCGCGGTGGCCGTCGCCGAGGCGCCGGCCAAGGCGTACAACCCGCTCTTCATCTACGGGGAGTCCGGCCTCGGCAAGACCCACCTGCTCCATGCCATCGGGCACTACGCGCGGAGCCTCTACCCGGGCACCCGGGTGCGCTACGTGAGCTCGGAGGAGTTCACCAACGAGTTCATCAACTCGATCCGCGACGGCAAGGCGGACGCGTTCCGCAAGCGCTACCGCGACATGGACATCCTGCTGGTCGACGACATCCAGTTCCTGGCGAGCAAGGAGTCGACCCAGGAGGAGTTCTTCCACACCTTCAACACGCTGCACAACGCCAACAAGCAGATCGTGCTCTCCTCGGACCGGCCGCCCAAGCAGCTGATCACCCTGGAGGACCGGCTCCGAAACCGCTTCGAGTGGGGCCTCATCACCGATGTGCAGCCGCCGGAGCTGGAGACCCGGATCGCGATCCTCCGGAAGAAGGCCGTCCAGGAGCAGCTCAACGCGCCGCCCGAGGTGCTGGAGTTCATCGCCTCCCGGATCTCCCGCAACATCCGGGAGCTGGAGGGTGCGCTGATCCGGGTGACGGCGTTCGCCAGCCTCAACCGGCAACCCGTCGACCTCGGCCTCACCGAGATCGTGCTCAAGGACCTGATCCCCGGCGGTGAGGACGCGGCACCCGAGATCACGGCCACGGCGATCATGGCCGAGACGGCCGCGTACTTCGGGCTGACCGTCGAGGACCTCTGCGGCTCCTCCCGCAGCCGGGTCCTGGTCACCGCACGGCAGATCGCGATGTACCTGTGCCGGGAGCTGACCGACCTCTCGCTCCCGAAGATCGGTGCCCAGTTCGGCGGGCGCGACCACACCACCGTGATGCACGCGGACCGCAAGATCCGGGCCCTGATGGCCGAGCGGCGGTCGATCTACAACCAGGTCACCGAACTCACCAACCGCATCAAGAACAGCTGACACCGTTCGCCCCGGCGATCCGGCAGCCACTCCCGGGTTCCCGGGCCCCCGGCGCCCCCGGGGGCCCACCGGCCCCCGGCAGCTCCCCGACCGGCACGGGCCCCGTGGGCGTGCGGCGCCGTGCCCGGGACGGCGGGATCTCCCCGGCGCCCGTCGGCATCACCGGCAGAGCCGGTCACAGACGGCGCCGGGACGCCGGGCCCCTCCCGGCGCGAGGTCCGGGCACCCGGGGCGTACGGACACACGGAGTCGCGCCCGAACGACCACTGGTCCCGGCGCCGCTCGTCCCGCCGCCCCGACCATCCCCCACGGCCGCGTGCACCGCGCGCCCGTGGGGGTTTCCCTGGGCGGGAGCACTCACCAGCCTCTCGTCACGCCCCCACCGCGCCTGCCGGCACCGTGCCGATCACCGGGCCTGCCCGGCCCCTCGCCGATCTCCTCGCCGATCTCCTCTCCGGCCCCCTGACCGGTCACCGCCGTGCCGCGGACCGGTGCGACGGCTCCGTCCACGGTCGCGCTCCCGGTCCCCCTCACGGGCCGGATCGCGACGTCCACGGGCGTGAATCCGGGGGCTCCCGGTCCCCAGGGCCCTCCACTCCTTGATCCGGTCTGTTCGATTAGCTGCTGCCGAAGGCGGGTTCTCCACACGAACCGGGCTTTCGGGCCGTCCACACCCTGGGGAGGGGGGAGTTGTCCAGACTGCGTCCACAGCCCGGCCCGTTCACCCCGGCTCCTGGGAGGTCAAGCGCCTGTGGGCTTGTGGGCGGCAGCTCTCCACAGACTGTGGAAGGCGACGGGGCGATTCGGGGGCCGGTGAGGTTGTCCACGCCCCGCCCACAGGGAAAGGGCTGTTGTGCACAGGCTGTCCACAGCCTTGTCCACTGTTCGGCAACGCAACACCCGCCCTCACCGTCAAGAGTGAACTGCATCACAGAAGGTTCCCGGATTGGGCTGTGCAGAACGTGGGTAAAACTGGGGACGCCGCTGGGGAGAACCGGCCCCTTCCTGTGCATCGCGTGTGCAGAACTCTGCCGTGTCCACAGCGACGGCCACTTGTCCACCGGTGCCGCCCACAGGGCCCGTGGATAAAATCTCGCCTCTGAGCTGGGCAAACGTGGTTATCCACGGTTTCCACAGGCCCTACTACTACGACCACTGAGAGAGAGCGGGAAATCCGTTCAGAAGCAGGGCCTGTGCACAACTCGCCCTCGGGCCGCGGCACGCCTCCCGACCCGACTTGACCCCGGAGCGCTTCCGCTGTCCGTGGTGTGCGTCAGACTGGTGAGGCGGCGACGGAGCCGCGGGGCCGGTGACGGCCGATCCACGACCAACGCCGAGAGGCCCGCCGGGCCGAGCAGGGCGAGCCAGTGAGAGCAGGAGGCGGCTTACGGTGAAGATCCGGGTGGAGCGCGACGTACTCGCGGAGGCGGTGGCCTGGGCTGCGCGCAGCCTCCCGGCCCGTCCGCCGGTGCCGGTCCTCGCCGGCCTGCTGCTGAAGGCCGAGGAGGGCTCCCTGAGCCTGTCCGGCTTCGACTACGAGGTCTCCGCCCGGGTGTCGGTCGAGGCCGATGTCGAGGAGAGCGGCACCGTCCTGGTCTCCGGCCGGTTGCTCGCCGACATCTGCCGGGCCCTGCCCAACCGCCCGGTGGAGATCTCCACGAACGGCGTGCGGGTGACGCTGCTCTGCGGCTCGTCCCGGTTCACGCTCCACACCCTGCCGGTGGAGGAGTACCCGGCCCTGCCGGACATGCCGACCGCCACCGGCACCGTCCCCGGCGACGTCTTCGCGGCGGCGGCCGCCCAGGTCGCCATCGCCGCCGGGCGGGACGACACCCTGCCGGTGCTCACGGGCGTGCGCATCGAGATCGAGGGCGACACGGTCACGCTGGCCGCCACCGACCGCTACCGCTTCGCGGTCCGGGAGTTCCTGTGGAAGCCGGAGGTTCCGGACCTCTCCGCGGTGGCCCTGGTGCCCGCCAAGACCCTGCTCGACACCGCCAAGTCGCTCACCAGCGGTGACACCGTCAGCATCGCGCTGGCGGGCTCCGGCCAGGGCGAGGGGCTGATCGGTTTCGAGGGCGCCGGGCGCCGGACGACCACCCGCCTGCTGGAGGGCGACCTGCCGAAGTACCGGACGCTCTTCCCGACGGAGTTCAACTCCGTCGCGGTGATCGAGACGGCCCCCTTCGTCGACGCCGTGAAGCGGGTGGCGCTCGTCGCCGAGCGGAACACCCCGGTGCGGCTCAGCTTCGAGCAGGGGGTGCTGACCCTGGAGGCCGGCTCCAGCGACGACGCACAGGCTGTGGAAAGGGTCGACGCCCAGCTCGACGGCGACGACATCTCCATCGCCTTCAACCCGGGCTTCCTGCTGGAAGGGCTGAGCGCCATCGACTCCCCGGTGGCCCAGCTGTCGTTCACCACCTCGACCAAGCCGGCGCTCCTCAGCGGCAGGCCCGCGGTGGACGCGGAGGCGGACGAGGCCTACAAGTACCTGATCATGCCGGTGCGGCTGAGCGGCTGACACCGGGCGGCGGGCCCCCTGCGCGGTCCGCTCCGCCGCGATGTGCGGTACCGGCCCCCAGCGGCTCCTCCCCCGCGCCCGCCTCTCCCGCGTCGTGCGTCTGAGCGGTACGAGCCCACAGGTGAGCGGGGGGTGCCCCCGCGTAGGCTCGGACGGGTACCAATCGCAACGACTACGTCGAAGAGGGTCACTGATGGAGCTCGGTCTCGTCGGTCTCGGCAAGATGGGCGGCAACATGCGCGAGCGCATTCGCCGCGCGGGGCACACCGTCGTCGGGTTCGACCGCAACGCGGAGCGCGCCGACGTCCACAGCCTGGAGGAGCTCGTCGGCCGGCTCAGCGGCCCGCGGGTCATCTGGGTGATGGTCCCGGCCGGTGAGGCCACCCAGTCGACCGTCGACGCGCTCGCCGAGCTGCTCTCGCCCGGGGACGTGGTGGTCGACGGCGGGAACTCCCGCTGGACGGACGACGAGAAGCACGCCCGGGAACTGGCGGAGAAGGGCATCGGCTTCGTCGACTGCGGCGTCTCCGGTGGCGTCTGGGGGCTGGAGAACGGCTACGCGCTCATGTACGGCGGCGCCGCCGAGGACGTGGCGAAGGTCCAGCCGGTCTTCGACGCCCTCAAGCCGGCGGGCGAGTTCGGGGCGGTCCACGCGGGCAAGGTCGGCGCCGGCCACTTCGCCAAGATGGTCCACAACGGCATCGAGTACGCCATGATGCAGGCCTTCGCCGAGGGCTGGGAGCTGCTGGAGGCCGTGGACTCCGTCACCGACGTCCGCGAGGTCTTCCGCAGCTGGCAGGAGGGCACCGTCATCCGCTCCTGGCTGCTGGACCTGGCCGTGCGCGCCCTCGACGACGACGAGCACCTCGGGAAGCTCCGCGGTTACGCCCAGGACTCGGGCGAGGGCCGCTGGACGGTGGAGGCCGCCATCGACCACGCGGTGCCGCTCCCCGCGATCACCGCCTCCCTCTTCGCCCGGTTCGCCTCCCGCCAGGACGACTCCCCCTCGATGAAGATGATCGCCGCGCTGCGCAACCAGTTCGGCGGCCACGCGGTGACCGCGGCGGCCGGTGACGAGAAGGGCGCGGACGCGCCGGGCGCGGACGTCACCCCGCCGGTGGACGGCTGACGGGCCCGATGCACGTAGCGCATCTGTCGCTCGCCGACTTCCGGTCGTACGTCCGGGTCGAGGTCGCTCTCGACCCGGGCGTCACCGCGTTCGTCGGCCCCAACGGCCAGGGGAAGACCAACCTGGTCGAGGCCGTCGGCTACCTGGCGACGCTCGGCAGTCACCGTGTCTCCTCCGACGCCCCGCTGGTGCGGATGGGTGCCGAGCGGGCGGTCGTCCGGGCGGCCGTGGTCGGCGGGGACCGCCGGCAACTCGTCGAGCTGGAACTCAACCCGGGGCGGGCCAACCGCGCCCGGATCAACCGTTCCTCCCAGGTGCGGCCGCGGGACGCGCTCGGCATCCTGCGCACCGTGATGTTCGCCCCCGAGGACCTCGCCCTGGTGAAGGGGGATCCCGGGGAGCGCAGACGTTTCCTGGACGAACTGGTCGTCGCCCGCTCCCCGCGGATGGCCGGTGTGCGGTCGGACTACGAGCGGGTGCTCAAGCAGCGGAACACCCTGCTCAAGAGCGCCGCGATGGCCCGCCGCCACGGCGGCCGCACGATGGACCTGTCCACCCTGGACGTCTGGGACCAGCATCTGGCCCGCGTCGGCGCGGAGCTGCTGGCCCGGCGGCTGGACCTGATCGCCGCGCTCCAGCCGCTCGCGGACAAGGCGTACGAGCAGCTGGCGCCCGGCGGCGGCCCGGTGGTGCTGGAGTACCGCGGATCGGCCGGGGAGGTTCCGGAGGGGGTGGCGAGCCGTGAGGAACTCCAGGGCGTGCTGCTGGAGGCGCTCTCCGGGGCGCGCCGCCAGGAGATCGAGCGCGGGGTGACGCTCGTCGGGCCGCACCGGGACGATCTGGTGCTCAAGCTCGGCCGCTTCCCGGCGAAGGGCTACGCCAGTCACGGGGAGTCCTGGTCCTACGCGCTGGCGCTCCGGCTCGCCGCGTACGACCTGCTGCGGGGGGAGAGCCCCGCCGGGCCCGCGCCCGCGCCGGACGGCGGGCCGGGCCGGCGGGTCGGCGAGCCCGTCCTGGTCCTCGACGACGTCTTCGCCGAGCTCGACGCGCGCCGCCGGGACCGGCTGGCCGAGCTGGTCGCCCCGGCCGAGCAGGTCCTGGTGACGGCGGCCGTGCCGGAGGACGTCCCCGCGGTGCTCAGCGGAGCGCGGTTCACGGTGGCGGACGGCGCGGTCGAGCGGGTGGCGCCGTGACGGCGGCGCGCGGCCCCGCGGAGGGCCCGGCCGGGCGGCCGGAGCCGCGACAGCGGGACGCTGCCGCAGCCGGAACAGCCGGAACAGCCGGGCCGTCCGGCTCCGGCCGCCGCGGCATGGCGCCCCCCGGCTCATCCGGGGGGAACGCGCCCTCCGGGGGATCGGGCGTGGATCTGGCCCGGGTCGCCCTGCGGGCCGCGAAGGAGCAGGCCAGGGCGCAGGGGGCGGCGGCCCAGCAGCGCAAGCAGGCCCGCCGGGGCGGGCTGCGCTCGGGCGCCCGGGCGGACGGCCGGGATCCGCTGCCCCTGGGCGCGGCGATCAACCGGCTGATCACGGAGCGTGGCTGGGAGGCCCCGGCCGCGGTGGGCGGGGTGATGGGCCGCTGGCCACAGATCGTCGGCCCGGAGGTGGCGCAGCACTGCGCCCCCGAGCGGTACGACGAGGAGGAGCGGGTGCTCACGGTGCGCTGTGACGCCACGGCGTGGGCGACGCAGCTGCGGCTGCTCGCCCCCCAGCTGGTGGCCCGGCTCAACACGGAGCTGGGCCCCGGCACGGTCGCGTTCCTCAAAGTCCTGGGGCCCGGCGGGGGCGGTGGCCGGGCGGGTTCGCGGCCGTACGGAACGCTGCGTGCACCCGGCAGCCGGGGCCCCGGTGACACCTACGGCTGATCAGCCGCGACGACGGTGACGTATGTGACGTCATGAGGGTCCCGCAGCGTGGTCGGGGGTTGACAGCCCGAAGCGCTGAGTGCCCCTGTGGGCCGCTCGGAGCCCTTCCCCGTATATGGGGAGTCGGCGGATGGAGGTTGAGGGCGGCACATGACGATCCAGGCACCGGCAAACCCCCATTCCGGTCGGCGCTACCGGTAGACTGGTGGTCATACCGCCGAGTTGCGGAACATGTCGAACGACGCAGCCGCTCCCGGACGCCGGGAGACGGCGTGTGCTGTGCCAGAAAGGGCGCTTCGTGGCCGATTCCGGCAACCCCAACGAGACCAACACCGCTCCCCCCGCCGGCTCGGGTGACGGACCGCCCGAGCGGTCCGCGGGCCCGGCGCAGTCGGTGTCCGCCGCGGCCGCGGCAGCCCCGGCGGCTGCCGGCGAGCCCGGGGACACGACCGCGTACGACGCCAGCGCGATCACCGTCCTGGAGGGCCTGGACGCGGTCCGCAAGCGCCCCGGCATGTACATCGGCTCCACCGGCGAGCGGGGCCTGCACCACCTGGTGCAGGAGGTCGTCGACAACTCGGTCGACGAGGCGATGGCCGGCCACGCGGACAGCATCGAGGTCACGCTCCTGGCCGACGGCGGTGTCCGGGTGAAGGACAACGGCCGCGGCATCCCGGTGGGCATCGTCCCCTCCGAGAACAAGCCGGCCGTCGAGGTCGTGCTCACCGTGCTGCACGCGGGCGGCAAGTTCGGCGGGGGCGGTTACGCCGTCTCCGGCGGTCTGCACGGTGTCGGCGTCTCCGTCGTGAACGCGCTCTCCACGCGGCTGGCGGTGGAGGTGCGCACGGAGGGCCACCGGTGGACCCAGGACTACAAGCTCGGCGTCCCCACGGCCCCGCTGGCGAAGAACGAGGCGGTGGAGGAGACGGGCACCACCGTCACCTTCTGGGCCGACCCGGAGATCTTCGAGACCACCGAGTACTCCTTCGAGACGCTCTCGCGCCGCTTCCAGGAGATGGCCTTCCTCAACAAGGGCCTGGCCATCTCGCTGACGGACGAGCGGCCGGACCACGTGGACGAGGAGGGCAGGCCGCTCTCCGTCCGGTACCACTACGAGGGCGGCATCGTCGACTTCGTGAAGTACCTCAACTCCCGCAAGGGTGAGCTGATCCACCCCTCGGTCATCGGCATCGAGGCCGAGGACAAGGAGCGGATGCTCTCGGTGGAGATCGCGATGCAGTGGAACTCCCAGTACACCGAGGGGGTCTACAGCTTCGCCAACACCATCCACACCCATGAGGGCGGCACTCACGAAGAGGGTTTCCGCGCGGCGCTGACGGGTCTGGTCAACCGCTACGCGCGCGACCGCAAACTGCTGCGGGAGAAGGACGACAACCTCACCGGTGAGGACATCCGCGAGGGTCTGACGGCGATCATCTCGGTGAAGCTCGGCGAGCCGCAGTTCGAGGGCCAGACCAAGACGAAGCTGGGCAACACGGAGGCGAAGACCTTCGTCCAGAAGATCGTCCACGAGCACTTCGCGGACTGGCTGGACCGCAACCCGAGCGAGGCCGCGGACATCATCCGCAAGGGCATCCAGGCCGCCACCGCCCGGGTCGCCGCCCGCAAGGCGCGTGATCTCACCCGCCGCAAGGGGCTGCTGGAGACGGCGTCGCTGCCGGGCAAGCTCAGCGACTGCCAGTCCAACGACCCCACCAAGTGCGAGATCTTCATCGTGGAGGGCGACTCCGCCGGCGGCTCGGCCAAGTCCGGCCGTAACCCGGAGTATCAGGCCATCCTGCCGATCCGCGGCAAGATCCTCAACGTGGAGAAGGCCCGCGTCGACAAGATCCTCCAGAACCAGGAGGTGCAGGCGCTGATCTCGGCCTTCGGCACCGGGGTCCACGAGGACTTCGACATCGCGAAGCTCCGCTACCACAAGATCATTTTGATGGCGGACGCCGACGTCGACGGCCAGCACATCAACACCCTGCTGCTGACCTTCCTCTTCCGCTTCATGCGCCCGCTGGTCGAGGCCGGTCACGTCTACCTCTCCCGCCCGCCGCTCTACAAGATCAAGTGGGGCCGGGACGACTGGGAGTACGCCTACTCCGACCGTGAGCGGGACGCGCTGATCGAGCTCGGGCGCCAGAACGGCAAGCGGATCCGGGACGACTCCATCCAGCGCTTCAAGGGCCTCGGCGAGATGAACGCCGAGGAACTCCGCGTGACGACGATGGACATCGACCAGCGGGTGCTCGGCCAGGTCACCCTGGACGACGCGGCGCAGGCCGACGACCTCTTCTCGGTGCTCATGGGCGAGGACGTCGAGGCCCGGCGCTCGTTCATCCAGCGCAATGCCAAGGACGTCAGGTTCCTGGACATCTGACCCGCGGCATCCGCCCCCGGATCTCCCCGCGGCCCGCCGGCCCCTGCCCGGGCCGGCCCCGCGGCGCCGTACCTCGAAAGGACTCCGACCAGCATGGCCGACGTGACCCCACCTCCGTCCGAAGGCGGCCCCGCCGTCCCCGTCCCCGTCTCCCCCGAGGGTGATCCCGTCGCCATCGAGGGTGTTGGCATGCGGGTCGAGCCCGTGGGCCTGGAGACGGAGATGCAGCGCAGTTATCTCGACTACGCGATGTCCGTCATCGTGTCGCGCGCGCTGCCCGACGTCCGTGACGGGCTCAAGCCGGTGCACCGACGGGTGCTGTACGCCATGTACGACGGCGGCTACCGGCCGGAGAAGGGGTACTACAAGTGCGCCCGCGTCGTCGGCGACGTCATGGGCACGTACCACCCGCACGGCGACTCCTCGATCTACGACGCGCTGGTCCGCCTGGCGCAGCCCTGGTCGATGCGGCTGCCGCTCGTCGACAGCAACGGCAACTTCGGCTCGCCGGGCAACGACCCGGCCGCGGCCATGCGGTACACCGAGTGCCGGATGGCGCCGCTGTCCATGGAGATGCTCCGGGACATCGACGAGGACACCGTCGACTTCCAGGACAACTACGACGGCCGCAACCAGGAGCCGACGGTCCTGCCGTCCCGCTTCCCCAATCTGCTGATCAACGGCTCGGCGGGGATCGCGGTCGGCATGGCCACCAACATCCCGCCGCACAACCTCCGTGAGGTGGCGGCCGGGGCGCAGTGGGCGCTGGACCACCCGGACGCCTCCCGCGAGGAGCTGCTGGACGCGCTGGTCGAGCGGATCAAGGGGCCGGACTTCCCGACCGGTGCGCTCGTCGTGGGCCGTAAGGGCATCGAGGAGGCGTACCGGACGGGCCGTGGTTCCATCACCATGCGGGCCGTGGTGGAGGTCGAGGAGATCCAGGGCCGGCAGTGCCTGGTGGTGACGGAACTCCCGTACCAGGTCAACCCGGACAACCTCGCGCAGAAGATCGCCGACCTGGTGAAGGACGGGCGGGTCGGCGGCATCGCGGACGTCCGTGACGAGACCTCCTCGCGCACCGGTCAGCGGCTGGTCATCGTCCTGAAGCGGGACGCGGTCGCCAAGGTCGTCCTCAACAACCTCTACAAGCACACCGATCTGCAGACCAACTTCGGCGCCAACATGCTGGCCCTGGTGGACGGCGTGCCCCGCACGCTCTCCCTGGACGCCTTCATCCGGCACTGGGTGGCCCACCAGATCGAGGTCATCGTCCGCCGGACCCGTTTCCGGCTGCGGAAGGCCGAGGAGCGGGCGCACATCCTGCGCGGTCTGCTCAAGGCGCTGGACGCGATCGACGAGGTCATCGCGCTGATCCGGCGCAGCGACACGGTCGAGACGGCCCGCCAGGGCCTGCGCGGGCTGCTGGAGATCGACGACATCCAGGCCAACGCCATCCTGGAGATGCAGCTCCGCCGGCTGGCCGCCCTGGAGCGGCAGAAGATCACCGCGGAGCACGACGACCTGCTCGCGAAGATCTCCGACTACAACGCGATCCTGGCCTCCCCGGAGCGCCAGCGCCAGATCGTGAGCGACGAGCTGACGGCGCTGGTCGAGCGGTTCGGCGACGACCGGCGCAGCAAGCTGGTGCCCTTCGAGGGTGACATGTCCATCGAGGACCTGATCGCCGAGGAGGACATCGTCGTCACGATCACCCGTGGCGGCTACGTGAAGCGCACCAAGACCGAGGACTACCGCTCGCAGAAGCGCGGTGGCAAGGGCGTCCGGGGCACCAAGCTCAAGCAGGACGACATCGTCGACCACTTCTTCGTCTCCACCACCCACCACTGGCTGCTGTTCTTCACGGACAAGGGGCGGGTCTACCGGATCAAGGCGTACGAGCTGCCGGACGCCGGGCGGGACGCCCGCGGCCAGCACGTGGCGAATCTGCTGGCCTTCCAGCCGGACGAGAAGATCGCCCGGATCCTGGCGGTCCGCGACTACGAGGCGGTGCCGTACCTGGTGCTGGCGACGAAGTCCGGGCTGGTGAAGAAGACCCCGCTGAAGGACTACGACTCCCCGCGCTCCGGCGGCGTCATCGCCATCAACCTCCGGGACGAGGACGAGCTGATCGGCGCGGAACTGGTGTCGGCGACCGACGACCTGCTGCTGATCAGCAGGAAGGCGCAGTCGATCCGGTTCACCGCCTCGGACGAGACACTTCGCCCGATGGGGCGGGCCACCTCGGGCGTGAAGGGCATGAGCTTCCGCGAGACCGACGAACTCCTCTCGATGAATGTCGTCCGGCCCGGTACGTTCGTCTTCACCGCCACCGACGGTGGTTACGCGAAGCGGACGAACGTCGACGAGTACCGCGTCCAGGGCCGCGGCGGCCTCGGCATCAAGGCCGCCAAGATCGTGGAGGACCGCGGATCGCTGGTGGGCGCTCTGGTGGTCGAGGAGAGCGACGAGATCCTCGCCATCACGCTGGGCGGCGGTGTGATCCGGACACGGGTCGACGAGGTCAGGGAGACGGGCCGTGACACCATGGGCGTTCAACTGATCAACCTGGGCAAGCGCGATGCCGTGGTCGGTATCGCCCGGAATGCCGAGGCCGGACGGGCCGCCGAAGAGGTCGAGGAGATCGCCGACGCGGCCGGGTCGTCCGAGCCCGAGGCGGCCGAGGGCGGGCAGTCCTCGGCCGGAAGCCAAGAGGAGTAGGCCGTGAGTGGAGCCACGGGCACCGGAACGGGTGACACGGCGGGGACCGACGGGCGGGACGTTCCCCCGGGGCACACCGGGGCGGGTGGTGCCCGTGGCCCCGCCGGCCCGCAGCCCGCCGGGTACCCGGCGGGGACGCCTTCCGGGGGGAACACCGCGGTGACGGACGCGCACCAGCCCTATCCGCAGCAGCCGGCGGAGCCGTACCACCCGCCGCACGCTTACGCCTCGCCCGGCGAGTCGCGCCCGGGCGCGGTGCCGGAGCAGCCGGGCCGGGCCGGCCAGGGGCAGCCGGTGCGGCGGCCGCGCACCGGGGCGGGCGCCCGTCCGGTGCCGCGTACCCGTAAGGCGCGGCTGCGGGTGGCCAAGGCCGACCCGTGGTCGGTGATGAAGGTCGGCTTCCTGCTCTCCATCGCCCTCGGCGTCTGCACGATCGCCGCGGTGTCGGTGCTGTGGATGGTGCTGGACGCCATGGGGGTGTTCTCCACCGTGGGCGAGACGATCGGCCAGGCGACCGGTGCCGCGGAGGGGGAGGGCGGCTTCGACCTGGAGGGCTTCCTGTCCTTGCCGCGGGTGCTGATGTTCACCTCCGTGATCGCGGTGATCGACGTGGTGCTGGCCACGGCGCTGGCGACGCTCGGCGCCTTCGTCTACAACCTGTCCGCGGGGTTCGTCGGGGGCGTCGAGCTGACGCTCGCCGAGGACGAGTGACGGCCCCGCCCCCGGGGCCGTCCGCCGGCCGCGCCGAGCGGTCCGCGGGGCGGGCCCGGGGGCGGGATCACCACCCCGAACCGATTTTGGGACCTGGCCCGGTGTGCGCTAATGTTCAGGGGCAGCGCGGGGCTATAGCTCAGACGGTTAGAGCGCTTCCCTGATAAGGAAGAGGCCACAGGTTCAAGTCCTGTTAGCCCCACCTCCCCGAAACGGCCCGGACGGCTCTCCGTCCGGGCCGATTCACGTTTCCGCGCAAGGGGTTTGGGGTGCCACGGCGGAGGGCAACGGCCGGTATCGGCCGGTGTGTATAGTCGGGCGCCAGAGGTCCCCTACGTCAAGAAGGACGAGGTAGCGCGGTGAAGAAGCTGCTCCTGGTCGCACTGGCCGCCGTTGGCGGGCTCCTTGTGTACCGCCAGATTCAGGCGGACCGCGCCGAGCAGGACCTGTGGACGGAGGCCACCGACTCCGTGCCCGCAGGTTCGGGCTCCGGTGCCTGAGAAGCCTCCGGCGAAACGAGTCTGTACGAACCCCGGACGAAAGCGTCCGGGGTTCCGTGCTGTTCCGGGCCGGCTCTCCTCTTGAGGTTGCGTCGGCAAATAAATAGGCTGCATTCGCAAATGTTCCGGCGTGGGTGTGACGGGGAGTTCCCGGGCCGGCGGTGACGGGGAGATGGCGCACCGGTCGCCGGAAGGCGGCCCGCCCGCGCCCGTCACCGCCGTACGCTACGTCCTCGTATGACCTCGGACGGCCGCAGACGGCCGTGGGCGGCCCCGTGCATCCTCGTACGGCCGTCTTCCGGGGACTTCCGGGGCCATGGGGACGAGGGGCGGCCGGTGACGACGAAGGGCGGCGGGGGATGAGGCAGGTCGGCCGGGCACGCGCCGGACTCACCGCGGTGGCGGCGCTGGCCGCGGCGGTGACCGCCGTCGCGTGGGCGCCGCCCGCCACCGCGGACGGAGCGGCCGAGCCCTCCCCCTACCGGATGTCGGACAGCGCCGAACCGGTGACCGGCGGCGCAACTGAGGCGGCGGCGCCGGAGTTGACGGCCCGGCGGATGTACACCGACACCATCGCCGCGGCCGAGACCCTCCACTACCGGGTGCGGCTGGACGCGACGGTCAACGCCCATCTCTCCGCGGTCGCCGCGCTGGAGCCCGCCTCCCGGCCGGCCTTCGGCGACGGGATCGAGGTGACGTTACGGAGCGCCGACGGCGCCCGGTGCGACGGCATGCGCAGCACGGCGGGCCAGGGTGGTTTCGGCAGGCCGGTCGCCGCCGCCGCCTCCCGGCTCGTCCGGCCCGACGCGAGCTGCCAGGGCGCCGGTTCGTACCTCCTCACCGTGGAGCGCGTCGGCGGCGCGACCCCGGGGGAGTGGCCGCTGGAACTCGCCTTCATGACGGAGCCGGGGGCCCGTGACGCGGCCACCGCCCCCGAGGGCAGCGTCGAGTGGCCGGACGATCCCCCGGCCGCCACCGGCGGCATCCCCCGGCGGACCCGGGGCGGTACCGGCTTCAACGACGCCCGCCCGGTGGGCGGCGGCATGTGGCAGGACCGGGTGGAGCCCGGGCAGACGCTCTTCTACCGGATCCCGGTGGACTGGGGGCAGCGGCTCGGCGTCTCCGTGGAGACGGCCGGTACGGTGCCCGGTGACGGAGCGGACGCCTACCTCGGCGGCGGGCTGGAGCTGCGGTTGTTCAACACCGCCCGCGCCCCCGTGCACGACGAGAGCGCGGCCGTCGACGGACGGCCCAAGGAACTGCGGTTCGCCACCGCGCCCGCGCTCTTCTCCCACCGGTTCAGCAGTGTCGCCAAGGTGGAGGAGATGCGCTTCGCCGGCTGGTACCACGTGGCGGTCGGCCTGACCTCCGAGGCCGCGGAGGGCGCGGACTTCCGGCTGCGGCTCGCGGTCGAGGGGGAGGCGGGGGAGGGACCGGACTACACGGGGGACGCCGCCGCGGCCGGTTTCGCCGTCACCGACGCCGACCGGAAAGCGGCGGCGGAGGGCGGCCCGGCCGCCGTCCGGCCCACGGAGAGCCGGGCCGCCGGCGGCGCAGGTGAACCGGACGCCCCGGGGAGCGGCCCCCGGCAGGTGATCGGCTTCGCGGGGCTCGGCGCCGGCACGGCGCTGCTGTTCGGACTGGGACTGTGGACGCTGGCCGCCCGGCGCCGCGCGGCCGGGGCGCCGGCGGACGCCGGGGCGTCCGGGCCGTACCCGGTCCCGGGGCCCGCGCCGGAACCGGGCGGGCACTCCGGGGACACCCCGCCCCCGGTCGCGCCCGGCCGGCACCGGCGGCGCTCCGGCCGCTGAGCGGCCACCCACCGCGCGCCGGAGCGCGCGCCGAGCCCACGGAACCCGGCGGCCGGGGACCGGGGGCCCGGGGGTCGGATGCCGGGGAACGCGGCCGTGCCGTCGCGCGACGGCACGGGCCGGGGCGGTCGACCCGCACCGCTCGCGGACGGACCCGTGACCGCAACACCGCCGGCGGCGCGCCCCCTCGCGCGCCGGCCGGGGCCCACGCGGTCCGGGGGGTCCCGGGCGGGCTGTCACGAGGCGCCCGGAAAACCGGCCCCACCGCGACCGCCGGGCGTCCGCGCGGCTCCGGCGTCCGCGGGAGGACGGCCGCCGGCCGCTCCGTGAGCCTGGCCGGTCAGCTCCCGGCCAGTGCCCAGATGCCGACGGCGTAGCACACCATCGCGAGCAGCAGCACCGGGACGGCGACCCGCGCGGGCGGTCCCGGCCGCCGCGCCGGAGCCGGGACACCGGCGAGCGGCCCGGGCGGGCCGGCGGGGTGGGGATAAACCGGGTGGGCTGTGGGGTGGGGAGAGGGGGTGTGGGCTGTGGGCTGGGGAGAGAGGGCGTGGGCTGTGGGGTGGGGAGAAGGCGTGTGGCCGGCGGGGTGCTCGGCCCGTGCGCTCGCGGTCGTGGCCTGGGAGAAACCGGCGGGGTCCACCGGCGGTGGCGGGCCGGCGGCGGCCACGGCGCCGGGCGGAACGGAGCCCCAGCCGGGGCCGGGCTCCACCGTCCGGGCCGGTGGCGGGCCGGGGTAGCCGTACCCCGGTCCGGGCTCCGCCGGTGCCGCGCCGGGGAACACGGGGGGCCGCTCCGCCGCCGTGACGAACGGGGTCGGCGGCGCGTGACGGTTCCCGGGCGGGTGGAGGGGAGCGGCGGGCGGGGTGGCGGGGGATCCCGGCGGAGTGGCCGGGGTCGTGGGGAGTGGTGGTGCGGCGGGTGGCGGCGGCGTGGCGCCGCCCGTATGCGCCGGTGGCGCGAGGGGAAATCCGCCGTCGCCGGGCGCGGAGTCCTCCGCGTAGGCGCGGCCTCCCTGGGGCCCCGGTCCGCCTGGCGCGCCGGGCGGCCGCGGTGCAACGGGCCCGGCCGCCGGGCCGGTCCCTCCGGTCCGCCGGCGCAGCGGCCCGTCCGGCCCGAACCCCTCGGGCAGCGGCCCGAGATGGTCGAAGACCTCGACGGTCTCCTCGCCCTCCGCGCTCTCCGGCAGCAGATCGACGGCGCTCGCCAGCGCCTTGCGCGCGCCGGTGGCCGTACGGAAGCGGACGGCCGGGTCCGGTTGCAGCAACCCGGCGATCACCTGCCAGAGCGGACGGGGCACCTCGGCGGGGGCGTCCGGCACCCCCTGGGCGAGGAAACGCTCGACGAGCGCCTCGGCGTCCGGTTTCTGCCCGGTCAGCAGATAGAGCGCGAGCAGTCCCGTGGCGAACAGGTCGGCGGGGAAGTCCGGTTCCGCGCCCAGGATCTGCTCGGGGGCGAAGTACCCCGGGGTGCCCACCACGTAGTCCGTCTCGGTGAGTCTCGGCTCGCCCTTGCGCATGGCGATGCCGAAATCGGAGAGGCGCAGATGCGGTGGTCCGGTGCCGGTGGCCTCCAGCAGGATGTTGGCGGGCTTGATGTCCCGGTGGATGACGTCCTCGGCGTGCACCGCGGTCAGCCCGGCGAGTAACTGGTCGAGCAGGACGCAGACATGACGCGGTGGCAGCGCCCCGTAGTCGCCGATGAGGTGGGCCAGCGAGCCCCCGCGCACCAGGTCCATGGTGAACAGGATCTTGTCGTCGTCGGCGGCCCAGCTCGCCGGGGCCAGCACATGGGGGTGGTCGATGCGCAGCGCCTGTTCGCGGACGAACCGCAGCAGGGTGTGGGCGTCCCGCTGCTGGAGCACCTTGGCCGCCACGTAGCGGCGCCGCCGCTGGTCCCAGGCGCGCCAGACGGCGCCGACCCCGCCCCGGCCGATCGGGTCGACCAGTTCGTACCGGCCGGCGAAGAGTTCACCCATCGCGCCGTGTCACCCCCTCACCGGCAGGGCCGGTCAGCTCTGGTGCGCCTCGTAGTGGGCCACCGCCTCGGCGGTCCGTCCGGCACCGTACACCCGGAGGAACTCCGCGAGTTCGGGTTGGGAGGGGGCGAGCGTCTCGGCGGCCTCGATGATGTCACCGGCGGCGGCGACGGAGCGCAGCAGCGACTGGATCTCCCGCACCACGCGCCGGACGGTGGGAGCGCCCGAACTGGCGGTGGTCTGCGAACCGGTGGGGGTGAGCACGGAGCCGCCCGAACTCCTCTTGATCTCGTCCATGCGCTCCGCCGCCTCGGCGGCGCTCACGCTGCCGTCGGCGACCTGGGCCGCCAGCTCCTGGAGGGCCTGGACCCGCTGCACCACGGCCGGGTTGCCGATCTTGGCCCGCTGGCCGCTCATGAGCTGCGACAGCATGGGCGCCGAGAGGCCCAGCACAGCGGCGAGCCGGGCCTGGTTCAGCCCGAGGTCGTCGATGAGCCGCCGGAAGAGCGCCCCCAGCGGCTCCCCGTACCAGCTCCGCTGCATCTCACGGGCTCTGGCGGTGGCCTCCTGCTGTGCTGCTTCCATGGCGACTCCCCTTCGCTGCTGCGAACCTCGCGCGGCCATCCTACGGAGCGTGACCGGCGATCGGGAGTCCCCGTCCCGCTGCGGGAAGTGCTCCCGGAACCCGGTACTCTTGTCGGCGGTGGTGTCGCCACGCCGCCCGCGC
Organism: Streptomyces zingiberis; assembly: GCF_012034935.1. Lineage (GTDB taxonomy): Bacteria > Actinomycetota > Actinomycetes > Streptomycetales > Streptomycetaceae > Streptomyces > Streptomyces zingiberis. The sequence goes on from NZ_JAATEN010000001.1 coordinate 326,742, forward strand.
GCACGCCGCCCGGGGGGAGGGACGCCGCCCTCCACGGGGCCTTAGCTCAGTTGGTAGAGCGCTGTCTTTGCATGGCAGATGTCAGGGGTTCGACTCCCCTAGGCTCCACCGTTCGACAACCCCCTGGCGTGCGGAAGCGCAGGTCAGGGGGTTTTTGTCGACCATTGTGCCGACCACTGTGCCGGCCGCTGTGCCGGGGCCGATCCGGTTCCCGCACCTGGCGTGGCCCGCGCGGTCGTCCCGGCGCGGGCCACGGCTCAAGGACCGCCGGTTTGCGAAACGCATCGGGGCGGCGCCCTCCCGGGCCTCCGTGCGCCGGTTCCTCTCCGCGGGCCGTGCGTGAGCGGGCGCGCGAACGGCGGGAGACCCGGGCCGTCCCGGTCGTCTCCCGCCGTTCCGCGGCGCGTTCGCCGCGCGGACCCCGTACGGCCGCTCATGGCCGCGTACGGCCGCCGCGCGGCCGGGGGCGTGCGCTCAGCTCTTGCCGTCGCCGTCCCCGGCGCCCTTCCGGGCGGGTTCCGCCCCGGCGTCCGCGGCGCCGCTCTGGTTCGACCGGAGTTCGGCGTCGAGCTCGGCCTGCTCGCCGGTGCCCAGCGGAGCCTTCTCACCGAGTTCGGTCGCGGCGGGGGGCTCGACCAGCCAGTCCGGGTTGGCCTGCTTGTCCCACCACTTCCAGGCGGCCACGGCGCCGCCGGCGAGCAGCCCGAGGACGAGGGCCCGCTTGGCGAGACGGCCGTTGCGGATCCGGCGCCGGCGCTTCTTGAGCACCTGCTGGATCTCCGCCGGGGTCACCTGGCCGCGGAGCGCGGCCAGGGCGGCGGCGCTGCGGGCGGCCGCCTCGGCACGGGCCGGCTCGGACGCGGTGAGCGCCTCGGCCACGGCGTGCTCCACCCGGGGCACGGCGTAGTCGGCGGCCTGCCGGGCCCGGACGGCCGCCTTCTGGGCGGCGAGGTCGACCTTCGGCGGGAGGGCGCCCCGTGCCTGGTCGAGCCGCGGCTGCAGGGTCGTTCTGGCGTGCTGGGTGGCCTGCGCCACCTTGGGCGCCAGCCGGACCCGCGCCTCGTGTGCGTAGTGCGCGGCCTGGTGCTTGGCCGTGCCGGCGTACGGCGCCACGACCTCCGCCGCGTGCAGCACGCCCTCCTTGGCGGTGTCGGTCGCGGCGCGCACGCCGTCGATGCGTGTCACGGGATCCTCCTCCTCGGTGGTGGTACACGGGGGCCTGGGGGATCCCCCAGTCAGGACGCACTTCGCCTTTCCACCCGAGTAGAGATCATGCCCGCGGCGGCCGGGCGGGGCATGCGCTGACGGGCATCCGGGTGGGGCGCGGAAGCCGCCGGGGCGGCGGGCACTCGTCGGTCCGGGGCGGGCCGTGGGAGGATCGGGGACGTCAGCGAGAACGTCAGGAAGGCAGATCGTGGCCGAGCAGCTCTATGCCACCCTCAAGACCAATCACGGAGACATCGAGGTGCGGCTGCTGCCGGACCACGCGCCGAAGACGGTGAAGAACTTCGTCGAGCTCGCCCGGGGCGAGCGGGAGTGGACGAACCCCGCGACCGGCCGGAAGACGAGCGACAAGCTCTACGACGGCACCGTGTTCCACCGTGTGATCAGCGGCTTCATGATCCAGGGCGGTGACCCCCTGGGCAACGGCACCGGCGGCCCCGGGTACGAGTTCGGCGACGAGTTCCACCCGGACCTCTCCTTCGACCGGCCCTACCTGCTGGCCATGGCGAACGCCGGCCCGGGCACCAACGGCTCGCAGTTCTTCATCACCGTCGGCGCGACGACCTGGCTCACGGGCAAGCACACCATCTTCGGTGAGGTCGCGAACCCGGCCGGGCAGAAGGTGGTGGACGCCATCGCGGCCACCGCCACCAACCCGCGCACCGACCGTCCGGTGCAGGACGTGGTGATCGAGTCGGTCGTCGTCGAGTCCCGCGAGGGCTGACGCCCGCGCGCGGCGGAGCCGGGGCCGCCCGCCCGTCCCGTATCCCGGGGCGGGGGCGGCCCGGCCCCCGCGGGGGCGGCCGGGCGGAACCCGCGGGCGGGGCCGCTCGTAAACAGGGGTGACGGCCGAATCCGGCCGCAGACCGCCGGCCGCGGACCGCACACCGCAGACACCGCACACACCGGGACCCGGGGACCGAGGGGGAACGATGGAGCAGGCGCCAGGGAGCCCGGAGCGGCCCGTCACGGGGAGCGGCCTGCCCGGCTGCTACCGCCACCCGGACCGGGAGACCGGCATCAGCTGTGTCCGCTGCGAACGCCCCATCTGCCCGGACTGCATGATCAGTGCCGCCGTCGGCTTCCAGTGCCCGGAGTGCGTCCGCACCGGCGCGGGTACCGGGCACGCGCCCGGCGCCAACCGGCCGCGCACCCTGGCGGGCGGGGTGCAGACGGCCGATCCGCGGCTGGTGACCAAGATCCTGCTGGGCATGAACGTGGCGATCTGGGCCCTCGCGCTGGCGGCGGGGGACCGCTTCGTGGAGGCCCTCGACATGCTGGGCCTGGCCGTGGGCACCGACGGCCGGGTGATCGGTGTCGCCGACGGCGAGGTGTACCGCCTGCTGACCTCGGCCTTCCTGCACCAGGAGCCCCTGCACATCGCGTTCAACATGCTGGGCCTGTGGTGGCTCGGCGGCCCGCTGGAGGCGGCCCTCGGCCGGGTCCGCTATCTGGCGCTCTACCTGCTCTCCGCCCTCGGCGGCAGTGCCCTGTCGTATCTGCTCGCCGCGGGCAACCAGCCCTCGCTGGGCGCATCGGGGGCGATCTTCGGCCTGCTCGGGGCCACCGTCGTACTGATGCGGCGGATGAACCAGGATCTGCGGCCGGTGGCCATCCTGCTGGCGCTGAACCTGCTGATCACCTTCACCTGGACGGGCATCGCCTGGCAGGCGCACATCGGCGGCCTGGTCACCGGCGCCGCGGTGGCGTACGGAATGGTGCACGCCCCGCGGGGCCGGCGGACGCTGGTCCAGTGGGCCACCTGCGGGGTGCTGCTCTTGGTGATCGCCGTGGTGGTGGGGGTGCGGACCCTGCAGCTCGTGGGCTGATGCCCGGCCCCCGGCCGTGACCCGGCCGGCCCGCGCCCACGGCTGCCGTCCCCGGCCCGCTCACCCCGGCCCGTTCTTCCTGGGCCGTTCTTCCTGGGCCGTTCACCCCGGCCAGGTGCCTGCCCGCGGATGTCTCGCACTGTTGTCCACAGCGGGTGGGGGATCTTGTGCATAGGGTGCGCCGCGAGCCGGGGAGGCTCCGGCGATACCCCACTGACCTGCACCTTTGCGACCCGCGGGGAGAGTCGTAGGACAAGGTGACGGTCCTGCCGGTGGCTCACCCGGGGTGGTTATCCACAGCTCTTCATATCTTTTCCCCTGCTGTGGATAACTCTGTGGACAACGTGTGGTCAAAGCTTGACCACACGGCTCGCGTCCGCTACTTCCACTGCGTGGAGACCACGAAGCCCGCCGCGATGAACCCGAAGCCCACCACGATGTTCCAGTTGCCGAGGGACTTGACCGGCATGTCGCCGGTGGTCACATAGAACACCACGATCCAGGCCAGCCCGATCAGGAACAGGGCCAGCATCAGCGGCGCGACCCAGCTGCGTCCGCTCGACAGCTTTATGGTGGTCTGTTTCGCCGGAGGCGGCGTGAAGTCGGCCTTCTTGCGGATACGTGACTTCGGCACGAGAGACTCTCCTGTCGATGCGCTGGACGGCCGGGCCGGGGTCTGGGCTGCCGGCCGGTCGAGAGCGACGGGGACACTTGCTCCCCCGGGCGCGTCCGTTAGCGTAGTGCTTCCGCGGCTTCGAAGGAGATAAGGGTACGGTGAGCAATCCGGCGGATCCCGCCCCCGAGCCCCACGGCCCCGCGCCCCGGCGTTCGGGACCGCGCCCGGCGCGGCTCCTCACGGCAGGCGTCTTCGCCCTCGCCGGCCTGCTGTTCTGGACGAGTTTCGATACGGCTCAGGGTACCAACCTCCGCACCGACGACTCCCTTCTCGAACTCTCCGACCTCATCGGGGAACGCAGCCGTGAGAACGCCCGGCTCGACGAGGAGACGGCCGCCGTGCGCTCCGAGGTCGACCGGCTCGCCCAGCGCGACGACGGCTCCACCAAGGCCCAGGACCGGGCGCTCAAAGGGCTGGAACGGGACGCCGGCACCGCGGAGGTCGGCGGCCCCGGCCTGACCGTCACCCTGACCGACGCCCCGCCGGACGCCACGGCGCGCACCCCGGGGATCCCCGACCCCCAGCCCAACGACCTCGTCATCCACCAGCAGGACCTCCAGGCCGTCGTCAACGCCCTCTGGGCGGGCGGCGCGCGGGGCATCCGGGTCATGGACCAGCGGCTCATCTCCACCAGCGCCGTCCGCTGCGTCGGCAACACCCTGATCCTCCAGGGCCGGGTCTACTCGCCGCCGTACGTCGTCACGGCGGTCGGTGACACGGCGGGGCTGCAGCGGGCGCTGGACGACTCCCCCGACATCGAGAACTACCTGCGCTACGTGGACGCCTACGGCCTGGGCTGGAAGGTGGAGAAGCACGGCGCGGTGACCCTGCCCGGCCACTCCGGCACCGTGGACCTCCAGCACGCCACCCCGGTGGACGGCCCGGAGAGCGGCTGACGGCACCCACGCCCCGGGCGCCCCGGGCGCTCCGGCTCCCCGGCCCGGCTCCGCGCCCCCTGGGCGGATGGCCCGCGGCGGTCACCGGGGGGGCCGGGCGGGCCAAGCGGTAACCGGAAGGGGTACATTCCCCGGCTGGCCCACGCCTGAGGGGCGATCACCCTTACTCTGGTCGGTGCACCGATCGGAAAGGGTCAGCATGTACGGCTGGATCTGGCGGCATCTGCCGGGGAACACGTGGGTGCGGGCGCTGGTCTCGCTCGTGCTCTCGCTGGCGATCGTCTTCGTGCTGTTCCAGTACGTGTTTCCGTGGGCCGAGCCGCTGCTGCCGTTCGGTGATGTGACGGTCGACAACGGGGGTGGTTCCCGGTGAGCGCGCGTGTTCTCGTGGTGGACAACTACGACAGCTTCGTCTTCAACCTCGTCCAGTACCTCTACCAGCTCGGCGCGGAGTGCGAGGTGGTGCGGAACGACGAGGTGACGCCCGAGCACGCCGGGGACGGCTTCGACGGGGTGCTCCTCTCCCCCGGCCCCGGCACCCCCGAGGAGGCGGGTGTCTGCGTGGAGATGGTGCGGCACTGCGCCGCGCGGGGTCTCCCGGTCTTCGGCGTCTGCCTGGGGCTGCAGTCCATGGCGGTGGCCTTCGGCGGGGTCGTCGGCCGCGCCCCGGAGCTGCTGCACGGCAAGACCTCCCTGGTGCGCCACACCGGCGAGGGCGTCTTCCAGGGCCTGCCCTCCCCTTTCACGGCCACCCGATACCACTCGCTCGCGGTGGAGCGGGGCAGTGTGCCGCCCGAACTGCGGATCACCGCATGGACCGGGGACGAGGGGCCGGAGCGCGGGATCGCGATGGGGCTGCGCCACCGTGAACTCCTCGTCGAGGGCGTGCAGTTCCACCCGGAGTCGGTGCTCACCGAAGGAGGGCACCGGATGCTGGCCAACTGGCTCGTGGAGTGCGGGGACACCGGGGCGGTGGAACGGTCGGTGGGTCTCGCGCCGGTGGTCGGCAAGGCCGTCGCGTGACCGCGATCCGTCCGGAGCGGGACAGCGCCCGCGCCGTGTACGACACCGGCGGAGCCGGGGCGCCGGCGCCGCTCACCGGATCCGCCGGGGCCACCGGGTACGCGCCGGAGGGGGGCCGGCACCGCGGCGCGGCGGCGGCCGATCCCCTCGGTGGTCCGCTGCCGGGGCCCCGTCCCGGCCCCCCGCCGCCGGGCCACGGGGAGACGCACGCCGCGGCCCCCGCGGCCGGGGGGTACGACGATCCGTACGCGCCCCCGGCCGCGCGGCCGCACCGCGCGCACGAGGAGTTCCCCGCCGAGGCCTATCCCCGGAGCGCCGCCTTCCGGACCGTCAGCCAGATCGCGCAGGCCGGCGGGGAGAGACGGCCCGAGGGGGCCGCCGACGACGGTTACGGCGGCCCGTCCGCCGGCTCCTACGGGGGCAGACCGGCGCCCTGGGACCTGGAGGGCGAGGAGGCGGTGCGGCGGACGCACACCGCGTTCGGGGCCGGGCGGGCCGCCGCCTCCGGTGCCACGGCCGAGCCACCCACCGCCCGGATCCCCGCCCCCGTGCCGGCTCCCGGACCCGCCCCGGCTCCCGCCACCGTGCCCGCTCCCGCCACCGGCCGCACGGCCGGGCCGGAACCCGCCCCGCCGCCCGTGGACGAGGAGACGGTGGCCCTGCGGCTCCCGGCGGCGCCCGCGGTGGACCCCGCCGAACCCGCCGCACCTGCCGTGGACGGCGGGACGCCGGCCGCGGGCGGGCGGGCGGCCCGCCGCCGGGCCGCGCAGAGCGGCGGACGGCACGGGAGCAGCCGCCATGGCGGCGGGCGGCGGGCGCGGCGGACCGGCGGAGCGGCGCCCCCGCCGGACACCGCGGCGAGCCCGGCCGCCGGGGGCACCGGCGGCGCCGGCCCCGGCCCCGGCAGCGCCACCACCGCCCCGCGCTCCCGGCTGGAGGCCCGCCGGCTGGAGCGGGCCCGCAAGGACAGTCCGGGGATCATCGCCAGCCGGTTCCTCGGCGAGACCTTCATCACGCTCGGCGTGCTGATGCTGCTCTTCGTCACCTACCAGCTCTGGTGGACGAACGTGCTCGCCGGGCAGCAGGCCGGAGGCACCGCGAGCAACCTCCAGAAGCAGTGGGACGAGGGCGACGAGAAGGTCGACAAGCGGGACCCGGGCGCCTTCTCGCCCGGTGAGGGCTTCGCGATCATGTACATCCCCAAGCTGGACGTCAAGGTCCCCATCGCCGAGGGCATCGACAAGCACAAGGTGCTCGACCGCGGCCTGGCCGGTCACTACGCCGAGGGCAAGCTCAAGACGGCGATGCCCTGGGACGAGACGGGCAACTTCGCGGTCGCCGGCCACCGCAACACCCACGGCGAGCCGTTCCGGTACATCAACAAGCTGAAGCCGGGTGACGAGATCATCGTCGAGACGCGGGACACGTTCTACATCTACGCGATGGCGAGCATCCTCCCGCAGACCCCGCCGTCCAACATCAGTGTGATCGAACCGGTGCCCAAGCAGTCCGGGTTCACCGAGCCCGGCCGCTACGTCACCCTGACCACCTGCACTCCGGAGTTCACCAGTACGTACCGGATGATCGTCTGGGGGAAGATGGTCGACGAGAGGCCGCGGAGCGAGGGCAAGCCCGACGCGCTCGTGGGCTGAGGGCCTGAAGGGCTGAGGGGCCGAGCACCGGGCTGAGCACCGGGGGTGGGACCGGACCGGTGACGGGCCGGGTGGATCGAGCAACGGGGACGCCGTGGCAGCGACAACCGAACAGCAGAAGCAGGCGGGGCACCCGGGGGAGCCCCGGCCCGGACGGCCGCGACGGCGCGGCCGGATCGCCACCGCGGCCGGTGTGGTCGGTGAGTTGCTGATCACCGCGGGGGTGGTGCTGGCGCTCTTCGTCGCCTACTCCCTCTGGTGGACCAATGTGCTGGCCGACCGCGAGGCCGGCCGCAGGGGCGCGGAGGTGCGGGACCGCTGGGCCGGCGGCCCGGGCCCGCTCGACACGGGCAAGGGCATCGGCTTCCTCCATGTGCCGGCGATGGAGGAGAGCGAGATCCTCGTCACCAAGGGCACCTCCGCCAAGGCCCTCAACGCGGGGGTGGCCGGCTACTACACGGACCCGGTGAAGGCCGCGATGCCCTGGAAGGAGAAGGGCAACTTCTCCCTCGCCGCCCACCGGGACGGGCACGGCGCCAAGTTCCACAACATCCACAAGGTGCGGAACGGCGACCCGGTGGTCTTCGAGACCCGGGACACCTGGTACGTCTACAAGGTCTTCGCCTCGCTCCCGGAGACCTCCAAGTACAACGTGGAGGTGCTCGCCGACGTCCCCAAGGGGTCGGGGAAGAAGGAGCCGGGCCGTTACCTCACGCTGACGACCTGCACCCCCATCTTCACCTCGGACTACCGCTACATCGTGTGGGCGGAACTCGAGCGCACGGAGAAGGTTGACGCGGAGCGTACGCCGCCCGCGGAGCTGCGCTGACCTCCCTGGAACATCCCGGGGCCCGGGCCCGGGGCCCGGGGGTCCGGGAGGGCCGCCCGGGCGGGACGGGGAGCCGGACGCCGGCGGACGGACGCACGCACGGAACCGCCGCCCAGCGGAAACCGCGCCCAGGCGGGACTCGGCGCCGCACCCGCCGGAACGCCCGCGGGAGCCCGAGCGGGAGCCGCTTCACAGGGCCGGGGCCGCGGGCCACGGAGGCCCGGCCTCACCGTTCACGGCCGACGCGTGGCCGGGGGACGACGCACGGGAGCCCCGGCCCCCTGGAAGGGGTGCCGGGGCTCCCGCGCACCGTCTCCGCCTGCCGCCTCCCGCCCGTACGGTTCGCCGTGGCGGGCGGGGGACGGCCGGGCCGGTGCCCCTCCAGGGGCCGGCCCGGTGCCGCTAGCCGTCGGTGCCGCCGAAGAAGCCGCCGAAGCCGCCGCCGTTGTCACCGCCGCCGTTGTTGCCGCCGCCCGGACCGCCGCCGGGGCCGCCGGCGACGGTGGCCAGCGTCACCTGCTCGCCCTTCTTCAGCTCCTGCCCCTCACCGGGCTGGATGGCGATGACCGTGGCGTTGTCGTCCTGCGGGGAGCCCTCCACGAAGGCGACGCCCAGGCCGAGACCCTCCAGCTGCTCGCGGACCGCCTTGACCTTCTGGCCGCGCAGACCGCCGGGCACCTTGACCTTCTCGCTCTCCTTGGCCACCTGGACGTTGACCGTGGAGCCCGCCGCGACCTGCTCGCCCGCCTGGAAGCTCTGGCCGACGATGGTGCCCGCCTTGGCGTCGGAGTCGACCTCGCTCTGGTCGCCGAGCACCAGACCGGCCTCGTCGAGGATGCCCTTGGCCTCGTCCGGCGTCTTCCCGGTGAGGTCGGGCACGGTGGACTTGTCCGCCTCCTTGGCGACGGAGAGGGTGATCGTCACATTCTTGGCCCGCTTGCTGCCGGCGTCCGGGGACTGCTCGATGACCGTGCCCGGGGTGCGCTCCGAGACGACGTCCTTGCGCTGGACGTTCTCGAAGCCCTTGTCCTCCAGTTCGGACTTGGCGTCCTCGTACGTGGCCCCGATGAGGTCCGGAATCGCGATCGGCGCCGGTCCGGAGCAGAGCGTCACGGTGATGGTGTCGCCCTTGGGCATGTCGGTCTCGGGCTCGGGGGACTGCTTGGTGACGGTGTTCTTCCCACCGTCCTCACAGGTCTCGGTACCGCCCTTGGCGATCTCCAGATCGACGTTGGCCGCCCGGTCGCCGGCCTCCTCGAAGGACTTCCCGATCAGGTTGGGCGCCGAGACGTCCTTGTCGGAGTTGTCCCCGGCGAAGATGATCCGCCCGATGAAGATGGCGCCCACCAGGACCAGGACGGCAGCGACGACCAGAAGGATCGTCGAGGTGCTGGTCTTCCTGGCGCCGCCGCGGCGCCGGTCGGGCCGCTCGTCGTAGCCGAAGCCGCCGTCGTCGTCGCGTGGCGGCGGCAGCATGCCGCCCTGCCCGCCCGCGCCCTGGGCGGGCATCGCGGTGGTCGGCTGGTCGGAGCCGTAGCCGCCGTAGCCGACCGCGCCCATGGCGGCGGTGGCGGCCACCGGCTGGCCGTCGAGGGCGGCCTCGATGTCGGCCCGCATCTCGTCCGCCGACTGGTAGCGGTAGTCCGGGTCCTTGGTCAGCGCCTTGAGGACGATGGCGTCCATCTCGGGCGTGATCTCGGGGTCGTAGGTGCTCGGCGCCTGGGGCTCCTCGCGGACGTGCTGGTAGGCGACGGCCACGGGTGAGTCGCCGACGAACGGCGGCCGGACGGTGAGGAGTTCGTAGAGGAGGCAGCCGGTGGAGTAGAGGTCGGAGCGGGCGTCGACCTGCTCGCCCTTGGCCTGCTCGGGGGAGAGGTACTGCGCGGTGCCGATGACGGCGGCCGTCTGTGTCATCGTCATGCCGGAGTCGCCCATGGCGCGGGCGATGCCGAAGTCCATCACCTTGACCTGGCCGTTGCGGGTCAGCATGACGTTCGCGGGCTTGATGTCGCGGTGGACGATGCCGGCGCGGTGCGAGTACTCCAGCGCCTGGAGGACGCCGATGGTCATCTCCAGCGACCGCTCGGGGAGCAGCTTGCGTCCGGAGTGGAGCAGTTCGCGCAGGGTCGAGCCGTCGACGTACTCCATCACGATGTAGGGAATGGAGACACCGTCGACGTAGTCCTCGCCGGTGTCGTAGACCGCGACGATGGACGGATGGTTCAGGGAGGCGGCCGACTGGGCCTCACGGCGGAACCGGGCCTGGAACGACGGGTCGCGGGCGAGGTCCACCCGCAGCGTCTTCACAGCGACGGTGCGGCCGAGCCGGGTGTCGTGGGCGAGGTAGACCTCGGCCATCCCACCGCGGCCGAGCACCGAGCCCAGCTCGTACCGGCCGCCGAGGCGACGCGGCTCTTCCATAGCTTCTCCAGCCCTCTCCGTCATTCCCGACCGCACCGACATGGGGCCCGGCGGTGTGCTGTCCGGGCATACCGTACCCGGCGCGTCTTACGCGGTCCGGGCGTCCCGGCGAGCTGATACACGACCGGTACGACAAGAAGGGAGGATTGCTTCATGGCGTGACCGAGATCACTCGTTGCCGTCGAGGACGGACTGCATGACGTCCTTGGCGATCGGGGCCGCCAGCCCGCCACCGCTGATGTCGCCCCGGGAGGCGTCCGAGTCCTCGACGACCACGGCCACCGCGACCGGGGAGCCGTCACCCGTCTTGGCGTAGGAGATGAACCAGGCGTACGGGTTCTCGCTGTTGTCCACACCGCGCTGGGCGGTACCGGTCTTGCCGCCGACCGTGACCCCGGGGATCTTCGCCCGGCTGCCGGTGCCGTCGTTGACCACGGTCTCCATCGCCTGCTGGAGCTTCTGGGCGTTCTCCGGGGACAGCGGCTCGTGCATCACCTCGGGGCTGGTCTGCTCGATGACGCTGAGGTTCGGTGCCCGCAACTCGTCCACCATGTACGGCTTCATCAGCTTGCCGTCGTTGGCGACGGCCGCGGCGACCATCGCCATCTGCAGCGGGGTCGCGGCCGTCTCGAACTGGCCGATGGAGGAGAGGGCGGTCTGCGGCTTGTCCATCTCGGTGGAGATGTTGCTGCGGCCGGCCCGTACCGGGGTGTCGATCTCCGAGCTGTTGAAGCCGAACTTCTCGGCCGTCTCCACCAGCTTGTCGCGGCCGAGGTCGGCGCCCATCTTGCCGAAGACGGTGTTGCAGGAGACCCGCAGGGCCTCCCGCAGCGAGCCCTTCTCACAGGTCGGGTGGGGGCCGTCGTTCTTCAGCTCGGTCCGGGTGTCCGGGAGGATGTACGGATCGGGGGTGTCGGTCTTGTCGTCGATGTCGTCGATCAGACCGTGCTCCAGCGCCGCCGCGGCGGTGACCACCTTGAACGTCGAGCCGGGGAAGAACGTCTCGCGCAGCGCGCGGTTGTGCATCGGCTTGTCGGGGTCGTCGAGCAGCTTCTGGTAGTTCTCGCCGTCCTCCTTGCCCATGCCGGCGATGGTGGACGGGTCGTAGCTCGGCGTGGAGGCGAGGGCGAGGATCGCCCCGGTGGACGGGTTGATCGCCGCCACGGCGCCCTTCTTGTTGCCCAGGCCCTCGAAGGCGGCCTTCTGCGCCTTGGAGTTGAGGGTGGTCACGACCTGGCCACCGGTTCGGTCCTTGCCGGTGAGCATGTCGATCGTGCGGGTGAAGAACAGCCGGTCGTCGTTGCCGGTGAGGATGGAGTCGTACAGCTTCTCCAGCTGGTTGGCGTCGTAGACCTGGGAGGCGTAGCCGGTGACCGGCGCCCACATCTCGCCGTCCTTGTAGGTGCGCTTGTACTTGAAGTCGCCGCTGTCGGTGGTGGTGGAGCCCGTGATGGCCTTGCCGTCCACGATGATGTCGCCGCGCGGGACGCTGTAGCGCTCGATCGCGACCCGGCGGTTGTGCTTGTCCTTCTGCAATTCGTCGGCCTGGACGAACTGCACCCAGTTCACCCGGATGAGCAGGGCCAGGATCAGCAGCCCGCTGAAGATGGCGACACGGCGGAGTGGCTTGTTCACGTTCGGACCACCTGGGTCATCTCGGCGTCGGTGGACGGTGCCGGGGCGGGCGCCGGGCGGCGGGCGGTGTCGCTGATCCGGAGCAGGATCGCGACCAGCGCCCAGTTGGCGATCACGGACGAACCGCCCTGCGCGAGGAACGGAAGGGTCATGCCGGTCAGCGGGATCAGGCCGGTGACGCCGCCGGCCACCACGAAGACCTGGAGCGCGAAGGCGCCGGCGAGACCCACCGCGAGCAGCTTGCCGAAGGGGTCACGGGCGGCGAGGGCGGTGCGCATGCCCCGCTCGATGAGCAGGGCGTAGAGCATCAGCACGGCCATGACCCCGGTGAGGCCCAGCTCCTCGCCCACGGTGGCCAGGATGTAGTCGCTCTTGGGGGCGATGCCGCCGATCAGGCGGGAGTAGCCCTGGCCGAGCCCGGAGCCGAGGATGCCGCCCGCGCCGAAGGTGTACATGGCCTGCGCGGTCTCGGTGACCCCGCCGTTCAGCAGATCGAGGGGGTTGAGCCAGTTGTGGACCCGGCGCTGGACGTGGGAGGCGAAGGTCGCCACCGTGACGGCGCCCACGGCGCTGAGGGTGAGGCCGAAGACCACCCAGCTGGTGCGCTCGGTGGCGACGTACAGCATGATCACGAAGAGACCGAAGAAGAGCAGCGAGGTGCCCAGGTCGGTCTCGAAGATCAGGATGAGCAGGCTGAGCGCCCAGATCACGATGATCGGTCCGAGGTCCCGGCCGCGCGGCAGATACATGCCCATGAACCGCCGGCTCGCGAGCGCCAGCGCGTCCCGCTTGACCATCAGATAGCCGGCGAAGAACACCGCGATGATGATCTTGGCGAACTCGCCCGGCTGGAGCGAGCCCACCCCGGGGATGGTGATCCAGATACGGGCGCCGTACCGCGCCGGGAAGAACATCGGCAGGATCAGCAGGACCAGCGCCACCACCATGGAGATGTAGGTGTAGCGCTGGAGCACCCGGTGGTCCTTGAGGAAGACCAGCACACCGAGGAAGAGGGCCACCCCGATCGTGGACCACATCAGCTGGCCGGGCGCCATCGCGCCGCCGAGCGCCGGGGTGGTGATCGTCGGCTCCTGGTCCAGCCGCCAGATGAGCACCAGGCCCAGGCCGTTGAGGAGGGTGGCGATCGGCAGCATCAGGGGGTCGGCGTACGGCGCGAACTTGCGCACCATGAGGTGGGCCGTGCCCGCCAGCAGGACGAGGCCACCGGCGTAGCCGAGGACGCCCGCCGGGACCGTCCCCTGCTTCGCCAGGCCGACGTTGACGTAGGCGAAGACGGGGATGAGCACGGCGAAGACGAGCAGCGCCAGCTCGGTGTTGCGCCGGCTGGGCGCGCCCATCGGTCCGATGGTGGTGGTGTTCGCGGAACTGCTCACGTCGGGCCCCCTACGGTGTGCTGTCGCACTGCTTGGCCAGCCGTTGCTCTTCCTCGGAAAGGCTGGGGCCCGGCGACGGAGCGGCGGCCTTGGTGGCGCCGGTCGACTGTTCGATGGCGGCACCGGAGCCGGTGCCGGCCGCTGCGCCCGGCGAGGGGGAGGCGCCCGGAGTGGCCGAGTTCTGCTTCTCCTCGGCCTCCTTCTCCTGCGCCTTCTTCCGCTCGGCCGCGGACTGCTGCTCGGCCTTCTTCCGGCAGGCGGTGGCCTGCTTCCCGAGATCGACGACCTTGTCGCGGCCCTGGGCCAGGCCGGCCACCGCGATGGTCTCCTCCAGCTGCTCCTGCTGGTAGGCCGGCAGGTACTTGAGTTCGATCTCGGGGTGGTCCTCGTGCACCGTGTTGAGGCTGATCCAGGCGAGGTCCTGGCTGATGCCCCGGTACAGCGCGACATGGTGGCCGTCGCTGCCGGGCTTCCCCACGGTGCCCACGTAGAACTGCGTCTGCGTCCAGCGGTACCCCCCGTAGAGGCCACCGCCGACGAGCCCCAGCACCAGGACGGTGCCGAGCGACCTCGTGAGCCACCGGCCCTTCCGCCGCGGCTTGAGCGGCTCACCGGGGTACGGGCCGTACGCGCCGTCCCCCGGCGGGTCGCCGGCGGGGCCGCCGCTGCCGGGCGGGCCGAAGCCGCCGGACGGGGAGCTGGCGTCGCCCTGTGGCGGAACGGTACGGCCGAGGCCGGCCGCGCGGCCGGCGGGGGTCTGCATGGCGCCGCCGTCCCCGAGCTGCGGCTGGCTCTCCGCGACGGCGCCGACCACCACGGGGGTGTCGTTCAGCCGCCCGGCGAGGGTGTCCGAGCCGTCCACGTCGAGGACGTCGGCGACGATGCAGGTGATGTTGTCGGGGCCGCCGCCGCGCAGCGCGAGCTGGATGAGCTCCTGCACCGTCTCGTGCGGGCCCTGGTAGCCGGCGAGGGTGTCCTCCATCGTCTGGTGGCTGACCACGCCGGAGAGACCGTCGGAGCAGATGAGGTAGCGGTCACCGGCGCGGACCTCGCGGATGGAGAGATCCGGCTCGACGTGGTCGCCGCTGCCCAGCGCGCGCATCAGCAGGGAGCGCTGCGGGTGGGTGGTGGCCTCCTCCTCGGTGATCCGGCCCTCGTCGACCAGCCGCTGGACCCAGGTGTGGTCCTGGGTGATCTGGGTGAGGACGCCGTCGCGCAGCAGGTAGGCCCGGGAGTCGCCGACGTGGACGAGGCCGAGCCGGCGGCCCGTCCACAGCAGCGCGGTGAGGGTGGTGCCCATCCCCTCCAGCTGCGGGTCCTCCTCGACCATGACGCGCAGCTGCTCGTTCGCGCGCTGGACGGCGGTCCCGAGGGAGGTGAGGAGGTCCGAACCGGGCACGTCGTCGTCGAGCTGGACGAGGGTGGAGATCACCTCGGAGCTGGCCACCTCGCCGGCGGCCTGGCCGCCCATGCCGTCGGCGATGGCGAGCAGCCGGGGGCCGGCGTAACCGGAGTCCTCGTTGCCCTCCCGGATCATGCCTTTGTGCGATCCGGCGGCGAAGCGCAGTGACAGACTCATGCGCACCTCGCCCGTCGGCTCCGGGTACATCCGCACGGTGCCCACCCTCCGGTCCGGAGCGCGCCGGGGTCCCCTGCCGGGACGGAACCGGCGGCCGTGGCCGCCGGGGCGCGCTCGCTCCGCTCGCTCATTGTCGTACTACTTCCGCAGCTCGATGACGGTCTTGCCGATGCGGATCGGGGCGCCCGGCGGGATCGGCGTCGGCGTGGTGAGGCGGTTCCGGTCGAGGTACGTGCCGTTGGTGGAGCCGAGGTCCTCGACGATCCACCGGCCGTCCCGGTCCGGGTAGATCCTGGCGTGCCGGCTGGAGGCGTAGTCGTCGTCCAGCACGATCGTGGAGTCGTGGGCCCGGCCGAGGGTGATGGTCTGCCCCTGGAGGGCGACGGTCGTGCCCGTGAGGGTGCCCTCGGTGACCACCAGCTTGGTGGGCGCGCCGCGCCGCTGACGGCCTCCGCCGCGGCCCCCGCTCTGCTGGCGCGGCGGCTGCGGCCGCGCCGCCTGGGCCGTCCGGCCGGAGTCGGCGCCGCGGCGGGCCGCGCGCTGGGTCACGCGGGTGCCGAACAGGTCGCTGCGGATGACCTGCACGGCCACGATGACGAACAGCCACAGTACGGCGAGAAAACCCAACCGCATGACCGTCAGGGTCAGCTCTGACATTGCCCCCGCTTCACCCTTCGGCTTGCCGGTAAACGATGGTCGTACTGCCCACGACGATGCGTGAGCCGTCGCGGAGCGTAGCGCGGGTGGTGTGCTGCCCGTCCACCACGATGCCGTTGGTCGACCCCAGATCCTGGACGACCGTGGGCGTTCCCGTACGGATCTCGCAGTGCTTCCGGGAGACCCCCGGGTCGTCGATGCGGACGTCCGTCTCGGTGGAACGGCCGAGCACCAGTGTGGGGCGCGTCAGCTGGTGACGGGTGCCGTTGATCTCGATCCAGCTGCGGGACTGGGCGCCGGGCAGCGGCGCGCCGGCGGCGGGGCGGGGCGCCTGCCCCGGGCCGGGCGGCGGCGAGGTCGGCATGGGGGGCGGGCCGCCGGGCTGGGCGGGGTAACCGCCGGGATGCGGCGCCGCGGCGGGCCGGCCACCGGGCCTGACCTGCGACTCGCTGGAGGCGAGGGTGCGGCTGCGGACCCGGTACAGCCCCGTGTCCAGGTCCTCCGCCTTCTCCAGGTGGACCCGGACGGGGCCCATGAAGGTGTAGCGCTGCTGCTTGGCGTAGTCCTGCACCATGCCGGAGAGCTCGTCGCCCAGCTGGCCCGAGTACGGGCTGAGGCGGTCGAAGTCCGGGGTGCTCAGCTCGACGATGAAGTCGTTGGGGACGACCGTCCGCTCGCGGTTCCAGATGGTCGCGTTGTTGTCGCACTCGCGCTGGAGCGCGCCGGCGATCTCGACCGGCTGCACCTCGGACTTGAACACCTTGGCGAAGGTGCCGTTCACGAGACCCTCGAGACGCTGCTCGAAGCGCTTCAGTACTCCCACCGGGCACCTCCTTCCCTGAACCGTGTCCCACTCCGTGGGTGATACCGCCGGTACCGCCGACGCCGCTGGTACTGCCTACTGATCGTATCCACGAGCCGCAAACGCGACTGGTTCCCCATCCCGCCCCTGCCCGTCGAGTGTCGCCGCTCACAGGATCGTAGAGGCGCGCTCCCACCAGTGTCCCGCAACCTGCGGGGTGCCAGGGCCCCCGGGGCGGAGAATCCCGGTCCCGGCTGGTGCGGCGCACCGGGGCGGGCCGGGTGCGGGACGGGACGGATGTGACCAGAGGGGACGGACGGGGCGGACCGCCGCGCCCGCCGGTGACCGGGTGGCGGTCCCGGCCCGGGCGGGCGGGTCCCCGGGAGGCGGGCAGGAGCGGCGCGGGAGCCGGGAGCCGGGAGATGAGAGCCGGGATCCGGGGAAGAAACGGGGCGGGAGAGGGGCGGGAAGGGCCCGGTGCCGCCCCGCCGGGACGGCGCGCGCGGTACCCGGGGGCGCCGGGAACGCCGGTGAACCGACCCTGTCCGGCGTGCTAATCTTCTGGATGTCGGAAGGCGCTCACGCCACACCGGCCCCGAGCGGGCCGGGGGATGTGGGAAGATTGTTTCGGCAACACCCATGCGCGGGTGGCGGAATAGGCAGACGCGCTGGATTCAGGTTCCAGTGCCCGAAAGGGCGTGGGGGTTCAACTCCCCCCTCGCGCACAGAGAGAAACCGAAGGAACGGGTCTCTGCCGGTGACGGACGTCACCGCAGGGGCCCGTTTCTCGTTGCCGCGCCTCCGCGACTGCCCGTGGGGCGACGCGGCCCCTGCCCCCGGACCCGGGAAGCCTCCACCGCTTGAACCGCGCCCCCTGAACCCCATCGCCCCACCGCCCGACCCCACCGCCCGACCCCACCGCCCCGGCGGCGCCGGTCCGGCGGCGCCGGTCCGCGGCCTGACGGGACGCGCGGGCCGTGCGGAACCGGCCGGGGCTCCGTGGGGCGGGGTGGGCCGTCCGCCCCGGTCCGCCGGGGGCGCCGGCCACGGCAGGTGAGCTGCCCGGAGTGGTACCGCGGTACCACTCCGGGGCTGAGGATTCGCCTCCGGTCCCACGGATCCGGCCCGCCGCGCTCCTAGCGTCGAGGACAGCCACCGCGGCGGTTCCGCGGCACGGCCCGCGTCCGACGCAGGAAAGGTCCCAGGTCCACCATGATCGAAGTACGTGAGCTGACCAAGCGTTACGGCGACAAGACGGTCGTCGACCATCTGAGCTTCACGGCCGAGCCGGGAGAGGTGACCGGTTTCCTCGGCCCCAACGGAGCCGGCAAGTCCACGACGATGCGCATGATCGTCGGCCTGGACGCCCCGACCGGGGGCTCGGCGACCGTGGGCGGCAAGGCGTACGCCGAGCACGCCGCGCCGCTCCAGGAGATCGGCACCCTGCTGGAGGCCAAGTCCGTCCACCCCGGGCGCAGCGCGCGTGGGCACCTGATGGCGCTCGCGCACACGCACGGCATTCCGCGCCGCAGGGTGGACGAGGTCATCGAACTGGCCGGGCTGACGAGCGTGGCCGGCCGGCGCGTCGGTGCCTTCTCCCTCGGCATGGGCCAGCGACTCGGTATCGCCGCCGCCCTCCTCGGCGACCCCGCGATCGTCATGCTCGACGAACCGGTCAACGGCCTCGACCCCGAGGGCGTGCTCTGGGTCCGCACTCTGCTGCGCGAGCTGGCCGACGACGGGCGGGCCGTGATGCTGTCCTCGCACCTGATGAGCGAGACCGCGATGATCGCCGATCATCTGGTGATCATCGGGCGGGGGCGGCTGCTCGCCGACACGACCGTGGACGACTTCACCCGCGAGGCGGGCGGGGGAGGCGTGAAGGTGCGCACCCCGGACGTCCTGCGGCTGCGTTCGCTGCTGTCCGGGCCGGATGTCTCGATCACCTCCTCCTCCCCCGGGGAACTGCTGGTCACCGGGCGTGAAGCGCGGGAGATCGGGACGATCGCCGCGGAACACGGGGTGGTGCTCCACGAGCTCACCCCCCAGGCCGTCTCGCTGGAGGCCGCCTTCATGGACCTCACCCGTGATGCCGTCGAGTACCGGAGTGCTCCGGCCGGCACCGAGCGAAAGGCCGCCTGATGACCGTCACCGACCTCACCCCGGACCGCGCACCCGGCCGCGCTCCCGAAGGCGCGGGCACCGCGCGGCTGAAGGTCACCGGCGCTCGCGTGCTGCGCTCGGAGTGGGCCAAGTTCTGGTCGCTGCGCTCCAGCTGGATCACCCTGGGCGTCGCCGTGTTCCTGCTGATCCTCTTCGGAACGGTCGCCGGCTACACCTACAGCCCCGACGCCGATCCCATGGGCCCGCCCCGCCCCGGAGGTGCCGGCGCCGACGCGGTGAGTCTCGCCCTGACCGGCGTGACCTTCGCGTCCCTGGCCGTGGGGGTGCTCGGGGTGCTGCTGTCCGCGGGCGAGTACAGCACCGGCATGATCCGTTCCACCCTCGCCGCCGTGCCACGCCGGCTGCCCGTGCTGTGGTCCAAGGCCGTGGTGATCGGGCCCGTCGTCCTCCTCCTCGCCACCGCCGGCGCGCTGGCCGCGTTCCAGCTGGGAGCCCCCGGTCTGGACGGCGAGAAGATCGCGCTCTCCCTGGGGGACGACGGCGTGCTGCGCAGCCTGGCCGGCGCCGGGGTCTACCTCGCCCTGGTGGCCGTCTTCGGCGTGGCGCTGGGCGTGCTGCTCCGCTCCTCCGCCGGGGCCATCGCGGTCCTGGTGGGCATCCTGCTCGTGCTGCCCGGGCTGGCCTCGCTGCTCCCCGACTCCTGGTACGAGACGCTCAGCCCCTACTTCCCCGGCAACGCGGGCTCGTCGCTCTACGCCCTTCAGGAGTCCTCGGGCGCCCTCTCGCCGGGGGCGGGGCTCGCCGTCTTCGCCGGATGGGTGGCGGTCACCCTCGCCGGCGCGGCGTTCCGGCTGCGCGGAACCGACGTCTGACCACGGCGTGAGGATAATGGTGCCCATGAGCGCGGAACGGGCGGCGGCCGCCGCGGGCGCCGCCCGGGAGGCGGCGTCCCCGCCTCCCGGGTCCGACACCGACTGGGCGCCCCTCCTCGGGCACGTGTGGCGTGGCAGGCAGGACCGGCAGCGCCTGGACCGCCGGCACCCGTGGCTGCTCGACACCGCGGTGGTCCTGGTCGTCGTCCTGTTCAGCCTGCCCGACCTGCTCTCCGGCAGCAGCCGCGGCCCCTTCGGGGAATCGGTCCACCGGGGTCAACTGCCGCCGGGCGCGCTGTACCTCTTCACCGCCGCCCTCGTCGTGCCGCTGTGGTGGCGGAGGAGGGCCCCGGTCCTCACCTTCGCCGTGATCGCTTCGGTGTCCCTCGTCCAGTGGACGCTCGGGGTGTGGTCGCCGGCCGGCATCAGCACGCTCGTCGCCCTGTGCTCGCTGGCCCTCCACGGGTCGCTGCGCGCGCTGGGCTGGGCCGCCGCCGTGACGGTCGCCGAGACGGCGGTGGCGGCCCTCGTCCTGGTGGAGGTGGAGCACCCGCTGCGCGGCCTCTTCTTCCTGCTGGGCACGGTGACCGCGGCCACGGCCGTCGGCCTGACGCTGCGGATCCGCCGGATGTATCTGGCCGCGCTGGAGGACCGTGCCAGGCGCCTGGAGGTCGAACGCGACCAGCGGGTCCGGCTCACCACCGCCGCCGAGCGCTCCCGGGTCGCCCGCGAGATGCACGACATCGTCGGCCACAATCTCTCGGTCATGGTCAGCGTCGCCGACGGGGCCGCCACCCTCGCCGCCCACCGGAACGAGCGGTCCGCCGAGGCCCTGCGCCTCCTCGGCGACACCGGACGCCAGGCCATGAGCGAACTGCGCCGCGTCCTGGGCGTCCTGCGGGACGGCCCGGAGGACGGCGGCCCGCTCGGCCCGCAGCCCGGCGTCCGGGACCTCGACCCCCTGCTGGACCGGGTCCGCGCGGCCGGGGTTCCGGTGACGTACCGGACCGTCGGCGACCCCGGTGCGCTGGGCGACGGCCTGCAACTCACCGTGTACCGCATCGTCCAGGAAGCGCTCACCAACACCCTCAATCACGCCGGGACAGGCACGTCCGCGGAGGTGAGCCTCACGGTCGAGGCGGACGAGGTGCGGATCCGGGTCGCCGACACCGGCGCCCGGCCGTCGGCGCTCCCGCGGAAGGCGCCCGCGGCGGGGCACGACGACTCCGGACACGGCCTGGTCGGCATCCGCCAGCGGGCCGCGATGTACGGCGGGACCGTCGTCATCGGACCGCGCGGCACCGGCCGGGGCTGGCTCGTGGACGTCGTGCTCCACGTACCACCGGGAGAGAGAGCGCCATGACCACCGTCCTCGTCGTCGACGACCAGCCCCTCCAGCGCATGGGTGTCCGCATGCTCCTGGAAGGCACGCCGGGCCTGGATCTGGCCGGCGAGGCCGCACACGGGGGCGAGGCCGTCCGCATGGCCGCCGAACTCCGCCCCGATGTCGTCGTCATGGACGTCCGCATGCCCGGGATGGACGGCATCGAGGCCACCCGCCGCATCGTCGCGTCCGGCGGCCGCACCCGCGTCCTCATCGTGACCACGTTCGACCTGGACGAGTACGCCTACGCGGGCCTCCGGGCGGGCGCCAGCGGCTTCCTGCTCAAGGACGCCCACCCCGAGGAACTCGTCGCCGGCATCCGCGCGGTGGCGACCGGGGACGCCGTCGTGGCCCCCCGGCTGACCCGCCGCCTGCTGGACGCCTACGCCCACCGGGTCCTCGCACCCTCCGGCGGCCCCGCCCCGCAGGACCCCCGGCTCCAGGCCCTCAGCGACCGTGAGCGCGAGGTCCTGGTCGCCATCGGCCGGGGCTGGACCAATACGGAGATCGCGGAACGGCTCGTGCTCAGCGAGTCCACCGTGAAGAAGCACGTCGGGCGGGTTCTCGCCAAGATCGGGGCGCGCGACCGCATCCAGGCGGTGATCACGGCGTACGACGCGGGGCTGGTCAGGGCCAAGGACTGAGGTGCCGGGACCGTCCCGGTGCACGTGGAAAGCCGGCCGGAGTGGGAGCGCGCGGGTGGGGGGCGGGTGCCGGGCACGCACGGGGGCGGTGGAGCGGTGGAGTGGTGGCGCCGGCTGTCCGTCGTGGGGTCCTGCCTGGTGGGGCGGCTGGGGTGGACGGGGGTCGGAGGCGTGGCGCCGTAGCTCGTAGTCTGGTGCGGTGACGAATCCGGATGCCACGCAGACCGAGCCGACCGAGCCCCCGCCCGGGCCAGACGCCTCCGGGCGGGACGAGCCGGGCCGGGAAGAGACCGAGCCGGTGGCCACCGAGCGTCTGGAGCGCGCGGTGCTCGCGGCCGAGCAGGCACTCATCGAGTTCGAGATCGCGGTGGAGACCTTCCGGGTCGAGGTGGAGAACTTCTCCCGGCTGCACCACCAGCGGCTCGGCCCCATGTACTCCCGCCTGGACGAGCTGGACGCGCTGATCGCGGAGGCCGTCGCCGCGCGGACGGGGAAACCGGAGGACGTCCGGCGGGCCGGGGAACTGCGCGGGCTGGTGCAGCCGATGCCCGGTGTGGAGGAGCTCTTCCAGGGCTGGATCGACTCGGACGGCATCCCCCAGGAGGCCGACGCCATGCTCAACGAGAAGCCGGTCCGCCCGCCGTCCCGCGTCCGTCCCGGTGAGGAGGCCCGCCGGATCTACCGCGAACTGGTCCGCAAGGCCCATCCGGACCTGGCCCGGGAGGACGACGAGCGGCGGCGCCGGGACGACTTCCTCGTCCGCGTCAACGCCGCGTACACCCTCGGCGACGAGCAGGCCCTGCGGAAGCTGGCCGGGGAGTGGGAGGAGGGGCCGTCCCCGCAGGAGCGCGGACCCGATCGCAGCGAGGAGCTCTACGCCCGCCTGGAGTGGCTGGCCCGGCGGAAGGAACTGCTGGCCGCCGTCGCCGCCGAGCTGGAGTCGAGCGCCATCGGGCAGATGCTGAAGATGGCGCCGGAGGACCCGGACACCCTGCTGGACGAGATCGCCGAGCAGTTGCTGGCCCAGGTCTCCGAGCGCGAGGCAACTCTCCAGGAACTGTCCGCGTAGCGTTCCGCGCCGGGTGTCCGGTGGCTGTTTCCCGCCGGTCTCCGCTCGTGTCCCGGGCGGGAGGCCCGTCCGTCATCACTTTCACCGAGGAGCTGAACTCCATGCATTTCGCCCAGGTGCCCGCGGTCGAGGTCACGGCCGTCCCGCAGGACGGCTTCCTGCTGGATGTCCGGGAGGACGCCGAATGGGCCGCCGGACACGCCGAGGGTGCGCTGCACATCCCGATGGGGCAGATCCCGGCCCGTCTCGACGAGGTGCGGCAGGCGGCCGGCACCGAGCGGGTCCATGTGGTCTGCCGGGTGGGCGGCCGCTCGGCCCAGGTGACGCAGTACCTCGCCGCTCAGGGCCTCGACGCGGTCAACGTGGACGGCGGGATGCTCGCCTGGGAGGCGGCGGGCCGCCCCCTCGTCGGCGACGGCGGCGGGACGGCGCAGGTCATCTGAGCCTGCGGCGGGGTCAGCGGTCGAAATCCAGCTCCACCCGGTCCGTCGCCGGACGGGACTGGCAGGCCAGGACGTAGCCGGCGGCCAGCTCGTCGGGTTCCAGGGCGAAGTTGCGCTCCATCCGCACCTCGCCGGAGACCAGCAGGGCACGGCAGGTTCCACAGACCCCGCCCTTACAGGCGTAGGGGGCGTCCGGACGGTGGCGCACCACGGTGTCCAGCAGTGGTTCGCCGCTCCGCACGGGCCAGTCGCCGGAGCGCCCGTCCAGGGTGACGGCCAGGGTCGCGTCGCCGTGGACGGCCGGTGCGGGGATCGCCGTCCGTGCGCCGGCCGCCGGGGCGCCGTCGACGTGGAAGATCTCCTGGTGCACCCGGTCCCGGGGCACGCCCAGGCCGCGCAGGGCCCGGAAGGCGCCGTCGACCAGGCCGTGCGGGCCGCAGAGGAACCAGCCGCCGATCCGTTCCACCGGGAGGAGGGCGGGGAGCAGCGCGGTGAGCCGCGCGGTGTCCAGCCGTCCGGAGGCGGGGCCGGTCTGCTGCTGTTCGCGGGAGAAGGTCTGCACCAGCTGGAGACGTTCGGGATACCGGTCCTTGAGGTCCGCCAGCTCCTCCAGGAACATCGCGGAGGCCGTGGTGCGGTCCGACCGGATCAGGCAGAAGCGGGCCTCCGGCTCCCGGGCCAGCAGGGTCGAGACGATGGAGAGCACGGGGGTGATGCCGCTGCCGCCGGCCACGGCGGCGTAGTGGCCGGGGCGCGGTTCGAGGACGAACCGGCCCGAGGGTGGCATCACCTCCACGACGTCCCCGGGGGCCAGCTCCTTGAACGCGTAGGTCGAGAACGCGCCGCCCGCCACCAGACGGATGCCGACCCGCAGGGTCTTGGGACCGCCGGGCGAGGTCACCGGTGCGCAGATCGAGTAGGTGCGGCGGAGTTCCCGGCCGTCCGCGGACCGCGTCCGCAGGGTCAGATGCTGCCCCGGCCGGTGGCGGAAGCCGGCGCGGAGCCCGGCGGGAACGTCGAAGGTGACGGCGACCGCGTCGTCGGTGAGCGGTTCGACCGCGGCCACCCGCAGCGGGTGGAACGCGCCGTGCCGGGCCGCGGCCATCTACAACTCCTTGAAGTGGTCGAAGGGTTCGCGGCAGGAGTCGCAGCGGCGCAGAGCCTTGCACGCGGTCGAGGAGAAGCGGCTGAGCAGCGAGGTGGTGGTCGAGCCGCAGTGCGGGCAGCGCAGCGCCAGGTCCACGGGGACGGGGCCGTCCGTGGCGGCTCCACCGGTGGGGCGGGGCGGGGCTATGCCGGACTCGGCGAGTTTGCGCCGCCCTTCCGCGCTGATGGCGTCCGTGGTCCAGGGCGGGGAGAGCACCGTGCGCACGGTGACCTCGGGGATGCCGTCCGCCCGCAGAACGCGCTCGATGTCCGAGGCCATCGCCTCCACGGCGGGACACCCGGTGTAGGTGGGGGTCAGCTCCACCTCGACCCGGCCCGGGCCGAGCAGCCGGAGGCCCCGGACCACGCCGAGCTCCGCGAGGGTCACCACCGGCAGCTCCGGGTCGGGCACGGAGCCGGCCAGTTCCCGCAGCCGCTCCTCCAGCGGGGTGGGCGCGGCGGTCACCAGGAGGCTCCGGGATGGCTGCGGTGGAGGTGCTGCATCTCGGCCAGCATCCGGCCGAAGGGCTCCGTGTGCAGGCCCTGCCGCCCGGCTCCGGCCGCCCAGGCACCGTGGCGCGGCCCGTCCGGGACGGAGAGCGTGGCCCGCCCGAGCACGGACGCGATCCGCTCCAGCCACTCCGCCTCCATCGCGGCCGGAGCGGCGGGGTCGAGCCCGAGCCCTTCCAGCGGCTGGAACAGCTCGCCGGTGAAGCGCCACAGGCCGTTCACGGCGGCGGACATCCGGCGGTGGCTCTCCTCCGTGCCGTCCCCGAGCCGCAGGGTCCACTGCTCGGCGTGGTCCCGGTGGTAGGCGACCTCTTTGACGGCCTTGGCCGCGACGGCGGCGAACGGGCCCCCGCCGGCGGCGAGCCGCGTGTACAGCAGTTCCTGGTGGACGGAGAAGTAGAGCTGGCGGGCGATGGTCACGGCGAAGTCGCCGTTCGGCTGTTCGACCAGCTGGACGTTGCGGAAGGCGCGCTCCTCGCGGAGGTAGGCGAGCTCGTCCTCGTCGCCGGCGAGGGAGAGCAGCAGCCGGGCCTGGCCGAGCAGGTCCAGCGCGATGTTGGCGAGCGCGACCTCCTCCTCCAGCACCGGGGCGTGACCCGCCCACTCCGCCAGCCGGTGGGAGAGGACGAGCGCGTCGTCACCGAGGGCGAGGGCCGCCGTGGCGGGGGCACCGGTGAGACGCGGCTCCCCGGTGGGGCGGGCCACGCCGCTCCTCGCCCCGATCCCGGGGTCGTTCGCCCGGCTCGCCGTGCCGTTCGCCGGCCCGTTCGCCGGCCCGGTCGCCGCGGAGGCGCCCGGGCCGTGGTCCGCCGTCATCGGGGTGGTGCTCACAGGTGCCGCACCCCCTCGGGGATGTCGTAGAAGGTCGGATGGCGGTAGGGCTTGTCGGCCGCGGGGTCGAAGAAGGCGTCCTTCTCGTCGGGCGAGGAGGCGGCCACGGCCGCCGAGGGCACGACCCAGATCGAGACGCCCTCGGCCCGACGGGTGTAGAGATCGCGGGCGTTGCGCAGGGCCAGCTCGGCGTCCGGGGCGTGCAGGGAACCGGCGTGGGTGTGGGAGAGGCCGCGCCTGCTCCGCACGAAGACCTCCCAGAGCGGCCAGTCGTCGTGGCTCATATGGCGGTCCCTTCCGCGTCGTTACCGCCTCCGCTTCCCGGGGCCGCCGCGGGCACGGCGGCGGACACGGTGGGTTCGGGCACGGCGGCGGGCCGGGCCGTCGCGCCCTGCCGGTGTGGTGCCGTCCCGCGGCGGACGGCGTGTGCCGCGGCCGCCTCCCGCACCCAGGCGCCTTCCTCGTGGGCGCGGCGGCGCTGCGCGAGGCGCCGGTCGTTGCACGGGCCGTTGCCGCGCAGCACCTCGCGGAACTCCTGCCAGTCGATCGGGCCGAAGTCGTGGCTGCCGCGCTCCTCGTTCCAGGCGAGGGCGGGGTCGGGCAGGGTCAGCCCGAGCGACTCGGCCTGGGGGACGCAGATGTCCACGAAGCGCCGGCGCAGCTCGTCGTTGGAGTGCCGCTTGATCTTCCAGGCCATGGAGCGGTCGCTGTGCGCGGACTCCGCGTCCGGCGGCCCGAACATCATCAGTGAGGGCCACCACCACCGGTCCACGGCGTCCTGCGCCATCGCGTGCTGGGCCTCGGTGCCCTGGCTCAGCGCCAGCAGCAACTCGTACCCCTGGCGCTGGTGGAAGGACTCCTCCTTGCAGACGCGCACCATCGCACGGGCGTAGGGGCCGTACGAACAGCGGCAGAGCGGGACCTGGTTGGTGATCGCGGCGCCGTCCACCAGCCAGCCGATGGCGCCGACGTCGGCCCAGGTGAGGCTCGGGTAGTTGAAGATGGAGGAGTAGCGCTGGCGGCCGCTGTGCAGCTTGTCCAGCAGCTCGCCGCGGCTCACGCCCAGCGTTTCGGCGGCGCTGTAGAGGTACAGGCCGTGGCCGGCCTCGTCCTGCACCTTCGCCATGAGGATCGCCTTGCGGCGCAGCGAGGGCGCGCGCGTGATCCAGTTGGCCTCCGGCTGCATCCCGATGATCTCGGAGTGGGCGTGCTGCGCCATCTGCCGGACGAGGGTGGCGCGGTAGTCGTCCGGCATCCAGTCCCGGGGCTCGATCCGCTCGTCCGCCGCGATCGCCGCCTCGAACTCCGCCTCGAACCCAGCCTGGAGATCCGCCGCGGGACCGGTCGCGAGATCTGCCGTGCGGCCTGCCCCGGACTCCGCGTGGGACGCGCTCGCGTCACCGGACGGCCCGGCCGCCCCGAATGCTCCTGTCGGCGCCCCCGCGTGGGCGGGCGCCGTCGTTCCAGCCGCCGTCATCTCACCCCTCCAGCCCGTGATTCCGGTCGTGTCGTGTCGTGGTGTGCGGTCGTGGTGTGCGGTCGTGGGGGTCCGTCCTGCGCCCCCGCCGACGGGTGGGAGCCGGGCGGGCCCCGGGCAACAGGCCCCGCGGACACCCCACGGGCCGTCACCGAGGCGCCGGAGAGCCTACCGACCGATCGTTCGGTTCAATGGTGCGGTGGCCGCTGTGGGGTGTCAAGGCTGTGGATAACCTGACCGGCCCCACCCGGACGCGGCGCGCTGAGTACCGTTCTCCGGGAGCACCGGGCCGGGGGGAAGGCCCGAGGCGGAGGACAGGCGGCCAGGGGAGAGGCGCGATGGAGCACACGGAGCAGCGGGGGACGGCGCCGCCCGCCGGGGTGGGCGCGCTCTCCCTCCCCGCCAGGGTGGCGGTGGCGGTGGTGCTGGGAATCGTCACGGTGGCCGCACTGGCCCATCTGACGCTGGTCTTTCTGCACGTGGCCCCGGAGAACGCGGTCTCCGCGCGCCACCGTGAGGTCGTGAGCGGATACGTCTACCCGGAGTTCGAGCAGAACTGGAAGCTGTTCGCGCCCAACCCCCTTCAGCAGAACGTCGCCGTGCAGGCGCGCGCCGAGGTGGTGGCGCGGGACGGCGGCGTGACCGTCACCGCCTGGACGAATCTCACCGCCCGGGACGCCGAGGCGATCCGGCACAACCTCTTCCCCAGCCACGTCAATCAGAACGAACTCCGCCGGGCCTGGGACTTCTTCACCGGTTCCCACGACGAACGCGACCGCCCCCAGGGGCCGCGCGGCGCGCTCTCCGAGGAGTACCTGCGGCGCATCGTCCTCTCCCGGATCGGACCGGAGACGGCCTCCACCCGGGTACGGAAGATCCAGGTCCGCTCCGCGGTCACCCCCGTCCCCCCGCCCGTCTGGGCCCCGGGGGCGGACGGGACGTCCGGCTCGGGTGACCGGACGGACGGGGACCGGTCCGCCACCGGTACGACATACCGCACCCTCCCCTGGTGGAAGGTGACCCCCGGGGACGTCCCCGGCACCGGCGGCGCCGGACGGGCCGCCGTGGTGGGTGGCCCGTGAGCGCGGCGGACGGTGGTGCCACGAGGACCGGTGACGGCGGAGCGCCGGCCCGGGGCGGAACGCGGGAACAACGGGGCGGAACGCCGGGAGACGGCGGGAGCGGAAGCGGTGGACCGAGCGCGATGAGCCTGACCGGAATCCGTGCCGCCCTCGCACGCGGCGTCGAACGGGTCACCGGCACCGCGCTGGGCCCGTACCAGGCCGCCGTGGTGCGGATCGGTTTCTCCTTCACCTGGCTGGGGTTCCTGCTCCGCGAGTGGCCGCACCGCCGGGAGCTCTACGGCCCGGACGGCCCGTGGAGCTGGGCGATGGCCCGGCAGCTCATCAGCGGGAACGGCGCGTTCACCACGCTGATGTGGTCGGACGGCACGCTGTGGTTCGAGTGCGTCTATCTGCTCTCCGTGATCTCCAGCGTCCTGCTGCTGCTCGGCTGGCGGACCCGCGCCTCGTCCGTCCTGTTCATGGTGGGCGTGCTGTCCCTGCAGAACCGCAGCGTCTTCATGGGGGACGGCGGGGACAACGTCGTCCACCTCATGGCGATGTACCTGGTCCTGACGCGCTGCGCGCGGGTCTGGTCGCTCGACGCCCGCCGGGCGCGGAGACGGGCCCCGGCCGGCGGCGGGGCGGCGCCCCCCCGGGACGTCACCGGTGTGGCCCTCTGGGCGCTGCTCGGGGCGGCGCTCGTGGTGGCCACCCTGGTGCCCGGCGTCTCTCCGGGGTGGGCGGCGGTCTTCTGGGGGCTCTGGCTGGTCCAGGCCCTGTGGTGGGCGGTGTGCCGCCACGCGCCCCGCGGTGAACTGCGCACGGTGCTCGACATGACCGGCAACCTGGTGCACAACGCCGGACTCTTCGTGATCATGGCCGAGGTCTGCCTGATCTACGCGACGGCGGGCTGGTACAAGGTGCAGGGCTCGCGCTGGCAGGACGGCACCGCGCTGCACTACCCGCTCCACCTCGACTACTTCACCCCTTGGCCCGCCCTCTCCGAGGTGCTCGGCTCCAGCGGCCTGCTGGTCACGGCGATCACCTACGGCACGGTGATCGTGCAGGTGGCCTTCCCGTTCACCCTGGTCAACCGGCGGGTCAAGAACGTGCTGCTGGCCGTGATGATGACCGAGCACCTCGCCATCTCCGTCGTGCTCGGCCTGCCGTTCTTCTCCCTCGCCATGATCGCGGCGGACGCGGTCTTCCTGCCGACCGTCTTCCTCCTCGCCACCGGGCGGATCGCCGGAGGGGCCACGGCGCGGCTCCGCGCCCGGCTCCCCGGCGGGGGCCGGCGCGGCGGCGGCGACGACGGCCACCCGCGGGGTGAGGACGGCGACGGGCACGGTGACGGGGGCCGGGACGGGCCACCGGCCGGCGACGGCGGGCGGCGGGAGCCCCGTACCCTCGTCGGGTGAGCAGCGAGCACCCTCCCGGCCCGCCCCCGGGCCCCCTTGACGGAACGCGGCGGCCGACGGCACCGGAGGACTCCCGTCCGGACCCGGCCGCCCCGGCCGGTGCGGCCCGGGACGGGGCATCCCCCGGCGGGACGGCGCCCGGCGGGAACGGTCAGGCCGGGACCGGCGGGCACGAGGCGACCCACGGTGAGCCGGTCCAGTACGACGAGGGCTTCGGGCCCGGGAGCGTCGGCGTCGGCCCGCATCCGCGGCCGTGGCCCGCCGGGGACCACTGGGACCCGGAACTGCTGGCGCACGGCGACCGCCGCAACGTCGTCGACGGGTACCGCTACTGGACGCGCGAGGCGATCGTCGCGGACCTCGACACCCGGCGCCACGACTTCCACGTCGCCGTCGAGAACTGGGGGCACGACTTCAACATCGGATCGGTGGTGCGCACCGCCAACGCCTTCCTGGCGAAGGAGGTGCACATCGTCGGCCGCCGGCGCTGGAACCGGCGGGGCGCGATGGTCACCGACCGTTACCAGCACGTCCGGCACCACCCCGACACGGCCTCCCTCACCGCCTGGGCCGCCGCCGAGGAACTGCCGGTCATCGGCGTGGACAATCTGCCGGGCGCGGTGCCGCTGGAGACCACGGAGCTGCCCCGCCGCTGTGTGCTGCTCTTCGGGCAGGAGGGGCCGGGGCTGACGGAGGAGGCACGGAAACACGCGGCCCTGGTGTGCTCGATCGCGCAGTTCGGCTCCACGCGGTCGATCAACGCGGGCGCCGCGGCCGCCATCGCCATGCACAGCTGGGTACGGACCCACCTCTTCGGCTGACGCGGCGGGCGGGGAAGCGGCAGCCAGGCGTCCGGGGGAGGCGGCGGGGCCACGGCGACCGGCGCCGACCGGCCGCGCGGACGGCGGGCCGTGGCAGGCGGGCCACTGACGGCCGGCCACTGACCCACTGACGGCACGCCGCAGGCCGCGGGAGAGCAGGCCGGGAAGCAGGCCGTGCGAACGCAGGCCGGGAAGCTGGCCGCGTACCGCGCCGGGCGCCGGTCCACCTCCGGAGCCCGCCGGGAGCGGCGCCGATCAGCCGCCGGGGCCACCCGCCGCGTCCAGTACGCGCTCCGCCACCCGCACCGAATCCACCAGCGGGTGCAGCGCCAGCGCGCGTACCGCCGCCCGGCGGGAACCGCTCGCGGCGGCCTCGATGGCCGCCTCCTCCACCGCCTTCAGCGTCAGCATCAGCCCCAGCTGGTCCGGGGCGACCGGGCCGGTGGCCAGCGGGCGCGCCCCGCCGGCGTCCACCAGGCAGGGGACCTCCACCACCGACTCCGGGGCGAGCCCCGGGACGGCCGAGCCGTTCGGCACGTCGAGGATCAGCTTGGTCCGCTCGTTCCGGGAGATGGCCCGCATCAGCGCCAGGGCGACCTGGTCGTATCCGCCGCCGTCGAGGTCACAGGCGTCGCGCTGCCAGCCGCCCGTCGCGGCGCGGCTCTCCGCCATGTAGGTCTCCTCGCGGGCGCGGCGGGTGCGCTCCCAGACCTCGTACGGGTCCGGCGGGCCGTCCCCCACCCGCTCCGGGGCTTCCGTGCCGGGGGCTTCCGCGCCGGGGTAGAAGCGGGCCTGCTGCTCCAGGACGACCTCGCCGCGGGTGGCCCCGGCGTCCCGCAGGGCGGCCACCGTCTCCCGGTTGAAGTAGTAGTAGTGCAGATACTCGTTGGGCAGGGCGCCGAGCGTGCGGAGCCAGTCGGCGCCGAAGAGCCGGCCCTCCTCGAAGGACTCCAGGGCCGCGCGGTCGGCGAGCAGCCGCGGCAGCAGATCGCGGCCGTCCACCGTCAGCCGGCGCAGCCAGCCGAGGTGGTTGAGGCCCACGTAGTCGAAGTCGGCGCGCTCCGGGTCGGCTCCGGCGGCGCGTGCGGCGCGCCTGCACAACCCCACCGGCGAGTCGCAGATGCCGATGACCCGGCCCGGCATCCCCCGGCCGGCGAGTACCCGGTCCATCGCCTCGGTGACCATGCCCGCCGGATTGGTGAAGTTGACGACCCACGCCTGCGGGGCGACGGCCGCCACGCGCTCGGCGATCCGCACCGCCACCGGGAGCGTGCGCAGCCCGTAGAGCACCCCGCCGGCGCCCACGGTCTCCTGGCCCAGCACCCCCTCGGCCAGGGGGATCCGTTCGTCGCGCACCCGGCCCGCCAGGCCGCCGACGCGGATCGCGGAGAAGACGAAGTCGGCGCCGCGCAACGCGTCGTCGAGGCCGGTGGCGAGCCGCACGGCGGGCGCCGGGCCGCCGGGGCCCTCGGCGTGCCGGGCGGCCTGCCGGGCGAGCACGGCGGCGACGGTCTCCAGGCGCCCCCGGTCGGTGTCGTACAGCACCACTTCGGTGCAGCGGCCCGCGGGGTCGCCGCTGTCGCCGAGCAGCGCCCGGTAGACCAGCGGTACCCGGAACCCGCCCCCGCCCAGCACGGTCAGCCTCATGACCGGCCACCTCACCCTTCGGCGCCTCGTCGGTTCCCCGGGGGCCGCCCATCGGCCACCGGGTGTCCGCCACACTAGTGACAGGATGAGCGAGAGGGGCACGAGTGCGTTGAGTAACACCGGAACCGCCCACCCGGCGCCGTCGCGGTCGCCGATCGACCCGCTGGCCGCCGTGCGCCGGGACGGCGACCCCCCGACGGATGTCTTCCTCACCGGCACCGTCTTCCTCGACATCGTCTTCACCGGCCTCGACCACGCGCCGGTCCGCGGCACCGAGACCTGGGCCCGCGGCATGGGCTCCAGCCCCGGCGGCGCGGCGAACATGGCGACGGCGCTGCGCCGCCTGGGGCTGCGCACCTCCCTCGCCGCGGCCTTCGGGGACGACGTCTACGGGGACTACTGCTGGGAGAGCCTGGCCGACTGCGAGGGCATCGACCTCGGGCCCTCCCACCGCGCCCCCGGCTGGCACTCGCCGGTCACGGTCTCCATGGCGTACGAGGGCGAGCGGACGATGGTCTCGCACGGGCACGTGGCGCCCACGCCCTGCGTGAGCGTCGCCGAACGGCCGCGCTCCCTGGCCTGTGTGGCCTCGCTGGACCCGGGGCGGCGGCTGGACGACTGGGTACGCCGGGCGCACGGGGAGGGCAGCCGGGTCTTCGCCGACGTGGGCTGGGACGGCAGCGGCGCCTGGG
The DNA here is from genome assembly GCF_012034935.1 of Streptomyces zingiberis. Taxonomy (GTDB): domain Bacteria; phylum Actinomycetota; class Actinomycetes; order Streptomycetales; family Streptomycetaceae; genus Streptomyces; species Streptomyces zingiberis. The sequence goes on from NZ_JAATEN010000001.1 coordinate 359,501, forward strand.
ACCCGGACACCCTCGCCGACCTGACCCACTGCCACGCCTTCCTCCCCAACGCCGCCGAGGCGCAGCACTACACCCGGACCGACTCCCCCGAGGCGGCGGTGCGGGCGCTCGCCGAGCTGGTGCCCGTGGCCGTGGTCACCAAGGGGGCCGCCGGCGCGGTCGCCGTCGACTCGGTCACCGGAGAGAGCGCGGAGGTGCCGGCCCTGCGGGTGGAGTCGCTGGATCCCACCGGCGCCGGTGACGTCTTCATGGCCGGCTTCATCACCGGCACCCTGGCCGGCTGGCCGCTCACCGACCGGCTGGCCTTCGCCAATCTGACCGCGGCCCTGTCCGTGCAGCACTTCGGCGGTTCGCTCTCCGCCCCCGGCTGGGCGGAGGTCGCCGCCTGGTGGCAGTACGCCACCAAGTGCGGTGGGCAGCCCGAGGAGGTGATGCGGCGCTACCGCTTCCTCGGCGACCTGCTGCCGGCGGGCACCTCGGACTGGCCCCTGCGCCGGGCCACCCCGACCATCGGCTTCCGCCCTTCCTGAACGGCCACGGTGGCCGCGCGCCGGGAACCCGGCCGCCGCGCCTCGTGTCGGGGCCGTACCGGCCCGCCCGGTCTGCCCGCGCCCCGGTCCGGCCCCACCCCGCCGGCCCCGCCCCGGCCCCGTCTCGTCAGCACCCGTCCGTGCCCCGTCCGGCGCCTTCCCGGGCGGTCCGCCCCCGGCGGCCGGCCCGGCCCCCCACCGGGGCGGGAGAGGCCGTGGCCGCGCCGGGCGGGGCCGGGCCGGCGCGGGGCGCCGGTGGCGCCCGCCGGATCAGGCCTGCCGGCGGACCTCGACCATCCGGAAGCGGTTGGCCACGAAGGCCGCGTCGCACAGCGTCACGTTGGCCGCCGGGTTGCCGCCGGAACCGTGGAAGTCGGAGAACGCGGCGGTCTGGTTGACGTACACCCCGCCGGTGAGGTTCAGCGAGAGCTGGGCGCACTCCTCCAGGCAGACCTCCTCCACCTGCCGCTCGACCTCCTCCGAGGTGGTGTACGCGCCGACCGTCATGGCCCCGTGGTGCCGGACCGTCCGGCGGAGCAGTTCCACCGCGTCCGCCGTGGAGTCCACGGCGACCGCGAAGGCCACCGGGCCGAAGCATTCGGAGAGGAAGGCCGGCTCGGCCGCGGCGCCGTCCCAGACCTTCCGGGCGCCGTCCAGCTTGACGATCAGCGGGGTGCGGACGGTGGTGCCGGGGAACTCCGGGTGGGTCACGGAGCGGGAGGCGAGGGCCGTCTCACCGAGCCCGGCGGCCTCCGCGATCCGCTTCTCCACCCCCGGGTTGACGATCGCGCCGAGCAGGGCGGCGGCGCGGGCGTCGTCCCCCAGGAGCTTGTCCACGGCGGCCGCCAGGTCGGCCGTCACCTCGCCGAACGACTTGTGCCCGGCGTCCGTGCCGATGCCGTCCCGGGGTATGAGGAGGTTCTGCGGGGTGGTGCACATCTGGCCGCTGTAGAGGGAGAGCGAGAAGGCCAGGTTGGCGAGCATCCCGCGGTAGTCGCCGGTCGAGTCGATGACGACCGTGTTGACGCCGGCCTTCTCCGTGTACACCTCGGCCTGGGTGGCGTTCTCCTCCAGCCAGTCGCCGAAGGCCGAGGAGCCCGTGTAGTCGATGATGCGGACCTCCGGCCGGGTGGCCAGCGTCTTCGCCAGGCCCTCCCCGGGCCGCTCGGCCGCCAGCGCCACCACGTCGCGGCCGAACCCGGCCTCCGCCAGCACCTCGCGGGCCACCGCCACGGTGAGCGCGAGCGGCAGCACCGCCCGCGGATGCGGCTTGACCAGGACCGGGTTGCCCGTCGCCAGGGAGGCGAAGAAACCCGGGTAGCCGTTCCAGGTGGGGAAGGTGTTGCAGCCGATCAGCAGGGAGATGCCGCGCGGCACGGCGGTGAAGGTCTTGTCCAGCTCCAGCGGTTCCCGCTTGCCCTGGGGCTTCGACCACGCGGCCCGCTCCGGTACCCGCGTCTGCTCCGCGTAGGCGTACGCCACCGCCTCCAGACCGCGATCCTGCGCGTGCGGCCCGCCGGCCTGGAAGGCCATCATGAACGCCTGGCCCGAGGTGTGCATGACGGCATGCGCGAACTCATGGGTGCGGGCGCTGATCCGGGAGAGGATCTCCAGGCAGACCAGGGCCCGCGTCTCCGCCCCGGCCCGGCGCCACCCCACCCCCGCCGCCCGCATGGCGGGCAGCAGCACCTCGGCGTCGGGGTGGGGATACTCCAGCAGCAGCTCCGTGCCGTACGGGGAGATCTCGTTGCCGGCCCAGCCGTCCGTACCGGGCTGGCCCAGATCCAGACGGGTGCCGAGCAGCGCCTCGAAGGCGGCCTCGCCCTCCGCGGCGGCGTTCTCCCCGTAGGCCTTGGGGTGCTCCGGGTGGGGCGACCAGTACGCGCGGCTGCGGATGGCTTCCAGCGCCCGGTCGAGCGTGGGGCGGTGGGTCTCGGTGAGCCTCTCTGCGGTGAGATCGGCGGCCATGGATGACCAACTCCTTGTCGAGTCGCCGTCGAGTCGCCGACGGGTCGCCGACGGGTCGCCGACGGGTCGCCGTCGAGCCGCCGTCGGGTCCTCGCCGGGCCGGACGGGCCGGACGGCGCGCGCGGCGCTCTGCCGTGACGGATGGTGCGGTGTGGCGGGAACAGCTTTAGAGTAACCGAACGATCGGTCGGTACAAGGGTTGTGGACAACTCCCCGCGGACGACCCGGAGACCGGAAACCGGAGAGAGGAACGAGCGCATGGCCCCGGCAGACCCGCCGCCCACCGCCCCGCGGCGGCCCACCGCCGCCCCGGCGTCCACCGCCACCGGCGCGCCCCCCGCCCCCGCGACCGCCCCCGCCCCCGGCGCGTCCGGGCCGTCCCCCCTGCCGCCGGAGAGCGTGGTCGCCGTCGCCGGCACCGGGACGATGGGCCGGGGCATAGCCCAGGTCGCCCTGGTGGCGGGCCATCCGGTGCTGCTGTACGACGCGGTGCCCGGGCGGGCCGCGGAGGCGGCGCGGGCCGTGGCCGCCCGCCTCGACCGGCTGGTGGAGAAGGGGCGGCTGACGCCCGGCGCCCGCGACGCGGCCCGCGCCCGGCTCGGCCCCGTCGCCGGGCTGCCGGAGCTGGCCGGGGCCGCGCTCGTCGTGGAGGCGATCGCGGAGGACGCCGAGGCCAAGCGCGCCCTCTTCGCCGAGGTGGAGAAGGTCGTGGGGGAGGACTGCCTGCTGGCGACCAACACCTCCTCGCTCCCGGTCACCGCCGTGGCGAGCGCCTTGCGGCATCCCGGCCGCCTCGTCGGGCTCCACTTCTTCAACCCGGCGCCCCTGCTGCCGCTGGTCGAGGTCGTCAGCGGCTTCGCCACGGGCGAGCGGGTGGCCGCCCGCGCGCACGCCACCGCCGCGGCCTGGGGCAAGACCCCGGTGCGCTGCGCGGACACCCCCGGCTTCATCGTCAACCGCGTCGCGCGCCCGTTCTACGCGGAGGCGTTCCGCGTGTACGAGGAGCGCGCCGCAGACCCGGCCACCCTGGACGCCGTCCTGCGGGAGTCCGGCGGTTTCCGCATGGGCCCGTTCGAGCTGACCGACCTGATCGGGCAGGACGTCAACGAGGCGGTCACGCGGTCCGTGTGGGAGTCCTTCTTCCGGGACCCCAAGTTCACCCCCTCCCTGGCCCAGCGGCGCCTGGTGGAGTCGGGCCTGCACGGCCGCAAGAGCGGGCGGGGCTGGTACGCCCACGGGGAGCGCGCCGAGCCCCCCACCCCGCACACGGCACCGCCGGGCCCCGCTCCCGCCCGGGTCGCGGTCCACGGCGACCTGGGTCCCGCGGCGGCGCTGTGCGCGCTCATGGAGGAAGCCGGCCTCACGGTCGTCCGGGCGGGATCCCCCGGTGGCCCCGATCCCTCCGGCCGCTCCGGCAGCTCCGGTGAAACGCGCCCTGCCGGGCCGGCTCACGGGTACCTCGAACTGCCGGGTTCCGTCCGGCTCGCCCTGACGGACGGCGGAACCGCGACCGGGCGCCGGGCCGCGACGGAGGCGGCGGCCCCGGCCGCCGGCGGTGGTGGCGGCGCCTTCGTCCCGCCGCCGGTCGACGTCGTGTTCGACCTGGCACTGGACTACCGCACCGCCACCCGGATCGCCCTGGCCCCGGCGGCCGGGGCGGCGCCCGGCGCCGTGGAGGCGGCGGCGGGGCTCTTCCAGGCCCTCGGCAAGCAGGTCAGCGTGATCGGCGACGTGCCGGGCCTGATCGTCGCCCGGACGGTCGCGATGCTGGTCGACTTCGCCGCCGACGCGGCCGGCCGCGGTGTGGCGGCGGCCGCGGACGTGGACACCGCCATGCGGCTGGGCGTCAACTACCCGCGCGGACCGCTGGAGTGGGGCGACGCGCTCGGCGCGGCCTGGGTCCGCGCCGTCCTGGACCGGCTGCACCACGCGTATCCCACGGGCCGCTACGCCCCTTCCCCCTGGCTGCTCCGCCGCGCGGCGGCCGGCGAGAACCTGCTTGAATCATGAGCATGGCCAAGCGCGACACCTATACACCGGAATCGCTCCTCGCGGTCGCCGTGGAGGTGTTCAACGAGCGCGGTTACGACGGCACCTCGATGGAGCACCTCTCGAAGGCGGCGGGGATCTCCAAGTCGTCGATCTACCACCATGTGCGGGGCAAGGAGGAGTTGCTGCGGCGGGCCATAAGCCGCGCGCTGGACGGCCTGTTCGCCGTGGTGGAGGAGGCGGGCGCGCGGGAGGGCCGGGCGATCGACCGGCTGGAGTACGTGGCCCGGCGCACCGCCGAGCTGCTGATGTCCGAGCTGCCCTACGTCACGCTGCTGCTGCGGGTGCGGGGCAACACCGGCACGGAGCGCTGGGCGATGGAGCGGCGCCGTGAGTTCGACCAGCGGGTGGCGGCACTGCTGAAGCAGGCGGCGGCGGACGGCGATCTGCGCGAGGACGTCGACGCGCGGCTGGCCACCCGGCTGCTCTTCGGCATGGTCAACTCCATCGCCGAGTGGTACCGGCCGGAGAGCGGCGGCGAGGCCGAGCGGGAGCGGGTGGCGGAGGCCGTGGTGCGGATCGCCTTCCGCGGCCTGCGGACGGACTGAGAACTAACTGAGAACGGACTGAGAACGGCCCGGAGGGCGGACGGACCCGGCCGCGCGCCGGAGGGCGCCCGGATCCCGCCGCGCGCCGGCCGGCGTCAGGGCCCCGGCCCCAGGTCCGTCTCCTCGAAGACCAGCAGGGTGCGGGTGCTCAGCACCTCCGGCATGGCCTGGATCCGGGTGAGCACCAGTTCCCGCAGCGCCCGGTTGTCGTCGGTGTGCACCAGCAGCAGGACGTCGAAGTCGCCGCTGACGAGGGCGAGGTGGGCGGCTCCCGGGAGCTCCTGGAGCTGCTCGCGGACGCTCCGCCAGGAATTCTGCACGATCTTGAGCGTGATGTAGGCGGAGGTGCCCTGTCCTGCCCGCTCCTGATCGATCCGGGCACTGAAGCCGCGGATCACCCCGTCCTCCACCAGGCGGTTGATCCGGGCGTAGGCGTTGGCGCGGGACACATGGGCCCGCTCGGCGACCGACCGTATCGACGCGCGGCCGTCCGCGCGCAGGATCCGGAGGATGTCCCGGTCGATGCCGTCGAGCGGGCGGGCGGGGGGCGGGGTCCCGTCCCCGGCCATCTGTTCAGCGGACATTTCCTCGCGCCACCCCCTCCTGGACGTCCTGTGCCCATCCCAGGTTGTGGAGAACCGTTTGTCCACAGGCTGGTGCCACCCGTAGCCAAACTGTGCCGGCGACCGAACAATCGGTAGGGGAGGGAGTCCACCGGCTCCGCGCTCGAAGCCGCCCGTCCCCCGCGCACCACGCGGGGCAGTCCAGGAGGTGTTCGTCCATGACGGTCCTGCAGCAGACCGACGCGTCCGCCCGACCGGTGCCGCCGCCCGCGTGGCGGCCCCGCACCGACCCCGCTCCCCTGCTGCCGGACCCCGAGCCGTTCCGCGTGCTCGGCACGCCGGCGGCGCGGGAGGCCGACCCGGCGCTGCTGAAGCGGCTCTACACAGCCCTGGTGCGCGGTCGCCGGTTCAACACCCAGGCCACGGCGCTCACCCGGCAGGGCCGGCTCGCCGTCTACCCCTCGTCCACGGGGCAGGAGGCGTGTGAGATCGCCGCCGGGCAGGTGCTCCAGGAGCGGGACTGGCTCTTCCCCAGCTACCGCGACACCCTGGCGGTGGCCGCGCGCGGGGTGGATCCGGTGCGGGCGCTGACGCTCCTCCGGGGTGACCGGCACACGGGGTACGACCCGGCGGAGCACCGCGTCGCCCCGCTCGCCACCCCGCTCGCCACCCAGCTCCCGCACGCCGTCGGCCTGGCGCACGCCGCCCGCCTCAAGGGCGAGGACGTGGTGGCGCTCGCCCTGGTCGGGGACGGCGGCACCAGCGAGGGGGACTTCCACGAGGCGCTCAACTTCGCCGCCCTGTGGCGGGCCCCCGTCGTCTTCCTGGTCCAGAACAACGGCTTCGCCATCTCCGTGCCGCTCGCCAAGCAGAGCGCCGCCCCCACCCTCGCCCACAAGGGCGTGGGCTACGGCATCCCCGGCCGGCTGGTCGACGGCAACGACGCGCTCGCCGTCCACACCGTCCTGGCCGAGGCGGTGCGGCGGGCCCGGGCCGGCGGCGGCCCGACCCTCGTGGAGGCGGTGACCTACCGGGTGGAGGCCCACACCAACGCCGACGACGCCAGCCGCTACCGCGCGGCCGAGGAGGTCGAGGCCTGGCGTGAGCACGACCCGATAGCCCTGATGGAACGCGAGCTGCGCGCGGCGGGGGTGCTGGGCGACGAGGACGTGGCGGCCGCCACGGCGGCGGCCGAGGAGATGGCCGCCGAGCTGCGGGCCCGGATGAACGAGGACCCGCCCACCGACCCGATGGGACTCTTCGACCACGTCTTCGCCCGGCCCACCCCCCGGCTCCGGGAACAGGCCGAGCAGTTGCGCGCCGAACTGGACGCCGAACTGGGCGCCGAACTGGATCCTGAACTGGAGTCCGAGCCGGCCGGGCAGGCGGAGCAGCCACGGCAGGCCGGGCCGGCCGGGGCCGGGCGCCCGCGGGAGACAGGGGAGGGAAACCGGTGACCACCGCACCGGCCGCCGAGAAGCCGGCCACCACCACCCGCAGGCCGGCCACCATGGCCCAGGCCCTCAACCGCGCCCTGCGCGACGCGATGACGGCCGACCCGGCGGTGCACGTCCTCGGCGAGGACGTGGGCCCGCTCGGCGGCGTCTTCCGGATCACCGACGGCCTGGCCGCCGAGTTCGGCGACGACCGCTGCACGGACACCCCGCTCGCGGAGGCGGGCATCCTCGGCACGGCCGTCGGCATGGCGATGTACGGGCTGCGGCCCGTCGTGGAGATGCAGTTCGACGCCTTCGCCTACCCCGCGTTCGAGCAACTGGTCAGCCACGTCTCCCGGATGCGCAACCGGACCCGGGGGGCGATGCCGATGCCGATCACCGTGCGGGTGCCCTACGGCGGCGGGATCGGCGGTGTCGAGCACCACAGCGACTCCTCCGAGGCGTACTACATGGCCACCCCCGGCCTCCATGTCGTCACCCCGGCGACGGTCGCCGACGCCTACGGGCTGCTCCGTGCCGCGATCGCCTCCGACGACCCGGTGGTCTTCCTGGAGCCCAAGCGGCTCTACTGGTCCAAGGCCGACTGGTCGCCGGATCCACCGGAGGAGGTCGCCCCGATCGGCCGCGCGGCGGTGCGCCGCGCGGGGCACTCGGCCACCCTCATCTCCTACGGTCCGTCCCTGCCGGTCTGCCTGGAGGCGGCCGAGGCGGCGCGGGAGGAGGGCTGGGAGCTGGAGGTGGTCGACCTGCGGTCCCTGGTGCCGCTCGACGAGGAGACCGTCGCCGCCTCGGTGCGCCGTACCGGCCGGGCCGTCGTCGTCCACGAGGCCACCGGGTTCGCCGGCCCCGGCGCGGAGATCGCCGCCCGGGTGACGGAGCTCTGCTTCCACCATCTGGAGGCCCCCGTGCTGCGGGTCACCGGCTTCGACATCCCGTATCCGCCGCCCATGCTGGAGAAGCACCATCTGCCCGGGGTCGACCGGATCCTGGACGCCGTGGCGCGGCTCCAGTGGGAGGCGGACCTCACCGGCGCCGCCGGCGGGAGCGGGCCCGCCCCCGCCACCGGGGCCGCGGAAGGTTCTGCCGGGGGAGGGGTGTCCTGATGGCCGTGGTCCGCGAGTTCGCGCTGCCCGACCTGGGTGAGGGGCTGACGGAGGCCGAGATCGTCCGCTGGCTGGTGGAGGTCGGCGAGGTCGTCGCGGTCGACCAGCCCGTCGTCGAGGTGGAGACGGCCAAGGCGGTGGTGGAGGTCCCCTGCCCCTACGCCGGGGTGGTCACCGCCCGTTTCGGTGCGGAGGGGACGGAACTGCCCGTCGGCGCGGCGCTGCTGACGGTCGCCGTGGGCGCGGAGTCGCCCGCGGGCGCCGGGGCGGCGCCGGGCGGCGGCCCGGACGCGCCCCCCGGCGCGCCACCGGGGGCAGCGGCGCCCGAGGCGGCGGACACCGGGCGCACCGCCCCGGCCGGGCCCGCCGACCGCTCCGGGAACGTACTGGTCGGCTACGGCACGGGGGCGCCCCCGGCGCGCCGCCGCCGGGTCCGTCCCTCCGGGATCGGCGGCCGGGGCACCGGTGGCGCGGACGGTCCCGGGCGTTCCGTCCCGCGGCGGCCGGACGGACGGCCCGCCGTCCCGTACCAGGACGGTGTCCGGGATGTCCCCGGCGGCGGGGGACCGGCGCGGCCCGGCCCGGCCGGGGCGGGATTCCGTGAGCCGGGTGTGGAGATCGCCCCCGGCGGGGGCCCCGCGCCGGGCCGGCCCCCGGCCCCCGTCCCGGCCGCCGCTCCGGAGGGCGCTCCGGAGGGCGCTCCGTCCACGGGGCCCGCCGCGGCGGACGGCGGTCACGGTGGGGTGGGTCCCGGGGGCGGTACCGCCGCTCCGGCCCGGCGCGCCAGGCCGGGTGCGCCCGGAGCGGACACCGCCCCGGAGACCGGGGGTGGCGCGGGCGCACGTCCCGCCGCCACGTCCGCCGGCGGAACCACGGGGCAGACCACGGGGCAGGCCGCAGCGCAGGCCACGGCGGGGACCGCGGCGGAGATCCCGGTGGAGGCAGCGGCGGAAACCAGGGGTGCGGGTCCCGTCGCCGTCGTCTCCCCGCTGGTGCGGCGGCTGGCCCGGGAGCACGGCCTGGATCTGCGGCGGCTGGCGGGCTCCGGCCCGGACGGGCTGATCCTGCGCCGCGATGTGGAGGACGCCTTGCGGCGCGCGGCCGTGGCGGAGCCGGCCGCGCCGCCCGCTCCCGGCCCGGCGGGGCCACCCGGTACCGGGCCCGATCCGCGGACCGGCCTCGGCCCGGTGATCACGGCGGCACCGCCGTCCGCGTCCGGGGCCGTCGCGCCGTCCGTGCCGGGCGGCCCCGCCGGGCCGGGGCTGCGGTCCGAGCGGATACCGCTCCGCGGTGTCCGCGGGGCCGTGGCCGAGAAGTTGTCCCGCAGCCGGCGCGAGATCCCCGACGCGACCACGTGGGTGGACGTGGACGCCACCGAACTGCTGGCGGCCCGCGCCGCCATGAACGCCGGTGGCCGGCCCAAGGTGTCGCTGCTCGCGCTGCTGGCCCGGATCTGCACGGCCGCGCTCGGCGAGTTCCCGGAGCTCAACTCCACCGTGGACACGGCCGCGCGCGAGGTGGTCCGGCTGCCCGCCGTCCATCTGGGGTTCGCGGCCCAGACCGACCGGGGCCTGATGGTGCCGGTCGTCCGGGACGCCCACACCCTGGGCGCCTCGGCGCTGTCGGCGGAGTTCGCCCGGCTCACCGAGGCCGCCCGGGCCGGCCGGCTCACCCCGGCCGAACTCACCGGTTCCACCTTCACCCTCAACAACTACGGCGTCTTCGGGGTCGACGGCTCCACGCCGATCATCAACCACCCGGAGGCCGCCATGCTCGGCGTCGGCCGGATCGTGCCCAAACCCTGGGTGCACCAGGGCGAACTGGCCGTACGGCAGGTCACGCAGTTGTCGTTCACCTTCGACCACCGGGTGTGCGACGGCGGCACGGCGGGTGGTTTCCTCCGCCATGTCGCCGACCGCGTCGAACAGCCGGCGCTGCTGCTGCGCACGCTCTGAGCCCCGCCGGCCCCGGGCGCCGCCCGGGCGGCCCGGTGCGCGGGGGCGCCTCCCCGGTACCGGGTGCCCGGCCGGGCCCGGGGCCCGGTGATACTCGGAGCATGACTGTGCGGGAGTACGGGGATTACGACGCCGTGGTGCTGGCCGGTGGCGCCGCGAAGCGGCTGGGCGGGGCCGACAAGCCGGGATTGCGGGTGGGCGGACGGTCCCTGCTGGACCGGGTGCTCGGCGCCTGTGCGGACGCCGGCCGCACCGTGGTCGTCGGCTCGCGCCGGCCCACGGCACGGCCGGTCCGCTGGGCCCGTGAACAGCCGCCCGGCGGCGGTCCGCTGGCGGCGCTCCACGCGGGAGTCCGGGAGGTCTCGTCCCCCGTGGTGCTCGCGCTCTCCGCCGATCTGCCCTTTCTGACCCCCGAGACCGTCCGCGCCCTGCGCACGGCGCTCGACGGGCCCGGCGAGGCCCCCCGGCCGGACACCGGGTCCGCGCGGCCGTCCGCCGTGGGCCGTCCCGCCGGCGCCGTTCCCGCCGGCGCGCGCCGCCCCGGGGACCGCCCCGACGCGGCGAGCGCCCCCGAGGGGCACCCCGGCACCCGCCCCGCCGAGCACCGTGCCTCCGCTGAACGCTCCGCGGCCGATCGCCCCCCTGCCGGTCAGGCGGCACCCGGCCACCCCAGGGCCGACCACCCCGCCACTGACCGCCCCGCCACTGACCGCCCCGTCACCGAGGTCCCCGCCGGGCCGGGCGCCGCCGGCCGGGCCCCCGCCGCCGACCGCCCCGACGGGGTCCTGCTGACCGACGCCGACGGCCGGGACCAGCCGCTCGTCGCCGTCTACCGCACCGAGTCCCTCCGCCGCGAACTCGCCCTGATCGCGTCCGAACACGGCGGCCTGGCGCACCTTCCGCTGCGTCTCCTCACCGGCGGCCTGACGCTCCGCCGGCTGCCCGCCCCGGATCCGCACGCCGTCTTCGACTGCGACACCTGGGACCACCTCGCCGCGGCCCGCGCCCGGATCAGGGACCATGGACGGGTGCTGGACGAATGGATTTCCGAAGTCAAGGCCGAACTCGGCATCGAACTGGACGTGGACACCGCGGGCCTCCTCGACCTGGCCCGGGACGCCGCCCACGGCGTGACCCGGCCCGCCGCCCCCCTCACCACCTTCCTGGTGGGCTACGCGGCGGGCATGGCGGGCGGCAGCCCGGAGCAGGTGACGGCCAACATCCAGCGGGCCGTGACGCTCGCCGCGCGCTGGGCCGCGGAGTCCGGCGCGGACTCCGCGGAGGACCCCGGGAAGCACACCGGATGACGAGCCGCGGCACGGGCACCGGCCGCGGGCGTGCCCCGGGCGCCGACCGCGAGGCCGGCGCGGGAGCCGACCGCGAGGTCGACGAGGCGCTGGCCATCGCCAACGCTGCCAACGCCGCCGACACCGCTCGCACCGCCGGCCGGGGGGCGCCCGCGCCGCGTCCGTCCGCGGGGCCGGCACGGGAGCGTTCCGCCGGCCGTCCGGACCCGGGCCCGCAGGCCGCGGCGGACGGGGCGTCCGCCCCGGCGGAGGCGGTGGCCGGGGAGGAGTGGGAGGACCCCTGGGAACACATCAACAGCGAGGCCCCCACCCGGTCCGGCGTCCCCGGTGGCCTCTCCGTCCGTGACGGCGGTACCGGCCCGGGCGGGTCCCGGGGCCCCGGCGCGGCCTCCGGCCGCGGCGGTCCGGGTGACGGCGGCCCCGGTGGCCGCGGCGCATCCCGCGCGGAGAGCGGCACGCACCGGGACGGCGACGGCGGTCCGCGCCGTGGCGGCGGCCGCGGACCCCGGGGTGACGCTTCCCACGACTCCCACCGGGGCCCTGGCCGCCCCCGCCCGGACCACGGTTCCCACCCGGGCCATGACTCCCACCCGGCTCATGACCTCCACGTCCCGCGCCACGGCGGTCCGGGCAGCTCGCGTGACACCTCCTCCGGCGCCCCCCACGGCGGCACCCGCCCCCGACCCTCCCCTGGGGACGGCGCCCACCGCTCTCCCCACGGCAGCGCCCACGGTCATGGAGCGACCCCGTGGCCGGAGGCGCGCGCCGTGGCGGGGCGCGCCCCCCGCGGCCCGCTCCCGGCGGAGACCCGGCCGCTCGCGGACGTGTTCGGCAGGGTGCTCGCCGAGCCGCTGACGGCGCTCACCGACCTGCCCTCCTTCGACTCCTCGGCCATGGACGGCTGGGCCGTGTCCGGCCCGGGCCCCTGGCGGCTCGTCACCGCCGGCCCCGGTGTGCTCGCGGGGGACGACGGCCTCCTGCCGCTGGAGGACGGCGAGGCCGTCCCCGTGGCGACGGGGGCCCGGGTGCCGCCGGGGACCACGGGGGTGCTCCGCAGCGAGTACGGCGAGGTCCGCGGGCGCCCCGCGCCGGGGAACGACGGGCGGGAGCGAGGGGAGCACCGGCCGGACCGGCACCCCGGAGACCGGCCGGAGGGCCGCGAAGCCCCCGGCGCCCGGGGAACCTCCGGCGGCGTCCCCACCGCCCAGGACCCCACCGCCCAGGACCCCACCGCCCAGGACCCCACCGCCCAGGACTCCGATGTCCGGGCCTCCGATGTCCGGGACCCAGATGCCCCGGACCCCGCCGGCCCCGAGAACGTGGCCGGCCCCGAGGACCCTGCCGGACGCGCCGCCTCCGCTCACCCCGCCACTGCCACCGCCACCGCCACCGCCACCGGCCACGGCCGCTCCGGCCCCGCCGCCAACTCCCCCTCGCCTTACCCCGATCCGCCCACCTGGCCCCCCGACCCGCACGCCCCGGGCACCGGCACCCCGGGCGCCACCGGCTCCGCTCCCACCCCCGCTCCCACCCCCCGGCTCCACGCGGCCCCCGGCCGGACCGTCACCCCCGGCCAGGACGTCCGCCCGCGCGGCCAGGAGTGCCGCAGCGGGGACCGGCTGCTGGCGCCGGGAGCCCCGGTCACCCCGGCGGTCCTCGGGCTCGCCGCCGCCGCGGGCTACGACGCGCTGCCGACGGTGCGCCGTCCCCGGGTGGAGGTCCTGGTCCTCGGGAGCGAACTGCTGCACGCCGGGCTCCCCCGCGAGGGCCGGATCCGGGACGCCCTCGGCCCGATGCTCGGCCCGTGGCTGACGGCGCTCGGAGCGGAGGTCACCGGGGTGCGCAGGCTCGGCGACGACGCCGCGGTGCTGTACGCCGCCGTCACCGGATCCACCGCCGACCTGGTCGTCACCACGGGGGGAACGGCCGCGGGCCCGGTGGACCACGTCCATCCCGTGCTGCGGCGGGCCGGGGCCGAGGTGCTGGTGGACGGGGTGGCCGTCCGGCCGGGCCACCCGATGCTGCTGGCCCGGCTCGCCCCGGACCGCCATCTCGTCGGCCTGCCGGGCAACCCGCTCGCGGCGGTCTCCGCTCTGCTCACCCTCGTCGAGCCGCTGCTCCGCACGCTCTCCGGGAGCGGTCCGCGCCCCGCCGCGTCCGCCCGGCTCGCGGAGGCGGTCCAGGGGCACCCCCGGGACGTCCGGCTGGTCCCGGTCGCGTACCGCTCCGCCGCCCCGCGCCACCGGCCCGCGCCGGGTCCGCGCGGCGCCGGGACCCCGGACGCCGCCGTGCCGGACGGCGACCGTCGGGCGGTCCCGCTGCGGTTCGGCGGACCGGCTATGCTCCGCGGGATCGCCGCCGCCGACGGGCTCGCCGTCGTCCCCCCGGGCGGCGCGGATGCCGGCACCGCGGTGGAGATCCTCCGGCTCCCCTGGGCCGAGGGAGAGGCGCAGTGAAACTGCCGAGTCACGACATCGCCGCGCGGGACCACCCGGACGGCACGGGCTTCCGCATCCAGCTCCCGCGCCGGATCGCGGTGCGCCCGCTGCGCCAGGTGGCCCGGCGGCTGCTGCTCGCGCTGCTCGTCCTGCTGGCGACGGTGCTGATCGTCTACCTCGACAGCGACGGCTACCACGACAACGCCGGCGGGACCGTCGGCTTTCTCGACGCCTTCTACTACGCCACCGTCACCCTCTCCACCACCGGCTACGGTGACATCGTCCCGGCGAGCGACGGCGCGCGCCTGATCAACGTGCTGGTGGTGACGCCGCTGCGGGTGATCTTCCTGATCATCCTGGTCGGCACCACCCTGGAGGTCCTCACGGAACGCACCCGTGAGGAGTGGCGGCTGGCCCGCTGGAGGAGCAACTTGCGCGACCACACCGTCATCGTCGGCTTCGGCACCAAGGGCCGCTCGGCCGTGCTGACCCTGCATGCCAAGGGGCTGGCCAAGGACCAGGTCGTCATCGTCGACCCCAGTGGCAAGGTCATCGACGCGGCCAACGCCGAGGGGTTCGTGGGCGTCGTCGGCGACGCCACCCGCAGCGACGTCCTGCTCCGCGCCGAGGCGCAGAAGGCCCGCCAGATCATCATCGCCACCCAGCGCGACGACACCGCCGTCCTGGTCACCCTGACGGCCCGTCAGCTCAACCGCTCGGCGAAGATCGTGTCCGCGGTCCGGGAGGAGGAGAACGCGCCGCTGCTCCGGCAGTCCGGCGCCGACGCCGTCATCACCAGCGCCAGCGCCGCCGGGCGGCTGCTCGGCCTCTCCACGCTCAGCCCCAACGCGGGCATGGTGATGGAGGACCTCATCTCCCAGGGCAGTGGGCTCGACCTGATCGAACGCCCGGTCGTCAAGGCCGAGGTGGGCCGCTCGGTGCGGGAGACCGACGACCTCGTGGTCTCCGTCCTCCGCGGCCACCGGCTGCTGGGTTACGACGACCCCACCGCGAGCCCGCTGCGCTCCACCGACCGCCTCATCACCATCAAGCGCGCCCGGCCGCGGGCCCATCCGGCGGAACCGGAGGAGCGCCGCGTCCGGGAGTAGCCTCGCGGGCATGGCTATGCACGCGATCACCATTCCCGAACCCGGCGGACCCGAGGCCCTGGTGTGGACCGAGGTCCCGGACCCCGAACCGGCCGAGGGCGAGGTGCTGGTCGAGGTCGCGGCCGCCGGCGTCAACCGGGCGGACGTCCTGCAACGCCAGGGGTTCTACGACCCGCCCCCCGGCACCTCCCCGTACCCCGGGCTGGAGTGCTCCGGCCGGATCGCCGCGCTGGGACCGGGGGTCTCCGGCTGGGCGGTGGGCGACGAGGTCTGCGCGCTGCTGACCGGCGGCGGGTACGCGGAGAAGGTCGCCGTGCCGGCCGGCCAGCTCCTCCCGCTGCCCCACGGCACGGCGGGGGCGGTGGACGTCCTCACGGCCTCCGCGCTCCCGGAGGTCACCTGCACCGTCTGGTCCAACGTCTTCATGATCGCCCACCTGCGGCCCGGGGACACGCTGCTGGTGCACGGCGGCGGCAGCGGCATCGGGACGATGGCGGTCCAGCTCGCGAAGGCGGCCGGCGCCCGGGTCGCGGTCACCGCGGGCAGCGCGGAGAAGCTGGAGCGCTGCCGCGAACTCGGCGCGGACATCCTGATCAACTACCGCGAGCAGGACTTCGTCGAGGAACTGCGGAAGGCCACGGACGGCGCCGGGGCCGACGTCATCCTGGACATCATCGGCGCCAAGTACCTGGAGCGGAACGTGAAGGCGCTGGCGGTCAACGGCCGGCTGGCGGTCATCGGCCTGCAGGGCGGCGTCAAGGGCGAGCTGAACCTGGGCGCCCTGCTGGCGAAGCGGGCCGCCGTCACGGCCACCTCGCTGCGGGGCCGGCCCGCGGTGGAGAAGGCGTCGATCGTGGCTGCCGTGCGGGAGCACGTGTGGCCGCTGGTGGGGGACGGCCGGGTGCGCCCGGTCGTGGACCGCACGCTGCCGATGAGCGAGGCGGCCCAGGCTCACCGGGCGCTGGAGGACAGCGGCCACGTCGGCAAGATCCTGCTGGTGCCCTGACGGCTACGGCTACGGCTACGGCCTCGGCTGTGGCTGTGGCTGTGGCTGCGGCGGCGACAGCGACAGCGGTCGTGACGGTGGCGGGGCGGGAGCGCGCCGTGTGAGACGCGGCGCGGGCCGCCGGGGTGAGCGCCGGGGGTGAACGCCGGGGCCGCGCGCCGCCGCCGGAACACCGCCGCCGGGCGGGCCGCCCGCCCCGGTACGCCGCCCCGGGCCGACGGCGTCCCGGTCCCCCGGGGTCCGGGCCCGCACGCGCGGCGCCGGCCCGGGGTGGCACCGCCCGGCCCACTCCCTGCCCGGGCGGGCCGACCCGCGACGGACCGGCGCGGGCGCGATCGCCGCCGCCGGCCCGGGGGCGCCTGCGGCGGGGTGCCCATGGCGGCCGGAGCCTGCCCGGGCCGGACGCCGGTGGAGGGCCGACGCATCCGGCACCCCGCCCGGGATGCCGGGAATGCCCAACTGTGTGACGCTGAAGGTGTTCCGGCGTGTCACGGGTGGTCTCCCGGGCGGTGACATCCCCCGCCGGGCGGCGCCCCGCCTGCCGGATCCGGCACGGCGCACGCGGCGCCGGCCCGGCGTGACGTGGCTCCGCGCGGCGAGGTCCGGCGTGGTGGTGTGCCGGGCGTTCCACCACTCCGTCCGGGAAGGGGGCCGAGGGTGGCTCCGGTCCTTCGTCCACGGCTTCTCGGGCTCCTGCTGGTGGCCGCGGTGCTCACCCCGGTCCTCGGCGTCCTGCTGCGTGAAGGCGCCGCGCCACGCGAGCCGTTCACCGGCGACCGCGCGCCGCGGGCGGTGTCCGCGCCGGGACTCACGGCTGTCCGGTACGACGAGCCGTCGGCCGGGCGGCGGGCCGCGGAGGGCCGCGCCCGCCCGGGACGGCCGCCCGGGTACGGCGCCGGCCCTCCAGGCCACAGCGCCCGCGGCCAGGACGTCCGCGGCCAGGACGCCCACGAGCACGCCGCCCACGGCTCCGGCGCCCGTGAGGACCACGTCCACGGCGAGCGGGGGTACGGCGAGCCGAACCGCGGCGAGGAGGTGGGCGCGCGGGCGGCCCGGCCCGGTGGCCCGGCCGGGACCCCGGGAGCCGGTGCCCCCCTCGCCGACGTCCTCGCACCGCAGCCGCCGGGCGGGCGGGCCCACACCTCCGGCGCATCCCGCGAAGGGCCCTCCGCGGCGGAAGCCTCCCGGAGGGACCGCGAAGCGGACCCCCTCCGGCGCGGCGCGGCCCCGGCGACACCGGCCGCCTCTGCCGCGGGCCCCGGGGATTCCGGCACGGGAGCGGACCGGGAGAGCGGCGCAGCCGGAGCCGCAGCCGGAGCCGGAGACGGAGCCGAGGACGGAGCCGAGGACGAAGGCGAGGTCACGACGGCGGGACGGCCGGCCCAGGGGAATGCCGGCGCCCCGGCCGCCGCGACCGCCCGCACCGGCGGCAGGCCGGGCTCGCGGGTGCTGGAACTCGGGACCGGCCTCCTGTGCATGGGGCTGGGCCTCGGCTTCTTCGGCCTGCGGTTGCGCCGGGGCTGACCGGCGCCCGTACGGGGCCGCCCGTCGGCTTCCGCAGCGCCCGTCGGTCTTTCTCAGCCTCCGCAGCGTCCTCAGCGCCTGCGGTGCCTGCGGTGCCTGTGGTGCCTGTGGAGCGAGCCCGTCTCCGTGCGCCTGAAGCGAGGCCGCCCGTCCCCGTCCGAAGCCGCCCGTCCCCGTCCGAACCCGCCCGTTCCCGGGACTGCCCCGGCCCGTCCCCGCCCCGGGCCCGGCGGCCGGCCTGCCCCGCAGCCGTGTGAGGACCGTCTCGCCGGTCCCTCCCGACCGGCCCGCCGCGCTGTGCGCGAGAATGGGCGGTATGGAGAACCCGAGGAACGAACGGTCGCAGGAGAGCTCGCACGTCCTGGTCGTGGGGCCGGACGGAATGGCCCTCGGAAACGCCGATTCCGCCGGTGGGGAGGGGGGCGAGTCCCGCGAGACGCCGCTGACGGAGATGGTCGAGCAGCCCGCCAAGGTCATGCGCATCGGCAGCATGATCAAGCAGTTGCTGGAGGAGGTCCGCGCGGCCCCTCTCGACGAGGCGAGCCGGGTGCGCCTGAAGGAGATCCACGCCGGATCGGTCAAGGAACTGGAGGACGGGCTCGCGCCGGAGCTGGTCGAGGAGCTGGAGCGGCTGTCGCTGCCCTTCACCGACGACGTCGTGCCCACCGAGGCCGAGCTGCGCATCGCGCAGGCCCAGCTGGTCGGCTGGCTGGAGGGGCTCTTCCACGGCATCCAGACCGCGCTCTTCGCCCAGCAGATGGCGGCCCGGGCCCAGCTGGAGCAGATGCGCCGCGCCCTGCCGCCGGGGACGCACCTCCCCGAGCAGGGCGACGAGGAGGGCAGCGGCCTCCGTGGCGGCGCCCGCTCGGGCCCGTACCTGTAGGGACCCCCGGTTTCCGCGACGGGGCCGCGGCGGGGGCACGCCCCGGGCCGCGGCCCCGAAGCGGCGCCACAACCGTCCCGCGGCCGGTCGGCGCCGGTCCCCCGGCGGCCGGCCCCGTGACCCGTGTCCCCGTCACCGGCCGCCGTGTGCCCGGGGCCTCACGCGACGGGCGAGGCCCCGCCGCCGCTCACTCGGGGTTGCCGGTGGCCACGGTCAGGGTGATCTTGTCCTTCTTCGGGTCGAACGCCTCGCCCTGGCGCGGGATCTGCTCCAGCACCGAGTTCTTGCCCCAGATGGAGGAGTCCTCGTACTCCAGCTCGTTGTACTTCCAGCCCGCCGCGTTCATGCACTCCTTCACCGACGCGATGTGGCGGGTCTGGAAGTCCGGCATGCGCACCGAATTCTTGTCCTCGTAGTGCTCGTAGGCGTCGGTGCACTTCTCCTTCTGGATGGTGCGGCTCTTGTCCTCGGGGATCTCCTCGGAGGCCTTCTCGGTCTCCCCGTCGTCCGCGCCACCGGAGTCGTCGGAGCCGCCGTCGCCGGAGTCCCGGGAGCCCTCGGACCCGGGCGTCCCGTCCGGGGAGCCCGAGGAGGCGTCCTCGCCGCCCGTGCCCGCCTCCTGGCTGCTCCCCGTCCCGACCGAGGGGGTGCGGGTTCCCTCGTCGTCGGCGAGGATCCAGCTGGTGAGGAGGAGGCCGCCCACGCCCAGCGCCACGGCCGACACGATGGCGACCACCAGCGGCGCGTTGCTCCGCCGGGGGGCGGGGCCGGGACCGCCGGGCGGGTTGAGGTTGTACGCCGCGGCCCCGCCCGGCGGGCCGTACGGGGCGTGCCCCGGGTAGCCCGGCCGGGCCAGGGGGTAGGTGCTGGGCGGCGGCGGTGTGGACGGGCCGAAGCCGCCGGGGCCGTGCTGCGGCCCGTACGGGGGAGGGGAGCCGGGCAGGCCCTGCGCGCCGTGTGGTGCCGCGGCCGGATTCTGCTGGTCCAGCGGCGGGAAGACCGCCGCGGCCACGCCCGCGCCGCTGGCGCCGGTGCCCGTGCCCGGGACGATCGCCGGGGCCGCGCCCGTCTGCCCGCTGCGGGCCGCGCGCTCGCACTCCTGCCGCATGGCCTCGGCGGACGGGAAGCGCTCGTTCGGGTTCTTCTTCAGCGCCCGCGCGACCAGCGCGTCCACCACGGGCGGGACGGAGCGGTTGATGTCCGAGGGCGCGGGCGGCTCCTCCTGGACGTGCGCGTAGGCGATCGCCAGCGGGGAGTCGGCGTCGAAGGGCAGCCGGCCGGTCAGCAGCTCGAAGAGGAGGATGCCGACGGAGTAGAGGTCGGAGCGGGCGTCGACGCCGCGCCCCAGCGCCTGCTCCGGCGAGAGGTACTGCGGGGTGCCGACGACCATGCCGGTCTGTGTCATGGACGTCACACCGGACTGGACGGCCCGCGCGATGCCGAAGTCCATGACCTTCACCACATCGCGCCGGTTCATCATGACGTTGCCCGGCTTGATGTCCCGGTGGACCAGCCCCATCTCGTGGCTGACCTCCAGCGCCGCGAGAACGTCGCCGGCGATCCGCAGCGCCCGGTCGGCGGGCATGGCGCCGTGCCGGGCCACGTCCTCGTCGAGCACGGCGCGCAGCGGCCGGCCGTCCACGTACTCCATGACGATGTACGGCATCCCGCCACCGCCCTCGTCCGCCGGGAGCGGGTCCTCACCGGTGTCGAAGACGGAGACGATGTTGGTGTGCGAGAGCTTGGCGACGGCCTGTGCCTCGCGGCGGAAACGTTCGCGGAACGCCTCCTCGCGGCCCAGCTCGGAGTGGAGGACCTTGATCGCGACCTGCCGGTCCAGCACGGTGTCGTGGGCCAGGTACACGGAGGCCATGCCGCCCGCGCCGAGCTGATTCCGGAGCTGGTACCGCCCGCCCGCAACCGAGCGTCCCTGGAACCGGTTCCGGTCGCCGTCGCCGCCGCTCATGTGACTGACTCCCCCTCGGCGGACGGCCGTCCGGACTGGGACCGGCCCGCTGGTCGAACTATCCTGACTACCCTGATTATCGGCCAAGTCTGCCGTAGGGCCGAGAGACGTCAAGCCATGTGCCCGTTCCGTGACCGGATGGGCGGGAAGCGTCACGGCGTCCTCACGAGAAGCCTCCGTCCGGCCGTCCCGGCAGGCGGGACGGCCCGTCCACCGCGGAACCGGCCGCCCCGCGAAGGCTGTAGCGTGCCTTCGGAAGACTTTCGGGTCCCCGGGCCGTGGCGCCGGTGGCGCGGCCGGGTGAACCCCCACCGCGCACAGCGGGACCAGATGACTGACGGCGAGGACTGGGCGAGGACTGATGTCACAGACGCACGGCGCCGGGGGCCCGTCCGCATCCGATCCGGCGCGCGGTGACCGAGTGACCGGACCCTCCGCCGACTCCCCCGAGTTCTGGGGCGACGGCGGGCTGGTCGGGGACGGCCGTTACCGGCTGACGCACCGGCTCGGCCGCGGCGGCATGGCGGAGGTCTTCGCCGCGGAGGATGTGCGGCTGGGCCGGACGGTGGCGGTGAAGCTGCTCCGCTCCGACCTGGCCGAGGACCCGGTCTCCAAGGCCCGCTTCACGCGCGAGGCCCAGTCGGTGGCGGGGCTCAACCACCACGCGGTGGTCGCCGTCTACGACTCCGGCGAGGACGTGGTCGGCGGCAGCACCGTGCCGTACATCGTCATGGAGCTGGTCGAGGGATCGACCATCCGCGACCTGCTGGGCGCCGACGCGCCGCCGCCGGACCAGGCCCTGATCATCGTCTCCGGGGTGCTGGAGGCGCTGGCCTACAGCCACCACCACGGCATCGTGCACCGGGACATCAAGCCCGCCAACGTGATCATCACCAACGGCGGCGCGGTCAAGGTCATGGACTTCGGCATCGCCCGCGCCCTGCACGGCGCGCAGTCCACGATGACGCAGACCGGCATGGTCATGGGCACCCCGCAGTACCTCTCGCCCGAGCAGGCACTCGGCAAGACCGTCGACACCCGCTCCGACCTCTACGCCACCGGCTGTCTGCTCTACGAACTCCTCGCCCACCGGCCGCCGTTCACCGGCGAGAGCCCGCTGTCGGTGGTCTACCAGCATGTCCAGGACATGCCCGTGCCGCCCTCCCAGGTCTCGCCCTCGGCGCCGCCGGAGCTGGACGGGCTCGTGATGCGCTCGCTGGCGAAGGACCCGGACGACCGCTTCCAGACCGCCGAGGAGATGCGCGGCCTGGCCCAGTACGCGCTCCAGATGCTCGCCGAGCGTGGCTCCCACACGGGCGGTGTCTGGGACACCGGCCCCGTGGACGCCGCCGCCGGGACCGCCCCCACGGCGGCCATGGGCGGCACGGCGATGATGCCCGCCGGCGGTGGCGACACCTCGCAGATCCCCGCGCCGCTGCTCGGCGCCCCGCGCCGGGACGACGGCGGCTTCGACGGATACCGGCGCGACGGCGGCCGGGACGGGCGCGGCGGCGGTGGCGGCGGCCGCGGCACGATGATGGTGCTGGCCGCGCTGGCCGCCATCGCCGTGGTCGTGGGTGTCGTCTACGCGCTCGGCAACGGGGATGACGGCGGGGATCAGAAGAGCCCCCGGCCCTCCCCGACGGCCTCGAAGGACGCCGGGGAGAAGGGGTCCCCCTCCCCGGAGGAGGACACTTCCGAGGACCCCGGGACGGCACCGGAGCCCGGCGGCGAGAACGACGGCTGGAACCGCCCGGAGCAGCCGGGCAACCAGGACACCCCGCCGCGCACCGACCCGACCTCCCAGCCGCCCCCGTCCAGCGACCCGCCCACCCAGCCGACCAGTGCGCCCCCGCCCTCCCAGACCACGGGGGGCGACAACGGCGGCGGTGAGCCGGATCCGGGTGGCGAGGACCCTCCTGGTGACGCGGGCGGCGGCAACGGAGGGACGCCGGGCGGCGCCAGCGGCGGCGAGGAGA
This sequence comes from Streptomyces zingiberis, assembly GCF_012034935.1. Classification (GTDB taxonomy): domain Bacteria; phylum Actinomycetota; class Actinomycetes; order Streptomycetales; family Streptomycetaceae; genus Streptomyces; species Streptomyces zingiberis. The sequence continues at coordinate 381,886 of NZ_JAATEN010000001.1, forward strand.
ACGAGGGCTGACGTCCTTCCGCCGGTTTGGGGCCCGAGCTTCGGGCCCCGGCCCCGGCCTCTCCGGCGAACCGCGCGTGCGGCCTCCGTCCCCCGGGAAACCGGCGGGAACGGGGGCCGTTCCGCGTGCGGCGCCGGTCTGGTGCCGGGGGGACGGCCTTCCCGTGCGGGCGCGGGGCGCGGCGGGCTCCGGCGCTCCGCCCGCGTGCGGCCACCCCGGGCCGCCCGTTCCCGTCCCCGCCCCCGGCGCGGGCTTCCCCGCACCGCCCCGCCCGGCCCGTCCGGTGTTCCGCCCCGAGGCCCGCGCCGGGTGCCCGCCGCCGGGGGAACCGCCCCGGCTCGCGGCCCTCACACCGTGAAGGCGTCCAGGACGGCCTCGTAGTGCTCGGTCCACCACACGGCCAGTGCGGCGGCGGCGGGAAAGAGGTGGTCGGCGCGGAGATCGCGCAGCTCGTACCGCCAGCGCAACATCCAGAAGTCGTTCAGCCGTTCCCACCACACCCGGTGCACGGCCGCGGCCAGCTCCGCCGGCTCGGCGCCGCGGGCCCGCCGGTAGCCGCGCGCGTACGCCCGTACCCGGCCCAGGGCGAGCGTCCCGCCGGGGCGGACGAAGAAGATGGCGGCGGCCCGTACGGTCTCCTCGGCGCGCGGCTGGACGCTGAGCCGGTCCCAGTCGACGACGGCGGCCGGTTCCGTACCCCGGTAGATCACGTTCAGCGGGTGGAAGTCGCCGTGCACCCAGCCGGCCGGGGGCTCGGCGCCCGGGGGCGGGCGGCGGTGGGCGTGGGCCAGGAGGAGGGCGCGCCGTTCGGTGAGCCGGTGTTCGGCGAGCGCGTCGAAGGCGTCGCGGTGCGGGCGCCGGCCGGCGCGGGCCAGCAACTCGTCGATCAGCGCATAGGTGTCCGCGGGGTTCGCGCTGGCCAGGCCGGGCGGACTGGTGGGGGAGACGGGGCCGCGTGGCACCGGTATCCCGCGCCGCCGCCTCCCCCGGGCCCCGGCCGCCGGGCCGGAGGGCGCCGGCATGACGCCTTCCAGCGCGGTGTGCAGCGCGCCCAGCAGTTCGCCGAGGCGGGCGCTCTCGGCGCGGGTGAGTTCGGTCCCGTGGCGGTGGCCGCCGTCGATCCAGGGATGGACGGCGAAGCAGCGGCCGCCGGTGACGGCGAGCGTGGCGCCGCCGCGGTCCGGCAGCGGCGGGACGACGGGGAGGCCCAGTGCGGCCAGCCGGGCGGTGGCGCGGTGACGGCGGACGAGGGCGGGCCGGTCCGGGTCGAGGTGGTGCTTGAGGAAGTAGCGGCCGCGGGTGGTGGTCAGGGCGTACCCCCGGTTGAGCAGCCCCTGGGCGACGCGTTCGCAGGAGACCGCCTCGCCGAGCCCGTAACGGCGCAGGAGCACGGGGAGGGCCTCGGGGAGGACGGCGCCCGCGCCGGCCCGGAAACGGCCGTCCGGGCCGTCCGCGACGGGGCCGGTGACAGGGCCGGTGACGGTGGGGGCAACGGATGAGCGCGGCACCCTTCAAATGTTAGATCACCCTGTGTGCCCGGTCCGGAACAGGATCCCGGCAGGGGCGGCGGTGCGGGAGCGCCGGTCCCGCGGCGCACCGGCCGTCGCTCACCGGTGGCGTGCCGGGGCGCCGATCGGCCGGCGATCCGCCATCCGTAACGCAGGCCGGCCCCCGCCGGCCCATCGCCAGGTCACCGGCAGCCCGCCGGTGTCCGCCCGCGGCCCCCGGCCGGCCCGCCGGAAGATCGCCGGCGGATCGCCGGGCAGGACCCTCCCCCGGAGGGGTTTCCGTCGCCAACCCTTCCCGTGCTCTCACCCCGCGGGTTAACGTGCGCTTGTCCGGCCTGCCGTACCGCCGTGACCAGTGCTGTTCCGGCTCCCATCCGATTTACTTGGAAATCAAAGCAAAATCCCAGGTCAAGGGGGTTTCGCAGGGATGCTCCGCACTGGGTAACGTGCGGTGTGCGGCCCTTCGGCCGGGCGCCTGTCACACCCGGCCCCCGAGCCGCGCACCCACCCCGTGTGCCGTTTCGGATCGGGTGAGCCCCCTCTGCCTCCGGCAGGGGATCTAGTGGGCCACCGGCGACCCCGGGGGCCGGACAGACGAGGAGCACACCGTGACCGTGGAGAGCACCGCGGGGCGCAGGCCACGCCGCGCCCCGGCGAAGCGCACCGGCGCCAGGAAGCCGAAGCAGCCGGTCCAGCCGGCCGCCCCGGACCAGCCGGAGCTCGTGCAGCTGCTGACCCCCGAGGGCAAGCGGGTGGAGCACCCCGAGTACTCCGTCGACCTCACCCCCGACGAGCTGCGCGGCCTGTACCGGGACATGGTGCTGACCCGGCGTTTCGACGCCGAGGCCACCTCGCTTCAGCGCCAGGGTGAACTGGGTCTGTGGGCCTCGCTGCTGGGTCAGGAGGCCGCGCAGATCGGCTCCGGCCGGGCGCTGCGGGACGACGACTACGTCTTCCCCACCTACCGGGAGCACGGTGTCGCCTGGTGCCGCGGTGTGGACCCGACCAATCTGCTCGGGATGTTCCGCGGTGTGAACAACGGCGGCTGGGACCCCAACAGCAACAACTTCCACCTCTACACCATCGTCATCGGCTCGCAGGCGCTGCACGCCACGGGCTACGCGATGGGCGTGGCCAAGGACGGCGCGGACTCCGCCGTCATCGCCTACTTCGGTGACGGCGCCAGCAGCCAGGGCGACGTGGCGGAGGCGTTCACCTTCTCCGCCGTCTACAACGCGCCGGTGGTCTTCTTCTGCCAGAACAACCAGTGGGCGATCTCCGAGCCCACCGAGAAGCAGACCCGCGTCCCGCTCTACCGGCGCGCCGCCGGCTACGGCTTCCCCGGCGTCCGGGTGGACGGCAACGACGTCCTGGCCTGCCTGGCGGTCACCCGCGCCGCGCTGGAGCGCGCCCGCTCCGGTCAGGGACCCACGCTCGTCGAGGCGTTCACGTACCGCATGGGCGCCCACACCACCTCCGACGACCCGACCCGTTACCGCCGGGACGCCGAGCGCGAGGAGTGGGAGGCCAAGGACCCGATCCAGCGGCTGCGGGCCCACCTGGAGGCGGAGTCCGTCATCGACGCGGACTTCCTCGCCGCCCTGGAGGAGGAGAGCGAGACGCTCGGCCGCCGGGTGCGGGAGTCGATCCGCCTGATGCCCGACCCGCCGCCCACCGCCATCTTCGAGAACATCTACGCGGACGGCCACGCCCTGGTCGACGAGGAGCGCGCGCAGTTCGCCGCCTACCAGGCGTCCTTCGCCGAGGAGGGTCACTGAGATGGCGGCCGAGAAGGTCATGAGACTCCCCCTCGCCAAGGCGATCAACGAGTCGCTCCGCAAGGCCATGGAGGACGACGCCAAGGTCCTGATCATGGGTGAGGACGTCGGCAAGCTCGGCGGCGTCTTCCGCGTCACCGACGGGTTGCAGAAGGACTTCGGCGAGGACCGGGTCGTCGACACCCCGCTCGCCGAGTCCGGCATCGTCGGCACGGCCATCGGCATGGCGCTGCGCGGCTACCGCCCCGTCGTGGAGATCCAGTTCGACGGGTTCGTCTTCCCCGCGTACGACCAGATCGTCACGCAGCTCGCCAAGATGCACGCCCGTGCCCTGGGCAAGATCAAGCTGCCGGTCGTCATCCGCATCCCCTACGGCGGCGGCATCGGCGCGGTGGAGCACCACAGCGAGTCGCCGGAGGCGCTGTTCGCGCATGTCGCGGGCCTCAAATGCGTCTCCCCGTCGAACGCTGCGGACGCCTACTGGATGATGCAGCAGGCCATCCGGAGCGACGACCCGGTCATCTTCTTCGAGCCCAAGCGGCGCTACTGGGACAAGGGCGAGGTCGACACCGCCGCCACGCCCCGCCCGCTCCACGAGGCCGTCACCGTCCGGGAGGGCACCGACCTCACCCTGGCGGCCTACGGGCCCATGGTGAAGCTCTGCCTGGAGGCCGCGGCCGCCGCCGCGGAGGAGGGCACCTCGCTGGAGGTGCTGGACCTGCGGTCGATGTCCCCCATCGACTTCGACGCGGTCCAGCGCTCCGTGGAGCGGACCCGCCGGCTGGTCGTGGTGCACGAGGCGCCCGTCTTCCTGGGCACCGGATCGGAGATCGCCGCGCGGATCACCGAGCGCTGCTTCTACCATCTGGAGGCCCCGGTGCTCCGGGTCGGCGGCTACCACGCGCCGTACCCGCCCGCCAGGCTGGAGGACGAGTACCTGCCGGGCCTGGACCGGGTCCTGGACGCCGTCGACCGCGCTCTGGCGTACTGAAGGGACGGGAACGTGACGACGACAGCCTCCCAGCATTCCCAGGCCGACCAGCGGTTCCGCGAGTTCCGGATGCCCGATGTGGGCGAGGGGCTCACCGAGGCCGAGATCCTGAGCTGGCATGTGAAGCCCGGGGACACCGTGACCGACGGCCAGACCGTCTGCGAGGTCGAGACGGCCAAGGCGGCGGTGGAACTCCCCATCCCCTTCGACGGTGTGGTCAGCGAGCTGCACTACGAGGCGGGGGCGACGGTCGACGTCGGCTCCGTCTTCATCACCGTCGACACCCGGCCCGGCGACCCCGCGCCGGAGGGCCCCGCGGGGCCGGCGTCCGCCGGAGCTGCCGAACCTGCCGCACCTGCCGGCGCAACCGAACCGGCCGCCACAGCCGAACCGGAGGAGCCGCAGAAGCGGCAGCCGGTCCTGGTCGGTTACGGCGTCTCCCCCGGCTCCACCAAGCGCAGACCGCGGAAGCAGCGGCCGGGCGCGGAGAGCAACGGCGGGCCGGTGGCGCCCCCGGCGCCGCCCGCCGCCCCGCCGCGTGCCGCCGCGATACCGCCCGTGCCCGCCGCCCGCCCGGCGGCCGACCGGCCACTGGCCAAGCCCCCGGTCCGCAAGCTGGCCAAGACCCTGGGCGTGGACCTGGCGGCGGTGGTCCCCACCGGCCCGGACGGCGTGGTGACGCGGGACGACGTCCACGCGGCGCACACGCACGCCCAGGCCGCCGCGGCCCCCGCCCCGCAGGCCCCGGCGGAGGCCCTCCAGGGCCCGCAGGGTTCCCGGGCCGCGGCGGTCACCGCGCTCCCGGTCTCCGGCACCGGCCGCGAGACCCGGGTGCCGATCAAGGGCGTCCGGAAGGCCACCGCCCAGGCGGTGACCGGCAGCGCCTTCACCGCGCCGCACGTCACGGAGTTCGTCACCGTCGACGTGACCCGGACGATGAAGCTGGTGCGGGAGCTCAAGGAGGACCCGGAGATGGCCGGGCTGCGGGTCAACCCGCTGCTCCTGGTCGCCAAGGCGCTGCTGGTGGCGATCAAGCGGAACCCGGAGGTCAACGCGGCCTGGGACGAGGCGAACCAGGAGATCGTCCACAAGCCGTACGTCAACCTGGGCATCGCCGCGGCCACCCCGCGCGGCCTGATCGTGCCGAACATCAAGGACGCGCACGACAAGACGCTGCCGAAGCTCGCGGAGGCGCTGGGCGAGCTGGTGGCCACCGCCCGGGAGGGGAAGACCTCCCCGGCGGCGATGCAGGGCGGCACCGTCACCATCACCAACGTCGGCGTCTTCGGCGTCGACACCGGCACGCCGATCCTCAACCCCGGCGAGTCCGCGATCCTCGCCTTCGGCGCGGTGAAGCTCCGGCCCTGGGTGCACAAGGGCAAGGTCAAGCCGCGGCAGGTCACCACGCTCGGCCTCTCCTTCGACCACCGCCTGGTCGACGGCGAGCTGGGCTCCAAGGTGCTCGCGGACATCGCGGCGATCCTGGAACACCCCAAGCGACTGATCACCTGGGGCTGACCCGCTCCACCACTGGCCGGTACCAGGCTGAACGGCCTGGTACCGGCCAGTGGTGTTTCCGCGCTATATGGCCTCTCGCCTGCTGTACCCGACAAATTCGGACCACGATTCCGGAGAGAAATCCAGAATGCCCCTGCCTCGGTCCTTTGTGTCTCGAACCCGAACCTGGTCCGGGTAATTATCGGAAAATTCGACGCAGTTCTCCGTCCCGCTGTAGGAACTTGTGCGCCAGTTTGCATCGTTTTTCATTCTTCGCCTTCAGTTGATCCGGGTTGTGCGATGTGGCGGTCAAAATGATTTCGTGCCGTAAGTATGAGGGTCCTTGCGGCTTCTCCGTAAACTGCTGATCGTTGGAGCAGTGAGAATGCTTTGGTGTACAGTTCGATCTCGCTCGGCTGCGTGACGGAGAGTTCTGCGGAGAATGTCTCCACAAGGACGAGCCTGTCATCGAACGTCGAGAAGGAGTGCCCCAGCCAGATCGCTGTGCGGGCCGTACGGGGAATGATCCCCAGACTGACTCGGGGAAGGCTCATGAGCGCCATGAGCCGGTCAAGTTGATCTCTCATGATCTCGGGACCCCCGACGGTCGCATGAAGAGCCTGCTCCCCCAGGAGCACGTTGTAGATGCGTTTCCCCTCGTACAGGTACCTCTGCCGCTCAAGCCGTTTGGCTACCGCGGCCTCGGTGTCGTCGGGGACTTCGTGGAAGGCGACGACCTGTTGGAAAATCTCGGCCGCGTATTCTGCTGTCTGGAAGGTCCCCCAAATCATGTTGGGATTCCAGATGCGGAAAACGCGGGTCCTGTCGTACACGGGCAGGGACTTTTTCTGCCGAGACTCGGCCCCGGTCTGGAGCTGTCGCCGCCACTCCAGCCAGAGTTCGTCGATGTGGCGGATGGTGGCGATGAGGTCTGGGAGGTGGGCTTGCCGGCCGGTGGCCTCGCACCAGGCCCGGATGTCGTTCTCGCTCGCGCTCTGTTTTCCGTTCTCCAGTCGTGAGACCTTCGATTCCTGCCAATTCAGCGCGTGCGCGAGCGCCCGCCCGCTGGAGAATCCTGCGTCCTTCCGGAATCCGCGCAGTCGGGCACCCAGTGCCTCGCGGGCTTCCTGTGCTTGCTTGCTCATGGTTGGATCAGGTCTGGTACTCGCGGTGTGGGACGGCGAGGCGCCATAGCGAGTCGCGAAGTACGGCCGCTTCGGCGGTCACTTGGCGGTCATCGAGGATCTCGTGCCCCACGACGCGGCCGGCGTCGTCGGTGTGCCCCACGGCAAGGAGACGATCGTCGATCAGCCACCAGTCCTTCCCGTCGAACGGGAAGGTGAGGTCGCCCGGGACGAAGTGCCTGGGCAGCCAGCGGATCTCTTCCCCGGCCGCAATGTTCTGCGCCGTGATGCCGTGCTCCCACCGGATGTAGGGCGTGTGAGGGTGGGTGACGACGCGGACGCGGCGGACGGCCTTCCCCTGACCGGTCAAGCGCTTCACCATGTCCGTCCACGGCTCCATGAACGTGTGGTCCACAGGCTCGTCCCGTAGCCAGCTCTTGAAGGGGCTGCCCTCATCGGGCACCGAGTAGTCGTCACGCAGCTCAAGATGGAACGCGTCGTGCGCGCATGCCTCAATCAGCTGGTTGCGTTCGGGGCCGGAGATCAGCTCCACGCGGTTCCTCCAGTAGGGCGGTGATCGCGGCCCTGGGGACCTCGACCACGGTCTCGTAGTCCGGAATCTCCATCTGGGCCAGGGCTTCGGCGTCGGTCAACTCCAGCCCTTGGACCACGTAGGTGCCTGCCGGGGTCAGGATCATGAGGGGGTCTTCCAGCCGCCTGAACTCCCCTGCGGGAAGGCCGTCCTTCTCCAGGTGCTCGAACAGTTCGGTCGGGACCTCCACAACGGTCTGCCCCTCGGGCACATCGAGTCGCATGAGCAGGTCGTTCGCGAAGACCTTCCAGCCCTGGACGAGGTACGTGTCCCGGTTCGTCGCGTACAGGGCCGGGCAGTCGCACACATTGGAGTTCTTGCCAAGGAACCGTAGCTTCATGGCGTTTCTCCTGTCTGCTGCCTTGCGTTGGTTTGCGCGGCATGGTCATCGTCTGCGGCCTGTTCAAGCTGGTCAACGCTTCTTCCGCAAACTGGCGCAATCTTCTTGGGGTTCAGTCTCCGGCCCCTCTACGTTCGTCTTGCTTCCGCACGGCGCCGCCGGGTTTGTCCGGTGGTGCCGGAGGAGAGCGCCCGGTCCTGCCCCTCGTCAGGGCTGGGTGGTCCACCACCTCGGAGGGATGGCCCCGTGACCATGACCACGCCCCGTGCCCACGCAACCGGCGTCCCCGGCTACAGCGAAACCTGGCCGAGTGAGCCGGAGACCGCCGGTCGTGCCCGGAAGCTGGTCAAGACGGTGCTGCATACGTGGAACATCGATGGTGAGGTCGTGGACGACGCAGTCCTCATCACCTCCGAGCTCGTGACCAACTCGATCGTGCACAGCAAGTGCAGGCTTCTGCGTTTGAGCGTGACGCGACCCAGGCGGGACCTGGTGCAGATCTCCGTCACGGATAAATCGAGGACGGAGCCGGAACATCGCGACGCAGGTCCCGAAGAGGAGAGCGGGCGCGGCCTCATGCTCGTCCGGGCCTTGGCCGGCAACTTGGGTGTGGAGCTGCGCAGCTTCGGCAAGACCGTCACCGCCGAGCTGGAGGTCCCCTGCCGAAGGGCAAGTTCAACCGTCGTCGGCCCTACCGGTGGTAAATGAACATCCGATTCGTCTGGCCTGGTTCCGTCGTCCTCGACGGATTGTGTGGCCGGGCTTGAGCGCCTGATCCGGGGACCGGGCCCGCCCCCTGTACCGCCGGCGGTCCGTATCGCGGACCGTGCCGGAGGCCGGGCGCTGTTGTATCTATGCTGTACGCATGCCCTCCGATCCCGCGCACGCCGGTGTGCCCGGCCGCCGTCCGCCCGCGGCCGACCGCGTCTACGACCACGTCAAACAGGCCGTTCTCGACCGCCGCTACGAGGGCGGGACGCTGCTCACCGAGGGGCAGCTCGCCGAGGACGTCGGCGTCTCGCGCACCCCCGTCCGGGAGGCGCTGCTGCGGCTGGAGGCCGAGGGGCTGCTGCGGCTGTACCCGAAGAAGGGCGCGCTGGTGCTTCCCGTGTCCGCGCAGGAGATCCGCGACGTCGTCGAGACCCGGCTGCTGGTCGAGGAGTACGCCGTCCGCCGGGTGCACCCCGTGACCCCGCAGCTGGTCACCCGGCTGGAGGAGCTGCTGGAGGAGCAGCGCCGCCACGCCGCCGCGGGGGACCTTCCCGCCTTCTCCGTCAGCGACCGCTGCTTCCACGCCGAGATCGTGCGCGCCGCGGGCAACCGCATCCTGGAACGCCTCTACGACCAGTTGCGCGACCGCCAACTGCGGATGGGCGTCGCCGTGATGCACGCCCACCCGGACCGCATCGCCAAGAACCTCACCGAGCACACCGCGATCCTCGCCGCCCTGACCTCCGGCGACCCGGGCGCCGCCGCCGAGGTCGTGCGCCGCCACATCGACCGGGTGCGCCTGCTGACCGGGGGAGGTTCCCGGTGAACGGTGCCACTGCCACGGGGGAACGGCAGTTCGCCGAGCCCCCGGGCGGCTCCCGCGCGGTGTTCGTCTGGGGTGCCGGCGTGCTGGTCTACTTCGTCGCCGTCTCCTACCGCACCAGCCTCGGCGTGGCCGGGCTGGACGCGGCCGACCGCTTCCAGGTGACCGCCTCCGCGCTCTCCACCTTCACCATCCTCCAGCTCCTGGTCTACGCGGGGATGCAGATACCGGTGGGGCTGCTGGTGGACCGGCTGGGCACCAAGCGGGTGCTGATCATGGGCATCGCGCTCTTCACCACCGGCCAGTTCGGCTTCGGCCTCGCCGACTCCTACCCGCTGGCCCTCGCCTCCCGCGCGCTGCTCGGCTGCGGTGACGCCATGACCTTCATCAGCGTCCTGCGGCTCGGCTCCCGCTGGTTCCCCGCCCGCCGGGGCCCGATGATCGCGCAGGTTGCGGCGCTGATCGGGATGTCCGGCAACCTCGTCTCCACGCTGGCGCTCACCCGGCTGCTGGACCGCTTCGGCTGGACCCCGGCGTTCGCGGGCAGCGCCGCCGCCGGGCTGGTCGTGCTCGTGCTGGTGCTCGCCCTGCTCAAGGACGGCCCCGGGAGCGACGGCGCCCCCGCCCGCCGGGACCGCTCCGCCGGGGCCGGCCGCTTCGGCGTCGGCCGGCAGATCGCCGACGCCTGGCGCGAACCCGGCACCCGCCTCGGGATGTGGACGCACTTCACCACCCAGTTCCCCGGCATGGTCTTCCTGCTGCTGTGGGGGATTCCGTTCCTGGTCGAGTCGGAGGGCGTCACCCCGGCCCGCGCCGGTGAGCTGCTGACCCTGCTGGTGCTCGCCAACATGGCCACCGGCCTGGTCTACGGCCAGCTGATCGCCCGCCGCCACGGCGCGCGCACGGTCCTGGCGCTGGGCACGATCGGCGCCACCGCCGCCGCCTGGGCCGCCGTCCTCGCCTGGCCGGGCCCGGCGCCGTCCTGGCTGCTCGTCACCTTCTGCCTGGTGCTCGGGCTCTGCGGCCCGGCGTCGATGATCGGCTTCGACTACGCCCGCCCGGCCAACCCGCCGGAGCGGCTCGGCACCGCCTCCGGCATCGTCAACATGGGTGGTTTCACCGCCTCGATGACGACGCTGCTGGCGATCGGGGTGCTGCTCGACGCCACCGGCGACAACTACCGGATCGCCTTCGCCTCCGTCTTCGTGCTCCAGGCGCTCGGCGTCGGCCAGATGCTGCGGCTGCGCGGCCGGGCGGTGCGGCGCGAACGTGAACGGGTCGTCGCCGCCACCCGGGTGGAGTCCGTCCGCGTCCCGGCCTGACCCCCGGCCCTGGGCCGCGCACGGGCGCGGGCCCGCACACGGTCCAGGGCCACGGGGGCACCGGGACTCCGCCGTCCGGCGGCTACGGGATCGTGACGGTCACGGCGGTCACGGCAGCCACGGCGGTCAGGGCAGCCACAGCAGGCATGGCAGTCGTCACGGCGGTCACGGCGTCACGGCGAAGCCGCGCAGGATCGCGTCCGCGAGCGCCTGGTCGCCCTCCACCTTCACCCGGTCCTCCACCGCCGCCGGCCGGACCCGTCCGCAGGCCAGCAGCACATACGTCTCCCAGTCCAGGACGAAGGTCACCGCCGGGCCCAGCGACGGGCTGCCGCTCACCGTGCCGCGCCCGTCGGCGTCCACCCGCACCGTGCGCATGAACTCCACCGGCCCGTGCACGTCCACCACCACGGCCGTGTGCGGCGGCGCGCCCGCGCCTTCCGTCACCACCCCGGGGAGCGCCTCGATCAGCACGTCCCGCGCGACCATCGCCCCCGGCGAGTCCAGGTTGCCGGGGGAGCGCAGCGCCCGCCGCAGGTCCTGCTCGTGCACCCACACGTCGAACGCGCGCAGCCGCAGGCACTCCTCCAGCGACACCTCCGCGCCGCCCAGCGGACCGCGCACCCGGGCGTCCGGCTGCCGCGTCTCGTTCCGCAGCTGCCGGGAGCGGCGGATGAGCGTGTACTCCAGCTCGGAGGTCATCTCCGGGGCCGTGTGGCAGCGCCGCACGTCGACCTGGACCTCCATGTAGCGGGTCAGCTCGTTCCGGACGTGGTAGAGGTCGCGCGGCAGGGAGTGGATCGGCCGAGGGTCGCCCAGCATCTCGCACTCCAGGCCGATCACGTGGGAGACGACATCCCGCACGGACCAGCCGGGGCAGGCCGTGGCACGGTTCCACTCACCCTCGACGAGCGGCGTCACCAGCTCGGATATCGCCTCGATCGCATGCGACCAGGCGTCGATGTAGGTCTGAAGGCTTGGGTGGACGGTCACGTGACCCCTCGGCGGTTTTCGTACGCGGGCTGGGAGCTTGAGCCACCGGCTCACGCAGTTAAGTTACGCTGCGCTTGGGCACACCGGCAGTGCTTTCGTAGGACGATCGTAGGCCCCGGACGCGGGCCGTAGCCCCGGAGTGGTGGTACCGTGCGCGCCTCCCTGTTGCAGATCTCCGTCAATCCCGGCGAAACGGTGGAAGAGCGCCGCGAGCGCGTCGCCGCCCTGGTCCGCGAGCAGTCCGCCGCCGACCTCGTCGTCCTCCCCGAACTCTGGCCCACCGGCGCCTTCGCCTACGACCTCTTCGAGGAGTACGCGGAGCCGCGGAACGGCCCCACCTTCACCGCCCTCTCCGCGGCGGCCGCCGGCGCCTCCGTCTGGCTGCACGGGGGCTCCGTGGTCGAACGCCTCCCCGACGGCACCCTCTACAACACCTCGCTGGTGATCGGCCCGGACGGCGAACTCCGCGCCGCCTACCGCAAGATCCACCGCTTCGGCTTCGACCGGGGCGAGGCCGCCATGATGGGCGGCGGCGAGGCCGTCGTCACCGTCCGCCTCCCGGAGACCACCGCCGGCCTGGCCACCTGCTACGACCTGCGCTTCCCCGAGCAGTTCCGGCAGCTCACCGACGCCGGCGCCGAGGTGTTCGTCCTCCCCGCCGGCTGGCCCGCCCGCCGCCGCGAACACTGGACGCTGCTCTCCCGCGCCCGCGCCGTCGAGAACCAGGCGTACGTCCTCGCCTGCTGCACCGCCGGCACCCACGGCGGCGTCGAACAGGCGGGCCACAGCCAGATCGTGGACCCGTGGGGCGAGGTGCTCGCCGAGGCCGGCGAGGGCGAGGAGATCATCACCGCCGACCTCGACCTGGCCCGCGTCGCCAAGACCCGCGCCGACTTCCCCGTCCTCCGCGACCGGGTCCTCGGCGTCCCGGGCCGCGTCGGCTGAACTCCCCTCCCGGGCGGACCGGCAACTCGACATCACGCCCCGATCACCCGTTACGGGTGACCAACTGCCGTCGTACTGCCGGCGCATGACGGCCCGGCGTACCTTCGGAGCATGGCTACCGAGCATCTGGGCGACCGCCTCGGCCGGTTACGGCGTCTCGCCGGCCTGGATGCGCCACCACGCCTTGGCGGTGGCCGTCGTCCGCGACCTGTGGAACGGCTCCGCCCGGCCACCGGGCCTCCGCAACCTCGCGGAGTTCATGGGTGTCATTGATCAGCGCGGAAAATTGAGCGTGGATGATGCGAACACACTTGTGGGAACGGTGTTTTCGGGCTGGGTGAACCTCTTCCGAACGGTGGGCCAGGGCCTCTACCCGGTCCCTCTCCCCGCCTCGCCCGCGTCCGTGTCCAGCAGTTCCCGGGCCGCCGCCACGAACGCCGCGCGGGACTCCGCCAGCTGGTCCACGGCGCTCGCGTGTTCGGCGCCGAGCCGGAGCGCCCCGTCCCACGTCGGGTCGGTGAGCAGCGCCCGCTTCTGCCGCGCCGTGAACAGTCCGCAGGCGTCCAGGGCCGCCGCCGCCCGGTCGTGCGCGGCGTCGAAGGCCGCCCGGTCGGCGCGGCCCGCGTCGTGGTGGAAGGCCGCCTCGCGGAGCTGGGTCAGTGCCCGGTGCGCGGCGAGGGCGAGCGCCGGGGGCGAGGCGGGGTCCGCCCGCTCGGCCGGGGCCCCGTCGGTCGCCTCGCCCAGCAGCCGCAGGGCGGCGGCCCGGGGCGCCAGGCGCCGCGCGTGGTCCCCGGCGGTGAGGCAGTGCCGCTGCGCGGTGAGCGCCAGGCCGGCGATCCGGCCCGGCCCCTCCAGCTCCACCACGGCGTGCGCGGCCTTCACCGCGCGGGCGGCCTCGCCCGGCGCGTCCGGGCCGCCCCCGGCCGCGGCACCCGGCCCGCCGTCCCCCGAGGCCGGCCCCGCGCCCGTCCCGGCTCCGTCGTCGAGCAGTTCCGGACGGGACACCAGCTCCTCGAACCGGTCGAGCGCGGTGACGAACCCGGCGTAGGCGTCCCGCCGCCGCTCCCGCCGCCACTGCTCGTGAACGGCGCGCTGGGCGGCGTGCGCCTGGTCGAGGGCGGCCCGGTAGGTGGTGTCGGCCTGCGCCAGCGCCGCGTCGGCCTGGGCCAGCGCGCCCCGCAACTGCGCCCGCGCGGCGGCGAAGGTGCCGATCGCACCGATCGCGACCCCCACCAGGGTGCACACCGCCCCGACGACCGTGGCCGTGCTGTCAGGTTCCATGGCCGACCATCATGGCGGACCCGCCCGTCGTCCGCGGTGGCAGGTGCCGACCCCGATCGCCTTGGTCAGCAGGCCGTATGCGGGTGACGCGGACGGACGGACGTGGCGGGTCAGGCGCCGAGGCCCAGGACGCGGACCGTCCGGTCCTTCCAGCGCTCGGGCTCGGTGGTGGCGACGACCGCGCCGTCGGGGCGTTCGGGCGTGGGCCGCGCCGCGTGCTCGGTGTGCGGGATCGCCCAGCCCTCGTCGTGCGCGACGGCGAGGGAGGCCGGGAGGTCCAGTTCCAGCACGGTGAGCCCGGGCAGTGCCGCCAGGTGCTCGGCCGTGCCGGGCCGGGTGCGGTCGGCTTCCACCAGCGCGCACGCCGGGGCGTAGAGGAACCAGCCCGCCTCGGTGTGCGCCCGGTGAATCAAGCGGGAGACGAGGACGTTGCCCTGCCCGGCGGCGACCATGGCCGTGTCGTCCAGCACGATGTGCAGCGGGCGGGGGAACTCGGTGTGCGGACCACTCATCGAACGGACGCCTCGCCCAGCCGCCGGTCCAACTCCGCGTCCAGCGAGTGTTTCTCGCTGTCGGAGGGGTCGTAACCGTTCCACTCCCGCAGGGCGGTGCGCGCCTTCTCCGCCCGCTCGGCGCGCTCGGCCGGTGTCAGTATCGACTCGGCGAGCCGGGCGAGATAGCCGCGCAGGGACAGCCCTTCGGCGGCGGCGACCTCGGCGAGCCGGTCACGTGCCTCGGCGGGGATACGGACATTGGCGTCGGCCACGGTGGGACTCCCTCCACTCACCCGCCCAGCATACGGGTACGCACCCGTACCCCTCGCCGACGGGCAGGCACGCACCGGCGCCGCCGAGGGCTCCCGCCGGGCGTGGCACCCTGGGGGCATGAGCAAGCGTGCCCGGGTACGAGCCCCTGAGCTGCAAGGACGTGCGTGGATCAACACGGGCGGTGAGGAGCTGGACCTCGCCGCCCTCCGCGGTCGCATCGTGGTTCTCGACTTCTGGACCTTCTGCTGCGTGAACTGTCTCCACGTCCTCGACGAGCTGCGGGAGCTGGAGGTGAAGCACCGGGACACGCTCGTCGTCATCGGAGTGCACTCCCCGAAGTTCGCACACGAGACGGAGCACCGGGCCGTCGTGGACGCCGTCGAGCGCTACGAGGTGCGCCACCCCGTGCTGGACGACCCCGAGCTGGCCACCTGGCAGCAGTACGCCGTGCGGGCCTGGCCCACGCTGGTCGTGATCGACCCGGAGGGTTACGTCGTCGCCCAGCACGCCGGGGAGGGCCATGTGCACGCCATCGAGCGGCTGGTCACGGAGCTGGAGGCGGAGCACGCCGCCAAGGGCACGCTCCGCCGCGGCGAGGGCCCGTACGTGGCGCCCGAGCCCGTCCCCACCGACCTGCGCTTCCCCGGCAAGGCCCTGCGGCTGCCCGGTGGCACCTTCCTCGTCTCGGACTCCACCCGGCACGCCCTGGTGGAGCTGGCGGCCGACGGCGAGACGGTGCTCCGCCGCATCGGCAGCGGCGAGCGCGGCGCGGCCGACGGCGGGCCGGACGAGGCCCGGTTCAGCGAGCCGCAAGGGCTGGCCCTGCTGCCCGACGGCCGGGTGGCGGTGGCCGACACCGCGGGCCACGCGCTGCGCGCCGTGGACCTGGCCACCGGCCGGGTGACCACGCTGGCCGGGACCGGGCGCCAGTGGCGGCAGGGCTCCCCGGCCGCCGGGCCGGCCCTTGCCACCGACCTCTCCTCGCCGTGGGACGTGGCCTGGTTCGCGGACCGGCTGTGGATCGCCATGGCCGGCGTCCACCAGCTGTGGACGTACACCCCGCCGGCGGGCGCGGGCACGGCGGGCGCGGGCCCGGCGGGCGGTGAGGACGCCGCCGGGGACGAGGCCGGCGGCGACGAGGCCGCCGGGGGCACCGTCGCCGCCGTCGCCGGGACGACCAACGAGGGGCTGGTCGACGGGCCCGCCGCGCAGGCGTGGTTCGCCCAGCCCTCGGGGCTCGCCGCCACCGGGGACCGGCTGTGGCTCGCCGACTCCGAGACCAGCGCGCTGCGCTGGGTGGAGCGGGCCGCTCCCGGCCCGGCCGGACCGGACGCCGGCGGAACGGGAGACGGAGCGGGAACGGGAGACGGAACGGGAGCGGGAACGGGAGACGACGGAGGAACCGGGGCGGGGAACGAGGCGGGACACGCGGAGGAGTTCGTCGTCCGCACCGCCGTCGGCACCGGCCTCTTCGACTTCGGGCACCGCGACGGCCCCGCCGGCCAGGCGCTGTTCCAGCACCCGCTGGGCGTCACCGCGCTGCCCGACGGCTCGGTCGCCGTCAGCGACACCTACAACCACGCGCTGCGCCGCTTCGACCCGGCGGCCGGCGAGAACGGCGAGGTCAGCACGCTCGCCACCGATCTGCGGGAGCCCTCGGACGCCGTGCTCGACGGTGACGAGATCGTCGTCGTGGAGTCCGCCCGGCACCGGCTGACCCGGCTGCGCCTCCCGGAGGAGGCGGTCCGCGTGGAAGCGGTGGCGCACCGGACCCGGCGCGAGCCCACCGCGATCGGCGCGGGGCGGCTCCGGCTGGACGTGGTCTTCCAGGCGCCCCCGGGCCAGAAGCTGGACGAGCGTTACGGACCGGCGACCCGGCTGGTGGTCAGCTCCACCCCGGAGGGGCTGCTGGCGGCGGGCGCGGGCGCGGACACCGGCCTCACCCGTGACCTGGTCCTGGCCGAGGGGGTGACGGAGGGCGTGCTGCACGTCTCCGCCATGGCCGCCTCCTGCGACGACGACCCGGGGCAGCCGTATCCGGCCTGCCATGTGCACCAGCAGGACTGGGGGGTGCCGGTGACGGTCACCGAGGGCGGCGCGGACCGGCTGCCGCTGGTCCTGGCGGGGCTCGACACCCCGTAGCGGCCGGCGGCCGGCGGCCGGCGGCTGCCGGCTACGGAACGCCGGTCCGCCCGGGGCCACGGAAGACGGTCGGCCCCGGCGCGGCAAGGCGCCGAGGCGCGCCGGGGCGGGCTCCGCGACAGAACGGCGTCCGCGGCCCCCCGGTGCGCGGGGGTGCGGACGCCGTTCCCGGATCAGGTGCCGTTCCGGAGCCGGAGCGCTGTACGGAAGGGCCGGGCGTCACCGGTAGTAGCGGGGGTCGTCGACCTCCATCACCGGAGCCGCGCCCGGGTGCAGCGCCTGTACCCGGCGCCGCCGCAGAACGCTCGCGTACACGGCGAGTCCGATGAGGCCGACCACCATCATGATGATGCCGACCAGGTCGACGTTGACTCCCGCGAGGTCCCAGTCCACTGCGAAGGTGAGGATGCCACCCACCGCGATCAGACCGATGCATCCGCCGATACCCATGGGGTCCGCCTCCTCGTTGGCCGTCCAGGCGTGATACGTAACCTTCGGCCTTCGGCTACCCGGGCCCCGGGGCTCCATGCGCGGGCCGGGAGCCGCCGGTGACGGGAGCGGGCCGGGGCACGGTCACACCCGTCCCCGGCGCCCCCGTCACACCTCCAGGAACGCCCGCATCACCGCCGCCAGCATCGGCGGGTCCTCGGCCCCGCACAGTTCGCGGGCGGAGTGCATGGAGAGGATGGCCACGCCGGCGTCGACCGTCGCGATCCCGTGCCGGGCCGCGGTGATGGGGCCGATGGTCGTACCGCAGGGCATGGAGTTGTGGGAGACGAACGCCTGCCACTCCACCCCGGCGCGCTCGCACGCGCGGACGAAGACGGACCGGCCGACGCCGTCGGTGGCATACCGCTGGTTGACGTTGACCTTGAGGATCGGGCCGCCGTTCGGCATCGGGTGGTGCCCCGGCTCGTGCCGCTCCGCGTAGTTGGGGTGGACGGCGTGGCCCGTGTCGGAGGAGAGGCAGACGGAGCCGGCGAACGCGCGGGCCCGCTCCTCGTAGGTGCCGCCGCGGGCGAAGACGGAACGTTCCAGGACGGAGCCGAGGAGCGGGCCGTCGGCACCGGTGTCCGACTGGCTGCCGTTCTCCTCGTGGTCGAAGGCGGCCAGCACGGGGATGTACGGCAGGTCCTCGCCGTCCGCCGCGGCCGAGACGAGGGCGGCCGTCCCGGCGTGCACGGAGAGCAGGTTGTCCATGCGCGGGCCGGCCACCAGCTCCTGGTCCCGGCCGAGGTAGGCGGGCGGTTCGACGCTGTGCGCCATCAGGTCCCAGCCGGTGATCTCCTCCACGGCCGCGTTGGTCTTCCCGGCGACGTAGGCCAGCAGATCGCCTTCCCGCGCGTCCCCCAGACCCCAGACGGGCGTCATATGGCGCTGCTTGTCCAGCTTCAGCCCCTCGGAGTTGACGGTCCGGTCCAGGTGGACGGCGAGCTGCGGCACCCGCAGCAGCGGGCGGTCGACGGCGAACAGCCGGGTGGTGCCGTCCCGCATCGACAGCCGGCCGCTGAGCCCGAGGTCCCGGTCGAGCCAGGTGTTGAGCAGGGCACCGCCGTAGATCTCGACGGCGATCTGCCGCCAGCCGTGCGCGCCGGTGTCCGGCACCGGCTTGACCCGCAGGTTCGGCGAGTCGGTGTGCGCGCCGATGATCCGGAACGGGGTCGCCGGGGAGACGCCCTCGGGGACGTACCAGGCGATGATCGCCCCGCCGCGCACCACGTAACGGCCGCCCGGCCCGTCCGCGGAGCCCTGCGAGTCCGCCGAATCGGCCGGGCCGGTCCAGGGGTCCGTCTCCTCCACGCGCCGGAAACCGGCGCGCTCCAGCCGGCTCGCGGCGGCGGCGACGGCGTGGTACGGCGACGGGGCCGCCGCGAGGAAGGACATGAGGTCGTCGGTGTGGCCGCGGGTGAAGCGGGCTGGTCTGCTCATGGGCTTCAGCATATGGAGGGCGCGTCACCGGCTCGAACGGGCTCGCGGTCCGCCGGGGTGGGCCCGCGGCGCGCGCTTCCACGCAGCGGCGGGGCACCGGCGAACAGGGGAACGCGAGCCGGAGGCGGCCGGTGGGCGGGCAGGGGAGGCCCCCGCCCGGCGGGACCTGCCGGGCGGGGGCCGGAGCGCCCCGGGCGGTGCCCCGGCGCGGACGGCCGGGGCGGGGCCGGGGCTCGCCGGCGCCCTCCGGTCACTCCCACCGGAGGGGGCACGGCAGTTCGGGCGGGTGGCCGGTGAGATGACCGGCCACCGCGGATGGCGCGGGCGGACCGGCCGGCCGCGGCGGACCGGCGGCCCGCCGCACCGGCCGGTCCGCCCGCCCGCCGGTCAGAAGGCGGACTCGTCCAGCTCCATCAGGGTGTTGTCCACCTTCTCCGCGATCGAGCGCTGGAGGGAGACGTCCGGCAGCACGGTGTGCGCGAAGAACGTCGCCGCGGCGATCTTGCCCTGGTAGAAGGCGCGGTCCTTGTCGGGGGCGGAGGGGAGCTTCGCGGCGGCCACCGCGGCGCCCTTCAGCAGCAGGTAGCCCACGACGACGTCACCGGAGGCGAGGAGCAGGCGGGTGGTGTTGAGGCCGACCTTGTAGATCGACTTCACGTCCTGCTCGGTGGCGGCGAGGTCCGTCAGCATGTGGCCGACCATCGCCTCCAGGTCCACCGCCGCCTTGGAGAGCTCGGCGCGGGCCGCGGCCAGCTCCTCGCCGCCCTCGGCGTCGGCCAGGAACTTCTTGATCTCCTCGGAGAGGGCGGTCAGCGCCTGGCCCTGGTCCCGGACGATCTTCCGGAAGAAGAAGTCCTGGCCCTGGATGGCGGTGGTGCCCTCGTAGAGGGTGTCGATCTTGGCGTCCCGGATGTACTGCTCCAGCGGGTACTCCTGGAGGTAGCCGGAGCCGCCGAAGGTCTGGAGGGACTGCGCGAGCTGCTCGTAGGACTTCTCCGAGCCGTAGCCCTTCACGATCGGCAGCAGCAGGTCGTTGAGGCGGTGGATGGCGGAGGCGTCCTCGCCCGCGGCCTCCTTGACCATGATCTCGTCCTGCACGGAGGCGGTGTAGAGGACCAGGGCGCGCATGCCCTCGGCGTACGCCTTCTGCGTCATCAGCGCGCGGCGGACGTCGGGGTGGTGGGCGATGGTGACGCGCGGGGCCGTCTTGTCGGTGAAGGCGGCCAGGTCCGGGCCCTGCACCCGCTCCTTGGCGTACCCCAGGGCGTTGAGGTAGCCGGTGGAGAGCGTGGCGATGGCCTTCGTGCCGACCATCATCCGCGCGAACTCGATGATCTTGAACATCTGGCGGATGCCCTCGTGCTTCTCACCGAGCAGCCACCCCTTGGCGGGCCGCCGGTCGCCGAAGGTCAGCTCGCAGGTGTTGGAGACCTTCAGGCCCATCTTGTGCTCGACGTTGGTGGCGTCGACGCCGTTGCGCTCGCCGAGTTCGCCGGTCTCCCGGTCGAAGTGGTACTTGGGCACGATGAACAGGGAGAGGCCCTTGGTGCCGGGCCCGGCGCCCTCGGGGCGGGCCAGCACGTAGTGGATGATGTTCTCCGAGAGGTCGTGCTCACCCGAGGTGATGAAGCGCTTGACGCCCTCGATGTGCCAGGTGCCGTCCTCCTGGCGGATCGCCTTGGCGCGGCCGGCGCCCACGTCGGAGCCGGCGTCCGGCTCGGTCAGCACCATGGTGGAGCCCCACTGCTTCTCCACCGCGAGCTTGGCGATCTTCTGCTGCTCCTCGGTGCCCTCCTCGAAGAGCACCCCCGCGAAGGCCGGGCCGGAGGAGTACATCCAGACCGCGGGGTTGGCGCCGAGGACCGTCTCCGCGAAGCCCCAGAGCAGGGAGCGCGGGGTGGGCGTGCCGCCCAGCTCCTCCGGGATGCCGAGGCGCCACCACTCGGCATCCATGAACGCCTGGTAGCTCTTCTTGAACGACTCGGGGAGCGGCGCGGTGTGCGTCTCGGGGTCGAAGACCGGAGGGTTGCGGTCCGCGTCGGCGTACGACTCGGCCAGCTCGTTCTCGGCGAGCCGGGCGATCTCGGACAGGACGCTCCTGGCGGTGTCGACGTCCATCTCCGCGAACGGGCCGGTGCCGTACAGCTTGTCGCGCCCGAGCACCTCGAAGAGGTTGAACTCGATGTCGCGGAGATTCGACTTGTAGTGCCCCATGGCGACGGCTCCGTAGCTTCGGTGAGGCGGCATACCTCTACTGCGTACCAGAATCGGTATCGCCATGATGCTACCGGTCAGTAATAAGACGCAAGCCCGAACCGGCCAAGTGTGACTCGTTACCCTGTGTGCCATGTACGGCTACGACCAGAACCCGGGCGCCGGGCAGGGTTACGCGCCTCCCCCGCCGCCCCCGCAGCAGGGCGGCTACGGCGCGCAGCCGGGCTACCCCGCCGAGCCGTCCCCGCCGTCGCTGGCCGGCGCGGTACAGGCGTTCACCACCGGCTCGATGTCGGCCGAGGACTTCCAGCACATCTTCTCGACCTCCAAGGTCTACTGCCCGCGCGGTGACGGCCCCGGCTTCCTGGCGCTGCACTCCACGCAGCAGCCGGTGATCCCGCTCTTCACCACGCTCAAGGAGTTGCGGGGCTACGCGGGCAAGGAGTCCAAGTACTTCACGCTCACCGGCGCCGAGGTGCTCGACCTGCTGCCCACGGGGTACGGCTTCGTGCTGGACATGGAGGGTGAGCACCGGATGGTCTTCGACGCCAAGGCCGTGGAGCAGATGGTCGACTTCGCCATGCGGCGGATGTACGGCTGACCGTGCCCGCCTGCGGTTCCTCGTGGGCCCCTGTGGCTCCCTGCCGGCCCTCCGCGGCTCGTACGGCCCGCCCGCCGCCCCGTCCGGGGTGGCGGGCGGAGTGATGTTCCGGCCCGGGAATGGCGGAGCGCCCGGATGTAGTTTACTGTTCAAGTAATCCATCGAGGAGGCCCGACATGCCCGCCGTGACCGTCGAGAACCCGCTGACCCTGCCGCGCGTGACCGCTCCCGCGGACGCCGTGGCCCGCCCCGTGCTGACCGTGACCACCGCGCCGAGCGGCTTCGAGGGCGAGGGCTTCCCCGTCCGCCGGGCGTTCGCGGGGATCAACTACCGCCACCTGGACCCGTTCATCATGATGGACCAGATGGGTGAGGTGGAGTACGCGCCCGGAGAGCCGAAGGGCACCCCCTGGCACCCCCACCGCGGCTTCGAGACCGTCACCTACATCATCGACGGGATCTTCGACCACCACGACAGCGAGGGCGGTGGTGGCACGATCACCAACGGCGACACCCAGTGGATGACGGCCGGCGCGGGCCTGCTCCACATCGAGGCGCCGCCGGAGCACCTCGTCGTCTCCGGTGGCCTCTTCCACGGGCTCCAGCTCTGGGTGAACCTGCCGGCCAAGGACAAGATGATGGCCCCGCGCTACCAGGACATCCGGGGCGGCACCGTGCAGCTCCTCACCTCCCCGGACGGGGGCGCGCTGCTCCGCGTCATCGCCGGTGAGCTGGACGGCCACACCGGTCCCGGGTCCACGCACACGCCCATCACGATGGTTCACGCCACGCTGGCGCCCGGCGCGGAGGTCACCCTCCCCTGGCGGCCGGACTTCAACGGCCTGGCGTACGTCATGGCGGGCAAGGGCGCGGTCGGCGCCGACCGGCGCCCGATCCACGTGGGCCAGACCGCCGTCTTCGGCGAGGGCGGCTCGCTGACCGTCCGCGCGGACGAGCGGCAGGACTCCCACACCCCGGACCTGGAGATCGTCCTCCTCGGCGGCCGCCCGATCCGCGAGCCGATGGCGCAGTACGGCCCGTTCGTCATGAACAACCGCGCCGAGCTCGCCCAGGCGTTCGAGGACTTCCAGGCGGGCCGGCTCGGCCGGATCCCGGCCGTGCACGGCATGACGGAGGACGGCCGGTAACCCCGCCGGGCACACGGCGCCGACGGGCCCTTCCGTGCTCGCCTCCCCCTGCCGCTGCCGGGCGTCAACCGGCGGCGGTGCGGGGGAGGGGGCGCCGGGGCCCGTCGGCAGCTTTCCGGACGGGCCGCGTGCGGCGCCCGCCCGCCGGGGCCGGGCCGGTGGAGGTCCGGGACCGGCGGTGCCGCGCCACGGTCCCGCCGCCCGTCCGCGCCGGGCACGGGGTCCCGGGGGAGCTCACCGGCGCGGCCGGCCTGCCCCTCCCGGCGGGATCTTCTCCGGGCGGGGCCGGTCCCGCCCCGGGCGCCCGGCACCGTTCAGGCCGCGAGGTCCTCGACCTCCGCGCTGAGGTCCGGCTCCGGGGGGCCGGGGGAGCCCTCGCCCTCGTTCAGTTCGAACCAGGTGGACTTCCCCTCGCCCCGCGGGTCCGCCCCCCAGGCATGGGCGAGCAGCTCCAGCAGGATCAGCCCGCGCCCGGAGGAGGCCAGCTCGCCCGGGCGGCGGCGGTGCGGCAGCTCGTCGCTGGAGTCGGACACCTCGACCCGCAGCCGGCGGTGGCCGGGCTCGGCGGTTCCGCCCTCCCGTGCGGTGATCTCCGCCACCACGACGGCGTCGCCGTCCGTGTGCACCAGCACGTTGGTGGTCATCTCGGAGAGCATCAGCTCCGCCGAGTCCACCTGCTCCGGATCCGTCCAGTCGTGCAGCAGCTCCCGCAGGTGGCGGCGGGCCAGCGAGATGCGTTCGGGCTCCGCCTGCGAGACGGTCATCACGATCCGCCGCACCAGGTGCGGCGGCTGTACGGCGGGGGCCCCGCAGCCCGGGCCGTTGCGGCAGACCATCAGCAGCACGATGTCGTCCTCGCGCCGGTCGGAGAGCGGACCAGCGGTGTAGTGCGAGGTCGGGCCGTGCACCGCGTCCAGCACGCTGTCGGCCAGGGCCTCCAGATCCTCCCCGGTGTGCTCCTCCATCGTCTGCATCAGCCGCTGCCGGCCGGTGTCCAGGTCGTGGCCGCCGGTCTCGATCAGCCCGTCCGTGCAGAGCAACATCAGCTCGCCCGGCTCCAGGACGATCTGCGTCGTCGGGTAGTCGCTGTCCGGGGCGACGCCCAGCGGCAGCCCGCCCGCCGTCTCCCGGGGCATCAGCGTGCCGTCGCTCTTGCGCGTGACGGGCTCGGGGTGGCCGGCCCGGGCGATCTCCAGGCTGCCGGTGCTCGGGTCGGCCTCGATGTAGAGGCAGGTGGCGAAGCGGGGATCGTCCGCCGGGTCGTCCAGGGACCCGGTGTCCCCCGGCTGGGAGCGGTCGGTCAGCCCCGCCAGGAAGCGGGAGGCGCGGGAGAGCACCGCGTCCGGATGGTGCCCCTCGGCGGCGTAGGCGCGCAGGGCGATCCGCAACTGGCCCATCAGGCTCGCGGCGCGCACGTCGTGCCCCTGGACGTCGCCGACGACGAAGGCGACCCGGCGGGAGGGGAGCGGGATCAGGTCGTACCAGTCGCCGCCCATCTGCACCCCGCCGCCCGTCGGGACGTACCGGGCGGTGACCCGCATCCCCGGGGTCTCCGGCACGGCGGGGGACATCATGGACCGCCGCAGCCCCACCGCCAGCTCCCGCTCGGACTCCTGGGCTCCGGCCCGGGTGAGCGCCTGCGCCAGCATCCGGGCCACGGTGGAGAGGATGGACCGCTCGTCCGGGGTGAAGGCGACCCGGTGGTCGAACATGGCCGACCACGCCCCCGTGGTGCGGCCGGCGACGATCAGCGGCACGTAGGCCCAGGAGTGCAGGTCGGAGTCGGCCACCAGCGGCCACATCATCGGGTACCGCTCCCGGAACACCCGCGGGGAGGAGAGGTACACCGCCCGGCCTGTGCGCACCACCTCGGCCGCCGGGAACGGGGCGTCCAGCGGCATCTCGTCGAAGAAGCGCGGCTTGTCGGCGTCCCGGCCCTGGTAGCCCACGTAGGAGAGCCGGCCGCCCTCGACCTTGAAGACGGCCAGCCCGGTCGGGGAGAACCCCGGCATCGAGAGGGAGCCCGCGACCCGCAGCACCTCCTGGGTGGAGCCCGCCTCCGCCAGCGCCCGCCCGGCGTCCAGCAGGAACGCCTCCCGGGCCCGCCGCCAGTCACCGGTGACCTTGGGCGGGGCGCCGGACTCGTCCGCCGCGCGGGGCTCCTCCGGCAGCTCCGCGGCGGTGCCGATGAAGTCGACGGTGCGGTCCTGCCGGTGGGCCTTGCCCCGGACGCGGATGCGCCGCAGCACCTTGCCGTCGTCACCGATCACCCTCAGGACCACCTCCGCGAGGGTGTCCTCCACCAGGGAGAGATCGACGATCTCCGTCATCTCCACCCAGTCCACCGGGTGGAAGCGGGCGCGGCTGTCGGCCGGCGAGAGCGTGGTGGGAAGGGCGGCCAGCCCCAGCAGCCGGGCCGCCTCGGCGTCCAGCTGGAGCTTCTCCGTGGCGTTGTCCCAGCGCCAGAGGCCGGTCGCCGTGGCGGCCAGGACGTCCTCGGAGCGCATGACCTCACTTTATGATGATTCACGGTATTCGTCGTGGTATGGAGCCGTGACAGGGAGCTGTTCGAGCCGGGCCGAGGGCCGGCCGGGGGGTTGGCGGCTACCGGTACCCTTGACGGGGCCCCGACGGGCCGGGCCCCCGGGGTGTCCGGCACCCCCGGGACCGCTTCCCCGACGATCCGACGACTTGGATGAGCGATGCATCGGTACCGGTCCCACACCTGCGGCGAACTCCGCGCCGCCGACGTCGACACCGAGGTGCGACTGAGCGGCTGGCTGCACAACCGTCGCGACCTGGGCGGCATCCTCTTCATCGATCTGCGGGACCACTACGGGCTGGTGCAGCTCGTGGCCCGGCCCGGCACCCCGGCCAACGAGATCCTGGGCTCCCTCTCCAAGGAGACCGTGGTCCGCGTCGACGGCCGGGTCAGCGCCCGCGGCGCCGAGAACGTCAACCCGGAGCTGCCCACCGGCGAGGTCGAGATCGAGGTCGCCGAGGTGGAGGTGCTCGGTGAGGCCGGCGCGCTGCCGTTCACCGTCAACACCGAGGACGGCGTGAACGAGGAGCGGCGGCTGGAGTACCGCTTCCTGGACCTGCGCCGGGAGCGGATGCACCGCAACATCATGCTGCGCTCCCAGGTCATCGCCTATCTGCGGCGGGAGATGACGGCGCTCGGCTTCCACGACATGGCCACCCCGATCCTCTCCGCCACCTCCCCCGAGGGCGCCCGCGACTTCCTGGTGCCCTCCCGGATGCACCCGGGCAAGTTCTACGCCCTCCCGCAGGCGCCGCAGCAGTTCAAGCAGCTGCTGATGATCGCGGGCTTCGACCGCTACTTCCAGATCGCCCCCTGCTTCCGCGACGAGGACGCCCGCGCCGACCGCTCGCCCGGCGAGTTCTACCAGCTCGACGTCGAGATGAGCTTCGTCGAGCAGGAGGACGTCTTCCGGGTGATCGAGAAGGTCATGACCGATCTCTTCACCGAGTTCGGCCAGGGCCGCGAGGTCACCTCACCGTTCCCGCGCATCCCGTTCCGCGAGGCGCTGCTGAAGTACGGCAGCGACAAGCCGGACCTCCGCGCCAAGCTGGAGCTGACCGACGTCAGCCACATCTTCGCCGACTCCGGCTTCAAGGCGTTCGCCGGCAAGCACGTCCGCGCGCTGGCCGTGCCGGACACCGCGGACCGGCCGCGGAAGTTCTTCGACCAGCTCGGCGAGTTCGCCGTCGAGCAGGGGGCCAAGGGCCTGGCCTGGGTCCGCATCGGTGAGGACAACGCCCTCACCGGCCCCGTCGCCAAGTTCCTCACCGAGGACGACGTGGCGCGGCTGGTCGCCGAGGTGGACGGCCGCCCCGGCACCGCGGTCTTCTTCGGGGCCGGCGAGTTCGACGAGGTCTCGAAGATCATGGGCGCGGTCCGGGTCGAGGCCGCCCGGCGCGCCGGGCACTTCGAGGAGAACGTCTTCCGCTTCTGCTGGATCGTCGACTTCCCGATGTTCGAGCGGAACGAGGACACCGGCGCGATCGAGTTCTCGCACAACCCCTTCTCCATGCCCCAGGGCGGCCTGGAGGCGCTCCGCGGCAAGGACCCGCTGGACGTGCTGGCCTGGCAGTACGACATCGTCTGCAACGGTGTCGAACTCTCCTCCGGCGCCATCCGGAACCACGAGCCGGAGGTCATGTACGAGGCCTTCGGCATCGCCGGCTACTCCCCCGAGGAGGTCGAACGCGAGTTCGGCGGCATGCTCCGCGCCTTCAGCTTCGGCGCCCCGCCGCACGGCGGCATCGCCCCGGGCGTGGACCGCATCGTGATGCTCCTCGCCGACGAGCCCAACATCCGCGAGACCATCGCCTTCCCGCTCAACGGCAACGCGCAGGACCTGCTGATGGGCGCCCCGACCGAGGTCGAGGAGGCCCGGCTGCGCGAGCTCCACATCAGCCTGCGGAAGCCGCAGGCCAAGCAGGAGCGGTAAGCCGCCGCACGACCGGGCCCGGGACCGCGTGGTCCCGGGCCCGGCTCATCACATGACGGGCCGCACCGGGAACACCTGCCCGGCGGGTCGCGGAGGGCAGCTCCACCGCGGTCCTCCCGCGGCCCGTCCGCCGACCGCGTGGGTTACTCCGCGCCGCCGAAGCGCTCGCGGTAGCCGGCCAGGTCGTCCTCGGTGATCTTCGCGAAGAGGACCGGGGGGACGGTGAAGGCGGTGCCGGCCGGGACGGAGGCCAGGGCCGCGGCCTCCTCGGCCGTGACCCAGGCGGCGGTGTCGTCCGCCAGGGCGAACGCGGCCCGCATGGCCCTGGCCGAGGCCGGGATGAACGGCTCGGAGACGACCGCGTAGAGGTGGATCAGGTTCATCGCCGTACGGAGGGTGAGCGCCGCCGCCTCCGGGTCGGTCTTGATCTCCAGCCAGGGGGCCTTCTCCTCCAGGTAGGAGTTGCCCGCGCTCCACAGGGCGCGCAGCGCCTGCGCCGCCTTGCGGAACCGGAGGGCGTCCAGGTGCCCCTCGTACTCCGCGAGCAGACCCGCGATCTCCTCGCCCAGCCGCCGCTCGGCCTCGCCGGGCTCCGCACCGGCCGGGACGGTGTCCCCGAAGCGCTTGCGGGAGAAGGAGAGCACCCGGTTGACGAAGTTGCCGAGGGTGTCGGCCAGGTCCTTGTTGACCACCGAGGTGAACAGCTCCCAGGAGAAGGAGGTGTCGTCCGACTCCGGGGCGTTCGCCATCAGGAAGTAGCGCCAGTAGTCGGCGGGCAGGATCTCCAGGGCCGCGTCGGTGAAGACGCCGCGCCGCTGCGAGGTGGAGAACTTGCCGCCGTAGTACGTCAGCCAGCTGAACGCCTTGACGAAGTCGACCTTCTTCCACGGCTCGCGGGTGGCGAGCTGGGTGGCCGGGAACATCACCGTGTGGAACGGGACGTTGTCCTTGGCCATGAACTCGGTGTAGCGGACGTTCTCCGCGCCGGCCCCCTCGTACCACCAGGACTTCCAGTCCCGGATCTCGCCCGCCGGGGCCGCGTCCGCCCACTCCTTCGTGGCGCCGATGTACTCGATCGGGGCGTCGAACCAGACGTAGAAGACCTTGCCCTCGGCGGCCAGCTCCGGCCAGGTGTCGGCCGGTACGGGGACGCCCCAGTCCAGGTCCCGGGTGATCGCGCGGTCGTGCAGCCCTTCGGTGAGCCACTTGCGGGCGATGGAGGAGGCGAGCGTCGGCCACTCGTCACCGGTGGCGTCGATCCACGCCGCCACCTCGCCGGCCAGCTTGGACTGGAGCAGGAAGAGGTGGGTGGTCTCCCGGATCTCCAGCTCGGCGCTGCCGCTGATCGCCGAGCGGGGTTCGAGGAGGTCGGTGGGGTCCAGCACCCGGGTGCAGTTCTCGCACTGGTCGCCGCGCGCCCGGTCGTAGCCGCAGTGCGGGCAGGTGCCGACGATGTAGCGGTCGGGCAGGAAGCGGCCGTCGGCGACGGAGAACACCTGGCGGATCGCGCGCTCCTCGATGAAGCCGTTCTCCTTCAGCCGGCGCGCGAAGTGCTGGGTGATCTCGATGTTCTGCTGCGAGGAGCTGCGGCCGAAGTAGTCGAACTCCAGCCCGAAGCCGTCGTAGATCGCCTTCTGGGCGTCGTGCTGCCCGGCGCAGAAGGTGTCCACCGGCAGGCCGGCCTCCTTCGCCGCCAGCTCGGCCGGGGTGCCGTGCTCGTCGGTGGCGCAGATGTAGAGCACCTCGTGGCCCCGCTGCCGCAGGTAGCGCGCGTAGACGTCGGCCGGGAGCATGGACCCCACCATGTTGCCCAGGTGCTTGATCCCGTTGATGTACGGAAGGGCGCTGGTGATGAGGTGTCGAGCCATTGCGGCTGCTCCCGGGTCGCAGGTGGATGCGCGCAGTGATGACGGTGCTGCGGGCCGCTCAATATCGTATCGGAGCCGCCGGCGCCACCCGCCCGTCATATCGGTGGGCGGACGGCACAACCGACGGCATGCGGACCGGATACCGACCGGACGCCGACCGGACACCGGCGGGGAACGTGTGCGGGCGGCGGGTCGTGGGGAGGACACGGGGACGGCCGCGGGATCCCCGCGGTGAGGTACGGGCGGCCCGGAGGCCGTCCCCGGCCCGGTCACCGGGGGTGGACGGAGCTTCCGGGGTGGACGGTGACGGAAGCCGCCGTTCTCATCCGGCACCCCGGGCGGCCGGAACGTTGCCGGAACCGCGCAATGTGCACCACGGGATCCGCTGCGAGGATGCGGGAACACACGGGAACGACGGGGGGCCCGGGTGGCACGGGAGGTGAGAGCCGGATGGCATGGTTTCTGGGACTCGGCAGCGCCGGGCTGGTGCTGCTGGTCCTCGCGCTGATCTTCGACGGGGTGCTGGACGGCCTGCTGGACGGGGCGTTCGGCGGCGCGGTCTCGCTTCCCGCCCTGGCCGGCTTCGTCTCGATGCTCGGCTTCGGCGGAGCCATCACCCTGGGCATCACCGGTGCCGGCCCCGTGGTGGCGACCCTCGCCGGCACGGTGGCCGGGGTGGTCACGGCCTGGCTCGTGGTGCGGCTGAGCCGGTTCCTGATGCGGGACGGCGCGGCGCCGGCACCGCGCTCCGCGGATCTCGTCGGGCTCGCGGGGCCGGTGGTGACACCGATCCCGGCGGGCGGCTACGGGGAGGTCATGCTCCGCGCCGGCGGGCAGCCCCGGAAGTACGCGGCGCGCAGTGAGGCGCCGCAGCCGCTCGGCGGGGAGGTCTGGGTGACCGCCACCCTGTCCGCCACGGCGGTCGAGGTGCGCGCCGTCGAACGCTGAGCGCCCGCCGGGGGCAGCCGGAGCCTGCCGGAGCCTCCGGTGGGGGAGCCGCCGGGGCCGGACCGGCGGGGGGCCGTACGCGGTGAGCCGCGTCACCGGGGCTCGTGGCGGCCCGGCCGCCGCGGGGCGGCGCCGCTCCGTACGGCCGCCCGGAGGGCGGTCCTCCCGGCGGGGCCTCGTCCCGGGCGTCCGGCCCGGGGCGCGGTACCGCGCCGTTCCCGTGCCGCGCGGAACCAGTTCCCGTGCCACGGGGGTCCCGGTTCCGTGCCACGGGGGGTCCCGGTTCCGTGCCGGGACACCGTCCGGGCGCCGCCGGTTCGTCACTCCGCGGGGGATGGGCGAACGGTCGCGGCGGCCCGGAATGTCATCGAGAAGCTGAGTTCTCACCAGTCCGCAGAGAGGCAGAAACATGAGCCCTGTGCTCTTCGCCGTCATCGGCGTCGCCGTACTCCTCGTCCTCCTGGGCGTCGTCGTCGTCTCGCGCTACAAGGTGGCCGGGCCGAACGAGGCGTTCATCGTCACCGGGCGCCGGGGGAAGAAGTCCGTGGACGCGGTGACCAGCCGCGTCAGCTATGACACCAGTGGCCAGAAGGTGGTCGTGGGCGGCGGCGTCTTCGTCGTGCCCTTCGTCCAGCAGCGGCATGTGATGGACCTGTCGAGCCGGCACATCCCGGTGGCCGTCCGGGGCGCGGTGACGCTGCGCGGCGTCAAGGTGGACCTGGACGGGGTGGCCATCGTCAAGGTCGGTGGTGACGAGGACGCGATCCGCGCCGCCGCCCAGCGCTTCCTCCAGCAGCAGGACGGGGTCGTCGGCTTCACCCAGGAAGTGCTCTCCGGCGCGCTGCGCTCCATCGTCGGCCGGATGTCCGTGGAGGACGTCATCCGGGATCGCGCCGCGTTCGCCGGGCAGGTCGCGGAGGAGGCCGAGGCCAGCCTCTCCGGGCAGGGGCTCGTCCTGGACACCTTCCAGATCCAGGACATCTCCGCCGAGGGCAGCTACCTCCAGGACCTCGGGCGCCCGGAGGCCGCCCGCGCCCGGCAGGAGGCCGACACCGCCGAGGCCGACGCCCGCCGCATCGCCGAGCAGGCGCGGCTGCGCGCCGAGGAGGAGATCGCCGTCGCCCAGCGGGTGCTGGCGCTGCGACAGGCGGAGATCCAGGCGGAGACGGACGCCGCGGCCGCCCGGGCCGCCGCCGCCGGCCCGCTGGCGGAGGCCGCGCGCCAGCAGGAGGTGCTGAGCGAGCAGGAGAAGGTCGCCGAGCGGCAGGCCGCGCTCAAGGACCGGCAGCTCGACACCGAGGTCCGCAAGCCGGCCGACGCCGCCCGCTACGAGGCCGAACAGCGCGCCGAGGCGGACCGCGTGGCCCGGGTGAAGCGCGCCGAGGCCCAGGCCGAGGAGTCCCGCCTGACCGGTGAGGGCGAGAAGCAGCGGCGGGCGGCGCTCGCCGAGGCGCAGGCGACCGAGTCCCGGCTCACGGGTGAGGGCGAGCGCCAGCGGCGTGCCGCGCTCGCCGAGGCCGTGCGGCTGGAGGGCGAGGCGGAGGCCTCGGCGGTCGCGGCGCACGGCGAGGCCGAGGCCGAGGCCATGCGGAAGAAGGCCGACGCCTTCGAGCGGTACGGCGACGCCGCCGTGCTCCAGATGCTCGTCGAGGTGCTGCCGCAGGTCGTGGGGAAGGCGGCGGAGCCGATGGCGGCGATCGACAAGCTGACCGTCATCTCCACCGACGGCGCCGGGAAGCTGCCGCGCACGGTGGCCGACAACGTCGCCCAGGGCATGGAACTGCTCGGTTCCACCACCGGGATCGACCTGCCGTCGCTGCTCTCCCGGCTGGCCGGCGGCTCGATCACGGGCGGCACGGACGGGGCGGGTGGTGCGGGTGGCACCGGTGGCACCGGTGGCACGGACGGCTCCGGCGGTGCGGCGGACGGCCGGCGCAACGGTGCCGGGAGCGGCACCGAGCGGATCGAGGCCGCGGGCTGACCGCACCGCTCCGCGGCGGGACCGCGGCGGGACCGCCGCCGGTCTGCCGACGGGGGACGGTGAACGGGGGACGGTGAACGGGGGACGGTGAACGGGGGACGGTGAACGGGGGACGGTGAACGGGGGACGGTGAACGGGCGCGGCCCGGGCGGCTGGAGAGCCTGCCCGGGCCGCGCCCGTCGTGTGCCCGCGTGTGCGGTGCGCGCCGTCCTCCGCTCAGACGGACTTGTCGCGCGGCGCGCTCCCCTCGGTGCCCGGTGCGTCGCCCGACGGGGAGGAGTCCTCGGCGGGCTTCTCCGGCGTGGCGGCCTTCTTGGCCGCCGTCTTCTTCGCCGTGGTCTTCTTCGTGGCGGTCTTCTTGGCGGTGCTCTTCTTCGCGGCGGTCTTCTTCGCGGCGGTGGTCTTCTTCTCCGCGGGCTCCGCCCCGGTGTCCTCGGCGGCCCCGGTGGTCTCGGTGGCCTCGGGAGCCTGGGTGGCGCCGGCTGCCGGGGCGGTCTCCGTGGGCCCGGCCGCTGCCTTCTTCGCGGTCGCCTTCTTCGTGGCGGCGGTCTTCGTGGCCGCTGCCTTCTTGGCGGCCGTCTTCTTGGCGGTGGCCTTCTTCGCCGTGGTCTTCTTCGCGGCGGTGGTCTTCTTCTCCGTGGCCTCCGCCCCGGTGTCCTCGGCGGCGTCGGCGGCCCCGGTGGCCTCGGTGGCGCCGGCTGCCGGGGCTGTCTCCGTTGGCTCGGCCGCTGCCTTCTTGGCTGCCGTCTTCTTCGTGGCGGCCTTCTTGGCGGTGGTCTTCTTCGCGGCCGTGGTCTTCTTCTCCGCGGTCTTCCTGGCGGCCGTCTTCTTGGCGGCCGTCTTCTTCTCCGGGGTCTTCTCGGCCGCCGTGTCCGCACCGCCGGCGTCCACCCGGTCCGTCTCGGTCGAGCCGGTGGTGCCGGTGGAGGCACCGGTGTCGGTGGCGTCGGCGGTGCCGGTGGGGCCCGAGCCGGAGCTGCGGAGTTCGGCCACCTCGGACCGTACGCCGGCCGTCGCGGCCCCCGTGTCGGCGGCGGCCTCGGCGGCCAGCGCGCCGGAGCCGTCGCCCTTCGCGTCCGTGCCCGCCTGCGCGGTGGCCTCCCTGACCTCGGCCTTGGCGTCCCGCACCGCCTCCGGCGGCGCGTCCCCGGACCACTCGGCGACCTGCTCCTTGAGCGCCTCCACCTCGGCGTGGGACTCGGCGCGCGCCTCGGCGGCGAGGTCGCGCCCGGGGGTGGGCGGCGTCACGGTGGCGTCGACCTCCTCGTGGCCGGCGGCCGGCTCGGGGACCGCCGTGAGGGAGAAGCCGTCCGCCTCCGATTTGGCCTGCTCCGCGGCCCGGTGGGCCTCGGCCGTGGCGTCGTCCTCCCCGGTGGGCCGTTCGCCGGCCGGGGTGGCCGCGGGGGAAGTGTCCCGCGTGGTGTCCTGGTGCGCGCCGTCCCGGGCGTTCTCCGAGGCGGCCGTCCGCTGCTCGGGAGGGCGGGGGGTGTGGTCGGCGGTCCGGCCGGCGGTCTCGTCGCCGGCCGTGCGGCGCTGTCCGGGAAGGGCGGCCTCCGCGGCGGCCTCCCCGGCCGCCTGGGCCTCCGCCGGCGTGCCGGTGCCGCTCTCCCCGCCACCGGCCGGGGGCGCAGGTTCCTCCCGGCCCGACCGGGACCGGCTGAACACATTCCGCAGGAGACTCCGAATGCCCATGGGAAGAAGCCCTTTACAAGTATCGGGTGTGAATGAACTGTCCGGCGTGGGGGATTCGTCCCTGGCCAGGACGGAGACACAAGGCTAGCCAGCCGGTGGCCGGGCCGGGACGGGCGGTCTCCGCGAAGGGCGGGGCGGCCGGCCCGCCGCGCGCCGTACCGGGGACGTACGGGCCAGGGGGACCGCCCGTTCGACCGGGATCGGGAGTTCGTCGGTCACGGTCGCTCCTCGCGCCTTCGCCGCGCTCCACCGCGCGGCGTCCCGGCCGAGCCGGCCCGGCCGGGCGTACGGCTCTGCGACAGCGTCCCAGAAGTCGACCCGGGTGGCGAGAACTTGACCATATCGATCGGTTCCGCGACGGTCCGCGGGCCGCTTCCGGCGCCGCTCCGGCCGGTACCGGTCGTGCGGAAGGTCCCGTTCCGTACTCCACCGTGGTCGGCGCTCCTTCATTCCCCGTTCACCGGGGAGTCGCTCCGGCGCGGGCGCGGGCGCCTACGTTCGACGCGCGGAGACTCCTGATCCGGCTGGTTCCCCGGCCCGGGCCAGGAACACGGACGGAGGAGGAACACGTGCGGAGAATGCTGCCGCTGATCGGCTCGCACCCGGGTGGACGGTCGGCGATGACCTGCCGCTACCGCTGTGGGGACGCCTGTTTCCACGAGGCGCCCAACACCAGCTCGAACGCCTATGCCGGTGATGTCATCGCCGAGGCCCTGTCCCGCCGGTCCGTGCTGCGGGCCGGCACGGTCGTCACCCTCACCTCGGCGGCCGGCGCCGCCGGGCTCACGAACGCCCAGGGCGCCGGGGCGGCGGTTCCGGCCGCGTCCGCGGCAACGCCGGCGGCCGGTTCCGGACACCCCGGCGCGGCGGCGCGCGGGCTCCGCTTCACCCCCGTCGCGCCGAACACCACGGACGCCGTGACCATCCCGCGGGGATACGAGCAGCAGGTGGTGATCCGCTGGGGTGAACCGATCCTGCGCGGCGCCCCGGACTTCGACCCCGCACGGCAGTCCGCCCGCGCCCAGGCCGGGCAGTTCGGGTACAACAACGACTTCCTCACCCTGCTGCCCCTCCCCGGGGAGCGGGGCCACCGGCTCCTGGTCGCCAACCACGAGTACACCGACGAAGAGCTGATGTTCGCCGGTTACGACCCGGAACGGCCGACCCGCGAGCAGGTCGAGATCGCCTGGGCCGCGCACGGCATGTCGGTGGTCGTGGTGGCGGAGGAGCGGCGCGGCGGCGCCCTCACCCCCGTCCGGCGGCACCGGCTCAACCGCCGGATCACCGCGACGACGCCGTTCCGCCTCACCGGCCCGGCCGCGGGCGGGAAGCTGCTGCGCACCAGCGCGGACCCCCGCGGCACGGAGGTGCTCGGGACGCTCAACAACTGCGCGGGCGGCACGACCCCGTGGGGCACCGTGCTCTCCGGCGAGGAGAATGTCAACCAGTACTTCGGCAACGCCGAGCGGGTCACCGACCCCCGCACCGCCGCCGGGCTGAAGCGCTACGGCTTCGCCGGGGGCCCCAGCGAGCGCCGGTGGGAGGAGTTCGACCACCGGTTCGACCTGGCCCGGGAGCCCCAGGAGGCGCACCGCTTCGGCTGGGTGGTGGAGATCGACCCGCACGACCCGGACTCCGTGCCCCGCAAGCGCACCGCGCTGGGCCGGTTCAAGCACGAGGCGGCGCAGCCCCGGCTCACCCGCGACGGCCGTCCCGTGGTCTACATGGGTGACGACGAACGCTTCGACTACTTCTACAAGTTCGTCTCCGGCCGCCGGATGGCGCGCGGCTCGGGCCGGGCCGCCCGCGAGCACAACCTCACCCTGCTCGACCACGGCGCCCTGTACGTCGCCCGGCTCACCGGCGACAGCCCCCGGGACCAGATCGACGGCAGCGGAACCCTGCCCCGGGACGGCGAGTTCGACGGCTCCGGTGAGTGGATCAAGCTCGCCGAGGGGGACACCTCCTACGTCGAGGGCATGACCGCCGAGGAGGTCTACGTCTTCACCCGGCTCGCCGCCGACAAGGTGGGTGCCACCAAGATGGACCGCCCCGAGGACGTCGAGCCCAGCCCGCGCACCGGCCGCGTCTACATGGCGCTGACGAACAACAAGGACCGCGGCGCGGCCGGCAAGGCCGGTCCGGACGAGGCCAACCCGCGCAACGGCAACAAGCACGGCCACGTGCTGGAGCTGGCCGAACACCGCGACGACCCGGCGGCCCGCGCCTTCTCCTGGCGCCTCTTCCTGGTCTGCGGCGATCCGGAGCAGCCGGACACCTACTTCGCCGGCTTCCCCAAGGAGCAGGTCTCCCCCATCTCCTGCCCCGACAACGTCGCCTTCGACCCGCACGGCAACCTGTGGATCTCCACCGACGGCAACGCCCTGGGCAGCCACGACGGGCTGTTCGGGGTGGCCACACAGGGCCGGTACGAGGGCCAGGTGCGGCAGTTCCTGACGGTGCCCACCGGCGCCGAGACCTGCGGCCCCGTGGTGGAGGAGCGCCGGGTGCTGGTCTGTGTGCAGCACCCGGGCGAGGTGGACGGCGCGACCTTCGAGCGGCCCGCGTCCACCTGGCCCGACGGCCCGGGACGGGTGGTCCGCCCGGCGGTGGTCTGCGTCTGGCGCGCGGACGGGGGCGCGATCGGGGTCTGAGGCCCGCGATCGGGGCCTGAGGCCCGGGGGCGGGGGCCTGAGGCCCGGGGGCCCCGTCCCGGTGCCCGGGGCTCCGGGAGCCGCGCCCCGGCCCCTCCCCGCGGCTCCAGGGCCCGGGCACCGGGACGGGGCCGCCCCGCGCGCCGCGTCACAGGTCGGCGAGGCGCCGTTCCGCCGTGCGCAGGGAGCGTCCCCGGCGCGGCATCCCCGCCCAGGGGTCGGCGTCCGCGAGCCGGTCGCCGAGGGTGGCCATCGTCCAGCGGCGGGCGTGGAGCCCGGGGTCGTCCAGCTCCTCGCGGGCGATCGGGGTCGCGACCGGGGCCCCGGGGAGCGCGCGCACCGCGTAGGGGGCCACCGCGGTCTGGCCGTAGGCGTTCCGCTGGACATCCAGGTAGACCCGGCCCTTGCGGTCGGCCTTGCGCTGCTCGGTGGTGAGCCGGTCCGGGTGGCGCAGGGCCAGCACCTCGGCGGCGCGGCGGGCGAAGGCGCGCACGGTGCCGAAGTCCGCCTGCCGGTCCAGCCCCACGACGACGTGGAGCCCGCTGGAACCGGTGGTCATGAGCTGGCTGGGCAGCCCGAGGTCGTCCAGCAGGCCGCAGGTGCGCCGGGCCGCCCACCGCACGTCCTCGAAGTCCGCGCCCTCGGCGGGGTCGAGGTCGACGATCAGCCGGTCGGGGTGGTCCGGCCGGTCGGCGCGGGAGAGCCAGCGGTGCGGGGTGACACAGGCCTGCTCGGCGAGGTAGGCGAGGGTGGCGGTGTCGTCGCAGATCACGTGGGTGACGGTGGTGCCGTCCGCCGTGCGCAGCCCGGCCCGGCGGATCCAGTCCGGGAAATGGCCCGGGATGTTCTTCTGCACCAGCGGCGGCCCGCCGTCGATCCCGTCCGGGTGGCGGACCATCATCAGCGGGCGGTCACGGAGCTGCGGGAGCATCCGGCGGGAGACGGACCGGTAGTGGTCGACCAGGTCCGCCTTGGTGATGCCGTCGTCGGGGAAGAGGAGCTTGTCCGGGCGGCGAACGGTGAGCGTGCGTCTGCCGATCCGGATCTCTCGCGTCTCGGTCACCTCTCCCGCCTTGCCTCGCCGGGGCAGGCCAAACTCCGGCCGGGGGCCGGCACCGGGGCGGCACCGGTTCGGCGCACCGGGCGCCCGGCGGTCACATGCGGGGGAGTGCGGCGCGGCACGGGGGCGCGCGAGGGCTCAGGAGCGGCACGGCGGCGGGACGGGGCGCGCGGCGGTGCACGGCGGTGTACGGCGATGTACGTCGGTGTACGGCGGTGTGGCCCCCGGGTGGCCCCCGGTGGCCCGTCCGGCCTGGTCAGCGGCCCGTTCCGCACCCGTCCAGGACGAGATCCAGCAGCGACCGGCCGAACTCCTCGGTCGGCGGGCGCCGGCGCAGCAGCAACTGCACCCACAACGCTCCGGCCAGCGCGTCCGCCAGCGGCCGGGGGTCGAAGCCGGGCGGGAGCTCGCCCCGGGCGGCGGCCCGCTCCAGGACGGGCAGCCGCCTCACGAGGCGCTCGTCCAGCAGGGCGACCAGCAGCTCGCGGAGGGGCTGGTCGCGGGCCGCCCCGACGAGCGCGGCCTCGACGAGCGCCCGGGTGCGCTCCTCACGGAGCCGGTCGCGCAGGACCGCGGCGAGCGCGATGAGATCGCCGCGGAGGCTGCCGGTGTCGGGGGCGGAGAGCGAGAGGACCCCGGAGTGCAGCAGGCAGTCCCGCAGCAGGTTCTCCCTACAGCCCCACCAGCGGTAGATGGTGGTCTTGTTGACGCGGGCGTGCTCCGCGACGCGTTCGACTGTCAGTGCGTCGTAACCGCCGTCCGCCAGCAGGTCGAGGACGGCGGCGAAGATCTCCTCCCGTCTCCGTGGGCCCCGTTCACCGGCCGCCCCGGTTCCGCCGGACTCCCCGGTGTCGCCGGCCTCCCCGGGCCTCGCCGCCTCCGTGGGGTCCCCCTTCCGCGCGGGGTTCCCGTGGGTTCCCCGAGCCGTGTCCGCGGGCTCCCCGGGCATCTGTCCGCGCGCCGCGTGCAGGTCCGCCATCCGCCGCTCCTCTCCGTTCTCCCGGCCGTCGTCCCGGGCTTTCCGGGCGTTCCGGGGTGTGAAGACGTCCAGGGCAGCACGGAGCAAGGTTGCACTGCAAACGTGGCCCACGGTGCTGAGCGGAGGCCGGAGGCGCGTGAGGCGGCGGCCGGGAGGCGCGGTCCGCTGCGGAGGCTCCATCCGTTTCCGCGGCCCCGTTCCCCTTGCCGCCGGTTGACCTCAAGTGGACTTGAGGTCCGAGGGTGGTGGTGCGACCGCGGAGCGAATCCCGTTTCCGCAGGTCGTCGTGGTGCCGTCCGGTGGTCCGGCCTGTGTGGGCCGTGCGCCCGGACGGGGAGCACCCGGAAACCGTCCCGAGTCCAGCCGAGGAGTCACCGATGTCCGTCGCCACCAGCCCCTCCCCCTCCCCGTCGCCGTCCCCGTCGGCGGTCGCGGCTTCCGCTCCCTCTCCGTCTGCCCCGCTCCGGCTCGCCGTCATCATGGGAAGCGTCCGCGAGGAACGGTTCGGCGCGGGCGTCACCCGGTGGTTCACCGGGGTCGCCGGCCGCCGGGCCGGCCTGGAGACGGAGGTGATCGACCCGGCGGCGCTCCCCCTGGAGCTGACGGGGCCCAGCGAGCGCCCCGGCGAGGCGACCGCGCGCTCCCTGGCCGCCCTCCGCCCCCGGCTCGCGGACGCCGACGCCTTCGTCGTGGTCACGCCCGAGTACAACCACAGCTATCCGGCCGGGCTCAAGAACCTCCTGGACTGGCACTCCGCGGAGTGGCGGGCCAAGGCGGCCGGGTTCGTCTCCTACGGCGGCGTGTCCGGCGGGCTGCGCGCGGTGGAGCACCTGCGGCAGGTCTTCGCCGAACTGCACGCCGTGACCGTGCGGGACACCGTCAGCTTCCACAACGCCTGGGGACGGTTCGACGGGGACGGCCTCGCGGGCCCTGAGGGGGCGGGGGCGGAGGCCGCCGCGGAGAAGCTGCTCGACCAGCTCGCCTGGTGGGGCGAGACGCTGCGGGAGGCCCGCCGGCGGCGGCCCTACACGGGGTGAGGCGGCGGCCCTGGCCCGGCGCGGGGGCACGGACGGGACGCACGGCAGGGGCGGGGCCCGCGCGCAATAGTCCACACAGGGCGCCTGATCGTCCACGGCCGCCGCCCTAGCATCGTCAGCGATGCCGGCCGCGCGGCACCGGTGCGCACGCAAGGAACAGTTCGATCCCCCTCAACTCCCCCACATCGAACGGAGATTCCCATGCGCAGGACGAGCGCGCGATCCAAGCTGGCCGCCGCCGTGGCGGTGCTGGCGGCCACCACCGCCTTCAGCGGGCTGAACGCCGGCACCGGCGGTGCCACCGAGCAGGCGGCCGCCTCCCCCACCGGCGCCACCGCCTCCGCGATGGGCTTCGGCGCGGGCACCACGGGCGGGGCCGGCGGGTCGACCGTGACGGTCGGCAACGCGAGCGCCTTCATCAGCGCGGTGCAGAGCAGTGGCCCGGCCATCGTGCGGGTGAACGGCACGATCTCGCTGAGCTCCATGACGAAGGTGGCCGCGAACAAGACGATCGTCGGCGT
This sequence comes from Streptomyces zingiberis, assembly GCF_012034935.1. Classification (GTDB taxonomy): domain Bacteria; phylum Actinomycetota; class Actinomycetes; order Streptomycetales; family Streptomycetaceae; genus Streptomyces; species Streptomyces zingiberis. Next base: position 421,807 of record NZ_JAATEN010000001.1, read on the forward strand.
CGGCACCTCCGGCCGGATCACCGGCAGCGGCCTGAACGTCAGCAAGGTCTCCAATGTGATCATCCAGAACATCGCCTTCAGCGGCTCGAACGACGACGCCATCAACGTCGAGTACTCGACGAAGGTGTGGATCGACCACAACGAGATCTCCGGCGCCAGCGACGGCGGCATCGACATCAAGCGGGCCTCGGACCAGATCACCGTCTCCTGGAACCGCAGCCGCAACCAGAACAAGAACATGCTGCTCGGGCACGACGACGGCAACGGCGGCGAGGACAAGGGCAAGCTGCGGGTGACCTACCACCACAACTGGTTCGACGGCACCACCCAGCGCAACCCGCGGGTCCGCTTCGGCAACCCGGTGCACGTGCTGAACAACTACTTCTCCAACGTCAGCAGCTACGGCGTCGCCTCCACGAAGGAGGCCGGGGTGCTCGTCGAGGGGAACTACTTCGAGAACACCAAGGACCCCTTCCACCTCGGTGAGGGCTCCTCGCCCGGCGGCTCGCTCCGGGCGGTCAACAACCACTTCGTCAACTCCGGTTCGGGCCAGCAGGGCGGCAACGTCAACGGGATCCCCTACGGCTACTCCGCCGACAGCGCGAGCAGCGTCAAGTCCAAGGTGACCGCGGGCGCCGGCGTCGGGAAGATCTGACCCGGGGCACCACCCGGCCGGGCGCGTACCGCCAGGCACGGCCCCGCGTCCGGCCGGTACGGCGGCGTGCGATCACGGGGGAACCGCGCACGCGGGCGTACGGACGCGGGGACAGGGCGCCGCCACGTGCCATCGGCACCAGCACGCACCAGCACGCAGCAGCACGCACCACCACGCACCACATGACGCGCGATCACGGGTGACCTCCGCGGCCGCCCCGGCCCGCGTCCTCCCCTCCGCGGGGCGGGCCGGGACGGGGCGGCCGCGCCGTTCGCCCGCGCACCCGGCGCCGCCGGGCGGTGCGCCGCCGGACCGTACGGACGGACAGCCCCCGGCGCATGAGCGTCCGGGGCGTGCCGAGGACCGGTGCCGAGAGCACCGGGGCTCTCGCGCCTCGCCGTGAGCGGTTCGCGGGCACCGGGCAGTGTCTCCCCGGCCGCTACCGGTTACCGGCCACCGGCCACCCGCCACCGACTACCGCCCCTGGCGCCTCGTCCGTCCCCCCACGTCTCCGGGCGCTCCGGGCGCGCGTGGCCGGCCGTCCCCGCCGGCCCTTGTGGGGGCGGCCACCCGCCGCTATCGTCCTCGATTCCCCGGCCGGATCGCCGCGGCGCGGTGGCCCGGGGTGTTTCCGACGACCAGCGAGGCACCATGGCGGAGCACGGGCCCGCGCGGGCGCGGCCATCGGACGGCACGGCGGACGGTTCGGCGGACGGCGCGAACCGCGGCCCGGAGGGAGCGGGGGCCGGGGCGTCACCAGAGGCGCACGGAACGGGCGGCGCGCCCCGGCGCGCGGTGCGGTCACCGCGGCGGCACGAGCGGCGGCCGGGACCGCAGGACCCCGCCGGGCGGAAGAGCCCCGGGCGGCAGGAGCGGCACGAGCCGGACGGGCGCCTCCCGCGCCATCCGGACCCGCGCCATCCGGACCTGCGCCGGCCGACCCTCGGGCTGGTCACCGCCAACATCCACCTCGGTGTCGGCGCCACCCTCTGGTCCGGGGTGAGGGCGGCGGCGGAGCGCAACGACGTCAACCTCCTCTGCTTACCCGGGGGGCCGCTCCGCCCGGGTGGCCCCCGGAACGCGCTGTACGAGCTGATCGGCCCGGACCGGCTCGACGGCGTCATCTGCTGGACCTCCGCCCTCGGCCTCCCCGCCGACGGCGACCGGGCCGAACGGCTCGCGCGGCGGCTGCGCGGACTGCCGGTCGTGAGCCTCAACCGCGGTCTCGACGGCCACGAGACGCTCTTCGTGGACAGCCACGCGGGGATGCGGGACGCCGTCGGTCACCTCGTCGGCCACCACGGCCGCCGCAGACTCGCCTGTATCCGGGGGCCACTGGTCCACCCGCTCTCCCTCGACCGCTACCGCGCCTACACCCACGCGCTGGCCCGGCACCGCATCCGGCTGGACCGTTCCCTGGTCTCCGCCGCCGTGGACTTCGGCGGCGGAGCGGGCGCCTCCGCGATGCGGGTGCTCCTCGACGTCCGCGGGCTGCGCCCCGGTGTCGACTTCGACGCCGTCCTCGCCTGTAGCGACATCCTGGCCGCCGACGCCCTGCGCTTCCTCACCGGACGCGGGGTCCGCGTCCCCGAGGACGTGGCGGTGGTCGGCTTCAACGACTCGCCGGAGGCGCGGCTCGCCGATCCGCCGCTGACCTCCGTGGCGCTGCCCTTCGCCGAACTCGGCGCGCTGGCCGTGGACACCCTGCTGGCCCGGTTGCGCGGCGCCCGTCCGCCGGCGCGCAGCGTGGTCGCCGGCCGGCTGATCGTCCGCCGCTCCTGCGGTTGCCCCTCGCCCCTCGTCAGCCAGGGCGCCGGCACGCCGCCGGACCGCCCGGGCGGGGCCGCCGCGCCGCCGGGGACCCGGCCGGAGGCCCGGTCCCCGTTCGATGAACTGCCGTACGGGGGCGCCGAGCTGGCCGCGGCGCTGGAGGCCGATCTGGCGGCCGGCCCGGCGACGGACGCGGCTGCCACGGACGCAGCCCCGGCGGCCGGGGCTCCGGCGGCCGGACCGGCGCCGGCCGCAGCCCCGTCCGCCGCCCCGCTCACCGCGCCGGCGGCCGGGGCGGGGCCGGGCGGTACCCCGGCGGACAGGACCGCGGCCGACGGGGTCACGGCCGAGGGAGTTACGGCCCAGGGAGACCCGGCCGACGGGGACCCGGTCACCGGAATCCCGGACGGGCCGCGTCCGGTGGCCGCCCCGGAGGCGTCATACGGTGGTGCCTTCCTCCCTCTGTTCGAACGGATGGCCGCGGGAGGGGTGCGGACCGCCGAGGACGCCGCGGTCTGGGACGCCGCCCTGCTGCGGGTCCGCGCGCTGCCGTCCGCCACCTGGCCCGGCGCCCTCCGGGCGCGCGTCGAGCGGCTCGTCGCCCAGGCGCGGCTGATGGTCGCCGACAAGGCCCACCGCCTGCTGGAGGCCGAGCGCTGGGCGGAGGAACAGGAGTCCCGCCGGCTCCGTGAGCTCAGCACCGCGCTCACCACGGCCGTGGGCAGGGACGCGCTCACCGGGGCCCTCGACCGTCACCTCCCGGGCCTCGGCGTGGGCGGCTGCCGGCTGGTGCTGCACCAGGACGGGACGGCGGGCTCCCGGACGGCGGACGGGGAAGCCGCCGTGGTGGACGTCCTCCGCCCCGCGGCGGGGCTGCCGGACCACCCGCCGCCGCCCGGCGACCGGCGGCGCACGCTCGTCGCCGAACCCCTCCACATCGGTGCGGAGCAGCTCGGCTTCGCCCTGTTCGACGCCGGGGGCCGCCGCGACTCCGCCCACCGCGACGGCGCGCTGTACCGCGCCCTCGGCGACCAGATCAGCGCCGCGCTGAAGGGCACCCGCCTCTTCGACGAGGTACGGCGCGCCCGCGACGCCGCGGAGCGGGCCAACCGCCTCAAGACCCGGCTCCTGGACAACGCCACCGACGAGCTCCGCACCCCCGTCGAGGCGATCCTCCGGCACACCGCGTCCGCCGGGGACCCCGGGGCCCGGGCCGCCGCCCTGCACACCGCGCACGAGCACGCCGGGCGGCTGCTCCGCCTCATCGACGACCTGCTGGATCTCTCCCGCTCCGAGATCGACGCCCTCGATCTGACGCGCCGGCTGCTGGACCCCCGTCCGCTGCTCGCCGAGGTCTTCGCCGCCGTCGCCCCCGCGCGGCCCGGCGGTGACGGCCCGCGCCTCCGACTGCCCGCCCGTCTCCCGGCGGTCAGCGCCGACGGCCCCAGGCTCCGGCAGATCCTGCTCAACCTGCTGAACGCGACGGCCGACGGCCCCGCGCCCGGCGGTCCCGCCGCCGGGACCCCCCGGGCCCGCCCCGCGGTGGCCGCTCCCGGGCCGGGGGGTCCCCGTCACCGGCTGACACTGACCGCCACCGTGGAACCGCCGCTGCTCGTGGTGCTCGTCACCCGCCCGGAACCCGTCCCGCACGTCCCGCAAGGCCGGACCGGTGGCGGCGGAGCGCCCGGTCCCGGCCCCGGACCCGGCGTACCGGGCAGCGGCACCGGCGCGGGCGCCGGACCACGGACCGGCCGAACCGAGCGGACCGCCCGCACCGAGCGGACCGCCCGCACCGGTGACGGCGGCGAACCCGTCCCGCCGGAATCACCCGGCGAACCCCACCGAGCCCACCGAGCCGACGGAGGCGACGAGCCCGACGGAGGCGACGAGCCCGACGGAGGCGGCGGCGGAACCAGCGAAGCCGGCGGAACCGGCAGCCCCGGCCCGGCCTCCGCCGCCCACGAGGAACTCTTCGAGCCCTTCGCCTCCGGAGCCCCCGGCATGCGGCTCGGCCTGGCGATCGCCCGCCGTCTCGCCGTGCTGCACGGCGGTTCCGTCACCGCCCACACCGGCGGCGGCACGTACGGCTTCCGGCTGGAACTGCCGCTCCCCACCCCGGCGGACGCCCCTGGCGCCGCGTCCGTCCCGGGGCGGGCGGCGCACGGCCGGACCCTGCTGATCGCCACCGCTGCCGCGCCGCCGCGCGAGGTCACCGCGATCGCCCGGCGCACCGGGCTGCGCCCGCGCCGTCTGCACCCGGACGACGACATCGCCTCCCTCGTCACCGGCCGGGAGGACGGCGACGGGTCCCTCGCGGTCCCGGCCGCCGTCGTCTGGGACACCGTCCGGGTCCGACCGCAGGAGTGGTCGCCCGTCCAGCGGCTCCACGACCATCCGGCGCTCCGCCACACCCCGTTCCTGCTCTACGGCCCGGCTCCCGGCCGCGATCTGGCGGAGGCGCTCCGCGCACTGCGCCCGCCCGGGCTGGCCGCCCCGGTGGTCGTCGTGGACGGGGACACGGCGTCCCGGGAACGGCTGCGCCGGCTGCTGACCGGGGCGCTGCCCGGCCACGCCGTCCGCACGGCGGGCGACGGCACGTCGGCGCTCGCCCTCTGCGCGGAGGAGGCGCCCTGCCTGCTCGTCGTCTCCCGCGAACTGGCCGACATGGACGGCTTCGACGTGGTCGAACGGGCGTATGAGGCGGCTCGGCGGGAATGGGGGCGGGAGCAGCCCGCCGTGCCCGTCCTGATGCTCAGCGCCGCCGGTTTCACCCGCGGTGACGTGCGCCGGGCCGAACCGCACCCCGGCCTGATGCTGCTGGGCCGGGACATCCTGACCGAGGAGGAGAGCGCCGGCCTGCTGGACCGGATGGCGCACCGCGGCGAGGGACCGCACCGCGGTTACGGTCCGGTGCGCCACGCCCTGGCCCACATCGAACAGCACTACCGCACCCCGCTCTCGCGCCGCCAGCTGGCCCGCGCGGCCGGCGTCAGCGAGAACCACCTCGGCCGCCTCTTCCACCGCGAACTCGGCCTGACCCTCTGGGACTACCTCACGCGGCTGCGCGTCCGGCGGGCCAAGGAACGGCTGCGGCAGAGCGACGACAGCGTGCAGACCGTCGCCCGTGCGGTCGGCTTCCACGACCGCGCCTACTTCAGCCGGGTGTTCCGCAAGGTCACGGGCGTGGCCCCGCACGTCTACCGGGAGGCGTCCTGACCCCGGCGGTGGGCACCGGCCGTCCGGCTCACCCGTCGGCTCACCCACCGGGCTCAGCCCACCCGGCTCGACTCCGGCAGGGCGGGCCCCGCGGTCTCGGGCGGTGTCACGGGCGCGGCCGGGGACTCCGGGGCCTCCGGGGGCGGGGGCCGGAGGATGCCCGCCGTGAAGACGGCCGTCACACAGAACGCCACGGGCAGGAAGAAGGTCAGGTTCAGCGGCATGAGCCCGGTCATCGGGCCGATCACCGCGGGGCCCGCCAGCATCCCGAAGTATCCGAGCCCCGCCACCCGCGAGACGTTCGCACCGGAGGCCTCGCTGTCCGCGTGCCCGGCGGCGCTGAAGAACTGCGGGACGCAGCCGGAGAGCCCGATGCCGAACACGGTCCAGCCGGCCAGGGCGAGCGGCACCCAGGGCGACAGCGCGGCGGTGGACAACCCGGCCGCCGCCAGCGCCGCCCCGTAGCGCACCACGAACACCGGGCCGAAGCGGGCCGAGACGCGGTCCGCCGTCAGCCGGCCGACGGTCATCGCCGTGGCGAAGGCGCCGTACGCGAACGCGGCCGTCGCCGCCGGGGCGTCCAGCACGGTCTGGACGTGCAGCACGCTCCAGTCGTAGGCCACACCCTCGCTGAGCATCAGGATCATGGCCAGCAGCGCCAGCCCCCACACCCGGCGGGGCGGCCGGCGCCTGCCCGTCCGGGGCGCGGCGGACCGGCCGGACTCCGCGGTGCCGCCGGCCTTCCGGCCGTCCGTGCCGCCCTTGCCGTCCGCCTCGCCGGCTGTCCCGCTGTCCGCCCCGCTGTCCGTCCTGCCCTCGGGGTGCAGCAGGGAAGGCGCCATGAGCAGCGCGGTCAGCACGCCCAGCGCAGCGACCCCGCCCAGGGTGAACGGCAGGCTCCAGCCCCAGCTGATCGTGCGGGCGCCGACCAGCGCCGCGAACACGCCGCCCACCGAGAACACGGCGTGGAAGGCCGACAGCACCGGCCGCCGGTAGCCCCGCTCCACCTGCACGGCATGGGTGTTCATGCTGACGTCCATGCAGCCGTTGCCGAAGCCGAACAACACCATGGCCGCGGTCAGCGTGAGGAGATCCCCGGCGAAGGCCGGCAGCGCCAGGCCGCCGCTGCACAACACGCCCGCCAGGGGAACGGTCCGCCGGCTGCCGAACCGGTCGCTCAGCGGCCCGAAGAGCCGCAGCCCCGCCAGCGCCCCGGCCCCCATCGCCAGCAGCAGCCAGCCGAGCACCGCGTGGGAGATCCCGGCCCGGTCCTCGACGGACGGGATGTGCACCACCCAGAGGCCTATGACGAAGCCGTTGAGCCCGAAGTAGCCGAAGGTGGCCAGCCGGGCCAGGCGCAGCGTACGGCTGGGCCGCGAGGGGGGACCGCCCGGCCCGGCCTGCCCGGTCTCACCCGCGTCACCGGCTCCACCGGCCCCGGCGGCCGGCACGGCCGGTCCCGGGTCCCCGGCCTTCCCGTCCCCGGCCTTCCCGTCCCCGGCCGACGGCAGGCCCGCCACCGGCGCGACCACCCCGGCGGACGGCGCTTCCGCCACGGCCGGCGCGGGTGGCTGACCGGCGGGGGCGTCCCCGCCGGCGGGTTCACCTCTCCCCTGGTGCGATCCATCCGTTCCCCGGGCACCATCCGTACCTTCCGCACCGTCGCTCCGCATGGAAACAGGTTAGCGACCAGGGGCCGGACGTACGACGGTGCGACGGCCCGGCGCGGGAGGCGCCGCCCGGGGCGTGCGGAGGGCGCGCGGCCGCCGCCGGGACGCCCCCGGGCGGCCGCCGCGCGGGGAGGGCCGAGGCCGGCCCGGGGATCGCGAGGGGGCCGCACGGCGGCACGACGGGCGCACTTCCGCGCCGGCCCGGGTTCCGCCTCACGCGCTCCCGCCCGCCACCACCTCGCGCGTGAGGTCCGCGAACCATGTCCTCACCGGCGTGCGCCGGGGCCGGGGGAGGCCGGGCCGGTGGCCCCGGGGCCACCGTGGTGGTGAACCGCGGGCCAACTGCCGCCGCCGCAGGGGTTGCGGCCAGTTGTCGCGTACCGCACAACCATTCGACCGGGGCCGGGGTCTCCTGTTGCGCCGTCCGCACCCGCCCCGGAGACCCCGGGGCGGCGGCGGGGCGGCACGGCCTCATCGGACCGGATGCCCCGGCATCCCGCGCGCACAGGAGACCTCTGCATGCCCCAGCACCTCCGTACCGCCCTGGCCGCCACCGTCGCCGCGGCCCTCACCGGGGGCCTCCTCGCCGCCACCGCGACCACCGCGGCGGCCGAAGGCGCCCGCCCCACGGCCGACTTCAACGGCGACGGCTACCGGGACGTCGCCGTCTCCGCCCCCGGCGCCTCCGTGGACGGGCAGCCCGCCGCCGGCCAGGTCGTCGTCCTCTACGGCGGCCCGTCCGGGATCTCCGGGGCGAGGCGGACGGTGCTCAGCCAGGCCAGCCCGGGTGTGCCCGGCGCCCCCGAGGCCGGTGACCGCTGGGGCGGCGACACGGCGGCGGCCGACTTCGACAACGACGGCTACACCGACCTCGCCGTCGGCGCCGCGCTGGAGAAGGTCGGGAACGACGTGGACGGCGGTACCGTCCAGATCATCTGGGGCTCGAAGAACGGCCTCTCCGGCGGCACCACCCTCCCCGACCCGACGCCCAGCGGGCACGACCGCTTCGGCGCCGCCCTGGAGGCCGCCGACTTCGACGGCGACAACCGCGCCGACCTGGCGATCGGCTCCAGCTCCGCCACCATCCAGGTCTACCGCGGCGGCTTCGGCCGGACGGCGGGCACCACCGGCGGCCGGTACACCGTCCGCCCGGCCATCCTCAGCGGCGCCGACACCGGGCCGCTGAACCTGCACTCCGGCGACGTCAACGGCGACGACGTCGCCGACCTCGTCGCCGACGGCTTCGACACCGTGGCCGACGGCGACAACCACTGGAACACCAACTACTACCTGCCCGGCTCGCCCTCCGGCCTGACGGTGAACGGCGCCGCGAAGCTGCCCGCCGGCATCATCACCGACATCGGCGACACCGACAGCGACGGCTACGGCGACATCGTCATCGGCATGAGCTGGGACGCCTCCACCGGCGTCCCCGGGGCCGTCAAGGGCGGCAAGGTCAACGTGATCCACGGCTCCGCCACCGGCCCGAGCGGCAGGCGCGCCGCCTTCACCCAGGACACCCCCGGCGTCCCCGGCGGCGCCGAGGCGAACGACGCCTTCGGCGCCGAGCTCCACCTCGGTGACGTCAACGGTGACGGCAACCTCGACCTCGCCGTCGGCGCCCCCGGCGAGGCGCTGGACGGCTTCGCGGCCACCGGCGCGGTGACGGTCCTCTACGGCGCGGCCGACGGCTCCGGGCTCACCGGCGCCGGCTCCCAGATGCTCCACCAGAACTCGCCCGGCGTGCCGAACGAGAACGAGGAGGGCGACTACTTCGGCTCCGACGTCCACCTCGCCGACCTCGACGGCGACGGCAAGGCCGACCTCACCGTCGGCGCCATGGGCGAGAACGGCGGCAACGGCGCGGTCTACGCGCTGAAGTCCGACGGGAACGTCATCGGCGCGACGGGCGCCGTCTCGGTCTACGTCTCCACGGTGGGCGTGTCCTCCGCCGGCGCCCCGATGTTCGGCTCCAACCTCGCGGGCTGAGCGGGCTGAGCGGGCTGAGCGGGCTGAGGGCTGAGCGGGCCGAGCGGGCTGAGGGCTGAGCGGGCTGAGCGGGCTGAGGGGGTCTGAGGGCTGAGCGGGCCGAGCGGGCCGAGCAGTGGGCCGGCCCGGCCGACGCGGCCGGGCCGCAGGCTCCGCCCGTACCCGGCCGGCCCCCCAGCCCGCTCCACCCCTCCGCCCAGGGGCCCAGGCGCCCCCGGGGCCCGCCCGTGCCTGCCGGGCCCCGGGCCGGTGGGAGGCGCCTCGCCCGGCCCCGTCTCACCCGGACGGCCCACCCTCGCGGGAAGCCGGGCGCCGCCACCCGCACGCTGGTTCCATGTGGTCACGCCGACTGGCCGTGGGGGCCGGGGTGGTGGTCCTGCCGCTGGCTCTGCTGGTGGTGCGGGACACCGTCCACTCCGACCCCCCTGGCCGGCCCGATCCCGCCGTCGTACGCCCGGCGGCGCCCAGACCCGCGATCGTCTCCCGGAAGAGCTGGGACGCGGACGAGGAACTGGTGCGCGAACAGCCGCGGTACACCGGCGTGGTGAGCGCCGTCTTCATACACCACACCGGGCACCCCAACGGCTACGACTGCGCGGACGTCCCCGGGCTGCTGCGCTCGCTTCAGTGGGTGCACGTCAAGAACGAGGGCTGGGACGACATCGGCTACAACTTCGTCGTCGACCGGTGCGGCACCGTCTACGAGGGACGGGCCGGCAGCGTCACCCGCCCGGTGCGGGGCGCGCACACCCAGGGGTTCAACGCGCACAGCGTGGGCATAGCGGCGCTGGGCACCTTCGACGCCGGCAACCCGGTGCCCCCGGCGCTGATCCGGGGCATCGCCGAGGTCGCGGCCTGGCAGCTGCGGCCCGGCGCCGACCCGCGCGGCACCGTACGGCTCACGTCCAGCAACGACGAGAGCCGCTTCCACAAGGGGGACAAGGCGGTCCTCCACGTCATCTCCGGGCACCGCGACAGCTTCCAGACGGACTGCCCGGGGGAGGCCCTGTACGCGAAGCTCCCGGCGATACGGGACGCGACGGCGAAGCTGCGGAAGCGCTGAGCGTGGAGCGGCGTCCCGCGCGTCCCGCGGCTGTTTCCCGGGACACGGCCCGCCGCGTCCCGGTCCCCCTCCCGCCGGGCGCGGCCCGTCTTGCGCCCGGTCCTGGTCCCACCGGATGCGGCCGCCCTCCCCGGGGGTGCAGGAGGGCGGCCGCCGTACGGGGGCCGGCCGCCGGGTGGGCCGATGACCGGCCGGGCCGTGCGGGACGCGCCAGGCCGCCGCCCCGTCTCGCGCCCGGCGAGGAGCCCGGAGGCCGGTGGCCGCACCCGGAATGAGGGGTCGGCCGGGCCGCGGCCGGCCGGCCCCGCCGGGACGCGTGGGTGTCCTGTGAGATGCGCGGAAGCTTCGCATGGTTGTGCGGTTTCGACGGGACGAACGGACCTGGCTTCCCCCTCGCGCCGGAAGATAACCGGCCCCCGGCACATCCGGACGGCTCCTTCCGGAGGAATGAAGGATAAAAGCCCCGTAACGGGCGGGGCGCCGTTCCGAAGGGAACCGCACATGAGGAACTTCCGCAGCGTCACGGCCCTCACGGCGGCGCTGGTACTGGGCGGCGGGGCCCTCGGTCTCTCCGCCCCGTCCGCCGGTTCCGCCCCCGCCGCCCCGGAACGGGCGCAGCGCACCGCCCAGGGCACCGGGCAGCGCACCGCCCAGGGCACCGCCGAGGTCTCCGCCTTCCACGCGATACCGGGAGTCACCGTCGACGTGTACGTGAACGGCAGGGAACTCCTGTCCGACGTGGCGCCCGGCACCCTGACCTCACCGCGGTCCCTCCCCTCGGGCAGCTACGACGTCGAACTCTTCCGGGCCGGCGCGGATCCCGCGGGCACGCCGCTGGTGGAGAAGGGTGTCCGGGTGCGCGCCGGGTCGAACACCACCCTTGTCGCCCACCTCACGGCGGCCGGCGACCCCACGCTGGACTCCTACACCAACGACGTGTCGCGGGTGCCCGCCGGGCAGACCCGCACCACCGTGCGCCACGTCGCCGCCGCGCCGGCGGTGGACGTGAAGGCGGACCGGAAGACGCTGGTCTCAGGGCTGACCAACCCGGGCGAGGCGACCGGCACGCTGCCGGCCGGCACCGCCGAACTGCGGGTCCTGCTCGCCGGCACCGGCCGTACCGTGCTCGGCCCCACCCCGGTCGCCCTGCGGGCCGGCACCAGCACCGTCGTCTACGTCTGGGGCAGTGCCGCCGAGGGGAACCTGGCGCTGAAGACCCAGGTCCTCGGCGGCTGAGCCGGTCCCGGGCGCGCGCGGGCGCGCACCGCGCCCACGCGGGCGCCCCGCGGCGCCGACGGGGACGGTGCCCCTCCCCGGACGGTCACCGTCCCCCACCCGCCGGCCCACCTCACCCGCAGGCACCCAGGTACCCACCCCCCTCCGGGAACCGGAAGGCGCCGAGGCGCACCGGAGACGACCGGGGACCCCGAGCAGAAGAGAGTGAGGCACAGTCATGGCTTCTCGCCGGCCCCGCCTCTGGCGACCGCTCTGCGCGGTGGCGGGCACGACCGCGGTGACGGCCGTCGCCGCCCTGCTCGCCGTCCCGGACGGGCCCGCCCCGGCCGGTACCCCGCCCCCCGATTTCGGTAACCGGCGGTCCGCCGCGCGGACGGTGCCCCAGGAGGGGCCGGGCCCGCGCGACGAGGCCGGCGGCCCGCAGGAGGGGGAGCGGGACGGGCCGCGGGAGGGGCGGAAGACGGCCCCCGGCCCGCGCCCGACCGCTTCGGGCCGCGATTCCGCCGCGGATCCCGGCGCCGCTCCGGACGGAGCCGTACCGCCCGGCGGTGAGCGCTCCGCGTCCCCGGGCCCCGGCTCCACCCCTCCCTCGGAGGACCCCGTGCCCGACGCCCCGCCCGTCCGGGTGCGGATCGGGCGGCTGGGCGTGGACGCGGAGATCCGGCCCGTCGGCGTCGCCCGGGACGGCACCGTCGCCGTCCCGGGCGACGCCCGCGCGGCCGGGTGGTACCGCGACGGCGCGGCCCCGGGCGCCACGGCCGGTTCCGCGCTGCTCATCGGGCATGTGGACGAGCGGTCCGGCCGGCTCGGGCCGCTGGCGGCGCTCCACTCCGTCCGTCCCGGCGACCGCGTCACCGTCCACCGGGACGGCGGCCCGCCGGTCCACTACGCCGTGGCCGCCCGCGAGGTAGTGGAGCGTGGCCGTCTGCCCGGTGAGCTGTTCCGCCGCACGGGGAGCCCGGTGCTGACGATGATCACCTGCACCCTCCCCTACGACCGAGGCGACGGCGGCTACCGGAACAACCTCGTGGTGACCGCCACCCGGGTGAGCGACTGACGTGGCACGGACCATCACGACGGGCCCCTCCCTATCGTCACGTCCGTGACCGGAACCCGCGCGGACGCCGAACTCGCCGAGGGCTTCGCCCGCGGGGACGAGGGGTGCCTCGCGGAGGCGTACCGCCGGTGGGCCGGGCTGGTCCACACCGTCGCCTACCGGACCCTCGGCGACAGCGGCGAGGCGGAGGACGTCACCCAGGAGGTGTTCGTCAGCGCCTGGCGCGGCCGCGTCGGCTACTCACCCGCCAAGGGCTCGCTGCCCGGCTGGCTGCTCGGCATCACCCGGCACCGCGTGGCCGACGCCCTGGACGCCCGTGGCCGGCGGCAGGACAAGATCCGGCGGGCCGCGGCCGGCGCGGCCGTCCGCCCCACCGGGGACGACCCGGGCGACGAGGTCGTGGACAGCGTGCTGGTGCTGGACGAACTCGGCGCCCTTCCCCAGCCCCAGCAGCAGATCCTCCGGCTGGCCTTCTACGACGACCTGACACAGGCGCAGATCGCCGAGCGCCTCGACCTGCCGCTGGGCACCGTGAAGACCCATGTCCGCCGGAGTCTCGGGCGGCTCAGACACCGAATGGAGACGGACGGTTGACGGACCACGCCGATCTGGCCCTGCTGGCCGAACTGGCCCTCCGCGAGGACGGGGACGCCGGGTCCACGGGGTCCACGGGACCCGCTATGGGGTCCGGCCCGCTCGACGGCTGCCCCGACCCCACCGGAGGGGCCCTCGCCGGAACCGGCCTCACCGGAACAACACCCGCCGGGGAGGCGGGGGCGGGCACCACGCCCGGAGGGCCGGAACTCCGCCGCCATCTGGACGACTGCCCGCAGTGCAGCGACACCCTGGTGACCCTGCACCGCATCGTCCGCGCCGCCCGGAGCCTCGATCCGGACGAGACGCCGGCCGCGCCGCCCGAGGCGCTCTGGGAGACCATCGCGGCCGAATTGGCCCTGGAGGGCGCGGAGCGGGGCGAGGCCGCCGTGCTCCGCCGCCTGCTGCGGACGGAACCGCTCGAGCCGGCCCCGCCGCGCTCCGCGTCCGCACCGGCGAACGCCGCCTCCCTGCCCGGCGAGGGAGCTCGCTGAGGGCGCGCACCCGGGCGCCCGGGCACCAGAGCGGTACGGCCGCGGCGCTCGCGCGCTGCCGTCCCGTCCCGGCCCGTCGCGGTGCCCGGACGCGGCACCGGCCCGCCCTCGGCGGAGGACGGGCCGGAGGCCGTGCCGCGGTGTGGCCGTGTTGCTGTGTGGCCGTGAAACCGTACGGAGGCGCGACCAGGTGGACGGGCCACGGTGCGGGCCGTGCCCTCGCCGGTCGGGCCGTCCGGTCATTCCGCCGCCGGGCCCCGTGGGCGGCGCCACCCACGGGGCCCGGCGGTCGCGCTGCCGAACGGTACGGCTCAGGTCCGGCCGGTACCCCCCAAGGTCCGGCCGGCCCCGCGCCGCGCCCCGGCCGGGATCAGCACATCTTGTAGGCCGACTTGCCGGAGCTGTACGAACAGGTGTCCACCTGTGAACCGCCGGCGTTGTAGAGCCGCGCCTTGTCCCCCGTGTTGTTCCAGACGTACCAGCCGCGGCCCCAGTAGACGTGGCCCGCGCTCTTGGTGCCCTTGCCGGTGTGCACCTTGACGGTCTTCCCCGCGCTGATCTTGTACGAGGGGAAGGTGTAGGTGTACCCGGCGTTGTCGCGGATCGTGAAGCCCTTGAGCTGGACGGCGCTGCGTGAGGTGTTGCGGAGCTGGACGTACTCGGCGTTGAGGCTGGTGTTGCCGCCGCGGTCGCTGCCCGGGCTGTCGTAGTAGATCTTGTAGAGCTGGATGGCTCCGGCGGCCTGCGCCTGACCGGGTATCAGCAGTGCGACGGCACAGCCGGCGACGGCGGCCACGGCGGAGAGCCTGGCGGCTCGGGATCGCATCACGAAGGTCCCCCCTTCACATGCCGCGCTTCCTGTCCCGCGCGGCGATGGGAACCACGGTACGGATTGTTCATCCGTAAACCGGCGACGTTACGCAATCGCGACAAAGGATGTGGAAGTAGCACTTTGCCCCGGTGTCGGACATCGCCACCGGAGAGCCGGAGAGCCGGAGAGCCGGGGACCGCTGCGCGGTCGCGGCCGGGGTCGTCGCCGGTCCTGCCGAAGACGATGGAGCCGCCGTGCCGACGGGGAGGTCACGTCGGAGGCGGAGGCGGAGGCGGAGGCGGAGGCGGAAGCGGAGGCGGAAGCGGAGGCGGGACGAGGTGGGCGCGGGAACCGCCTGCCCCGGGGCCGGTCCGGCACCTCGCGGATCCGGCCCGGCCCCCGCCCGGTCACCGGACCGGGCGCGGGCCGTCCTGACCGGGGCCTCCGGACCGGGACCCGTGGCTGATGGCCGGGTCCCGGTCCGGATCGCCGGATCAGTCGCGCTGCGCCTCCGCGGGCAGCTTCCGCAGCTTCATCGTGTCGGCCGTGCTGCTCCCGAACCCGTAGTCCAGCATCTTGGCGGCGTCGTTGTAGCGGTCGGTGCCGTTGAGCACGACGCCGACCAGCGTCTTGTCGCCGCGGGTCGCCGCGAAGACGAGGCACGGCCCGGCGGCGGTGCCCGTGCCGGTCTTGATGCCGACGGCGCCGTTGTACGAGCCCAGCAGCTGGTTGGTGTTGTACCAGGTGTACGTGCGGGTGTTGCCGTTGCTCGCCGTCGCCTTGGCCACCGTCTCCTTGGCCTTCACCACGGTGCGGAACGTCGAGTACTGCATCGAGCTGCGGGCGAGCTTCGCGAGGTCGCGCGGGGTGGAGTAGTGGTCCCCGGCGGTCGAGATGCCGTCGAAGGAGTCGAACTTGGTGTTCGTCATCCCCAGGTCGGTGGCGAGCTTGTTCATCTTGCCGATGAACGACTTCACCCGCGCCGCCCGGGTGGAGCCCGTGCCGAAGGTGTCGGCCAGGGCGTAGGCGGCGTCGCAACCGGAGGGCAGCATCGTCGCGTAGAGCAGCTGCCGGACGGTGACCTGGTCGCCCGTCCGCAGGTCCGCCGTGCTGGCGCCCTCACGGGCCACGTAGTCCCGGTACTCCTGCTGGATGGTGACCTTGCGGTCCAGATCCAGCCCGCTGGTGCCGAGCACCACGCGGACGGTCGCGATCTTCGTGGTGGACGCCATCTGGCGCTTGGTGTCCGCGGTCTTGCTCATCGTGGTCGCGCCGGTGCCACTGTCCATCAGGAACGCGCCCTTGGCGCTCACCGTGGGCGCGGCGGCCTGGTTCACCGGCCGGGACTGGCCGCCGCCCGGGGGGAGGTCGGGCGCCGCGTAGGCGGGCGCGGCGGCGGCCGGCACCGCCAGCGCGGCGGCGGTCGCGACCACCACCGCGGCCCGGCGCCTCCGCGAGGTGCCGGTGGTGCGAGCGCGCCGGACCTTGGCGGGTCTGTCGAGGAAAGTCACCGTCATACGCTCCGAATCAGCCGAGAACGGCGGAGGTGTGGGGAGTGGGAACGGCGGCCGTGGGGGAGTACGGTGCCGTCCTCTCCCAAGACGTTCGGGAGAGCCCAAAGTATGTACGGATCACGGGATGATTTTCGTGGGGGTGTGCCGGAGATCCCGGCACACCGCCTCCATGGCTCCGGCACACCCACCGCGCCGGAGCGGCTCCCGGCGCGACGACCTCCTGGTCCGAACTCCCGCATGAGGCACGGCCGGAGCTCTTCGGCCCCGTCCCGGTCCTCCTCCGCCCCGGTGCGACCGTGCGGTTCCGGTACGGCGCCCGCCCGGCCCCCGCGCGGTGTTCGCCCGCCCGCCGCGCGGTGCCCGCCCGGCCTACGGACCCCCTCCCGGCCCGGGGGGCCACGGCCGCCGACGGGACACACCCCGGTCCGGTCCGGCCTCCGCCCGCGCGTTTCCGTCGGCCCGTCAATCCCCGTCAGCCGCCGTCACCCCGGAGGCACGCCCCCGGATCCCGCCGTGATCAGGCCGCCACCGGCCGCCAGGAGCGGGCCGCGCGGACCGCCGACACCGCGCCCCAGGCGGTGAGCAGCGCCGCCGCGCCCAGAGCGGCCAGGGAGGCCGGGGCCAGGGAGGCGAGGGAGACCACGTCCGGGCGGCCCGCCTGGATCGGGGCCGCGAGCCAGACCGAGGCCAGGGTGCCCACCGCCACCGCGAGCACCCCGGGCAGCAGCAGGGACCACAGGGCGGTCGAGCCGAACACGGTCGCCCGCCCCGCCATCACCCCGACCGGCGCCAGCTCCCGTCCGTGGCGGAGGAACTCGGCGAGCGCGCCCAGGCCGGCCGCGAGGGTGACCGCGAGCATCCCGGTGGCCGCCAGCAGCCGGATCCAGCGGGTGGCCGCCTCCAGCCCGCCGACCCCCGTCAGGTACAGCCCGCCGATGGAGTTCACCTCGGCCTCCGGCCCCAGGTGGCGGTAGGCCAGCCGCTTCACCGTCCCCACCGGCAACGCGTCCGAGGGCCCGGCCGGACCGCCCGGCCCGGCGCCCTCCGTACCCGCCGGGCCGCCCGTACCCGCCGGGCCGCCCGTACCCGCCGGGCCGTCCCCCGCCCCGCGTCCGCCCGCGCTCACCAGCAGCAGGGTCAACGAGGTGGTGTCCGACCCCCGATGGCCCGCCACCGGGCCCTCCCGCACCCGCAGGGAGGCCGCCCCCTCGGTGGCCCCCCAGCTCACGAGCTCCCGCAGCCGGGGGTCGGAGCCGCCTCCGGGCAGCGCCACCGGGTCCGTCCCGCAGGGCGCCCGGAGCGCCGTGAGGGCGGCACAGGAGCCGATCAGCTCCGCGGCCGGATCGCCGTCGCCCGTGGTGCGCACCCGCAGCACCGCGCTCTCCACCCCGTCGGGCAGCGCCCGTTCGAAGGCCGCCAGCCGCTCCTCGCGGGCCGGATAGTCCACGGTGACGGCGCTGCTGCCGATCCGGTCCAGGGTGGCCAGGGCCCGGGCCGGCAGGTCGCCGAAGACCCCGCCCCAGAGCTGGGTCTGCGCCGCCAGGCCCAGCGCCACCGCGAGGGAGGCCACCAGCCGGACCGTCGCCCGGGGGTGGGCCGTCAGCCGCCGCCCCGCGATCAGCGTCCCGCTCGACCCCGCGCGCCTCCCGAGGGCGGTCAGCCACCTGCCCAGCCCGGAGCAGAGGACGCCCACCGCCGCGGGCAGGCAGGCGAAGACGGTGGCGCAGCCGAGCACGTAGAACGGCAGCCGCAGCTCCTGCGGCAGCAGTTCGGTGCCGCGCACGGTCACCAGCAGGGCCGGGGCGAACAGGACCGCGCCGAGGGCGTGCAGGCGCGCCCGCCGCACCGCGGGCCGCGAGCCGCCCCGCTGGGCGCCACCGGCCCGGGGCTGGAGGAGCACGGCAGCGCCGAGCAGCAGGACGGGCGCGGCCGCCAGCGCCGCGGCCAGCCGGGGCAGCGCGCCGAGCGCGTCCGGCCGGTACAGGACGAAGTCCACCCCGGGCAGCGGGAGATCGGTGAGCATCGCCGGGACGAAGGCGAGCGCGCCCAGCGCGGTACCGGCCAGCACGGGGCCGGCGGCCTCCCCCACGGTGAACCAGGCGCGGGCCCGCGCGCCCGCGCCGAGCACGGCGAGCAGCCGGGCCCGCCTGTCCCGCGCCGCCGCGCCGGCACGCACCGCCACCACGGCGAGCAGCGCCGCCGGCAGCAGCACCAGGCCCGCCAGCGCGCCGTGGAACCGGCCGGGCGGCGGCAGGTTGCCGCTCTCGCCGAAGGTCAGCGACCGCGGGCCGCCGAAGCCGGTGGCCCGGAACCACTCCTCGTCCGCCGGATCGGTGACCTCCACCGGCGGGCGCGCGTAGGCCAGCAGCTCCGTCGGGGCCTCCAGCCCCTCCGGGCCGATGGCCCCGGCGAGCCGCCCGTAGCGCGTCGACACCCCCTCGCCGGCGCCGGCCGCCGCGAGCGCGGGGGAGAGGAACGCCTCCCCGGGCCGGGGCCAGCGGTCCAGCCCGGGCGGCGGTGGTGCGTCCGCCCGCAGCGGGACCAGCGAGACCACGGTGTAGGAGGTGGTGCCCACCAGATCGGTCCGCAACGCGGCGAGCAGCGCGGCCGGTTCCCGGCCCTCCACCGGCGCGATGCCCCGGTTCTCGCCGCGTTGCGCGCGCCCCTCGAAGGACGACTGCGCCACGGCCAGGGCGCCCAGCCCCACGGCGAGCAGCAGCGCCGCGCAGGTCAGCAACGTGGCCCGGACCCGTCCCGCCTCGGCCGCCGCGCCCGCCGCCCGGCCGACGCGCAGCAGCGGCCGCACCGCGCTCACGCGGGCACCTCGGCCACCAGGCGGCCGCCGGACAGCCGCACCGTCCGGTCGGCGCGCGCCGCGACGGCCGGATCGTGGGTGACGACGAGCAGCCCGCAGCCCGTCCGGGCGGGGAGACCGAAGAGCAGCTCGCAGACGGCGTCCCGGTTGGTCTCGTCGAGCGCCCCGGTCGGCTCGTCGGCCAGCAACAGCGACGGCCGGTTGACCAGCGCGCGGGCCACGGCCGTCCGCTGCCGCTCGCCGCCGGACAGCTCGGCCGTCGGGACCCGCGCCGCCACGCCCAGCCGGGAGAGCAACTCCCCGGCGCGGGCGAACGCCTCCGCCCGGCCCACACCCGCCAGCAGCGCGGCCACGGCGACGTTCTCCACGGGCGTCAGCTCCGGCAGCAACTCCCCGAACTGGAACACCGCGCCGACATGGGCCCGCCGGTGGCGCGCCAGCCGGCGCGGGCGCAGGCGCGTCACGTCCACGCCCGCGACCCGTACCGTTCCCGCGGCGGGGCGGACCAGGCCGAGGACGCACATCAGGAGGGTGCTCTTGCCGCTGCCGCTGGCACCGGTCACCGCGACGGACTCCCCGGCGCGCACGGTGAGTTCCGCCTCGTCGAGCAGGACACGGCCGGGCACCTCGGCACGCAGGCCCCGGAGGTCGAGGATCGGCGCGCCGGGACCGGACTCGCCGGACGGCGCGGGGGAGGGGCCGGGCAGCGGCCGCTGAAGCTCGGTCATGGTTCCTCGTCGGTGGGCCGGCGGTGGGGAACGGACGGTGGAGCGGTGCGGTGGTGGGTGGCGGCCTGGTGGCGGCGTGGGGCCGGGGTGGCGTGGTGGCGGGCGGTCGGTGGTGCGGGGTTCGTGGTGGCGCGCCGCGAGTCGTGGGAGCCGGGGCCGGCCTCGCGGAGAGCCGGAGACGGAAGGCACGGAGCACCGGGGGGAACCCGGGAACCCGGCCGTCCGGCGGACCCGGCTGCCGTCCGGCGGACCGGGCTGCCGTCCGGTGGACCCCGGCGGCGAACCGGTGACGGGACGGGGCGGCCGGTGCGGGGGCTCGGTCACCGGGGAATCCGGGAACCCGGCAGGGGGCCGGGCCGTCCGGAGCGGGGACCGGGCGGGCAGGCGCCGGTCCGCCGCGGGCCTCAGTTCTTCCAGCCGCTGCAGTCGTCGGGCCAGTTGTTCTTGTGGTGGCAGACCTGAAGGGTGAAGATCCGGGAGCCGGAGCCGCTGGTGATGTGGCTCGCGTGATCCCGCTTGATCCACAGGTTGCGCACGGAGCTCGGGGTGGACTTGCGTTTGTACTGGGCCTTGCCGATGGCGCCGTTGTTGTGCGCCTTGTGCAGCCGGACCCGCTTGTGGTGGTCGATGGTCCTGGCCGAGAACTCGTCGACGGACGCCGAGATGGCGAGCGCCGGGGAGGCCGCGGTCAGGAACAGCACGGTCACGGCCGCCGCGGCGAGCCGCCTGCCGCGCCGTTCGCGGGAAGCCATGGGCAACGCAACTCCTCTCTGGTGGTCAGCTGATCTGCTGATCTGTGCTCCCCCGGTGATCCGCCGGGGACGGAAACGGCCGGGAGCCCGGCGGTCCCAACCATCCTCACCAGACCGAAGGCAAGACCCCCATCCCCCGTTCAGGGGGTTTCTCCCGCAGGCCCGTTGACCCGTGTGACCAGCGGAACGCCCCACCCGCACCACCGGCCCCGCCGTTCCCGGTGGCCTCGACCGGGACGGCGGACACCCACGGCCGGGACCGCCCGGTGTGGGCGGCCCCGGCCGTGGGTGTCCGGTCCGGTGACCCGGGCCCGGCGGCGCGGGTGGGCTCAGGGGGCGGTGCGCGGCGTGGCCGCCCCGACCTCGTGCAGGTGGATGAGGATGTCGTGGGCCCCGCCGAGGGCGATGTCCTGCTCCGGAACCGGCCAGCCGGCGCCGATGTTGCGGGTCGGGCGCGGCTCGTTCAGCCAGGAGCGGCCCGCGGCGGAGAGGGCGCGGACGTCGAGGAAGTAGTCGCGGGGACCGGCCTTCCCGGACCCGTCGGCCTGCTCGCCGGGCTTCCCGGGCCTGCCCACCTGGCCGGCCCGGCCCACCTGGTCCAGCAGGTGCTCGTTGCTGCCGGGCGCCGCGGCGCCGATCGTGACGGTCCGCTCCCCGCTCCCGGGCCCCTCCTCGGCGGAGAAGGCGCGGAACGAGCCCTGGTTGAAGGTGAAGCCCAGGCTGACGTAGCGCTTGCCCAGCGTGTCCCGGAGGAAGGCGCCCTGGGTCTTCGGGTAGCTGGTGTCGAAACTGTCGTAGGCGACGTGGGTGTTGTGCGCGGAGAGGAGGATCCTGTCGCCGGTGGTCCGCTGCCACCAGGCCACGTTCTCGGCCATGACCCGGTCCCGGTTCTTCATCATCGCCGCGATCCCGGCGGGGTCCGTGAGGTCGAAGGCGTAGCCCCGGTACGTCTGGTCGATGGCGCGGGCCTGCTGCACGGCCCACCGGTGCGCGCCGCGGTCGGCGCCGGGGCGTACGGACTGCCGGCTCAGCAGTTCCAGGGCGCGCCCGGTGCGCTCCGCGTGTTCCTTCCGTTCGGCCAGGGGCGTGTCCGGGAACCGCGCCAGGGTGTCCCCCACCGGGCCCGTGGGCCGCAGACCGCGGTAGAGCTCGGTGAAGCGCGGCAGCAACCGCGGGTGGGCGCGCTCCACGTACGCGATGACCTCGTCGAACAGTGCGGGGCCGGCGTAGGCCATGTCGTCGCCGACGACGCGTACCGGGTCCTTCGGGTGGCTGCGGTTGTACGCCCGCATCCAGGTGAAGAGGTCGTGGTACTCCTTCTTGTTCCAGATGGAGTACGTCTCCTGGAACTCCTCGTCCATGATCTTCCCCAGTTCGCCCTCGCCGCGTGTCACGTACGCGTCGAGCCGGAGCCCCGTCGACCAGGACGCCTCCAGCGCGAAGGCGCGGAACCCCTGCTCCGCGACGAGGTACCGGAAGACCCGGTGCTTCATCGTGAAGAAGTCCCGCGAACCGTGGGTGGCCTCGCCGAGCCCGACGACCGTGCTGCCCTGGACCATGCGGCCCAGCGGGCGGAGGTCGGCGGTGCTCCCCCGCGGCTCGGTGGTGCGCAACGGATGCGCGCCGTTCCGGAAGGAGCGCAGGGCCCGTTCGTCCCCGTCCGTGGCGGACCGGGCGGACCCGCCCTGGGCGACGGGGACCGCGGTGCCTCCGGGGGCTCCGGCGTTCCCGGTGGCCCCGGTGCCGGAGACGGCCGTCGAGACCGCCGCCCGGGCCGTGGCGAGGGTCGCCGAGTGTTCGAGGGGGAGGGCCGCGGTGAGGGCGCCGGCCGAGACGAGAAGGGCGGCGGAGAGGGCGGCGATGCGTCGTGAGGTCATGCCCTCAGATTCCTGCGCGCCACCGGGGCCCCACCAACCGCCGGACACCCGTTGCGGGGGTGTACCTGGCACCACCCCGGCGGGGTGGCGGGCACCCCGGACCCGTGGGACACCGGGCCGCGCGGCACCGCGGCCGGTGGCCGTGGCGGCACGGCCCAGGGGGCGTGCGGGAGGCGTGACGGGGCGCGGGAAACGGCAGTGCGCCGCCACCCCGGCGACCGTAGGGTGATCGTCCCGCAGCCACCCGGACCGGAGGAACCGCCCATGTCCACACCCCCGTTCATGAGCACGCGTGAGGTGGTGGGGGAACTGCTCCGCCGCATCGGCGAGGGCGACCCCGAGCGCGTCGCCGAGTTGTACGCCGACCCCTGCGACTGGCGGCTGGACTGGCCGGAGGCCGAACACGGCCGCGCCGCGACCCCGTGGATACGGCACCGTTCCACCCGCGCGGATGTGGCGGACCACTTCCGCGAACTCGCCGGACACCACGTCCCCGAGGCGGCGGGCACGGAGATCGAGCGAATCTTCGTGGACGGGAGCGACGCGATCGTGCTCGGTGAGATCCGCCAGACGGCCCGCCCCACCGGCCGCGCCTACCGGGCCCGTTTCGCCCTGCGGCTGACGGTCGAGGGGGGTCTCGTCACCCGGCACCACGTCTACGAGGACAGCCTCGCCGTCGCCCAGGCGTTCGAGCCGGAGGGGCCGGCCGGGGGCTCCTGAACCGGTCCCGCCGGAGGTTGCCACCCGGCTCGCCGGCGGGTGGGTCGGCCGGCCGGGGGCGGGCGTCCGTCCTGCGGTCCGGGGCCGGCCCGCCCCGGCCGGCCCGGAGCCCCCGTCCCGGCCCCACGGTGCCGACAGCGGCCCGCCCCCGGCGGCACCCGTGGCGGGCTCCGCGCGGCTTTGCCATCTCTTTACAACGCGTTCCGGCGGCGCCTCGTCTCTCCGTTCGATCCGTCACCCGGCCCGGCCGTTCGGCGGCCGTACGGCGGACCCGAAGCAGCAGACGAAAGAGAGCGATCCGATGCGCCGAACCATCCTCAGTGCCCTGGCCCTCGCGTGCACCGCCGTCCTGGCGGCCGGCGCGCCCGCGTCCGCCGACACACCCGCCCCCTCCCGGCCCGAGACCGCGAGGACCGCCCCCGCCGATCCGGCGACCCGGCCGGCCCCGGCCGAGTCGGAGCCCGCGAAGGAGGACACCCGCCGGCCCGCCGAGGAGTCGGCCCCGGCCCCGCGCCCCGAACCGACCCGGGCGCCCGAGCGCGACCAGGTCGGGGTGGTCCCGGACGGCGCGCCGAACACCGGTGTGCCGGCGGCGTCCGGAACCACCGGCAGTGAGTCCGCGCTGGTCGGCGGGGGTGCGGCGGCGCTCCTCGCGGGCGGCGCGGCAGCCTTCGTCGTGCGGCGCCGACGGGCGACCGGGGCGTGACACCGCTCTCCAGGCGCGCGTTCACCCGGCGCGCGTTCGCCACCACGGCGGGGGTCGCACTGCTCGCGGGCTGCTCGGGCCAGGAAGCGCTCCGCATCTCGGGGGCGGACGGCGACGGCGGCAGCGCCGGCCCGGCCGCCGGCGGCACGGGACGCCCGAACGGCGCGGGCGCCTCCGCGAGCACCGGGAAGCCGCGGCGGAACGGGCGACCGGCCCCGGTCCGGCTGCGGATCCCCGCCATCGGCGTCGACACCCCGGTCGTGCCGCTGGGGCTCGCCCCGGACGGCACCGTGGAGGTGCCCCCGATCACGGCGGACGATCCGGCGGGCTGGTACCGGCACTCGCCGGCGCCGGGGGAGACCGGACCGTCGGTCATCCTCGGCCATGTCACGGTCGGGTCCCACGGTGACGGGGTCTTCCGTCACCTCGCGCGGCTGCGCGGGGGCGACCGCATCGTGGCGCGCCTGGAGGGGGGAGGAGAGGCGGAGTTCGCCGTCGGCGCCGTACGGACCGTCGCGAAGGACGACTTTCCCACCGAGGAGGTCTACGGGAACGTGGACCGCCCGGAGTTGCGCCTGATCACCTGCGGTGGTCCACGCGCGGGGGGCGAGTACCGCGACAACGTGATCGTCTTCGCGGGGCCGGTCTCCCCGGCCCGCCGCTGAGCCACGACCCCGCTGAGCCACCGTCCCGCAGAGCCACCACCCCGCAGAACTCCGCACCGTCCCGCCGGGGCACGCGCCACCCGCGTGCCCCGGCGGGCACGACGCCGGGCCCCGGAACGCGACCCGGCGTCCCGGCGTCCTCCCCCGCGGGCGCCCACCGGCCGCCACCGGCCCCACCCACCCTGGAGTGCGTTGAAACGGTCCCGTGAGAGGGCGGCCTCCGAGCTGTTCGCCGCCCTCTACCCGCGTCTGGCCGGCTGGTGCCGCCGTCTCGTGGACGACGACGAGACGGCGCACGAGGTGGCCTCCGAGGCGTTCACCCGGCTCTGGGCCCGCTGGACATCCGTCGACGAGCCCCGTGGCTTCCTCTATGTGACCGCGGCCAACCTCGTCCGCGACCACTGGCGCAAAATGGAGCGCGAACGCCGAGCCATGCACCGTGTCACCTCGGAGGCCGCCGTCCGTCCCCACGCCGAGCAGGCCGACCCGTCGGTGCGGCTGCTCGTGCAGTCGCTCCCGGAACGGCTCCGGGTCCCGATCCTGCTCCACTACTACGCCGACATGCCGATCCGGGAGGTGTCCGAACTGACCGGACGGAAGGAAGGGACCGTCAAGGCCGATCTCCACGCGGCCCGCGAACTGCTCCGCGTCCATCTGAGGAGAAGCCTTGACCACTCGGTTTGACGACGAACGGGAGTTCGGCGCCGACGACCCCCTGGCGGTGCTCCTGCGGCCCCCCGCCGACCCGCTCACCCCGCCCCCGGGCCACTTCGAGACCGTCCGCCGCTCCGCCTCCCGCCGCCGGCTGCTGCGCACCGCCGCCGTGACCGCGGTGACCTGTGCCGTCGGCCTGCTCGCCGTGGTGCCCGTGCGGCTGATGACGCCGGAGGCGCCCACCGTTCCCGCACCGCCGATGGCGCCGCCGCCCGCGAGTTCGCGGCCGGCACCCCCCTCCCCGGAGGAGTCCGGCCCGGAGAGGCCCGAGCCGGAGAGGCCCGAGCCGGAGAAGTCCGGGAGCCCGGACACGCAGCCGAGCGCGCCCCGCTCCGGCGACCGGACCGACGAACGCCCTGGGCCTTCCACGCCGGATGACCGCCTCCCGCCGCGCGGCCCGTTGCCGTCGGCCACCTCCCCCTCGGAGCCGGACGCGAGGGCGTCCGACCCGAGGACGGACCTGGAGGCGGACCCGCGGAGGGATCCGCGCGCGTCCGATGCGCCGGGGACCACGGCCTCACCGGCCGCGTTCCACGAGGAGTAGGCGCGCGGCCCGGGCCCCGGGGATTCCCCGGATTCTCCGGCCCGCGCCCCGGATTCCCCCGGCTCCGCCCACCCGGGAAAAGGCAGGAAACCGGCCTGGGGCGGAATTCCCGCCCGCCTACCAGGAAAGAACCGGTACCGCATCTTCTGCGGGACCTTCCGGGGCCGCCTAGCATCGACGGAGAGGGCGGAATTCCTGCCGCCGGGGCCGGGCAGCGGCCGTCGCCGCCCGAATTCGCCGGGGCGCGCGTCGGCGGACGGCGG
Source organism: Streptomyces zingiberis (assembly GCF_012034935.1). Lineage (GTDB taxonomy): Bacteria > Actinomycetota > Actinomycetes > Streptomycetales > Streptomycetaceae > Streptomyces > Streptomyces zingiberis. Next base: position 447,660 of record NZ_JAATEN010000001.1, read on the forward strand.
TGTCACCCGTGGTACGCCGGCCGTTCCCGCCCGCCCGGTCCTCCCGTCTCTGCCAAGTGCTGAGGAGCGATTCATGGGTTTCGTGACGACTCGCGACGGAGCGGAAATCTTCTTCAAGGACTGGGGGGACGGCCCGCCGGTGGTCTTCAGCCACGGCTGGCCGCTCAACGCGGATGTGTGGGACGACCAGCTCAACGTGGTGGCCGGACACGGTTACCGCGGCATCGCCCACGACCGCCGGGGTCACGGCCGGTCCACCCAGACCTGGCGCGGGAACGACTACGACACCTGGGCCGACGACCTGGCGCAGCTCATCGACACCCTCGGCCTCGACGACGTGACCCTCGTCGCCCACTCCATGGGTGGCGGCGAAATCGCCCGCTACATCGGCCGCCACGGCACCGCCCGCATTCGCAAGGCCGTCCTGCTGTCCGCCGTGCCACCGCTGATGATCAAGACGGACGGCAATCCGGAAGGCACCCCGATGGAGGTCTTCGACTCCATCCGCGAGGGCCTGCTGAAGGAACGCTCACAATTCTGGCTGGATCTCGCGGACTCCTTCTTCGGCGGCAACCGGCCCGGGAACAAGGTCACACAGGGAAACAAGGACGCCTTCTGGCTGATGGCGATGGAGCAGAGCCTCAAGGCCGGTTTCGACTGCGTGAAGCAGTTCTCGGAGACGGACTTCACCGAGGATCTCCGCCGCTTCGACATCCCCACGCTGATCGTCCACGGTGACGACGACCAGATCGTGCCCATCGACGCCGCGGCGAAGAAGTCCGCGCAGATCATTCCGGACGCCACCCTGAAGATCTACCCGGGTGCCGCGCACGGACTGGCGAGCGTCCCCGGCACCAAGGAGCAGTTCAACCAGGACCTGCTCGACTTCCTCAAGAGCTGACACCCAGGTCCGTCCACGCGACCGCGCACCGCCCTGCCCGCGACCCCGTCGCCGGGCACGGCCCGCCGCCGTGAACGCCTCCGTGAGCCGGCGCGGCGCCGGTGGACCGGTCGGGTGGGGACCGGGTTCGTGGCGGAGCGGGACGGCGGCCGGCAGGCGGGCTCCAGGACCGGCGCGGCCGGGACGGGTCCGGGGCCCGAGGTCGGGCTGAGGTCAGGCCGAGGTCGGGCCGGGAGCTTGCTCAACTCACCAGATGCGGCGGTCGGCGCGCATCCCGACCTCGACCGGCAACGGGAGGTGGCCGCCGGGTTGCACGTTCGTGGAGTCGATCGGCGAGCCCGGCCCGTCGCGTTCCGCGAGTGAGGCCCGCATCACGGTCAGGCCCGAAGGAGGCGCGGGATGTGGCCGATCAGCCGAGCCATGTGACGCGGGTGATCACAACAAGTTCGAGCCGCTCCAGGGCCATGAACATGAAGAAGCCCCGTCCGCCGAAGATGTCCTGTGTCCGCAGGCCTCCGCCGTGCGGGTTTCAGCGCCCGATGCCGACCGCGTCGCGGCCCAGGACCGTCAGTTGCTCGGCCAAGCGCTCCACCTCAGCCATGACTTCGTGTGGCAGGCCGCCTACGACGTGCTCGGCATCGAGGTCGTGGTCCCAGGTCCAGTTGTCGCTCACGCGGAGATCTCGCGCTGCGCCACGTCTGTGATCTGTCGCATCTCGGCGAGTGCGGAATGCAGGGCCTCGCGGTCCGTTGCTTCTTCCGCTACGGCTTCCAGTTCACGCAGTCGGGCCGCTCGCGCGGGGTGGCGCTCGTTGGCGACGAATTCTCCCCACCACAGCAGGAAGGTACGCAGTGGAGCGATGGTGCTCTGGGTGACGGCTTGTTCAACCGCGCGGTCGAGGTGCTCGACGAAGGAAGGCAACTGGGTGGGGGCGACCTGGGTGACCGCTGCGCGGAGCGCTGCCGCTGTGAGAGCAGGCATGGGGATCAGGGGCCCGCCGGGGGCAGAGGGCTGCCCGGTCATCGGATCGTCTCCTGGGCGCCGGTCTGCGTGATCATCGTGAGCCTGACCGTGGTTGCGGACGCCGGGCTGAGCCTACGACCGCGCCTCGGTGAACTCGTGACTCCTGGGGGTCGACACGCGCTCCCGCATGTGTCCCAGGACACGTGCGGGAGTGCGATCACTTTGCTCCTTGGCGTCGGTCATATGGGTGACACGTCGCAACGAGGAAGGCGCGCCATGACCGACACGTTCACCCCACCTGTCCCCATCCACCCCGTAGCCACCACTCAGCGATCCGCGGCGCGGTGGCTCACGGCCGGTGGTGTGGTGGCAGGCCCGCTGTTCCTCGCGGCCGGACTCGCCCAAGGCCTCACGCGCGACGGATTTCGCTTCACCCGGAACGCGATCAGCCAACTCGCTCTGGGCGGGGCCGGCTGGGTGCAGACGCTGAGCTTCGTGTTCACCGGAGCGCTGCTGGTCGCCGGCGCGGCCGGGTTGCGGCGAACTCTGCGCAGTGGTCCTGCCGGGATGTGGGCGCCGGCTCTGGTCGGCGTGTTCGGCCTCTCCTTCTGGGCCGCAGCTGCCTTCCCGGCCGACGCCGGTGCGGGCTTCCCCGCAGGTTCCCCGGACGCGACGGTGATGAGCGGGCACGGTGCGGTCCATATGGCCGCAGGAATGATCGGCTACCTGGCTCTGTGTGCGGCGTTCGTCGTTCTGGCTCGCCCGCTTGCCGCCCGGGGTCTTCAGGGCTGGGCCGTGGCGTCGCGGGTCGTACCTGTGGCTGTCCTCGCCGGGTTCATGGGCTCGGCCGCGTCGGTTCTTGCGTTCACCACCGGTGCCGGCCTCGGTCTGCTGTGGCTGAGCGCGGTGACGGCCCGTCTCGCCGACCAGGCCGGCCACTGGTCCGCCACCGTTCTCCCAGGCACCACCCACACCACCAAGATCATGACGATACGAAACGGGAGCATCCATGACTGACGCCGTGAAGGGGCCTGCCAGCTACTTCCCGTCCATCGAGAAGAAGTACGGCCGACCGATCGCCGAGTGGAAGGACCTCATCCGCTCGTCTCCGCTGGCCAAGCACATGGAGTTGGTCAACTGGCTCAAGTCCGAGTATGAACTCGGCCACGGCCATGCAAATGCCCTCGTCGCCCACACTCTCACCGAGGACAGCGCCAAGTGATCAGGTCGGGACGCCGAGACATGCTTCACCGCTCGGGTATCCCGGCAGGCCGAACAGAGGAAAGAGGAGCGCGGTGTCACCGCATGCCGTGATGCTCGCGATGCGGTCGCCGGAGACCTCGACGACCTGGAGCGCCCAGGGCTCGTAGCCGGCCCCGTCCGTACGGGGGCGGTACTGGCCGAACGCGGGAGAACCCTTCGCCACGGTCGGGATGAGCCGCGCTCCGCGGCAGCCGACGGCGGCCGGTCCGGTCAGCCACGCTCGATATCGGCCATCCCGCGCATCCACTTCGTGTAGGGCGGCAGGGCCAGGGTGGCGTCGACGTGGAGCAGCAAACCCAGCTCCTCCATGTCGTACAGGGAGAACACCGAGGCGTACCGCTCGGCCAGGACTTGCTCGGCGCCGCCGAGTGCCGGGAGGACCCGTTCCGGGCGTGCCCCCGAAATAGGGCAAGCGCAGGGCACGTCGTCCGGCAAGAGGTCTAGACAACAAAGAAGCCCCCGGTCACTGCCCTGGGGCCTTTTCATGGAGCGGGTGACGGGAATCGAACCCGCGCTCCGAGCTTGGGAATCGCCGGGCACTGAAGCAGCAGAACGGCCGCCTACCTGCTGAAACGATCCGATTTAGCGGCCGCGACACCACTCGTGGCTGACCGCGGTTCGCTCCCCCATCAGGCACGTATCGGGCATGCATCGGGCACGCGGGGCACCTTCGGTCCGCAACCTCCTGGTCGGGCGCGGCCATGCCGCAGGTCGCGGGCGCGGCGCGGTGCGGCGCGGCAGGAGGGAGGCACGGACGGTCGCGGACCGGCGGCGGCTTGCTCTATGTAATCGGAGGTATATATCGTTGATTGCATGACGGAGCGGTGGGAGATTGAAATCGAACCCGAGGTACGGGATTGGCTGGATCTGCTTCCGTTCCGCCTCTACCGACGAGTGGAGGACAAGACGGAACGTCTTCTGGACGAGCCGACAACGCTAGGTGAACCGTATTCGCGCCACCTGGGCGGCAAACTGCGTGAGCTGCGCTTCGAGCTGGACGGTGACGCCGTGCGCATCCCGTACTGGCTCGCCCCTGGGCAGCGCGTCGTTCTGCTGACCGTGTTCCGCAAAACGAAGATGCGTGAGGCAGCGGAAGTCGATCGTGCGCATCAGGCCCAGAAGGTCTGCGAGGCCGAGCACGGCCGGGCCGAGCACACCTACGATCGGCGCAAGGAGAGCTGATGAACCACAGCACATGGAGGACGCGCCGGGCCCGGCAGCTTGCGGGTGAGGTCGTGGAGTACGACCAGGAGTACGTCGACGCGCGGCTGGCCGGTGATCTCGGACAGGCGGTCTACGACCGCCGGATCGAGCTTGGACTGTCCCAGGCCGAACTGGCCGACCGGGCCGGAATGACGCAGCCGCAGGTATCCCGGATGGAGGGCGGCGACACCGTACCCACCCTCCCGCTGCTGCGACGCCTGGCCAAGGCCCTTGACGGCACCCTTAACGTGACCATCGAAGAGGGTGACTCCTGCGTCACCTTCACTCCGCACGCCGCCTGATCTCGAGCCCAGCCCGGCGCGCTGAGGACGGCGTCGTGAGGTTCCCCCTGTCCGGCCGACAGGGGGAACCTCACTTCGCCAATGAACACCCGGGCTGCGGCTCCGCTGTTTCGGGCGGTCATTCAGCTGTGTCGAGCTGCGTCGCGAGCTGATCCAGGGACGACTGCCAGCCTCCGGAGGCACCGTCAGCGATCGCGGGATCGGCCATGACGTGGGTGAACACCAGGAGGCAGCCGCCCCCTTCGTCGCGCAGCTCGAACCTGAGATGATCGTCGAACTCCCTCTCCTCACCGCCCGGGTCGTGCTCGTCGAAGGCGAACAGCCGCGGCGGGTCGAAGTCGGTGATGGTGGCCGAGTAGATCGTGCCCTCGCCGTCGTCGAAGGTCATGCGACCGTCGGTCCTGGGCTCCAGCCCCGTCACCCGAAACGGATACCACTGGCTCAGCTGCTGGGGATCGGTGACCGCAAGCCAGACCTTGTCGCGGCTGTGCTTCAGATGACGTTCGAACTGCAGGGCAGGCCGGCCGTCGAAGGTGCTGACATTGGTCGCGCTCATGACTTCACGGCTCCTCGGTTGACCGACGCGGCCGTTCCTCGGGGGCGTCGGGCATCGTTTCCAGGTGTCGTTCCAATGCGTCCAGGCGTTCGGTCCACAGTCGGCGATATGGCGCGAGCCAGGCGTCGAGATCGGCCAACGGCTCCGGGCGGAGCTCGTACCAGCGACGCTGCGCTTCCGGTCGGACCGTTACCAGCCCGGCCTCACGCAGCACCCGGAAATGCTTGGACACCCGCGGCTGACTCATCCCCAGTTCGTGGGCGACCTCCCCCACCAGTCGGGGGCGGCCGAGCAGCAGCCCGAGTATCCGTCGCCGTGTGGGGTCGGCCAGCACATCGAACGGCAGGGGCATACCTTGACCATGCTCCGTCAGTTATATAACGGCAACAGCATAAAACGGATTCGTCTCAGCTGGCCGCCGTGCGGGCTCCACCCCCCGCCCCCGAACACGATCGGGCGGACAGGCCCTAGTGGCATACGACTGGCACGCGAGTGGCACGCGGTCCTGAATTGGTCTGGACCACAGAAAAAGCCCAGGTCGTTGACCTGGGCCTTTGTCGTGGAGCGGGTGACGAGAATCGAACTCGCGCTCTGAGCTTGGGAATCACCGTCTCAACGGTGCGGCAAAGCCTCTGACCTGCGGTTATGTGCTTGTATGCTCGGTGCGGCGCGGTCTGGTATCGCCGTCGTTGACCGTGGCTGACCACCCTATCTGGTGCGCTTCTGGTGCGGCCAAGACTGACGGCGCGCCGCCCCGACTACGTGTCTGGCCGGTGTATGTACAGCGCCGTTCACCTGCGTTCATGGGCGGCTGGTCCGCCAACGGCTCCGAATTCAGTCCATTCTGATCTTCCGTGAACGGCATTGAATGAGAAGGAAAATGAGACGGCCTGCTCTAGAATCGTTAGCATCATCGCGTTCAGGAGCACCTGAATATTTGCCTTTCGGAGGTCGCTACAGATCGTCGCCGATGCGCGATCTCTAGGTAGATGCCGAGTGCAGGTCGACGCAATACCAGGGCGGTAGACGAGCAGGAGAAGACCGAAAGTGAGAAATTCTCAACGGCGAGACCGCGTTCGTATGGCCCGGCAACAACCACGCCCCTATTCCGTAAAGAGTCCGAGAAAAAGACAGTCTGAGGTGAGACGGTGGCGTCGTATTGCATGGGCGCACATCGGCGCCGTGGTGGGTGCCGTGGCGGCTATCGGTGGTCTTATCTTCACTGGTATCGCGACGTACTACAGCGCCTGGGTGGCTCAAGATCAGCTGGAGCAGTCCCGGGATGAGAGTGTGCAGAAGGCTCGCGACCAGGCATCTCGGGTCACATTCTGGGAGGAGAACTCTTTATACGGGAAGACCAGGGAGATTCATCTCGTGAACCGCTCACCGGACCCCGTCTCTCTCATTCAGGTGGTTATTCGTGTAAGCGGTCCGGTCGAGGATAATCGACTGCTTCTGGCTGACAGGAATCTCCCTCCGTGTACGGAAATTGCGTTCAATGCGGCCGATTTGATCATCTCGCCCACCGCCAAAGATAATTCATTCCTGGGCGACGCAACCTGGAGGATTGAGAGTCTCACCTTTACCGACCGCAATGGGCGTGTTTGGGTTCGTTCCCCAATCTTTCTTTCCCGCAAGGATCAAGTGCAGGGTTTTAATGATCGAGTCACTGGATCTGCTCTACCCAGCAAACCGGCTGAGGTGAAAAAGGTTTCCCTCTGCGGGCAGGGCGTGTAGAACTGCTGGGCGTTTCTGCCACCTTTGTCGACAAAGCGCCTCAGCAGAGTCGTGCGCGTCTCTGAGTTGCCTTAATTTGTCAAGTGGGAGGCATGCTAGGCGCTGCACACGGATTTTTTACGTCTGACGTAGACGAGTAAGTTCACGCCTGGACTGTGAACCTGTGTAGGCTACAATCCGTTGTCGACCGTAATGCGGTCGGCGGGGAGTGGCGAATGGGAGGGATCGTGACGTCATCTGCGTATTTGGGATGGTCAGGCGCGAGAAAAAGAAGAATAGATGAATTATTTTCAGTTCACGCAAGCGTTGGGGGCACTGGGCCGGGTAGAAGATGGCAGACAAGTCAGCTTAACTGGTCGATAACGCTGCGTCTGGCTGGAGAATTTCAGGGATTTGCGAGAGATTTGCACGATGAAGCTTCCGACGCGCTATGTGATCCCATCTCCAAAACCGATCCTGGCTTGTCTGTAGTACTCAGGAGTGGTTTGTCGCGGGCGCGTAAATTGGATAAGGGGAACGCTCAACCCGCGGCGCTTGGCAACGATTTCTCCTACCTAGGGTTGTCGCTGTGGCCGGCGCTCAAGAGAGCTAACATTAAGGCCGCTAAGTGGAATGATGATCTTGAGTCGCTAAACATAGCCCGTAACGCAATCGCTCACGATGATCAAGATGAATTTCTGAAGCTTCAGCAGCGCAATATTTACCCGATTACTTTGACTGTAATTAAGCGGTGGTCTCGCGCTTTGGATGGCCTGGCTGTGGCGATGGACGCTGTGGTGGGAGACTATCTGGCCGGGTTTCTTGGTGGTCAGCGACCGTGGTGAGGAGAATCATGGATGTTCCGGAGCCTGGCGCCGAAGTGCAGGTGCCATGGGGGCTTGACATGTTGCTAGGGACTGTTCAGCGAACCTATGACACTGGGCGAGGGCCGCAAGCGGTCGTTCGTGTTCACGTTCCCGGTGTGAGTGGTTCCAGCGTTGACGATGTAACTGTGACACTACCCGTTAGTGCTCTGGAGCCGGTTCCGGAATCTGGTGGACCAGAAGAGGCTGCTGGATCATGGGTGAGTGGTCTTGCTTACGAGCGTCAAGTATTTCCGCAGCTAGAGGCCGTTCTGTTGGATATTGATCCCACGGGGGAAACGCGTGTAGCCATTGAGGGGTTGGAGCCAGGTCATGATTTCTACGTATATCGGATGCTACCTAATTCTCCGACGTTCAACATCCTTTGCCTTGGGGTAATTAAGTACACGCAAAAAAAATCCTTCCCGATTAGTCGCGTGCAGGAAGAACTGCGAAAATTTCGCGGAATGGTCGAGCCCGTGCTTCTTGTCGCTAACGCGGATGTGGCGCCGCAAGGCAAGAAAATCATGGAATCTAGCGACCTCAAGGTAGTTTGGCAGAAATGGCGCAACGAAAGCGACAACTTGGAGCTTAAGGAAACGCTGGCCAGTCTCCTTCGTTGATATTCTGTTCTTCGTGGCTCAAGTTATCCGCTCTGCGGCCCAAATGGTGCATTCTGCGCCTAGGGGTCACGGAAGGATCAATCGGAGTCGCCTTATTCTTTTGATTATCGCGTCATGCGCGCGTCGCTCACGCTTTTCAGAATTAGAGGGGGGATCTATTGCTGTGGACTCCCGCCGCCTCGGCCCACCACTCATCCCCTGCTCCCATCCCGTCTGCCGTCGACCCACACACCGTGGAGCGGGCGCGGCCCCGGGCGTCCAGGTGGAGCGCGCCACTGTACGAAGGACCTGGACGCCCGGGGCCGCGTCTGCTCGGCTCTGCCTGGGTCGACGGCAGACGGGATGGGAGCCCTCCACGCACGCCACCAACTCCCCGGCACTCGCGTACGGCGCCCCGTCTATCCCGGAGCCTGAGCGCCCCCGCCGGAGGCATCCGTCTCTGAGGTCTGGCGGCTGATCGCTGCGAGCGCGGGCCGGGCGCCGGCCGGGGTGGAGCGGGGCGGAGACAGGAGCGCAGGCCCGGCCGGGGGTCGGGCCGCGTGCGGTGAGCGGAGCGAGCCGCCTTGAACCCGTAGAGAAGGTTGTAACTCACCCGTGCAGGGTGGGCCGGAACTGCTCCGCGCAGGTAGGGATGTTGGTGTCTTGGCGGTGTGCGAGCGGGAGCATGAGTACGGGGCGGGCTGTCCAGGTGATCTGTATGCCGTTGCAGTGGACGGACAGGGCGCAGGGTTCGGCGTCGAGCAGGGCTCTGGTGGTGGTCGTGCGGCCCTCGGTGAGCCAGTTCCAGGCGGCTGCGGACTCGAGTGGTTCCAGGGCTGACGCGACGGTCCGCAAGGCCACCGCTATCCAGCGGACGGCCTGCGGGGCTGAGGTGGCGTCGAAGGCGGCCAGGAGTAGGGGCTGACCGCTGGGGTGTTCGGCGCTGGTCGTCCAGCATTCGCACCAGTAGGCGGCACGGGTGGTCGCCTTCACCGGAGGACCCCGGACGGGTAGGCCGCCAGGACGTAACGGGTGTCCTCGTCGGTGAGGTTGAGTCGGTGGTCCGGGAACTCTCGGGTGGTCGGGGGTAAGGCGCCCGTCAGAGTCGTGGTCAGCACAGGGCTTCTCCTCGGCGGTCTTCTCCGTGGCGGCCTGGGTGGCGTGGGCTGGTGAAGAGTTCCGCCGTGACGGTGCGGCCCTCGTGGGTGTCGTGGATGACGAGGCGGTGGGCGAGTGCGGTGACCATGGCCAGTCCGCGGCCGTGTACGGCGTCGTCTCCGGGGTGGCCGGCCTTCGGGGTGGAGGTGGTGGAACCGGCGTCGGTGACGGAGAGCGCGAGGACCTGCGGCGAGAGGGCAAGGGCCAGGTGGAAGCTGCCGCAGGGGTGGCCGCTGGCGGTGTGGAGGACGGCGTTCGAGCTGAGTTCGCTGACGATCAGCTCGGCGTCGTCGGCGCACGGGTTGCCCCGGAGGATGTCGCGTGTCCAGCGGCGGGCCCGGCTGACCTCTTCGGGAAATCCTGGGCAAGTCAGTCCCCAGACTCTCGGACTGCTCGTATACTCGTGCATACAAGTTCCTTCGTGCTGGTAGGCCGCCGGTGGGGCGGGCTTCGGCTAGACGAGTTCCACGCCGTCGTGGGCGCGTACGGCCGGCGGGGCTGTCGCGTCCATCGCGTCCAGGACGCGAATCGCGTATGCCTCGTCGGACAGGTCGGAGACTTCCTCACGGGTTGCCCAGCGCAGTGCGCGGGTTTCGTCACCGGTGGTGGGCACGCCGTCGGCGGCCCGGCAGCGGAACACGAGGGAGACGATCAGGCCCGTCATGTTCTTGTAGACGCCGGTCAGGGTCGCGGGAAGCTCGATCTTGATGCCGGTCTCTTCGAGGACTTCGCGCTGGAGGGCCTCGGGGACGGTCTCCTCCGGTTCGAGGATGCCGCCCGGCGGTTCCCAGTGGCCGTTGTCGCGCCGCTTGATCATCAGGGCCCGGCCCTGGTCGTCAATGATCACTCCGGCGACGCTCACGGAGTGCGGGCGATCAGCAGTCACGTTCCTCGGCCCTTTCCGGCTGACTAGGCTCTCAACCGTAGCAACAGAACTCGGCCACTCGTCTAGATACCTAAAGGAGTACCTGTGAGTCCTCTTTCCACCGGCGTCCTCGGCGCCCTCGACCCGACCAGCGACCGCGCGGTCTTCCGCCAAATCGCTGATCAACTGCGTGAGGCCATCGACAAGGGGCGTTTCCGGGAGGGCGAGAAGCTGCCGTCGGAGGCCGAGTTGGTCGAGCACTACGGCGTCTCCCGTATGACCGTTCGCAACTCTTTCTCAATCCTCCAGGGTGAGGGCCTGGTCCACTCCGAGCACGGGCGGGGCGTCTTCGTCCGGCCGCGTCCGCCCGTCCGCCGCCTGGCCTCCGACCGGTTCGCCCGGCGTCATCGGGAGCAGGGGAAGTCCGCGTTCCTCGTGGAGGCGGACACCGTGGGCAGCCATCCGGAGGTGGACAGCCTCCAGGTCAAGGAGGAGCGGGCGACCCCGGACGTCTCCGCCCGGCTTGGCTCGGTGCGGCGGGTGCTCGTGCGGCGCCGCCGGTATCTGCTCGACGGCCGGCCGGTGGAGTTCGCCACCTCGTATCTGCCGCTCGACATCGCGCGGGACACCCCGATCGCCCAGCCCAACCCGGGTCCCGGTGGGATCTACCGGCGGCTTGAGGAGCTGGGGCACCGCCTCGACCACTTCGAGGAGGAGATCAAGGCCCGGATGCCCTCGCCCGACGAGGTGGCCACGCTGCGGCTGGCGGCCGGAGTGCCGGTGATCCACCTCATCCGCACCGCCTACGACACCGAGGGGCGCGCGGTGGAGGTCTGCGACACCGTCATGGCAGCGGACGCGTACGTCCTCTCCTACCGTCTTCCGGCCACCTGACGGACGGTGCGCGAGGCCAACTCCCCGGACTCGTACACCCGGTGACGATTACTCGTATAGACGAGTGGGCAAGTTCCATGCCAAGATGTTCCTGCCCCGGCTGGTCCGGGGTGAGTCACCGTGCATCTTGTCTAGACGAGTAGATAGGGGAAGTTCCGTGCGTACCATCCGAGTGGAGACCTCCGGCGCGACGATCCTGCTGACCGAGGCCCCGGAGACCAAGGTCCGGGACCGGAACACGGGCGAGGTCGCCAAGGACGCCAGGACCGGTGAGACGCTGATGACCGTCGGCGTCGTGCACATCGAGGACGGCGAATCCTCGCTGGTCAAGGTGACGGTTCCGGAGAGCGGCATCGCGGAGGGGCTGGTCCTCGGGGCGCCGGTCTCGCTGCCGGGGCTGGTGGGCCGTCCGTGGGACAACGTCTTCAACGGCCAGCAGCGGTTCGGGATCGCCTTCCGCGCCACGGCCGTCGTCCCGGGCACGCTCCCGGCGGCGGGGGAGTCGGCCTGATGGCGGACCTCTCGACGCTCCTGGAAGTGGGTGGCCCCCTCGCCGCACTCGGTGGCGGGGCCGCCTACGCCCGGGCCCGGCACCCGGCCGTGTACTGGTCGGCGGTCGGCCTGCCGGTGTCCACGGCGCGGCTGCTGACCTCCTACGCCTCGGTCATGGAGGCGTGCGGGCTGACGGTCCCGCCGTCCCGGCTCCGGGTCCTGGCGGTCCGGGCCACCACTCGCCGGGAGGTCAGGCCCGTCCCGCCCCGCCGGGGTCTGCTCCGGCCGACCTCGACCGGGCTGCGGCTCCGGCTGCGGCTCGCCCCGGGTCAGGAACCGGCGGACGTGGCGGCCTCGGCGGAACGGCTCCGCCACGCCTGGGGCGTGCACTCCGTGTACGTCACCACCGTCCGGCCCGGGGTGGTCGAACTGCGGCTCGTCGGCTTCGACGTGTTGCGGCAGGTCCGGATGCCCGGCCGGGCCGGGGGCCGTCTCCTGTCGGCGCCGGTCGCGCTGCGGGAGGACGCCACGGCCTTCGTCCGCGACTACCGCGCCGTGCCGCATGAACTCGTCCTCGGCGCCACCCTGTCGGGGAAGTCCATGTACCTGCGGCACTTGGTCACCGGGCTCGCCCGGCAACCGGTCGCGCTGGTGGGGATCGACTGCAAGCGGGGCGTGGAGCTGGCCCCCTTCGCGCCCCGGCTCTCGGCCCTGGCCACCGACCCCGGGCAGGCGGCCGAGCTGCTGCCCGCCCTCATACGGCTGATGGAGGAGCGATACGACCTGATCAAGAAGCGGCAGGGCCTCGCCCCGGACACCCCGGCGGAGGACATCACCTCGGACGTGTGGGGGCTGCCGGAGGACGAACGGCCGGTGCCGGTCGTGCTGTTCGTGGACGAGGTGGCCGAGCTGTTCCTCGTCGCCACGCGGAAGGACGAGGAGCGGCGGGACGAGATGGTCACGCAGTTGATCCGCCTCGCCCAGCTCGGCCGCGCCGCCGGGATCCACCTGGAGGTGTGCGGGCAGCGCTTCGGCGCCGAGCTGGGCAAGGGCGCGACCATGCTCCGCGCTCAGCTCTCCGGCCGCGTCTGCCACCGGGTGAACGACGAGGCGTCGGCCAAGATGGCGCTCGGGGACATCGCCCCGGAAGCGGTCTCGGCGGCCTGCGCCATCGCGCCGGAGCGGCCCGGGCTGGCCGTGGCCGGGGACACCTCCGGCGGCTGGTCCCGCATCCGCACCCCGTATCTCTCGCTCGGTGATGCCGCCCGGATCTGCCGGGAGTCGGCCGACCTGGCGCCCCACCTGCCCGGGCTCGAACGCTTCCGGCCCGCCGTCCCCGTCCCGTCGGCTCCCTGGGCGTCGGCCCCGGCCGTCAAGCCCCGGCCGGCGACCGGCTGACCGGCCCTTCCCCTCCTCGGTCGGCGCGACCGCCTCGCGCCAAGTCCCTACCCCTGCCATGCCGGAAACCGGATGAGAGGACGTGAACGCAGATGTCCGAACGACCCACCGCGCGGGAGATCGCCGCCTTCCTGACCGACCTGCGGGCCAGCCGCCGCACCGACAACACCGAGTCGGCCGAGCTGCTGGCCCGGAAGGCGGATCTCCTGGAGCGGATCGCAGCCAGCATGCCCGGCGACATCGAGGCGGCCGAGGTCGCCCGCATCGCCCGGGCCGCCGCCGACAAGGCCGCGGGGAGCTGACGTGATGCACCGCTCCCTCGCCCGTGTTGACGCCGTACTCGTCCAAGCCGTCATCGCCGCCGCGTTGTCCTTCGCGCACCTGCACGACCTCGCGGCGGCGGCCGGACAGGACGGGTGGAAGGCGTGGGCCTACCCGGTCTCCGTGGATCTGCTGCTCGTGGCCGCCTGGCGGCGGCTGCGGTCCGGGCGGGACCGGGCGGCCGGGTGGTGCTGGTTCGTCATCGCGCTCGCCGCCTCCCTCGGAGCGAACGTCGCCACGGCCGGGCTCCTCGACCTGGACGACGTCCCGGACTGGCTCCGCATCCTCGTCGCCGGATGGCCGGCCGTGGCCTTCCTCGGCGGAACGCTGCTGGCGCACTCGGGGCCTGCGGAGGAAGCGGCACCCGAACCGGCGGACGTGGTGGAGGCGGAGCGGGAGGACGTTGCCGAGCAGGTGACCGCCCCGCCGCCCCCGGCACCGGACGCGGCTCCGGCAGCCCCGCCCGAGCAGGAGCAGGAGCCCGACCCCGCGCCCGTGGCGGACCCCGTTCCGGAGCCGGAGCGCGCTCCGGACCCCGTACCGCCCGCCGTCCCCGTCCCCGCCGCCCTCGTCGAGCACGCCCGCAAGCTCGCCGCCGACCACCGCACCCGCACCGGAACCCCCATCGACGCCCCGACCCTCCGCGCCCGCCTCGGCGTCCCCGCGCCGATGGCCGAAGCCCTCACAGCCCGTCTCTGACCACCCACGAGAGGAGAACCACCATGCCCGCCAACCGCCGTTTCCGCTCCGTCACCCGCGTCGGCCCCGTCCAGGTCGGCACCGCCTACGACGGCCGGGGCCGCGAGAAGCACACCGCCGCGTGCACCGCGCCGCGCTGCGGCTTCTCCGCCGACTACGACAGCCGCGCCGCCGCAGAGCTGGCGGCCCGTACCCACCGCTGCCCCGTCCGCTGACCGCCGAAAGGGACCCGAACCCCCGTGACTGTCTCCCTGCCCCTCGTCCTGGTGCTCGGCCTCATCGCCTGGGGCGCGATCCGCTTCCTCGGCGTCCGGCTCTGGCTCGTCGTGTTGATCGCGCTGTTCGGCTTCTGGCTCTCGGACACCTTCCTGGCGCCCGCCATCGAGTCCGGCACGCGCTCCGGCGTGGACGTCATCAACGGCACACATGACTAGACGAGTAGATGTGAAAGGACTTCCGATGTTCCTGCCCCAGTACCCGGACAACCCCACTCCGCCGCCCGCCCACCGGCATGTACCGGCCGACCCGGCGCCCCTCGCGCGCCCGGCCGCCCCGGCGGTCTCCGTCACCACCGGCGCCGTCGTCGCGCTGATCACGGGCGGTGTGGTGCTGACGGCCCTGCTCGCCGCCGTCGCTGTCACGGCCGTGTCGGTGGCCGTCGCGGCCGTCGTCCTGCGCTCCCTGCTCCGCGACCACCACCGCCGCTGACGCGGCCGACTCCCGGGGCGGCCCTGATACCGCCAAGCATCCGCCGCCCCGGGAGCACTGCCCCTCCTGACCGACGCCAGAAGGAGAGACCCATCATCCCCCGCACCACCCCGCCGCCGCTGGCCGAACTCGGCACCCTGGCGGCATACGGCACGCTGCCCGGTCTGCTGCGGCAGCTCTCGGGCCTCGGCGGCTGCACCCGGCCCATACGCCTCGACGGCCACCGCACCGAACACGAACTCGACACCCGCACCGGCGAGATCGGCGCCGTCCTGCGCCGCCTGGACTCCGCCGACCTGCCCGCCGGCCAGCTCCTCGTCCGCTGCAACAACCGCCGCGTGACGCGCTGCCCGTCCTGCGCGGAGGTCTACCGGCGCGACACCTTCCAACTGATCACCTCCGGCCTGCGCGGCGGCAAGGGCGTACCCGAGCGCGTGGCCGCGCACCCGCGCGTCTTCGCCACCTTCACCGCGCCCGGCTTCGGCCCCGTCCACAACCGCCCCACCGGCCCGGCCGGTTCCGTCCGCCGCTGCCGCTGCGGCGCGCTCCACGGCCAGGACGACGCGGTACTCGGCACCCCGCTGGACCCGGCGGCCTACGACTACGAGGCGGCCGTGCTGTGGAACGCGCACGCCGGGGCGCTGTGGCGGCGCTTCTCCATCTACCTGCGCCGGGAGGTCGCCAAGCGCGCGGGCCTGACACAGCGCACGCTGAAGGATCACGCGCGGGTGTCCTTCGCCAAGGTGGCCGAGTACCAGAAGCGCGGCGCCGTCCACTTCCATGCCGTGATCCGCCTCGACGGCCCCGGCGGCGGTGACACCCCGCCCCCGTCCTGGGCCACGGCCGAGCTGCTGACCGACGCCATCCGGGCCGCCGCCACTGCCGTCCGCGTGGACGGCCCCACCCTCGACGGCCGCCCGCACGTCTTCACCTTCGGCCGCCAGCTCGACGTCCGCACGATCCGCGGCGCCGACTTCGACGGCGGCCGGGAGCTGACCGAACGCGCGGTCGCCGCGTACATCGCCAAGTACGCCACCAAGGGCGCCGAGACTGCGACCGGGGCTCTGGACCGGCCGTTGAAGTTCGTCGCCGAGCTGGCCGGCCTCGACATCGGCGACCACGCCCGCCGCCTGATCCGCACCGCCTGGCGCCTGGGCGCCCGCAGGAAACTCGCCCATCTGCGGCTCCAGGCATGGGCCCACATGCTCGGCTTCCGGGGCCACTTCTCCACCAAGTCCCGCGCCTACTCCACCACCCTCGGCGCCCTCCGTGACGCCCGTGCCGCCTGGCGCCGCGCCCAAGCCGCAGCAGCAGCGGCCGACATGGCAGCAGGCGCCGCCGGGGCCGAGATCGAGCCGGAGACGACGTACGTCCTCGCGCACTGGGTCTTCGCCGGAACCGGCCTCTCCCGCGCCGAGGAATGGCTCTCCGCCTCCCTCGCCCCCGCGCCCGCCCCCGGTTCGGAAGGAGCACCGACCCATGACTGACCGCCTGCTGTCCGTGGCCGAGGTTGCCGAGTGGCTGGGCACCACCGAGCGCTTCCCCCGCCGCCTGGTGGCCGAACGGCGCGTGACCTTCGTCAAGGTCGGCCGTCACGTCCGGATACCCGAGTCGGCGTTGGCCGACTTCATCGACGCCAACACGGTCCGGCCGATGCAGCGCCGCCGTCCTCGCTACGGGAGGGCTGCCTGATGGGCAACAGCAAGGGGAGCCGCCGCCGCTTCGGGTCCGTCCGCCAGTACCGTTCCGGCCGGTGGACCGCCGGTTACCGGGCCCTCGACGGCCAGGAGTTCCGCTCTCCCGAGACGTTCGCGACCAAGCGGGACGCCGAGATCTGGCTCTCGCAGATTGAGGCCGACCTGAGCCGCGGGGACTGGCAGGACCCGGACGCGGGCGCGGTGAACTTCAAGGAATACGCGCTGCAATGGGTCGTTGAGCGCGGGCTGTCGGCCACCACGGAGGAGCTGTACCGGCGGCTTCTCCGGCTCCACATCCTGCCGGCCTTCGAGGGCCGGGACCTGGACGAGATCACCCCGCCCCGGGTCCGGAGCTGGCGGACGGAACGGCTGGCCACGACCGGTGCCGCAACGACCGTGGCCAAGGCATACCGGCTGCTCAAGGCCATCATGGAAACAGCGGTTGACGACGAACTCATCCGCCGGAACCCGTGCCGTATCAAGGGCGCGGGCAAGGAGTCGGCGGCCGAGCGGCGGATCGCCACCGTCGGCCAGGTGGACGCGCTCGCCAACGCCGTCGGACCGCGCTGGCGGCTGATGGTCTACCTCGGCGCCTACGGCCCGATGCGCCCGGAGGAACAGGCCGAGCTGCGGCGGAAGGATGCCGACCTGGACGCCCTGACCGTGACCGTTCGCATGGCGGCGCCCGAGCTGACCACCGGACGGCGGGCGGTGGGCGACACCAAGTCGGCGGCGGGCAGGCGCATCGTCGTGCTCCCGGCCTTCCTCCGCACCGAGCTGCGGCGCCATCTGGACTGGTACGCGGAGAAGGGCCCGGACGGGCTGCTGTTCGTGGGAGAGAAGGGCAAGCCGTTCCGGCGCTCGACGTTCGGCCGGAAGTGGCGCCGGGCGCGGGCCGCTGTCGGGCTGCCGGAGGGCTTCCGCTTCTATGACCTCCGGCACACCGGGCACACCCTCGCCACCCGCTCGGGGGCGACGCTCAAGGACACGATGGTCCGGGCCGGCCAGTCCTCGGAGCGGGCCGCGCTGATCTACCAGCACTCGGACCTCGGGCGACAGCAGGAGGTCGCCACGGGGCTGGACGAGCTGGTGCGCACCGAGCGCCGGAAGTCCGCCGGGAAGGCCGACGCGGGGCCTTCTGGTGCGGATCTGGTGCAAGACGCCTGGCGTGGTCTGGACCACAGATAAGGCCCAGGTCGCTGACCTGGGCCTTTGTCGTGGAGCGGGTGACGAGAATCGAACTCGCGCTCTGAGCTTGGGAAGCTCATGTTCTACCATTAAACTACACCCGCGCGTGCGGCCCCCGGAGGGGCTTCCGCGCCGCTAACTCTACCCCATCGAGGCCCCAGGCGTGTTCGCCGTGGGGCCTTTCCCGTGGTGCGGGCGGGTGTGGTGGGTGGGCGCGGTGGCGGAGGGTGGTCGCCTGACGGAAAGGTGTTCGAGGCGCGCCGTGAAAGAACTGAGGCGTGCGGGAGTTGAGGCGTACGGTGGGGCGGTGCGGGCGTCGCGGGAGGGGCCTGCGGTGGCGTCGGAACCATCCCCTAATGTGGCGTATGTCCGCCCGCGTCTTCTGGGGATTGGGGAAAAGGACTCGATGGAGCACACCGTCGTCCGCTGTGCCGAAGGGCACGTGTTCAGCACTGCTTCGTTCCCGATGCAGAACCTCGTCAGCGGCCGTCTGGGCCCTGGCCGCCTGCTGCGATGCCCGCGTTGCGCGCGGCTGCGCCATGCCGTCCCGGTCGGTGGCGGCAGGCGCTGACCCTTCGGCCGGCTGCCGTTCGCGGCAGCCGGCCGTCGCGGGGAAAACCCCGCGAGGGAGGGCCGGCCGGCCCGGTTCGGCCCAGGCCTGACCCCCGCCGGGCCGCCGTCCGCCGTCCCGCGGCGCCGCTCGCGGCGTCCGTCGCCCCGCAGGGCGTGCGGGCCGGGCCGGGGCGGTGGCCGGCGGGGCGTGAGCGGTCGCGTAACCTTCGGTCCGTGCTGCTCTCCGACAAGGACATCCGGACGGAAATCGACGCGGGACGGGTGCGGATCGACCCCTACGACCCCGCCATGATCCAGCCGTCGAGCGTCGACGTACGGCTGGACCGCTATTTCCGGGTGTTCGAGAACCACCGCTACCCCCACATCGACCCGGCCGTCGAGCAGCCCGATCTGACGCGGCTCGTCGAGCCCGAGGGTGACGAGGCGTTCATCCTGCATCCCGGCGAGTTCGTGCTCGCCTCGACCTACGAGGTCATCACGCTCCCCGAGGACCTCGCCTCCCGGCTGGAGGGGAAGTCCAGCCTCGGCCGGCTGGGGCTGCTCACCCACTCGACCGCGGGCTTCATCGACCCGGGCTTCTCCGGCCACGTCACGCTGGAGCTGTCCAACATGGCCACGCTGCCGATCAAGCTCTGGCCGGGCATGAAGATCGGGCAGCTCTGCATGTTCCGGCTGGCCTCGCCCGCCGAGCACCCCTACGGCTCCGAACGCTACGGCTCCCGTTACCAGG
This sequence comes from Streptomyces zingiberis, assembly GCF_012034935.1. Classification (GTDB taxonomy): domain Bacteria; phylum Actinomycetota; class Actinomycetes; order Streptomycetales; family Streptomycetaceae; genus Streptomyces; species Streptomyces zingiberis. The sequence goes on from NZ_JAATEN010000001.1 coordinate 466,752, forward strand.
GGCAGCGGGGACCGACGCCCTCCCGGTCGTTCCTCAACTTCCACCGCACGAGCGTCTGAGCGGGAGAACGGGCCGCCCCCGGTGCTCCCGGGCGCCCGGCCACCGGCACCCCGCGCTCCCGGACCTCCGCGCCTCCAGGGGACGTCGGCGCGTGACGTGTCACTCGGACGAGTGAAGCGAGGCGCGGGCGTCGAGGGGAGCCCCCGCCTACGGTGACGGAACCGCGCCGGGCCCGCGCCGTCCACGGCCGCCGGGCCCGGCGACGGTTGGAGTCCGCCGGACCCGGAGCGCGGCGAGACCCCGCGCTCAGGCCCGGCGGAGGCGCCCGCAGCGCCTCGGCTCCCTCAGAAGGTTCCCAGCTTCAGCAGCGCCAGCAGGGCCGCGAGCTGGATCGCCGAGGCGCCGAGCGCCTTCGGCCAGGGCAGATCGTGCGACTTGCTCACCATCGAGGCCAGCAGCGCGCCCGCCGCCAGCCAGGTCAGCCAGCCGACGACCTGCACCACGGTGTTGTCACCGCTCATGAACATGGCCAGGACCAGCCGCGGTGCGTCGGTGATGGCCGTGATCAGCATGGAGAGGCCGACGGTCGGCTGCCAGGAGCCGTTGCCGCCGAGCTGCCGCGCGAGGGTGTGGGTGACGGCACCGAGGATCAGCCCGCTGATCACTATCGCCAGCCCGCCGCTGATCACCCACGGAATGCTGTTGGAGAGCGTCGCGCTCAGCACTTCCTCGCGGGCTTCCGCGAAACCGAAGACGGCGAGCATCCCGTAGACGAAGGTGACGAGCAGCGCCGGGCCCCACACGGGGTAGTCCCGCATCTGCCAGAACGTGGCGTTGGGGCGGAGGACGATGCCGCTCAGCAGCTGCTTCCAGTGCAGCCGCGGCCCCGCCGGCGGCGCCGGGTGACCGCCGTACGGGTCATGGCCGCCGTCCTGGCCGTAGCCGCCCGGCAGGTCGCCGACGGTGAACGCCTGGGTGTGGCCCGGGTTGTTGGCGTAGGGGTCGTGGCCGTGCGGGCGCCCGGGGCCGCCCTGGCCCTGTCCCTGGTGCGGGGCGTGACCGCCGAAGTACTCGGGGCCCTCGTCCTGGCCACCGTGACCGCTGTGCTGCCACTGCTGGTGCTGCCCTGCGTACGGAGGCGCGGGCGGCGCGCCGTACGGCTGACCGTACGGCGACTGCCCGGGTCGGTGCTGCGGGGCCTGCTGCTGTCCGTCGCGGGAGTCACGGCCGCGTCCCATCCTGAATCCAGCCACGATTCGAACGTACCTGGTATCGGGGGGCCGGATGCGCGCCCGGGCCGTGCCGGACGCTCATTGCTGCCGACCTGTGACATCCCCTAAGGGCCCCGGTGGGGAGAACCCCAGGCCGTGGGCGTGGCGCCGATCCGGGAGCGGAAGGGGGAGCCGTCGGCGAGGGCGGGCCCGGGCGAACAACTGTGATCCGGTGAAGGGGAGTTGCGCATGTTGTCGTGTCAGGGTGCTTTCGGGGGCCCGGAACGCGGGCCGGCGCGGTGTACGGGAGCACGGGGACGCCGGCCCGGGCCGGGTCTCCCGGGCACAAACCCCGCGCACCGGCCCGGCCACGGCTCCGGCGCGCCGGAGGCGGGAGCCGCGGAGCCGGACGTCACGGCGACGGGACGGCCGCGAGGGGCCGCCGGGGGAGGACGGCGCCTCCGAGGTGGCTGAGGGCCGGGTGTCAGTGGCGGCGGGCAGAATGCTGCGCACCGGACGACGGGAAGGTGCTTCCACGGGGGGATGCACCTTCCCGTCCAGGTGGGCCGGTGGAGACGATCAAAGCCGGTGAGCCGGTGAAGACGAACAGGGCCGGTGGCGCGGCGGGGAGCCGTGGGGGCCCGGTGGCGGCGCCGGCCGCCCGGGGCGGAGTCCCCGGCCGGCCCTCGTGGGACGACGGGACGGCCGCCCGCCGGATCGTGGCCGGCGCGCCGCCGGTCCCGGCCGCCCTGCTCTACTCGTCGATCGCCGCCCCGTAGCGCGCCGCGGCCGCCGGTGCCGACACGGAGCCCGCGCCGAAGGTCCATGAACCGGTGGTGGTCACGCCGGTGCTGCCGCTGTTGGGGAGCACCCACACCACGCCGTCGTTGGCGTTCTCCCCCGGCGCCGCCGCCAGCAGCAGGTGCCGCCCGTCGCCGTCGGGGTCGGCGAGCCGTACCTGGCCGCCGAAGAGGTCGGACTTCTCGGCCACGCCGGGGACGCCGGCGGTGTCCTGGTTGACGTCGCGGATGCCCGTGGTGGTCAGCCCGCCCGCCGAGCCGCGGAAGACCCAGACGGCGCCCGCGTCCACGACGGTGCCGATGTCCTCGCCTGGGGCGCCCACGGCCAGGTCGGCGTAGCCGTCGCCGTTCGTGTCGGCGAGGGAGAGGTCGGCGCCCCAGCGGTCGTCACGCTCCGCCGCGCCCGGCACGCCCGGGGAGTCCTGGGTCCACCACTGCGGCGGGGTCTCCGGGTCGGCGGCGCCGCCGGTGCCGGCCGGGCCGGCCGGGCTGCCCAGGTAGACGCCGACGGTCCCGCCGGTGACCGTGGTGCCGGCGTCGTCGGGGCTCTGCGGTTCGCCGGTGACGAGGTCGTCCCGCCCGTCTCCGTTGATGTCCCCCGAGGCGACGACGGGTCCACCGCGCAGCTCACGCCGGTAGGAGAGCCCGTCCGACCCGCCCGCGAAGTACATCGACCAGCCGTGGCCCGGCTCGGCGCCCGTGGAGACGCCCCCGACGACCAGGTCGGCCCAGCCGTCCCCGTCGTAGTCCCCGGTGGTGAGGGCGCGGGGGCGGATGTTCTGGGTGGACGCCGCGGAGAAGCGCGCCGCGCCCGTACCCGTGTCCGAAGCGCCGGACAGGGCGGGCGCACCGGCGGAATCTCCACGCGCCGGCAGGCGGAGCGCGTCGCTCCGGGGGATCGGCTCCCGGGGCGCGGCATCCGCCCTGCCGTCCGTCCCCGGGCCGTCCGTCCCCCCGCCGTCCTCCCTCCGCAGGGAGAACTCGCGCGCCGCCTCGAAGCCGAACAGCTGCACGCCGTCCCGGTCGGCGACGGCCAGCAGGTCGCCCGCGCCCTGGCCGGTGAAGCGGGCGGCGGCCAGCCCCAGGCCGAAGGTCTGGCCGGCGGTGGGTGCCGTGGACTCCAGCCAGACGGAGCCGCTGCCGCTGAGCCCGGTGCGCGAGCCCCACAGCACCACGGCGCCGCCGGCGTTGGAGATCGTGCCGATGTCCTCCTGCGGGATGCCGACGATCGCGTCGTCGTAGCCGTCGCCGTCGAGGTCGCCGGTGGCCACGGCCTGCCCGAAGGCGTCGCCGGGTTCGGTGGCGCCAGGGACGCCGGGGGAGTCCTGGTGGAGCACGGCGGCGCCGGAGGTGGTGAGTCCGCTCGCGGTGCCGTACTGCACCGTCACGTATCCGGCGCCCTTGCTGCCGTTCACCGTGCCCCCGGGGGCGCCGATGAGGAGGTCGTCCCGGCCGTCTCCGTTGAAATCGCAGTTGCGGTCCGCCGCGCGGACGCTGTCGCGCACGCCCGCCTGCGCCGCGGGCGCCGTCGCGAGCCCCGCAGTGGTGAGCAGGAGGATCGATGCCACCGCGAAGGCGGCCGGACGGTGGTTCTTCTGCACTGAGCGGCTCCTCGGCTCCTGGGTCGGACGGGGCCGCCGGTGCGGAGGAAGCGGGGGAGGGCCCCTGGCTCCCCGGTGCCCGTATGACGGCAGCCGGGGCGCAAGGGTTGTACGGGGGCGGCAGGCGCCGGGGTGCGCGCCGCCCGTGCAACGGTGGCGCCCGGCACGGGAGTTGCACCCGCCCGGCGTGCTTCCCGCCGCACCACGACGGCCGGTACCGGCGGCGGAACGCCGCGGTACCGGCCGTCACAGGGAAGGGGCCAGGGCCGTGAGGCCGCCGGTTCAGTCGACCGGCGCGGGCTCCGGCGCGTCCGTCGTCTCCGCGGACTCCGCCGCCGTGGCCGGGGTCTTCACCGAGTCCAGGAGCAGCTGCGCCACGTCGACGACCTTCAGCTCCTCCTTCGCCTTCCCCTCGTTCTTCTTGCCGTTCACCGAGTCGGTGAGCATGACCAGGCAGAACGGGCAGGCGGTGGAGACGATGTCCGGGTTGAGGGAGAGCGCCTCGTCCACGCGCTCCTCGTTGACGCGCTTGCCGATCCGCTCCTCCATCCACATCCGGGCGCCGCCCGCGCCGCAGCAGAAGCCGCGCTCCTTGTGCCGGTGCATCTCCTCGTTCCGCAGCCCCGGCACCTTGGCGATGATCTCCCGCGGCGGGGTGTAGACCTTGTTGTGGCGGCCCAGATAGCAGGGGTCGTGGTAGGTGATCAGCCCCTCGACGGGGGTGACGGGCACCAGCCTGCCCTCGTCCACCAGGTGCTGAAGCAGCTGGGTGTGGTGGATGACCTCGTACTCGCCGCCGAGCTGCGGGTATTCGTTCGCGATCGTGTTGAAGCAGTGCGGGCAGGTCGCGACGATCTTCTTCTTGGACTTCTCGACCCGGGTCGCCGGATCCTCGTCGTCCTCGCCGAAGGCCATGTTCAGCGTCGCGACGTTCTCCTGGCCGAGCTGCTGGAACAGGAACTCGTTGCCGAGCCGGCGCGCCGAGTCACCGGTGCACTTCTCGTCGCCGCCCATGATCGCGAACTTGACGCCCGCGATGTGCAGCAGCTCCGCGAAGGCCTTGGTGGTCTTCTTGGCGCGGTCCTCCAGGGCGCCGGCGCAGCCGACCCAGTAGAGGTAGTCCACCTCGGTGAGGTCCTCGACGTCCTTGCCGACGACCGGGATCTCGAAGTCGACCTCCTTGGTCCAGGCCAGCCGCTGCTTCTTGGCCAGGCCCCAGGGGTTGCCCTTCTTCTCCAGGTTCTTCAGCATCGTCCCGGCCTCGCTGGGGAAGGACGACTCGATCATCACCTGGTAGCGGCGCATGTCGACGATGTGGTCGATGTGCTCGATGTCGACCGGGCACTGCTCGACACAGGCGCCGCAGGTGGTGCAGGACCACAGGACGTCGGGGTCGATGACGCCGTTCTCCTCGGCGGTGCCGATCAGCGGCCGCTCGGCCTCGGCGAGCGCGGCGGCCGGGACATCCCTCAGCTGCTCCGCGGTGGCCTTCTCGTTGCCCTCCTCGTCCTTGCCGCCGCCGGCGAGCAGGTACGGGGCCTTGGCGTGGGCGTGGTCGCGGAGCGACATGATCAGCAGCTTCGGGGAGAGCGGCTTGCCCGTGTTCCAGGCGGGGCACTGCGACTGGCAGCGGCCGCACTCCGTGCAGGTGGCGAAGTCGAGGATGCCCTTCCAGGAGAAGTGCTCGACCTGGGAGACGCCGAACTGGTCGTCCTCGCCCGGGTCCTCGAAGTCGATCGGCTTGCCGCCGGAGACCATCGGCGGCAGGGCGCCGAGGGCCACGTCACCGCTCGACTCCCGCTTGAACCAGATGTTCGGGAAGGCGAGGAAGCGGTGCCAGGCGACACCCATGTTGGTGTTCAGGGCGACCGTGATCATCCAGATCATCGAGACGCCGATCTTGATCATCGCGAAGAGGTACACCAGGGTCTGCAGCGTCCCGACGGAGAGCCCGTCGAACGCGAGGACCAGCGGGTACGAGGCGAAGTACGCCGCCTGGTAGCCGTCGGCGTGGTGCAGGGCGCCCTCCAGGCCGCGCAGCACCAGGATCGCGGCACCGATGGTGAGGATGACGTACTCGACGAAGTACGCCTGCCAGGCCTTCGAGCCGGCGAAGCGTGACTTCCGGCCGGCCCGGACGGGCAGGTTGAGCAGGCGGATCGCGATGAGCGTGACGATGCCGAGGACGGTCGCGAGCCCGATGAACTCGACGTACAGCTCGAACGGCAGCCAGCCGCCGAGCACGGGAAGTACCGAGTCCGCGACGAAGAGCTGGCCGTAGGCCTGCGCGAGGGTGGGCGGCAGCGTGAGGAAGCCGATGGCGACAAACCAGTGCGCGACGCCGACGATGCCCCACCGGTTCATCCGGGTGTGGCCGAGGAACTCCTTGACCAGGGTGAGGGTGCGCTGCTTCGGGTCGCCGGTGCGGGAGCCCGCGGGGACCTGCTGGCCGATCTTGACAAAGCGGTAGAGCTGCACGACGGCACGGGCGATGAGCGCAACGCCGACCGCCGTGAGGACCAGCGACACGATGATCGCGGCGAGTTGCATAGGGGCTCCTCGGACCGGGAGAGCGGTGTTCTGCTGAAGAGCTGGGATTCTACTAAGCAGTAACTTATGGGGTCTTCCTGAGGTTACCCATGTTCTCAGGTCCCATGAAGGCGCTCGGCCGGTGATCTGCGTCGCTCACCCGCCGGGGTAGGTGTGAAGGCGCCGCCGGCGAGGCAGGCGGGGCGGGTGGCGCGGGTGGGGTGAGCTGGGGGCGTGCGGGCCGTCCGCCGCCGGCGCCTCCACTCCGTCGCCACTTTCGCCGGCCCCGCCCGGCCCGGCCCTCGCGGTCGGGGCCGCCGCCCGGGCCGGGTCTCCCGGGATGCGCCGTCGGCGCGGAGCCTGCTCGTGGCGCCATTCCGCCAGGGTTGACCTGCGCATTTCACGCGGTTGCCGATGTGTGCCGCACAAGACTTGAGCCGGACCCGCTCAGCTCTTTGACACGCCTCGGGGGATCAGGCACTCTTGAGTCAGTTCCACTCAAGTCAGCTGGAGGATTCCACCATGGCACGTGCGGTCGGCATCGACCTGGGCACGACGAACTCCGTCGTCAGTGTTCTCGAAGGCGGTGAGCCCACCGTCATCACCAACGCCGAGGGCGCCAGGACCACGCCGTCCGTCGTGGCCTTCGCCAAGAACGGCGAGGTGCTGGTCGGCGAGGTCGCCAAGCGCCAGGCGGTCACCAACGTCGACAGGACGATCCGGTCGGTCAAGCGCCACATGGGCACCGACTGGAAGACCAACCTGGACGGCAAGGACTTCAACCCGCAGCAGATGAGCGCCTTCATCCTGCAGAAGCTGAAGCGGGACGCCGAGGCCTACCTGGGCGAGAAGGTCGCGGACGCCGTCATCACCGTCCCGGCGTACTTCAACGACTCCGAGCGCCAGGCCACCAAGGAGGCCGGTGAGATCGCGGGCCTCAACGTCCTGCGCATCGTCAACGAGCCGACGGCCGCCGCCCTCGCCTACGGGCTGGAGAAGGACGACCAGACGATCCTCGTCTTCGACCTCGGTGGCGGTACGTTCGACGTCTCGCTGCTGGAGATCGGCGACGGCGTGGTCGAGGTCAAGGCCACCAACGGTGACAACCACCTCGGTGGTGACGACTGGGACCAGCGCGTCGTCGAGTACCTGGTCAAGCAGTTCCAGAACGGCCACGGGGTCGACCTCTCCCGGGACAAGATGGCGCTCCAGCGCCTCCGGGAGGCCGCCGAGAAGGCGAAGATCGAACTCTCCTCGTCCACCGAGACGACGATCAACCTGCCCTACCTCACGGCGTCCGCCGAGGGCCCGCTGCACCTGGACGAGAAGCTCACCCGCGCCCAGTTCCAGCAGCTCACCGCGGATCTGCTGGAGCGCTGCAAGACCCCCTTCCACAACGTCATCAAGGACGCCGGTATCGCGCTGTCCGAGATCGACCACGTGGTCCTGGTCGGTGGCTCCACCCGGATGCCCGCCGTCGCCGAGCTCGTCAAGGAGCTGACCGGCGGCAAGGAGGCCAACAAGAGCGTCAACCCGGACGAGGTCGTCGCCATCGGCGCCTCCCTCCAGGCCGGTGTGCTCAAGGGCGAGGTCAAGGACGTCCTGCTGCTGGACGTCACCCCGCTGTCCCTCGGTATCGAGACCAAGGGCGGCATCATGACCAAGCTGATCGAGCGCAACACCACCATCCCGACCAAGCGCTCCGAGATCTTCAGCACGGCCGAGGACAACCAGCCGTCCGTGCAGATCCAGGTCTTCCAGGGCGAGCGTGAGATCGCCGCGTACAACAAGAAGCTCGGCATGTTCGAGCTGACCGGCCTGCCGCCGGCCCCGCGCGGTGTCCCGCAGATCGAGGTCACGTTCGACATCGACGCCAACGGCATCATGCACGTGTCCGCCAAGGACATGGGCACCGGCAAGGAGCAGCGGATGACCGTCACCGGCGGCTCCGCGCTGCCGAAGGACGACATCGACCGCATGATGCGGGAGGCCGAGCAGTACGCGGACGAGGACCACCGCCGCCGCGAGGCCGCCGAGACCCGTAACCAGGCCGAGCAGCTCTCCTACCAGACGGAGAAGTTCCTCAAGGAGAACGCCGACAAGGTCCCGGGTGATGTGAAGGGCGAGGTCGAGACGGCCCTCGCGGACCTCAAGGAGAAGCTGAAGGGCGAGGACACCGCCGCCATCCGCGAGGCCACCGAGAAGGTCGCCGTGGTCAGCCAGAAGCTGGGCCAGGCCATGTACGCCAACGCCCAGTCCGAGGGCGGCGAGGCCGGCGCGGCCGGTGCCGCCGGCGGTGCGGCCGGCGCCCAGGGCAAGGACGGCCGCGACGATGACGTCGTCGACGCCGAGATCGTGGACGACGAGAAGCGACAGGACGGTGCCGCGTGACGGAGGAGACCCCGGGCTTCGAGGAGAAGCCCGACGTCCCCGCCGACGCCGCACCGGCCTCTGAGGACGCGGCGCAGGCCGCCGCCTCCGCCGACCAGGCGGGGACGGCGGCCCGGGCCGGGGAGCACGAGAACGGCGCCGGCCGGCCCGACGCGGACGGCGCGGGTGCCGTGGATCAGTCAGGACATGTGGCGGCGCTGACGGCCCAGCTGGACCAGGTCCGCACCGCGCTCGGTGAGCGCACCCAGGATCTCCAGCGGGTGCAGGCCGAGTACCAGAACTACCGCCGCCGGGTGGACCGCGACCGGATCGCGGTGAAGGAGATCGCCACGGCGAACCTCCTCTCCGAGCTCCTCCCCGTGCTCGACGACATCGGGCGCGCCCGGGAGCACGGCGAACTCGTCGGTGGCTTCAAGGCCGTCGGGGAGTCGCTGGAGACGGTGGCGTCCAAGCTGGGACTGCAGCAGTTCGGCAAGGAGGGCGAGCCCTTCGACCCGGCGGTGCACGAGGCGCTGATGCACTCGTACGCACCGGACGTCACCGAGACCACATGCGTGTCGATCCTCCAGCCTGGGTATCGGGTCGGCGAGCGGACGATCCGCCCCGCGCGGGTCGCGGTCGCCGAACCCCAGCCGGGCGCGCAGTCCTCCCAGGCCCAGGGCGGGGACCAGGGCCAGGAGAAGGGTGACCAGGCTGACGAGGAGAGCGGTGGCCCGGACGAGGGCTGACGTGTGGAGCGACCGGAAGGAGGGACGCCGGGGATGAGCACCAAGGACTTCATCGAGAAGGACTACTACAAGGTCCTCGGCGTCCCGAAGGACGCGACCGAGGCGGAGATCAAGAAGGCGTACCGGAAGCTCGCCCGCGAGTACCACCCGGACGCCAACAAGGGCGACGCCAGGGCCGAGGAGCGCTTCAAGGAGGTCTCCGAGGCGAACGACGTCCTGGCCGACCCCAAGCGCCGCAAGGAGTACGACGAGGCGCGGGCGCTCTTCGGCAACGGGGGCTTCCGGTCCGGTGGCGGCCCCCGGGGTGGCCCCGGTGGCTTCAACTTCGACCTGGGCGACCTCTTCGGAGGCGCCCAGGGCGGGGGCGGGGCGGCCGGCGGTGGCTTCGGCGGCGGCCTCGGGGACGTCTTCGGCGGTCTGTTCAACCGTGGCGCCCCGGGCGGCGCCGGCCCGGGTACGCGCGCCCCGCGGCGCGGCCAGGACATCGAGTCCGAGGTGACGCTCAGCTTCACCGAGGCCGTCGACGGGGCCACCGTCCCGCTGCGGATGTCGAGTTCGGCCGCCTGCAAGGCCTGCTCCGGCACCGGTGACAAGAACGGCACTCCGCGGGTCTGCCCCACCTGCGTCGGGACCGGGCAGGTCTCGCGCGGTGGCGGTGGTGGCTTCTCGCTCACCGACCCCTGCACCGACTGCCGGGGGCGCGGCCTGATCGCCGAGGCCCCGTGCGACGTGTGCAAGGGCAGCGGCCGGGCGACGAGCTCCCGCACCATGCAGGTCCGGATCCCCGCGGGCGTCAGCGACGGCCAGCGGATCCGGTTGCGTGGCAAGGGCGCGCCGGGCGAGCGGGGCGGCCCGAACGGCGATCTGTATGTGGTGGTCAACGTCGACAAGCACCCGGTCTTCGGACGCAAGGGCGACAATCTCACCGTCACCGTGCCGGTCTCCTTCACGGAGGCCGCGCTCGGCGGCGAGATCAAGGTGCCCACGCTCGGCGGGCCCCCGGTCACGCTCAAGCTGCCCGCCGGCACTCCCAACGGCCGCACCATGCGCGCCCGGGGCAAGGGCGCGACCCGCAAGGACGGCACCCGTGGTGACCTCCTGGTCACCGTCGAGGTGACGGTTCCCCGTGATCTGAGCGACAAGGCGCGTGAGGCGCTGGAGTCGTACCGCGAGGCGACCGCGGGGCAGGACCCGCGGGCGGAGCTGTTCCAGGCCGCGAAGGGAGCATGAGATGGACATGCGTGGCGGGCGAGCCGGCGGTGCGGGCGGTGCCGCCGGCGGGGGCGGCGTCGGCCGCTCCCCGTACCAGCTGACCGACGAGTCGCCGGTCTACGTCATCTCGGTCGCCGCCCAGCTCTCCGGTCTGCACCCGCAGACCCTCCGCCAGTACGACCGGCTGGGTCTGGTGTCCCCGGACCGGACGCCCGGCCGCGGGCGGCGATACTCCGCCCGGGACATCGAACTGCTGCGCCAGGTACAGCAGTTGAGCCAGGACGAGGGCATCAACCTGGCGGGGATCAAGCGCATCATCGAACTGGAGAACCAGGTCACGGCGCTCCAGGCGCGCGTGGCCGAGCTCCAGCAGGCGGTGGAGGGCGCGGCGGTGGCGATGCAGCAGCGGGAGGCCGCGGTGCATGCTTCGTACCGGCGCGACCTGGTGCCCTACCGCGAGGTCCAGCAGACGAGCGCGCTGGTCGTCTGGCGCCCCAACAACCGGCGCGGCACCTGAGCGGGCCCGCGTGGGGGCCGGCTCATGGAGCCGGGGCTGCGCCTGTGACGACGGATCTGTGACGCACGGATGTGTGACGCCGGGCCTGTGACGCCGGGTACCTGGCTTCCGTCTCCGGCCCGCAGGCCGTTCCCACGGCCGAGCCGCCGCGGCTCCGTGCCCCCCGCCCGCTCCGTTCGTGGTGTGCCCGCCGGCCGGGGCCGCCGCCGGCCGGCCGCCGTCCCGCCCGTATCCGGTATCCGGCCCGGGGAGCGTCCCGCGCTTCCCGGGCCCGGGTGTGTCCAGGGGCGGTGAGGACCGCGGCGCGGGGCTGTCGCGGCGCTGCGTGCGGGCCGCCGGGCGCGGTGGCCCGCACACCTTCACACGGGGACGGGCCGCGAACCGGCCGGCTCCGGCGCCGGCGGGCGGCGGGTCGACGGGTGGTGGGGTGGCGGGGCGGGCCGGGGGTAAACGGTGCGCATCCGGTGGAGAGGGGCCGGCCGCCTGTCGCGGCGGGCGCCGTACCGGTGCGGCGGGGACGATACCGGTGGAGAGCCCGGCGGGCGCGCCCTGCCGGGCCCGGCCCGGGACGCCCGCAGCAGGGCACAAGCGGGGATGCACGCGGACGCACGGAGAGGCGGGGAGACGCGATGGACACCGAGACGATCGTGCTGATCACGCTGGCGGTGGTGGTCGTCGCCACCTTCGCGGCCGTGGTGGTGCTGGCCCTCAGACTGGTGCGCACCTACCGGACCCTGCGCTCCGAGGGAACGACCCGCCGCGAGAAGCTGCTGTTCTGGGGCGCGATCCTCTACACCGTCTCCCCCGTCGACCTGCTGCCCGACCCCATCTACGTGGACGACATCGGCCTGCTGATGGCGGCCCTGCACCAGCTCGGCAAGGCCGCCGGCAACCGCCGCGGCGCCCTTCCCGGCTCCGGGGCCGACCTCCCCGGCGTCGAGTCCCGGCCACCGCACGACACCGCCGCGCGCCGCTGAACGGCCGGGCCCGTCCCTCCCGGGGGCGGGCCCGTGCGGCGCCCATGGTGGTACCCGAGTGTCCGGGCGTGCTGACGTGGCCTTCCACCGGGACCGGTCATGGCGGCCCCTCTCCCGGTGTCATCGGCGGTTGAACAGCGATGCACCACACCCCGGCCCGGACTCATCGGTCCGGGCCGGGGTTTCGCCGGGCGTCAGTGCGCGCGGGTGTGCGCCGGTGCGCGTCAGTGCGCGATGCCGTCGATCAGTTCGCGGGCGCCCTGGCGGAGGAGGGCCACGGCGACGGCCGTGCCGAGGGTCGCCGGGTCCAGGCGGCCCGCCCATTCGTGGGCGTTGAGGATCGTCTTGCCGTCGGGGGTGAACACAGCCGCGCGGAGCGACAGTTCGCCGTTCCGCTCCGTCCGGGCGTAGCCGGCGACCGGGCTGTTGCAGTGCCCCTGGAGGACGTGGAGGAGCATCCGTTCGGCGGTGGCCTCCCGGTGGGTGGCCGGATGGCCGAGGCCGCTGACCGCGTCGATCAGCGCCGCGTCGCCCTCCCGGCACTGGAGGGCGAGGATCCCCGCGCCGATGGGCGGGATCATCACCTCCGGCGACAGCACCTCGCTGATGACGTCCTCCCGGCCGATGCGCTCCAGGCCGGAGACGGCCAGCAGCAGCGCGTCCGCCTCCCCCGCCGCCATCTTGGCCAGCCGCCGGTTGGCGTTCCCGCGGAACGGCACGCACTCCAGGTGCGGGTGCGCGGCGGCGAGCTGCGCCACGCGCCGCACGGACGAGGTGCCGATCCGGGTGCCGGCCGGCAGCTCGTCCAGGGTGAGGCCGCCGGGGTGGATCAGGGCGTCACGGATGTCGTCCCGCTTCAGGAACGCGGCGAAGACGGTGCCCGCCGGCAGGGGCCGGTCGGCCGGGATGTCCTTGACGCAGTGCACCGCGAGGTCCGCCTCCCCGGCGAGCAGCGCGGCGTCGACCTCCTTGGTGAACGCTCCCTTGCCGTCCACCAGGGACAGATCGCCCAGCCACTTGTCCCCCGTCGTCTTCACCGGCACCACCTCGGTACGGATACCGGGATGCAGCGCGGCCAGCTCGGCGCGTACCCGCTCCACCTGGGCCAGCGCCATGGGGGAGTCGCGGGAGACGATACGGATCAGCTCGGGTGCGGACATGACTTCACGATAGCCCGCCGGGCGGGGGGCCAGGTGAGCGATCCGGCGGGCCGGCTCCGGTGGGCGGGGCCGGGCGCGCCGGGGCACCCGGCGCCCGCGCCGGACCAGCGGGCCGCGCCGGACGGGCCACCGCGGAGCGCCGGCGGGAGACCCGCCGCGGCGCCGGTACGGAGAGCCGATACGGAGCGTGACGCCGGGCGCGTTCGCCGCCCTCCGGTCACCGTGCCTGGGGTGGGATCACTCGGATGGGTGGTCGATCGTCGATAACCGGATCTCCGTACCTCCGTTTACGTAGCGTGATGGCGTTGCTTGTGCCGTAAGGCCGCTCAGCCCACACTTGAGGAGGAGGCGCTGCGCCATGACCGCTCTGGTTGGTGAGAGGACCGAGGCTCCCATGATGTGTGACGCCGAAGTCGATCTCGACGAGGCTCTGTGGCAGGCGTGGAAGACCCTGGAACTCCCCGAGGGCTTTCATGCCGAGATCGTCGAGGGGTTCATCGAGGTGTCTCCCACTGGCCGCAGCCGTCATGGCATCGTTTTCAACCGGCTTCGCCGCCGTGTGGAGAAGTTCCTGGAGGGCAGCGAATGGCTTGCGTATCAGGACATGAATGTCCTCCACGACAAGAAGATCCTGATGCCGGACGTTTTCATCGGCCCGGATGATCTGGAAGCCGCGCTGGACGAGGACGGCATCGGCGTCTCCGCCGAGAGCGTCGTCCTCGTGGCCGAGGTCGTCCCGCCCGGGCGGGACGCGACGGAGCGGGGCCGGGTGCGGAAGCGGAGGGCGTACGCCCGGGCCGGCATCCCCGTCTACGTGCTGATCGACGACCACGACGGCCATGGCACGGTGACGGTGCTGACCTCCCCCTCCCGGAAGGAGGCCGTGTACGCCGCCGAGACGCGCGTGCCGTATGGCACGGCCGTGGAGATCCCGGAGGGGCCCGCCAAGGGGTTCGCGATCACCGAGGAGATCACGGGGGAGCCGTCGGCCTGAGCCTCGGGGGAGTCCGAGGAGGTCCGGCCCACCGTTCGGAGCGGTTTTCGGCTCCGCCGTCTCAGCAGCGGCCCAGGGCCCGCTCCACCGTGATCTCGATGGCCACCCGCTCCGGGTTGGGTCCCGGGACCCGCTCGTAACGCTCGGCGTAGCGGCGGACCGCGTCGGCCACCGCCTCCGGTTCCGTGACGACCACCGCGCGCCCCTCCAGCGTCGCCCACCGGGCGCGAGCGACCTGGCACACCGCCACCCGGGCGCCCTCCGGACCGCCCGCCAGGACGTTGCGGACCTTCTGGCTCCCCCGGCGGGTGATGATCCGGGCGACGCCCTGACCGGCGTCGAACGTCACGCCGACCGGTACGACGTGCGGGCCGCCGTCCGGCCGGAGGGTGGTCAGGGTGCAGAGGTGGCGCTCGCGCCAGAAGCCGAGGTACTCGGGGGTCAGCGCGTCCAGGTCGTGGGCCATGGGACCAGAGCGTATCCCGGTGCGTACCGGAGAGTGACCGCCCGCCCCCGGGCGGCTCGTGCCGGGCGGCCGGAACCCGCGGCTCAGTCCGCCCCGCCCTCCTCCGCATCCGTTCCTCGCGGCCCGTCCCGCAGCACGGAGGTAGGGAGGCGCCGTTCCAGCAGCAGGACGGCGCCCGCGGCGAGGCAGTTGACCGCCGCCAGCGCCACCCACGGCAGCGAGCGGTGGACCTCGAAGAGGACGGCGAAGAAGGCGGGCGCGGCGATCCCGGCGAGGGCCCAGGAGTACTGGAAGACGGCCAGATAGCGCCCCCGGGCGGCGAGCGGCGCGACGGCCGTGGCCAGCCCCATGGAGACGGGGGCGTGCAGCAGTTCGGCCAGGGTGAACAGCAGCGTCGCCCCGACCAGCAGCGGGAGCACCCACGACGGTCTGCCGGGGACGAGACCGGCGTAGGCGAGACACCAGGCGGACCAGAGCCCGGCAGCCACCACCAGCACCCGGGTGCGCCGGTAGGGGGCGAGCCGCCGGGCGACCACCGCCGCGAACAGCGCCACCAGCACCATGTTGCCGACGAGCACGGCCGAGGTGAGTTCTGCCGGGCCGCGCAGACCGTCCGCCACGAAGGTCGGCAGCGCCAGGCCGAGCATCATGGTGGTCATCGCGAAGACGGTGTTGACGGCCGTCAGCGCGAGGAAGGGACGGTCCCGCAGGAGTTCGCGGTAGCCGGCGGGCGCGGATCCGCCGACCCGCCGCGGCCGGGGGGCCCGGACGAAGACGGCGATGACGAGGGCGGCGGCGGTGAAACAGCCCGCCGCTCCGTACGCGACGGCCCGGTAGGCGCCCGTGGAACCGTTCGCGACGACCACTCCGGTGATGAGCCCGCCCACCCCGAGCCCGGCCGTCCGGGCCATGTTGGCCCAGCTGTACCAGGTCTCCTTGGTCAGCGCGGAGCGGCTGCTGTCGGCGTAGTCGGCGATCGCGGTGAAGATGGCCGACCAGAAGAACCGGACCCCGCTCGCGACCAGCGCCACCGCCACGAACACGGCCACCGGCCCGCCGGCCCGGCTGTAGCCCAGATAACCGACGGCGTGCAGCAGTTGCGACGCGACGACGACCGGCAGGGCGCCGAAACGGTCCGCC
The DNA here is from genome assembly GCF_012034935.1 of Streptomyces zingiberis. Lineage (GTDB taxonomy): Bacteria > Actinomycetota > Actinomycetes > Streptomycetales > Streptomycetaceae > Streptomyces > Streptomyces zingiberis. Next base: position 482,478 of record NZ_JAATEN010000001.1, read on the forward strand.
AGCAGCCCGGCCCAGACGGGTACCGGCAGGGTGACGACGGTGGCCGCGCTGATCAGGACCCCGAGCGGGCCGATCGCGAGGTCGGTGAGGCGCAGGAAGTACACGAGGGAGAGCGGCAGGAACAGCCCGTTGCCGACGGAGTCGACGACCAGCGCCGCGATGAGCACGGCCCCGCCCCGGCCCCGGCCCTCCCGGCCGGTCCGCTCGTCGGTGGAGGGGGAGAGACTGGTCATGCGGCACCGGTTCCGGTGGGGGCGGGGGCGGGCCGCCCGACCGTAGCGCCCGCCGGCGGGGCCGCGCACCACCATTTCCCGGCTGCCCCGGCTGCCCTGCACCCGCGCGTTCCCCGGGGGCGGTGGGCGGTGCTCCCGGCCGCCGTCCGGGTCACGGCCGGATGCCCGCTCACAGGTTGAGTGGAGTAGACTCAAGTTAGTTCAGTCCGGCGGCCCTGCCCGGCCGCCGGAATGGGAGTCGCAGCAGGAGTCCGCAGCGAGAGGAGCAGAGGTCACCGTGGATGCCGAGCTGACCAACAGGAGCCAGGAAGCGATCGGCGCGGCCGGCCGGCGCGCCGTCGCCGCCGGCCATCCCGACATCACGCCCGTCCATCTGCTGCTGGCCCTGCTCGAAGGGCAGGAGAACGAGAACCTTCAGGATCTGCTGGCCGCCGTCGAGGCCGACCAGGCGGCCCTGCGCTCCGGTGCCGAGCGGCTGCTCGGCGCGCTGCCCGCCGTACAGGGCTCCACCGTCGCCCCGCCCCAGCCCGACCGGGAGCTGCTCGCCGTCGCGTCCGAGGCGTCCCGGCGGGCCGAGGAGCTGGGCGACGCCTACATCTCCACCGAGCATCTGCTGATCGGCCTCGCCGCCAAGGGCGGCCGGACCGGTGAGCTCCTCGCCCAGCAGGGCGCGAGCGCGGAGAAGCTGCTCGACGCCTTCCAGAACAACCGCGGAGGACGACGCGTGACCACGCCCGACCCGGAGGGCACCTACAAGGCCCTGGAGAAGTTCGGCACGGACTTCACGGCCATCGCCCGCGAAGGCAAGCTCGACCCGGTGATCGGTCGTGACGCCGAGATCCGCCGCGTCGTCCAGGTGCTCTCCCGCCGTACGAAGAACAACCCGGTCCTCATCGGCGAGCCCGGCGTCGGCAAGACGGCCGTCGTGGAGGGGCTCGCACAGCGCATCGTCAAGGGGGACGTCCCGGAGTCGCTGAAGGACAAGCGGCTGGTGGCCCTCGACATCGGCGCGATGCTGGCGGGCGCGAAGTACCGCGGTGAGTTCGAGGAGCGGCTGAAGACCGTCCTCTCCGAGATCAAGGAGAGCGAGGGCCGGGTCATCACCTTCATCGACGAACTGCACACCGTCGTCGGAGCGGGCGCCGGCGGTGACTCGGCGATGGACGCGGGCAACATGCTCAAGCCGATGCTGGCCCGCGGTGAACTGCGGATGGTCGGCGCGACGACGCTCGACGAGTACCGCGAGCGCATCGAGAAGGACCCGGCCCTGGAGCGCCGCTTCCAGCAGGTGCTGGTGGCGGAGCCCACCGTGCAGGACACGGTCGCGATCCTCCGCGGCCTCAAGGGGCGCTACGAGGCGCACCACGGCGTGCAGATCGCGGACTCCGCGCTCGTCGCCGCCGCCACGCTCTCCGACCGCTACATCACCTCGCGTTTCCTGCCGGACAAGGCGATCGACCTGGTGGACGAGGCGGCCTCCCGGCTCCAGATGGAGATCGACTCCTCGCCCGTGGAGATCGACGAACTGCAGCGCGCCGTGGACCGGCAGACGATGGAGGAGGAGTCGCTGCTCGCCACCGAGGTGGGCGACGACCGGCGGAAGTTCCTCAAGAAGCAGGACCGCGAGAAGGACCTCTCCCCCGACGCCCGCGAGCGGCTGGAGACCCTCCGCAGGCAGCGGGCGGAGAAGGAGGAGAAGCTGCGCGCCCTGCGGGCCCGCTGGGACAGCGAGAAGGCCATCCACACCCGCGTCGGCGAGCTGAAGAAGCGGCTGGACGAGCTGGAGACCGAACTGGAACTGGCCGAGCGCAAGGCCCCCGAGACGGGTGACTGGGTCACCCCCGGGCGGCTCCGTTCCGAGGTCATCCCGCAGACCCGCAAGGAGCTGGAGGAGGCCGCGCGGGCGCAGAAGGAACTCGGTGACGGCAGCATGGTCGGCGAGGAGGTCGGCCCGGACGACATCGCCGGGGTCGTCGCCGCGTGGACGGGCATCCCCGCCGGACGGCTGCTGGAGGGCGAGACGGAGAAGCTGCTGCGGATGGAGGAGGAGCTGGGCCGGCGGCTGATCGGCCAGCGGGAGGCGGTCCGCGCCGTCTCCGACGCCGTGCGCCGCACCCGGGCCGGGATCTCCGACCCGGACCGGCCCACCGGCTCGTTCCTCTTCCTCGGCCCCACCGGCGTCGGCAAGACCGAACTGGCCAAGACGCTCGCCGACTTCCTGTTCGACGACGAACGCGCCATGGTCCGCATCGACATGAGCGAGTACTCGGAGAAGCACTCGGTGTCCCGGCTCGTCGGCGCGCCGCCCGGATACGTCGGCTACGAGGAGGGCGGGCAGCTCACCGAGGCGGTGCGGCGCCGTCCGTACAGCGTGGTGCTGCTGGACGAGGTGGAGAAGGCCCACCACGAGGTCTTCGACATCCTGCTCCAGGTGCTGGACGACGGCCGGCTCACCGACGGCCAGGGCCGGACGGTGGACTTCCGCAACACCATCCTCATCCTCACCTCCAACCTGGGTTCCCACTATCTGGTGGACCCGGCGATCGGCGAGGAGGAGAAGCGGCAGCGGGTGCTGGAGACCGTGCGCTCCTCCTTCCGCCCGGAGTTCCTCAACCGCCTGGACGACCTGGTCGTCTTCCACGCTCTCGGCACCGGCCAGCTCAAGCGGATCGCCCAGCTCCAGATCGACCACCTCCAGCAGCGGCTGGCGGGTCGCCGGCTCGTCCTGGACGTCAGCGACGCGGCGCTGGAGTGGCTCTCCCGGCTGGGGCACGAGCCGAAGACGGCGGCCGGCGCGGGGGCCGGCGAGACCGCGGGCGCGGAGGCCGGGCCCGACCTCAGTTACGGCGCCCGGCCGCTGCGCCGGCTGGTCCAGACGGCGATCGGCGACCAGCTCGCCCGGGAGATCCTCGCGGGCGGCGTCCGCGACGGTGACACCGTGCGGGTGGATCTCGCCGCCGACGGCCGCGGCCTCACGGTGGCGGCGGCCTGAGCGGGGCGGCCGCGCGGTACGGCCGGGCCGGGCGGCGGCACCGGAACCCCGTGACCGGCGCCTGACGGCGGGCCGCCCGGCCGCGTGCCCGGCCCGTCACGCGGGGGTGCTCCCCGGGCGCCCCCGCGTACCCGTGCGTCCCGCCCGGCCCCCGGCGGCCCCGTACCGGGCGCGCGGCCGGGGGTTCCCCGCCGGGCGGCGGGGTGCGCGGCCTCCGGGCAGTCCGGTGCGCGGCCTCCGCGCGGCCCGGTGCGCGGCCTCCGGGCGCCGGGGCTGACACGCCGGGCCCACCGTGGGCGACCGGGCTTGCCAGCCCCCGCCCGCCATGGGGGAGGATGGCCGGGTATCCACAGAAGGGAAGTCCACGGTGAGCATCGACCCGTCCTCGATTCCGAATTTCGGGGGCCAGCAGCCCGAACAGCAGCCGGCGGGGCCGCCGCCCGGTCCGGTGGTGCCCGATCAGGACCTGGTCAAGCAGCTCCTGGATCAGATGGAGCTGAAGTACGTCGTCGACGACGAGGGTGACCTCGCCGCCCCGTGGGAGCAGTTCCGGACGTACTTCATGTTCCGGGGCGAGGAGGAGCAGCAGGTCTTCTCCGTCCGCACCTTCTACGACCGGCCGCACCCGATCGAGTCCAAGCAGCAGCTGATGGAGGCGATCGACGACTGGAACCGCCGCACCCTGTGGCCGAAGGTCTACACCCACACCAACGACGACGGCACCGTCCGCCTCATCGGTGAGGCGCAGATGCTGATCGGCGTCGGTGTCGCCCTGGAGCACTTCGTGTCCTCCACGGTCAGCTGGGTCCGGGCCTCCATCGAGTTCGACAAGTGGCTCGTCGAGCAGCTCGGCCTGGAGGCCGAGGTGGAGTCCGCCGACCCGGAGAAGAAGGACGACGGCGAGAACTGAATCGGCCCGCCGGCCAGGGCAGTCAGGGCCGGCCAGGCAGCCGGGGCCGGCCGGGTCCGGCCGCGCCTCACCGCGCGGCCGGACCCCGCCGTCTCCCGGCCCTCCGGGCTCCGCCGTCTCCCGGCCGCCCGGGCTCCGGCCCGCGGCGCCGCCGGGACCGGACGGGCGGCAGGACCGCGCCCCCGGCCGGCCCGCTCAGTCCGCGTCGCCGCGCAGCCGGTCCACGGCCTCGCGCAGCACCTGCTCCTTCTTGCAGAAGGCGAAGCGCACCTGGGTCCGGCCGGCGTCGGGATCGTCGTAGAAGACGGCGTTGGGCACGGCGACCACACCGCGGCGTTCCGGCAGCGCGCGGCAGAACGCGAAGCCGTCCTTCTCGCCGAGCGGCGCCACATCGGTGGTGATGAAGTAGGTGCCCTGGGGGCGGTACACCGCGAAACCGGCGTCCCGGAGCCCCGCGGCCAGCAGGTCCCGCTTGGCCCGCAGGTCCTCGCGGAAGGCGGTGAAGTACGGGCCGGGCAGGCGGAGCGCCTCCGCGACGGCGTACTGGAAGGGGCCGGCGCTCACATAGGTCAGATACTGCTTCGCCGTGCGCACGGCCGTGACCAGCGGGGCGGACGCCGTCACCCAGCCGACCTTCCAGCCCGTGAACGAGAACGTCTTGCCGCTGGACGAGATCGACACCGTGCGTTCGCGCATCCCGGGCAGGGAGATCAGCGGCAGGTGCTCGCCCTCGAAGACGAGATGCTCGTAGACCTCGTCGGTGACCACCAGCAGATCGCGTTCCACGGCCAGTTCCGCGATGGCGGTCAGCTCCTCGCGGGTGAGCACCGTGCCCGTCGGGTTGTGCGGCGAGTTGAGGAGCAGCAGCCGGGTGCGGGGGGGTGACGGCGTCCCGCAGCGCGTCGAGGTCCGGGCGGAAGCCGGGGGCGCGGAGGGTGAGGGGGACGCGGACGGCGCCGGCCATGGCGATGCACGCGGCGTAGGAGTCGTAGAAGGGCTCGAACGCGATGACCTCGTCGCCCGGTTCCAGGAGGGCCAGCAGTGACGCGGCGATGGCCTCGGTGGCGCCCGCGGTGACGAGGACCTCCGTCTCCGGATCGAACTCCAGTCCGTAGAAGCGGCGTTGGTGGTCGGCGATCGCCGACCGCAGCTCGGGGACGCCGGGGCCGGGCGGGTACTGGTTGCCGCGCCCCTCGCGCAGCGCCCGGACCGCCGCTTCGCGGACCTCCTCGGGGCCGTCCGTGTCGGGGAAGCCCTGGCCCAGGTTGATCGCCCCGGTCCGCACCGCCAGCGCGGACATCTCCGCGAAGATCGTCGTGCCGTGCCCGTCCAGCCTGCGGTTCAGCAGCGGCCTGCCGCTCATGTCCCACCGTCCTCGCGTCGACGCCCGTGGATCTGCCGGTGGCCATCCTGACCGACGGCGGGGCGCGAGGTCACCCTGGGCGGGCGGCTTGCCGCGGTCGCGCTCCCCGCGGGGCGCCCGGGCGCCGGCTCCGCGCCGCGAGCGGGGCCGGCCGGGAGCGGGGACGGGACCGCCGCCCGGTCGCCGTTGACCGGGCGGCGGAGCTGGGGTGGAGGGAGCCGGACCCGGGCGGGAGCGGCCGGGCCGGGGCCGCCCGGGCCCGGCCGCTCCCGCCCGGGTTACCGCTCCACGTCGGCGGGGTGGGGCGGCGGAGTCCCCGCGCCGGCGGACGGGCCGCCGTTCCCGTGCGCCGCGGGCCGGCCGCCGCCGTTCCCGTGGACGGCCCGCTCGGCGGTGGCGTGTTCCGGCGCGTGGCCGGTGCCGTGGGCGGCGGAACGATCCGGCTCCGTGCCGGCGGGGCCCTCCGGGAGGTCGGGGCCGCCGTCCCCCGCCCCGGCGCGTCCGGTGGCGGTACCGCCCTCTCCGCCGTCAGGACCGTCAGGGCGATCCAGGTCCTCGGGGCCGCCAGGGCCGTCAGGGCCGTCGGGACCGCCCCGGCGGCCGGGAAGCCGCTTCTCCACGCCGAGCAGGGCGCGTTCCAGCAGGTCGGAGCGTGCGGCCACGATCGGCCCGAGCACCGCGAGCACCAGGACGTACCCGGCGATGAACGGCGAGAGCCGGGCGTCCAGGCCCGCGCCGGCCGCCATGGCCGCCAGGATCAGCGCGAACTCGCCGCGGGCCAGCAGGGTGGTGGCGATCCGGGAGGCGGGCGCGAGACCGTAGCGGTAGAGCCGGGCGACGAAGAGCCCGGCGGCGACGTTCATGGCGAGGGTGAGCACCGTGGCGACCGTGACCGGGACGGCGACGGACGCGATGTCCCCGGGGTCGATCGAGAGCCCGAAGGCGAAGAAGAAGATCGCCGCGAAGGCGTCGCGCAGCGGGTGCACGAGTTTGCGGATGCGCGGCCCGGTGGGTGTGCCGGCCAGGACCAGCCCGACCATGAACGCGCCGATGGCGTCGGCGACCCCGAGGACCTCGGAGACGCCGGCCACGAAGACGGCCGCCCCGAGGAAGCTGATCACCAGCAGTTCGTTGTCGCGTACGGCGATCAGACGGCCGATCAGCCGGGTGCCGTAGCGCGCCGTGGCGGCCAGCACCAGCAGGAAGCCGAACGCCTTGCCGCCCTGGAGGATGAATTCCGAGGCCTCCTGGGCACCGCTGATCACGGGCTGGAGGCCGGCGAGGTACAGCGCGAGGAAGATGTCCTCGACCACGATGACGCCCAGGATCAGCCGGGTCTCCGGATGCCCGATCCGGCCCAGGTCGATCAGGATCTTGGTGACGATCGCCGAGGACGAGATGCCCAGCACCCCGGCGAGGACCAGCGCCTCCCGCACGCCCCAGCCCAGGGCGAACCCGAAGGCGAGCCCCGCTCCGACGTTCAGCAGCAGGTAGATGCCGCCCGCGGTGGCCAGCCGTCGGCCGCCCTCGCGCAGATCGTCGAGGTGGAACTCCAGGCCCAGGTAGAACAGGAGCAGCACCAGACCGAGAGCGGAGAGCATCTCGAAGTCGTGGGGGTCCTCGACGAGCACCAGGCCGGGGGTGTGCGGCCCGAGCAGGATGCCGGCGAGCATGAAGAGGGGGATCGTCGGCAGCCCGATCCGGCCGCCGAGACGGGCGAGGAACGCCGCGGCCAGGAACGCGCCGCCCATGGCGAGCAGCGTGTCAGCGTGCCCCATGGGTCACCTCCGCCGGCACGGGACGCGGGCACGGCCGGGCGGCCGGCCGGGACGGGCGGGACGGCAGGGGCGACGGGGACGGGAGTCGGCGTTGTGGTGGCTGAGGCGGGCGGATGTGTCCTCCTTCGTTCGCGGGGCGCTCCGCCGTCGCGGAGCCTCGCCGGGACATGACCAGGGCGGGACCGGGGCAGCCCACGCCCTCGCCGGCCTGGGGACGGCCGGCGACAGCGGGGTCTGTCCGGTGGGCGGCGACGGTGCCGCGGGGCGCGGGGCCCCAGGGGCCGGCTCTCGCGGGGAGCCGGCCGGGCCGCCCGCACCGCGTCCGGCGGACGGCGCGGCGAGGGGCCGGTGGTGCTCGGCGCCGGTCCGGGGGCCGCCGGTGAGACGGTCCGGCGGCGCCCGGACCGACGGGCTGGCGCCGGCTCCGGCACGCCGCCGCCCCGGACCGCGAGCGCGGTGTGGTGCGCGTCGTCCGCCCCCCGAGCGGGCGGCCGGCGGCTCTCGCCGGGATCGCTGCGGCGGTCCTACGCCGGCGGGCGCCGTGTCCCGGGCCACGCCGGCACGGTGCCTGTTCCATGATCGCGCGGGGGCCCGGGGGCCGCCATCGGTGGTGACACCCATTTCGGCCGTCGGGCGACCCTCACGCGCCGCGCGAACGCCCCGGCGGACGGCCGCCGTTCCGCGCCCCCACTCGGGGCGGGTCTGCCGCGTGCCCCCGTCCGCCCCTCGCGTACGCCCTCCGGCGGACGGCCGCGTTACCGTGCGCCGAAGCCTGCCGCGGGGCTCGTGGACCACCTTCCGGGCGCCGGTCCGTGGGGCCGGTCCGCGCGGGCCAGGAGGCCTCCGGATCCGCCGGAACGGCGTGCGCCCGGAGAACCTCTGGACTTCCTCAACTCCGTTTTCGCCGCCGGACGGGACGGGCATCTCCCCCGCACAGCGGAGCGGGGGCTCGCTTCGGGGACGAGAGGGGGACGGAACCGATGGGGATCGTGGTGCTGGTGTTGATGCTCGCCTTGCTGGTGGCCGTGTTCGCGGGAGCACGGTCGGGCAAGGGGCGCACCAAGGAGAACACACGGGGGAAGCGGCGCGTCGGCCGGGGCGGTGACGGCGCCGACGGCGGCAGCGGCGACAGCAACAGCGATGCCGGCGGCAGCTGGTGGGCCGGCGGTGACAGTGGATCCGCCGGGGACGGCGGCGGTTCGTCCGGTGGCTCCTCCTGCGGAGGCGGCGGGGGGTGCGGAGGCGGCGGGGGCAACTGAGGCTCCGGCCGACGGCACGGGGGAGGCCTGGGGGCCGCCCGGATCCGCGTAACCGGGAGTACGGACCGAGGGGGGACGGGGGGAGTGGCGCCGACCGGCACGGGGCGGTCGGCGCCACTGTCGTGCCCGGCGTGCCCGGCGTGCCCGCCGTGCCCGTGCCTGCGGGACGGGTCACCGCCGTGCCGGGGGTGGGTGTCCTGCGGCGGCCCCATATGGACTCGTCCGGCGCCGGTACCACGGACAACATCTGTTTATCGCACGGTTTTTGAACACCTGAACCGTGCAACCCCCGGGGGCATGGAAATCAGCCGAAGATGGGTAAAAACGCAGTGAGCGGGGTGTGGTCCATGATTCCGTATGCATCGGAACACCCCATGTGGGCCCAGGCCGACGAGTGACTTTCCGTGTCCTCCTGTGCGGCGGGCCGGCCCACCACCTCTTGCGTGCTTGCGGAGCCGACCCATGCTCACCACTTTGGAAACCGCTTACTCCGATACTCGCGCGACCGACCTCGCCTGGTGTCTCGGCAAGGAGGCGCTGCCCGCGCTCGCCGTGCTCGACCTGCGCATGGGCGCGGCGGACGTGCAGTTGCGCCTGCTCGGAGCCTCGCATCAAGTGATCATCAAGGAGGGGGAGAGCCGCTGTTCGGAGACGGTGGCCTGCATACCCGGCAGCAGTACACCGCTCCCCCTCGGCGCCGCGGAGTCCATAGGCGGCTGGGAGTACGAGTTTGCGGCGCGCGTCGAGACGCTCTCCCGCGGCTCGTTCGCCGGGCGGGCGCAGGAACTGCTGGCCCTGGTGGCCGACCATCCGAACGGTCTGGCCGGCGTCTTCCCCGGGGATCCGCACGCCTTCACGGCGATGCTGGTCCAGAGATGCGAGGGGCGGGTGCGGTGGCGCACCTGGCACTCCTACCCCCAGGAGGGCGCGCTGGTCACCACCCGCACCCAGATAGGCGTCCGCACGATGGCGTCCCTCTGACGCGCCCCGGCGCCCCCCATGTCCCCGGTCCACCCTTGTGGGTGACAGAGTCGCACAGGCGACTCCCGTAGCGTTCCGTGCGTGATCGATTCTTCTGAGTCACGGCTGCTGACCCGCGTCGCCGCGCCGGGCGGACCCCGCGCCCCGGCCCCGGCCCATCTGCCCGTGCCGGCCGGACTGGGGCGGCTGCTGGTGCTCGCCGCGGTCTTCGTCTGCGCCGCCTGCGGGCTCGTCTACGAACTCGAACTGGTGGCCCTGGCCTCGTTCCTGTTCGGGGAGTCCGTCACCCAGGCGTCCGTGGTGCTCTCCGTGATGGTCTCCGCGATGGGAGCCGGATCGCTGCTGGCCAAGCGGTTGCGGCGGCGGGCCGCGATGGCCTTCGGACTGCTGGAGGCGGCGCTGGCGCTCGTGGGCGGCTGCTCGGCCGCCGCGCTCTACGCCTGCTTCGCCTGGCTGGGCGACTCCCGTGCGCCGCTCGTCGTCTTCGCCACGGTCATCGGCGTGCTCATCGGCGCCGAGGTGCCGCTGCTGATGACCCTCATCCAGCGGGTCAGGCGGCAGGACGCGGGCGGCGCGGTCGCCGACCTGTTCGCGGCGGACTACATCGGCGCGCTGGTCGGCGGACTCGCCTTCCCGTTCCTGCTGCTGCCGCTGCTCGGGCAGGTGAGCGGCGCGCTGCTGACCGGCGCGGTGAACGCCGCCGCGGGCGGGGCCCTGGTGCTCTGGCTCTTCGGCCGCGACCTGACCCGGCGCGCCCGGTGGGCGCTGGTCGCGGCGCACGGCGTGGCCCTCGGGGTGCTCGCCGCCGGAACGCTCTTCGTCCCGGCCTTCGAGGAGGCCGCGCGACGGGCCGTCTACGGGGAGGACGTACGGGTCGCGGTGGTGACGGACCACCAGGAGGTCGTCCTCACGGGCGGTACGGGCCGGCCCGGGGACGGCGGTCCGCCCGCCCTCTACGTCGACGGCCGGCTGAGATACGGCGGAGACGGCGCGTACCGCTACCACGCGGCCCTCGTCCACCCGGCGCCGTCCCGTACCCCGGCGCGCGTGCTGCTGCTCGGCGGGGGCGACGGGCTCGCCGCCCGCGAGGTGCTGCGCCATCCGGGGGTGCGGTCCGTGACCGTCCTCGCCGCCGAACCCGGACTGCTGCGGCTGGGCCGCGAGGACCCGGGCCTCACCCGGCTCAACGCGGGCGCGCTGAACGATCCGCGGGTGCGGGTCACCGGCGGCGACGCCTTCGCCCGGCTGCGGGAGGGCGCGAACCGGGGCGACCGCTACGACCTGATCGTCTCCGACCTCCCCGATCCCGGTCTCACCTCCAGCACCAAGCTGTACTCACAGGAGTTCTACGGCCTCGCGCGGCGCGTGCTGGCCCCGGGCGGGCGGCTGGCGGTGCACGCCGCCTCCCCGGGCACGGACCCGCGGAGTTACTGGACGGTGGAGGCGACCCTCCGCGCGGCCGGGTTCCGCACCGCGCCGTACGCGCTGGGCGGCGACCGGCCGGAGCCCGGCACCGGCGCCCGGGCGGGCGGTACGGACCGGCCGGGCGCCGGTGCCGGGCGGAACCACGGGTTCGTCCTCGCCGCCCGGGGGCCCGGGCCGCCCCGGCCCGCCGTGGGCGGCCCCGCGGGGGCCGGGCCGGCGGCGGCGGAACTGCGGTCCGGGGCGCGCGCCGCCGAGGCCACGCGGATCCGTGGGCTGCCGCCGTCGACGCTGGTCCACCCCCGGTATTGAGGCCCGCCGCGGGGTGCGCGCGCCGGAACGATTCACCCCTCCGGGTGCGGGTACGGGCGGACCGGGCCGCGCGGACGGGGTGGAGGCGGCCCCGCCGTGGGTAGGCTCGGCTTCCATGGAGCATGAGGTGTTCGTTCCGTTTCCGGCCGGGACCGTGCGACAGGCGCTGACGGACCCGGAGCGGGTCTCCCGCTGCGTGCCCGGCTTCCAGTGGCATGCCGGGGCGGAACCCAGTGTGCTGGCCGGCCGGATGCGGATCCGGGTCGGCTCCGCCACCATCACCTACCACGGCACCCTGCGGATCAAGGGGCGCCGGGGCGGTGAGCTGGAGGTGGAGGCCGACGGCGTCGAGGCGCGCGGGGACGGCACCGTCGAACTCGCGCTCGGCGTCCGGCTGAACGCCGCCGACGGCGGCACCTCGCTGGTCTGCGAGTCCACGGTGAAGAGCCGGGGACGGCTGGCCGAGGCGGACCCCACGGCGGCCGAGGCGGCCGGACGGCGGCTGCTCGACCGGTTCGCCGCGGCCCTCTCCGCCGACCTGGAGGAGACCCCGGTCCGCCCGGCGCCCCCGTCGGCGCCGGCGTCCTCCGGAGAGAACGGGGTGGCCGGGGCGGGGAACAGCGGGGTGGCCGGGGCGGGGAACAATCGGGTGGCCGGGGCGGGGAACAGTGGCGTGGCCGGGGCGGGGGACAGCAGGGCGGCCGGGGCGGGGCGCAACGGAGCGAGCGGGGCGGGGGACAGCAAAGCGAGCGGGGATGACGGAGCCGCCGGGGCGCGGGCCGCGGAACGGCGCGGCGGGAGGGGCGCCCGTGGCCCGCAGGGCACCGGGCCGTCCGCCGGGGGCCGGGACGACGGCGGGACCGGCCCGGTGGCCGGCCGCGAGGGCGCCGGCTTCGGCCGGGACGACGACAACGAGCCGGTCATCCCGGGCATCCCGGCGCCCGAGCCGGGCCGGGACACGGACGCCGGCCCGCCCGGAGAGGAGCCGGACGGCACCCGGGCCCGCGGCGGCCGCGGCGAGGAGCCGCGACCGGGGGGCACCGGCGCCGCGGATGCCGCCGGCGCGGCAGACGGTGGTGCCGGGCCCGGCGGCGGAACGTCCGGTCCGCCGGTGGCGGGACCCGGCTCCGGTGAGGGCGGCGAGCCCGTGGAACCGGTGGGGAGCGGGGTGCCCGGCGCGGACGTACCGCCCCCGGGCCCGGTCGACCCGCTCGCCGAGGAACTCGCCCGGCGGCAGGCCGAACCGCCCGCCGAGGCGGCGCACGCCCGGCGCACGATGATCGGACGGAGCGCGGAGGAGGTCGACCACGCGCCGCCCCGCGGCCGTTACGCGCCCGTCCCGGCGCCCCAGCCGGCCTCGGCCGGGGACACGCTGCGGTGGGCGGCTCCGGTGGCGGCGGCCCTCGTGGCCTCGGCCGTCATCATCAAGCAGGTGCTGCGCCGCCGCCGGTGACCCGGCGGGCCGGGCATCCGGCACGTTGCCGCGCAGGCCCCCGGCCTTCCCGGGCCGACGGCTGGTGGCGGGCCGTGTCCACAGAGCGGCGCCATTGGCGGGGTGTCACCGTTTGCCCGGCAGCGGGCCGGGCCGGGAGGGTGCCGGTGATGCGGGTGCCCGGCCGTGCCGGCCGTGGGCGCCGTCGGTCCCGCGCGTCGTCATCGAGCAGGTGCCGCGCCGCCACGGTGACCCGGACGTTTCGACCCGGGCGTTCCGCCTCCGAGGACACAACCTTCCGCGGGGCGTGACCCGGGCGCCCCGGCCTGGGCTTTCCGACCCCGGCGTTCCGACGGGTGCTCCGACCCGGGCGCCCGGCGAGACCGGGCCGGGGTGGCGGCAGACGGAGACCGGCGGTGGCAGCCGGAGGCCGGGGCCCGGAAGCGTCACCGGCGACCTGACCCCCCGGGCCCGGGCCTGCGATGCGCGCGTTCCGGCTCCGACGTGGAGGTGGGGAACCGCCTCCTCCCCGCTCATCAGCAGGAACGAGGCGCCGACCGCGCCCAGCGTGCGGACCGCCCCGTCCGTGCCCGTCACCGCGATGGGGCGGCGGAGACCTTTCGCAGCAGCTCCGTCTCACTCCGTGTTCCGGTACCGCCCCCCGGGCCCGGCGGTAGGGGCGACGGAGCGGACGGGGCGCGGGCGGCGGGGCCGCGCGTGGGGCCCCGGCTCGCATAGGGTTCGGGCGTGAGCACTCACGAGACAACCGAAGAGGCCGCGTCGGCCGCCGGGACCGGTGTCCGGCTGACGGCCGGCGGCGCCGAGCTGACCGTCCGGCCCGAACTGGGCTGCCGCATCAGCTCGCTGCGCGTGGACGGCACCGAACTGCTGCGGCAGGGCGACCGGTACGGCTCCTTCCCCATGGTGCCCTGGTGCGGCCGCACGGCGGACGGCGTCTTCCGCGACGGCGACGCCCTGCGCCGGCTGCCGCTCAACTCCCCGCCGCACGCGATCCACGGCACGGGGCGTGACCAGCGCTGGCGCACCGTCCGCGCGGACGAGACGGCCGCCGTCTTCACCTACGACCTCGGCGATCCCTGGCCGTACACCGGCCGGGTCACCCAGCTCGTGGAGCTCGCCGAGGACGGGCTGACGCTGAAGATGGGCGTCGAGACCTACGGCAACTCCTTTCCCGCGCAGGCCGGCTGGCACCCGTGGTTCCTGCGCCGTCCGCAGGGCCGCCCGGCCGGAGGGGCCGGGGCGGCGGACGGCGAGGGTGGGGACGGTGACGGGGTGCGGATCTCCTTCGACCCCGCCTGGCAGGAGGAGCGCGGTGCGGACCACCTCCCCACCGGCCGCCGGATCGACCCGCTGCCCGGCCCGTGGGACGACTGCTTCGGGATGCCGGACGGCGTCGACGTGCGGCTGACCTGGCCCGGATGGCTGGAGCTGCGGGTCACCAGTCGCGCCGAGTGGGTCGTGGTCTACGACGAGCAGGACGAGGCGGTCTGTGTGGAGCCGCAGTCGGGCCCGCCCAACGGGCTCAACTCGGCCCCGCGGCTGGTGACTCCGATCGACCCGCTGGAGGTCGCCACCACCTGGCGCTGGCGACGGCTCTGAGGACCGCGGGGACGCGCGCCGGGGGCGCCCCCGCGCCCGGGTCTTCCGGCGGCCGGGCGGCTCCGCCGGGGCGGCGTGCGGTGCGTGTCCGGTGTGTGCCCGGTCGGTGTGCCGGTGCTGGTCCCGGCCCGGGTCTCCGCCGGGGCACCGGGGCGCGGCCCCCGGATAGGCTCGGCGCCATGAGCGACGTGCGTGAAGCCCTGCTGCGGCAGATCAAGGACAAGGCCGTGGTGCACGGCAAGGTGACCCTCTCCTCGGGCCTGGAGGCCGACTCCTACGTCGACCTCCGCCGGATCACCCTCGACGGCGCGGCCGCCCCGCTCGCCGGGCAGGTCATGCTCGACCTCACCGCCGGGCTGGAGTACGACGCGGTCGGCGGGCTGACCCTGGGCGCGGACCCGGTGGCCACCGCGATGCTGCACGCGGCCGCCGCGCGCGGGCGCAGGCTCGACGCCTTCGTCGTACGGAAGGCGCAGAAGGCGCACGGGTTGCAGCGGCGGGTCGAGGGGCCGGACATCTCCGGCCGGCGGGTGCTGATCGTCGAGGACACCTCCACCACCGGCGGCTCCCCGCTCACCGCGGTGGAGGCGGCGCGGGAGGCGGGGGCCGAGGTGGTGGCCGTGGCCGTGATCGTGGAGCGGGGCGCCGCGCCGGCGATCGAGGCGGCCGGTCTGCCGTATCTCCATGTGTACGAGCTGGCGGAACTCGGGATCTGAGGGAAGCCGCGCGGGCGGGCCGCGGGTGGGGTTCCGGCGGCCCGGGGTGTTCCGTCCGGTCCGTGGCCTGCTTTCCGTCATCGCCGGGCCGTGTCCCGTGTCCGTGCCGTTCCGCCGTCGCCGGGCCGCGTCCCGCGTCCGGCGCCGGGGCGCGCGTCCGCCCGGGGTACGCGGAACACTGCTCCGTCCCGGTGGGATTTTCGCCCGCCTCGCCCTGGTTCATCCACCTCCACCGAAGGCCGGTGGCGGCAGGAAAATCCGTTCGCCGGGCGGGAGTTCACCGGATGGGCGGGGTTTCACGTGAAACCGTCCGCTTCGCCATCCGCCTCGCCGGATTCGTCCTCCTGGGTGGTGTGGAGGGGATCGCCGGATCTGGGAGGATGGCCCGGACGACGACGTCCCCCTAGGTCAGGGCCTAATCGAATCACCGGCACATTCACGAGGAGCCGACAGATGCCGATCGCAACCCCCGAGGTCTACCAGGAGATGCTCGACCGGGCGAAGGCAGGCAAGTTCGCCTACCCGGCCATCAACGTGACCTCGTCCCAGACCCTCCACGCGGCGCTCCGCGGGTTCGCCGAGGCGGAGAGCGACGGCATCGTCCAGATCTCCACCGGCGGCGCCGAGTTCCTGGGTGGCCAGTACAGCAAGGACATGGTGACCGGCGCCGTGGCGCTGGCCGAGTTCGCGCACATCGTCGCCGAGAAGTACCCGGTGAACATCGCCCTCCACACCGACCACTGCCCCAAGGACAAGCTCGACGGCTATGTCCGGCCGCTGCTGGCGCTCTCGCAGGAGCGGGTCGCCGCCGGTCGTGACCCGCTGTTCCAGTCGCACATGTGGGACGGTTCGGCGGAGATCCTCGACGACAACCTCACCATCGCGCGCGAGCTGCTCGCCGAGGCGGTCAAGGCCAAGATCGTCCTTGAGGTGGAGATCACCCCCACCGGCGGTGAGGAGGACGGCGTCTCCCACGAGATCAACGACGACCTCTACACCACCGTCTCGGACGCCGAGCGCACCGCGGACGCCCTCGGCCTCGGGGAGAACGGCCGGTACCTGCTGGCCGCCTCCTTCGGCAACGTCCACGGCGTCTACAAGCCGGGCAACGTCCGTCTCCGCCCCGAGCTGCTGCGCGACCTGCAGGACGGCGTGGGCGCCAAGGCCGGCAAGACGGACCCCTTCTACTTCGTCTTCCACGGTGGCTCCGGCTCCACCGAGGAGGAGATCCTGACCGCCCTGGAGAACGGCGTGGTCAAGATGAACCTCGACACCGACACCCAGTACGCCTTCACGCGCCCGGTGGCGGACCACATGTTCCGCAACTACGACGGGGTGCTGAAGGTCGACGGCGAGGTCGGCGACAAGAAGACCTACGACCCGCGGAGCTGGGGCAAGAAGGCCGAGCAGGGCATGGCCGAGCGCATCACCTCGGCCTGCGCCCACCTGCGGTCCACCGGGACCCGGCTGAAGTGAGGCCGGTGCGGTAGGGCCCGGGACCCGGGCCGCCGGCCGTCCCGTAGCGCCCGCCGGCGGGCCGCCGTCGGCGGCCGTCCGCAGTCCGCCGGAAGCCCGGGGTTCCGACCGTGCGAGGTCGGGGCCCCGGGCTTCCGGCTGTCCGCCGTGCTCCGGCCCCGGCGTGTTCCGGACCTCCGTGCGCCGGTGGGCCGCGTGCCCGTCCCGTCCCCGCCGGGTGGCGGAGTGCCGGGGGCCTCACCGGCCGCTCCCCGCCTCCTCCCGCCGGGGATCCCGGTCTTCGGCGCCTCCTGGGTCCCGCACCACGGGGCGTGCGCCCCCGCGCCCGCCCCTTCCGCGCCCCGGCCAGGCAGACTGGAGCCCATGTCCACATACGAGAACCTGCTCGGGGGGCCGCCCCCGACCCGACTGCCCGACGACCCCGAGCCCCGGGAGCGGCTCGCGTCCGGAGCCGCGCCGTCCGAGGTCGCGGCGGAGTACCCCGCCTCCTCCCTGGCCTGGGCGCAACTCGCCGACGCGGCGTTCGAGAACGGCGATGTCGTCGCCTCCTACGCCTATGCCCGCACCGGTTACCACCGCGGACTGGACGCCCTGCGCCGCAGCGGCTGGAAGGGGCACGGCCCGGTGCCGTTCGAGCACGAGCCGAACCGCGGCTTCCTGCGGTCCCTCCACGCCCTGGCGCGGGCCGCGCAGGCCATCGGTGAGCAGGAGGAGTACGAGCGGTGCGCCGCCTTCCTGCGGGAGTCCTCGCCGACCGCCGCGGACATCCTGGGCTGACGGCGCCTCCGGCGGGCTGCCGGCCGGTCACGCCCCGCCGGCCGGTGGCGGACGCCCCGGCCGGTATCCGTACCCGTCCGCCGGTGAGCGGCCCGGAGCCGGAGCCCGGAGCGTGACCCGGGCCGTGCGCCGGGGCGCGACCCGTACCCGTATCCACCGTTCCGCGAGGGCCGGCCGTGCTCACACGGCCGGCCCTTGCCGTTCCGGCCCGCGGCGACGGATGATGCGCCTGGGCCCGGCCACGCCGACCGCGTGGGCAGGCCCGGAGGGGACCGGGGCTCCGACGCCGAGAGGGAGGAAGGGGCGGACCGCTACCCGGGAGCACGCACCGAGGAGACAGCGATGTCCACGGCACCGAAACCGGCCATGCCATCCGTACCGCCCCTGCCGGCCACACCGGCCGAACCGGCCACCGACCCCGCGGCGTCCGCCGGGCGGGAGCTGCCCGAGGACGGTTCGGAGACCCCGAACCTGGACTTCCAGGGCACCACCCCCTACGAGGACTACGTCAAGGCCGATGTCCTCACCCACCTCCAGCACCTGCTCTCCGACGACCCGGGTGAGATGGTGTTCCTGGTCACCACGCAGGTGATGGAGTTGTGGTTCACCGTGATCGTCCACGAGTGGGAGACCGCCGCCGGCGCGCTCCGCCGGGACGACATCCCCACCGCCCTCGCGGCGCTGCGGCGTTCCGAGTACGAGCTGCGCGCGCTCAACGCCTCCTGGGAGCCGCTGGCGCATCTCACACCCGCCCAGTTCAACGCCTACCGCGGCGCGCTCGGCGAGGGCTCGGGTTTCCAGTCCGCGATGTACCGGCGGCTGGAGTTCCTGCTCGGCGAGAAGTC
Source organism: Streptomyces zingiberis (assembly GCF_012034935.1). Classification (GTDB taxonomy): domain Bacteria; phylum Actinomycetota; class Actinomycetes; order Streptomycetales; family Streptomycetaceae; genus Streptomyces; species Streptomyces zingiberis. The sequence goes on from NZ_JAATEN010000001.1 coordinate 500,594, forward strand.
CGCGTCGATGCTCGTACCGCACCGCGGCGCGCCCCGCGTCCACGACGAGCTGGCGAAGGCGCTGGCCGAGCCCAGCCTCTACGACGAGGTGCTGCGGCTGCTCGGCCGGCGCGGGCACGCCGTGCCCGCCGAGGTGCTGGAGCGCGATCTCACCCTGCGGTACGAGGCGCACCCGGGCGTGGAGGAGGTCTGGGCGCGGGTCTACACCGGCCCCCAGGAGGACGAGCTGGTGCGGCTCGGCGAGGGGCTGACGGAGGTGGCCGAGCTGGTCTGGCGCTGGAGGAACGACCACCTCGTGGCCACCCGGCGGGCGATGGGCGCCAAGACCGGAACGGGTGGCTCCGCGGGCGTCTCCTGGCTGGAGAAACGGGCCCGCCGGAATGTCTTCCCCGAGTTGTGGACAGCCCGTAGTCATGTCTGAGCACGCGGCGCGCGAGGCGCGCACTTCCCCGAACCCGCCCGGAGCCGTACCGGCTGGGCCGCCCGTACCGGCCGGGTCACCGGCCGCTCCCGTGCCGTCTCCGGCCGGGGAGCACCCGGGCCCGTCCCTCGCGGAGCGGGCCGCGCGGCTGGACGCGGCGGACCCGCTCGCCGGTCACCGCGCGCGCTTCCGCCTGGATCCGCCCTCCGCGACGGACGCCGCCGTCTACCTGGACGGCAACTCCCTCGGGGCGCTCCCCACCGGCGTACCGGCCCGGCTCGCCGAGGTGGTCGAGCACGAGTGGGGGCGGCTGCGGATCCGCTCCTGGACGGAGGCCGGCTGGTGGGAGGCGCCGCAGCGGATCGGCGACCGGATCGCCCCGCTCGTCGGCGCGGCACCCGGCCAGATCGTGGTCTCCGACTCCACCAGCGTCAATCTCTTCAAGGCACTGGTGGCGGCGGTGCGCATCGCGCGGCAGGGCGACCCCGGTGTGCTCGGCGGCCCGGGCACGGGCCCCGGCGCCCCGGCCGTGCCTCCGCGCGAGCCCGCCGCCGACGGGCCGCTGGCCCGTTCCGGTGCCCTCGCCGACCCGGCGCACCCGGCGCACGCGGCGCACGCGGCGGTTCCGGGGGACCCGGCGGGACCGGCGGGTCCGGCTGCCGAAGCCCCGGCCGGCGGAGGAACGGCGGACGGGGGAACGGCCGGCGCGGACACGGCTCCGCCGGTCCGGGACGAGGTGCTGGTCGACGCGGAGACCTTCCCCACCGACGGCTACATCGCCGAGTCCGCCGCGCGGCTGACGGGGTGCCGTATCCGGGCCGTACCGGCCGCCGAGATCGGCGCGGCCTGCGGCCCGCGCACGGCGGTGGCGCTCGTCAACCACGTCGACTACCGCACCGGGCGGCTGCACGACCTGCCCGGCACCACGGCCGCCGCCCACGCGGCGGGGGCCCTGGTGGTGTGGGACCTCTGCCACAGCGCGGGCGCCCTGCCCGTCGGGCTCGACGAGCACGGGGTGGACCTGGCGGTCGGCTGCACCTACAAGTACCTCAACGGCGGGCCCGGTTCCCCGGCCTTCCTCTATGTGCGCCGGGAGCACCAGCCGCGGTTCGACTCACCGCTGCCCGGCTGGAACTCGCACGCCGACCCGTTCGGCATGACCCCCTCCTACGCCCCGTCCGACGGGGCCGTCCGCGGCCGGGTCGGCACGCCCGACATCCTGTCGATGCTGGCGCTGGAGGCGGCGCTGGAGGTGTGGGACGGCGTCCCGGTGACGGAGGTCCGGGCCAAGAGCCTGGCGCTCACGGACTTCTTCCTGGAGTGCGTGGCCGCCTATGTGCCCGAGGGGCGCGTGGAGAGCGTGACGCCCACCGCGCACGCGGAGCGCGGCAGCCAGGTCGCGCTGCGCTGCGAGGACGCGGACGAGGTGATGCGGGAGCTGATCGCCCGCGGGGTCGTCGGTGACTTCCGCCGCCCCGATGTGCTGCGCTTCGGCTTCACGCCCCTCTACGTGGGCTTCGCGGACGCCGAGCGGGCGGCGCGGGTCCTGGCGGAGGTCCTGGCCGCGGGACCGGGCGGTACCGCGCCGGGGTCACCGGCGGGTTCTTCGCCGGGCTCCTCCGAGGGGCCGGGGAGCGCGGTGTGACCACGGCCGACGGCCCCGGCGGGCACCCGGCGCCCGCCGGGGCCGTCCCGGCCGGTGGCGGGAACGGCGCCCCGGTCGATCCACGTGCCTCATCTGGTCCCCCCGGCCCGGCCACCCCACCTGCCCCACCTGCCCCACCCGGCCCGGCCGCCCGGCTCCGGACCGGTCGTGCGGAAGGTGACGGCGCGTCCGGGCCGCCGGAAGACGCGCGGCCCGCCGCCGCCGAGGCGGAGGAGGCCGCGCTGCTGGCGCTCGCGCCGTGCCCGGCGCGGCGCACCGTCCGCTACGGCCCGCATCCCGCGCAGGTGATCGACTACCACCTGCCGGAGGGCGCCCCCGAGGTGCGGGTGACCGTCCTGCACGGCGGTTTCTGGCGCGAGGCGTACGACCGGACGCATCTGTCGCCGTTCGCCGCCGCGCTGGCCCGGCACGGCGCGGCCGTGGCACTGGCCGAGTACCGGCGGGTCGGCGGGGGTGGCGGCTGGCCCGCCACCTTCGCGGACGCGGCCCGGGTGGCCGCCGTGGCCTGGGACGACGAGGGCGCCGGGACCACGGGCGGCGAGCACGTGCTGCTCGGGCACTCCGCGGGCGGGCACCTGGCGCTGTGGGCCGTGGCGGGCCGGGCGCCCGACGCGGACCAGGCGTCCCCACCGGACCGGCCGCCGGTTCCGGGCCCGGCGTCCGGTCCGGCCGGGCGGCCCGGCCCGGACCGGGTGGTGGCCGTCGCGCCCGTGGCCGACCTCGGGCGCGCCGCCGAACTGGGGCTCAGCGGGGGCGCCGTGACGGAGCTGCTGGGCGGACCCGGTGCCCCGGAGGGCCGGGTGCGCGAACTGCTGCCGCTCGCCGACCCGTCCTCGCTGCCGCCCCCGGCCGTGCCGGTGAGCGTGCTCCACGGCGCGGCCGATCCCGATGTGCCCGTCGGGCTGTCGCGGCGCTACACGGCGGCGATGCGGCGGGCCGGGGCGCGGGTGGAGCTGCGGGAGCGGCCCGGCGGCGGGCACTACGCGGCGCTCACGCCGGGGACCGCCGCCTTCCGCGAGCTGCTGGACGTGGTGTTCGGCGGGCCGCCCGGAGCGTCTGCCGGGCGGCCCGGCGGCGTACGCGGCTGAGCGCGCGGGCGGCGGGCGCGTGCGGACGCGGCGCGCACCGCCCGCCGCTCCCGGGCGCGTGAGGATGCGGCGCCCGCCGCCCGCCACCCCCGGGCGCGTGAGGATGCGGCGCCCGCCGCCCGCCGTCCCGTGCGCGGCCCCTCCGCGCCCGGCGGCCCACCGCCCCACCGCCCCCGCGCCCGCCGTCCCGCCCCCGTCGCGCCGCCGTCCCGGCGGGCCCCGTGGACCGCCCGCGTCAGCCTCAAGTCGTAGTGCGGAAAGTCCTCATGGACGGTGACGACGTCCAGGCGCCGGATGCGTAGCGTGCTCCGGGTGAACGATTCGACGCGGCCGGTCCAGACGCCGGCGCCCTCCGCCTGGCCCGAATCCCGTTTCTTCCAGGAGCTCTGGCACTCCTACAAGGAGGGCCTGCTCACCGACGTGTGGGCGTATCGTCCCCTGCCGCCCGGGGGCACGTCCCGGCGGCGCGGGTGGCTGGGGACGGCATGGCGCGGCGCACGATGGCTGCCGCACGCGACCGTGTCCGTGTACGCCTTCTTCCTGCTGGTGGCGGACTCCTCGGCGTCCTACCTGTCGGGTTTTCCGCTGCTGGTGGCCGCGGTCCAGGTGGCGCCGCTGCTCCTCGCGCTGTCCCGGCCGCTGGGCGCCTGGTGGGTGTCGCTGGGGGTGACCTGCTTCCTGTTCATGGCCCGGGACTGGATCGGGCCGGGCTTCCTGGCGCTTCCCGTGGTCATGATCCTCGTGGCGCTGCGTTCCCGGCCCCGGGTGGCCGTCGAGATGTGGGTGACGGCGATGGCGGCGCTGACGCTGATCACCCTGCTGGGTCTGGGGCGGGACGGCTACGTCGTCCTGCCGTTCGCGTTCTTCACCGCCTGTGCGCTGGGCACGGTGATGGCGCTGCGCGGCTGGTCGCTGGCGCGCGGCCGGGTCGAGGAGCAGGAGACACTGGTCGCCGACGTCCGCGGCCGCCACACCGTGCTGGAGGAGCGCGCCCGGATCGCCCGCGAGTTGCACGACGTGGTGGCGCACCACATGTCGGTGATCGCCATTCAGGCGGAGGCGGCGCCGTACCGGGTGGCGAATCCCCCGGAGGAACTGACCCGCAGCTTCGGCACCATCCGGCAGAGCGCGGTGGAGGCGCTCTCCGAACTGCGCCGGGTGCTGGGCGTCCTGCGGTACGAGGGCGCGGACTCCCTCGGCGTACCGGACGCGCCGCAGCCGGACCTCTCCCGGCTGGACGAACTCATCCAGGGCGTGCGGGAGGTGGGCCTGGAGGTGGAGATCCTGCGGATGGGCTCGCAGCGGCCCCTGCCGCAGGGGGTCGAGCTGTCCGCGTACCGCATCGTGCAGGAGGCGCTGAGCAACGCGCTGCGCCACGCGCCGGGGTCCCGGGTGCGGGTGGAACTGGCGTACGTCCTCACCGGGCTGGGCCTGCGCGTCGTCAACACCGAGCCGGGGTCGCCCGCGCCGCCCTCGCCCGGGGTGGGCCACGGGGTGACGGGGATGCGGGAGCGCGCCGTGATGCTCGGCGGAGAGCTGACCGCCGGGCCGACCGAGGACGGCGGGTACGAGGTGACGGCGTTCCTGCCCGCGGCCCCGGTCACCGAGGAGGAAGCGGAGGCCGAGGCGGGAGCGGCGCCGGGCGGGGAACGGTACGAGGCGCCCACCCGCGGCGGGCGGCGCGCGGAACCGGCCGACGCGCCGCCTCGCGGGGCGGGGTGGCGGAGCGCGACGACCGGGGCATCCGTGGACGGTGGGGGGAGCGCCCGGCGGGCCGGGGTGCCCGAGTCGCCGGTGGGCTCGTCACCGGGGGCGCCGGTCGATCTGGCGAAAGACGGTGGGCACGCCGGCCCCGGCCGTCCCTCCCCCGGCCCGCCCCGGACGGGCGGGTCGGCCACGGCGGAGGTGACGGACGTGACGGACGCGGCGGGTGCGGCGGACTCGGTAAGGGCGAGGGAGGTGACGGAGGCGGTGGACGCCAGGAGCAGGGCGGAGAAGGCGGAGAAGGCGGAGAAGCCAGGCGCGGCCGACCCGGGGAACGCGGCGGACGCGACGGGGGCGAGGGACGCGGCTCCCCCAACGGACGCGGCCCGCGCGGCGGATGCGGCCCCCGCGACGGACGCCGCCCGCGCGGCGGATGCGGCCCCCGCGACGGACGCGAACCCCCGGGCGGCCGGTCCGTCCCGCCCGGCGGGGGACCGCCCGTGAGCGCCCCGGGCCCCACCCCGGCCCCCATCCCCGCTCCCGCCCCCGGCGCTCCGGAGGAACCGGACGGCCCCATCCGGGTCCTGATCGCCGACGACCAGGCGATGGTCCGCGAGGGCTTCTCCGTCCTCCTCGGGGCCCAGCCCGGCATCGAGGTCGTCGGCGAGGCGCTGGACGGCGCGCAGGCCGCGGCGCGCGCGGCCGAACTCCGCCCCGACGTCGTCCTGATGGACATCCGGATGCCCGGCACCAACGGGCTGGAGGCCACCCGCCGGATCACCGCCGCGCGGGAGGAGGGCGGCCGTCCTCGGGTGCTGATCCTCACCACCTTCGACCTCGACGAGTATGTCTACGAGGCGCTCCGCGCCGGGGCCAGCGGCTTTCTGCTCAAGGACGCCTCGGCGCGCCAACTGGCGGACGCGGTGCGGGTCGTGGCCGCGGGTGAGGCGCTGCTCGCGCCGACGGTCACCCGGCGGCTGCTCGCGGAGTTCACCCGGCTCGGCGCCCCCCGCGCCCCGCGCATGGACCGCATCCGGGATCTCACCGAGCGCGAGACGGAGGTCCTGGCCCTGATCGCCCAGGGACTCTCCAACGGTGAGATCGCGGCGGGGCTGACGGTGTCGGAGGCGACGGTGAAGACCCACGTCAGCCGGATCCTGGTGAAGCTGGGGCTGCGCGACCGCACCCAGGCGGCCGTGTTCGCCTACGAGATCGGGCTGATCACCCCGGGCGGCCGCGGCTGACCCGGGCCGGTGACCGGGCGGCCCGGCCCGGAATGTCCACAGGCTGTGGACGGCGAACGGCGAACGGCGGCCGGCGCGACGGCGGCCGGGCGACGAGGCGCCCGACGCGCCGGCCGGCCGGCCGCCCCCGCTCATCCCGTCACGAGGTCTCCAGGTCCCGCCGGCGGAATCCGGCCAGCCCGAACCACACCAGACCCGCCGCCAGCGCCGTCAGGACGAGCAGCGGGGTCCACTCCAGTTCGGCCGCCGGCAGCCGGGGCACGTGCCCGAACGGGGAGAGGTTGTTCAGCCAGTGCGGGAACCGCAGCAGCTGGCCGAGGTAACCGACGGCGAAGGAGTACACGGGCACCAGCCACACCAGCCCGGTCTGCCGTGGCAGCCGGCCGAACAGGGCCACCGCGCAGCCGAGGGTGAACCACAGCGCCGGCGCGTAGGCGAGCGCGGCCCCGGCCAGTTTCCACACCAGCGAGCCGTCCCCGGTCGCCACGGCCCCCGCGGCGCCGAACCCGAGTCCGGCCACGAGCAGCAGCAGCGTCCCACCGGCCGCGCCGACGGTCACATGAGCGAGTACCCAGCGGTCCCGGGAGAGCCCGGTGGCGAGCAGCGCTTCGGCGCGCCCGGCGCTCTCCTCGGCGCGGGGCCGCAGGGCGGCCATCGCCACCTGGACCGCGGCCACGATCGCGAGCACCAGCATCACCATCGAGGCGAAGGCCTCGGTGACGGTGGTCCCGCCCAGCGCCTCCAGGGTGCGCCGGTACTCCTCCAGACTCCCCAGCAGGTCCTCGACGTCGCCGAGGAGCGACCCGTACATCACGCCCAGCACGAGGAGCCCGGCGCCGAACCCCAGCAGCATGCCCCGGTGCAGCCGGAGGGCGAAGCCGGCGGGGCGGGTGAGCGCCCACGAGGCCGACCGGCGCCCCTGGCGGGCCGGGCGCAGCCCCGCTCCGACATCCCGCCGGGTACTCAGCGGGAAGGCCACCGCCGAGACGGCCGCGGCGAAGGCGAGCGACAGCAGGATCGGCCACCACCGGTTGTCGACGAAGGCGTAGGTCCGCTGGGCCCAGCCGATCGGGGAGAGCCAGGAGAGCGTCCCGTCGCCGACGTCGCCGGTGGCGCGCAGGGCGTACGCGAGTCCGATCACGGCCAGGGCCATGCCGGAGGCGCCCCGGGCGTGCGCGGTGGTCTGGACGGTGACGGCCGCGACGGCGGCGAAGGCGATGCCCACCCCGGCGTGCGCGAAGCCGTAGACGAGAGCGCCGGCGAGGCCGGCGGAGCCGGCGCCCTGGGCGGCCAGCGAGCCGGCGATCAGCAGCGCCAGCCCCACGTTGGCGGCGGCGGCCACCGCCAGCGCGGCGGCGAGCTGCGCGTGGCGGCCGACGACGGCGGAGCGGAGCAGCTCGGCGCGGCCGGTCTCCTCCTCGGCGCGGGTGTGCCGGGTGACGATCAGCACGCTCATCAGGCCGACCAGGAGGGCCGTGAAGCCGAGCATCTGGTGGCTCAGCATCGAGCCGACGGTGTAGTCGGACAGGTAGTGGCGCGGCCCGGAGGTGGCGATGGCGGCGGGGCTGCCCGCGGTCCGGGCGGCGGACGCGCGCCCCTCGGCGGTGTCGTAGAGATCGGCGAGCGACCGGAGGGTCAGGGCGGACGCCAGCGTCAGCGAGATCAGCCACACCGGGAGGCGGATCCGGTCGCGGCGCAGGCCGAAACGGATCAGGACGCCCGCCCCGGCGAGGGCGGACACGCGGGTGGCGGGCCGCCGTGGCGCCGGCGGCGCGGCGGGCGCGGGGACGGTGGTGGAGCTCATCGGGTGGCTCCGCCCGTGGGACCCTGCGCGGCTCCGCCCGCGGTGGCTTCCCGGGGCGCACCACCGGGCTCGCCGGCGGGCGCACCACCGGGCTCGCCGTCCGGCCCACCGTCCGGTCCACCGCCCGCCCCGCCGGTGGGACCGTCGCCCATGTCGTCGTCCGCCGCCGCGTGGTGCCCGTGCGCGGCGAGCTCGTCGCCGTAATGACGGAGCATCAGCTCCTCCAGGGTCGGCGGATGGCTGGTCAGGGCGCGGATGCCGAACGCGCCCAGGGCGCGGAGGGCGCCGTCCAGATGCGTCCCGTCGACGGTGAAGTGCACCCGGTCGCCGTCCACGCGAGGCCCGTGCACCCCGGGCAACCCGTCGAGCCCGGTGACGGGGCGTGCGGTCCGGGCCTCCACGGTGGTGCGGGTGAGGTGGCGCATCCCGGCGAGCGTCCCGGACTGCACGGTCCGGCCCTGCCGGATGATGCTCACGCGGTCGCACAACTTCTCGACCTGGGCGAGGATGTGACTGGAGAGCAGCACCGTGCGGCCCGCCTCCTTGGCCTGGGTGACGACGTCCTGGAAGACCACCTCCATGAGGGGGTCGAGGCCGGCCGTCGGCTCGTCCAGCAGCAGGAGTTCCGCGTCCGAGGCGAGGGCGGCCACGATGGCGACCTTCTGCCGGTTGCCCTTGGAGTAGGCCCGGCCCTTCTTGGTCGGGTCGAGGTCGAAGCGTTCGACGAGTTCGTCCCGGCGCCGGCGGTCCAGGCCGCCGCGCAACCGCGCGAGCAGGTCGATGGCCTCGCCCCCGGTGAGGTTCGGCCACAGCTCCACGTCCCCCGGGACGTAGGCGAGGCGGCGGTGCAGTGCGACGGCGTCCTTCCAGGGGTCACCGCCCAGCATCCGGGCGCTGCCGCCGTCCGCGCGCACCAGGCCCAGCAGCACCCGGATCGTGGTGGACTTCCCGGCGCCGTTCGGCCCGAGGAAACCGTGCACCTCCCCCGTCCCGACGGTGAGGTCGAGGCCGTCGAGCGCGCGGGTCCGGCCGAACGACTTGCGGAGGCCGGTGACATCGATTGCCGTGGTCATGTTCTCAACGTACGTATACTTCAGAAATTTGTGAAGTTAAGGAACCGTATAGGCTCGGCCGCGATTCCACGATCAAGGCCTGGCCCCACGCGCGAGGCACCATCCGATGATCAAGGGGAGTGGCAGGGGACGTGACGGACGAGCCGACCGGCGGGCCGCGGCCGAGCGCGCCGCCCGAAGCCGTCTCCCGCTTCGTCGAGCGCTTCGCCGCGGAGCTGACCGACGCGGGCCTGCCCCGGATGCCGGCCCGGATCTTCGCGGCCGTGATGGCCTCCGAGGAGGGCGTGCTCACCTCGGCCGAACTGGTGGAGACCTTGCGGGTGAGCCCCGCCGCGGTCTCCGGGGCGATCCGCTATCTCACCCAGGTCAACCTGGTCAGCCGGGAGCGCGAGCCCGGCTCCCGCCGCGAGCGCTACCGGTTCAACGACGACCAGTGGTACATCTCTTTCACCCGGCGCAACGAGATACTGCTGCGCTGGGAGTCCACCCTGCGCACGGGCGTCGAGGCGGTCGGCCCCGGCACCCCCGCGGCGCGGCGGCTGGACGAGACCCTGGTCTTCCTGGAGTTCCTCCGGAAGGAGATCTCCCAGATCATGGAGCGCTGGCACGCCCGCAACGCGGAGCGCCCGGCGGGGCCCGCCATGGGCGCCCCGGCCCCCGGGGAGCCCGCGGGAGCCGCGGCCGGGACGGCACCGGCACCGACGCCGCGGGCGGACGCGGGCACCGGCCCGGCGGCCCGGCCCCGTACGGCTCCGGAGGCTGGCGCGGCCCCGGACACGAGTACGGGCCCCCGCACGGGCGGGGCCCCGGACGGGGTCACCCGAGGCCGCCGGGAGGGTCCGGCCGAGGGCTGACCGGGCTCCCGCGGGGAGATCCGGTCCGCCCGCTCAGCCGCGTGCCCCCGGCGGCGTGCCGGGCAGCGTCAGCCGCAGGGCGCCGGGGCGCACCGTCCAGGTGCGGGTGCGGACGGGGCCGCCCATCACCGCGTCGGCCCGGTAGTGGAAGTCCGGGCCGGAGACGGTGATCGCCCGGGCGTGCGCGGTGACCGGTGCCGCGTTCCACCCGCCGCCGACGGGCCGCACGACGACCCGGGCGAGCCCGTCCGTGGGGCAGGTGGCGCCGCCGTCCGGTCCGTCGCCGTACCGGCCGGCGGACCCGTCCATGGCCTCCTCCGCCCGACCCGGGGCGCGCCCGGCGGCCCCGGGTCGGGCGGGTCCCGCTCCGCGCCCCTCGGCCGTCCGCGCGCCGCTGATGCCCCGGCCGTTCCCGGGGCCGGGGGAGGGGCCGTCCGCCGGGGAGCGACCGGGCCGGGGGCCGCGGCCGTAACCGTCCGTGCCACGGCCCCGGGCCCGCGCGCCGGGCCCGTCCCCGTCCCCGGCCTCGGCCTCGTCGACGCGGTGGCCCCCGGAACCGCGGCCGCCCGCCCCCTGGTCCCGGGGCCCGTGGCGGCGCCCGCCGGGTGCTCCGGGCCCGAAATCCTCCGGCCGGGAGCCGTCCGCGCCCGCCGCCGCTCCTCCGGCGCCCCCGGCTCCTCTGCTGCCCGGAACCGTCACCGAGACGGAGACATCCCGCACCGGCCGGTCCAGGTCGACCAGGACCTCGCCGTCCACCTCGACGCGCAGCCGGTGCTGGTGCGCCCCGCCCCCGGCGCCGTCCCGCCCGGCGGCGGAGCGGTCCGCCCGCCGCTGCCCCCGCGCCAGCTCCCGCCAGGTCCGCAGCACCGGCTGCCACCAGGGCCGGTGGGGCCCGGGGCCGGGGTCCGTGCCGGGGATGGACAGTCCCCCGATCACCACCCCGTCGCTGTCGTCCACCAGCAGGTCGAGCCGGCGCTCACGGCCGTCCAGCACCACCCGCGCCGCGGACACCGGGCGTGTGGGCAGACCCAGCTCCCGCGCGAGCAGCGTCGAGCGGGCCGAGGTGCCGACCGGTACGAAGCCGAGCGCCGCGTCCGCCAGCTCCCGCTCCCGGTGCAGCAGCGCCACGATCCGCCGCAGCGCGAGATCGTCCCCGACCACCACCGGATGGCGCCGCCCCCGGTGCGCGAGGTGCCGGGCGACGTCCTCCGGGCCGTCCGGCAGGCAGATCTTGGCGGAGGCCCCCGCGCAGAGCACGTCCCGCACGATGCGCACGGACTCGGCGTCCTGGCGGCGGGCGAGGGGGTCGATGACGACGAGCAGGGGTCGCTTGCCGGGTGCTGGAGCCGACACCTCGGTCCTTCCTCAGGTAATCTCTCGGTGCAAGAGCCCCTGTCGCTGTTGCGCCAGGGGCTTCGTCTATCCGGGGCACCGGTTCGACGGCTCTGCGGACGGCGCGCGCCGAGAACGCCGCGCGGTCGCCGCCGTGCACGTTGGACATGCCCCGCCCGGAAGGGGTGTACGCCTGTGCCCGCACTTGTGCTGCTCGGTGCTCAGTGGGGTGACGAGGGCAAGGGAAAGGCCACCGACCTGCTCGGTGGCTCGGTGGATTACGTGGTGCGCTACCAGGGCGGCAACAACGCCGGCCACACCGTCGTCGTCGGTGACCAGAAGTACGCGCTCCACCTCCTCCCCTCCGGGATCCTCTCGCCGGGGTGCACCCCGGTCATCGGCAACGGCGTCGTCGTGGACCCGGCGGTCCTGCTCTCCGAGCTGAGCGGGCTGCAGGAGCGCGGCGTCGACACGTCCAAGCTGCTGATCAGCGGTAACGCCCACCTGATCACGTCGTATCACACGACCGTCGACAAGGTGACAGAACGTTTCCTCGGGAAGCGGAAGATCGGCACGACGGGCCGGGGCATCGGGCCGGCCTACGCCGACAAGATCAACCGCGTCGGCATCCGGGTGCAGGACCTCTTCGACGAGTCCATCCTCCGGCAGAAGGTCGAGGCGGCGCTCGACGTCAAGAACCAGCTCCTGGTCAAGCTCTACAACCGCCGCGCCATCGCCACCGACGAGGTGCTGGAGGAACTGCTCGGCTACGCGGACCAGCTCCGCGGTTTCGTCGCGGACACCACGCTGGTGCTCAACGACGCCATCGACGAGGGCAAGGTCGTCCTCTTCGAGGGCGGCCAGGGCACCCTGCTCGACGTGGACCACGGCACGTACCCGTTCGTCACCTCCTCCAACCCGACCGCCGGCGGCGCGTGCACCGGCGCCGGTGTCGGCCCGACGAAGATCAGCCGGGTCATCGGCATCCTCAAGGCGTACACGACCCGCGTGGGCGCCGGCCCGTTCCCGACCGAGCTGTTCGACGGGGACGGCGAGAAGCTGCGCGTCATCGGCGGCGAGCGGGGTGTCACCACCGGCCGCGACCGCCGCTGCGGCTGGTTCGACGCGGTCATCGCCCGCTACGCCACCCGCGTCAACGGACTCACCGACTTCTTCCTCACCAAGCTGGACGTCCTCACCGGCTGGGAGCGGATCCCGGTCTGCGTCGCGTACGAGATCGACGGCCGCCGCGTCGAGGAACTGCCGTACAACCAGACGGACTTCCACCACGCCAAGCCCGTCTACGAGGAGCTGCCGGGCTGGTCGGAGGACATCAGCAAGGCCAAGACCTTCGAGGAGCTGCCGAAGAACGCGCAGCGTTACGTGAAGGCGCTGGAGGAGATGTCCGGCGCCCCGATCTCGGCCATCGGCGTGGGCCCGGGCCGCACGGAGACGATCGAGATCAACTCCTTCCTCTGACCGGGCGGGGTGGCCGGGCCCGGTCTGGCCCGGACCGGCCTGGACTGGACCGGCCCGGTCTGGCCCGGACCGGCCCGGTCTGGCCCGGACCGGCCCGGTCTGGCCCGGCCCGGCCCGGCCCGGCCTGGACCGGCCCGGCCCTGCCTGGACCGCGCCCCGCTCCCACGACACCGCGACCGTGACCGGTGGGCACACCGCCCGCCGGCCACGGCCGGTTCAGGAGCCGCACCCCACCGGCGGGCCCCGGTGACGGAAAGTGACCGCCTCGGAGCGCCGCACGCCGGAAGCTGCTGGAAACGGACCGGAGGCGGCGCCGAGGCGGCAATCCGCATCATCGGCGAGCGGAGTCAGCCATGTGGTGTGTCCGGAACGCCGTGCTCGCCGGTGTCGTGGCTGTCCTCGTGGCCGATGCGTCCGTTCCGTGCGACCTGCCCTGCTGCCCGCGGTGTGGCCGGCATCGGTACCGGTACCGGTTCGAGGGTCAGGCGCAGGTCTGGGCCACGCCCGCGGCCGCGGCGGCCTGTGCCAGGGGGCCGGCCGCGGCCGAGAGCAGGGCCGCCGCGACGGCCAGCACGCACGCGTCGTCGCTCTGCAACGGGGCCTCCCGGATCGCCGCGGTGTCCAGTTCCGTCAGGTGGGGGACGCGCCCCACCCGGTCCTCGAAGACGGCCATCAGCGAGCCCTCCTCGTGCATCAGCGTCCGCAGGCGGGCGATGCCGTCCTGGTCGACGCGCATCGGCGGGTCGAAGACGGCCGCGGTCAGCCCCTCCTCGCCGAGCTGGCGCAGGATCCGGAGCATGAACTCCTCCTCCCGCGCCACCTGGCCACACGCCGTCCTCAGCTCCCGGCTGAGTGCCTCGACCTCGTCGGCGTAGGACGGGCCCTGCTGCGCCAGCTCGGTCTTGAGATCCCACAGGACCAGACAGCGGTGGGCGTCGGTGCAGAGCTTCGCCGCCCGCATTCTGTCCTGGGCGGTCAGTGGCGCGGTCGTCGTCATGGCTGCCCCAAGGGTCGAATCGGCTCGGATCCCCTGAAATCGATTAAGAGGCAGGGTGAGGCGACCCGCAACATGGGGCTCTCCCGCGCTGCCGGGGCACCGTCGTAGGCGTCCGCGCGCGCCGGCCGCCCGGGATGCGGCGGCCGGCGTGAGCCGCCATGAGCGCCGTGGCTCCACGGCCCCGGAATCAGCGGGTGAGGGACGGCGGGGCCAGGGGGGCGATCTCCCGGTCGAAGAAGCGGCCGAACTCCTCGCCCCGCTCGTACAGTTCGTCGAAACCCGCCGAGGTCTCCGCGATCAGGGCCGGGTCGGTGAAACGACGGGCGCCGTCGGCGTTTCCGTCCTCGTCGTAGACGACCTCGTACAGCACCACGTCGCCGAGGATCACCACCTCGGGGACCGGCCGCCGCCGCTCGGCATCGGCGATTCCTCGGGCGTCCATCACCCTGATGTTGTCACCGAGTTCGACCCGCAGCCGCAGGGCGAAGAATTCCCATTGCACATAGGGGGTGATCGGGAACTCCACCACGCGCAGGCGGCGTCCCTCGATGCCCAGCCGTTCGGCCTTCCGGAACTGCCGGGAGTAGATCTCGCGCTTCTCCTCGACGAGGTCGACAGCCCGTTCCCAGTCGCCGTCCGCGAAGGCTTCCCAGCTGGCGAATCCGCGTTCCTTGAAATTCTGCCCGCGTTCGAGTTTCCGTAGAGAGTCGATGCCGCTCTCATAATGGCGCCGGAAATCCTCATGGTAGGCCGGCCGTGCCAGCCGCTCCGGATGATCACCGGGGAAATGTTCAAACACGGGGAATGTCCGGGCGCGCCGCGATCATCATGGACCGGGGAATGACGACCAGCCGCTCGTCCTCGCCCACCGAGACCCCCGGGGGCAGGCGCCGCCCCAGGGTCGCGGTGAGATCACGGCCGATGACGGCGACATCCCCGTTGTCCAGCTCCCAGATGTCCGGGCAGTCGGGGTTGTCGGTGGTGTGCCCCAGTTCCTGCGGGGACTTTCCCAGCCGCCTCTTGAATCCCGTTTCTGTGTCCGCTTCCCATGGCCTGGCCATACCGGCCCTCCATTCACCGTTCGGGTGTGTTCGAATCTGTCATCGGTTGAGAGCTGTCGAATTCATTTCAAGTCCGCTCCCAGGGTAGGTGGAACGCGCGCATGTCAGGGATGTTTTCCTGAGTTCGCATCGTTCCCTGGCGCCTCGTCGTCACTCCGCCGCAGTATTTTTTGAGCATTCTCGCGGTATTCGGATCAGGTGCAGCAGTTCCTGGCGCGCACCGAGTACGCGCTCGGCCGTGAGGGGGCCGGCCTCCCCTCACCGGCGGTCGACGCGGGTGTAGGTGAGGGGCTTCTCGTCGCTGTCGGCGAAGACGCGGCGCAGGCGGCCGTCGGGGCCGAGCTCCAGGGTGGTGACGGGGCCCGGGAGGCAGGCGGTGGCCGGCTGGGCGACCTCGACCGCCGACGCCGACAGCTCCACCGGTGGCCCGGCGGACCGCAGGGTGGCGCTGAACTCGCAGTGGTACCCGGGGCCGTCGGCGTCCAGCCGGAAGACCGGGTCGCCGAGCTCGCCCTGGCCCAGGGTGAAGCGCCGGACGTCCGTCTCCGCGGTGCCGAGGGCGACCTCCCAGGTGCCGAGGTACTCCTCGGGCAGATCCCCCACCTCCGTGACGGCGGACGGGGACGGCGAGCGCGGCGGCCGCGGGTGGTCCGGGGCCCGGCCGTCCGGAGGTTCCTGGCCGGAGCGGGCGCCGGTGGACCCCACCCGGTCCCGGGAACGGCCCGCGCCCGTGCCGTCCTCACCCAGCAGGGTGTAGACGGTGGTGCCGCCGGCCACCGCCACCACCACGGCGACGAGCGTGACCAGCAGGCTCATCCGCCAGTGCCGCTCCTCCGGCGGCCCGGGGGGCGGTTCCGGGCGGAACGGCGGGAGGTAACCGGCCGTGGTGCCGAACCGCGGGGCGGCCGGGCCGCCGAACCCGGCCCCCGGCGGCGGGGGCCCGTGGTACGGGGCGGAGGAGGGAGGCGCCCCGCCGTAGCCCGCCCCTTCCCACCGGGACGAGAACGGGGCCGGGGGCAGGGGCGGGCAAGGAGCCGGGGGCGGTGCCGGTGGAGCGGCGGGTGGGGCGTACGGCGGGTGCGGTGCGGAGGGTGCCGCCGGCGGTGTGACGGGCGTGGCGGGCGCGTCCGTGGCGGCGAAGAGGGGCGGGGCGGGGGCCGGGATGCCCGGGAGGGTGGCGCTCGCGTGGAAGGCACGGGTGTCGTCGGCCACCGCACTCACGTCACCGGGATGCGCGGCGGTGCCGTGGTACGGCGAAGGAACGGACGGCGCGGGCAGGGGCACGGGGGCGGAAGGAAGGGATGCGGTGGTGAAGGCGCCCGGGGGTGTGCCGGTGTCGTGG
>NZ_JAATEN010000010.1 GCF_012034935.1 Streptomyces zingiberis
GTTTCCGGAGCCCATGGCTCTGCCGCCGGTTCGACGGGCGGAGTGGCCTCCTTCCGCAGCAGGTGGAGAGCAGTAGCCGGCGCAGGTGTGTCGGCGTCGGGGTCGCGCTGGTCAGAGGCGGCCGGTTGCCTTGAGGGACAGGTAGGCGTCCGTCAGGGCAGGGGCCAGCTCGTCGGGGAGGGCGTCGACGACCGTGACGCCGTGGCCGCGCAGGCGTTCCGCGACCCGCCGGCGTTCGCTCTGGGCGCGGGTGCCGGCCGCGGCCCGGTAGACCGCCTCGGGGGTGCCACGCGCTTCGGTCATCCGCTGAATGTGCGGATCCGAGACCGCCGCGAGAAGGACGGTGTGGCGGTGGGTGAGCCGGGACAGCACAGGCAGCAGGCCCTCCTCCACCGGTGCGGCGTCCAGCGTGGTCAGCAGCACGATCAGGGAGTTCCGTGGAGCGACCCGCAGAGCGGCCGCGGCCAGTCCCCGGGCATCCGTCTCGACCAGCTCCGGTTCCAGGCCGGCCAGGGCGGTGACCACGGCGGACAGTGGATTCCCCGCGGTACGGCTCTGCACGGAGGCTCTGACGCGCCGGTCGTAGGCGAGCAGGCCGACCTGGTCGCCGGCCCGCCCCGCGACGGCGGTCAGGAGGAGAGCGGCGTCCATGGCGGCGTCGAGGCGAGGGATGTCGCCCACCCGGCCCGCCGAGGTTCTGCCGGTGTCCAGGACGAGAAGGATGTGGCGGTCGCGTTCCGGGCGCCAGGTGCGGACCGCGACGGCCGACCGGCGGGCTGTCGCGCGCCAGTCGATGGAGCGGGTGTCGTCACCGGGGATGTACTCACGCAGGCTGTCGAACTCGGTGCCCTCGCCGCGGGTGAGGATGCTGGTCCGGCCGTCGAGCTCGCGGAGGCGGGCGAGCTTGGCCGGAAGGTGCCGGCGGCTCGTGAAAGGGGGCAGGACACGGAGGCGCCAGGGGATGCGGTGGCTCCCCTGGCGGGCCGCGAGCCCGAGCGGGCCGTGGGAACGGACGGTGACGCGGTCCGGAGCGTGGTCACCCCGCCGGGCCGGGCGGAACTCGGTGGTGATCCGGCCCTGCTCGCCCGGCGGCACGGTGAGGCGGTGCCGGACCGCCGCCCGGCCGCCAGTGGGGAGAGTGCTCGGCGGCCAGGCGTCGCGGATCACTGCCCTGAGCGGGCGCCCCGAGGGGTTCACCACGGTGAGCTGGACGGAAGCTTGTTCGTCTACTCGAACTGACGTGTCACCGGATCGAGTGAAATGGAGCGTTCGCACTGGTGCGGCGAGGGCGAGGTCTCCGAGAATGGCCAGCAGCAGGAGGCCGTTGACGAGGAGCAGGCCGGTGGCGCCGGGAAACACCAACCCGGTGATGAGGGCGGAGAGTGCGGCGATCAGAGCGGTTCGTCCGGTGAGGGTCATGGTCGAGGTGCCGCTCAGCGGGGGACGGGGACGTTGGCCAGGATCGCCTGGATCACGGCGTCGGAGGTGACGCCTTCCAGGTCGGCCTCCGGACGGAGCTGGACCCGGTGGCGGAGCGTGGGCAGGGCCAATGCCTTCACGTCGTCCGGGATGACGTAGTCACGGCCGGTGAGCCAGGCCCAGGCGCGAGCGGTGGAGAGCAGGGCGGTGGCGCCCCGGGGGGAGACCCCGAGGGAGAGGGAGGGGGAGTCACGGGTGGCACGGCAGATATCGACCACATAGCCGGTGATCTCGGGGGAGACGGAGGTCGTGGCGACGGCGGCCCGGGCCGCCGCCAGGTCCTCGGCGCCCGCCACCGCGCGCAGGCCGGCCGCCTGGAGATCGCTCGGGTTGAAGCCCTCGGTGTGGCGCGTGAGGACGGACATCTCCTCCTCGCGTGAGGGCAGGGGCACGGTGAGTTTCAGCAGGAAGCGGTCGAGCTGGGCCTCGGGCAGGGGGTAGGTGCCCTCGTACTCGACGGGGTTCTGGGTGGCGGCGACGAGGAACGGCTCCGGCAGCGGCCGTGGCGTGCCGTCGACGGTGACCTGGCGCTCCTCCATGGCTTCCAGCAGCGAGGCCTGCGTCTTGGGCGGCGTCCGGTTGATCTCGTCGGCGAGCAGCAGATGCGTGAAGACGGGACCGGGCTGGAAGGAGAACTCGGCGGTGCGGGTGTCGTAGACCAGCGAACCGGTGACGTCACTGGGCATCAGGTCGGGGGTGAACTGCACCCGTTTCGCGTCGAGGGCGAGGGCCGCCGCCAGGGCACGGACCAGGAGGGTCTTGGCAACGCCCGGGACACCTTCGAGAAGGACGTGCCCGCGGCAGAGCAGTGCCACCACCAGCCCGGTGACGGCCGGGTCCTGGCCTACGACGGCTTTGGCGATCTCGGTTCTCAATGCCTCCAGGGAGGCGCGGGCGCTGTCGGCGGTCGGGGCGCTCACGAAGGGCTGTCCTTTTCTCGGGCGGGTGGCGGGGAGACCGGGGAGACGGAATCGGCTGCATCGGAGGCGGTGGCTCCGGACACGGAGGCTCCGGGCGTCCTGGATTCGGCAGGCGGCGGTGTGGGCGGCCGTCCGGAAACGGAGGAGGTGGCGGAGGTGACGGTGTGCTGGAGACGGTCCAGTTCCTCGGCGAGGCTGATCAGCTCCCGGTCGTCCTGCGGGGCGGGGCCGAAGAGCAGGCCGGTGAGGTCGGTCGCGGTGCGCCCCGCGTGGGCGGCGAGCGGCGGGCACAACGCCTCCGGGCGGTGGGCCCGCGCGACGGGCACGCCTACGACGGGAGCGAGTCGGCTCCTGGTGGCCGAGCGGAGGGTTTCCGCGGCACGGTCGCGGGCGTTCGCGTGGTGGTACAGGCGGGCGCGTCCTTCGGTGGCCTCCGCGGCCCTGATGGTGACGGGCAGTCGTTCGAGGGTGAGAGGGCCGAGTCGCCGGGCTCTCCAGACCGCGGCCAGCAGGGCGGCGACCCCCAGTTGTGCCGCGGCCCAGCCCCACCCGGCGGGGAGTAGTTCGAAGAAGTCGCGGTCGCCTCCGTCCGGGGCGGCGTCGCCGAGCGAGGGGAGGTACCACACCAGGCGGGGCTGGGACCCCAGGAGTTGCAGGGCGAGCGAGGCGTTGCCGCGTTCGGCGAGCCGGTCGTTGAGCAGGAGGTCCGGCGCGCCGAGAAGGACGGTGTCGCCGCCTTCCGGACCCGGGAGGCGGAGGAGGGCCGGGAGACCGTCACTGAGATAACACTGGTCGGCGCCGGGAGCGGCGGCCTCGTCAAGGGTGTAGCGGAGCCCGCCGAGTTCGGCGTCACCGGCCCGGTGGGCGGGCGGGTAGTCGCAGTCGGGTGAGAGGGGCGTCTCGGTGGTGGGTTCGGCGGCCTCGGCGGCGGGGGCCAGGTCCCGGGTGGCGGAGGCGCCCGGGGCGAGGAGCACGGTGCGCCGGTCGGGTCCGGCCATGGCGTTCCGCAGAGCGGTGCGCTGGCCCTTGGTCAGCAGATCGGGGTTGGTGACCAGCAGGGTCGTTCCGGGACGGGCCGCGGCCACGGCGTCCGCCGTGGTGGTGACCGGCTCGGTCCGTACGCCGCGGTCGGCCAGGAGTTCGGCGACGGCCCGGCTGCCCTGGCGGTCCGCGGAGCGCGGGTCGAGCAGGCCGTGCCGCTCGCCCGAGCGCAGGACGGCGAGGGTGGTGCCGGCGAGCAGCAGGACGGCGAGAGCGAGCAGGAGGCCCCGGGCGCGGGACCACAGGCGGTGGGCGGAGGGGGAGATCGAGGTGCCGGCGGTCGCGGGCGGCGTCATGAGCTGCTCCGGGTCTCCGCCGGGGCCGTCCGTGGCCTGCTGCGCCGGAGTTCGGTGTCGAGGTCGCGGAGACGGGCGTACGTCTCCGGGGTGCCGGGGCGCCCGCCGTAGCTGACGGCGTCGAAGTCCTGGGCGGCCTGGCGCAGACGCTCCGCGTGCCCGGGCAGACGGTGGCCGGCCTCGGTGGCCGCCTCGTCCGCGGTGCGGCCCGGGCGCGGGTCGAGCAGGGCGCGTTCCTCCAGGGACCGCACGAGTGCGCGCATCGCCTCCCGTATGGCCGGGGCCCACTCCCCGGCGGAGGCGTGACCTGCGGCGGTGGCGCGGTGGTCGGCGGCGGTGCGTGGGCGGTCGGTGAAGAGGGGCGCGGCGGCCGGCGCGGTACGGCGGAAGGAGCCCAGGCGGAGCCGGAGCGCGACAAGGAGGAGGACGATCACGGCCAGGACCACCAGGACACCGATCCGGCCGCCGGGGGTCACGCCGGCCGCGGTCCCCATGAGTCCGTCGAGCCACTCCCAGAAGCGGTCGAGGGCGCGCCGGAGGAGACCGGGCCGGTGCTCCTGGTACATCTGCTTGGACAGCTCCGCCTGCGCCGCCTCGCGGGCGGGCAGACGAGGGATCGTGATCGGGACGCCGTCCCCTGTGCCTGCCGCGTACCGCGCCATGTGGCCGTCAGCCCCGATCACCGCGTCAGCCTCCCTGGGCGGTGCCGCCGGTCCCGCCGCCGGTGTCCGTCCCCTCGTAGCCGGGGAGGCCCGCCGCACGGCCCAGTTCCAGGTCGAGGGCCTCGCGGCGGATGCGCAGGTCGATGTAGAGCAGCGCGGCGACACCCGCGCTGATCGGGAAGGTGATCGTGGAACTGATGACCGAGCCGATGCCGAGGACGATCAGGAAGGGCCAGCTCGCCTCCGTGCTGTCGCCGGTCACCCAGTCGGCGGCGCTCTCGCCGCCGAGGAGGACCGCGGCGAAGCTGGTGGGCACCTCCACGACGAGCGCGACGAAGAACAGCAGGGCCAGCGTCAGCAGCTGGATGCCGAACACCCGCCACCAGGAACCCCGCACGAGCTTGACGGAGCGGCGCAGGGAGGTCAGGACGCCCTGCCGCTCCAGCATGAGAGCGGGGGCGGCGAGGCTGAAGCGGATGGCCAGCCAGACGGCGAGCCCGAGTCCGGCCAGGGCGCCCAGCGGCACCAGCAACGCGGCCGCCACGTCGACTCCGGCCCAGGCCAGGAGGAGCCCGGGAGCCATGGCGGCGGCGACGGTCCCCGCGACGATCAGCGGTACGAGAAGGAGCAGCCCGAGAAGGCGGAGCAGCAGGGGCCGGCCGCTGTGCCACGCTTCCCCGGTGGTCACCGGCTGTCCGAGGACGGCCCGGCTGACGACCACGGTCAGCAGTGCGGTGGCGATGATGGTGCCCAGGAGGCCGACGAAACCGGTGACGGCCGCGCCGGTGAAGAAGCCGCCGAGGGCGTCCAGCGCCTCGTCCGGGGTGGGGTTCGGGTTGTTCTCCAGGGCGGCCAGCCCTGTCTGGTCGGTGAGCCAGAGACCGGTGGCGACCGTCGAGATGGTCTCCGTGACCACGGCGACGGCGAGGGAGATGCCGAGGACGGTGCGCCAGTGGGCCCGCATCGTCGACACGGCGCCGTCCAGGATCTCGCCGATCCCGAGCGGCCGCAGCGGGATGACGCCCGGCTTGGCGGCGGCCGGTTGCGGCGCCCAGCCTGGGCCGCCCGGACCGGCGCCCCAGGGCCCGCTCCCGCCTGGTGGCGGGGTGGGCCCGGAGCCGGCGGGGGCCGTCCAGCCGCCCCCCGGGGGCTGCTCCTTGGACCAGTTCACCGGTGGTTCGCCGGCACCGGTGGCCCGGTCGGGGCCGCCGGGCTTCCCGTCGCCCCGGTCCGGATCGCCGGAGGCGGCCGGTCCGGGCGAGGCCCAGCCCGGAGAGTCGTTCATGGTCGCTCCTTCGCGGTGCCGTCCGCGGTCCGCCGGAGGATGCCGGCGAGTGCCGGGGCGGGGACGCGGGGTGACGGCCGGTCGACTGCCATCGTGCCACGGGGCCTACCCACTCCGGGCCGGACCCTGCCTCCGGGGCGGAGGACACCTTCTGCTCTCCGTCACGGACGGGCAGACTGGGCGGATGGTTGATCACGACGTGTTCCCCGCAGCCGGGCGGCCGGCCTCCCTTCCCGTGGTGCGCTGGGACGAGCCCCCCGAGGGCCCGGTCCTCGTGCTGCTCGACCAGACCCGGCTGCCGGCCGAGGAGGCCGAGCTGGTGTGCACGGACGTGCCGGCGCTCGCCGAGGCTGTGCGCGTGCTGGCGGTCCGCGGCGCCCCGTTGCTGGGCATCGTGGGCGCCTACGGGGTGGCGCTGGCCGCCGCGCGGGGCTACGACGTGGAGGAAGCGGCCGTGCACCTGGCCGGGACCCGCCCCACGGCGGTGAACCTGGGCCGTGGGGTGTCCCTGGCGCTGGACGCCCATCGGCGGGCGTCGGCGGAGGGGGCCGGGCCGCGGGAGGCGGCCGCGGCGGCGCTCCGCGCGGCGCGGGAGCTGCACCGGCAGGACGCCGAGGCGAGCGCGCGGATGGCGGAGCACGGCGCGGCCCTGCTGCGTGAGCTGCTGCCGGGCGGCGGTTACCGGCTGCTGACCCACTGCAACACGGGGCGGCTGGTCTCCGGGGGCGAGGGCACGGCCTTCGCCGTGGTGCGGAACGTGCACCGCGCAGGTGAGCTGCGGCGGCTGTGGGTGGACGAGACGCGGCCGCTGTTGCAGGGGTCGCGGCTGACCGCCTGGGAGGCGGCGCGGAACGACATGGCGTACACGCTGCTGCCGGACGCCGCAGCCGGGTCGCTGTTCTCGGCCGGTGAGGTGGACGCCGTCCTGGTGGGCGCGGACCGGATCGCGGCGGACGGCTCGGTGGCGAACAAGGTGGGCAGCTACCCGCTGGCGGTGCTGGCGCGCTACCACCATGTGCCGTTCATCGTGGTGGCACCCGTCACCACGGTGGACGCGGACACCCCGGACGGCGGTTCGATCGAGGTGGAGCACCGCCCGGGGCACGAGGTGACGGAGCTGTCGTCACCGCAGGTGCCGGGCGCCGGCCGGGAGCCGGGCACGGGGGCGGCGCTGGCACCCCTGGGTACTCAGGCGTACAATCCGGCCTTCGACGTCACCCCGCCGGAGCTGGTGACGGCGATCGTCACGGAGCACGGGGTCGTGTCACCCGTCACGGGGGACGCCATCAGGGATCTGTGTTCCAGGTCACGCCAGGTCACGAACAGGTAATGGGATGATGTCGGTATGAAAGGACGCGTTCTGGTCGTCGATGACGACACCGCGCTGGCGGAGATGCTCGGCATCGTCCTGCGGGGCGAAGGGTTCGAGCCGTCGTTCGTCGCCGACGGAGACAAGGCGCTGGCCGCCTTCCGCGAGACCAAGCCCGATCTTGTGCTGCTCGACCTGATGCTCCCCGGCCGGGACGGCATCGAGGTGTGCCGGCTGATCCGGGCGGAGTCCGGGGTGCCGATCGTGATGCTGACCGCGAAGAGCGACACGGTCGACGTGGTGGTCGGTCTGGAGTCCGGCGCGGACGACTACATCGTCAAGCCGTTCAAGCCCAAGGAGCTGGTGGCGCGGATCCGGGCCCGGCTGCGGCGCTCGGAGGAGCCCGCGCCGGAACAGCTCGCGATCGGCGATCTGGTGATCGACGTCGCGGGGCACTCGGTGAAGCGGGACGGGCAGGCCATCGCGCTGACCCCGCTGGAGTTCGACCTGCTGGTGGCGCTGGCGCGCAAGCCGTGGCAGGTCTTCACCCGCGAGGTCCTGCTCGAACAGGTGTGGGGTTACCGGCACGCCGCGGACACGCGGCTGGTCAACGTCCACGTGCAGCGGCTGCGGTCGAAGGTCGAGAAGGACCCGGAGCGGCCGGAGATCGTGGTGACGGTCCGGGGCGTCGGGTACAAGGCGGGACCGGGCTGAGATGGCCGGGCACGGTGCTGCTCCGGAGCGCAACGAGGGGCGGCCCGTCGACCCGGTGGGCAGGATCCCGCTCTACGACCGCCTCCGCCAGGGCGGCGGTCTGCTGCAGGACGGGGCCCCGGGCGGCCCGGTCAACCCGGTGCTGCGGATGGTGCTGCGCTGGGTGCGGCGGCCGCTGCTGGCGGCGCTCCGGCTGTGGCGGCGCAACATCCAGCTCCGGGTGGTGGCGATCACCCTGCTGATGTCGCTGGGTGTGGTGCTGCTGCTCGGCGTGGTGGTGATAGGGCAGGTGCGGCACGGTCTGCTGGACGCCAGGACGAGCGCCGCCCAGTCGCAGGCGGCCGGCGGATTCCGGGTGGCGCAGGACCAGGCCGACGCCGACGCGCGCGGCGAGGCGGGCGCCACGGCCGGCGGCCGCGCCCAGCTCAACTCCGGCGTCTGGCTGACCGACCTGGTGCAGCAGCTCGCCAGCGGCGGGCAGGGCGTCTACTCCGTGGTGGCACTCGGCTCGGACACCGAGCAGCCCTTCGTCGACGACAGCACGGGCACCCGCGCGCCGCGCTCCTCCGGCGACGTGCAGCCCGAGGAGAGCGTGCCGCAGGAACTGCGGGACTCCCTGGACACCGAGCCCGGCACGTACATGCAGCACACGCGCATCGTGCGCGGCTCGGGGAGCGGGGAGCCCGCGCTGGCGATCGGCAAACAGCTCAACGACGTCAACGGCAACCCGTACCAGCTGTACTACCTCTTCCCGTTCACCCAGGAGGAGAAGTCGCTGAGCCTGGTCCGGACGACCCTGGCGACGGCCGGGGTCTTCGTGGTCGTGCTGCTCGGCGCCATCGCCTGGGTGGTCGTCCGGCAGGTGGTGACGCCGGTGCGGATGGCGGCGGGGATCTCCGAGCGGCTCGCGGCGGGGCTGCTGCAGGAGCGGATGAAGGTCTCCGGCGAGGACGACATCGCGCGGCTCGGGGAGTCCTTCAACAAGATGGCGAAGAATCTCCAGCTCAAGATCCAGCAGCTGGAGGAGCTCTCGCGGATGCAGCGCCGGTTCGTCTCCGACGTCTCGCACGAGCTGCGGACCCCGCTGACGACCGTGCGGATGGCCGCCGAGGTCATCCACGACGCCAGGGACGACTTCGACCCGGTGACGGCGCGCTCGGCGGAGCTGCTCAACGGCCAGCTCGACCGCTTCGAGTCGCTGCTCGCGGATCTGCTGGAGATCAGCCGGTTCGACGCCGGGGCGGCGGCGCTGGAGGCGGAGCCGATCGACCTGCGGACCGTGGTCGACCGGGTGATCGAGGGCGCCGAGCCGCTGGCGGAGAAGAAGGGCAGCCGTGTCGTGGTGCGGGGCGCGGAGCAGCCGGTGGTGGCCGAGGTGGATCCGCGGCGGATCGAGCGGGTGCTGCGGAACCTCGTGGTCAACGCGGTGGAGCACGGGGAGGGCCGGGACGTCGTGGTACGGCTGGCCGCCGCCGGCGGCGCCGTGGCGGTGGCCGTGCGGGACTACGGGGTCGGCCTCAAGCCGGGGGAGGCGACCCGCGTCTTCAACCGTTTCTGGCGGGCCGATCCGGCGCGGGCGCGGACCACGGGCGGTACGGGCCTCGGGCTGTCGATCGCCGTCGAGGACGCCCGGCTGCACGGCGGCTGGCTCCAGGCGTGGGGGGAGCCCGGCGGCGGCTCCCAGTTCCGGCTGACGCTGCCGCGCACGGCGGACGACTCGCTCCGCGGCTCGCCCATACCGCTGGAGCCCGAGGACTCCCGGCGCAAGCGGGGAGCGGCGCAGGAGCCGGCCGTGGCCTCGCCGCCGGCTCCCCGGCCGGCCGCCGCCGCGCCGGTCTCGTCGTCGCCGGCGGCGGTGTCCGCCGCCCGGGCGCCCGCGCCGGTGACGGGAGCTGCGGACCCGGCGGCGCTGCCGGGGAGCGGGACCCGTGTGGTGGCGCGCGGTGCGGACGCGCGGCGTCCGGAGGATCGCCGGGCCGCCACGGGCACGGCCCGGCAGGGCGGGAAGGGCGACGATCGGGAGGACGGCTCGGGTGAATCCTGACCTGCGGTCGTATCGGGGGGCGTATCGGCGGTCGGACCAACGGCCGTATCGGTGGCGGAGCGCCCGGAGGGTGGCCGCGCTGGGCGTGTGCGGGGCGCTGGCGGCCGGGTGCGCGTCGATGCCGGACGGCGGAGGGGTCCGCCGGGTCGACGTCTCGCAGCGGGCGGACGCCGACGCGCAGGTGCGGGTCTTCGGCCTGCCGCCGCGCAAGGGGGAGCAGCCGGCGGACATCGTGCGCGGCTTCCTGGAGGCGACCACCAGCGACGAGGCGGACTTCCGCACGGCGCGGCTCTACCTGACGGAGGAGGCGTCCCGGAGCTGGCGCCCCGCGTCCGGGACCACGGTCCTGGCCGACGGCCCGGTGCCGCAGATGGAGCCGCAGTCCGGGGAGCGGCGGGCGAACTCCGCCACGGCCGTGCTCCGGGGCGACAAGATCGCCGCGGTCGACCAGGGCCAGGCGTACCGGCCGGAGGAGGCCGACTACCAGGCGCGGGTACGGCTGACCAGGGTGGACGGCGAGTGGCGCATCGACCGGCCGCCGGAGGGGCTGGTCCTCGGCCGGTCCGATTTCGAGCGGATCTACCGCTCCGTCAACACGTACTACTACGCCGTCCCCGGCTCCCGGGAGGACTCCGGTACGGGGGGTGACGTGCTGGTCGCCGACCCGGTCCATCTGCGCAAGCGGGTGGACAAGCGGGAGGACCTGGTGACCTCCACGGTCAAGGCGCTGCTCAAGGGGCCGAGCGACTGGCTCGACCCGGTGGTGGAGTCGAAGTTCCCCGAGGGGACGGAGCTGGTCGACGAGACCCTGTCGATGGACGACTCCAACGGCTTGCGGGTCCGGCTCAACCAGCGCGGCTCGCGGGTCACCCCGGAGCAGTGCACCCAGATGGCGGCCCAGCTGTACTTCGCCGTGCAGGATCTCGCGTCGGCCCAGGTCAGCCAGGTGGACCTGGCGGACCCGGGGGGCGCGCAGCTGTGCGTGGTCAACCGCGGCCAGGCGGACGCCTACGCCCCGCCCGGCCTGCGGGAACCGTCCGAGCGGCAGTACTTCCTCGACGACCAGGGCCGGATGGTGAGCCTGCCGCCCGGCGGCGAGACCCCGACGCGGGCTCCCGGGCCCTTCGGGGACGGTTCGATCGCGCTGGGGACGGTCGCCGTCTCCCGTACCGAGCGGTCGGCGGCCGGGGTCACGAGGGACGGGCGCTCGCTGTACGTGGCGCAGATCGAGGCGGGGGCGGAGCTCGGCCCGCCCCGGCTGCGCAGCGCGTCGGCGGGTCCCGGCGGCGGGTTCTCCCGGCCCGGCTGGGACGCGCGCGGCAATCTGTGGGTGGTCGACCGGGACCCGGAGCAGCCGCGGCTGCTCGTCCTGCCCCGCGGCACGGACGAGCCGCGGGAGGTGGTGGTCCCCGCGCTGGGCGACGGCCGGATCGAGTCGATCCGGGTGGCCTCGGACGGGGTGCGCATCGCCCTGGTGGTCAAGCGGGGCGACCGTACGTCGCTGGAGCTGGGGCGGATCGAGCGGACGGGGGACGGGCCGGACAAGCCGCCCCTGTCGGTGAACGGCCTGCGGTCGATGACCCCGGAGCTGGAACAGGTCGAGTCGGCGTCCTGGGCCGGGGTGAGCCGGCTGGTGGTCGTGGGCCGCGCCTCCGGCGTGCAGCAGTTGCGGTACGTGCAGACGGACGGCTCGTCGGTGAACAGCCCGCCGCCGCCGGGCGCCAACGGGGTCACCACCGTGGCGGCCTCGGAGGACGAGAACAAGCCCCTGCTCGCCCACTCCGAGGACGGGATCGTGCGGCTGCCGCCCTCGGGCGGCAACTGGCAGCTGGTGACCAAGAAGGGGTCCGAGCCGGCTTATCCGGGGTGATGCCGGCGGCCGGCGTGAGCCGGGCCGGTGGCCGGCCGCCCGGCGGGCCCCTCCGGCGTGCCCGGCCCCGTCCGCCGCGCCGGCAGCGCCGGCCGCGCCCGCCCCGCCGGCGCCACCGATCCGGTCGACCCCGCTGACTCCGCCGACCGCGCGGACCGGGGGAGACGCGGGTTTTCCACAGGGCTGGCGGGCCTGTCCCGCCGGGCGCCACAGTGGCCGTCATGAGCGGATGCGCGCGGGGAGACGTACAAGGATGCGTCAGGGGATGGTGGCAGGAGCTCTCGGACCTGGTGCTGCCGGTCGACTGCGCGGGGTGCGGTCTGCCGCGTAACCGGTTGTGCGCCCGGTGCCGTGGAGTGCTGGACCGCGGGGGCGCGGTCGAGGTGTGTCCCGAACCGCCGCCGGCGGGGCTGCCGCCGGTGCGCGCGGTCGTGCCCTACGGAGGTGAGGTGCGGGAGATGCTGCTGGCGCACAAGGAGCGTGGCGCGCTGGCTCTGGCGCGGCCGCTGGGCGCGGCGCTCGCCGCGGCGGTGCGCGCGCACCGGCCCTGGGCCGGGGGCGGCGGGACGCTGCTGCTGGTGCCGGTTCCGTCGGCGCGGCGCGCGGTGGCCCGCCGGGGGCACGACCCCACGCGCCGGATCGGGTTCGCCGCCGCGGCGGTGCTTCGGGGCGAGGGACGGCCGGTGCGGGTGATGCCCGCGCTGCGGCAGCGGAGGGTGGTGGCCGACCAGGCGGGGCTGCCGGCCCGGGAGCGCGCGGCGAACCTGGCGGGCGCGCTGGAGGTGAGGGGCGCCGCGCGGGGATGGGTGCGATCGGCCCCGGTCGTCCTCGTGGACGACCTGGTGACGACGGGGGCGTCACTGGCGGAATCGGCACGTTCGGTTCGCGCGGCAGGGGGGAAGGTGATCGGTGCGGCGGTGGTCGCCGCGCCACCGGGCGCCTTCGTGGCCCGGTCGGCCCGGGCTGCGCCGACGGCGGGCCGACGGCGTAGGCACAGGTGAGAGCGGTGGACCGGACGTTCCGGAAGGAAGCCCTCCGGAACGAGGCGGGGAGGAAAACGGTCCCCGCCGAGGGGTGCCATCCCTCGATCGGGCGGGTTATGTTCGAATCTGAGAAGTGGCTGAATTTATACCACTTCTGGCGGGTTTTGCCGTGGCCTGGTGAGGACAGGTGCGAGTCAAGGAGAAGGCTCGCCGGCCCCGGCCGACGGGCGCCGACCCACCGGCTGGGAGGAGGAGGTCAAGGGCCGCAGCGCCCGGCTCCGCGCCGGCGTGACCAGGTGATGCGGCAGACGCAGATCGGACGCCCCCGCCGCCGGCGGACGTCCGGACCGAGGCAAGTGGGGCGCTCCGCTCGGCGGAGGCCCCGGGAACGGAGTTCCGCGTGGACATCGTCGTCAAGGGCCGCAAGACCGAGGTGCCCGAGCGCTTCCGCAAGCACGTGACCGAGAAGCTGAAGCTGGAGAAGATCCAGAAGCTCGACGGCAAGGTGATCAGCCTCGATGTCGAGGTGTCCAAGGAGCACAACCCCCGGCAGGCGGACCGCTCCGACCGAGTGGAGATCACCCTGCGCACGCGCGGCCCGGTGATCCGGGCGGAGGCCGCCGCCGCCGATCCCTACGCCGCGCTGGACGCCGCCACGGCACGCCTGGAGGCGCAGCTGCGCAAGCGGAGTGACAAGCGCCGGGTCCACCGGGGCCCGGGCCGGACCCCCACCAGCGTGGCCGCCGCGACCGCTCCACTGGCCGGGCACCTGAACGGTGAGACGCCCACGACCCCCGCGCCGCGGGAGGAGACGGTGCCCACCAAGAAGGTCGGCTGCCTGGAGGTCCAGGGGGACGGGCCGCTGGTGGTCCGTGAGAAGACCCACACCGCCGCCCCGATGAGCCTGGACCAGGCCCTCTACGAGATGGAGCTGGTCGGGCACGACTTCTACCTCTTCATCGACGCGGAGACCAAGCAGCCCAGCGTGGTCTACCGGCGCCACGCGTACGACTACGGCGTGATCCACCTGGAGGCGGACTCGATGGTCTCCGAGCCGCCCGCCGGCGCGGGTGGTGCGCTCGGCGGCTGATCGCGGTGGTGCCGTCCGCGACCTGATCACCATGCCCCCGGGAGCGTCCGTGCGCCCCCGGGGGCTCCACCGTGCGACCGCGGGGGCACCGTTCCACCCGCCGGGCATGAAATCATGGCGAGGCGGCCGCCAACCCGGCGCTGCGCAGCACGGGTTGGCCCGGCACGCGATCGAGGGCCCCGCCCTCGGGGGGAGGAACCATGGCGGACAGCTTCGGGCCCGTGACCGGCGGAGACGGCGGGGGAGCCGTCGGTTCCGGCGCGGACGCGGGGGGGTCCCGCAAGGAACCCATCCGGGTCCTGGTGGTGGACGACCACGCTCTCTTCCGGCGCGGGCTGGAGATCGTGCTCGCGCAGGAGGAGGACATCGAGGTCATCGGCGAGGCCGGGGACGGCGCCGAGGCCGTGGAGAAGGCGGCCGACCTGCTGCCCGACATCGTGCTGATGGACGTCCGGATGCCGCGGCGCGGTGGTATCGAGGCCTGTACCGCGCTGAAGGAGGTGGCCCCCAGCGCGAAGATCATCATGTTGACGATCAGCGACGAGGAGGCCGACCTCTACGAGGCGATCAAGGCCGGTGCCACCGGGTACCTCCTCAAGGAGATCTCCACCGACGAGGTGGCCACCGCCATCCGCGCGGTCGCGGACGGCCAGTCGCAGATCAGCCCGTCGATGGCCTCCAAACTGCTCACCGAGTTCAAGTCGATGATCCAGCGCACCGACGAGCGGCGGCTGGTGCCCGCCCCCAGGCTCACCGACCGGGAGCTGGAGGTGCTCAAGCTCGTCGCCACCGGAATGAACAACCGGGACATCGCCAAGGAACTCTTCATCAGCGAGAACACGGTGAAGAACCACGTCCGCAACATCCTGGAGAAGTTGCAGCTCCACTCGCGGATGGAGGCCGTGGTCTACGCGATGCGGGAGAAGATCCTCGAGATCCGCTGACCGGATCAGGTCCGTCGGCGCGGGGGCGTCCGGAGCGGAAGTCGGCCGGAGCCGGCCGCACCGCGCCGCAGGCCGGGCGCCGCAGGGCGTACCGCCCCGTGCCGTGACCGGCCACCGGAGGTCTCCGGCCACCGCCACGCTCCCCGCCCGGGCCGCCCCCGCCCGCACCCGTGGAACTCCCGCCACGCGCGGTTCCGCCCCGGCCCAGGCCACCGGAGACGGCCGGCCGGGACGGGCCACCGGAGGCGATCGGGGACGGGAGTGACCGGATCAGCGGAGGATCTCCGCGAGTTCGGCGGCCAGGGGCGCGGCCAGCTCGGGCGGGTCGATCCGCTCGATCCGGACGTCGGAGCACCCGACCCAGGAGGCCGCCTCCGCCAGCGCCTCGGCCATCGGCCGTACCGCCTTGCCGCCGCGGAGCGACAACTGCCGTGCGACCAGCGTCGTGCCCTCGCGGGCCGGGTCCACCCGGCCCAGCAACCGTCCGCCCGACAGCAGGGGCATGGCGAAGTAGCCGTGAATCCGCCGGGGCCGGGGGACGTACGCCTCCAGCCGGTGCGTGAAGTCGAAGATCCGCTCGGTGCGCGGCCGGTCCCAGATGAGCGAGTCGAAGGGGGAGAGCAGGGTGGTGCGGTGCCGGCCCCGCGCCGGTGGTGCCAGCGCCGCCGGGTCGGCCCAGGCGGCGCCCGGGGGCCGCGCGGCCGGCGATCCGCCGCGCCCGGGCCTGCCCCATCCTTCGACCACCACCGGGACGAGACCGGAGTCGGCGATCACCTCGTCCACCTGTTCGGAACGGAGCCGGTGGTAGTCGGCCAGATCCGCGCGGGTGGCCACCCCCATCGCGGCCCCGGCCTGGGCGACCAGCCGGCGCACACACTCGTGGTCGTCGACGTCGTCGTGGAAGAGCGGGCCGGGTATGACGCGCTCGGCGAGGTCGTACACGCGTTTCCAGCCGCGCCGCCGGGCGCACACCACCTCGCCGGTGTCGAGCAGCCACTCCACCGCGATCTTCGTCTCCGACCAGTCGTACCACTCGCCGCCGTTCTTGGCGCCGCCCAGCTCCGTCGCGGTGAGGGGGCCGTCGCTCTTCAGCCGGTCCCGTACGGCGGCGCACGAACGCTCCGAGTCCTCCAGGACATGCCACCGCCTGCCCCGGGCCACGCGCTCCCGGCGGCGGAAGGCGAAGTGCGGCCACTCCTCGACGGGCAGCACGCAGGCGGCGTGCGACCAGTACTCGAAGGCGGTGGAACCCGACCAGTAGGCGGATTCCACGGCGGAACGCCCGACCGCCCCCAGCCGGGCGTACGGCACCAGCTCGTGCGAGCGCGCGAGCACCGAGATCGTGTCGAGCTGGACGGCGCCGAGCCGCCGGAGCACCCCGCGCACCCCGCCACGGCGGTCCGGGGCGCCCAGCAGCCCCTGGGCCCGCAGCGCGATGCGGCGGGCCTCGTCGGCGGAGAGTTCCAGGGAGGGCGTCGGCAGGCTCGTCATGGCCGCACCTTAGACCCGGCCACCGACAACGCCCGCCGGAGCCGTCCCCCGCCGCCTGTCACCGCCGCCCGTCCCCTGGCCGCCGGCCGCTCGCCGTGCCCCGCACCCGGCCCCCGCGCCGGCGCCGCCCGGCCCCGGTGCGGGAGCGCGTGCCGTCACCGTCACCGGTGCCGCCGTCACCGCTCCGTCAGGCTCCGTCACCGCACCGTCACCGTTCCGGTGGTGGCGTGTCCCGGGGGCCCCGGCGTGCGCCGGAGGCCCGCGGGTGCGGTGGGGCGGCACTCATGGGGCGCCTCGGGCGTTGGGCTAGGCGGAGCGAGTGCGCGCCTTCGTGGTGACGGACCTCCCGATGCGGGGGCCTCCTGTCTTACGATGGCCGGTGCGGTGGGCCCGGCTCGCCGCCCCCTCGAACCCGACCATGCCAGGCCCGACCGGCAAGGAGACCACCCCAAGTGTCCGTCTTGAACAAGCTCATGCGTGCAGGCGAAGGCAAGATCCTGCGCAAGCTGCACCGCATCGCGGACCAGGTCAACTCCATCGAGGACGACTTCCTGGGCCTCTCCGACGCCGAGCTGCGGGCGCTGACCGACGAGTACAAGGAGCGGTACGCCGACGGCGAGAGCCTGGACGACCTGCTCCCCGAGGCGTTCGCCACCGTCCGCGAGGCGGCCCGGCGCGTGCTCGGCCAGCGTCACTACGACGTGCAGATCATGGGCGGCGCCGCGCTGCACATGGGCTATGTCGCCGAGATGAAGACCGGTGAGGGCAAGACTCTCGTCGGCACGCTCCCCGCCTATCTCAACGCGCTGTCCGGCAAGGGCGTCCACCTGATCACGGTGAACGACTACCTGGCCGAGCGCGACTCGGAGATGATGGGCCGGGTCCACAAGTTCCTGGGCCTGAACGTCGGCTGCATCCTGGCCAACATGTCGCCCGCCCAGCGCCGTGACCAGTACGGGCGCGACATCACGTACGGCACCAACAACGAGTTCGGCTTCGACTACCTGCGCGACAACATGGCGTGGTCGAAGGACGAGTTGGTGCAGCGCGGCCACAACTTCGCGATCGTGGACGAGGTCGACTCGATCCTCGTGGACGAGGCCCGTACCCCGCTGATCATCTCCGGCCCGGCCGACCAGGCGACGAAGTGGTACGCGGACTTCGCCAAGCTGGCCAAGCGGCTCACCCGGGGCGAGCCCGGCAACGCCCAGCGGGGCATCGAGGAGACCGGCGACTACGAGGTCGACGAGAAGAAGCGCACCGTCGGCATCCACGAGAGCGGTGTCACCAAGGTCGAGGACTGGCTGGGGATCGACAACCTCTACGAGTCGGTCAACACCCCGCTCGTGGGTTACCTCAACAACGCCATCAAGGCCAAGGAACTCTTCAAGAACGACAAGGACTACGTCGTCATCGACGGCGAGGTCATGATCGTCGACGAGCACACCGGCCGTATCCTCGCCGGCCGCCGCTACAACGAGGGCATGCACCAGGCGATCGAGGCCAAGGAGGGGGTGGACATCAAGGACGAGAACCAGACCCTCGCCACGATCACCCTCCAGAACTTCTTCCGTCTCTACGACAAGCTCTCCGGCATGACCGGTACGGCCATGACCGAGGCGGCCGAGTTCCACCAGATCTACAAGCTCGGCGTGGTGCCGATCCCGACCAACCGGCCGATGGTCCGCGCGGACCGGTCGGACCTGATCTACCGGACCGAGGTGGCCAAGTTCGACGCGGTCGTCGAGGACCTCGTGGAGCGGCACGAGAAGGGCCAGCCGGTCCTCGTCGGCACCACCTCCGTGGAGAAGTCGGAGTACCTCTCCCAGCAGCTCAGCAAGCGTGGCGTGCCGCACGAGGTGCTCAACGCCAAGCACCACGAGCGGGAGGCCTCGATCATCGCCCAGGCCGGCCGCAAGGGCGCCGTCACGGTGGCCACCAACATGGCCGGCCGTGGTACGGACATCAAGCTCGGCGGCAACCCCGACGACCTCGCCGAGGCCGAACTGCGTCAGCAGGGTCTCGACCCGGAGGAGAACCCGGAGGAGTGGGCGGCGGCGCTGCCCGCCGCGCTGGAGCGGGCCGAGGCGGCCGTCAAGGCCGAGTTCGAGGAGGTCAAGGAGCTCGGTGGGCTCTACGTCCTGGGTACCGAACGGCACGAGTCGCGCCGTATCGACAACCAGCTCCGCGGCCGCTCCGGCCGTCAGGGGGACCCGGGCGAGTCCCGCTTCTACCTCTCCCTCGGCGACGACCTGATGCGGCTGTTCAAGGCCCAGATGGTCGAGCGCGTGATGTCGATGGCGAACGTCCCGGACGACGTCCCGATCGAGAACAAGATGGTCACCCGCGCCATCGCCTCCGCCCAGTCGCAGGTCGAGCAGCAGAACTTCGAGACCCGCAAGAACGTCCTGAAGTACGACGAGGTGCTCAACCGGCAGCGCGAGGTCATCTACGGCGAGCGCCGCCGCGTCCTGGAGGGCGAGGACCTGCAGGACCAGATCAAGCACTTCATGGACGACACCATCGACGCCTACATCCACGCGGAGACGGTGGAGGGGTTCGCCGAGGAGTGGGACCTGGAGCGGCTGTGGAACGCCTTCAAGCAGCTCTACCCGGTCAAGGTGACCGTCGAGGACCTGGAGGACGCCGCCGGGGACCGGCTGGGGATCACCGCCGAGTTCATCTCGGAGATGATCAAGGAGGACATCCACGACCAGTACGCCGCGCGGGAGGCGGAGCTCGGCTCCGAGATCATGCGGGAGCTGGAGCGGCGTGTGGTCCTCTCCGTCCTGGACCGCAAGTGGCGTGAGCACCTCTACGAGATGGACTACCTCCAGGAGGGCATCGGCCTGCGCGCGATGGCCCAGAAGGACCCGCTGGTCGAGTACCAGCGCGAGGGCTACGACATGTTCACGGCCATGATGGACGGCATCAAGGAGGAGTCCGTCGGCTACCTGTTCAACCTGGAGGTCCAGGTGGAGCAGCAGGTCGAGGAGGTCCCGGTGGAGGAGCGGCCCGCGGCGGAGGGCAAGCCCTCGCTCGCCAAGGCGCCGCAGGAGCCCGTGCCCGCCGGGGCCGGGGCCCGTCCCGAGATCCGGGCCAAGGGCCTGGAGACTCCGCAGCGGCCGGACCGGCTGCACTTCTCCGCGCCGACCGTGGACGGCGAGGGCGGTGTCGTCGAGGGCGACTTCACCACCGAACAGCAGCCCGCCCGCTCGGAGTCGGACGGCATGACCCGCGCCGAGCGGCGCAAGGCGCAGAAGGGCCGCCGCCGGAAGAAGTGAGACCGCGGCGCCGGTCCCCCGGGTGGGGGCCGGGCGCCCGGCGGAGCGTGTGCCCCGGGGGCCGGACACCGATCGGTGTCCGGCCCCCGGGCGTTCCCGGACCTCTGCCCCCGTGTCCCCGGGCTCCCGCTGCCCGTTCCCGGGCCCTGCCCCGGGCTTGCGCGAGCCCCGGCGCCCTGCCCTGCCGGGCCGGTGGCCGGTCCGGGGAGCGCCGGCCTGCCGCCGGCCGGCGGGGCGGCCCGGTGGCCGGGCGGGCGGTGAGCCCTCAGGCCGTCGGCGCGCCGTGGACGGCCGGTACGCCCGGCTGGGGGCCGAGTTCCACGGCGGAGCAGCGCCAGCGCCCGTCCCGGCCGTGCTCCAGCCGGAAGGCCAGGGCCCGTACCCGGTCGCCGGAGACGATCCGGGCGAACGCCTCGATCACCCCGGGCCGCGGCCGGTACTCGTCGCAGCGGCCCACGACGGGACGCACCTGGCCGCCGGACGCGGGAGTCACCGCGAGCGGGGTCCCTGGCGCGAGCCGGACGAGCTGGTCGTAGGCCGCGCCCACCGTGTGACCGAGCATCCAGTGGACCGGGCGCTGACCGCTGAGGGTGAGCAGCAGCCGCTCCGCGAACCAGTAGCGCGGCTGCGTCTCGCGCGCCAGCCGTTTGCGCACCACGGCCGGGAGGGGGCTCCGGCCGGGCCCCCGCGGGTCGCGCCGGGCGGGCGGCCCGGTCCGGCCGCCGGCCGCGGTCACCTCGCCGGGCGGGGCGTCACGGCCGTGCTCGGGTCCCGCCGCGGTGGGCCTGCCGCTCCTCCCGCGGCCCGGGCCCGTGCCCGGCCCGCCCCGCCCCCGTCCGGGACCCGTCGTGCGGCGCCCACCGGCCCCCGTGCCGGTCCTTTCCATGTCAAACCCCCGTCCTGTCGGCCACCCGGTGCTTACCGAGCGGTAACTACCTCCGCGCAGACTTCTAACGGCAGCCGGGAGGGGTCCGCAACATCGGGCCCGGGCCCGCCCGGAGCCCGGACCAGTTCACCTATCAGGGTGATGACGGGGTCGTCTCCGCCGGTCAGGCGGTCCGCGCCCAGGCCCGGAGCGGTGCCGAGGAAACGTTCGGCGGCGGCCGTACGGCACCCCGAAAGAGGACGAGGGGGCGCGCACGACAGGGGGCCGGACGGGGCCCGCGCCCCGGGGCCGGGACACGCCCGTATGCTGGCCGCACCGTCAGCCGGTGTCCCGGAGAGCTCAGGAGAAGCGGCCGCATGCGCGTCTACGTCCCCACGACCCTGCCCGGTCTCGCCGCGGCCCGCCGTGCGGGCGAGCTGGGCCCCGCCCCGCTGGACGCCTACGCCGTCACACCCGCGCTGCGCGAGTGGTACGTCTCCGAGGACGTCGAGGAACTGGAGTACGCCGCGCTGGGACGGGCCGCGCAGGCCTCGCTGCGGCTGCTCGCCCTCGACCCGGCGGCGCCCCGGCGCCGGGTGGTGGTGGCGGTGGACGTGCCGGACAAGCTCGTCACCGCCGATCCGGACCACGCGCTGGACCCGGCCGCCGTGGGCGAGGTGCGGCTCCGGCAGGTGGTGGAACTGGCCCGGGCCGCGGCCGTGCACGTCGACGCCGAGGAGGCCGTACCGGACGTCGCCGCGGCCGCGGCCGCGCTGGGCGCCGCCGACAAGGGCGACGACGACGCGCAGTTCACGGTGGACGGGGCCGAGGACCACGAACTGCTCTGGTACGCCACCCAGGAGATCGGCAACCTGCTGGGCTGAGGGGGCCCGGCCCCCGGCCCGCCCGCGCCGGCCGGTTCACCGCTCCCCGGGGGGCAGGGCGATTCCCCGTCCCGTCGCGTTCCCTCCCTTCCCGCCCCTTCCCTCCCTTCCCGCCCCGTCGCGGCCGGTGCCGGCGAGGGGGAGAGCGGCTGGACGGGCCGCCTCCGGGTCCCGGGGACCGTCGGGGCCTGAACGGGGGCACCGGCTCCGGGCGGGACCGCCGCCGGGCCCGGGGGGCCGCGCACCCGGCGGCTCCCGCCACCGCACCCGGCTGCCCGGCCGCCACCGCACCCCGCCGCCGCGCCGTGCCCGCCACCCCACACGGCGCGTCCTCCCGCACGGCTCGCCCCCGCATGGCGGAACCGGGCCCTCCGCCGCGGGTTCCGGCATCCCGCTCCCGCGTTGTCGGTGCCCGCCGCTACCGTCGGGGCATGGCAGCTCAGCGGAAGGCCCACATCGTGTGGGACTGGAACGGCACGCTCTTCCACGACATCGACGCCGTACTCGCGGCGACCAACGCCTCGTTCGCGGAGCTCGGCCTCGCGCCGATCACCCTGGAGCGGTACCGGGAGCTGTACTGCGTGCCCGTGCTCCGGTTCTACGAGCGGCTGCTGGGGCGGCTCCCGAGCGACGCCGAGTGGCTGGTCATGGACGAGATCTTCCACCGCCACTACTGGGAGCGGGCGAGCGCGGCGGCGCTCGCCCCGGGCGCAGCGGAACTGCTGACCCGCCGGCGGGCGGCCGGGCTCACCCAGTCGCTCTGCTCCCTCGCGCCGCACGAGCATCTGCTCCCCATCGTCCGGACGCACGGCATCGAGCGGCACTTCCTGCGGGTGGACGGCCGCCGCGGACCGTCCGACGTCGGCAAGGCCGAGCAGATGGTGAGTCATCTCACATCCCTGGGTTCCATACCCGCCGACCAGGTGGTGGTGATCGGGGACGCCCTCGACGACGCCGAGGCGGCCCGGCACGCGGGGGCGCGGGCGGTGCTCTACACGGGCGGCTCGCACAGCCGGGCCAGCCTGGAGCGGGCGGGGGTGCCGGTGGTGGACACCCTCGCCGAGGCGGTGGAGACGGCCGAGGCGCTGGTCGCCTGAGGAGCCGGGCCGCGCCGTCCGTCCACCGGCCTGCCGGTCCGCCGGTCCACGGGGCCGCCGACCCCCGGGAACGGGGCCTCGGCGGGGCCACGGCGGGGCCCCGGCCCGTGCTCCGGCGTGCGCCGTGCCCGGCCCGCTCCGCGGCCTTGTCCGGCCTGGAACGGGCCCGGGGTGACGGCGCCGGAGGGCCGCCCGGGGCGGCGAGCCGGTTCCGAGTGCGTCCGGTGCCTCCCCTGTCACTGTCCACTCCGTCAAAGTTCACCCCGGGGTTCTGAATAATCGGCTCATGACCGGGTCCTCGCGCGGAGCGATAGCCTGGGGCCGTGATCAGCGCGATATCCCGTGGGGGCAGCGCCGCCCCCTCGTCCGGCCGTCGCCGTCGGGGCCCCTGCCCGCGGTGCGGTCCGGTGGCTCTGTCGCGCCGTCCGGTGTGCCGCGGAGCCGTGCGCCACCGCGCCCCGAGCCGTCCCGCCGGGAGCGCCACCGGCGCTGCCGGCGTCACCGGTTCGCGGGCCGGGGCACGGCGGCCGACCATGGCCCCCGAGGGCTCGTTTCCCCACCGTCCCGGCATCACCGCACCGCCCGCGCCCGCACATCCGGCGCCGCGGCGTACCGCCACTCGTACCCACGTCACGCAACGGCGCGCGACAGGAGTCTGAACGACATGCTGAACAAGCTGGACGAAGCCAAGGCCGAGCTGCTCGCGCGAGCGGCCCGGGTCGCCGGGAAGAGCCAGGCCGGGAGTGTCCAGCCCGCCGGGTTCCACCGCGACGGGGTCCTCGACGAGGAGGCCCTCGCCGGCCACCTCCGGCTCTACTACCGGCACACCGCCGCGGAGGACCTGGTCGGCCGGGACCCGGTCGACGTCCTCGGCGCGGCGCTCTCCCACTTCCGGCTGGCCGAGTCCCGCCCGCAGGGCACGGCCGACGTGCGGGTGCACACCCCCACGGTCGAGGAGAACGGCTGGACGTGCAGCCACTCCGTGGTGGAGGTGGTCACCGACGACATGCCGTTCCTGGTGGACTCCGTCACCAACGAGCTGTCCCGGCAGGGGCGCGGCATCCACGTGGTGGTCCACCCGCAGGTCATGGTGCGCCGGGACGTCACCGGAGAGCTGATCGAGGTGCTGGGCGCGCCCGCGTCGGACGCCGAGTACCCGCAGGACGCCCTCCGCGAGTCCTGGATCCACGTCGAGATCGACCGGGAGACCGACCGCGCCGACCTCCAGCAGATCACCGCCGACCTGCGCCGGGTCCTCTCCGACGTGCGGGAGGCCGTCGAGGACTGGGGCAAGATGCACGGCACCGCGCTGCGCCTCGCCGACGCCCTGGCCGAGGAGCCGGTCCCGGGCACGGTGCCCGCGCAGGAGGTCGAGGAGGCCCAGGAGCTGCTGCGCTGGCTCGCCGCGGACCACTTCACCTTCCTCGGCTACCGCGAGTACGACCTGACCACCACGGCCGGGGAGAGTGGCGGCGAGGAGGACGTCCTCAGCGCCGTGCCCGGCACGGGCCTGGGCTTCCTGCGGTCCGACCCGAGCCACCGGCGCGACCGCGAGGGCCACCCGCTCTCCTCCTCCTTCAGCCGGCTGCCGGCCGACGCGCGGGCGAAGGCGCGGGAGCACCGCCTGCTGGTGCTCACCAAGGCCAACAGCCGGGCCACCGTGCACCGCCCGTCCTACCTCGACTACGTCGGCGTGAAGAAGTTCGACGCCCACGGCAACGTCACCGGCGAGCGCCGCTTCCTCGGCCTGTTCTCCTCCGCCGCGTACACCGAGTCCGTCACGCGGGTGCCGGTGGTCCGCCGCAAGGTGGCCGGGGTCCTGGCCGACGCGGGCTTCGACCCGCACAGCCACGACGGCCGGGACCTGCTCCAGATCCTGGAGACCTACCCGCGCGACGAGCTGTTCCAGATCCCCGCCGACCAGCTCCGCTCCATCGCCACCAGCGTGCTCTACCTCCAGGAGCGCCGCCGGCTCCGCCTCTACCTGCGCCAGGAGGAGTACGGCCGCTACTACTCGGCCCTGGTCTACCTGCCGCGGGACCGCTTCAACACCACCGTCCGGCTGCGGCTGATCGACATCCTCAAGGAGGAACTGGGCGGCACCAGCGTCGACTTCACCGCCTGGAACACCGAGTCGGTCCTCTCCCGGCTGCACTTCGTCATCCGGGTGGAGCCCGGCACGCAGCTCCCGGTCCTCACCGACGAGGACGCCGAGCGGATCGAGGCCCGCCTCGCCGAGGCCTCCCGCTCCTGGACCGACGGCTTCGCCGAGGCGCTCCACACCGAGCTGGGCGAGGAGCACGCCGCGGAGCTGGCCCGCCGGTACGGCGGCGCCTTCCCCGAGGGGTACAAGGCCGACCACTCCCCGCGCAGCG
Source organism: Streptomyces zingiberis (assembly GCF_012034935.1). Taxonomy (GTDB): domain Bacteria; phylum Actinomycetota; class Actinomycetes; order Streptomycetales; family Streptomycetaceae; genus Streptomyces; species Streptomyces zingiberis. The sequence continues at coordinate 24,634 of NZ_JAATEN010000010.1, forward strand.
CCGTCGCCGACCTGCTCCACCTGGAGCAGCTGTCCCGGGACGAGCGGGACTTCGCGCTCAGCCTGTACCAGCCGGTGGGGGCGGCGCCGGGTGAGCGCCGGTTCAAGATCTACCGGGCGGGCGAGCAGGTCTCCCTCTCCGCCGTGCTGCCCGTCCTCCAGGCGCTGGGCGTGGAGGTCGTCGACGAGCGCCCCTACGAGCTGCGCTGCGCCGACCGCACCACCGCCTGGATCTACGACTTCGGCCTGCGGATGCCCGCGGTCGGTGGCGAGTACCTGGGCGAGGACGCCCGCGACCGCTTCCAGGACGCCTTCGCGGCCGTCTGGACGGGCGAGGCGGAGAACGACGGCTTCAACGCCCTGGTGCTCAGCGCCGGGCTGACCTGGCGGCAGGCGATGGTGCTGCGCGCCTACGCCAAGTACCTGCGGCAGGCGGGCTCCACCTTCAGCCAGGAGTACATGGAGGCCACCCTCCGCCACAACGTCCACACCACGCGACTGCTGGTGAGCCTGTTCGAGGCGCGGCTCTCCCCCGCGCGCCGGAACGCCGGGCGGGAGCTGACCGACGGGCTGCTGGAGGAGCTGGACGGCGCGCTGGACCAGGTGGCGAGCCTGGACGAGGACCGCATCCTGCGCTCCTTCCTCACGGTGATCAACGCCACCCTGCGGACCAACCACTTCCAGCGGGCGGACGGCCCCGCCGGCCAGGGGGAGGGCGAGGCCGGGGGCGACACCGTGCGCTGGCACGGCTACGTCTCCTTCAAGCTCGACCCGCAGGCGATCCCCGATCTGCCCGCGCCCCGCCCGGCGTACGAGATCTGGGTCTACTCGCCGCGCGTCGAGGGCGTCCACCTGCGGTTCGGCAAGGTGGCCCGGGGCGGGCTGCGCTGGTCCGACCGGCGGGAGGACTTCCGCACCGAGATCCTGGGCCTGGTCAAGGCGCAGATGGTGAAGAACACCGTGATCGTGCCGGTGGGCGCCAAGGGCGGCTTCGTCGGCAAGCGGCTGCCCGACCCGGCCACGGACCGGGACGCGTGGCTGGCCGAGGGCATCGCCTGCTACCGCACCTTCATCTCGGGTCTGCTCGACATCACCGACAACCTGGTCGGCGGCGAGGTGGTCCACCCGCGGGACGTCGTCCGCCACGACGGGGACGACACCTATCTCGTCGTCGCCGCGGACAAGGGCACCGCGTCCTTCTCCGACATCGCCAACGAGGTGGCCACCGCCTACGGCTTCTGGCTCGGCGACGCCTTCGCCTCCGGCGGTTCCGCGGGCTACGACCACAAGGGCATGGGCATCACCGCCCGCGGTGCCTGGGAGTCGGTGAAGCGCCACTTCCGCGAGCTGGGCCACGACACGCAGTCCGAGGACTTCACGGTCGTCGGCGTCGGTGACATGTCCGGGGACGTCTTCGGCAACGGCATGCTGCTGAGCGAGCACATCCGCCTGGTCGCCGCCTTCGACCACCGGCACATCTTCCTCGACCCCAACCCCGACGCGGCGATCTCCTACGCCGAGCGGCGGCGGCTCTTCGAACTGCCGCGCAGCTCCTGGGCGGACTACGACGTCTCGCTGCTCTCGCCCGGCGGCGGGATCCACCCCCGCTCGGCCAAGTCGGTGCCGGTGGGCCCGCAGGTCCGCAAGGCGCTGGGGATCGACGACTCGGTGGGCAAGATGACCCCCGCCGAGCTGATGAAGGCCATCCTCAGCGCGCCGGTGGACCTGCTGTGGAACGGCGGCATCGGCACCTACGTCAAGGCCTCCGCGGAGAGCCACGCCGACGCGGGGGACAAGGCCAACGACGCCATCCGCGTCAACGGGCGGGACGTCCGTGCCAAGGTCATCGGTGAGGGCGGCAACCTCGGCGCCACGCAGCTCGGCCGCATCGAGTTCGCCCGGCACGGCGGACCGGACGGTGACGGCGGCCGGGTGAACACCGACGCGATCGACAACAGCGCCGGGGTGGACACCTCCGACCACGAGGTGAACATCAAGATCCTGCTCAACGGCCTGGTCTCGGACGGTGACCTCACCCTCAAGCAGCGCAACAAGCTGCTGGCGGAGATGACCGACGAGGTCGGCGCCCTGGTGCTGCGGAACAACTACGCGCAGAACGTCGCCATGGCCAACGCCGTCGCCCAGGCGCCGAGCCTGCTCCACGCCCACCAGCGCGCCATGCGCCGGCTGGAGGCCTCCGGCGATCTCGACCGGGGCCTGGAGTTCCTCCCCGCGGACCGGCAGATCAAGGAGCTGCTGGCCGCCGGGCGCGGCCTCACCCAGCCGGAGCTGGCCGTGATCCTCGCCTACGACAAGATCATCTCGGCCGAGGAGCTGATCTCCACCGGCCTCCCGGACGACCCGTACCTGCGCCGGCTGCTGCACGCCTACTTCCCGCGGCCGCTGCGCGAGCGGTTCGCGGAGCAGATCGAGGCCCACCCGCTGCGCCGCGAGATCATCACCACGGTGCTGGTCAACGACACGGTCAACAGCGCCGGCACCACCTACCTGCACCGCATGCGGGAGGAGACGGGGGCCTCCACGGAGGAGATCGTCCGGGCGCAGACCGCGGCCCGCGTGATCTTCGGCCTGGCCGGCGTGTGGGACGAGGTGGAGGCGCTGGACACCGAGGTCCCGGCCGCCGTCCAGACCCGCGTCCGGCTGCACTCGCGGCGGCTGGTGGAGCGGGCCTCGCGCTGGCTGCTCAACAACCGGCCGCAGCCGGTGGAGATCGCCGAGACGATCGACTTCTTCGGCGAGCGGGTGGAGGCCGTCCGGGCCCACCTGCCCAAGCTGCTCAAGGGCGCCGACCTCGACTGGTACCAGGGCATCCTGGACGACCTCACCGCCGCCGGGGTCCCCGGTGAGCTGGCGCAGCGGGTGGCCGGGTTCTCCTCGGTGTTCCCGGCGCTGGAGATCGTGGCCATCGCGGACCGCACGGAGAAGGCCGTGCTGGACGTCGCCGAGGTCTACTACGACCTCGGGGACCGGCTGCGGATCAGCCGGCTGATGGACCGGATCATCGAACTGCCCCGTTCCGACCGCTGGCAGTCGATGGCCCGCGCCGCCATCCGGGAGGACCTCTACGCGGCCCACGCGGCGCTCACCGCCGACGTGCTCGCGGCCGGCGACGCCACCTCCTCGCCCGCCCAGCGGTTCGAGGCCTGGCAGCGGAAGAACGCCGCGATCCTGGCCCGCGCCCGGGCCACGCTGGACGAGATCCACGGCTCGGACTCCTTCGACCTGGCCAATCTCTCCGTCGCCATGCGGACCATGCGGACGCTGCTGCGCGCGCACCGCTGACGGCGGGCGCAGCACGGCGGGCCGGGGGCCCGGAGCGCGGTGACCGGCCGCGCCCCGGGCCCCCGGCGCGTGGGGGGCACGGCCGCTCCCCGCGCGGATCGGGCCGGGGGTCCGTACGATGGGAGGCGGTTGGTCCCGTTCTGCCCCGTTCAGTCCGCCGGGGAGGCAGAAGGCGGAGGTGAGCATGGCGACCGGAGAGGGGCGGCGGGGTCCGGACGTCTCGGTGATCCTGATCGTCTACAACGACGCCGGGCGGCTCCCGGCCGCCGTGCGCTCCGTCCTCGGCCAGACCCTCCGGGCCGTCGAGGTGGTGATCGTCGACGACCACTCCACCGACGGCTCGTACGAGGTGGCGCGGCGGCTGGCCGCCGCGGACCCGGAGCGCGTGCGCGCCGTCCGGCTGCCCGCGAACAGCGGGGGCTGTAGCGCGCCTCGCAACCGCGGCATCGCCGAGGCGCGCGCCCCCTGGCTGATGTTCCTCGACAGCGATGACGAACTGCCGCGCCACGCCTGCAAGTCGCTGCTGCTGACGGCCGAGCGCACGGGGGCGGATTTCGTCACGGGTGAGGTCGTCCGGGTGTACGAGGACAGCGGCACCACCGGGCTGTGGTACCCGGAACTCTTCGCGGACGAACGCGTGATCGAGGGCATCCGGGAGGCGCCGGAGTTCTTCTTCGATCACCTGTCCACCAACAAGCTCTACTCGGCCGCCTTCGTCGCCCGGCACCGGCTGCGCTTCCCCGAGGGCGTCCACTACGAGGACCAGCTCTTCTCCGCCCAGGCCTTCGCCCACGCCCACCGGTTCGCCGTGGTTCCGTGGCCGGTCTACCGCTGGCGGCTCGCGGCCGGCCCGGGCCGGCCGTCGATCTCCTCCAGCCGCCACCTGATCCGCAACGTGACCGACCGGATCGCCGTGGCCCGGATGATCGACGACTTCCTGGGCGCCACCGGCAACGCCGACCTCCGCCCCGCCAAGGACGCCAAGTTCCTCCGCCACGATCTCCGGCTCCACCTCGGTGACCTGGCCTTCCGCGGGGAGGAGTGGGCCCGCCGGTTCGCGGCCGAGACCGTCCCCTATCTGGCCGAGCTGGCGCCGGAGGCCCTGGCCGCCCAGCCCCGGGACGAGCGGGTGTGCCTGCGGCTGCTGCGCGAGGGCCGCCACGCCGAGGTCCGGCAGTGCGCCCGCGCCCTCGGCCGGCCGCACCTCGCGCCGCGCCACGCCGTACGGGACGGCCGCGGGCGGACGTACTGGGGGCGGGAGGTGCCGTCCGGGCCCGCCGCGGACGACCTGGACATCACCGAATGGCGACTGACCGAACAGCCGTTCACCGGCGGCCGGATACGCCACGAGGTGGAGACACTCGTCCCCGAGGGGCCGCTGCTCCGGCTGGGGCTGCGCACCTACGACCCGGCGGGACTGCTCGCCGACACCCTCGGCGCCGGCCGGGCGGACGGGCTGACGGCGGAGGTGCGGCTGAGCGCCGGGGGGCCCGCACTGACGCTCCCGTTCCGCTACCGCGCCGCCGAGGGCGCGGCCGCCCCCCGGCCGGGCGTCTCCGGTCCGGCCCTCTCCGGTCCGGACGGCGCCGGCGCCGATGCCCCTGGCCGGGACGTCCCCGGCCCGGAGGCCCCCGGCCCCGCGGGCCGTGAGTACACCGCCGAGATCCTCCTCGACCTGCGCCGTGTCCCGCTCCGCCCGCAGGGTTTCGCCGGCCGCCGCCACCCGTCGGTGGTCCTCCGCCGCCACGGCCTCTCCCGCAGCGACCCGCTGCTCGCCCCGCTCGGCCTGCGCCCGCTGCGGGCGCTGCTGCCCCGGGCGGGGCCGCTGGCGGGCCACCGCGTCTCCGCCGGCTGCGAGGAGCGCGGCGCCGGGCGGCTGGAGCTGGTCTGGGAGCGCGCGGGCGCGCTGCGCGCCGCCGCCGGGCTGGCGCCCCGCCTCGGCCCGGCGCACGGCGCCGCACTGCGGCTCCGCCGCCGGCTCACCGGGCCGCGGCTGAAGGCGCTGGTCGAGCGGGAGCTGTGGCGGCTGCCCGTGGAGAAGGACCTCGTGCTCTTCGAGGCCATGGAGGGACGCGGCTACGCGGACAGCCCGCGCCGTATCCACGAGGAGCTGGTGCGCCGGGGGCTGCCGTACCGCTGCGTGTGGTCGTACACCGGGGACCGCTCGTCCTTCCCGCCGGGGGTGGCGCTCGTCCGGCGCGGGAGCTGGGCCTACGTCCGGACGCTGGCGCGCGCCGGTACCTGGGTGGACTCGCACGGCATCCCGCCGGGTTACGCCAAGCGCCCGGAGACCCGCTATCTGCAGACCTGGCACGGGCAGGCCGTCAAGCACATGGGGTTCGACACCCCGGAGCTGCGGCTGGGCGGCGAGGAGCCGCGGCGGCGCCACCGGGAGGCCGTCATCCGCTGGGACCTGCTCGTCGCGCCCAGCGAGGAGTTCGAACGCACCTTCGTCCGTGCCAACGGCTACACCGGGGAGCTGCTCCGCTGCGGGCTGCCGCGCAACGACGTCCTGGTGCGCCGGGACGAGCCCGCGCAGCTGAGGAGCGCGGCGGACGCGCGCCACCGGTTGCAGATCCCGGACGGGCGGCGGGGCCTGCTGTACGCCCCGACCTTCCGGGACGGGCTGCGGGGCACCGGCGACTCGGTCCGGGTGGACCTGGCGGAGCTGGTGGCGGGGGTCGGCGCGGAGTGGACGGTGGTCGTCCGCCCGCACCCCTACGAGCGGTTCACCGTCCCGCCCGGGCTGGGCCACGCGGTCCGCGACGGCCGGGGGTTCACCGAGGTGAGCGACCTGCTGCTGGCCTCGGACGCGCTGGTCACGGACTACTCCTCGCTGATGTTCGACTACGCGCTGCTGGACCGGCCGATCCTGCTCTTCGCCGACGACTACGAGGAGTACCGCGGCGGCTCGCGCGGGACGTACTACGAGCTGCCGGAGATCGCCCCTGGGCCGCTGCTGTCCACCACGGCCGAGCTGGTCACGGCGGTGCGGGAGCTGGACCGGGTGGCCGCCGAGTGGGCCGGCGCCCACGCCCGCTTCCGGGCGCGGTTCACCGCCCGGGAGAACGGGCGCGCGAGCGGGACGGTGGTCGACCGGCTCTTCGCGGAGGGCGCGCGATGAACGGCGACGACCGGGCCCGGAGCGGTCCCCGGCCCGGCCACCGGCCCCGGACCGGCCACCGGCCCGGCCGTCACCGCGGCTCCCGCGCCGTCTTCCTGGTCGGCATCGACGTCGACTCGATGGGCGGCTCCCAGCGCGTGCTGCACACCCTCGCCCAGGGGTTCGGGGAGCGCGGGCACCGCGTGGAGCTCATCGGCATCCGCCCGAGCCCGGAGCCGTACCGCTACCCGCACCGGGGCGGCCCCGCCTATCGGCACAGCACGCTGTACTCCGCGCCGGCGCCCCCGCGCCGCCCGCCGGCCCGTACCCTCGGCGAACGTCTCGCCCCCGCCCGGGTGCTGGGGACGCGGGCCGCCCGGGCGGAGCGGTCCCGGGCCCGGGAGCGGCTGCTCCGCCGGTTCGCCGCCGTGGAGCGGGGGTACGTCGTCATCGGCTCGCCCTGGGCCGCCGACTGGCTGCTGGCCCTGCACTGGCCGCATCTCAAGGGCATCGGGCAGTACCACGAGTCGTTCGCGCAGGCCCGGGCCTCGCGGAACCTCGGGCTGATCCTGCGTCACTACCCCCGGCTGGAGAAGGCGCTCTTCCTCAGCGAGGGGGACGCGGCGGCCTTCCGCCGGGAGCGGCTGCCGAACGCCGCGTACATGCCGAACCCGCTGCCCTTCACCCCGCCCGCCCCCGCACCGCTCGACACCCGCCGGATCGGCGCCGTCGGCCGGCTGGAGGAGGTCAAGCGGCTGGACCGGCTGGTGGACGCGTTCGCGGCCCTGGCGCCCGACCATCCCGGCTGGGAGCTGCACTTCTTCGGGGAGGGCCCGCTGGAGCCCGTGCTGCGCGAGCGGGCGGCGCGGCTCGGCTGCGCGGAACGGGTGGTCTTCCGGGGCGCCGTGCGCGATGTGGCCGCCGCCTACCGGGAGGTCTCGGTACTGGCCCTCACCAGCGAGCGCGAGGGACGGCCGATGGCCGTGGCCGAGGCGGCGGCCTGCGGGGTGCCCGCGGTGAGCTTCGACCTCTCCGGCGGGGTGCGGGAACTGGTGGCGGACGGCCGCACGGGCCGGCTCGTCCGGGCGGGGGACCGGGCCGCGTTCACCGCCGCGCTGCGCGAACTGGTGGCGGACGACGCGCTCCGGACGGCGTACGGGCGCGCGGCCCGGGAGCATGTGGCCCCCCTCGCGCTCCCCGCCGTGCTGGACCGCTGGGAGGAACTGTTCGACGAGATCGACCGCTGAACGCTCCCCGCCCGGCACCCGCGCCGTCTGCCCGGCACCCGCCCGGCACGCGCGCCGTCCGCCCGGCGCGCAGACCCCCGCCGCGCACCCCGGCCGTGCGCGCCCGCCGTGCCTCCCTGCCGTGCGCCCCCGCCGTGCCTCCCGTCACCGCCTCCCCGGCAGCCCCCGCCGCAGCGCCCGTCCCGCCACCCGCAGCGCGCCGCGCGGGCCCTGGGACACCCGCAGGACGAGCGAGCCGCCCGCCGCCGCGCCGGGGTGGACCAGCAGCAGCCCGCCGCGCCCGGCGACGAGCCTGCGGCGCGGCAGTGGTCCCACGGCGCGCACACCCGTGTAGACGGAGCCGCCGTCGGCGCAGCGCACCCGTACCCGGACGTCCCACACCTCGGGCGCCCCGTCCGGGTCGCCGCCGGCGAAGGACGCGCCGGAGGCCCGCTCGCCCAGGTGGAGCAGGAGTTCGGCGGTCCAGGAGGGGGTGGGGGTGTCGTCGCGGGTGAGCAGGGCGCTGCGGGTGAGACCCAGCCGGCCGTCGTCGCGGTGGCGCAGCTCCACGTCGACGGAGACGGGGCCGCCGGCGGCGGTCAGCCGCCCGTACAGCTCGTGCACGCGCAGGGCCAGCACGAGCCGGAGCCGGGTGGCGCCCGTCCCGCCGGTGCCCCGCCCGCCGCCGGGCCCGGCGGGGTCGAGGCGTCCGCCCCGGTCGCGCAGGCGCGGGCCGGGGGAACGGCTGTTCGCCCGGAGGGCGCCGTCCACGGTGACGGGCAGCCGGTGCAGCGGCGCCTCGTCGACCCGGTCCAGCGGCACGGACGGCAGGTCGACGGCCCACACCGGCACGCCGTTGACCCGGGTGTACGGGGGCAGCAACCGCGCCGGGTGGACGGCGAGCCCGGCCAGCCGCTCCAGGTCGCGCGGCCAGTCGGTGGTGGAGACCACCCGGGCGATCCACCGGGCCGGGGCGCGCGCCGCCAGCAGATCCTCCTCGCCGAAGGTCTCCAGGTAGTCCTGGGTCAGATGCCACCAGGCGGCGCGGTGCTCCTCGTCCCGCCTCCCGAGTTCGCGCAGGTACATCCGCAGGTCGTGGTCGAGGAACTTCACCCGCGCGGCGTGCGCGAGGCGCCGCCGGCCGGCCAGTTCCAGGGTGTCCACGGCCAGCCGGTGCGCGGCCAGCCGCGCCCGCCAGCCGTCCACCCGCTGCCGGTCCAGGGAGATCGACGGCCGGGCGGCGTCCCGGCGGACGTGCCAGATGTAGACGGTGTCGGGGATGACGGCGATCCGCGGGCCGGCGGCCAGCACCCGGGCGGTGAAGACGAAGTCCTCGTAGCGGAACGGCCCTTCGGGGAAGGTGATCTCGTGCGCGGCGAGGAAGGCCCGGTCGTACAGCTTGTTGACGCAGAGGGTGTCGCGGACCAGGCGCGGCTGCAGTTCGGGGGAGTCGTGCACGGCCTCGCCCAGGTAGAGCGCGCGCTGCCAGCGGGTGTCGCGGCGGCGCGGCAGCTCCCGCCGGACGCAGGCACCGGCGACGACCGGCGCGGAGTGCCGCCCCGCCGCGGCGAGCAGGGCCGCCACGGCGCCCGGCGGGAGCACGTCGTCGCTGTCGAGGAACATCACGTACGGGGCCGTGGCCTGGCGCAGCCCGTCGTTGCGGGGACTGCCGCAGCCGCCGCTGTTGACGGTGCGGTGGCGTACCGTCAGCCGGGGGTGGCGGGTGGCCAGCCGGTCGAGGAGCACGCCGGTACCGTCGGTGGAGGCGTCGTCCACGGCGATCACCTCGCGGACGACGGGCCCCTGCTCCAGCGCGGAGAGCACGGCGGCCCTGATGTGCGCGGCGTCGTTGTAGCCGATGACGATCACGCTGACCCGGCCGGGCTCGGGCGCCACCTCCGGCGGCATACCACTGTCCATGGGGGCAAAGGTTATATTCCGCAGCTCGGGGCTGCCGCCCACGCCTCCGGCGGGAAACGTGCCCCGGGCCAGGGCACGAGCCACCACCAGAGCCGGGCTCAGGGACGACGGGTGAGGACGTCGTCGATGCGGGAGGTGTCGGCGACCCACGCCGCGGCGGCCGGCGCTATGAAGCCGAGTACGGCCTGGATGTCATCCCGGCGGGCTTCGAGGGGCAGGTGCCAGATCGCCTCGTGGTGAGCGATGCGGTTGCGGAACTTGTGCAGCCGCTTGACCGGCTCTTCCACCGTGGTCAGGGCACGGTTGGGGGCGTGAGGGAAGGCAGCCGCGAGGTCGGGCCACAGACTGGTTCTGTACTGGCGTGCCAGCAGGAAGCGCCAGAAGCCGAAGCTCAGCTCCGCGATGACCTTCCCGCGCGGCGCGGTCGCAGCAGTACCGCCCCGCCCCGCGCGCTCTCGGGCCTGGGCGATGTCGTCGCGAGCCTTGCCGCTGAGGGGGACCTGCCGGTCGATGTACCACTCGAGGGTGTGGCCCCGGCGCTGCTGGCGTATGACGAGCCGTGCGTCCAGCGCGTTGCGCAGCATGATCTCCAGGTGCCCGAGCGGTTCGAAGAAGGCTGCGGCGAGGTCACCGTTCCACTGGTACAGCGCGAGCGCGGCGGTGGAGTCACCGGCGCATGCGCTCAGGTAGGGGGTCAGCCGGTCAGGGCTGATCAGCTCGATGACGGCCTTGTCGTCCGGCGGCTTGATGCTGGTGGGCGGCGTGCTGTGCATGGTGGGGTAATCGTAGGTAGACTGGGCGACGAAGACCCTGGATTCGTCCCTGGTAGCCCCGAAAGAGGCAGGCCACACCCCAGGGTTCAGACATCAGCCGAGGACCGCACGATTCAGCCGTGCGGTCCTCGCGCTTTCAGCGCCCGAATCGGGACCGCCGCCGGATCGGGTGGCCGCCGTCTGCTTGATGAGATGAAGGAAGCCCTCGGCGTCTTCGCCCTTCATCTCACACCGGTTCGAGATCCGTGACCGGGTCGCCGCCGGCGGGCAGGCGCGGTCGGCCTCGGCGGTGACCTGGTGCTCTGATGCGTCCCGTCCGGGGACACTCGATCGGCCCGGATCGCTAGCATGCACCGCATGGCCATCAGATTCGAGAACGTCGGGATCGCCGTGCGTGACCTCGAAGCAGCGATCTCTTTCTTCACCGACCTCGGCCTCACGGTCGTCGGCCGTGACACGGTCAGTGGTGAGTGGACCGATACCGCCGTCGGACTCGACGGCAATCACGCCGACATCGCGATGCTTCAGACGCCGGACGGTCACGGCCGCCTTGAACTCTTCGAGTACATCCACCCCGAAGCGATCGAGACGGAGCCGACGCGGCCCAACGAGATCGGCATGCATCGCGTCGCCTTCTCGGTCGACGACATCGGCCAAGCCCTTGAGACGGCGGCGAAGCACGGATGCCGACCGCTTCGCGGAGTGGCGACCTATCGGGACATCTACAAGCTCGCATATGTCCGTGGTCCCAGCGGCATCATCGTGATGCTCGCCGAGGAATTGCGGAAGAGCTGACGGGACGCTCGCGCATCGGTTTCTCCCGCCTCTCGGCCTCCGGCCCCGGAGTCCCCGCTTTCGGCTTCCGGGTCACGGAGTCACCCGCGCCACCCCTCCCGTCTCCAGAGCGACCCAGAGGGCACCGTCGGGCCCCAGCGCGATGCCGTGGGGTTCGGACGACGGTGACGGCAGGTCGTATTCGGTGACCTCGCCGCTCGAGGTGATGTGACCGACGCGGTTGGCGCCCCACTCGGTGAACCAGCAGCTTCCGGTGGAGACCGCGGCAATGGCATGGGGTTTGGCGGTGCGGTCGGGGAGGGGGAACTCGGTGATGTCACCGTCCACCGTGATCCTGCCGATCCGGCCCGCTGCGATCTCGACGAACCACAAGGCCGTGCCGTCACCGGTGATGCCGACGGGGGCGGCCTCCGGGGTCGGCAGTGGGTGAATGAGGATGTCACCTTCGGTGGTGATGCGGCCGATCGCGTTCCCCTGGTTGAGGGTGAACCACAGGGCGCCGTCGGGGCCTGTGGTGATCGCCGAAGGGAAACCGCCCGCGACGGGCAGCGGGAACTCGGTGACCTCTCCCTCACCGGTGATGCGGCCGATGCGGTCGGAGTTCATCTCGGTGAACCACATCGCGCCGTCCGGGCCGGCGGTGATGCCGAACGGTCCGCTGCCGGGCGTTGGCACCGGGAAGGACTCCGTCGCACCATCGGTGGTGATGCGGCCGATCCTGTGGTCCTGGGACCGGGTGAACCAGAGGGCGCCGTCGGGCCCGGGGGCGATGATCATGGGGCGGCACGCAGGTGAGTCCAGGGGATGCACCGTGAGGTCGCCGTCGAGGGTGAGACGCGCGATGCTGCCGCTGTGGACGAAGGTGAGCCACAGGGCACCGTCGTGGCCGGCCGTGATGCCGTACGGCCCGGCCTTCCCGTCTGCCACGGAGATTTCCCGGACGACCGGGGCGTCGGAAGGGTGCACGGCGGCTCCTCGTGGTTCGTGTTCACAGCAGATCGAGAATGATCGCGGCGAGTTCGGCGGGCCGGACCATGGGGACGTTGTGGTGCGAGCTGATGTCGGCCAGCCGGCGGCCGGGGGCGGCGTCCACGACGGCACGCACCTCATCGCGCCGAGCGGCGTGGAAGCCGTCGTCGGCCAGCACGATCGTCAGCGGGCAGGCGAGGCGCTCGTACACGCCGGCGCTGGGGAAGACCGGTGCGCCGGGCTCGACGGCACTGACGGTCAGGATCTCCTCGATGGTCGGCCGTCGTGTCCACCGGTGGCCCGAGCGGAGGAAGGAGCGGCGGGTGACCTCTTCGACGAGCCCGGGCCGGGCCCCGGCGTTGAGCCAGTCCTCCGCAGCCTCCCGTACGCATTGTTCGACGTAGGCGTGCATCTGCTCGTCGGTGGCCTGCCAGCCGTAGCGGAACACCGTCCGGAGGTGGTCGATCGTCCGCGCCGACCGCATGGAGGCGTGCGCCGCGAGCGACGTGTCGCGGTCGTCGAGGACCGCACCGTCCACGACGCAGAGCGCGGCCGGTTCGACCAGGCCCGCCGCGGCGGCCGCGGTCACCGCGTACCCACCGGTGGAGTGGCCCACCAGGACGGGACGGTCCCAGGAGAGCGCCGTGACGACGGCGCCCACGTCCCGCCAGTACTGCTCCGCGTCGGTGGAGACGGGACGGCTCCGGCCGTGGCCGCGCAGGTCGACGGCGACCGGATGGCAGGACCCCACCAGGTGGGATGCCACATCCGTCCAGGCGGCGGCGTTGTGTCCGCTGCCGTGGACCAGCAGTACCCCCGCACCGCGGCCGCCGAAGTCGATCCCCGACAGGACCCCGTCCGCGACGGGGAGTTCGATCTCTGTCCCCTTCACCCTCGTACCCTGCCCACGAGAGGACAGCGGTCACAACCGGTTTTCTCCGGTGCGGAGAGCCTTAGGGTTCCACCTCACCCTCCCGGCTTCGCAGGTGACGGGTCGCACCGCTGGCCGCCGGGTCCGGACAGCACCTGGTGATCGCAGGGCAGGGGCCCGGTCGCTGCACCAGACTTGCTCCTGTTTTCCGGCGGAGAAGGGGAAGGGACGGCAGTCCATGACGAACAGCGCGCTTCTGGTGATGGACGTCCAGCGGGACATCGTGGCCCTCGTCGATGACGGGTCCGGGTATCTGCCGCGCCTGCGCGGGGCGATCGACGGGGCCCGGGCCGCGGGTGTCCCCGTGATCCATGTGGTGCTCGGGTTACGGCCGGGCGATCCGGGAGTCGGCCCCCGCAACAAGGCGATGGGCGCCATCGTGCGGGCCGGTCTGTGCACCGAGGGGACCCCTGGCGCCGCGATCCATGACGCCGTCGCGCCCCGGCGGGGTGAGGTCGTGGTCACCAAGAGGCGGGGGAGCGCGTTCTCGGGGAGCGACCTGGACCTGGTGCTCCGGGCACGCGGCATCGACAGCCTCGTGCTCACGGGCATCGCCACCAGCGGTGTCGTGCTGTCCACCCTGTGGCACGCCGCCGACCTGGACTTCGGCCTCACGGTCCTGGCCGATGGATGCCTCGACCGCGACCCCGAGGTGCACCGGATGCTCACGGGGAAGTTGTTCCCGCGGTGCGCGGACGTGGTCACCGTCGAGGAGTGGGTGGGAGCCGTCGCGCCGCTGTAGGAGAGGCCGGCCCGGGGGCCGGGGAACCAGGGGGACCGCGGGAGCCGGAGCCGCGGAGGGCGGCGCGTGCGGCCACGGGGTGCGGCCGGGTCCTCGGGCCCCGCCGCACCCCGTGGTGCGTTTCCCCGCCTCGCGCCGGCCGGGTTTCCCGTCCCGCGCGCGGGCGGTTACTTCACCGCGCCCGCCATCACGCCGTTGACGAACTGGCGCTGGAAGGCGAAGAAGACCGCGAGCGGGATCACCATCGACAGGAAGGCCCCGGAGGCCAGCACGTCGATGTTGTTGCCGAACTGGCGGACCTGCTGCTGGAGTGCCACCGTGATCGGGGGCGCGCCCGGGTCGGCGAAGATCAGCGCCACCAGCATGTCGTTCCACACCCACAGGAACTGGAAGATCCCCAGCGAGGCGATGGCCGGCCCGCCGAGCGGCAGGACCACCCGGGCGAAGAGCCGGATCTCACCCGCGCCGTCCAGCCGTGCCGCCTCCAGGAGTTCCCGGGGGATCTCCGCGAAGAAGTTCCGCAGCAGGAACACCGCGAACGGCAGGCCGAAGGCGACGTGGAAGAGGACCACGCCCACCAGGGTCTGGAAGATCCCCAGGGTGTTGAAGAGGCGGGACACCGGGATCAGCGCCACCTGCACCGGCACCACCAGCAGCCCCACGACCACCATGAACCACCAGTCCCGGCCGGGGAAGTCCAGCCAGGCGAAGGCGTAGCCCGCCAGCGCGCCGATGACGACCACCAGCAGTGTGGAGGGCACCGTGATCGCCACGGTGGTCCACAGCGAGCCCATGACGGTCTCGTTGGTGAGCAGGTTGGCGTAGTTCTCCGCCGTGAGCTGGGCGGGCCGGCTGAAGACGGTCCACCAGCCGGTCTCGGCGATGTCCGTGGGCCCCCGGAACGAGGAGATCAGCAGACCCACCGTGGGCATCAGCCAGAACAGGGCGATCAGGACCAGGACGACCTGGACCACGCCCCCACTGGCGCGCGCCGACAGCCGGGAGATGACCGAGGGACCGCGGGAGTCCCCGGCCTCCGGTCCGGCCGTCTTCGCCACGGGGCCGCCTGCCGCCCCGCCCCGTCCCGCCGTGTCCGTATCCGTCGAGGCGCTCACCGGCGTCGCTCCCTTCGCATACGGCGGATGTTGAAGATCATCACCGGGACCACCAGCAGCAGCAGGATCACGGCGATCGCGCTGCCGACGCCCTGCTCGGTGTCCGTGCCGAAGGAGAGCAGATACAGCTGGAGCGCCAGGACGTTGGCGTCGTTCTGCGTGGCCCCCGGCGCGAGGATGTAGACCAGGTCGAAGACCTTCAACACGTTGATCATCAGGGTGACGGTGACCACCGCGAGCACCGGCGCCAGCAGGGGCACCGTGATCCGGCGGAAGACCTGTCCCTCCGTCGCCCCGTCCACCCGCGCGGCCTCCATCAGCTCACGCGGCACGCTCGCCAGCCCGGCCGCGATGAGGACCATGGCGAACCCGGCCCACATCCAGATGTAGCTGCCGATGATGGCGGGGGTGACGAGGTTCGGGCCCAGCCAGTTGATGCCGTTGTACGGCTGGGCGAAGTTGGCCCCGGGCAGCCGGAGCTGGGCGCCGTCCGCCGCGGCGGGCAGGGAATACGTCCCGTCCTCGCCGGACGTGGTGGTGGCGACCGTTCTCCCGTCCTTCACCGCCTCGACCGTCACCCCGGCGAGCGCCTTCTCGCCGGAGTCGATCTCGCCGGCCTTGCCGCCCCCGCCGGGGGAGAAGTCCAGCCAGACGGTGCCGGTGACCTTCCCCTCCTCGGCGCGGGCCGCCGCGGCGTCCCGCGCGTCCGCGGGCACCTTGGCCGGGGGTATGCCCACCAGCGGCAGCCCGGTGGACTCACCGGCCCGCACGGTCTCCTCCGTGGTGAAGGAGCCGCCCGCGGTCTTCTCCATCCCGGAGTTCGGCCGTGGCCGGGCGCCCGGGTAGGCGGAGGACTCGGTGAAGGTGTCGTGGACGCCCACCCACACGGCGTTGGCCACGCCGCGCTCGGGGTCCTGCTGGTAGACGAGGGTGAAGATGATGCCCGCCGCCAGCATGGAGATCGCCATCGGCATGAAGACGATCATCTTGAAGGCGGTGCCCCAGCGGACCCGTTCGGTCAGCACGGCGTAGATCAGGCCGAGCGCCGTGGAGACGGTGGGGGCGACGATCACCCAGACCAGGTTGTTCTTCAGCGCGGTGAACGTGTCGGGGTCGGAGAAGAGCTCGCCGTAGTTGTCCAGCCCGACGAAGGTGGAGCCGCCCGTGTCGAAGAGGCTGCGCACCACCGAGTACACGATCGGGTAGACCACGAGCGCGGCCAGCAGCACCAGCGCGGGCAGCAGGAAGCAGACCGCCACCCAGCGGCGGGTGCCGGTCACGCTCCGGGGCTTCTTCGTGGATCGCTGCGTGATGGGGGGCGGCGGGGCGCCGGGCTCGGCGGCGCCCCCCGCTGTCGCTGTCGTCATCGGTCGCGGCCCGTCAGTTCTTGTAGGCCTTGGCCGCCGCGGTCTCCAGGTCCTTCATGGCCCCCGCGACGTCGTCGGGGTTCTTCAGGAAGTCCTGGAGCGCCTTCCACTCGCCCTCGCCCTTGGTGCCGCCGAAGGAGGCCGGCGCCTGGTCGGACATGTCGAAGCGGAAGTCGTCCCCGGCGTCGATGAGCGCCTTGGCGATGTCCCGCTGGACGTCGTCCGGGTACGCCTTCAGGTCCAGCTCCTTGTTGGGCGAGATGAAGCCGCCCGCCTCGGCCCAGATCTGCGCCGCGTCCGTCGAGGCGAGGAAGGTGAGCAGGGCCTGGGCGCCCTTGCCCTTCTTCAGCGCGACGGCCACGTCACCGGCGCTGACCACCGGGGCGTCGTCACCGACCGCGGGGAAGGGGAAGACCTTGGCATCCGTGCCGATCTTCGCCTTGGTGTCGGAGGTGATGTTGACGGCGACGAAGTCACCCTCGAAGACCATCGCGGCCTTCGGCGCGTCCCCGCCGGTGAAGGTCTGGATGACGGACTTGGGGAACTCGGTCTGGAGCGCGCCGTTCTGGCCGCCCGCGAGCAGCGTCTTGTCGCCGAACAGCTCCCCGAGCGTCTCCAGCGCCTTCTCCACGGAGGGGTCGGTCCACTTGATCTTGTGCTCGGCGAGCTGGTCGTACTTCTCCGGGCCCGCCTGGGAGAGGTAGATGTTCTCGAACCAGTCGGTGAGGGTCCAGCCGTCGGCGCCGCCGACGGAGACCGGGGCCACGCCGGAGTCGGAGATGAGGCGGGAGGTCTCGATGAACTCGCCCCAGGTGGCGGGCTCCTGGGCGCCCGCGTTCTCGAAGGCCGCGGTATTGTACCAGATCAGGGACTTGTTGGCGGCCTTGAAGTAGACGCCGTACTGCTCGCCGTCGTGCGCCCCGAGGTCCTGCCAGCCCTGCGAGAAGTTCTTCTCCAGCTGCTTCTTCACCTCGGCGCCGGCGGGCTGGAGGCGGCCCTGCTCGGCGAACTGCTTGAGCACGCCGACCTGGGGGAGCATCGCGACGTCCGGCGGCTGGCCGCCCTCGATCTTGGTACCGAGGAAGGTGGATATGGAGTCACCGGTCGGGACGAAGGAGACCTCCGCGCCGGTGCGCTTCTCGAACTCGTCCAGCACCGCCTTGAAGTTCTTCTGCTCGCTGCCCGTCCACACCGCGGCGACCTGGAGCTTCTGGCCGTCCAGCTTGGGCAGGTCGACGGTGACCTCACTCTTCGCGCCGTCATCACCGCCCCCGCCGCCGTCGCTGTCCCCGCCGCCCCCGCAGGCCGCCGTGAGCGCGAGGGCGCCCGCGGCGAGCGCTGCCGTCGCGGCGCGGACGACACCGGCCCGGCGTGTTCTGCGTGCCCCCCGCGGTGTGCCTGACGGGGAGAGAACTGTGCGCATCCTGCCGACCTCCTCCGGGGCCTCCTGGGCCCCCTCTTGCGAACCCCCGTGAGGGGGGCGGCCCGCGTGCGGTCGTCCCGGTCAGGAGCCGGCCGCACAGGGCACACGCCCCTTACGTACTGTGCGACAAGTCCTATGCCGAACAGGTAGCCACCGCAATACCGATACGGCCCCCAATGTGGGGATCGTGACCGGGATGTGACCCGGTCAGAGCGGTGACGGGCACTTGGTCCCACTCCGTCCCGCGCCCCGGGAGCCGCCGCGCCACCGCGCGCCGCGCGGTGACGCGGGGTGACGGAACCGGGGGCCGGGCGGGGCGGCCCGGTGGCGGTGGCCGCCGGAGCCCCGCGAACGGTACCGGGCCGCCGGCCGGCGAACGGGAGCGCTCCGCGCCGGCGGCGCCTGGCGGGGGGCACATACCCGCGAAGTGCGCTGCTATGCGCGCGGGTTGGCGCCGGTCACCCGGGGGCCGGGGCAGGGAACCGCCCGCGGGGCGGCCGTTGCCGTGCGCCGCCGGGCGGTCCGCCCGGCGGGCCGTCGTACGGGCCGCCCCGCACGCCTCTCTCCGCGCCGCCGGACGGGCCGCCCCACGGGCCGGACGGGCCGTCACACGAGCGGAGGCGCCGGCGCGGCCCCCGCCGACTCGGCGGCCCGCTGGAGGGCGCTGGCCAGCAGCGCCAGGTCCGTCGGGCCGTTGCCCAGCTCGCGCACCGGGCGGCGGGCCGGCGGGTCGCCCATCCGCTCCCAGTCGAGCGGCACGACCGTCGGGCGCTGGGTCGCCGTCCGCGGGATGCGCCCGGTGACCCGGCCCGCCTGGAACGGGACGGCCGGGCCGGCCCGCCCGGTCAGCCGCCCCCGGCCGGCTGTCGCGTCCGCCTTCTCCGGCCCGTCCACCACCGGGGGCAGCACCTCCAGGGCGACGCGGACCCCCGCCGCGGCGGCGGTGGCGGTGCCCGCGACACACTCCGGGCGGCCGGTCGAGGCGATCAGGTGCACCCCGAGCCGGGCCCCGTCCCGTGCCACCGCCTCCAGCGCCCGCACCATGGAGCCCGCCGCCGGGCGGCCGGGGCTGCCGAGCGCGGGGGAGAGCAGGGCGTCGAGGTCGTCGACGAGCACCACCAGCCGGGGCAGCGCCTCCGGCCCCGCCGGAGCCCGCGCCCCGGGCGGCTCGGGGGCACCGGCCGCCGAGGGCACGGCGCCGGCCGCGCCCGGCCGGGCGGCCCCGGGGCCACCGGGCGCCCCCGCGGCGGGGACGGGCCGGGAACCGGCTCCGGCCGTGCCCCCGGGGCGGGGGAGCCGCCACTCGCCCGTGCGTTCGGCCGCCCGTTCGCGGCCCCGCTCCGCACCGCGGCGGGCGGTCCGGCCGGCCGGCGCGGGGTGCCGGGCGTGCCAGGCGGTGAACTCCACCCCGCCGAGCAGCCCGTCGCGGCGCTTCAGCTCGGCGGTGAGCGCCTGCGCGAAGGCCCGCATCCGGACCGGGTCGACCCCGGACACATGCGTCGTCACCTGCGGCAGTTCGGTGCAGACCCGCAGCCCCTCGTCACGCGTCTCGGGCCGCTCCGAGCGCAGCCCGCCGCCGTCCACCAGGGCCATCGCCAGCCGGTCGGGCCGGTCGGCCGCCGCGAGGGAGGCCGCCAGCGACCGCAGCAGCTCCGTCTTGCCGGTGCCCGGCCCGCCCTCGACCAGCAGATGCGGGCCGTCCACCGCCACGTCCACGGTGAGCGGGCCGTGCGGTCCCGCGCCGAGCACCGCGTGCAGCCGGCCGCCGGGGGGCGTGCCCGGGTCGGACGCGGCGGCCCAGCGGGCGGTCAGCGACGCGGGGGTGGCACGGGCCAGGCCCAGCTCGTCCAGGAGCCGGGCCGCCCGGGGCAGTGTGACGGCCACCCGCCGCGAGCCGGCCGGGTCCGGGACCGCGGCGCCCGAGGCGGCCGCGGCGGCCGGTTCGGGGTCCGGGAGCCGGAGCGGCGCCAGCGACCGGGCGAACCGCTCCGCCCAGGCCGCGGAGACGGCGTCGGCGACGGCGGCCGTGCCGTTGTCCGGCAGCCCGGCGGGCGGGGGGACCGGCGGCGGGGCCGGGGGACCGGCCGCCGGGTCAGGCAGCGGCCGGGAGAGACCGTGCGTCCGGCCGGGATCGCCGTGCGGGGCCGGAGAACGGCCGGCGTCGGGCGGTGTGGGCGCGCCGCTCCGGGCGGCTGTCCCGCCCCGCGAGCTCCCACCGTCCGACGAGCCCAGGGCGCCCGGGGCCCCCGGGGCGCGCGGGCCGGAAGGCGCGGGGGTGGCGCGCGGGGAGTGCGGGCGGCCGGCCGTGCCGCCGGGGCTGCCATGGCCGCCGGCCGGTGCCGACCCGCCGCGCCGGTCCGCCGGAAGCTGTATCACCCGGAGCGCCGTGGCCACCTCACCGCTGAGCATCGCCACCGCCCCGCACTCCCCGAACGCCGGGGAGACGGCGCACGCCCGCTCGTAGTTGGCGAGCAGCGGCGCCGCGGGCGAGGCGGCCGGGGTCTCCACCGCGCAGAGCAGATGCACCCCGGCGGCCGGACCGGCCACCGCGAGCCGGGTGGTGGCCTCCCGCAGCTCGGCGGAGCCCGGATCGCCGTCCAGCACCACCACGGTGTACGGGCCGGGCCCCTGGTCCGCCGGCGGACCGTACGGGCCCTGCGGCCCGGACCGGGCGGCGGGACCGGCGGTACCGCCCGGCGGCGTCTCGGCCACCTGCCGCGCCAGCTCCGCGATCCGGGCCGCGGCCTGTTCCCCGTCGTAGGCGAGCAGCAGCCGGCAGTCCTGGCCGTGCGCCGGGCGGAGCTGGGGCAGCCAGCCCAGCCAGGCCCACTCGGCCATCCGGTCCCGCAGCCGCCGCGCCGGGTCGGCGCTGATCAGCACGAGTTCCAGGGCGGCCGGCGAGTGCAGCGCCGCGAGCTGCGCCACCACGGAACGCGCCAGCCCGGCCAGCCGCGCCCGCGGCCCGGCCAGCCCCAGCGAACCGGCCTGCCGCAGCCCGACCGTGACGGGGTACGAGGGAACACCCGCGCGATCCGCCGTGCCCAGCCGCACCACCAGCGCGTCGGGGTGGGCCGGGCCGCGCTCCCACAGCCGGGGGCCGGGGCCGAGGGCGGTGAGCAGGATCTCCGCGGGGTCGGGCCAGCGGCGGTGCAGGGCGGCCGCCGCCGTGGACGTGGACCGCGCGGCGCTCGCCGCCCCGCCGGCCGCCGGCCGTTCCGCGCCGGGCCGGCCGCCGGTCAGGCGGCGTGCCCAGGCTCCTATGCCCCGGCCGGGGGCGGGAGGCGCCGGGTCCGGGCGGTCCGGCCGGGCCCGGAGGTCGTCCGGGTGGTCCCGGTGGTCCCGGTGGTCCGGGTGATCGCGGTACCGGTCCACGCGGCCCGGGTGCTCCTGGTGATCCGGACGGCCTTCGGCCACCGGGTGTCCCCCGGCCCCGGCCGCTCCGTACCCCCCGGTCCGCTGACGGGGCAGCCGCGCCCCGCGGCCGGTCTCCCACCCGCCCTCCCGGGGCCCGGCCCCGCCATGTTGCGGGGTTCCATGCCCCGGGGTTCCATGCTCCGGGGCTCCGTGGTCCGGGGTCCGGTGCCCCGGTGCTCCGTGGTCCGTGCCGGTGTGGCGGGCCGCGCCGCTCCCGGGGGAGCCGTGGGGGCCGGCCGCGGGCCCGGCGGCCCCCGAACCCACCGCCCCCGGTGCCGCCGCCTCCGGCCGCGCGGTACCGGCACCCGGAAGGGCGCCTGGTCCCGCCGTTGCGAGCTGTGCCGTCCCCAGTCCCGCGGTGGTGCCTCCCGTGCCCGGCCGTTCGACCCGCAGCCGTCCCTCGCCGTCCGGTGTCACCGGCAGCGCGCCGGGCAGCACCGCCGGAGGGCGCGGCGCGTGCGGCCTCGCGTGGGCCACGGAACCCGCCCCGGCCGGGTGCGCCGCGTCCGGCCCCGGGCCCATCCCCGCCGTAGCGCCCGTCGGCAAGCCTTCCGGCGCGCCGGAGGGACCGGCGGCCGGGGCGGGCTCCAGCCGCAGCGCCGACTCGCCGACCCGCAGCAGGGCGCCCGGCGGCAGCGGCCGGGGGCGCTCGTCCACCGGCGCGCCGTCCAGCGCCGTGCCGTTGGTGGAGCCGAGGTCGGCGACGGTCACCCGGCCGTCGTCCGCGACGGTGACGGCGCAGTGCAGCCGGGACACGTCCGGGTCGTCCAGCGGTACGTCGGCGTCGGCGGAGCGGCCGATCCGGACCTGCCCACCGTGCAGCAGATGGACCCCGCCCGCGTCGGGCCCGGCGACGACGTGCAGCCGGGGCGTCCGCCGCGCCGCCGTCTCCCGGACGTCCTGGGCGACGCCGGGGTGGCTGCCGGGCGCGGCGGGGGCGTTGAGGGAGAGCACCGCGCCGTCCAGCAGCGGGGGTTCGCCGAGGAAGCAGTGGCGGCCGTCGAGCCGTTCGGAGCCCGCGTAGAGCACGGCCGTGCCGGTCTCCCGGACGGCGCCGGACCGGGCGGCGGGCCCGCCGGGGTCCGCGCCGCGCTCGGGCTCGGCGGCGGCCACGGCGGCGGCGAGGCCGCTCGCCACCGTGGCGAGCGCCGTCCCGGCCGGGGCCGTGACGAGGACGTCGCGGGTGCGCGGGGCATGGCCGCTGAGCGGCGAGAGGACGGTGAGACGGATCTGCATCGCCGTCAGGGGTCCCTTCCGCCCGGACGGGGCGGGGGCCCGGTGCGTCCCCCACCCGTGCACGGGCCCTCGGCACGTACAGGTCACCACGGGTGGCGGAGCCCCCGCTCCCCGCTCCTCGCGTGGGTGCATCCTCGCACCCGACGGCCCTCTTCCGCCCGGCGACCGCCGGTTTCCGATCTTGAATGACCGGGCTCGGCCGAAATGCGCCGGAGCGGACGCCGGCGACCCCGGGACGGCGCCCGCCGGGCACCGGGGACGGACGCGGGCAGGCGCCGCGCAGAGCGCCGCGGCCCGTTCCCCGCCCCTTCCCGGCCGCTTCCGGCCCGGGCGGTGGCGCGGACGGCGGCGGACGGCCCGGCCCCGCCCGGGCGGGCAACCGATCCGCGCCCGGCCGCGTCCTCCGTCCCACGGGGCGCGTTCCCCGGCGCGCGCCCGGCCGGTGCCGCCGGGCCGCCCCGGCCCCGGAACCGGGCGGCGGGGTGAACGCTCCCGGGCGGACCGGCCGTACGACGGCCTACAGTGGGGCGATACGGCCCGTGGGGAACCCCTCCACGGCGTGACGGGGCGACCGAGGCTCGGTACCACGACGAGGGAGCGCATGACGTGCGGCCGGTAGGCAGTAAATACCTGCTCGAAGAGGTCCTCGGCCGCGGGGCCACCGGCACCGTGTGGCGGGCCCGCCAGCGGGAGACGGCGGGCGCCGAGGCGGCGGTGCCCGGGCAGCCGGGCGAGACCGTCGCGATCAAGGTGCTCAAGGAGGAGCTGGCCCACGACCCCGATGTGGTCATGCGCTTCCTGCGGGAGCGCTCGGTGCTGCTGCGCCTCACCCATCCCAACATCGTCCGCACCCGCGACCTGGTCGTCGAGGGCGATCTGCTGGCGCTGGTCATGGATCTGATCGACGGTCCGGACCTCCACCGCTACCTGCGGGAGAACGGCCCGTTCAGCCCCGTCGGCACGGCGCTGCTGATGGCGCAGATCGCCGACGCGCTCGCCGCCAGCCACCACGACGGCGTCGTCCACCGGGATCTCAAACCGGCCAACGTGCTGCTCGCCACCGGCCCGGGCGGCGAGATGCACCCGATGCTGACGGACTTCGGCATCGCCCGGCTCGCCGACTCCCCGGGCCAGACCCGCACCCACGAGTTCGTCGGCACCCCCGCGTACGTCGCCCCGGAGTCCGCCGAGGGCCGCCCGCAGACCTCCGCGGTCGACATCTACGGCTGCGGCATCATGCTCTACGAACTGGTCACCGGCCGCCCCCCGTTCGCCGGGGAGACCGCCCTGGAGGTGCTGCACAAGCATCTCAGCGAGGAGCCGCGGCGGCCCACCACCGTCCCCGAGCCGCTGTGGACGGTCATCGAGCACTGCCTGCGGAAGAACCCCGACCAGCGGCCCAGCGCCGTCAACCTCGCGCACGGGCTGCGCACGGTCGCCGCGGGCGTCGGCGTGCACGCCAGCCCGGCGCAGGCCGAGGCCGCCCTCGGTGTCGCCGCGCTGCTCATCCCCGACCCGGCGCCCGCGGCCGTCCCCGGCAGCGGCGGCGGCGGCGGCGGCCACGGGGTGGGCGCCGCCGGCGGGGACGCCGACCCGACGCAGGTACTGCCGACCGGCGCGAGCGCCTACGACCCCAACGCCGCGACGGCCTTCCTGCCGGCCGGCGGCGTGCCCGGCGGCCCCGGGGGGCCGGGCGGGCCGGGTGGGCCCGGTGAGGACGCCACCCGCGCCATGCCTCCCGTCCCGCCCGGCCCGCCCGGCGCCGGGGACGGCGAACACCCCTGGCAGACCCAGCTCCGCGCCGCCCGCGACCGCAACGAGCACACCCAGGTCCAGTACCTCGACCCCGAGGACGACCCGCTCCGCCGCCGCCCGCAGCGCCGCCCCGCGCCCCCGCAGGAGCCCGCCTACGCGCCGCCGCCGCCCCAGCCGGAGCCGCCCCGGCCCCAGCCCCGCCGGCAGCAACAGCAGCGGCGCCGGCAGGAACCGCCGCCCCAGCGGTACGAGCCGCCGCCCACGCCGCGCCGCGAGCCGCGCCCGCCCCGGCAGCGCAGCGCCAACCCGATGCGCATCCCCGGCCTGGGCTGCCTCAAGGGTTGCCTGTTCAGCATCCTGATCCTCGTGGTGGCGGCCTGGCTGATCTGGGAACTCACCCCGTTGCAGAGCTGGGTGGCCGAGGGCAAGAGCCTCTGGCAGGCCACGGTGGACGGCTTCAACCAGGTCACCGACTGGTTCTCCGAACTCGGCCGGACGTTCGAGTAGCGGGAGCAGGCACGGCAGCGGGAGCGGACGCCGGCGCGGTGAACCACACCGGGTGAGGCGTCCGCCGCCCCCGCGGTCCCCCTCCGGGGCGGCGGAGGCGGGCCGGGCGCGGGGGCGCCCCGGGGCCCGCGGCGTCCCGGTGCCTCCGCACCCCGGCATCCCGGTGCCTCGCGCCCCGACGGCTGCTCTCCTCTTCTCTGCCCTCTTCCGCCGTCCCCTCCTCGTCATCCTTTTCCCTCCCCTCCGCACCCGCGTCCGGGTTTCCGTGAAGAAGTGGTGGCCCGACCCGTCCACGGCGCCGGACCCCCCCGGCGGCGGCGTAGCTTGGTCGCCAACGCCGGCCCTCCGCGCGGAGGGCCCGACCCGTCGGAGCAGCTGTGGCACGCAAGATCGGTAGCCGGTACACCGTCCATCAGATCCTCGGGCGGGGGTCCGCCGGCACGGTGTGGCTCGGCGAGGGGCCCGAGGGCCCGGTCGCCGTCAAACTCTTCCGTGAGGACCTCGCCTCGGACGAGGACCTCGTCGAACGCTTCGTCCAGGAGCGCACCGCCCTCCTCGGGCTCGACCACCCCCGGATCGTCGGCGTCCGCGACCTCGTCGTGGACGGCAACGACCTCGCGCTCGTCATGGACCTGGTGCGCGGCACCGATCTCCGCACCCGCCTGGACCGGGAACGCCGGCTGGCGCCCGAGGCGGCGGTGACCGTCGCCGCGGACATCGCGGACGCGCTCGCCGTCGCGCACGCCGCGGGTGTGGTGCACCGGGACGTGAAGCCGGAGAACGTGCTGCTCGACATGGCGGGCCCGGTGGGCCCCGGTGGCGCGCACCCCGCGCTGCTCACCGACTTCGGTGTGGCCCGGCTCGTGGACTCCCCGGCCCGGACCCGCGCGCTCCGGTCCGCCGCCGGGCCGGGCGGTGGCGCCGGGCACACCCCCCGTACCGCGCAGCCCGCCTCCGCCCGCAACGTCATCGGCACCCCGGACTACCTCGCCCCGGAGATCGTGGAGGGGCTGCCGCCCCGTGCCTCCGTGGACATCTACGCGCTGGCCACCGTCCTGTACGAACTGCTGGCCGGTTTCACGCCGTTCGGCGGCGGCCACCCCGGCGCCGTGCTCCGCCGCCATGTGACGGAGACCGTGGCCCCGCTGCCCGGCATCCCCGACGAGCTGTGGCAGCTCCTCGTCCAGTGCCTCGCCAAGTCGCCGGCCTCCCGGCTGCGCGCCGCCGAGCTGGCGGGCCGGCTGCGGGAGCTGCGGCCCGGCCTCGCCGGACTGCCGCCGCTCGACGTGGACGACATCGACGAGGGCGGCGACATCAGCGGGGGTGCCGAAGGGGCCGCGGGGGCCCACGGGGCCGGCGCGGAGGGTGGCGGCGCGTCCGGCGGCGCGCGGGCAGGACGCCCCGATGGCGGTCCCACCGTCCCCGAGCAGCCGCGGCGCGGCGCCGTCCCGCTGGTCTACGGCTCGGCCCCGGACTCGGGGCGCGACACCCACACCAGCATGCGCGTACCCAGCGCCGACGAGCTCGCGGGCGGCGCCCACGGCACGGCGCGCGTGCCGCGCCGGCCGGGCGAGCCCCGGCCGGGCTCCGCGCGCCGCCGGTCCGAGGCGGTCCGCCGCCGCCGGATCCGGCTGGGGATCACGGCGGCGGCGCTGCTGCTCGCCGCCGGGCTGGGCGGCTGGCTGGCCGCCACCGCCGACGGCGCCACCCCCGTCGCGGACCGTACGGGTGGCCCGTCCGTCACCGGGGGCGCCGGGGCCGGTGGGGTCCCGGGAGCGCCCGCGAGTCCGGCGGACGCGCCGGACGGTCCCCGCCGTGGAGAGGCCCCGGCGCCCGAGCGCCCCTGACGCTCCCGCCCGGCCGGGAGCCGCGACCGTCCCGTGGCGTCCGTGCCGTGTCCCCGCGCCGTGTCCCCGCGCCGTGGTGCCGGGTGCCCGGCGCCCCGCCGCGGCCGGAGCCCCCTCGACGGCGGGACCGTCCCCGCCCCGCCTCCCGTGGCCCCGGCGCGCCCCGGCCGCCGGGGCCGGCCGGCCCCGTCCCGCCGGGTCGCCCCACGGGACCCGGGACCCGGGACACGGGACCCGGCAGGCCCCGGCAGCCCTTTGCGCGCCCCGGCGCGCCCGTGACCCCGGCCGGAGGCCCGTGACCCCGGCCCGGAGGCCCGTGACCCCGGCCCGGAGGCCCGGGACCGCACCCGACGCGCGTGGTCCGCCGCCGGGAGCCGTTAGGCTGGGAGGCGTGGCAGTCGTCGATGTATCCGAAGAGCTGAAGTCCCTCTCCTCCACCATGGAGTCGATCGAGGCGGTCCTGGACCTCGACCGGATGAGGGCCGATATCGCCGCGCTGGAGGAGCAGGCGGCGGCCCCCGACCTCTGGGACGACGTCGAGAACGCGCAGAAGGTCACCAGCCGGCTCTCCTACCTCCAGGGCCAGCTCCGCCGTGCCGAGGAGCTCCGAGGCCGCATCGACGACCTCGGCGTCCTCTTCGAACTCGCCGAGGCCGAGGACGACGCGGACACCCGCGAGGAGGCCGAGGGCGAGCTGCGCGCCGTCCGCAAGGCGGTCGACGAGATGGAGGTCCGCACCCTTCTCTCCGGCGAGTACGACGCCCGCGAGGCCCTGGTCAACATCCGGGCCGAGGCCGGTGGCGTGGACGCGGCCGACTTCGCCGAGCAGCTCCAGCGGATGTATCTGCGCTGGGCCGAGCGCCACGGCTACAAGACGGAGATCTACGAGACCTCCTACGCCGAAGAGGCCGGCATCAAGTCCACCACCTTCGCCGTGCAGACCCCGTACGCCTACGGCACGCTCTCCGTCGAGCAGGGCACGCACCGGCTGGTGCGGATCTCGCCCTTCGACAACCAGGGCCGCCGCCAGACGTCCTTCGCGGGCGTCGAGGTGCTGCCGGTGGTCGAGCAGACCGACCACATCGAGATCGACGAGTCCGACCTCCGGGTCGACGTCTACCGCTCCTCCGGCCCCGGCGGCCAGGGCGTCAACACCACCGACTCGGCGGTGCGGCTGACCCACATCCCGACCGGCATCGTCGTCTCCTGCCAGAACGAGCGCTCGCAGATCCAGAACAAGGCCTCCGCGATGAACGTCCTCCAGGCGAAGCTGCTGGAGCGGCGGCGCCAGGAGGAGCAGGCGAAGATGGACGCCCTCAAGGGCGACTCGGCCGGTTCCTGGGGCAACCAGATGCGCTCGTACGTCCTGCACCCTTACCAGATGGTCAAGGACCTGCGCACCGATCACGAGGTGGGCAACCCGCAGGGCGTTCTCGACGGCGACATCGACGGCTTCCTGGAGTCCGGCATCCGCTGGCGCAAGCAGCGGGAGAACTGACCGGGCGGCCGGCGGACCGGCTCGCCCCGGCCTCCGGGCTGCCCCGCGCGCCCGCCGGGGGCGACCGCCGCCGGCCCGTACGCACGCTTCCGCCCGGAGCCCCGGCCGGTGAGGCACCCGGGTGGGGCGCGAGGACCACCGGGGACCGCCGGGCGAGGGTCCGCGAACTGCCGTCCGATGGGCGGCAGTTCCTCGTTGTGTCACAGTCTTCCGCTCCCCGGGGGCCCAACTGGCCTCATACCGGGCATAGCGCTCGCAATGACCTTGACGCCCCCGTGAATCTTGGGAAGGGTACGGTCGGCATGCCCATGCCTGGGGGGCGTTCGGAGAGAGCGGGTGGTCCCCGTATACCCGTGGTCCTTCCTACCCACGATGACCGCCTGCCCATGCGGGGCTGCACCACTGACGAATTCAGCTACTGGGGGTAGCAGCTAGATGACGAAGAAGACGCGGTTGCGCGTGGCGCGCATCACCGCCGGTGCGGTCATAGCGGCCGGCGCCTCCCTGACCGCCGCCGGGGCCGCCCAGGCCGTCGGCGTGGACCTTCAGGTCGCCGGTGTGGGCGTGAAGGCCCAGGCGAACGAAGAGGGGATCGCCGTCGGCGCCAAGGTGGGCGGCGACGAGGACGACGACCCCTGCGAGCCCTTCCCCTCCGAGTGCGACAACGGCGGCGGTGACAACGGCGGCGCCGACGGCGGTGCCGATGGTGGCGCCGATGGTGGCGCCGACGGCGGTGCCGACGGGGGCGCCGACGGCGGCGCTGACGGTGGTGCCGACGGTGGCGCCATCGGTGGTGGAGTCGGCGGCGGCATCGGTGGCGGTGACGGCGGTGCCGATGGTGGTGCCGACGGTGGCGCCATCGGTGGTGGAGTCGGCGGCGGCATCGGTGGCGGTGACGGCGGCGGTGACAACGGCGGCCAGAACGGCGGTGGCAACGGCGGCGGCGACAACGGTGGCGGCAACGGCGGTGGCGACACCGGCGGAACCGGCGGCAACGGCGGCGGCAACGGCGGTGGCGCCAACGGCGGCGGCAACGGCGGCGGGGGTGACACCGGCGGTGGTAACGGCGGTGGCACCGGCGGGGGCAACAACCCCGGCCCCGACGGCAGCGGCAGCATCGAGACCGGTGTCGACTCCGGCACCAACCCCAACAACATCGGCTCGCAGCCGATCGAGCAGGCCGAGGCGAAGGAGGAGCTGGCCGAGACCGGCGCCTCCGAGACCGCGTTCCTGCTGATCGGCGCCGCGACGATGATCGCCGGCGGTATCGGCTTCCGCTTCCTGCCGAACCTGGTCAGCGGTCGCGGCGGCGCCGCGGCCTGAACGGCGTGACGCACCGGCCCCGGTGATCCGCTCCTGAGGGAGAAGATCACCGGGCCCGGCACCCGCCCGCGAGCGGGCACCGAACAGGGCGAGGGCCCGGAACGCAGCCGGCGTTCCGGGCCCTCAGCCGTGCGCGGGGTCGCTGGCCGTGTGGCGCGGCGCCGGGCGGATCGGGGCGGGCCGCCGCCGGGCCGTGGCCGGGGCGGGCTGCCGCCGGGCGGGCGCGTGGCCACTCGACGGCCCGGCGGCGCCGGACCGGGGGCCAGGCGTCCCGGCGTCCCGGTACGGGCCCGCGCGGCCGCTCACCGGCCCGCGCGCCCCGTCCCGCGCCCGGGCCGGACGCCCGGGGCCCTCGCGCACGGGTGCTCCGCGTACCCGGATCCCAGGGCGAGGCGGCGGAGGCGAGGGGCAAGGCGGCGCGTGGACGGCGGGCGGGGCGGCGGGCGGCCGGCCCGCCGGGATGGCGCGGGGCACTCGGCGGGGCCGCAGGGGTGAATCACGGCGGCAGGCCGGGAGCAGCGGGGGCGCCGACGGCGGAGGCGGGCGCGTACCCGGCCGCTCGCGGGCGCCGGCGCGCGCCGTTACGCGGTCTGGTGCGCCAGCAGGCCCACCGCGACCAGTGCCACGAGCAGCGCGAGCAGCGCGGCCGGGGTCAGGCCCGCGAACAGGCCGCGCTGGTGCTGGAGGCGCTCCCGGCTGGCACGGCAGACCGCGCAGCGTGCCTCGGTCACCGGGCCCGCGCAGTTGGCGCACACCAGTCGGTCGCAAGTCATGCGATCTCCTCCTCGCCGGGTCCAACGCCCGGGAGAGCGCTTACGTTCCCTACCACTGTGCCAGCTTCCGCGCGATCCGGCGCGACCGGAGAGCGAATCCCGCCCGCCGCCGCGCCACCTATGCCGGGATTGTTCCCGCCGGCGCCGCGAATCGGCGTTCGCGGACCGGTCCGCGTCTGCACGACTCCTCCGGCTTCGCGTATGGTCACGCTCACCGGGCGGGCGCCGCCACCGGACAGACACGGCGTTCCGCGTCCCCTCTACAGGCCGACCGTGGTGCACCCGTGATCCGATTCGACAACGTATCCAAGTCCTACCCGAAGCAGACGAGGCCCGCGCTGCGCGACGTGTCGCTGGAGGTCGAGAAGGGCGAGTTCGTCTTCCTCGTCGGCTCCTCCGGCTCGGGCAAGTCCACCTTCCTGCGGCTGCTCCTCCGTGAGGAGCGCGCCAGCCAGGGATCGGTGCACGTCCTCGGCAAGGACCTCGCGCGGCTCTCCAACTGGAAGGTGCCGCAGATGCGCCGCCAGCTGGGCACCGTCTTCCAGGACTTCCGGCTCCTCCCCAACAAGACGGTGGGGGAGAACGTGGCCTTCGCCCTGGAAGTCATCGGCAAGCCGCGCGCGCAGATCCGCAAGACCGTCCCCGAGGTGCTCGAACTCGTCGGCCTCGGCGGCAAGGAGGAGCGGCGGCCCGGGGAGCTCTCCGGCGGTGAGCAGCAGCGGGTGGCCATCGCCCGGGCGTTCGTCAACCGGCCGATGCTGCTGATCGCGGACGAGCCCACCGGCAACCTCGACCCGCAGACCTCGGTCGGCATCATGAAGCTGCTCGACCGGATCAACCGGACCGGTACCACCGTGGTGATGGCGACCCACGACCAGCAGATCGTCGACCAGATGCGCAAGCGCGTCATCGAGTTGGAGCGCGGCCGCCTCGTGCGCGACCAGTCGCGCGGTGTCTACGGCTACGCGCACTGAGTGAGACGCGGGGCCCGGGCCACCGGCCGTCGCGCCGGTGGCCCCGTCCCGCCGTCGACACCTCAGTGACACCCCGGTGACTCCACCGCAGCCACGGGCCCACCCGGAAAGGACATCATGCGCGCCCAGTTCGTCCTGTCGGAGATCAGCGTCGGTCTCCGCCGCAACCTCACGATGACCTTCGCGGTCATCGTCTCCGTCGCCCTCTCGCTCGCCCTGTTCGGCGGGTCCCTGCTCATGCGGGACCAGGTCGACACCATGAAGGGCTTCTGGTACGACAAGGTCAACGTCTCGATCTTCCTCTGCAACAAGAACGACGCGCAGAGCGACCCCAACTGCACCAAGGGCGCCGTCACCGCGGACCAGAAGAAGGAGATCGAGGCCGAGCTGGGCCGGATGCCGGTGGTCGACACCGTCCACCACGAGTCCAGCGACGAGGCGTACAAGCACTACAAGGAGCAGTTCGGCGACTCCCCGCTGGCCTCCTCCCTCACCCCGGACCAGATGCAGGAGTCGTTCCGGGTCAAGCTCAAGGACCCGGAGAAGTACCAGGTCATCAAGAGCGCCTTCTCCGCCCGGCCCGGGGTGCAGGCGGTGGAGGACCAACGGGACGTCCTGGACAACCTCTTCAACCTGCTCAACGGCATGAACATCGCCGCGCTCTTCGTGATGGGGCTGATGCTGATCGTGGCGCTGATGCTGATCGTCAACACCGTCCGGGTGTCGGCGTTCAGCCGCCGCCGCGAGACCGGCATCATGCGGCTGGTCGGCGCGTCCAGCTTCTACATCCAGATGCCCTTCATCATGGAGGCCGCGATCGCCGGCCTGATCGGCGCCGTGATGGCCTGCTTCCTGCTGGTGTTCGGGAAGTTCTTCCTCGTCAACAACTGGCTGGCGGAACGCATCGACCTGATCAACTTCATCGGCTGGGACGTCGTGCTGGCCAAGCTGCCGCTGGTGCTCGCCATCGGTCTGCTCATGCCGGCCGTGGCCGCTTTCTTCGCGCTCCGCAAGTACCTCAAGGTGTGATGTACGTCCAAGGAGTGGTCCGGCCAACTCGCCGTACGGCGCCGAGGCGTCGCCTAGACTCACCGCCATGTCCGGCTCGTCGATGTTCGTCCCGCCCCGCCGTACGCGCCGCGGGGTGGCGCTGACATTGGTCCTCGGCACCGTCCTGGCCGCCGGTGGTGTCTCGGGCGCCTTCCGTGACGAGGGCGGGGCGCCCGCCCGCGCGGACGGCGCCGCGGGCCCGGCGTCCGGACCGGCCGCCGAGACCGCCGCCGTCGCGGCCGCCGCCGCCGAGGCGATGGCCGCGGGCAAGTCCGGGGCCGAGGCCGCGGAGGAGGTCGTCAGCCGCAGCGGCGACCGCTGGGCCGCGGTCTACACCGCCGGGGAGTACGAGGGCCTGCGGCAGCGGCTGGACGGCTGGTACGTCGGCGTCGGCATCTGGGTCCGGCGGGACGGCGAGGAGCGGATCGAGGTGGCCCGGGCCGTCCCCGGCAGCCCCGCCGACCACGCCGGGGTCCGCCCCGGGGACCGGCTGCGCACCATCGACGGCGTCCGGGCCGGCGGCCGGCCCGTCACCGAGGTCGTCTCCCGGCTCCGCGGCGACGCGGCGAACGCCCGGGAGGGCTCCGCCGTCGAACTCGGCCTCCAGCGGGACGGCCACCGCTGGACGGAGACGCTGCGCCGCACCCGGCTCGCCGCCGAGTCCGTCACCACCCGCCGCCAGCCGGACGGCACCACGCTGATCGAGGTGGGCTCCTTCACCAAGGGCTCCGGTGAGCAGGTGGCACGCGCGGTGCGCGGGGCCCGCGGCGGCCCGGGCGTCCTGCTGGACCTGCGGGGCAACGGCGGCGGGCTGGTCGGCGAGGCGGTGACCGCCGCCTCCGCGTTCCTCGACGGCGGGCTGGTCGCCACCTATGACATGCGCGGGGAGCAGCGGGCCCTGCACGCCTCGGAGACGGGCGGTCACAGCAGGCTGCCGCTGGTCGTCCTGGTCGACGGCGGCACGATGAGCGCCGCCGAACTGCTGGCCGGCGCGTTGCAGGACCGGGGCCGGGCGGTGGTCGTCGGGACGCGCACCTTCGGCAAGGGCTCCGTGCAGATGCCCGAGGAACTCCCGGACGGCTCGGTGGCCGAGCTGACCGTCGGGCACTACCGCACGCCGTCGGGGCGGTCCGTGGACGGCGAGGGCATCACCCCCGACCTGGTGGTCCGCGAACGGGCGGAGGCCCGGGCCCGCACGGTAATGGCCGGGCTCGCACGCGGCTCCTAGTGCGACAATGACCGCGCTATGGCGAAAACCAAGAAGGCTCAAGCGAAGGCCAAGGAGTCGGGCCGCAAGCTGATCGCGCAGAACAAGAAGGCGCGCCACGACTACACCATCCTGGACACCTACGAGAGCGGCCTGGTGCTGACCGGCACCGAGGTGAAGTCGCTCCGGCAGGGACGCGCGTCCCTCGTGGACGGGTTCGTCCAGCTCGACGGCGGCGAGGCCTGGCTGCACAACGTGCACATCCCCGAGTACGCCCAGGGCACGTGGACCAACCACTCCGCTCGGCGGAAGCGGAAACTGCTGCTCCATCGCTCCGAGATCGACAAGCTCGACCGCGCGGCCCAGGAGACCGGCCACACCGTCGTGCCGCTCCAGCTCTACTTCAAGGAGGGCCGGGCCAAGGTCGAGATCGCCCTGGCCAAGGGCAAGAAGGAGTACGACAAGCGGCAGACCCTGCGGGAGAAGCAGGACCGGCGCGAGGCGGAACGGGTCATCTCGGCCGTCCGCCGCCGCGCCCGGTCCTGAGTGCCCGGTCGCGGGGGTGAGCGGTCGGGCGGGCCCGTGGCCCGGAGCGGGCGGCCGGCACGGGGGATCCCTCCGCGTGACGGTGGGCGACAAAGCGTGGCCGGCGGTGGGCCGCTGCATCGGGCCGCCGCGTCGGGCGTCGGCCGGAGCCGGGGTGCCGCCGGAGCCGGTGGGGGAGGGCTGGTGCGTGGCCGGTGGTGCGGGGCCGGGCCAGGGCACGCGGGGTGAGGTGACGCGCGTCACCTGGTGCGGAGCCCCGGGAATGACCTGGCCGCCGGGGCGGTTGTCGATTACGATGGATCACGGCGCCACCGGGTGCCCACCGATCGGCGAGGGCCGGCCGGAGCACCGGGTGAGCTTGTCAAATCAACATGGGGATGATCGGTTTCGACAGCGGATGTCGAGGCAGGGGAAGCGAGCCGAGGAAGCGGCAATGATCTCGTAAACCACATGTCGCAAAAAAATAATCGCCGATACCAAGCGCGATTCCTTCGCCCTCGCTGCCTGATCTAACAGACAGCGACTCTGCGGAGTGTCAGCCCGGGCTCGATCCCGTCCCGGAACCTGGCATCAGCTAGGGATCTAAACCACCGGCCCCGGCCACGGGGGTCGGTGGGAAATCAAACAGTGGCTGAGCCCGTCGGAGACTTGTTCGCGTGATCTCCGGGGCCGAGAAAATCGCAGCGAACTGCGCTCGGAGAAGCCCTGTTTCCGCACCGTTGGACGCGGGTTCGATTCCCGCCATCTCCACCGGCGCGATCCCGCCCCCTCCCCTCGGCGACGAGGGGGGAGGCGTGTCCGCGCGGTTCAGCCCCATGGAAGCGGCGCCCCCGGTCACGGAGGCGCCGCTTCGCCGTTCCCGGCCCCGGAGCCGTTCCCGAACCCGGGGCCGTTCCCGCGCCCGGACCCCACCACGCTGTCCCGCCCGGGCCAATCACGGGCGGGCCTGAGCCGCCGATGCACCGGTATCCGTGACGTCTGTTGTCCGTGGCGTGCGGTGGGTCTCCCGTGGCCGGACCGAGGAGAAGTGGATCTCATGGCAGCTTCCGACCAGCTGAACTCGCCACCCCTGGACGACTGGCGGCTGCCGGCGTGGGCCCTCGCCCGTATGGGTGCGGCTCTGGCCGAGGACACGCCATTCCAGGCGCGGGTGGTCTGCACGGACGACGAGGGCGCCCGCACCGTCGAGGTGGGCGGTTCCAGTGCGCGGCTCCGGGAGGCGGAGGGTGGCGATCCCCGGGTGGCCGCGCTGTTCGACCCGGCGTTGCTGATCCGGGATTTCGCCACGGTTTCCGCACGCCACGGCAGCTCGATCGGACGCCCTTGTGTGGTGCTGGACGTCGTCCCCCACCCGGCGTGGGCGGACCCGGAAAGCCCGTGGTGCCCTCCCGGGGCCACGTCCGCACGCCTGGCGGTGGACACGGCCACCGGATTCGTCCTCGAAGCGGCGACCACGCGGGCCGGCGCGACGATCTCCCGCGGCCGGGTCGAGCATCTGGCCGGCCCTGCGCCCGGGCCGGAAGGTGGGGGCCGGTTCGGCATCCGTGAAGGGTGCCCTTCGGGCCCGAACGAGGCCGGGGACGGCGCCTGGGCACTCGCCCGCATGGCCGCGACGTTGCTGGAACCGCTGGACGCGACAGCCCGGGTGACCGTCCACAGCGAAGCCCTGGGCCGCGTCGCCGATGACCCGGAGCCGGTTCCGGCACCCGGGGAACGGAGGTGGACCGTCACCGCCGAGCGACTCGGCGACGGCGAACGGACCGTCACCATGGGCGATGACCCCGACCCGCACGAGAGCCGCTTCGTGATCGCGCGCTTGGCGGAGATGCTGACGCCCGCGCGGATCGTCTCCCATCTGCGGCGGGTCACCGTCCCTCCCGGCAGCGACGGGACGACGGTGACCGCGACGGTACGGCCGATGCGGGCCTTCCCCATGAGCTGCTGGGCACCCGACGAGGACGTGGAGTGCCGCTTCACCGTCGACCCCGCCACCGGCGTCCTCATCGACGCCGTCGCGCGCCTGGGGGACCGCGAACTCGCACACTACGGAATCACGTCACTGAGCCGGAGATGAGGAAGCTCCCGCCGATCATCGTGATCGGCGGGATCCTCGGTGTGCCGGTGCCGGTGCCGCCCCGTCGTGGCGGGAGCCGGATCAATCACCGGCCCGCCGCGCGGTGTCGTACCCGTGCCGGCGATTCCCCTTGGCCGGCCCGGGCCGGCCCCTGTCGGCCGCCCCGGCGTCTCCGTGTTTCCGTCCCCCGCGTGGTTCCGTGTGTCCGTGTCTCCGTGTGTCCCCGTGTTCGGGTGCGGTTGGTGCGGCGGTGGGGTGGGGAGTGCCGCGGGCCGGTCACTCGTCCTCGGGGGCCTTGCTGATGTTGCCGTCCTTGTCGAGGGTGTGGGTTCGCCAGTAGATGTCCCACTTGTCGTCCACCATCTTGGGCGTCTTGCCCTCGGGGTAGCGGACGTACTCCTTCGGCGGCTCCTCGTCCTCGGAAACGCAGGCCCGCCCCGTGCCGCCGATACTGTGCACCGGGTATTCGCCGTCGCTGCAGATGGCGTCCCGCACCGAGCAGGCGCTCAGCGTCATGGCCGCCGCCACACCGGCCAGGGCGAGTACGGCGGGCCGCAGCGCTCGGCGGGGGCCGGAGCCGGGCGTCGGGCGGGGGGTGTCGGCGCGCTTGAACATGGTGGTTCCTCCAGCTCTCGTCGGTGAGCACAGTCTCGGCCGACCCCGGCCCGCCCCACATGAGCGCTGCTACTCATCCGGCTCTGGGTGGTGCAGCCGCCGTCGCTGGGCGGTGCAGCCGCAGCCCGTTGCGGCAGGGGCAGGGGGCAGGCCGGACGTTCCGGTCCCGCCTCGCCCCGGCAGCCCCGTACCCATGGCCCGCTGAGGCCGCCTACTCGTCCCGGGCCGCGTGGGTCGAGCCGGAGCGGTACGCGGTGTACTGGTACGGGTTGTCCAGCACCTCCTGGCGGGGGAGTTCGGGGTGCATGCCGGCGGTCCAGGCGTCCTCGCCCAGGGACGAGCGCAGATGGTCGACGGTCGCCTCGGCGGTGCGCCGCAGGGCGGGCAGGTCGGCGTCCACCAGCCGGTGCGCGTGCTTCACCACCCGGCCGTCCACCAGCACCGTGTGCACATCTCCCCGCTGTGCCTGGAAGACCACCTGGCCGTAGGGGTTGAGCAGGGGGAAGGAGACGGGCGAGGCGTCGTTGCGGATCAGGACGAGATCGGCCTTCGCACCCGGAGCCACCCGCCCCAGGTCGTCCCGGCCCAGCGCCCGGGCGCCGCCGCGAGTCGCCCACTCGACCACTTCCTCGGCGCGCAGGCCGACATGGGTGACCGTCTCGCCCCGCTCGTGGGCCGCCAGATGCTCGCGGGCCCGGTCGGCGCCGAGCGTGGTGCGCATGGCCGAGAAGAGGTCGCCGCTCCACCAGGCGCTGCTGTCCATGGAGAGCGACACCGGTATCCCGTGGCGGCGGAGCTGCCAGGTGGGCGGGTAGCCCTGGCCGGCGCTCTGCTCCGACTCGGTGGAGACCGAGGCCGACCCGCCCGTGGCGGCGATCCGCTGGTAGGAGTCGGCGCCGAGGCTCGCCGCGTGGACGTAGACGGTGCGGGGGGTCATGACGCCGTGCTCGTGCATCAGGCGTATCGCGTCGTCCCCCGTGGCGCCCCAGACGCCGGCGTGTGTGGTGACCGGCA
This sequence comes from Streptomyces zingiberis, assembly GCF_012034935.1. Taxonomy (GTDB): domain Bacteria; phylum Actinomycetota; class Actinomycetes; order Streptomycetales; family Streptomycetaceae; genus Streptomyces; species Streptomyces zingiberis. The sequence goes on from NZ_JAATEN010000010.1 coordinate 62,133, forward strand.
GGTCCAGGTCGCGGGCCGCCTCGAAGGCCGCCTTCTCGGGGAAGTCCGGATCGCCGGTGACGTCGAACGCGAGCTGGAAGTCGAGCAGGCCGCCCGCGCCCGTGCGGTGCCGTTCGAGGAAGGACCGCACCTCCGGGTCGGTGGCCCACTCCCACGGGGCGGCGTGGATGTTGCCGTAGGCGAGGACGAACCGGCCGGGGACCGCCCGCAGGGCGTCGACCGCGGCCTCCGCGTGATCCGTGGTGCGCAGGCCGTGCGACCAGTCCACCGTGGTGGTCACGCCGGCCTCCAGCGCCTCCCACGCGGAGAGCAGATTCCCCGCGTGGATGTCCTCCGGGCGGAAGGCCTTGCCGTGCTCCATGTAGTACCAGACGAAGTACTGCGTCAGCGTCCAGTCGGCGCCGTAACCCCGCATCGCCGTCTGCCACATGTGACGGTGTGTGTCGATCATGCCGGGGAGGAGGATGCCGCCGCCCGCGTCGACCTCCCAGGCGTCCTCGGGGGCGCGCAGCGCCCGGCCCACCTCCGCCACGCGGTCACCGACCACCAGGACATCGGCCTCCGTGAGGACCGTTCTGGCGTCGTCCATGGTCAGCACCGTTCCGCCACGGAACACCACCGGCCGCCCGGGGGCAGGCACTTCGGCGTCGGGTCGGGTCATGTTCTCCTCCATACGGTAGGGACGGGCAGGCGCCGGGGCAGCCGGGAGCGGATGGCGACCGGAACTCCGGCGAGCGCGGCGTCACTCACTGTGACGGTGTGTCGGGTCCAGCGTCAAGGCGGGGCCGGGGCTGTGGAAAAACGGAGCCGGCGGCCAGTGGCCCTGTGGACAACCGGAGTTGTGGGCGAGGACGGCGTAGCGTGTTCCGGCAGGACACTCCCGTTGGGCCGTTGGGCCGTTGGGCCGGGGCGCTGTGGCGCCGGTGGCCCACCCGTAACCAGGCCACGGCCGCGGGGATCCGCCTCCGGACGCGGCCCCCGAGGAACTCCGGCGGCCGGGGCGCCGAACCCGGAGTGGCCGGAGCGGCCGAGGCGGCGCGGGGCGGGGCGGGACCGCCGCGCCCGCTCGGGCCCCGCACAGCGGGAGCGCCGGTGTTGTGGGGAACGGCCACATGTCGGGGGTGCCGCCCCGCTCCTACCTTCCTCGGACATGACCCCCACCTCATCATCCCCACCCCCGTCCTCACCCGCTCCCCGCTCCCCGTATCCCTCCCCACGACCGGCCGTCCGCCGTCCCGTCCGCCGGGGTTCCCGTCCGGCCGGTGTCCTGACGCTGTTCGCGGCTCTCACGGCCTTGTTCCTCCTCGTCCCCGCCACCGCCCGGGCGGCCGAGGCGCCCTCCGGCGCGGGAACCGCCGGGGCCGCCCCCACCGGGGCCACCGCCGCCGTCCAGGAGGTCACCGGATTCGGCTCCAACCCCGGTGCCCTGCGGATGTACCGCTACGTCCCGGACGGACTGCCCACCGGCCGGCCCGTGGTCGTCGCGCTGCACGGCTGCACCCAGGAGGCCCCGGCCTACGGCGCCGACTCCGGGTGGACCGAACTGGCCGACCGCTGGGGTTTCTCGGTCGTCCTGCCCGGCCAGACCACCGCGAACAACCTGAGCCGCTGCTTCAACTGGTTCCAGACCACCGACATCGCCCGCGGTCAGGGCGAGGCCGCCTCCATCGCGCAGATGGTCGCCCGGCAGGTCGCGGACGCGGGCGCCGACGCCTCCCGGGTCCACATCACCGGGCTCTCGGCGGGCGGCGGGATGACGAGCGTGATGCTCGCCGCCTATCCGGAGCTGTTCGCCGCCGGCGGGATCGTGGCCGGGCTGCCGTACGGCTGCGCGCAGGCGGCGGGGTCGCCGTACGTCTGCATGTACGTCGGCGCGACGCAGACCCCGCGCCAGTGGGCCGACCGCGTGCGGGCGGCGGCCGGTTCCCACAGTGGCCCCTGGCCCCGGGTGACGCTCTTCCAGGGCACCACCGACACCACCGTCACCCCGGCCACCATGACCGCCCTCGTCGCGCAGTGGACCGATGTCCACGGCACCGACCAGCAGGCCGACTCCTCCGGAACGGTCGCCGGGTACCCGCACCAGGTGTACCGGAACGCCGCGGGGGAGGCCGTCGTCGAGACGTACTCCCTCACCGGCATGGGACACGGCCAGCCGGTGAACCCGGGGACGGGCGACGGCGAGTGCGGCCGGGCCGCCGCGTACCTGCTGGACGTCGGCCTGTGCGCCGCGCACCGGATGGGCACCAGCTGGGGCCTGGGGTGAACCGCCCCGGCTGAACCGACCGAGCCGCTGCCCCGGCCGAACCGCGCCGGCTGAACCACCCCCGCTGACCCCCGGCCGAACCGCCCTACCGCCGGCCGCCCCGCCGGAACCAGGCCGCCATCCGGTTCCGGCGGGGCGGCGGCGCGCCGTCCGCGGGGCGCGCCCGCGCCGTGGGGGCGGACCACAGCGGCCCGGAGAGCGGCTGGTGGTGGCGGGTCACGGGCCGGGAGGCGAGGAAGAGGAGCACCCCGCCAGCGTCGCGGCGCGCGGACCAAACGGTCCAACACCTGTCTCTTGGAACTCACGCGTCTCTGTTGTCAAAATATGCGGATGCCCCGGGACATCGAGCCGCGTCTGCTCCGCGCCTTCGCCGCCGTCGCCGACGAACTGCACTTCACCCGCGCGGCGGCCCGTCTCTACATCGCGCAGCAGGCGCTCAGCCGGGACGTCCGGCGGCTCGAACGCCAGCTCGGCATGGAGCTGTTCACCCGGACCACCCGCAGCGTCGAGCTGACCGACGCCGGGAAGCGCCTCCTGCCGTACGCGCTGCGCGCGCTGGAGGCCCAGGAGGAACTGCTCGCCGCCTGCTCGGACGGCGAGCGGGGCCGTCCGCTCCTCGTCGACATCTCGGAGACCGTCTCCACCGGCGGTCTCGTCCTGGCCGAGGCGCGCCGGGCGGCCGCCGCCGTGCCCCCGGCGGGCCAGGAGGAGCTGGAGTTCTTCGCCTGCTACCACGCCGGGCTGACCGGGGCCGCCGCCGCGATCCTGGGCGGCCGTCTCGACGTCTCCTTCGGCCGGTTCGCCGGACTGGACCCGGCGGTGCGCGCCCGCCTCGGCCGGCTGCCCGTGCGGTACGAGCCGATGGCCGTCGTCCTGCCGGAGCACCACCCGCTCGCGGATCTGCCCGAGGTCCCGCTCGACGCGCTCGCCGGGGAGAGCGTCTACGCCGCGGCGGGCAACGACGGGACGGCGGAGTGGACGGAACTCGCCCGGCAGCTCTTCGCCGGGCGCGGCATCGCCGTCGCCCCGCCGCTGCCGCCGATCCAGGGACGGGAGGAGTTCGTCCGCGTCATGCGGAAGCTGAGCCGGCCCGTGCTCGCGACCGGGCAGTTCATCGAGATGCCCGGCGCGGTTCGGCGGCCCCTCACCGCACCGGTGCCGCTGTCCCCGGTCACGATGGTGTGGCGGCGCGGGCTGAACCACCCCGGCCTGGAACTCCTGCGGGACGCGGTCCGCACGCTCGCCGCCCGGCACGGCTGGCTGGCCCGCCCGCCGGACTCCTGGCTGCCGGAGGAGGACGCGCGGCTGATGGGGGCATGACGGGCCGGCCCGCGCCGGGGACGCCCCCGGACCGTCCCCGTCAGCCGCGCTCACACGCCCGGTGAGCAGCGGGTGAGAGCAAGGTTGCGTGGTGGTCATCTGCCGCCACGGCGGTGAAACGCGCCCTCCCTAGCGTCGGGTGCCGGACGATCCCCGAGCACCGCGGAGGCGTGATGACCACCCAGGACACGACACCGTCGCCGTCGCCACCCGCGCGCGCGGGCGGCCGCTGGATCGAGCGGTGGGACCCGGAGGACCACGCCTTCTGGGCGGAGCGGGGCGAGCGGATTGCCCGGCGCAACCTCGTCTGGTCCGTGCTCTCCGAGCACATCGGCTTCTCCGTGTGGAGCCTCTGGTCGGTGATGGTGCTCTTCATGGGGCCCGAGTACGGGGTGGACCCGGCCGGGAAGTTCTTCCTGGTGGCCCTCCCCACGCTGGTCGGCGCCGTGCTGCGGGTGCCCTACACCTTCGCGGTGGCGCGCTTCGGCGGGCGCAACTGGACGGTGGTCAGCGCGCTGCTGCTCCTGCTGCCGACGACCGCGGCGGCGGTGGTGATGGAGCCCGGCACCTCGTACACCACGTTCCTGGTGGTCGCGGCGCTCACCGGGGCCGGCGGCGGCAACTTCGCCTCCTCCATGACCAACATCAACTCCTTCTACCCGCTGCGGAAGAAGGGCTGGGCGCTGGGGCTCAACGCGGGCGGCGGCAACATCGGCGTCCCCGTGATCCAGCTCGTCGGGCTGCTGGTCATCGGCACCGCGGGCGCCGCCCAGCCGCGGCTCGTGCCGGCCCTCTACCTGCCGCTGATCGTCGTCGCCGCCACCCTGGCCGCGCTGCGCATGGACAACCTCGCGCCGGTGCGGAACGACACCGGCGCCGCGCTGGAAGCCGTCCGCGACCGGCACACCTGGATCATGGCCTTCCTCTACATCGGCACCTTCGGCTCCTTCATCGGCTACAGCTTCGCCTTCGGGCTGGTGCTCCAGACGCAGTTCGGGCGCACCCCGTTGCAGGCGGCCTCGCTCACCTTCGTCGGCCCGCTGCTCGGCTCGCTGATCCGGCCCGTGGGCGGGCGGCTGGCGGACCGGTTCGGCGGGGCGCGGATCACCCTGTGGAACTTCGGCGGGATGGCGGTGGCCACGCTCGTGGTCGTATACGCCTCGGCGGAGCGGTCCCTGCCGGTCTTCCTCACCGGATTCATCGCCCTGTTCGTCCTGAGCGGCCTGGGCAACGGCTCCACCTACAAGATGATCCCCGGCATCTTCCAGGCGCAGGCGCTGGCCCGCGGGATGACGGGGGAGACCGCCGCGGCCTACGGGCGGCGGCTGTCCGGCGCCGCGATGGGGCTGATCGGCGCGGTGGGCGCGCTCGGCGGGCTCGGCATCAACCTCGCCTTCCGGCAGTCCTTCCAGACGGCCGGCAGCGGCACCGGTGCCTTCCTCGCCTTCCTCGCCTGCTACGCGCTGTGCGCCGGCGTCACCTGGGCGGTGTACCTGCGCCGCGCCCCGGTCCGGTCCGCGGTGGCCGGCCCGGCCGGCGGCGCGGCCCCGGCGGACGGGACGGCTCCGGCGGGCCCGCCGGAGGGGGAGCGCGCCCGCGCCTACGCGGAGGTCTGAGCAGCCGGTGTCCGCGCCCCTGGCCGCACCCGGCGCGGACGGCGGCGGGCCGCGGGGGCGGCGGGCGCATGGCGGGGCGGCGGCGGGCCGCGGCGCACGGCGGGGTGGCGGGGGTGGCGGCGGACGCGGGGCCGAGGCGGGGCGCGGGGGCCGGACCGGAACGGCGGTCCGGGGCAGCCGCGGACCGGGGGCCGCCCGCGACCGCGTAACACCGGGGAAACCCCCGTGAACCGGGCAGGACACCGGGATTTGCGACCATGACCGGTACGGTCCGGGCCGTCCGCCCCGTTCTCCGGCGGGCGGCCCGGACGGCGGAAGCCCTCACCGACCGGACCGCGCCCCCCAGCTGAGCGAGGCAGACCCCCATGCAGGACCCGACCCGCCGGCCCCGCCCCTCCGAATCGCCCGGCCCCGGCCCTGCCGGCCCGTCCGGCCACGCCGAGCCGCCCGGGACTCGTGAGCCGTCCGGGCACGCCGAGCCGTCCGGGCACCCCGATCCGCCCTCGCCTTCGGCCTCCGAGGCGCCCGGCACCGTACCGGGTGCCGCGCCCACCGGCGGAGCGGACGCCGCTGCGAGCCCACCCACCGGCTCCACCCCCGCGCACCTCGCCGGTTCCACCGGCCCCGGCCCGCTCGCCGGTTTCACCGTCGGCGTGACGGCCGCGCGCCGCGCCGAGGAACTGGGCGCGCTGCTGGAGCGGCGGGGCGCGGTGGTGCAGCACGCTCCCGCCCTGCGCATCGTCCCGCTGCCCGACGACGCCCAACTGCTCGCCGCCACCAAGGAGCTGATCGCCGACGCCCCGGACGCCGTGGTCGCCACCACCGCCATCGGCTTCCGCGGCTGGATCGAGGCCGCCGAGGGCTGGGGCCTGGGGGACGAGCTGACGGCGCGGCTGCGCGGGGTCGAACTGCTCGCCCGGGGCCCCAAGGTGCGCGGCGCGATCCGCGCCGCCGGGCTCGCCGAGGCCTGGTCACCCGCGTCCGAGTCGATGTCGGAGGTGCTGGACCGGCTGCTCGCCGAGGGGGTCGAGGGCCGCCGGCTCGCCGTCCAGCTGCACGGCGAGCCGCTGCCCGGTTTCGTCGAGACGCTGCGGGAGGCGGGAGCCGAGGTGGTCGGGGTGCCCGTCTACCGCTGGCTGCCGCCGGAGGACATCGGTCCCGTGGACCGGATGCTCGACGCCCTGGTGACCCGCTCGCTGGACGCGGTGACCTTCACCAGCGCGCCCGCCGCCGCCGGGCTGCTGGACCGGGCGCGGGAACGGGGCCTGCTGGAGGCGGTGCTGGCGGCGCTGCGCCGGGACGTGCTGGTCGCCTGCGTCGGGCCGGTGACCGCGATGCCGCTGGTCGAACACGAGGTGCCGACCGTCCGTCCGGAACGCTTCCGGCTGGGCCCGCTGGTCCAGCTCCTCTGCCGGGAACTGCCCACGCGGGCCGGTGTGCTGCCGGTCGCGGGCCACCGGCTGGACATCCGGGGGCACGCCGTCCTGGTCGACGGGGAGCTGCGGGCGGTGCCGCCCGCGGGCATGGCGCTGCTGCGCGCCTTGGCCCGCCGCCCCGGCTGGGTCGTCTCCCGCGCCGACCTGCTGCGCGCGCTGCCCGGCTCGGGCCGCGACGAACACGCGGTCGAGACCGCCATGGCCCGGCTCCGCACCGCCCTGGGCACGCCCCGGATGATCCAGACGGTGGTCAAGCGCGGCTACCGGCTGGCCCTGGACACGGCCGCGGACACCAAGTACGGGGAGAACGCCGGTACCTGAGGGCGAGGCAGGCGGGGGGACGGGCTCCGCCCTCTCACCCCCGCGCCACGCCTCCCGGTCCTTCGGCCCCTCGGTACGTCGGCCTTTCGGTCCCCGGCCGCCGGCCCTGATCGCGCGCCGCACCCCGTCCGCGCGGCCCGATCACCACGCGCCACCCACACGCCGACCGCATGCCCGCCGCACTCCGGCCACGCGCCGATCACACATCAACGCGTCCGCCACCGGACAGAGTTGAGCAGATCGCCGCGAATCGACGTCCCGTCAGGCCCTTTCCGCCCCGCTCGCGCGCGGGGCGGAATTTTTTTCGGGTGGCGTTGAGTACCCCGCCCACAGACTCCGTACTTGTGCCCAGAAGCGCAGGCCGGAACGGGGGCGGCCAGGGGGCGGAGGAGGTCCGCCCCACGCTTCGACCACCTGATTCCCCGGGGGAGAGAAGACGTCATGCGCACCGAACGCCGCCTCAGGCCGTCCGTCACGGACGGTCCGGACCGCCGCACCCCTGGCCGGTGCGGCGAGGTGCGCTGCGACCGACAAGGACGGCTATGAAGACGGCGACATTGGAATCTCCTCGTACCACCGATCGGTCCCCCACGCCGGCGGTACGAGGCCTGGGCGGGGTCCCGTCGCAGACGAGGGCCGCGGGTCCCCGCCCTACTGAGCGGCAGTACACAGCAGTTGGCGTAAGTGTTTCCCCTCAGCAAGCTCTCGACCGGGAGGTTCGGGTGCGCAAGGATGCGGCCGTGTCCGATGACCGTACTGCCAGGACCCGCCACCGCGCCGAGCGTTCCCGCTCCGCCGAACCGGTGCCTGACGAAGAGCTGATGCGCGTCATCTACCGCGAGCACGCGGGCCCGCTGCTGGCCTACGTCCTCCGGCTGGTCGCCGGTGACCGGCACCGGGCCGAGGACGTCGTCCAGGAGACCCTGGTCCGCGCGTGGAAGAACGTGCACCGGCTCAACCGCGCGACGGGCTCGGTCCGTCCCTGGCTGGTCACCGTGGCCAGGCGTATTGTCATCGACGGTCACCGGAGCCGGCAGGCCCGTCCGCAGGAGGTCGATCCGGCTCCTCTGGAAGTCATGCCCGCGGAGGACGAGATAGACAAGGCACTCTGGCTCATGACGCTCTCCGACGCCCTGGGCGATCTCAGCGACGCGCACCGAGAGGTACTTGTCGAGACCTACTTCAAGGGTCGTACCGTGAACGAGGCAGCCGAGACGCTCGGCATACCGAGCGGGACGGTCCGGTCCCGCGTCTTCTACGCGCTGCGCTCCATGAAGCTCGCACTCGAAGAACGAGGAGTAAGGGCATGACAATGCCCCCGGAGCCCAACTCGGAGCACGAGGCCGTCGGCGCCTACGCGCTGGGCATCCTGGAACAGTCGGAGGCCGACCGTTTCGAACTGCACCTGGCGGGGTGTCACTACTGCGCCGCGCAGCTCGAGGAGTTCATGGGGATCGAGCCGCTGCTCGCCAAGCTGGCCGAGACCCCCGTTCCCGTCCGTGAACCCGCCGCTCTCCACAGCAAGCCCAGCCCGGGTGTGCTGCCGAAGCTGCTCGGCGAGGTCAACGCCCACCGGCGCAAGGCGCGCCGGCGCGGCCGTTACATGCTCGCGGCGGCGGCCGCGCTCGTCCTCGGCGGCCCGCCCGTCGCGGTCTGGGCCACGGCCGGTGGCTCGGACGGCGGTTCGAACGAGGCCGCGCCGCCGGTGGTCGCGACCGCCGAGGGCGCGTGGACGTCGATGGACCACAAGATGTCCGGCACCGACCCGGTCAGCAAGGTCTCCGCGTCCGTCGCCACCGAGCAGCGGGCCTGGGGCACCGACACGGTCCTGGAGCTGAAGAACGTCAAGGGACCGCAGAAGTGCAGCCTCGTCGCCGTCTCCAAGAGCGGCAACGAGGAGGTCGTCACCTCGTGGTCGGTGCCCGCCTGGGGCTACGGCCTCCCGGACAGCTCCGACCCCAAGGGCAAGGAGCCGCTCTACATCCAGGGCGGTGCCGCGATGTCCACCAATGAGATCGATCACTTCGAGGTCCGCACCTTCGACGGGGACAGGCTGGTCACGGTCAACCGCTGACCGGCCGTCCCCGGCCCCGGCCACACATCCCCCGCACCCCCGCACCCCCCGCGTCCCCACACCGTCCCCCCACCCCCCAGTCCCCCCGCCACCGTGATCCGCCGCCCGCCTCCCCGCCGCGCGGCGGTTTCCTACGTCCGGCGTCCTCCGGCCCCTCCCGGACCTTGTCCGGCTTCTTCCGTCCTTCCGCCCGGTGTCCCCGGCTCCCGCCGCGCGCGTCCGCTCCGCGCGCGGGGTTCCCCGTCCCCCTGCCCCTGGTTCCCCGTCGCGTCGTCCGCGGCCTCCCGCGCCGCCCCGCGTCACCCCGCGCGCCCGGCGGCCGCCCGTCCCGGTGGGATGTCCGCCGGTCCCGGGTGCGGGCCGCATCCCCGTCGCGTACGGTGGACGGCTGCCCAGCACAGCAGAAGGGGGCCCGGGTGGCCGCGCAGCACGCCCCGGTCGAGTCTCCACGGGACCGCGAGACCGTGGGGGAACAGCACCATCTCGACCTGGTGTACCGAAGACTCGAAGAGAAGATCCACGAGGCGGAGTTCCTCATGGCCGACGCCGCCCGCCGCGGGCAGGTCGGCACCCCCGGCGCCCTGGCCGAGCGCGACGCGCAGGTCTTCCGCGCCGGCCTCCACCTCAACCGGCTCAACGCCGAGTTCGAGGACTTCCTCTTCGGCCGGATCGACCTCCTCCCCGGCAAGGACGGCAAGCGCGGTCCCGACGGCGCCCACACCTCCGTGGAGCCCGCCGACGGCGCCATCCGGACGGACGAGGAGGGCCGGGCCCGCGCCGAGATCGCCGAGACCCTGCACATCGGCCGGCTCGGCGTCCTGGCCGCCGACTACACCCCGCTGGTCATCGACTGGCGCGCGCCCGCCGCGGCGCCCTTCTACCGGGCCACCCCCGTGGACCCCGGCCGGGTCGTCCGCCGCCGGGTCATCCGCAGCAAGGGCCGCAAGGTGCTGGGCGTCGAGGACGACCTGCTCCGCCCCGAGGTGACGGCCACCCTCGACGGCGAGGAACTGGCCGTGATCGGCGACGGTGCCCTGATGGCGGCGCTCGGCCGGGCCCGCGGCCACACCATGCGCGACATCGTCTCCTCCATCCAGGCCGAACAGGACCAGGTGATCCGGGCGCCCGCCGCGTCCGTGACCGAGGTCGACGGCGGGCCGGGCACCGGCAAGACGGCGGTGGCCCTGCACCGCGCCGCCTACCTGCTCTACCAGGACCGCCGGCGCTACGCGGGCGGCATCCTCGTGGTCAGTCCGACCCCGCTGCTCGTCGCCTACACCGAGGGCGTGCTGCCTTCCCTCGGCGAGGAGGGGCAGGTCGCGATCCGCGCGCTGGGCTCCCTGGTGGACGGTGCCGAGGCCACCGCGCACGACGCCCCCGAGATCGCCCGGATCAAGGGCTCCGCCCGGATGCAGCAGGTCCTCCGCCGCGCCGCGCGGGGAGCCCTCGACCTCGGCGGCGGCGGGGGCGGGGGCGGGGACGGCGAGGGCGCGAGCACCACCGCCACCTCCACCACCGCCACCTCCACCACCGCGGACGGAGCGCCGCGCCCGGCACCGGACCGGCTGCGCGTCGTCGTCTTCGGACGGCGGACGGAACTGGGCCCCGAGGAACTGCGGGAGGTCCGCCGCGCCGTCTTCGGCAACGCCGGCACCCCCGTCAACCTGCTCCGCCCCCGCGCCCGCCGGCTGCTGCTGGACGCCCTCTGGGCGAAGTCCGGAGCGGCCGACCGGCATCCCACCGACCCCGAACTGGCCCGCGAGGCCCGGGAGGCGTTCGACGAGGACGTCGTGGACGAGCCCGGGTTCCAGGAGTTCCTCGCCGCCTGGTGGCCCGAGCTCGGGCCGCGCGCGGTGCTGGCCGCGATGGCCGACGAGCGGCGCCTCGGCCGCTGGTCCCGGCGCGTTCTGACCCCGGCCGAGGCCCGCCGGCTCGCCCGCGCCCTGCGGCGGCTGGGCCCCGACGGGCGCGGCCCCCTCTCCGTCCACGACGTGGCCCTGCTGGACGAGCTGCGCACGCTGCTGGGCGCCCCGGCCCGCCCCAGGAGGCGCGAGGCGGACCCGCTGGACCAGCTCACCGGGCTGGAGGAGGTCACCACCTTCGCCGACCGGACCGCCCGCCGTGCCCCGGACCGGACGGCCGGGGAGCGCGCCGAGTACGCCCATGTCATCGTCGACGAGGCCCAGGACCTCACCCCCATGCAGTGGCGCATGGTCGGCCGCCGCGGCCGCCACGCCACCTGGACGATCGTCGGCGACCCGGCGCAGTCCTCCTGGTCCGACCCCGAGGAGGCCGGTGCCGCGCGGGACGAGGCGCTCGGCCGGCGCCCCCGCCGCCGGTTCACGCTCACCGTCAACTACCGCAACCCGGCCGAGGTCGCCGAGGTGGCCGCGAAGGTGCTCGCGCTGGCGATGCCCGGGGCCCGGCCACCGCGGGCCGTCCGCTCCACCGGCCTCGTCCCGCGCTACGCCGTGGCCGAGGTCACCGGGACGGACGGCTGGGGGGCGGGCGCCGCCCTGCGGGCGGAGGCCGCGCGCCTCCTGGACGAGGTGGAGGGCACGGTCGGCGTGGTCGTCGCCATGGGACGGCGCGCGGAGGCCCGCCGGCTGCTGGCGGGGCTCGGCGAGCGGGTGGTGGCCCTCGGCAGCCTGGAGGCCAAGGGGCTGGAGTACGACGCGACACTGGTGGTGTCCCCCGCCGAGATCGCCGACGAGTCCCCGGCCGGTCTGCGCGTCCTCTACGTCGCCCTGACCCGGGCCACCCAGCGGCTCACCGTGCTCTCCACGGAGCGGGACGCGCCGGACGCGGACGGCGTCCCGGATCTGCTGCGGGACTGACCGCGCCGGAACCCCGGGGGCATCGACGGGGCATCGAGGGGGGCCGGGAACGTCCCGCGGGAGGCCCCCTGAAAATCGCGGGGCCGGAGGGAATGGCCGGGCGCGGGGGGAGTGTTACCGTGGATGAGGCACCGGCCCGATCCAAGCCCCCGGGCCCAACCATAGTCGCTTCGAGCGACCACTTGCCGCGAGGCGAGCATGGCGGGCCGGTGTCTTCAACTTCAGGCGTTTTCAGCTTCAGGTGTCTTCATCTTCAGGTGCCTTCAGCCACACCGGAGGGCGTCTCCCCAAAAGCGGGGGAGACGCCCTCCGGCACGTCCGGCACGTCCGGCGCGACCGGGTCTCCCCGCTCCTCCGGGTCCGGCGCGCCGCCCGGGAGACGCAGCGTCACCGACGGCACGCCGGCGGTGACGCCTCGCGCCGGTGCGGGCGCCGGGACGGCACCCGCCTGTCACGGCGTGGACGCAGAGTGGAACAATCCTTCCGATCCTGCCCTCCGGTTACCTGCTACCAATCGGTAAATGGCACGATCGGTCCGCGCGCCCGCCCGGAGGTCCTCCCGGGCGCGCCAGGCGAAACACGGCACAGCAGAGGAATCCCGGCATGGCAACGGCTCCCAGCGTCTCCTACTCGATGACCGTCCGGCTGGAGGTTCCGGCGACGGGCGGCGCCGTCGGCGGTCTGACCACCGCGGTGGAGTCGCACGGCGGCTCCGTGATCGGCCTGGACGTCACCGCCTCCGGCCACGAGCGGCTGCGCATCGACGTCACCATCGGCGCGTCGTCCACCGACCACGCCCAGGAGATCGTCGAACAGCTCCGCAAGATCGAGGGCGTCACCCTGGGCAAGGTCTCCGACCGGACCTTCCTCATGCATCTCGGTGGCAAGATCGAGATGTCCTCGAAGCACCCCATTCGCAACCGTGACGACCTGTCGATGGTCTACACCCCCGGGGTGGCGCGGGTCTGCACGGCGATCGCGGAGAACCCCGAGGACGCCCGCCGCCTCACCATCAAGCGCAACAGCATCGCGGTCGTCACCGACGGCTCCGCCGTGCTCGGCCTGGGCAACATCGGCCCGATGGCGGCGCTGCCGGTGATGGAGGGCAAGGCGGCCCTGTTCAAGCGGTTCGCGGGCATCGACGCCTGGCCGCTCTGCCTGGACACCCAGGACACCGACACCATCGTCGAGGTGGTCAAGGCCATCGCGCCCGGCTTCGCGGGCATCAACCTGGAGGACATCTCCGCGCCGCGCTGCTTCGAGATCGAGGCCCGGCTCCGGGAGGCCCTCGACATCCCCGTCTTCCACGACGACCAGCACGGCACCGCCATCGTCGTGCTCGCCGCCCTCACCAACGCCCTCCGCGTGGTGGGCAAGGAGATCGGCGAGGTGCGGGTGGTGATGTCCGGGGCGGGCGCGGCCGGCACCGCCATCCTCAAGCTGCTGATCGCCGCCGGGGTGCGGCAGGCCGTCGTCGCCGACATCCACGGCGTCGTGCACGCCGGGCGCGAGGACCTGGTGGACGCCGACCCGGGCTCCCCGCTGTGCTGGATCGCCGACAACACCAACCCCGAGGGCGTCACCGGCACGCTGCGCGAGGCGGTCGCCGGCGCGGACGTCTTCATCGGCGTCTCCGCCCCGAACGTGCTCTCCGGGGACGACGTGGCCACGATGGCGGAGGGCGCCATCGTCTTCGCGCTCGCCAACCCGGACCCGGAGGTCGACCCGGCCGTGGCGCGGCGGACCGCGGCCGTCGTGGCGACCGGCCGCAGCGACTTCCCCAACCAGATCAACAACGTGCTGGTCTTCCCCGGCGTCTTCCGGGGCCTGCTCGACTCCCAGTCGCACCGGGTGGACACCGACATGATGCTCGCCGCCGCCGGCGCGCTCGCCGACGTGGTCGCCCGGGAGGAGCTGAACGCGAACTACATCATCCCCAGCGTCTTCAACGACAAGGTCGCCGGTGCCGTCGCCGACGCCGTCAACCACGCGGCCCGCACCGTCGGGGCGGCCGGTGCGGCCGCCGCGGCGGGTGCCGCCGTGACCGGGGAGGCCGGAGGGGCGGCGGGGTCCGAGGGCGTCGCGGGTCCGTGAGGGCCCCGAGCGTTCCGTAGCTCACACAGCTCACACAGCTCACGCCGCTCATGCGGGTGCCCCGGGCTCCGGGATCGCACTGTGACAGGTGCCACGAACGGCCGGGGGCGGCGCGTCGCGGCCGTCCGGCTCTCCGCGCCGCATAGGGTGACGGCTGCCAGAACTGCCGCAAACACCTCGAAGCGACCCTGCCGCCCGCCTCACGAGGGCGGAGCCCGGGGCCTCCCCGGGCGTCCGCGGACTCCCTCCGCGGGCGTCCGCGGCGCCCCGCGGGAGGGCCGGATTGGCTTTATCGCCGCAGGTACGGGCAGGATGCGAGGACGGGCGCGAGGGTCTGCCTGCAGACCCGGGTCCGGGTACCGTCCGAGGGCCCTGGCAGCATCGGCTTCGATCTCACGCCTCATTGGCACGTAGAACACGGGAGTACATATGAACCGCAGTGAGCTGGTGGCCGCTCTGTCCGAGCGCGCCGAGGTGACGCGCAAGGACGCGGACGCCGTCCTCGCCGCGCTCGCCGAGACCGTCGGTGAGATCGTGGCCAAGGGCGACGAGAAGGTCACCATCCCCGGCTTCCTGACCTTCGAGCGCACCCACCGCGCGGCTCGCACCGCGCGCAACCCGCAGACCGGCGAGCCCATCGAGATCCCGGCGGGCTACAGCGTGAAGGTCTCCGCGGGCTCCAAGCTCAAGGAAGCCGCCAAGGGCAAGTAACCCAGGCAGCGTGGAGGGCGGCCACCCCGGGAAGGGGTGGCCGCCCTCTGCCGTGCCCGTCTCGTGCCCGGGCCGTGCCCGTGCCCTGCCCGTGCCGGCGCCCCCGGGGGAGGCACGGGGCGGCGGTGGGGCGCGGCGCCGCGTTCCGTCCGCCCGGCGGCCGGAACCGGCCGCTCAGCCGCTCAGACCGCCCGGGCGCCGTTCGGCAGCTCGACGTCCGCGCCCAGGGCCCGCAGCTTCTCCATGAAGTTCTCGTAGCCGCGGTTGATCAGGTCGATGCCGTGCACCCGCGAGGTGCCCTGCGCGGCCAGCGCGGCGATCAGATACGAGAAGCCGCCCCGGAGGTCCGGGATGACCAGGTCGGAGCCCTGGAGCTTGGTCGGCCCGGAGACCACCGCGGAGTGCAGGAAGTTCCGCTGCCCGAACCGGCAGTCCGAACCGCCGAGGCACTCCCGGTAGAGCTGGATGTGCGCGCCCATCTGGTTCAGCGCCGAGGTGAAGCCCAGCCGCGACTCGTAGACCGTCTCGTGGACGATGGAGAGCCCCGAGGCCTGGGTGAGCGCGACGACCAGCGGCTGCTGCCAGTCGGTCTGGAACCCGGGGTGCACGTCCGTCTCCAGCGCGATGGCGTTCAGCGGGCCGCCCGGGTGCCAGAAGCGGATGCCCTCGTCGTCGATCTCGAAGGCGCCGCCGACCTTCCGGTAGGTGTTGAGGAAGGTCATCATCGAGCGCTGCTGGGCGCCCCGGACGTAGATGTTGCCCTCCGTGGCCAGCGCGGCGCTCGCCCAGGACGCCGCCTCCAGGCGGTCCGGGACGGCGGCGTGGTTGTAGCCGCCGAGCTTGTCCACACCGGTGATCCGGATGGTCCGGTCGGTGTCCATGGAGATGATGGCGCCCATCTTCTGGAGCACGCAGATGAGATCCTCGATCTCCGGCTCCACGGCCGCGTTGCTCAGCTCGGTGACGCCCTCCGCGAGCACGGCCGTCAGCAGTACCTGCTCGGTGGAGCCCACCGACGGGTACGGCAGCCGGATCTTGGTGCCGCGCAGCCGGTGCGGCGCCTCCAGGTACTGCCCGTCCGCGCGCTTCTCGATCACCGCGCCGAACTCGCGCAACACCTGGAAGTGGAAGTCCACGGGCCGGCCGCCGATGTCACAGCCGCCCAGCCCGGGGATGAAGGCGTGACCCAGCCGGTGCAGCAGCGGGCCGCAGAAGAGGATCGGGATGCGCGAGGAGCCCGCGTGGGCGTCGATGTCGGCGACGTTGGCGCTCTCGACGTGGGACGGGTCGAGGACCAGTTCACCGGCCTCGCCGGGGCGGACCGTGACGCCGTGCAGCTGGAGCAGGCCGCGCACCACGCGCACGTCACGGATGTCGGGGACGTTGCGGAGGCGGCTGGGTTCGCTGCCCAGCAGCGCGGCGACCATGGCCTTGGGCACGAGGTTCTTCGCGCCGCGGACACGGATCTCGCCCTCCAGCGGGGTGCCGCCGTGGACAAGCAGGACATCGTCGGTGCCGGTCATGGATCTCGCGTTCCTGGAGTGGGACTGGGACCAAATCCACATGGTAAGGGCCCGTGCGCCCCCGCCCGTCAGGCCGGACCCGGTCCTCGCAGGTCACCCGTACGTCATGGATTCGTCACAACACGTACCGTGCGCCTACCACGGCACAGGGTCATGGAAACGGCGCGGAACGGCCCCGCTCGTCCCGGCTCCCGGAACGGGTCCGGAGCCGGTCCCCAGCCGGCCCGCAGCCGGCCCGCAGCCGGCCCGCAGCCGGCCCGCAGCCGGCCCGCAGCGGTGGCGCGCGGGACGGGCGCGGGCGCCGGAGCCGGGACGGGGCGCGACGCGGTCGCGGTCGGGCGGTGTCCGGTCGCGGTCCGTCGCGGTCCGTCGCGGTGCGTCGCGGCCCGGGCGCGGCCCCGGCGCGGAAAGGGGGCGCGCCCCCTCCGCAGCCGTACGCCCCCCGTGGTCCCCCTGCCTCGTCGCATTGTTGACTCCCCGGAGAGGCGCCCGGTGCGGGATCATGTGCCCCATGACGGAGGTGTCCTCGCTCACGGGGCGGCTGCTGGTCGCGACACCGGCCCTCGCCGACCCCAACTTCGACCGTGCGGTGGTGCTGCTCCTCGACCACGACGACGAGGGCTCGCTGGGGGTGGTGCTCAACCGGCCCACCCCCGTGGACGTCGTCGACATCCTGGAGAACTGGGCCGGTCTGGCCGGCGAACCCGGCGTCGTCTTCCAGGGCGGGCCGGTCTCGCTCGACTCGGCCCTGGGTGTGGCCGTCGTGCCCGGGGAGGCCGGGGCCGCGGTCGGCGGCGGCCCGCTGGGCTGGCGGCGGGTGCACGGCGCCATCGGCCTCGTCGACCTGGAGACCCCGCCCGAACTCCTCGCGGCCGCCGTGGGCAGTCTGCGGATCTTCGCCGGCTACGCGGGCTGGGGGCCGGGCCAGTTGGAGGAGGAGCTGTCCGAGGGCGCCTGGTACGTCGTGGAGTCCGAGCCGGGGGACGTCTCCTCGCCGGATCCGGAGCGGCTGTGGCGCTCGGTGCTCCGCCGGCAGCGCAGCGAACTGGCCATGGTGGCCACGTATCCGGACGACCCGAGCCTCAACTGAGCCCGGGGGGCCGGTGGAGTGGATCCGGCGGGCGACCCCGGGGCCGGCGGGACGGGGGGACGGCCGGGGGCGCCGTGCCCGCGTGGGCCGCCGCCGGGAGTCCGGGCGGGCGCCGCGCGGGGCGGCGGGATCCGGCGGCGGGACCGGCTCGTTCGCCGGGCGGCCCTCTTCGCGGGCCGGGCGGGCCCCGTGTCCTCACGTGGGTACCGGCACGGGATGTCCTCACGTGAGTACCTCTGCGGGCTCGGACGGCGGGTCCCCGGATGTGGTGTACGCGGCCCCGGGGCGGGTAGGCGGCTTCCCCGCGCCGGGGACGGTGCTCCCCGGCCGCGCCCAGTACCCTGGATGACATGAGCACTCTTGAGCCCGAGCGCGGGACAGGGACCGGCACCCTCGTAGAGCCGACACCCCAGGTGTCGCACGGCGACGGCGACCACGAGCGCTTCGCCCATTACGTCCAGAAGGACAAGATCATGGCGAGCGCTCTCGACGGCACCCCCGTCGTCGCGCTCTGCGGCAAGGTCTGGGTGCCCGGACGCGATCCGAAGAAGTACCCGGTCTGCCCCATGTGCAAGGAGATCTACGAGTCCATGACCTCCGGTGGGGACAAGGGCGGCGACAAGAGCGGCAAGGGCGGCAAGGGCGAGGGCCGCTGAGGCCGCTGATCCCGGCTCGCCCGGTCCGCGGGGCGCCGGCCCGGGCCTCGCGGCGCGCGGCCCGCGCTCCGTGCCCGCGCTCCGTTTTCGCGGTGGAGCCGGCGTCCTCCGGCTGCCGGTGCCGGCTCTGAGGGCAGGGGCGGTGGCGGCGGCGCCGGGCCGGTTACGGCGCTCTGCCGTGACGGTCCTGCCGGTGGTTGCCGGCCGTGTTTCGGTCCCGCTGCGCTCCGGTGAAGTTTTCCGCGGCCCGGTGGACGCGCTTCGTGCGCGTTCACCGGGCCGCGCGCGTTGTCCCGGGCAGCGGACGGTGCGCCGGCCGGTGTCCGGGCGCCGGCAGGGGCAGGGGCAGGGGCGCGGCGGGGCGGTGAGCGGCGACGGATGGCGGAGAGGACGGGCCAGGGGGCGGGCCCCGGGCGTACGGCGCCGGACCCGGGCCCCGACCCCGCCCCGGGCCCGGGCCTGAACTCCGCTCCGGCCAGGGCCCGGAGCGGAGTCCCGGCCGGGGCGGCCGGCAGGCGTGCACGGGGTCGTGTCCCGGCGTGGGCCGTGGCGTCCGCCTGCCGGGGAGCCGCCGGCGCCCCGGCCGTCCGTACGGACGTTCCCGCTCCCGGGTGAGCCCACGTGTCACCGGCGGAACGCCGCCGTCTCCACGGACCGGGCCCCACACCACTGCACCTGCCACCGCCACCGGCCCGATCAAGCCGTTGGCGCCGTATGGTTCCGCGAGGCGTGGTAAACCACTCTCGCGGGTGACACCTGGCGGGGATCGGGCCACCGCCTCCGACGGGCAGGAGACGACCCTTCACAGCCCCTCGCGCAGGCGGGCCGTCAAGATGTGCCAGAGTTGCCACGTCCGGGCTGTGAGCACGTACCGTACGGCGCAACAGGCGGGACACCGGGAAGGGGCAGCTGGGTTGACCACGCACGCACCGCAGGCCGCGCGGACGGTGATGTTGCCGTCCTCGCTCGACGAGGCCGTGGCGGCACTCTCGGCGATGCCGGCGGCCGTGCCCGTCGCGGGCGGCACGGACCTCATGGCCGCGGTCAACTCCGGTCTGCTGCGCCCCGCCGGGCTGGTCGGGCTGGGCCGCGTGAACGAGATCCGCGGCTGGCAGTACCAGGACGGGCACGCGCTGCTCGGCGCCGGACTCACCCACGCCCGGATGGGGCGCCCCGACTTCGCCGCCCTGATCCCCGCCCTGGCCGCCGCCGCCCGCGCCGCCGGGCCCCCGCAGATCCGCAACGCCGGGACGCTCGGCGGCAACATCGTCTCCGCCGCGCCCACCGGTGACTCGCTGCCGGTGCTGGCCGCCCTGGAGGCGGCGGTCGTCGTGGCCGGGCCGGACCACGGCCGCCGGGAGATCCCGGTCAGCCATCTGCTCGCCGGGATGGATCTGCTCCGCCCCGGCGAACTCGTCGGCTGGGTACGGGTTCCGCTGCTGCACGCACCGCAGACCTATCTGAAGGCCACCGGCCGGACCGGCCCGGCCCGCGCCGGGGCCTCCGTCGCGCTGGTCCTCGACCCCGCGCGGCGGAGCGTCCGTTGCGCCGTCGGCGCCGTCGCGCCCATGCCGCTGCGCCCCCTGGAGGCGGAGCGCTGGATCGCCGGGCTCATCGACTGGGACGGTGAACGGGGCGTCGCCCCCGAGGCGTGCGCCGCGTTCGGCGAGTACGTCGCGGGCGCCTGCATCCCGGATCCGGAGCCGGGCGAGGACGGCTCCGAGCCGCCCGCCCTGCCGCCCGCCGTCCTGCATCTGCGGCGCACGGTGGCCGCACTGGCCCGCCGAGCTCTGGGGAGGGCGCTCGCATGACCAACGACCAGCCGCGGCAGCCGTATCACGGCGAGCACGGCGACGGCGAGCACGGCGAGCACGGCGGGCACGGCGCCCCCCACCCGTACGACCCGCACGGGGACGCCACCGGGCGGCGGCCCGCGGGCGGTTGGCGGCCGACCGCGCAGAGCGGTGAGTCCGACGACGCCACGGCCTTCGTCCAGCTCCCCGAGGGGATGCTCGACCCGGCGGCGGGCCGCGAGCCGCTCGCCGCGCCCGGTCACGGCGCCCCGCCGCCCGTGCCCGCCCCGTACGGCGAGCCGGTGGATCACGGCAGTTGGACGATGCCGTACAGCGAACCCGGCGCCGGGGGCGGCCCCGCCGGCTGGCGGCAGCAGCAGCCGCAGGGCCCCGGCGCCGCGGAACAGGGCGGCCGGTACGACGAGGGCGCCGCGTACGGCACGGCACGGAGCGGCGCGTGGAGCGTGCCCCCCGCGGCCGACGACGCCCCCGACGAGTCCGGTGAGTATCTGGTCGGCGGTGGAGCTCCCGGCGGCCCGGCCGCCGGGCCGTGGGGCGGCGCGGCCGTCCAGGACGACCACTGGTCCCGCTCCGGCGCGCCGGGCCGGGACCCCGGGGCGCCGGGACCGGAGACGGCGGCCGGCGGATGGGGCCACGCACCGGAGCCGCACGCGCCCGGCCAGGGCGCGCCGGGCGAGGTCCCCGGTGCGCCGGCCCAGGGCGGCGCCTGGACCGGTGCCTGGGAACGCCCCGCGGACCGGCGGCCCGCCCCTCCCGCGGACGCCCGGGACGCCGGTGACGCGGCGCCCGGCGGGGAGGACGGCGCCTGGACGGACCAGGGCGCCGGACGTCCCGGCGACGGCGCGGACCCGGCCGGCCGGTGGCCCGGCGACGGCGCGGACCGGGAGCCGGCCCCCTGGCCGGGAGCGCACGACGCCGGCGAGGCCCACGGGCAGCCGGGCGGCGCCGCCCCTGCTCCGGCCGCCCCCGGGGCACCCCCCGCCGACGGGCACCCGGACCCGGACGAGCCCGCCGCGGACGGGACGGACCCGGGCGGCCCGGCCGCCTCCGGCGACGCCATGGGCGCGGCCGGCCCCGGGCGCGCGGCCGCCCCTGACACCCCGGATATCCCGGACGCCGCCGACGGTTCCGACGGCGCCGAGTTCTCCGCCGCACCGGAGATCCCCGGCCCGCCGGCGGGCCCCGCCGCGCCGGGGGAGGCCACCGAGGGTGCCGAACCCCCGGAGGGCGCCGGCGCCGGGGAGGACCGGCCCGAGATCGTCCTCGACGCCCATACCGAACACCCCTACGCCTCCTACGTGCTGCGGGTCAACGGCATCGACCGCCCCGTCGCCGACGCCTGGATCGGGGAGTCCCTGCTGTACGTCCTGCGGGAGCGGCTGGGCCTGGCCGGGGCCAAGGACGGCTGCTCCCAGGGGGAGTGCGGCGCCTGCTCGGTACAGGTGGACGGGCGTCTGGTCGCCTCCTGCCTGGTGCCCGCCGCGACCACGGCCGGGTCCGAGGTGCGCACCGTCGAAGGGCTGGCCAC
This sequence comes from Streptomyces zingiberis, assembly GCF_012034935.1. Lineage (GTDB taxonomy): Bacteria > Actinomycetota > Actinomycetes > Streptomycetales > Streptomycetaceae > Streptomyces > Streptomyces zingiberis. The sequence continues at coordinate 83,419 of NZ_JAATEN010000010.1, forward strand.
CGACGGAGCCCCCTCCGACGTGCAGCGCGCGCTCGTCGCGGGCTGCGCCGTCCAGTGCGGCTTCTGCATCCCCGGCATGGCCATGACCGTGCACGACCTGCTGGAGGGCAACCACGCCCCCACCGAACTGGAGACCCGGCAGGCGCTCAGCGGCAACCTCTGCCGCTGCTCCGGCTACCAGGGGGTGCTGAGCGCCGTCCGCGAGGTCGTCGCGGCCCGCGCGGAGTCCGCCGAGGCCGCGGCCTCGGCGCAGGCGGCGGCCGACGCGGAGGCCGCGCGCTCCGCGCCCGCGGAGGGCCCCGGCGCGGGCCCCGAGCCGGACGAGGACGGCCCGGCGGACGGCCCCGGCTATGCCGGCCCGCCCCACGAGAACGGCTCCTACCCGAACGGCGCCTACGAGGGCCGGCCCTACGAGGACCAGCGTTACGAGGAGCGGCGGTCCCACGAGGGATACGAGGAGTACGAGGAGTACGGCGAACCCGGGACGCCCGGCGAGCCCGGCGAGGGCTACGACCCGTACGGCGGCCGGGAAGGGCAGCCGGGCCCCGGGGAGTACGCCCCGTACGAGGCCCCGCCCCGCGCCTACCCGGGCGAGCCCTACGACGAGCGCGCCTACGGCGCCCCCGGGCCCTACGAGGAGGGTGGCGCCCCCCACCAGGGTCAGCCCGGCCCGCACCCCTACCCCGAGCAGCGGGGGTACGAGACCGGGCGGTACGAGGCCCGGCCGTACGAGGACCAGCCTTACGAGGGGCAGCCGTACGACGAGCCGGACCCCCGGGGCGGCTACGACGGCGGCGGTGGCGGATACGAGACCGGCGGCTACGACGGCGGCTACGAGGGCGGCTACGAGGGCGGTTACGACGGCGGCGGCCACCAGGACGGCCCCGGCGGGGCCCACATCCCGGCCCAGGTCTCGCACGGCTCCGCGCGCATCCCCCACCAGCAGCACCAGCAGCACCAGCACCAGCCGGGCGGCCCCGGCCACGCCCCGCACGGAGGCGCCGAGTGAGCCCCGCGCGCGCCGCGGCCCGGCGGAATCCCGGCGGTCCGCCGCCAGGCGCCGGCCGCCCGGCGCCGCCGGCGTCTCCCCGCGCCCGGCGCCGCCCGCCCGCGCTCCACGCCCACCGCGCCGCCGGGCCGTGGCCCGGGTCCGGTCCCGCCCCGCTCGCGGTGCCCGCCGTGCCGCGCCGGGATCCGTCCCCATGCCGGGAGGGAGCGCCGGGCGCCCGTCCCGCCAGGCCGGGGTTCCGTCCGGGGCCCGTCCCGTCCGGTGCGTACTCCGTGTGGCGCCGCGGGGAGGCCGGGGCGGGGGCCCGCGCCGGCCGACCCGCGTCCCGCCCGGCACCCGCCCCGCCCGGCGCGGACCCCGGGGGGCGCCCCGCCTCCCGCACGGTTCGTCCTCCCACCGCCGCGCCCGCCCCCGGGCGGCGCACCCCCCAGCACCCCCGACACCGCCACCTCCCCCTCCTCCCCGGTGGCGGCGGAAAGGCAGCGTGAGATGACCGGTCCCGACGCGGCCACCGCCAACCCGGCGGGCCTGCACGGCGCCCTCGCCCCCGCCCCGGGCGACCCCGGCCCGCCCGCCGGTGAGCCGGTGCCGCACGGAATCGGCGCCTCCCTGCCGCCGGCCGACGCGCTCCCCAAGACCACCGGCACCTTCCCCTACGCCGCCGATCTGTGGGCCGAGGGGCTGCTGTGGGCGGCCGTGCTGCGCTCACCGCACCCGCACGCGCGGATCGTCTCCCTCGACACCTCCGCCGCCGCCCGGATGCCGGGCGTGCAGGCGGTGATCACCCACGAGGACGTGCCCGGCGACGCCACCCACGGCCGCACCGTCGCCGACCGGCCCGTCTTCGCCAAGGACGTGGTGCGCCACCACGGGGAGCCCATCGCCGCCGTGGCCGCCGATCACCCGGACACCGCCCGGCTGGCCGCCGCCGCCATCGACGTCGAGTACGAGGTGCTGGAGCCGGTCACCGACCCGGAGAAGGCGTTCGAGGCCGAACCGCTCCACCCCGACGGCAACCTGATCCGCCACATCCCGCTGCGCTACGGCGACCCGGAGATCGGCGGGGAGGTCGTCGTCGAGGGCCTGTACCGGGTCGGCCGCCAGGACCCGGCGCCCATCGGCGCGGAGGCCGGGCTGGCCGTGCCGCGGCCCGACGGCGGGGTGGAGATCTACACCGCCTCCACCGACCCGCACACCGACCGCGACCTGGCCGCCGCCTGCTTCGGGCTGCCCCCGGAGCAGGTGAAGGTCGTCGTCACCGGGGTGCCCGGCGCGATGGGGGACCGCGAGGACCCCGGCATCCAGCTCCCGCTCGGCCTGCTGGCGCTGCGCACCGGCCGCCCCGTGAAGATCGCGCTCACCCGCGAGGAGTCCTTCCTCGGCCACGCCCACCGCCATCCGACGCTGCTGCGCTACCGCCACCACGCCGACGCCGAGGGGCGGCTGGTCAAGGTGGAGGCGCAGATCCTGCTGGACGCGGGCGCCTACGCGGACGCCTCCGCGGAATCCCTGGCCGCCGCCGTCGCCTTCGCCTGCGGCCCGTACGTCGTCCCGCACGCGTTCGTCGAGGGCTGGGCGGTGCGCACCAACAACCCGCCGTCCGGCCATGTCCGCGGCGAGGGCGCCCTCCAGGTCTGCGCCGCCTACGAGGGGCAGATGGACAAGCTCGCCGCCAAGCTGGGCCTGGACCCGGCGGAGCTGCGCCGGCGCAACGTCATGTCCACCGGCGACCTGCTGCCCACCGGCCAGACCGTGACCTGCCCCGCCCCCGTGGCCGAACTGCTGGAGGCGGTACGGGACGCGCCGCTGCCCGCCCTCCCCAAGGACACCCCCGAGGACGAATGGCTGCTGCCCGGCGGCCCCGAGGGCGCGGGCGAGCCGGGAGCCGTCCGGCGCGGTGTCGGCTACGCGCTGGGCATGGTGCACGTCCTGGGCGCGGAGGGCGCCGACGAGGTCTCCACCGCCACGGTGAAGGTCCACGACGGGGTGGCCACCGTGATCTGCGCGGCGGTCGAGACCGGCCAGGGCTTCTCCACGCTGGCCCGCCAGGTCGTGCAGGAGACCCTCGGCGTCGAGGAGGTGCACGTCGCCTCCGTCGACAGCGACCAGCCGCCGGCCGGGCCCGCCGCGCACGGCCGGCACACCTGGGTCTCCGCCGGGGCGGTGGAGCGCGCCGCCAAGATGGTGCGCACGCAGCTCCTCCAGCCGCTGGCGCACAAGTTCGGGATGTCCACGGAACTGCTCTCCATCGCCGACGGCAAGATCACCTCGTATGACGGGGTGCTCTCCACGACCGTCGCCGAGACGCTCGACGGCAAGGAACTCTGGGCGACGGCGCAGTGCCGGCCGCACCCCACCGAGCCGCTGGACGAGACGGGCCAGGGCGACGCCTTCGTGGGCCTGGTCTTCTGCGCCGTCCGCGCCGTCGTCGACGTGGACATCGAGCTCGGCTCCGTGCGCGTCGTGGAGATGTCCGTGGCGCAGGACGTGGGCCGGGTGCTCAACCCGCGGCAGCTCGACGCCCGGATCGAGGCCGGGGTCACCCAGGGCATCGGCACCGCGCTGACGGAGAACCTGCGCACGGGCAAGGGCATCGTGCGGCGCCCGAACTTCACCGGATACCCGCTGCCGACGGCGCTGGACGCGCCGGACATCCGCATCGTGAAGCTGGTCGAGGAGCGGGATGTGGTGGCGCCGTTCGGCGCCAAGGCGGCCAGCGCGGTGCCGGTGGTCACCTCCCCGGCGGCGGTGGCGGCGGCGGTCCGCGCGGCCACCGGCCGTCCCGTCAACCGTCTCCCGATCCGCCCGCAGGCGGCCGTGGCCTCGCCGGCCCGGCGCTGAACCTCCCGGCAGGCGGCGCCAGGGCCTCACGGCGTGGTCAGGAACTCCTCGATCAGCTCGCGCAGCTCGTCGGGGCGGTCCACCCAGGGGTAGTGACCGCACTCCTTCAGCGTCTCGGAGCGGACCCGCGCTCCCGGGAAGGAGCCGGCCACCAGTTCACCGGAGCGGACGCCCGTCACGGCGTCGAGCGCGCCGGTGACCACCAGCACCGGGCAGGTGACCGCCGCCAGCCGCGCCAGCAGGGCCTCGCGCCCCGGCTCGTCCACGCCCTGCCAGAAGCCGGCCCGCGGCACCGGGTTGAGCTGGTCCGGCTCGGCCGCGGCATGGGCGCGCGCCGTCTCGTCCCAGCGGCCGTAGCCCATCGGCGCGGCCCGCCGCAGCAGGCCGCGCACCTCGTCGAGATCCGCGACGCTCGCCAGCCGCTCGACGGCCTCCGCCGCGTCCGGCCACCACTCCTCGTCCTGCCGGGAGAGGAAGATCTCCCGCGCGTCGCCGGGCAGTTCGCCCTGGAGCCGGGCGCCGGGGCAGAGCAGCACCAGCCGGGTCAGCCGGCCGGGGTGCGCGGCGGCGTACGCCTGGGCCGTGGCCGCCCCCGCGTCATGCGCGAGCAGCGCGAACCGCTCCAGGTCCAGGTGTTCGCGGAGCGCCTCCAGGTCCTCGGCGAGGGACGGGAAGGCGTACGCGGAGGGGTCGGCCGCGGCCGGGGAGCCGCCGGTGCCACGGGAGTCGGGGATCACCAGCGGCCGGTGCGCGTCGAGGCCGCCGAGGTCGCCGAGGTACGCGGCGTCCCGCCCGGGCCCGCCGGCCAGGCAGATCAGCGGGGGAGCGGCCGAGCCGTCGCGCGGCCCGAGCACGCGGTGGGCGAGGTCGGCGGAGTCGTAGGAGCGGAAGTGGCGCATGAGGTGCGGGTGCCCCGCGGCGCGGGCGCCCACCCCTCGCGCACGGGGTACGAGGGGCGCACGTCCCTGCCCCCGCCGGGGCTCAGGACCTCGTCGGGGCACGTTCCCCGGCGCCGGGGCGCCCCGGCAGGCGGTGGACGGCGCGTCCCGTCGCGGCGTGTGCCGGAGCCTCCCGCCCGGCCGGAAGGAGCGTTCCGCCCGCCGGGCGGGAGTCCGCGCCGCCTCTCCGGCCCGGCCTTCCGGCAGCCCTAGGTCCGAAGGACGAGGTTCCGACCAACTTTTGACAGGAGTCGCGGCGCTTTTTGCCCCTTACGCTGACGGTCATGACCGTTCCCGAGCCCCGGGAGGCCGCCGCACCCACCGACCTCACCGGCGGCGCCCCCGATCCCATCGATCGCACCGATCGCACCGATCCCACTGATCCCACCGGCCCCTCGCGCTCCCCGGCCCGGTCCGCCGGAGCGACCGCCGCTGCGGAGGGTGGGAAGGCCACCGTGACCGCCGCTTCCGTGACGCCCGCCTCCGTGGCCGCCGGCGCCCCCTCGGCCGCCGGGACCGCCGGGACCGTCGCCGGCCCCCGCGCCGCCGCCGTGGAGCGGGCGCCGTCCCCGCCGGGGAAGGCGGAGGCGCCGCCGCGGTCCATCTGGCGGCGGCCGTTCCGCGGGCTCACCCTCGGGATCATCTCCGTGGTCTCCCTGGTCGCGTTCGAGGCGAGCGCCGTGCACACCGCGATGCCGGTGGCCGCGCACGCGCTGGACGGCATCCCGCTCTACGCCTACGCCTTCTCCGGCTACTTCACCGCCAGCCTCTTCGCGATGGCCCTCTCCGGCGAGTGGTGCGACCGCTCCGGGCCGCTCACCCCGCTGTTCACGGGGGTGGCCACGTTCGGCGGCGGCCTGGTGATCTCCGGCGCGGCCCAGGACATGTGGACCTTCGTGGGCGGCCGGGCCGTGCAGGGCGCCGGGGGCGGGCTGGTGATCGTCGCCCTCTACGTGGTCGTCGGCCGGGCCTACCCGGAGCGGCTGCGCCCCGCGGTGATGGCCTCGTTCTCGGCGGCCTGGGTGGTGCCGGTGCTCGTGGGGCCGGTGGTCTCCGGGACGGTCACGCAGCAGCTGGGCTGGCGCTGGGTGTTCCTCGGCATCCCCGTGCTGGTGCTGCTGCCGCTCACCGTGATGCTGCCCGCGCTGCGCCGGCTTCCCCGGCCCGCCGGCGGCACGGTGAACCGCCGTCGGGTGCTGCTCGCCCTCGGGGTGGCCGCCGGCGCCGGACTGCTCCAGTACGCCGGGCAGGACCGTACCCCCGCCGCCCTGCTGCCCGCCGCCGCCGGCCTGGCGCTGCTGGTGCCGTGCGTGCTGCGGCTGCTGCCGCGCGGCACGTTCCGCGCGGGGCACGGGCTGCCGGCGGTGGTGCTGCTGCGCGGGGTGGCGGCCGGGTCCTTCCTCGGCGCGGAGACCTTCGTCCCGCTGATGCTCGTCACCGAGCGGGGGCTGTCCGTGACCCTCGCCGGTCTGGCGCTCACCGGTGGCGGGCTGACCTGGGCGCTCGGCTCGTACGCGCAGAGCCGGGCGCGGCTGGAGCCGCACCGGGAGCGGCTGATGCAGGTGGGCATGGGGCTGATGGCCGTCGCCATCGCCGGCCCCGCCCTGGCGCTCCTCGACGGGCTGCCGGGCTGGGCGCCGTGGACGCTGGTGGCGGTCTCCTGGGCGGTCGGCGGCTTCGGCATGGGGCTGACGATCTCCAGCGCCAGCGTGCTGCTGCTGCGGCTCTCCCGGCCGGAGGAGGCGGGCACCAACTCGGCCTCGCTCCAGGTCTCCGACGCGCTCGGGAACATCGTGCTGGTCGGGCTGAGCGGCATCCTCTTCGTCTCCCTGGGCGGGGGAGCGGTGGCCGCCGGGGCGCACACCGCGGGTGTGGCCACCGGCGGGGCGGGCGCCGCCGGTGGCCACGGCGCCGCGTTCACCGCGGTGTACCTGGCCATGGGCGCCGTCGCCCTCACGGGCGCCTGGATCGCCACCCGGCTGAGCCCGCGGGCGGCGGAGGCCCGGACGGGGTGAACGTCCGCCCGGACCCCCGGGATCCGCGGAAGGCCCTCGACGAGCCGGCCGCGGCCCGTGGCGCGGCGAGGCCGGGGAAGCAGTGGCCGGGACCGGGTGAGCGGTGGGCGGGATCCCTCGTCCCCGCACACCGCCCTGTGACGGGCGTCGCACTCCTGCCCGACATGGATCGGGGCGCCGGACGGCGGTCCCGCTCCCCGGTAGGGTGACCCGGTCGTCGTCCGCACCGAGGCCCCCACCGGAGACCGTGACTACCACCGGCACCACGTCCCACCACCTCTCGCCCGCCTTCCCCGGCCGCGCCCCCTGGGGTACCGCCAACAAGCTGCGCGCCTGGCAGCAGGGGGCGCTCGACCGGTACATCGAGCAGCAGCCGCGGGACTTCCTCGCGGTCGCCACCCCCGGCGCGGGCAAGACGACCTTCGCGCTCACCCTCGCCTCCTGGCTCCTCCACCACCACGTGGTCCAGCAGGTGACGGTGGTGGCGCCCACCGAGCACCTGAAGAAGCAGTGGGCGGAGGCGGCGGCCCGGATCGGGATCAAGCTCGACCCGGAGTACTCGGCCGGCCCGCTCGGCCGCGAGTACCACGGCGTGGCGGTGACCTACGCGGGGGTCGGCGTCCGCCCGATGCTCCACCGCAACCGGATCGAGCAGCGCAAGACCCTGGTGATCCTCGACGAGATCCACCACGCCGGCGACTCCAAGTCCTGGGGCGAGGCGTGCCTGGAGGCGTTCGAGCCGGCCACGCGGCGGCTGGCGCTCACCGGCACGCCGTTCCGCTCGGACACCAACCCGATCCCGTTCGTCGCCTACGAGGAGGGCCCGGACGGCGTCCGCCGCTCCTCCGCCGACTACACCTACGGCTACGGCAACGCGCTGAACGACGGTGTCGTCCGCCCGGTCATCTTCCTCTCCTACAGCGGCAACATGCGCTGGCGCACCAAGGCCGGTGACGAGCTGGAGGCGCGGCTCGGCGAGCCGATGACGAAGGACGCCGTCTCCCAGGCGTGGCGGACCGCGCTGGACCCGCGGGGGGACTGGATGCCGAAGGTGCTCCAGGCCGCCGACCACCGCCTCGGCGAGGTCCGCAAGGCCATCCCCGACGCGGGCGGGCTGGTGATCGCCGCCGACCAGGACTCGGCGCGCGCCTACGCCAAGCTGCTCCGGGAGATCACCGGCACCTCCCCGACCGTCGTGCTCTCCGACGACACCGGTGCCTCGCAGCGCATCGACGACTTCAGCGCCTCGCAGGACCGCTGGATGGTCGCGGTGCGCATGGTCTCCGAGGGCGTGGACGTGCCGCGGCTGGCCGTCGGCGTCTACGCGACGACGATCTCCACCCCGCTGTTCTTCGCGCAGGCCGTGGGGCGTTTCGTCCGCTCCCGGCGGCGTGGCGAGACGGCGTCCGTCTTCCTGCCCACCATCCCCGACCTGCTCGGCTTCGCCAACGAGATGGAGACCGAGCGGGACCACGTCCTGGACCGCCCGAAGAAGGGCGGCGAGGAGGACCCCTACGCCGAGGAGGAGAAGCTCCTCCAGGAGGCGGAGAAGCAGCAGGACGAGGAGACCGGCGAGCAGGACGCGCTGCCCTTCGAGGCGCTGGAGTCGGACGCGGTCTTCGACCGGGTGCTCTACGACGGCGCCGAGTTCGGCATGCAGGCGCACCCGGGCAGCGAGGAGGAGCAGGACTACCTGGGCATCCCCGGGCTGCTCGAACCGGACCAGGTGCAGATGCTGCTCCAGAAGCGGCAGGCGCGGCAGATCGCGCACAGCCGGCGGAAGCCGGCCGAGGAGGCCGATCTGCTGGAACTCCCGGCGGAACGGCGGCCGGTGGTCACCCACAAGGAGCTGATGGAGCTGCGGAAGCAGCTCAACAGCCTGGTCGGCGCCTATGCCCACCAGAGCGGCAAACCGCACGGCGTGATCCACACCGAGCTGCGGCGGGTCTGCGGCGGTCCGCCGAGCGCGGAGGCCACGGCCGGGCAGCTCGGGGAGCGGATCAAGAAGGTCAAGGAGTGGGCCACCCGGATGCGGTGAGGCCCGGGACCTCTCCCGGTCCGCCACCGCGCCCGCGTGTCCGGCCTCGGCCGGGTGTGGGCGGCGTGGCTGGGCGGGGTGCGGCTGCGGGCAGGCGCGGCGGTGTCCGTGGGCCGGTCCGGGCCGGGTCCGGCCCGGACCGTTGCCGCCGCTGTTCGGGGTCCGTTCCTGTCCGTTCCCGCCCGGGCGGGCCCGTTTCCGGCTGTGTTCCGTCTGCGTTCCGGCTGGTTTCCGGCTGCGCGGGGCGTTCCGCCTTCCCCGCCGTCCACCTCCGGGTGCCCGTTCGGCGTCCGCGTGGTGATCACCGGTCGGCCCAAACGGGATGAATGGGTACGGGAATGCCCGGATTCTGGACGGCCCCTTCCGCTGAGCGGGACAGGTCAGTAGCGTTCCGCTCACTCAGACGCACCGTGGCAACCCCGCCATGGTGCGCAGCCGGTGCCAAGCGACCGGCGGCCTCTCCGCGCGCTGCCGCTGGGACCGGCATCGCACCTGCCGTGAGAAGCCGCCGCCACTCACCCGAGGAGGGGGCGTCGTGACCGCGGAGACGTCTCAAACGCTCGACCGAGGACTGAGGGTCCTCAAACTGCTGGCCGATACCGACCACGGCCTGACCGTGACCGAGCTGTCGAACAAGCTCGGCGTCAACCGGACGGTGGTCTACCGACTTCTGGCCACCCTGGAACAGCACGCGCTCGTCCGCCGTGACCTCGGTGGACGCGCCCGGGTCGGCCTGGGCGTGCTGCGCCTGGGCCGGCAGGTCCATCCCCTGGTCAGAGAGGCCGCGCTGCCCGCGCTGCGCTCCCTGGCCGAGGACATCGGGGCCACCGCCCACCTGACCCTGGTCGACGGCACGGACGCGCTGGCCGTGGCGGTGGTCGAACCGACCTGGACCGACTACCACGTCGCCTACCGGGCCGGGTTCCGTCATCCGCTGGAACAGGGCGCGGCGGGGCGGGCCATCCTGGCCGCCCGGCAGAACCCGGGCACGGACCCGGGCTTCTCCCTCACCCACGGCGAGCTCCAGGCCGGGGCGAGCGGGGTGGCCGCGCCGCTGCTGGGGGTGACGGGGGTGGAGGGCAGCGTCGGTGTGGTGATGCTCGCCGACTCCGTTCCCGAACGGGTGGGGCCGCGCGTGGCCGACGCGGCCCGCGAGGTCTCCGACGCGCTGCGCTGACCCTCCCGGGGGGTCTCGTCCCGAACGGGCCCCCGGCCGTCCGGCGGGGGGCCGCGGGTCCACTAGATTCACCCCATGCCCGCCGTGACCCGCTCCCGGATCCTCGCCGCCTGCGCGGTGCCCGTTCTCGCCCTGTTCGCGGTGGCGGCCCTCGCGCCGCTGCCGTTCAGCCTGGCGGAGCCCGGCCTCACGGCCGATGTGCTCGGTGAGCGGAAGGGCGAGAAGGTGATCACCGTCTCCGGCGCCGAGACCCGGCGGACCAGCGGTGAGCTGCTGATGACGACCATCGCCGCCACCGGGCCGGACGCGGACGTGGGCCTGGCCGACGTCGTCGACGGCTGGTTCCGCTCGGACCGCGCGGTGATGCCCCGCGACTCGGTCTACCCCGTGGGCGAGAACCCGGAGGAGATCGAGCGGCACACCCGCGAGGAGATGAAGCAGTCGCAGGACACCGCGACCGCCGCCGCGCTGGACCTCCTCGACCGCTCGCCGAAGAAGGTACGGGTGACGCTGCGGCTGGCGGACGTGGGCGGGCCCAGCGCCGGGCTGATGTTCGCCCTCGGGGTCGTCGACACACTGGACGGGGACGGCCGCGGCGGTGACCTGACCGGCGGCGCGACGATCGCCGGCACCGGCACCATCACCGCCGACGGCCGGGTCGGCCCGGTCGGCGGGGTGCCGCTGAAGACCCAGGCCGCCGCGCGGGACGGCGCGACGGCCTTCCTCGTGCCCAAGGCGGAGTGCGGGGACGCCGCCAAGGAGAAGCCGGCGGGGCTGCGGCTGATCCCGGTCACCAGCCTGAAGGGGGCCGTCACCGCCCTCACCGCGCTCCGGGACGGCGGCCGGGTCCCCACCTGCTGAACCTGCTGTACCCGCTGTACCCGCTCAACTTGCTGACGGGCGCAGCCCGGCGGCCCGCCCGCACCGGGCCGGGAGGCCCCCGGGCCGGTGCGCTCACCGGCCACGCGTCAGCCGCCGGGGCCCCGTCCCGCCGTCTCCCCGTCCGCCGCCGCCTGCCGGACCAGGGGGACGATCCGCAGTGGCACCGGGTTCTCCATCACGATCGCCGTCGCGGCCCGCACGATGCCGGAGAACCCGACCACCAGGTCGATCACCCGCTGGAGGTCGGCGTTGGAGCGGGCCACCAGCCGGCAGAGCATGTCGCCCTCGCCGGTGATGGTGTGCAGCTCCAGCACCTCCGGCACCCCCGCCAGATGGGCCCGGACGTCCGCGCCCTGCCCCTGCTTGATCTCCAGCGTGGCGAAGGCCGTCACCGGGTAGCCCAGCGCGGCCGGGTCCACGTCCGGGCCGAAGCCGCGGATCACGCCGCCCGCGCGCAGCCGGTCCAGCCGCGCCTGCGCCGTCCCGCGGGCCACCCCCAGCCGCCGGGACGCCTCCAGCACCCCGATCCGCGGCTCCTGGGCCAGCAGCTCCAGCAGCCGGCCGTCCAGCGCGTCGATCCCCATGGTCACCCTCCAGCGGTGGTCACCCTGTGCAGATGGTCCGGCATTATCGCCTGCTCTCTGTGCAGAATGTCCAGGGGAAACGCGAACTATTGCGCACCTTGTGAACCGCGGAGACGCTGATCACATGACTGAGACGATGAACCAGACCCCGGTCACGGCCCGGCAGGCCGACCCCTTCCCCGTGAAAGGGATGCACGCCGTCGTCTTCGCCGTCGGCAACGCCAAGCAGGCCGCCCACTACTACTCGACCGCCTTCGGCATGAAGCGCGTGGCCTACTCCGGACCGGAGAACGGCTCCCGCGAGACGGCCAGTTACGTCCTGGAGTCCGGCGGCGCCCGCTTCGTCTTCACCAGCGTCGTCAAGCAGTCCACCGAGCACGGCCGGTTCCTCGCCGAGCACGTGGCCGCGCACGGCGACGGCGTGATCGACCTCGCCCTGGAGGTGCCGGACGTCCGCGCCGCCTACGCCTACGCCGTCGAGCACGGCGCCACCGGGCTGGAGGAGCCGCACGAGGTCGGCGACGAGCACGGCACCGTCGTCCTCGCCGCCGTCGCCACCTACGGCGAGACCCGGCACACCCTGGTGCAGCGCGTCGACTACACCGGTCCGTACCTCCCCGGCTACGTGGCCGCCGAGCCGGTGGTGGAGCCCCCGGCCAAGCGGTTCTTCCAGGCCATCGACCACTGCGTGGGCAACGTCGAACTCGGCCGGATGAACGACTGGGTGGGCTTCTACAACCGCGTCATGGGCTTCACCAACATGAAGGAGTTCGTGGGCGACGACATCGCCACCGAGTACTCCGCCCTGATGTCGAAGGTCGTCGCGGACGGCACCCTCAAGGTGAAGTTCCCGATCAACGAGCCCGCCGTGGCCCGGAAGAAGTCGCAGATCGACGAGTACCTGGAGTTCTACGGCGGTCCCGGCGTGCAGCACATCGCGCTGGCCACCAACGACATCGTCGCCACCGTGCGCGGGATGCGCGCCGCCGGCGTGGAGTTCCTCGACACCCCCGACTCCTACTACGACACCCTCGGCGAGTGGGCCGGCGAGACCCGGGTGCCGGTGGCGGTGCTCCGCGAGCTGAAGATCCTCGTCGACCGGGACGAGGACGGCTACCTCCTGCAGATCTTCACCAAGCCGGTCCAGGACCGGCCGACGGTCTTCTTCGAGCTGATCGAGCGCCACGGCTCCATGGGCTTCGGCAAGGGGAACTTCAAGGCGCTCTTCGAGGCCATCGAGCGGGAGCAGGCCCGCCGCGGCAACCTCTGACGGCCCCGGGCCCCGCACGCCGCCGCCCACCCCGCCCCCGGGCGGGCGGCGGCGCGCGGCCGTGCGCGGCGCCGGGCCCAACTCCCCGCGCGGATCGGGCCGTCCGCCCGTCTTCCCAGGGGCAGGGACGGCTGTCACCCTGAGCCCATGGACCGCTTGATCGAGAAACTGCGCGGCGGCCTGCCGCCCGAGGCCGTCCTGACCGACCCCGACGTCACCGCCGCGTACGCCCACGACCACGCGAGTTTCTGCCCCGCCGGCGCGTCCGCCGCCGTCGTCCTGCCCCGCACCGTGGAGCAGGTGCAGCACGTGATGCGCACCGCGACGGAGCTGCGCGTGCCCGTGGTGCCCCAGGGCGGCCGGTCCGGCCTGTCCGGCGCCGCCAACGCCTCCGACGGCTGCGTCGTCCTCTCCCTCGCGCGCATGGACCGCATCCTGGAGATCGACCCGGTCGAGCGGACCGCCACCGTCGAACCCGGCGTCGTCAACGCCGTGCTCTCCCGCGCCGTCCAGGAGAAGGGCCTGTACTACCCGCCGGACCCGTCCAGCTGGGAGATGTGCACCATCGGCGGGAACATCGGCACCGGCGCCGGCGGCCTGTGCTGCGTCAAGTACGGGGTCACCGCGGAGTACGTCCTCGGCCTGGACGTCGTCCTCGCCGACGGGCGGCTGCTGCGCACCGGCCGCTCCACCGCCAAGGGGGTCGCCGGCTACGACCTCACCCGGCTCTTCGTCGGCTCCGAGGGCAGCCTCGGCGTCGTGGTGCGGGCCGTGCTCGCGCTCCGGCCGCACCCGCCGCGCCAGCTCGTCCTGGCCGCCGAGTTCCCCGGCGCCGCCGCGGCCGGGGACGCCGTCTGCCGGATCATGGCGGGCGGCCACACCCCCGCGCTGCTGGAACTCATGGACCGCACCACCCTGCGGGCGGTCAACGCCATGGCCAGGATGGGCCTCCCGGAGTCCACCGAGGCGCTGCTGCTGGCCGGTTTCGACACCCCCGACCCGGCCGCCGACCTCACCGCCGTGGCCGAGCTGTGCACCGCCGCGGGCGCCACGGAGGTCGTCCCCGCCGCCGACCCGGCCGAGTCCGAGATGCTGCTGGAGGCCCGCCGGCTCGCCCTCCGCGCCCTGGAGGGCGTCCGCTCCGCCACGATGATCGACGACGTGTGCGTCCCCCGGGGCAAGCTCGCCGCGATGCTCGACGGCACCGCCGCCATCGCGGAGAAGCACGACCTGGTCATCGGGGTCTGCGCACACGCCGGCGACGGAAACACCCACCCGGTGGTCTGCTTCGACCCCGCCGACGAGGACGAGTCCCGCCGCGCCCGCGCCTCCTTCGACGAGATCATGGCCCTGGGGCTGGAACTCGGCGGCACCATCACCGGCGAACACGGCGTCGGCATCCTCAAGAAGGAGTGGCTCGCCCGCGAACTCGGCCCCGTGGGGCTGGAACTCCAGCGCGGGATCAAGGAGTTGTTCGACCCGCTGGGGCTGCTCAACCCCGGAAAGCTGTTCTGACGGCGGAGGTCACACGGCGGTCGGCGGTCAGTGAACGGCGGGCGGTGAACGGCGGGCGGCTGCCGCGGGCCCGCCCCGATGCGCCGGGCCGGGCCCCGCCGGCGTTCCGCCGCACGCGCCGGCCGGTCGACAGGTGTCGCGCCGGGGCGCCGCGGCCCGTCACACCCGCCCGCGGCCGGGCCGCCGGCGCCGTCGCCCGGGTGGCTCCGCTCAGACCGCTCCGTCGGAGCTCTCGTCGTAGGGCGTGGCGGCGAGCAGCTCGCCCAGCGCCTCGTCGAACGAGACCTGTTCGAGCTCCCGGCCCGGCTCCACCAGCCGCAGCGTCCGCTCCAGCCACGCCGACACCGGGGCCACCGGGGCCAGCAGCACCGCCTCGCCGTCCGGCGAACGCAGCGTGATCCGCAGCGTCCTGCGCCCATCCGACCGCTCCGGCCGGATCCGCACGTCACCCTCGCCCGCCGGGCGGAGAACCCCGTCGACCAGCAACTCCCGCGCGAACGTCCAGTGGACGGGCGTCTCGGAGCCCACATGGAAGGTGACGTGCACGGCGTACGGGTCGTCCGTGCGGTAGACCAGCCGCGCGGGCACCGGCACGCTGCGCTCCGGCGCCAGCAGCAGGCCCAGTTCCAGTTCCCTCTCCACCACGGTGTGCATGAACTGCCGTCCTTTCCTTCGGTGCGGCGGCCGGGCGACGGGCCGCACGGAGCGGAAGCCCGTATCTCACCGTTCAGTACGCGGTTTCCCGGAAATCTCTCGGAGATCCTCACCAGTCCGGACCGTCTCCGCGGCGGACCCCGGTGCACACTGACGCGAAGGTGGTGCGTACCCCGGGAGCCGCCCGGCAGGCGTCCGGTTCTGGTACATGTGGACACCGCGCCGGGCCGCGCGTGAGCAACGAGAGGCCGGGCCGACGTACACCACTCCGCCCGCGGGGAGATCGCCCCGCGCGGACGGCCGAGCAGATACGGGACCACGGACAATGAGCGCCGCAACCTCAGGATCCGCCGACGGCAGCCCGGCGCCGGGCTATTACCCCGACCCGTCCATCCCGGGGTACATCCGCTACTGGAACGGCGCCTCCTGGGTTCCCGGGACGAGCCGTCCGGCCCCGGCCGAGGGAGAGCCGGCACCCCCGCCGCCGGGCGGAACCCCGGCGCCTGCCCCGGGGCCTGCCTCCGGGCCGGTCGTGCCGGGCGGCGCGGAGGCGCCGGGGGGCCAGGGACCGGTGGAGGCGCCGGGGAACTCCGGGGGCCCGCACGGCTCAGGGGCGACGGCGGACGCGGGCGGTCCGGAGGGCGCGGGGGCCTGGGGGGCACCGGCGCAGGCGCCGCCCGCCGGGCCCGCGGGGCAGGCTCCGCCGGTCTCGGCCGGGCCCTCACCGTCGGCCTCGCCGTCGCTGTCGCCGTCGCCGTTTCCGGCGCAGGTCGCTCCGGCCGGGACGGGAGCCGCTTCCGCCGGGCCGGAGCAGGACCAGACCGGGCCGGTGTACTTCGACGAACTGCCCGAGGCCGCCGCGGCGCAGCGAGGGGACGGCGAGCCGCCGGCTCCCCTCGCCCGCTGGGAGCGGCCCGCCGCCGGGGGCGCCGGACCCCGCGGTCCCGGCGGTGCGGCGGGTCCCGGGGGCGCCGTGTACGGCGATGCGGCGCCCGGTGGCGCGGCGGCCGATGGAGCGACGCCCGGTGGCGCGGCGCACGGTGAATCCGCCCCCGGCGGCCCGGTGTCCGGTGACGCGGTCGCCTCCGGCGGTGACACCGCTCCCGGTGGCGCGGGTGGCTCCGGCGGCCCCGGCCCTCGTGGTCCCGGCGGGCCCACCCTCGGGCTGGGCCGGGCGGCGCCGGCCGGCGGTGCCGCCCCGGGATCGCGCCCGGGCGGCGGGCCCGCGCCTGCCGCCCCGGCCCCGTCCGCCCGTGAGGGCACGATGGCGCTCCGGGCGAGCGGCCCGCACGCCCCGCCCCGCACCCCGGCCGCCCCGGACCCGCGGGCGGCCGCCCCGGGCGGCTCCGGGACGGGCACGGCCGGTCCCGCTCCGGCGACGGGGCGCGACGGGGCACCGGGCCCGGACGCCGCCGGGCGTCCCGGAGAGCCCGCGCCCCCTGGGCAGCCCGCAGGATCCGGGCACACCGGCCAGGCCGGAGAGGCCGGGCACGCCGAGTGGCCCGGGCACCCCGCCGCTCCCGGCGGCGCGCCGGAGACCGGCGCGCCCGCCCCGTCCGGACCGGTGACGGCACCTCCCGCGGCGGCCCCCGCGGAGCCCTCCACCGCGCCGGCCGCGGGCATCCCCAGTGGCCTGCCCGTCCGGACCCCGGGCGGTCCCACGCCCGGCGGCAGCGCCCCGGGCCCGCAGCGACCGGCGCCCCACCCCGCCGGCCTCGCCGGTCCCGCCGGTGCGCCGGCGCCGGGCACGCCGCCCGCGCAGGGACCGGCCCGGGCGCCCGGCGCCGGGCCGGCCGCCGTTCCCCACGGCCCGGCCGCCGCCGCACCGGCCGCGGGGGCCCCGGCCGCACTCCCCGGACCGCCTCGCGACGCGGTTCCGTCCCTGCCCCCGGGACCGGCACCCGCCCCGGCGCTCCCTGCCCCCGGTCCGGCCCGTCCGGAGCCTGCCGGGGAGCGGGCGGCGGCCTCCTGGCCGCAGCAGGTGCAGCGACTGGCCCGGTCCGACCAGGGCGGCCGGTCCGGTCCGTCCGCCCCGGCCGGTCCGTCCGGTCCGGTGACGCCCTGGCGCCCGCCGGTGGACGACCCGTTCCTGCGGGCCGCCCGGGACCAGGCGGCGGCCCGGCCCGCCGGTCTCGGGCGCCGCCTCGCCGCCCGCCTGATCGACATGGCCGTGCTGGGACTGCTGCTCGCGGCCGCAGCCGTGCCGCTCGGGGTGCGGACCGCCGACCACATCGGCGCCAAGATCGAGCAGGCCGAACTCACCGGCGAGACGGTCACGGTCTGGCTCCTCGACACCACCACCGGCGGCTACCTCGGGATGTTCCTCGCGGCGCTGTTCGCCGTGGGCCTCGTCTACGAGGTGCTGCCCGTCGCGCGCTGGGGCCGGACGCTGGGCAAGCGGCTCTGCGGGGTGCACGTCCGCGGCATCGAGTCGCACGACACCCCGAGCCTGGCCGAGTCCTTCCGCCGCTGGCTGGTCCGGACCGTGCTGGGGCTCCTGGTGATCGGCGTCGTCAACGTGGCCTGGTGTCTCTTCGACCGGCCGTGGCGGCAGTGCTGGCACGACAAGGCCGCGCGGACCTTCGTCGCCGCCGACACCTGAGCTGCCCCGGGACCCGCCGCAGGTCGACGCTCCCCAGCCCCCGGGTCATGGAACGGCGAGCCACGGAGCCGGGACCGGAGCGGCGCCTGCCGCCCGGGTCGGGGCGGGTTGCCCCGGCCTCCCCCGGACAGCCCGCCCCGGGCTGCGCGCCGCCGGTCCGCGCGGTCGACTGACGGGCATGAGCAGTGATCGGCCGGAGTCACCGTCCGGCGAGCCGCCGGAGCGCGACCCCTTCCGCCCGCCCCCGCCGGAGGGCGGTGACCAGGCGCGGGACCACCCCTCCGCGGGGGGCGGCCCGGGCAGCGCCGTCCCCGGCGGCGGTCCCTACGGGCCCGGTGGCGGCCCTTCCGGCGGCCATCCTCCCGGTGGGCCGCCGCCCGGGGAGCCCGCGCCGGGTGAACCCGGAGGCCCTCCGGGCCCGCCACCGCCCGGCGGCTACGGCGCCCCACCCGCCGGGGGCTACGGGGCCCCGCCCGCCGGCGGCTACGGAGCCCCGCCCGGCGGCCCCTACGGAGCGCCGTACGGAGAGCCCTACGGAGCGGCCCTCGGCCGGGCGCCGTTCCCCGGGAACCCGCCGCTGGCCAACCGCGGGCGCCGGCTGCTGGCCCGGATCATCGACGCCCTGCTGATCGGCGTCCCCGTCGGGCTGCTGGCCGGCGGCCTGGCCACGGGGTTCCGCTACGACTACGACGTCGACTCCTCGGGCGCCGCGTCCGGCGGGGCGGGGAACGCCGCCTGGGCGGCGTCCCAACTCGCGATCGTCGCCGTCTACTTCGTCTACGAAGGGGCGATGCTGAGCCGCTACGGCCAGACGGTCGGCAAGATGCTGCTGCGGGTGCGGGTCGCGATGCTGGCGGGCGGGGCGGTCCCGGCGGGCGGCCCGGGCTGGGCCCGCGCGGCGGTGTACTCACTGCCGCAGGTGGTGCCCTGCTTCGGCTTCTTCTTCTGGCTGCTCAACGTGGGCTTCTGCACCTGGGACCAGCCCTGGCGGCAGTGTCTGCACGACAAGGCGGCGAAGACGGTGGTGGTGGCCGTGGACCGCCCCGTGCGCTGACCGCGCCGAGCCACCGGCCGGACGCCCCGCCGGGCCCTGCCCACCGGCCGGCCCGCCCCACCGGCACGGACACGGGCCCGGACGCCCGGCACGAGGGGCCCACGGCAGGCGGAGCCACAGCGGAGACACTGCGGAGCCATGGCGGAATCAGGCCGGAATCAGGCCGGAATCACGGCTGCCGTAGAACGGTGGGCCCGGACGGCGCAGCGGCGGGAGGGGCCACCGGGCGCCGGTGGCCCCTCCCGCCGCTGCGGTACGGCGACGGTGTGTCAGCCGTGGGCCGAGTGCGCGCCGGCACCGGCCCGCTGCCGCTCCGCGCGCCCGGCGGCCCCCTGCGCGGGGAGCGCCGCCGCGGGCACGGCGGACGAGCGGGTGGTACGCGACGGCCCGGCCGCCGCGCGCGAGGCGCCGGACAGCGGCACCGTCACGGCGACGAACAGGCCGAGGGCCAGCCCGGCGAGGGCGATGGAGGCGATGCCGACCACGGAGCGGGTCTCGGAGAGAACCAGCATCAGCAGCGTCGTGCAGACGACGGTGGCCGAACCGGAGGCGAACTGTGCGGCAGTCGGACGCGGCATGGCGATATCCGTCCTCGGAAGTCTCGGGGGAGTTGTCGAGTCGTCGCGCCTCCCCGGGACGGTCGGGGGCCGGCATGGGGGGAGGGCCGTGCCCCGTCGGCGCCGCGGGGGAAACGCAGCGTTCGCGCCGTTTCATGACTCTACGGTGCTCTCTGCCCTGGCGAAAACTCCGCAAGCCAGGACGGGTGCCGGGGCCGGTGCACGGGGGGCGCACGGAGTCACCGCCCGTCCCAGTTCCTGAGATGGGTGCGCCTGTTCGAGCGAATCGGGCGGAAGGCTGGAAGCGGGGCGAGAGCCGCGAAAGGGGTGGCCGGTCCGGAGGGGCCGACTGTCCGATTACCGATCTTGCATGATCGAGAGACGTACACCTGTGGCGTGTTCAAGTCAAGGTCTGTCTTTTCTCCGCCAGGTCGGATGCAATGCCTCGGACATCGGCAGCATCGGGTAACCCCCGGGAGGACAGCGCCAAGTGAGAACCCATCGCAGAGCCGCCCGCGTCGCGGCCGTGGCAACCGTGGTCGCCGCCCTGGGGGCGACCGCCCTGCCCGCCGTCGCGGCCGAGGCGGACGACGGCCGGTCCGGCGCGGTGGAGCGCCGCGACCCGGCCCCCGACAAGACCCACGTCGAGCACGACCTCGACGGCCCCTTCTCCAAGCAGCAGGAGGCCGCCCGCTCGACCGCCCTCCAGCGGGTGCTGTCCGGCGAGGCGAAGGCCGAGAAGCGCGGCGCCTCGCAGGTCGTCAAGCTCGACCGCGGCAAGTACGTCGAGCTGGGCCGGGAGAAGACGGACAAGATCTTCACCATCCTGGTCGAGTTCGGCGACAAGGTCGACGACACGACCATGTTCGACCCGGACGGCCCCGACGGACCGCAGGAGCCGGTCGTCAAGTACGGCGGCACGCCCGGCCCGCGCCACAACGAGATAGCCGAGCCGGACCGCTCGAAGGACAACAGCACCGAGTGGCAGGCCGACTTCGACCAGGGGCACTACCAGGACCTGTACTTCGGCGAGGGCGAGGGCAAGGAATCCCTCAAGAAGTACTACGAGAAGCAGTCCTCCGGCCGCTACTCGGTCGACGGCACCGTCTCGGACTGGGTGAAGGTCGAGTGGAACGAGGCCCGTTACGGCTCGAACTACTGCGGCTCCAGCAATTGCGCCAACGTCTGGGACGCGGTGCGTGACGGCGTCAATGCGTGGGTCGAGGACCAGAAGGCCGCCGGGCTGAGCACCGAGGAGATCCGCGAGCGGCTCGCCGAGTACGACCAGTGGGACCGTTACGACCACGACGGCGACGGCGACTTCAACGAGCCCGACGGCTACATCGACCACTTCCAGTTCGTCCACGCCGGCGAGGACGAGTCCGCCGGCGGCGGCGCCCAGGGCGGCGACGCCATCTGGGCGCACCGCTGGTACGCCTACGGTGTCGACGCCGGCCGGACCGGGCCGGACGCCAACAAGGCCGGCGGCACCGAGATCGGCGACACGGGCATCTGGGTCGGCGACTACACCGTGCAGCCGGAGAACGGCGGTCTCGGCGTCTTCGCCCACGAGTACGGCCACGACCTCGGCCTGCCGGACCTCTACGACACCTCCGGCACCGGTGAGTCCTCCGTCGCGTTCTGGTCCCTGATGTCTTCCGGCTCCTGGCTGGGCGAGGGCGAGGGGGCCATCGGCGACATGCCGGGCGACATGACGGCCTGGGACAAGCTCCAGCTCGGCTGGCTGAACTACGAGACGGCCGAGGCCGCCACGTCCTCCCGGCACAAGCTGGGCGTCGCCGAGTACAACACCTCCGACGCGCAGGCCCTCGTGGTCGAACTGCCGGAGAAGGAGAAGACCACCACCGTGGTGGCGCCCGCCGCGGGAGCCGCGCAGTGGTGGAGCGACATGGGTGACGACCTCAAGAACACCCTGTCCCGGCCGGTGGACCTGACCGGCAAGGCCGCCGCCGAGCTGCGCCTCAAGGGCTGGTGGGACATCGAGCCGGACTACGACTACCTCTACACCGAGGTGTCCGCCGACGGCGGCGCCACCTGGACCCCGGTCGACGGCACGGCGAACGGCAAGGCCATTCCGCGCGACGGCGGTGACAAGCCGGCTCTGCACGGCGCCTCCGGCACGTACCAGGACCTGGTCTTCCCGCTGGACGCCTACGCCGGCCAGAAGATCGACCTCCGTTTCCGCTACCAGACCGACGGCGGCCTGGCGATGAAGGGCTTCGCGGCCGACGCGATCTCCGTCGTCGCCGACGGCGAGGCGCTCTTCACGGACGGTGCCGAGGACGGCGACAACGGCTGGACGGCCGCCGGCTTCCGCCGCGTCGGGGAGACCTTCACCGAGAGTTACCCGCAGTTCTACCTCGCGGAGAACCGGCAGTACGTCTCCTACGACCGGACGCTGCGCACCGGCCCGTACAACTTCGGGTTCACCGACCGCCCGGACTGGGTGGAGCACTTCCCGTACCAGAACGGCCTGATGGTCTGGTTGTGGGACACCTCACAGCACGACAACAACGTGGGCGAGCACCCGGGCGAGGGCCTGATCCTCCCCGTGGACGCGCACGCGGCCCCCGAGCGGTGGGCCGACGGCAGCCTGATGCGCAACCGCATCCAGGCGTACGACTCGCCGTTCAGCCACTACCGCACCGACGGCTTCACCCTCCACAAGGCCGGGGTCCCGGCGAAGGTGAAGGCGAAGAAGGGCGTCCCGGTCTTCGACGACCGGAAGGGGACGTACTGGTACGAGTCCAACCCCACCGGCGGGGTGAAGGTTCCTGACACCAACACCAGGATCCAGATCCTCAAGGAGGCCCCGAACGGCTCCCAGATGATCCTCAAGGTCGGCCCCTCGACCAAGTGAGCCGGTAAAACAGCAGGTCAAAGCGGTAACGGCCGTCGCCCTCGCAGGGCGGCGGCCGTTTGCCGTCTAGGATGCGAAGGCGAACACGTTATTGACAGTGCCGGATGCCGGATGCCGGATGCCGGATGCCGGATGCGGGGTGCCGGTGGCCGGTGGCGGTGACCACCGCCGCGCGGCGCCGGTCACCGAGAAGCCGACGGCGGTGACGGACGGCGCCGGCGGCCCCGCCGGGAAGGCGGCCCGCCGGCCGTGGCACCCGCGGTGGCGGGCGAAGGGAGGGACGGACATGGGCGGCGGAGGATTCACCAGGCTGCCGGGCGGGAGCGTCGTGGTCGCCGTCTCCCTGCCCCGGCCCAGTGCGGAGGCGGGGGCCGGCTCGCGGGTCCGGGTGCTGGTCCACGCGGCGAACCGGCCGCGGGCCCTGACCCGGCTGCGGAACTTCGGGCTCCGAGCGGTCCTGCGGGGCAACGCCGAGCCGCCCACGCCGGACGAGGTCACGGCCGTGCTGCACCACCCCGACGGCGTGGTCTGGCGCTCCGTCTCCGTCCCCGACGGGGCGACGGAGCTGTGGCACCCCATCGGGAGCCTGTTCCGGCCGGCCGTCTGAGGGCGCCGCGGCCGCACGGAACCGCACGGCTGCACGGAACCGGCACGGAACGGGACGCGCCCGCACGGGCCCGGACGGGGCCGCACCGCGACAGGGCCGCACCGGCCCCGCCCGGCGGAGGGATCAGCCGACGACCGGCTTGCCGGTCAGCGCCACGCCCCCGGCGCGCAGCTCCTCCAGCGCCCGCTCGGTGGTCTCCGGGGCCACCCCGGCGGTCAGGTCCAGCAGGACCCGGGTGCGGAAACCGGCCCGGGCGGCGTCCAGCGCCGTGGCCCGTACGCAGTGGTCGGTGGCGATGCCCACCACGTCCACCTCGGTGATCTCCCGCTCCCGCAGCCAGTCGGCGAGCCCGGTGCCGTTCTCGTCGGCGCCCTCGAAGCCGCTGTAGGCGGCCGTGTACGCGCCCTTGTCGAAGACGGTGTCGATGGCGCCCGAGGCAATGGCGGGGGCGAAGTTGGGGTGGAAGCTGTTCCCCTCGGTGCCCGCGACGCAGTGCGGCGGCCAGGAGCGCACGTAGTCCGGGTGGTCGGAGAAGTGGTCCCCGGGGTCGATGTGGTGATCGCGGGTGGCCACGACGTGGCGGTAACCGGCCGTCGACTCGGCCACCAGATCGGTGATCGCGGCGGCCACGTCGGCGCCGCCCGCGACCGCGAGGGACCCGCCCTCGCAGAAGTCGTTCTGTACGTCGACGACTATCAGTGCACGGTGCATGGTGCGGGCCCTTCGGCTGATCGAGCGGTGGGGACGGCTCCCCTCGGCGTGGGACACGTTCCCGTAACCCAGGGTAAGGGACGGGCGGGTCCGCCGGCGGGGCGGTGGGCCGCCCGTGGCGCGGCGGGGCCGGGTACGGCCCGCAGCGGTGGCGGGGGTGGCCGGCAGCGTCCTCGCTGCCGCGCGCGGGGTGGGCGGAGCGGTGGCCTCGCGGGGCGGGGGTGGTGGCGACCCGGAGCACTACCGCCGTACCCGCACCGCCCCGGCGCTACACGTGGCGCCCCGGGGCGGCTCCGGCGGGCGCGCCCGGTTCACTCCGGCCCGCCCCCGTGCGGCGTCTCCGTCGGCAGCACCGGCTCCCCGTCGCTGAGCTGCATCGCGGAGAGCGGCAGCCGGGACCGGACGGCAAGGTGCCGGTCGCGGACGGCCTCCAGCGGCTCCCGGGCCACCACCTCGCCGGCGCGCACCAGCTCCACCTGGAGCGGCTCGGTGCCGGCCCCTCCGGCGGCCTCCGCGGGCCCGCCGCCGAACGGGCCGGTGCCGACGATCTCCGCCTCCGCCACCCCGTCCGGGCCGTACCGCCGGGCGGCCCACTTCCGGCCGCCGACCGAGGACTTCCCGCCCAGCGACTTCTTCGCCACCGGCACCAGCGGGGCGCCCGGGTCCCCCGAAGCGGCCCGCGCCACCAGCTTGTAGACCATGGACGCCGTGGGGTGGCCACTGCCGGTGACCAGCCGGGTGCCCACCCCGTAGGTGTCCACCGGGGCCGCCGCCAGCGAGGCGATGGCGTACTCGTCCAGGTCGCTGGTGACGACTATCTTCGTGTCCCGCGCGCCCAGTTCGTCCAGTTGCGCCCGCACCCGGTGCGCCACCAGGAGCAGATCGCCGGAGTCGATGCGGACGGCGCCGAGTCCCGGCCCGGCGACCTCCACGGCCAGCCGCACGGCCTCGGCGACGTCGTAGGTGTCCACGAGCAGGGTCGTGCCCCGGCCCAGGGAGTCCACCTGTGCGGTGAAGGCGTCCCGCTCCGTGTCGTGCAGCAGGGTGAAGGAGTGCGCGCTGGTGCCCACGGTGGGGATGGCGTAGCGGAAACCGGCCGCCAGGTCCGAGGTCGCGGAGAAGCCGCCGACATACGCGGCGCGGGAGGCGGCCACGGCCGCCAGTTCGTGGGTGCGCCGGGCGCCCATCTCCACCAGCGGGCGGTCGCCGGCGGCCAGGGACATCCGGGACGCGGCGGCGGCCACGGCGGAGTCGTGGTTGAGGATGGAGAGGATCACCGTCTCCAGCAGCACCGCCTCCGCGAAGCCGCCCTCCACCCGCAGCACGGGCGAACCGGGGAAGTAGACGTCGCCCTCCCGGTAGCCGCCGATGTCCCCGCGGAAGCGGTAGTCCGCGAGCCAGGCCAGGGTGGGCTCGTCGACCACCCGGTGCTCCCGCAGATATGCGAGCACGTCCGGGTCGAAGCGGAAGTTCTCGACGGCGTCGAGGACCCGCCCGGTGCCCGCGACCACGCCGAAACGGCGGCCCGCGGGCAGGCGGCGGGTGAAGACCTCGAAGACCGAACGCCGTTCGGCGGTACCGGCGCGCAGGGCGGCCTGCACCATGGTCAGCTCGTAGTGGTCGGTGAAGAGCGCCGTGGACGGCACTCGGACCGGCAGTCCCGCGTCCGCTGAGTTCATGACAGCGATGCTAACCCCATTTCGTCAACTTGACGATTTCTATCCGGGGCCCATTTGTGCGATGTACGCCACGTGATGGCAGCATGGAGCCTGTGAGTGTCGCCCCCATCGAGATCGAGCAGACGGAGACCGGCGGTGCGCCCGCGGAGGCGTCCGCGCCCGATGTCCCGTGGGTGACGATCGTGCACAACGACCCGGTCAACCTGATGAGTTATGTGACCTACGTCTTCCGTGCGTACTTCGGCTACTCGAAGGACAAGGCCGGCAAGCTGATGCTCGACGTGCACCACAAGGGCCGCGCCGTGGTCTCCAGCGGCAGCCGCGAGGAGATGGAACGCGACGTCCAGGCCATGCACGGCTACGGACTGTGGGCCACCCTGAGTCAGGACCGCTGATGGCCGGGCGTTTCGAGAGCGTGCCCGGCGGCGGGGCCGCCGCGGCGCTGGACGGTGTGGAGATCTCCATCCTGCGCAGCCTCGCCGTGCAGTTGACGGAGCTGATCGGCCCCGGCACCGCGCCCGCCGACGGGGAGGACCCGCTGGCCGCGCTCTTCACCGACGGCCCCAGCGAACCCCCGTCCGACACGGCCCTCGCCCGGCTCTTCCCCGACGCCTACGGCGATCCGGGGCGCCGGGCCGACCCCGGCGGCGCGAAGGAGCGCGAGGCCCGCGCCCTCTCCGCCGAGTTCCGCCGCTACACCGAGAACGACCTGCGGACCCGCAAGCGGGAGGACGCCCTCGCCGTCATCCGTTCGCTGGACGCCCTGGACGACCTGGGCGGACCGGACGCCCCGGAGGTGGCTGCCGGTCCGGCCGCCCGCGGCGGTTCCCCGGACGGCGAGGCGCTGCTCAGCCTCACCCCGGAACAGTCCCGGCGGTGGCTCGGCACCCTCAACGACCTGCGGCTGACCATCGGCGCCCGGCTGGAGGTCACCGAGGACGAGGACGAGCTGTACCGGCTGCCGGACTCCGACCCCCGCAAGCCGATGGTGATGGCCTACCTGTGGCTCGGCGGCCTTCAGGAGTCGCTGATCGAGACACTGGCCGGCTGAGGGCCGACCGGGCCGGAGACGGCGCGGGCGGATCGGGGGCGGTCCGGCGCGAACCGGGTGCCGAGGCGGCGGGCCCGCCCGCCGAGTGGCGGCGCCTCGGGGCGCGCGCCGTCCGTCCGCCGTCCGCCCGCCGTTCCTCCCGGGCCCGCCGCCCGTCCGCCGTTCCTCCCGGGCCCGCCGCCCGCCGTCCCGCCCGGTGGGACCTCCGTGCCGCCCGTCCCCGGGCCCCCATACCCTGGGCCCCATGCTGACCATCACCCAGGACCTCCACGACCGGATCGTGGCCCACGCCCGCGCCGACCATCCGGACGAGGCGTGCGGGGTCGTCGCGGGCCCGGCCGGCTCCGGCCGCCCGGAACGTTTCGTCCCGATGCTGAACGCGGCCCGCTCGCCGACCTTCTACGAGTTCGACTCGACGGATCTGTTCAAGCTCTACCGGGAGATGGACGACCGCGACGAGGAGCCCGTGGTCATCTACCACTCGCACACGGCGACCGAGGCGTACCCCTCCCGCACCGACGTGAGCTACGCCAACGAGCCCGGGGCCCACTACGTCCTCGTGTCCACCGCCGAGTGCGGCAACGGCGAAGGCCCCTTCCAGTTCCGCTCGTTCCGCATCGTGGACGGGGTGATCACGGAGGAGGAGGTGCGGGTCGTCCCGGCCTACTGAAATCCGCCCATAACGCCCGGGTGTCCACCGTGGGGTCCGATCTGCGAGACATGTATCCGGCACGCGGACGGGGAATCGTTACGATGCCCTCATGGTTGACCCCGGCGTGAGCGACAAGACCCCGAGCCCTCTGCTCGTGGCGCGGCTGCACGTCGATCTGTGCCGCCTCGCCAGCGCGATCTGTCCCCGCTGAACGCCGGGGCGCCGCCGGACCGCCCCGGCGCCGCCCCCGCCCCCGCCCCGGTTCCGGCCGTGGCACGGCCCCGGGACCGCACCGGCCCCGTACCCGTACCGCCGCGCGCAGCCTTCCGACCCCTCCCCGACAGGAGCACCTCGCCCATGGCCATCCAGGTCCGCATCCCGACCATCCTCCGCACCTACACCGACGGCGAGAAGACCGTCGAGGGCAGCGGGGCCACCATCGAGGAGCTCTTCGCCGACCTCGAGACCCGCCACGGCGGCATCCGCGAGCGCCTGGTGGACGGCGGCAGCCTGCGCCGGTTCGTCAACGTGTACCTGAACGACGAGGACGTCCGCTTCCTCGACGGCATCTCCACCAAGCTGAGCGACGGCGACACCGTCACCATCCTCCCCGCCGTCGCGGGCGGCTCGGCCGCGGCGGCGCGCCCGGCACACCGTGCTTCTGGGACGCGGGGTACGCACGGGATGAGCAGCACGCGGCGGACGCGCTGATGCGGTACGACAACCCGCTCGCCGCGGTAGGACACACCCCCCTGGTGCTCCTGCCGCGGCTCTCGCCCTCCGCGGACGTCCGCGTCTGGGCGAAGCTGGAGGACCGCAACCCGACCGGCTCGATCAAGGACCGCCCGGCGCTCCACATGATCGAACAGGCCGAGAAGGACGGGGTGCTCACCCCGGGCCGCACCATCCTGGAGCCCACCTCCGGCAACACCGGGATCTCCCTGGCGATGGCCGCCCGCCTCAAGGGCTACCGCATCGTCTGCGTGATGCCCGAGAACACCTCCGAGGAGCGGCGGCAGCTCCTCGCCATGTGGGGCGCCGAGATCATCTCCTCCCCGGCCGCGGGCGGCTCCAACACCGCGGTCCGCGTGGCCAAGGAGATCGCCGCGGAGAACCCCGACTGGGTGATGCTCTACCAGTACGGGAACGCCGCCAACACCGGCGCCCACTACGCCACCACCGGCCCGGAGATCTACGAGGACCTGCCGTCCGTCACCCACTTCGTCGCGGGGCTCGGCACCACCGGCACGCTCATGGGCGCCGGCCGCTACCTCCGCGAGCGGAGCCCCGGGGTGAAGATCGTCGCCGCCGAGCCGCGCTACGACGACCTCGTCTACGGGCTGCGCAACCTCGACGAGGGGTTCGTCCCCGAGCTCTACGACGCGTCGGTGCTCACCACCCGCTACTCCGTCGGCTCCGAGGACGCGGTGGTCCGCACCCGGGAACTCCTCAGCGAGGAGGGCATCTTCGCCGGGATCTCCTCCGGCGCCGCGCTCCACGCCGCGCTGGGCGTGGGCCGCCGCGCGGTCCGCGAGGGGGAGTCCGCCGACATCGTCTTCGTCGTCGCCGACGGCGGCTGGAAGTACCTCTCCACCGGCATCTACACCGCCGCCACCACGGAAGAGGCGGTGGCCGCGCTCCAGGGCCAGCTCTGGGCCTGACCCGGCTTCCGGGCCTGACGGGGGCCGGCGGGCGATCCGTCCGCCGGCCGGCCCGCCGCCTCCCCGGGGGTCAGCGCGTCAGCCGGCGGACCTGGCGCCACACCGCCGGGTCGACCTCGCCGACCCGGCGGCGGAACTCCGCCAGCGGCACCTCGCGCAGCTCGTCCGTCTCCAGGTAGCTCCGCCGCTCCTGCCGGTCGCCCACCGAGCCGGCGGGGAGCTCCAGCCGGCCCGGCCGTTCCACCCCGTCCCGGCTGGTGATCTTCACCACCCGGGCCGACCGGCCGCGTACGGACAGCACCAGGCAGGGGCGGTCCTT
Organism: Streptomyces zingiberis; assembly: GCF_012034935.1. Lineage (GTDB taxonomy): Bacteria > Actinomycetota > Actinomycetes > Streptomycetales > Streptomycetaceae > Streptomyces > Streptomyces zingiberis. The sequence goes on from NZ_JAATEN010000010.1 coordinate 112,116, forward strand.
GGAGCCCGGGCCGTCCTCGAAGGGGACCTCCGCCCACCAGATCTCCCGCGCGCGGGGCGCGGGCAGCTCCTCGGTGACGCGCTCGCGTGCCCGTCCGGGAGCCCGTACGCCCGTCCCGCCGCCGGCGCGCGCACCCGGCCGCGGACCGGTCCGGGGCGGGCGCCCGGCGGGTCCCCGGCCCCCGCCCGGCCGGCGGACCCGCTCCCCGGGCCGCGCCCCCGTCCGGCCGCCGGGACGACGGCGCCGGCGCGGCGGGGCGCCACGGCCCCACCCGTCGGCCGCCGACGCCACCAGCGCCAGCACCACCACCACGGCCACCGCCACCCAGACCCATGTGTTCACCGTCGGACTCCCTCGTCTCACTTCTCGCCGGTTCGGCCGGTCCCGCCCGCGCGGTCCGCCGGACCGGTTGCGCCGGTGCGGCACCCCGCGCCGGTCGTACCGCTCTGATCGTTCCCGCTGCCGCCGAGTCTGCCGCCGAGTCTGCCGCCGAGTCTGCCGCCGGGTGTCGCCCGTGTCCGCCGCCGGGTGTCGCCGTGTCCGTCCCCGGTCCGGTGGCGGCGGCCGGTGCCGTGCCCGGCCGGATGCCCCCGGAACGGCCGGAGGCCCCGTACACGCCCGTCGCGTGAACAGGTTTTTCCGCCACGCGGAGGCGGAACCGAACCCTCCGCCGGAGTCACCCCCGTACCGGTGAAGCACCGGGTGAGTTCCCCCACAACGGCCCGCCACGGAGGGGCGACCGGCCCCCGGGCGCCTTACTCTCGACAAACCGTACGGCCCCCGGATCCTCCCCCGCCCGCGACCGGCCGGGGGACCGAAGCGCTCGGAGGTTCCCGCTCCATGAAGCTCACCGTCGTCGGCTGCTCGGGGTCGTTTCCCTCCGCGGACTCGGCCTGTTCGAGCTACCTCGTCGAGGCCGACGGCTTCCGGCTGCTCCTCGACATGGGCAACGGCGCCCTGGGCGAGTTGCAGCGCCACTGCGGTCTCTACGACCTCGACGCCGTGATCCTCAGCCATCTCCACGCGGACCACTGCATCGACATGTGCGCGTACTTCGTCGCCCGCTACTACCGGTACGAGGGCGGCCGGCCCGCGCCCATCCCGGTCTACGGGCCCGAGGGGACCGAGCAGCGGCTCTCCGCCGCCTACGACGACGTGCCGAGCGAGAAGTCCATGAGCGAGGTCTTCGACTTCCGCACCCTCAAGCCGGGCACCTTCTCCATCGGCCCCTTCACCGTGCACACCGAGGAGGTCTGCCACCCGGTCGAGGCGTACGGCTTCCGCGTCGAGCACGGCGGCCGGGCGCTCACCTACTCCGGTGACACCGGCCCCTGCGCGGCCCTGGACCAGCTCTCGGCCGGCGCCGACCTCTTCCTCTGCGAGGCGTCCTTCACCCACGGCAAGGAAGACCTCCCTGAGCTCCACCTCAACGGCCGGCAGGCCGGTGAGCAGGCGCAGCGCTCCCGGGTGCGGCGCCTGGTGCTGACCCACATCCCCCCGTGGACGGATGCCTCCGTCAACCTGCGGGACGCGGACGAGGTCTATGACGGGCCGGTGGAACTCGCCCGTCCGGGCGCCGTCTACGAGCTGTGATGCCCGGGCCCGGCGGGGCCGCGGGACCAGGAGCCAGGGGGCAAGGAGACCACGGTCCGCCGGACGCTCGCGGCGGCCGCTCCCGGGTGGCACGTCCGGAGCGGCCGGGGCCATGACGACGGAGCCGGGGTGACCCGGGGCGGCCATCGCCGCCCGGGACCACCCCGGCTCCCGTGCCGTCCACCGAGGGCCGCCGCCGTCGGCCGGCCGCACCGTCCCGCCCCGTGACCCGCCGTGCGTCCCGCGGCGTCCCGCCGCGTCCGGTCCGGCGGAGCGGGCCGCCGCCTCACGCCTTGGCGGCGTCCTCGACCTGCTCCTCGGGCTCGCGGCCCGGCGTCGGCAGGTCGAACTTGACGATGGCGAAGCGGAAGACCGCGTAGTAGACCACCGCGAAGAGCAGGCCGACCGGGAGGATGATCCAGGGCTTGGTCGCCAGGTGCCAGTTGAGCAGGTAGTCGATCAGGCCCGCGGAGAAGGTGAAGCCGTGGTGCGCGCCCAGCGCCCAGGTGATCGCCATGGATATCGCGGTCAGCACCGCGTGCAGCGCGTACAGCAGCGGGGCGATGAAGAGGAAGGCGAACTCGATCGGCTCGGTGATCCCGGTGACGAACGAGGTCAGGCCGACCGAGAGCATCATGCCGAGCACCGCCTTGCGCCGCTCGGGGCGGGCGCAGTGTGCGATGGCCAGCGCGGCGGCCGGCAGGCCGAACATCATGATCGGGAAGAACCCGGTCATGAACAGCCCGGCGCTCGGGTCGCCCGCGAAGAAGCGGTTGATGTCGCCGGTGACGGTCTCCCCGCCGTCCTGGAAGCTGCCGATCTCGAACCAGGCCACGGTGTTCACGAACTGATGCATACCGACCGGGATCAGCGAGCGGTTGATCAGGCCGAAGAGCCCGGCACCGAGGGCGCCCAGCCCCGTCATCCACTCGCCGAAGGCGTGGATCGCGTCCCCGATCGGGCCCCATATCAGGCCGAAGACCACACCCACCAGGGTGCCCACGAAGGCCATGATGATCGGCACCAGCCGGCGGCCGTTGAAGAAGCCCAGCCAGTCGACCAGCTTGGTGCGGTGGTAGCGCTGCCAGAACACGGCCGCGAGCAGACCCATCACGATGCCGCCCAGCACGCCCGGGTTGTGATAGACCGCCGCGACGTCCTCGCCCGCCTTGACCTGCGCCTCGCTGACGGGGAACGCGGTGAGGACGTTCTTGTAGACCAGGAAGCCGACCAGGGCCGCGAGCGCGGTGGAGCCGTCGGACTTCCGCGCGAAGCCGATCGCCACGCCGATGCAGAACAGCAGTGGCATGTTGTCGAAGATGGCGCCGCCGGCCGTGGCGAAGACGGCGGCGACCTTGTCCCACCCGAGGCCGTCGGCGCCGAACACGTCGGTCTGGCCGAGCCGGAGCAGGATGCCGGCGGCGGGCAGCACGGCGATGGGCAGCTGGAGGCTGCGGCCCACCTTCTGCAGCCCCTGGAAGAATCCGGAGCCCCGCCTCTTGGCCGGGGCCGTGTTCTCGGTCGTCGTACTCATCGGGTTCCTCTTCGGAGCGGCTGCGGACCCGGGACCCCGGCCCGTCGGGACGCCACACCCGGTCGGGCCGGAGTGGTTTAGACCTCTTGTACCACGCGGTGCAACGCTGAGGAACCCTCCGGCCGAAGCTCCGGCATCACAACTGTGCAAACCCCCGGAGCCCTCGGTTCACGCCGAGGAGCCGGGGGTGCGCGGAGAGGTGGCGGAAGGCCGAACAGGGGCCTGAAATGCGGGGGTTGCCGCCGGGGGAGGGGGCGGCGGACCGGCCGGAAGGGCCGGACCGGCCGTGCACGCAGGGCCGGACGAACGGACGGTACGGGCCGGACGGGCCGTACCTGCCGGCCGGACGAACAGGCTTCGCGACCTGGCGCGCGTCCCGGTTCTCAGGGCGCCGTGGTGTCCCGCTCCGTCTCCCGCTCCACGTCCCGCGGCTCACGCCCGGGGGTCCGCAGATCGAACCGGACGATCGCGAAGCGGAAGACCGCGTAGTAGACCGCGGCGAAACAGAGCCCGATCGGAAGGATCAGCCAGGGCCGGGCCGCCAGATGCCAGTTGACGACATAGTCGATCAGCCCGGCGGAGAAGGAGAACCCGGCGTGCACCCCCAGCGCCCAGGTGATCGCCAGGGAGGCGCCGGTCAGCAGCGCGTGCACGCCGTAGAGCACGGGGGCGACGAAGAGGAACGAGAACTCGATCGGCTCGGTCACCCCCGTGACGAACGAGGTCAGGCCGACCGAGACCATCATGCCCGTGACGGCCTTGCGCCGCTCGGGACGGGCGCAGTGCGCGATGGCCAGCGCGGCGGCCGGCAACCCGAACATCATGATCGGGAAGAAGCCGGACATGAACTGGCCCGCCGCCGCGTCCCCGGCGAAGAAGCGGGTGAGGTCACCCTGGACCGAGGTGCCCTCGGGATCGGTGAAGTCCCCGGCCTGGAACCAGAAGAAGGTGTTCAGGAACTGATGCATCCCGATCGGGATGAGCAGCCGGTTCGCCACCCCGAAGGCACCCGCGCCCCACGGCCCCATATTGATCAACTGCCTCGCGGCCCAGGTCAGCCCGGCCCCCACCGGCTCCCACAGCAGCCCGAACCCGACCCCCAGCACCGTGCAGAGAAACGCCATGAGGATCGGCACCAGCCGCCGGCCGTTGAAGAAGCCCAGCCAGTCGACCAGTGTGGTGCGGTGGTAGCGCTGCCACACCACCGCCGTCAGCAGCCCGATCGCGATGCCGCCCAGCACCCCCGGGTTCTGCGGCACCCCCTCCGGCACCTCGTCCGTGACCGACCCCGCCACGGGGAACGCCGCCAGCACCCCGTGGTAGACGAGGAACCCGGCGACGGCCGCCAGCGCCGTCGAGCCGTCCGCCTTCCGCGCGAAGCCGATCGCCACACCGATGCAGAACAGCAGCGGCAGCCCGAACGCCCCGTCCAGGATCGCCGTACCGCCCAGCAGCAGCACCTTCGCCGCCCGGCCCCCCACACCCCCCTCGCCGTACGCCTCGATCAGATGGCCCAGGCTCACCAGCAGACCCGCCGCCGGCAGTACCGCGATGGGCAGTTGGAGGCTGCGGCCCACCTTCTGCAGACCCGGGAGGAGGCCGGAGGCCCCGTGCCGGTGCGGTCGCGGTCCGGCGGTGGCGGCCTCCGTGCCCATCCCGTCCTCCCGGTCCGCTCGCTCCGCCCGCCGGACCCGTTCCCGCGAGGCGGCGGAGGCGGCATACTGGTGTAGACCAGCGTCGTCGCCTGCATGACGGTGCCGCGCGCCGTTCCGGCGCGGTACCGTTCCCGTCATCTTTCGCCAGGTGGCGGATATGTGCCCGCGAAGCTGGGCCAAACGTGCGTCAGTGTGGGAAACCGCCGACCGTGGCGGAGCGGCGCCGTGCACAGCGTGCCGAGAAGACCAGGAGTGGACATGGCCAGCAAGGCTGAGAAGATCGTCGCCGGGCTCGGCGGGCTCGACAACATCGAAGAGGTCGAGGGCTGCATCACCCGGCTCCGCACCGAGGTCTCCGACGCCTCCCTCGTCGACGAGGCCGCGCTCAAGGCCGCCGGCGCGCACGGCGTGGTCAAGATGGGCACCGCGATCCAGGTCGTCATCGGCACGGACGCGGACCCGATCGCGGCTGAGATCGAAGACATGATGTAGCGGACCGGGCCGCGCCGGGCCGGGCCGGGCCCGTGCTACGGCCGGGCTCCTGGTCCCGCCGCCGGGTCGTGGCCGCTGTTCCCACCCCGTCGCCGCCGCGGGCCCGGGCACCCGCCCCGCGGGTAGCGGGGCCGCGGGCCCCGGGACCACCGGCCACGGGGCAGGGCGGTCCGGGCAGGACGGCCCGGCCGGTCTGCGGACCGGCCACGGGCCCGCCGGCCCGTCCGGTCGCCCCGGCACCGTCCGCCCGTCGCCCGCCCGCAGTCCGCCCTGGTGGGGCCCCTCCCGCTGGCCCCGCCCCTCAACTCCGAGGGCTCCGCTCACGCCTCCCCGCGCCGAACGGAGCCCTCGGCAACGCCCGCCCTCCGCCGCCCCGTACGGTCCGTCGCCGTACGGGGCGCGCTGTCGTGCGGGGTGGCGGAGGCGAGGACGGCGGCGTACGGAGCGGGGTCGTGCGGGGTGGCGGAGGACGGGGGCGACGGCGTACGGAGCGGGGTCGTGCGGGGTGGCGGAGGCGAGGACGGCGGCGTACGGAGCGGCTTCGTGCGAGGGCGGCAGAGGCGAGCGCCGGCAGCCCGCCGCCCCCGGCCGGCCGCGGCCCCGAACCGCCGGTCGCCCCCGGCCGCCGGCGGGACCGACGGAACACCGGCGGAACCGGAAGAGGCCCCCGTGCCAGCCGATAGGGTCGGGCCATGCCTTCCAACGATGGAGTCCGTATCGACGGCCGCACCCCCGGCCAACTCCGCCCCGTCACGATCGAGCGGGGCTGGAGCAAGCACGCCGAGGGCTCCGTCCTCATCTCCTTCGGCGACACCCGCGTGCTGTGCACCGCCAGCTTCACCGAGGGCGTGCCGCGCTGGCGCAAGGGCAGCGGCGAGGGCTGGGTCACCGCCGAGTACTCCATGCTGCCCCGCTCCACCAACACCCGCGGCGACCGCGAGGCCGTCCGCGGCAAGATCGGCGGGCGGACCCATGAGATCTCCCGCCTCATCGGCCGTTCGCTGCGCGCCGTCATCGACTTCAAGGCGCTCGGTGAGAACACCGTCGTCCTCGACTGCGACGTTCTCCAGGCCGACGGCGGCACCCGCACCGCCGCCATCACCGGCGCCTACGTCGCCCTCGCCGACGCGCTCGACTGGGCCCGCGGGAAGAAGCTGGTCAAGGCGGGCCGGAAGCCGCTCACCGGAACCGTGGCGGCCGTCAGCGTCGGCATCGTCGGCGGCGTCCCCCTCCTCGACCTGCGCTACGAGGAGGACGTCACCGCCGAGACGGACATGAACGTCGTCTGCACCGGCGACGGCCGCTTCGTGGAGGTACAGGGCACGGCCGAGGGAGAGCCCTTCGCCCGCGAGGAACTCGACGGCCTGCTCGACCTCGCGGTCGGCGGCTGCACCGAACTCGCCGCCGCCCAGCGCGCCGCGCTCGACCGGAGCCACTGAGCCCCGGGGAACCACTGAACCCCGGGGAACCACTGAGCCCCGGCGGGCCCGGCCACGCCCGCCCCCGCCCGGGGCACGTCTTCGAACGGCGCGTCGGGCGCGGGACCCGCAGCCCCGCCCACCCCACGGGACCCGGGACCCCGCCCGCCCCGCGGGGCCGGAGCCGCCGAGGCGGGGAGGACCTGGGGCGCCGGAGCCGTTGACCCTGACAGGTGCGGTGCGCCGGAGTCGTTGAGCCCGGGGCCCAGGCCCCCGGGACGCCGGAGCCGCCGGCCCCCGAGTCGCCGGACCTCGGACCCCGGGGCACCGGACCGGGTGCCCGCCCGGGTGGGCTCCGGGCTCCGGGCCCTGGCTCGGTCGCCGTCCGCCGGCTCCGCCGCTTACCGGCCGAATCCCGTCGGTATCCGGGCGGGATCCGGGCGCTGTCCCGGCCGAGGCAACCGCGCCCGCCCGCCGTGCGTTATCACCGGTACACCAGGGCCCACGAGCGCGTCGGCCCGTCGTGCGTCCCGTCGTCCCGCTCCCGGAGGAACCGATCGTCATGGCACCGCACCGCCGCACCCACGCCGTCACCGGACTGGCCGCCGTGACCCTGACCGTGCCCCTCCTCATCGGCTGCGGGGCCGTCGACAAGGCGTTCGACTGCGCCCGGACCGCCGCGCGGATCACCGCGGCCGTCGGTGACCTCCAGCAGGCCACCGAGAATGCCACGGAGAACCCGGCCGCGGCGGTCGACGCCCTGGACCGCATCGAGGGCAGCCTCGCCGACCTCGACGCGGAGACCGGCGACGCCGATCTGAGCCGCGCCGTCACCCGCCTCGACGAGGGGGTGAAGGACGCCCGGAGCGCCGTCGACGAGGGCCGGACCCCCGATCTCACCGCCGTCACCGACGCGGCGGGCGAGGTCACCCAGGTCTGCTCGCCGGGCTGACGGCGACCGGCGACCGGCTGCCGGCGACCGGCTGACGGCTGACGGCGAAGGGCAGCCGGTCACCGCTGACCGGTCCCCAGGCCCTGCGGCCCCGGGGGCCCGGGGCCGGGCACGCCCTGGCACGCCCGGGGGCCGGCGGCCGGGACCGGTCGCCCCCGGCGGCGGGGGTCCGGCGCGGGGACGGAATAATCACGCCCCATGAAGCGCCTGATCCTCGCCACCCGCAACGCCCACAAAGTGACCGAGCTGCGCGCCATCCTGGCCGCGGAGGGCCTCGACGTCGAACTCGTCGGCGCCGACGCCTATCCGGAGGTCCCGGACGTGAAGGAAACCGGCGTCACCTTCGCCGAGAACGCCCTGCTCAAGGCGCACGCCCTCGCCCGCGCCACCGGCCACCCGGCCGTCGCCGACGACTCCGGGCTCTGCGTGGACGTCCTCGGCGGGGCGCCCGGCATCTTCTCCGCCCGCTGGGCCGGCCGCCACGGCGACGACGCGGCCAACCTCGACCTGCTGCTGGCCCAGCTCGCCGACATCGCCGACGGGCACCGCGGCGCCCACTTCGCCTGCGCCGCCGCCCTCGCCCTGCCGGACGGCACCGAGCGCGTCGTCGAGGGGCAGCTCACCGGGACTCTGCGCCACGCCCCCGCCGGCGCCGGCGGCTTCGGCTACGACCCGATCCTCCAGCCGGACGGCGAGACCCGCACCTGCGCGGAGCTCACCGCGGACGAGAAGAACGCCATCAGCCACCGCGGCAAGGCCTTCCGCGCCCTGGCCCCCCAGGTCCGTGAACTGCTGGGTTGAGAGCGACGGAAACAGGCGCAGCACCGGGGGTGCTGCGCCTGACCGCTGTCCGACCGCTGTGGGCCCGGTGGGACTCGAACCCACGACACATCGGACCTAAACCGACGCCCTCTGGCCAGCTGGGGTACGGGCCCTGCAGGGGCTCACTCTACTGCGTCCGCGGTGCTCGCCACGTGCCCTCCCGGCAGCGAGCGGCGCCGTGCGAACGTCTCGGTCTGACTGTGACAAGAAGGGCACAGATAACGGAGATTGCCGATCCGGTTGTCCAACGGATCGCCGTTGACGTGGTCGATCTCCAGCACCAGTCGCCGGCCTTGCCAGACGTCGCCGAGGCCGCACTCGGCACAGCGGCGGGGGACGCGCCGCTCGTCCAGCGCGCGGCGGAGCAGGGTGGTCTTCGTCCGGGGCGAGCCCGGTGGCAGCCGCCGCAGGATCGCCTCGGCCGGCTTCCTGCGGGGTGAGGGAACACCCCGCTCGTGCCCCCGGCCGGTGAAGTGCGCCGTGGACAGCCCGTACAGGTCCAGGCCGCGCCGGAACAGCAGGCGGTTGGCCCCGTTGTCCGGCAGGTCCAGCCGTCTCAGGGCTTCGGCGACGCTCCGTGAGGCGGTGACGGCGGCGGCCAGCCTCTCCCGCGCCGGCAGCCTCTTGGCGCCGCTCCACCCGCCGGTGAAGTGCGAGGTGTCGATGTTCAGGGCTTCCAGTCTGCGCCGGATGTGGGTGTACGCGCTGTCGTACGGCGGCACCTTCAGATGATCGAGCACATCGCGGACGCTCGTCCCCGCGGCGGCCGCCTCTTCGAGTTCGGCCCGCCCGTACGTCCGGCGGGGACGGGCGGGCAGCGGCTCCGCGGTGAAGTGCGCGGTGTCGATGGAGTAGTGGTCCAGGCGCTTGCGCAGATACCTCAGCGACCCGGAGCCGAGTGGCGTCCCGAGCCGCCGGGCCAGGTCGACCAGGCTGCCCGACGCGGCGGCGGTGCGGGCGAGGAGATCGGGCGGATAGCGGCGGGTGCTCACGCGGATGTCTCCCCCCGGAGCCGGTGCCGCCTGTTGCGCCCGCGGTAGGAGTCCGTCACCGCGTGGCAGTTGGGGCAGAGCAGACGGAGGTTGCCCGGACGGTTGTCCCACCACTCGCCGTTGACGTGGTCGACCTCCAGCCGCAGCGGTCTGCCGTTCCGGACAGGGCCGTTGCCGCACTGTGCGCACACCTCGGGTACTCCTCTGCGCAGCAGCTCCGCGCGGAGGCGCCGGCCCGGGACCCGGCCGCCGGACGGCGAGCCGAGGACGAGCCGGTCGCCCGGAGCCTTCCCGGGACGCTCCGGCCGGACGGTACGGAAGTGCGAGGTGTCGATCCCGAGCGCGCCGACCCGGCGGCCGATGTGGGCCTGATTCCCGCCGACGGGGCTGATACCGAGGCGCCGGACGACCTCCGCGATGCTGCGGGACTGCCGGACGGCCTCGCGCAGCCGTTCCTCCGAGTGCCCCACCCACAGATCGGTGAAGTGGGAGATGTCGATGCCCGCGCGGCGCATTCTCCCGCGCAGGGCCTGTCTGCTGCGCGGCGAGGGGGTGCCGCCGAAGCGGCGCACCGCCTCGTCGAGCGTTCCCGAATCCCGTGCCGCCGCGGTCAGCGCCGCGTGCGTGTAGATGACCCGAGCCATGACGTCCGCCCCTCCCCGGCATCGTCGTCCGACCGTCTGTCCCGGTCTCGAACGGGTCAACGAGGAGGGGCGGACGAGGTCACGCCGCGATGGCCGGGTCCACGGCGCGGAGGGGGCGCGGTCATGGGCCCGGCCGGGCGGAGGCGGTCAGGCGCCGGGCTCGACCGACAGGTCCTTGAGGAGTTTGGCGACGTGGCCGGTGGCCTTGACGTTGTACAGGGCGCGCTCGACCTTGCCGTGCTCGTCCACCACGAACGTGGAGCGGATGACGCCCGTCACCGTCTTCCCGTAGAGCTTCTTCTCGCCGAAGGCGCCGTAGGCGGTCAGCACCGACTTCTCCGGGTCGCCGACCAGCGTGACCCGCAGGTTCTCCTTCTCGCGGAACTTCGCGAGCTTCTCCGGCTTGTCCGGGGAGACGCCGATGACCTCGTAGCCGGCCCCGGCCAGCAGGTCGAGGTTGTCGGTGAAGTCGCAGGCCTGCTTGGTGCAGCCCGGGGTGAGGGCGGCCGGGTAGAAGTAGACGATGACCTTGCGGCCGGCGTGGTCGGCGAGGGAGACCGGTGTGCCGTCCGCGTCGGGCAGGGTGAAGGCGGGGGCGGTGTCGCCGGGCTGCAGTCGCTCGCTCATGGTGCCTGGTTCTCCTCGCTGCGGTGGCGGCCGGGGCCCGGGTGGGCCCGCGGCCGGAGGTCTTCCCCGAGATTAGGCGTTCTCCGGCGGGACTGCTCCACGCCCTCGGGACCGCCGGTGGAGAGGCCGGGAGGCCGGGCCCAGGCGGGCCGGGGGCCCGGCGGTGGTGTCACCCGCCCCGGGGCGCGGTGTTCCGGGCGTAGCGGCCGGGGGTGGTGCCCAGGTGCCGTCGGAAGTGGCGGGTGAGGTGCGGCTGGTCGTGGAAGCCGACGGCGGTGGCGACCTCGGCGGGTGGCAGTCCGTCGAGGAGGAGGCGCCGGGCGCGGTCGACACGGCGGGCGGTCAGATACCGGTGGGGTGGGATGCCGAAGGCTGCGGCGAAGGCCCGTACGAGGTGGGTGGGGTGGGCGTGGAGCAGCCGGGCGGCCTCGTCCAGGGTGACGCCGGGGAGCAGGCGTTCGTCGAGGAGGTCCCGCAGGTGGTTGGCGAGGCCGCGGGGCGGGGGCGGGGTGGTGGTGAGGCGGGGCCGCAGATGGCCGTGGAGGCGTTCGGTGATCAGGGCGAGGCGGCTCTCGGCCTCCAGTTCGCCGCCGCGGTGGGCCAGGGCGGTGTGCAGTTCTCCGACGCGGCGGCGCAGCAGGGGGTCCGCGAGGTCGGGGCCGTCCACGGCGGGTCCGATGAAGCGTTCGCCGAGCACGGCCGGGTCCAGGTAGAGAACGCGCTTGCGGAAGCCGTGCGCGGTGGCGGCGGAGCCGTTGTGCGGTACCTGCGGTGGGAGGAGGGAGACGGTGGCGGTGTCGCCGGGGGTGCCGTGCTCGCGGCGGTCGAGGTCGTAGCGGACGGCTCCGTCGTCGACGATCAGCAGGGTCCAGGCGTCGTGGACGTGCATCGGGTAGGCGTGTTCGGTGAGGCGGGCGTGGAGGACTTCGACGACGCCCGGTACCCGCGGGCGCCACGCGGAGATCTGCTGCCGTCGGGGCATGCAAGGAACGTACAAGACGGGGCGCGGGCGGGGTCGGCAGTCTCGGGAGCATGACGAACCGGAACCATCCCGCCGCGGCCGCGGGGTCCGTACCGCCTCCGCCGCCCGTGCGCTTCGACACCAAGATCGCTGTTCTGCTCCGTACGGACCTGGCGGTCTGGCAGCGGTTGAACGTGACCGCGTTCCTGGTCAGCGGAGTCGGTACGGAGCTTCCCGAGGTGATCGGCGAGCCGTATGCGGACGCCGACGGCACGGCGTATCTGCCGATGTTCCGCCAGCCCGTCCTGGTGTTCGAGGGGGAGAAGGAGACGCTGACCGCGGCGCACGGCCGGGCCCTGTCCCGGGCGCTGCCCCGCGCCGTGTTCACCTCTGATCTCTTCGCCACCGGTCATGACGCGGACAACCGGGCTGCCGTGCGGGCCGTGCTGGGGGAGCAGCTCGATCTGGTGGGGCTCGCCGTGTACGGGCCGCGGAACGCGGTCGACAAGGTGGTCAAGGGCGGCCGGATGCACCACTGAGGGCGGCCGGCGTTCGGTTCTCCGGGCGGTGTCCGGCCCGCGTGTCCGGCCCGCGTGTCCGGTCCGTCCCCGGCGCCCGTGTCCCGCCGGGAGGGGGCGGGGCGCCGGCGCGGGCCCGGCCCCGGTGGGCCGTGGGGCAGATGCGGGGTGCGGGAGGTTCGGAGGCCGTCCGATGGCCCCGTCCACCGGGGCCCCCTCGCCCGTCCGCCGCACCGTCGGCCGAACCGCTCGCCCGCCGTCGCGGGTCCCTTGGGGTGCCGGGGCGCGGCACTGGGCAGGAGCTGACAGACTGTCCCCGCCGAGCAGCGCGGACGGAACGACGGAACAGCGATCAACCCCAGGACGACGGAGGCAGACCGGTGTCGGAAGCCAGGACCCCGGCCCAGATCGAGGCGGACATCGCCCGCAGGCGCCAGGAACTCGCCGTGACCCTCGACGAGATCGCGGTGCGCGTGCATCCGCGGACGGTCGCCGAGGACATGAGGGCGAAGGCGGTGTCGGCCGTGGACCGCACGGCCGGTCGGGCCTATGTCGCGGTCAACCGCGCGCTGACCGACGTCCGGGGCACGTTCGTGTCGGAGACGGGCGCCCCGCGGCTGGAGCGGATCGTCCCGGCGGCGGTCGCCGCGGTGGCGGTGGTGGGCCTGCTGCTCACGGTCTCCGCCCGGCGTGACGCGGCGGTCCGCGGGCGCCGGGGCCGTTCCCGCCGGGGCTGAGCACGGACGGGCCGGCCACGGAGCGGGGCGACCGCGGAGCCGGGCCGGCCACGGAGCGCGGAGGGGGCCGTGACGCGGGGCGGTGACGGTCCGCCCCGGGCCCGTGAGGCCGGGGCCCGGGCGGGCAGGTACGGTCGTCGCGTGAGTCAGAACCCTACGCACGATGACAAGTTGCCCATCCGCATGCTGCACGACCGGGTGCTCGTCCGTACCGACATCGCGGAGGGCGAACGCCGGTCCAGCGGCGGCATCGTCATCCCGGCGACCGCCGCGGTCGGCCGCCGCCTGGCCTGGGCCGAGGTCGTGGCGGTGGGGCAGAACGTCCGGACGGTGGAGCCGGGTGACCGGGTGCTCTACGACCCCGAGGACCGCGCCGAGGTCGAGATCCGGGGACTCGCCTATGTGCTGATGCGCGAGCGCGACCTGCACGCCGTGGCGTCCGAGCGGCTGGAGGGCGCGGAGGACTCGACGGGGCTGTATCTCTGAGCCGGAGCTGACGCCGCGCCGACCCGGGGCTGACGCGGAGCTCGGCCAGGGTTGGCCCCGGGGCTGACGCGGAGCCGGGCCGGGGCTGACCCCGGATCTGACGAGAAGCTGGGCCGGGGCCGACGCGGAGCTGGGCCGGGGCTGACCCCGGATCTGACGAGAAGCTGGGCCGGGGCCGTGGCGGGCGGTGGCGTGTCGGGCGGTGGCGGGGCGGGGCCCGCCCGGGCGGTTCCGGGACGGCCTGCCCGAGCGCGGGGCCGCCCCGCCTGGATCTCCGCCTCCGTCCCGGGCCCGGACTTCCCGGGCGGCCGTCGGACCCGTCCCTCCCGGCCCGTCCCTCCCGGCCCGGGCCTGCCCGGCCCAGCCGGCCGGACCCGGGCCGGGACGGACGGCGCGGCCGGAGAGCGGCGCCGGACGGTGGTCAGGGCGGTGCTCCGGACGGGAGGACGGGGGCCGCCCGTCGCGCGCCGCGTCCGAGCCGCCCGTGGCCCCGGCGCCCGGTCACCGCGTCACGTTGCCGCCCGGTCACCTGTCACGTTTCTCCCGTGCCCCGTGCCCCGTGCCCCGTGCCCCGTGCCCCGTGCCCCGTGGTCGGCCCGTCGTGCCCCGTGGCGGGCCGGCCGGGGCCTCACGGCGGCGACCGCAGGTGCCCCTGCCGTCGCCGCCGTTCCTGCCGTCGCCGCCGGCTGCCCCGGCCGCGCGGTCGTCAGCCGGACTCGCGGCTCCAGCGGGCCGCGGCCGCGCCCGCGGTGGAGCCGACGTCCCCGGCTCCACCGTCGCCGCCCGGGCCGCCGTCCCCGCCGCCGGGGCCGCCAGGACCGCCGGGGCCTCCGGTGCCGCCCGTGTCGCCGCCCGGGCCGCCGGTGCCGCCGCCGTCCGTCCCGCCGGTGCCGCCCGTGTCGCCGCCGGTGCTCGTGCCGCCGGTGGGCGCGGGCTGGGTGGGGGAGGGCGGGTCGGTGGTCTCGGGCGGGCCGGGCTCGCCGGAGGTGGTGGGCGTACCGGGGTCGGGCTGCTCCGGGGTGGTGGGGGTCTCGGGTCCGCCGGTCTCGGCACCGCCGGTGGGCCCGGGCGGGCCGGCGTCCGGCGCGCCCGCTCCCTTCATCAGCTTGAGGTCGAACTTCTTCGCTGGGCTGCCCTTGAGCGCGGCGGCGGTGTAGTTGCCCCAGATCTCGGCGGGGTAGCCGCCGCCGTTGATGCGGGGCAGGCCGGTGGCGCCGTAGAGCTTCTTCTGCTCGCCCGTCTCGGAGTCCTGGCCCATCACGGCGACGACGGTGGCCAGGTCGGGGGTGTAGCCGGCGAACCAGGCGGCGCGGTCCTCCTCGGCGGTGCCGGTCTTGCCCGCCGCGGGCCGGCCCGCGGACTTGGCGGCGGTGCCGGAGCCCCTCTCGACGACGCCCTTGAGCACGGAGGTGGTGGTGTCGGCGGCCTGCCGGCTGATGGCGCGGTTGGTCTTCTTCTTCGGAAGGCCGATCTGCTGTTCGCCGCGGGTGACCTTGGTGACGAGGACGGCCTCGCGGTGCTCGCCGTGGTTGGCGAGGGCGGCGTACGCCTCGGTCATGTCCAGGACGCTGGCGGTGGCCACGCCGAGGGCGACGGACGGGTTGGGGTTGAAGTCGGGGGTGTCCTTGGGGACGCCGAGGCCGATGGCGGTGCGGTGGACCTCGGCGGGGCCCACGTCCTGCGCCATCTGCGCGTAGACGGAGTTGACGGACTGGTCGGTGGCCTGGGCGACGGTGAGGTTGCCGTAGTCCTTGTGGTCCTGGTTCTCCGGCTTGTAGCCGGTGGGGCCGGAGGCCGTGCGCACGGGGCGTCCGCTGGTGCCGTCGTAGCGGGCGTTCGGGGTGATGGGGCGGCCGTCGAGGGTCTTGGCGCCGTTGTCGAACGCGGAGGCGAGGACGATCGGCTTGAAGATGGAGCCGACCTGGAAGTCGCGGCGGGTGGCGTTGTTGACGAACTGCTCGGTGTAGTCGATGCCGCCGTAGAGGGCGACGACCTCACCGGTCCCGGGGTCGATCGAGGCGCCGCCGGCGCGCACGTAGTTGTCGACCTTGCGGTTCTTCTTGTCGAGTTTCGACATCAGTTGCTTGTCGACGGCGTCGACGAACGCTTTCTGCCGCTTCGGGTCGATCGTGGTGGTGATGCGGTGGCCGCCCGCTTCGAGGGTCTTCTCGTCGATGACGTCGTGCTGCTGGAGGTACTGCTTGACGGCCTCGACGAGATAGCCGCGCTGGCCGCTCATCCCGGAGGAGGGCCGCCCCTCGGTCGGCTCGGGGAACTCCATGTCCGCGCGTTCGGAGCGCTTCAGCCAGCCCTCGTCGACCATGCCGTCGAGGACGTAGTTCCAGCGGGCCTCCGCCCGCTTCCGGTTCTCCGGGTGGAGGGCGACGTCGTAGTGCGCGGGGGCGTTGACGAGGGTGGCGAGGTAGGCGCCCTCGGCGGGGGTCAGCTTCTCGACGTGCTTGCGGAAGTAGGCGTGCGAGGCGGCCTGGATGCCGTAGGCGCGGCGGCCGAAGTAGCTGGTGTTGAGGTAGCCCTGGAGGATCTCGTCCTTGGACTTCTCGCGGTCGAGTTTGATCGCGATGAAGAACTCCTGGGCCTTGCGGGAGAGGGTCTGCTCCTGGGCCAGGTAGTAGTTCTTCACGTACTGCTGGGTGATGGTGGAGCCGGACTGCTTGCCCTTGCCGGTGGCGGTGTTCCACGCGCCGCGCACCATGGCCTGCGGGTCGACGGCGGCCTCGGAGTAGTAGTCGCGGTCCTCGGCGGCGAGCACGGCGCGCTGCACGTGTTTCGGCACGCGGTCCAGGCTGACGTTCTCCCGGTTGACGTCGCCGTCGACGGCGAGCTGGGAGCCGTCCGCGTAGAGGAAGACGTTGCCCTGCCGGACGGCGGAGGCGTTCGCCGCCGGGATGTCCACCAGCAGATAGCCGGCGGTGAAAGCGCCACCGATGAGGAGGACGAAGCCGAGGGTGCCGAAGAGCACCATGCGCTTCGTGGGCAGGAGACGGCGGACCCCGGTGCGTCGGGGACGGCCCCCGGCGCCCGCGGCACCTGCCGCTCCGTCGCCACCGCCACCGTCACCGTTGCCGTCTCCGCCGTCTCCGCCGTCTCCGGCGTCGCCGCCGGCTCCGTGGCCGTCTCCGGCTCCGCTTCGGCCGTGGGCCCCGGTGGCGCTTCCGGCTCCGGGGCCGGAAGCGGATCCGGTCGCGGGCCCGGCCGTGGATCCGGGCTCGGCGGGTCCGGCCGTGGATCCGGGCTCGGCGGGTCCGGTCCCCATTCCGCCGCGGGCCACGGCCCCGGTCGCGAGCCCGGCGGCCGCCGCGGTGCCGACGGCGGTGCCGAAGCCGGCAGGCGCTGTCCCGATGGGCTTGGTGGCCGCCGTCGCCGGGCCCCCCGCTCCGGCGGCGGTGCCGCCGCCCCCGGTCGCGGGGGCATTGTCATGGCCGGCACCGGCACCCGCCGAAGGGGTACGGCCGGCCGGGACGGCGGGCCCGGGATCGCGGTCGGGACCGGCGCCCGCTCCGGCGCCCAGGGGCGCGCCGCTCACGCCGCTGCCCGCCCCCGCCGCCGCGTCACGGTTCCGGGCCGGGCCCGCGTCCCGGCTCCGGGCCACGCCGGCCGTGGTGCCCCCGTGCGCCCCGCTCAGGTCCGGGGCCGGTTCCGCGTCGGCGTCCGGCTTCGTGCCCGTGCCACGGCCCGTGCTGTCGTCGCGCGTCCGGGCGACGGACGGGAGTTCCGCCGTCTCCGGCCCGCTCGCCGGGCCGGGTCCGGCCCCGGAGACCGTCCCTCCGCGCGGGGTTTCCGTTTCCGTCCTCACGCGGCTGGTCTCCGTCGGCGTTCCCGGGGTTCCCGGGGTTCCCGGGGTTCCGGTGTCCGCGTCCGCGGGCCGGCCGGGGCCGTTCGGGCCGGCGGGGGAGGCCGTGGGGCCCGTGCCGGTGCGCGCAGTTCCGTCCGGGCCCGTCTCCCCGGGGGTGTCCCGTTCCGGGGTGCGTTCCGGCTCGGGTGACGGTTCCCGTTCCGGTTCCCGGGCGGGGGTGTTCTGTTGCTGCGGCACGTCACTCATATGTCTGGGGACTCCTCGGCAGCCGCCGAAGGTTGTACGGCTGCGGGTGACTGTCGGGGCGTTCCGGTCGGCGTGGCCCGGGCCGGCCGGAGGGGGCGAGGGTCTGGGGCACCATCGTTTCCGCGGGCGGGGACGGAGGGTACCGGCGCCGGTGGGCGGGGGATCCGGAGGGCCTCCGGGGCCACCCTTACGGCTGACCCTATGGAGGGAAAACATGCCTTCCGCTCGACCGGCCGGGCGGCTCTTCGCCCGTTCGGCCGGGTCCGGGCGGTCCTGGTGAGGGCGGCCGGCGGGGTGGCGGGCCGGTGCCGTCCGCCGTCCGGCGGGACATTCCGTTTCCGCCCGTTCCGCCCGGCCGCCCGCGCGTGCCCCGGCCCCGGGACCGCTGCCGGGGAGCGGGTGCCGCCGTCACAGGCGGGCGGGCGCGGAGCCCTTGAGGTCGCGGAGGTCGAGGGCGTGGGCCATGGCGCGGAAGCCCTCGTCGCTGGGGTGCAGATGGTCGCCGGAGTCGTAGGCCGGGAGCAGCCGGTGGGGCGCCGCGGGGTCGCGCAGGGCGCGGTCGAAGTCCACGACGGCGTCGAACACGCGGCCGGAGCGGATCGCCTGGTTGACCTGGCGGCGCACGGTCTCCGTCTCCGCGGAGTAGCCGCGGTGACCGCCGAACGGCAGCAGCGTCCCGCCGGTGACGCGGATGCCGCGGCCGTGGGCCTGGCGCACCATCTGCTGAAGCCCCTCGACGATGCGTTCGGCTTCGAGCTGCCGGGGCGTCTTGAGGATGTCGTTGATGCCGAGGTGGAGGACGACGGCCTGGACCTCGCTGCGGGTCAGGACGTCCCGCTCGAAGCGGCTGAGTCCGCTGGGGCCGTTGTTGGGGGAGAAGCGGCTGCCGTCGACGAGGACGCGGTTGCCGCTGATGCCCTGGTTGAGGACGCCGTAGCGGGGCGCGCCGCGCTCCTCGCGGAGCCGCTGGGCGAGGAAGTCGGGCCAGCGGTGGTTGGCGCCCGCGGTGGAGGTGATGCCGTCGGTGATGGAGTCGCCGATGACGACGACGGTGCCCTCGGCCTCCGCGCTGTAGACGTCGACGCCCGTCAGGTAGCGCCAGAAGGGGCTCTGCTCGGTGTAGGCGAAGCCGCGCGGGTCCGCGGTCCGGTCCCCCTCGGCGAGGTAGGAGGTCTGCCGCGCGTAGGGGTGGTAGGTGGCGGGACCGGCCGAGGTGGGCGAGTAGGTGGAGACGAGGAGGTCGGCGGCGGCCGGGACGGCGAACCGCACCGGGTCGCTGACGACCTCCTGGCCCGCGGGGACGGAGACCGCGGGGCGGCCGGCGAAGGTCAGCCGGCGCAGGGAGTCGGAGGCGGCGGTCGGGTTGCTGGGCGCGGCGGCCAGCGCGACGGACGCGGCGGTGATGGAGAGCGGCCGGGTGCCGTAGAGGTTGGAGAGCCGGACGCGGACCCCGGTGCCGCCGACACTGGTGTGGACGACGTTGCGGATGGACTTCCCGGCGTGGCCGTGGAGGGAGTTCGGCTCGGCGGCGGCGGGCGCCGCGGACCAGGTGCCGACCCAGCGGCCGGTGGCGGCGGGGGCGGCGGAATTGTTGCCGCCGTTGCCGTTGCCGTTGCCGTTGCCGTGGGCGCTGGCGCCGTTGTTGTTGTGCTGCGGGCGGGTGGCGGCGGCCGGGTCGCCCCCGGACCGGGCGCCGCCCACGCCGACGTAGATCCCGACGGAGATGAGTACCACCACGGCCGCGAGGGCGGCGAGCAGGGCAGAACCGTTCCGCTTGGTCACGCGCGGTGTGTCTCCTCGTGCGAGGGAGCCAGGGGCCCCCGGTCTGTTCCGTTCCCGGTCGGCGGCTGCGAGTTGGCCCTCTCCGCCGGGGTTCTCCATGCTCCCATGGGGAGATCACGGATCGTCGGGGGGCCGGGTTGGCCGGCCTCCGCAGGGGTAGACGCATCCGGCTGTGGGTGCGTTCCACCCGGGCCGGTACGGGGACAATGTCACGGAGGACAGGCGTGGGCGGGCGGAGCGAATGGTGCGGACACGGCGGACACGGCGGCGGACGGGCCCGGGCGCACCGGCCGGACCGGGGGAACCGGTGACACCGGGCACCCGGCCGGGCGGTGACGACGCCTCCGGGGCGGAGCGCGCCGCCCCCGGCGCGGCGGCCGGGCCGGGCCCCGCGAGCGTCCGCAGCATGACCGACTTCAGCGCCCTCGACGAGGAGAAGCGGCGCGGCGTCCGGCGGATGAAGGCCACCGCGACCGGCCTGCTGCTCCTCGTCGCCGTCGTCTACGTGCTGGCCGAGTGGGCGCACTCCCGCGGGGCCGGTGCCTGGGCGGGCTATGTGGCGGCGGCGGCCGAGGCGGGCATGGTGGGCGCCCTCGCCGACTGGTTCGCGGTCACGGCCCTCTTCCGTCACCCCCTCGGGCTGCCGATCCCGCACACGGCGATCATCCCCACCAAGAAGGACGTCCTGGGCCGCTCGCTGGGCGACTTCGTCGGGGAGAACTTCCTCTCCGGCGACGTCGTGCGGGAGCGGCTGCGCTCCGTGGGCATCAGCCGCCGCCTGGGTGGCTGGCTCGCCGAACCCGCCAACGCCGACCGCGTCACGGCCGAGCTGGCCACGGCGCTGCGCGGCGCGCTCACCGTCCTGCGCGACTCCGATGTGCAGGCCGTGGTCGGGGAGGCGATCACGCGCCGCGCGGAGAGCCGCGAGATCGCCCCGTCGCTGGGCGCGATGCTCGACAAGGTCGTCACGGACGGCGGTCACCACCGGCTGGTCGATCTGGTGTGCGTCCGCGCGCACGACTGGCTGGTGGACCACAACACGTCGGTGATGACGGCCGTCGCGGGCGGCGCGCCGGGCTGGACCCCGCGGTTCGTGGACCGCAAGGTCGGCGAGCGCGTCTACAAGGAACTCCTGCGCTTCTTCCGTGAGATGCGCGACATGCCGGACCACCCGGCCCGCGGCGCCGTCGACCGTTTCCTGACGGACTTCGCGGCGGATCTGCGCGACGAGCCCGACACCCGCCTGCGCGTGGAGCGCTTCAAGAACGACTTCCTCCGCCGGGACGAGGTGCAGGACCTGATCGCCTCCACCTGGAACGCGGTCCGCCGCATGGTCGTGGCCGCCGCGGAGGACGAGCGGAGCGAGCTGCGCACCCGGGCGCGGGCGGGGCTGCTGTCGCTGGGCGCGCGGATGTCGACCGACGCGCGGCTGCGCGCCAAGGTGGACGGCTGGCTGGAGGACGCGGCGGTGTACATCGTCAGCACGTACCGCGACGAGATCACCTCGCTGATCACGGAGACGGTGGCGAGCTGGGACGCCGAGCACACCTCCAGGAAGATCGAGGCCCACATCGGCCGCGACCTCCAGTTCATCCGGATCAACGGCACGGTGGTCGGTGCCCTGGCGGGACTGGTGATCTACACCGTCACCCAGGCGATCGGGGGCTGACGGGTCCTCGCCCGGCCGCGCCACCCCCTCCGTGGGTGCGCCTACCCGCGCGGCAGAGCGGCCCGCACCCGCCGCCGTGGCGGCTGGACGAGCCGCAGCCCCATCTCCACCATCGCCCAGCCCACCCGGCTGCGGGCCCGCAGCCGCAGGGACGGCGGGCCGGGGCGCTGTGCCAGGGTGCCGCGGGCCTGTGGTCCGGACGGCTCGCCCGGCGCCGGGCCCCCGGACAGCGGCGTGACCAGATGGGTGGCGGCGGCCTCGTCCCACAACTCCCCGGCGCGCAGCGCGTGGAGCCGCAGATGGATATCGCAGTGCATGAACGGTCCTCCAGGGGAACGGCGGTGGGCGGCGGCGGACGGTGGTCACGTGTGACGGCGGACGGCGGACGGTGGTCACGTTCGGAGCCACCTGGCAGCCGGGCAGAGGGACGGCCCCGGCGGGACGCACCGGCAGGCCGGCACCGGCACCCTGTCTCTCCCGGGGCTCCAGGGCTCCGGGGCTCCGGGCACGACTCGGCAGCCGGAAGCGGTGCGGCGGACGCCGCGTCTCCAGGCTCCGACCAGCCTGCCGTCCGCCCCATGACTCTGGCGAAGGGTTTTCCGCGCCGGCGCCGGGGACGGCCCCGCGCCGCCCGGCTCCCCGGCCGCCTCCGCCCACCGCCGCGGTTCGGCCGGTACGCGCCGCCGTGGTTCGGCCGGCGGCCTTCGTCGCGCCGCAGCGCGCCCGGGCGGGACGGCGGCCCTGGAGAAGCTCCTGACCGGCGCCGTACGCGGTGGCGCCCAGGGTTCCGATGAGCGAGCTTGACTTCAAGCGCTTGAAGTATCGGAGGCTTCCCCCATGGCATCGGCGACCGGAGAACAAACCGACCTGACCATCCAGCAGATGGCCCGACGCTCAGGATTCAGTGGGCCCACACTGCGCTACTACGAGCAGATCGGTCTGCTGGGGGTGGTCGCCCGGGACGAGTCCAGTGGCCACCGCCGTTACGGGCCGGCGACCGTGGAACGCGTCGAGGCGCTGTCCTGCCTGCGTTCGGCGGGGATGACCGTCAGCGGAATGCGCCGCTACCTCGACCTGCTCGCCGAGGGGGATTCCGCCGCGGCCGAAACGCGGGACCTGTTCGCCTCGCAGGCGGACAGGCTGGCCGCCGATATCGAGCAGCTTCAACTCCGCCTGGTCTATCTGCGCGGCAAAGCGCGCCTGTGGGACGCCCGCGTGCGCGGGGACGCAGACGCCGAAAAGCAGGCGATCGCCGAGGTCACACGCGTAATGGACCACATCTTCTCAACTGAGGGACCTGGCATATGAGCACAGAGAGTACGGCCGCCTCCGCCTTCGAAGGCGAGACGGTGCTCGTCACCGGTGGTACGGGATTCGTCGGCAGTCATGCGATCGTCCGGCTGATCGGCGAGGGGTATCGGGTCCGGGTGACGGTCCGGGAGTCCGCACAGGAGGCCGGGGTCCTGGCCGCACTCCACCAGGCCGCGGTCGATCCGGCCGGCCGGCTGGAGTTCGTCGTCGCCGACCTCGGCGCCGACCGTGGCTGGGTGGACGCCATGGACGGGGTCAGCCACGTCCTGCACCACGCGTCGCCCTTCCCCTTCACCCCGCCCGAGACGGAGGAGGAACTCATCCGCCCCGCCCGCGACGGTACGCTGCGCGTCCTCGCCGCGGCACGGAAAGCCGGGATCCCGAGGGTCGTGATGACGTCCTCCTACGCCGCGGTCGGGTACACGCTCAAGCCCGACGACCACTACTCGGAGGCGGACTGGACCGACCCGGACACCGAGGGCCTGCCCGCCTACCACAAGTCGAAGGTGCTGGCCGAGCGCGCCGCCTGGGACTACGTCCACGCCCACGGAGACATCGAGCTGACGGTCGTCAACCCCACCGGGATCTTCGGTCCCCAGCTGGGCAACCGCCCCTCCGCCTCCGTCGGTCTGGTCAAGGGCATGCTGACCGGGCAGATGCCGGTGGTGCCGATCATGTACTTCGGCGTCGTCGACGTACGCGACGTCGTGGACCTGCACCTGCGCGCCATGCTGCATCCGGGGGCGGCGGGCGAACGCTTCATCGCCGTCGGCGGGCCGGCGATCAGCCTCCTCGGCATGGCACAGATCCTGCGCGAGCACTTCCCCACCGCAGCCCATCTGCTGCCTGCCACGGAACTCACCATCGAGCAGGTACGCGAGGCCGCCAAGACCGAACCGTCTCTTCGCGACGCCGCGGCCCTGCACGGCCGGATCCCCGTCATCAGTGACGACAAGGCCCGTTCGCTGCTCGGCTGGGATCCCCGCGACATCACCGAGACGATCGTGGCCACGGCGGACGGCCAGATCCGGCTGGGCCTGGACCTGCCCCAGGACGCCGGCCCCGGTCGTGACTGCGACAGGAAGGCGAAACCGGTGCGGGCCGGCGCGCCGGCCGGTGAGGCGACCACCCGGCGAGCAACCCACGGTCCCCCCGGAGACGGCCGCCGGTCTGCCGCCCTCACGTGGCGGAGCAGCGGCCCGGTACGCCATCGGCACGTCCACCCGCACCGGTCACCCGCCCGTCCGGCCGTACTCCCCTCCTGCGTCCCGACCGAGGAACGTCCCATGAACGCCCTTTTCCACAGCCCTTTCGACCGCCACTCGACCGCCTCCCAGGTGATCGACGGCGTCGACCTCTCCGGCAGGCGCGCTGTCATCACCGGTGCCACCTCCGGCATCGGGGTGGAGACCGCCCGCGCACTGGCGGCCGCCGGCGCCGAGGTCACCCTCGCGGTCCGGCGTCCCGACGCGGGAGAGCAGGTCGCGGCGGACCTGCGCACCAAGACCGGTAACGATGCCATCCACGTCGCCCGCGTGGACGTGGCGGACCTGGCATCGGTGACCGCGTTCACCGACGCCTGGGCCGGCCCCCTGCACATCCTGATCAACAATGCCGGGATCATGATGCCTCCGGAGCTCGAGCGGGGGATCCGCGGCCACGAGCAGCAGTTCGCCACCAACTACCTGGGGCACTTCGCCCTGGCGCTGGGCTTGCACGCGGCACTCGCCGACGCCGGCGGAGCGCGCATGGTGACCGTGTCGTCCAGCGGCCACCTGTTCTCCCCGGTCGTCTTCGACGACCTCGACTACCGGTTCCGTCCCTATGACGCGCTCGGCGCCTACGGCCAGTCCAAGACCGCCGGGGTGCTCCTGGCCGTCGAGGCGGACCGGCGCTGGTCGAGCGAGGGAATCAGGGCGAACGCGCTGCATCCCGGGGCGATCGCGACCAACCTCCAGCGGCACACCGGCGGGCTGAAGACCCCCGAGCCCTACCGCAAGACCGTCGAGCAGGGTGCGGCGACCTCGGTGTTCCTCGCCGCCTCCCCCCTGGTCGAGGGCGTGGGCGGCCGCTATTTCGAGGACGTCAACGAGGCTCCGCAGGTCACCTCCCGGCCCACGCGACTCGGCGTCCCCGCTGTGGCGGCGTATGCGCTGGACGGGGTGAACGCCCAGCGGCTGTGGGACCTGGGTACCGGCATCCTGCGCTGAGCCCGCGAACAGGACCGAAGACACCACCGAAGACACCACCGAAGACAACACCGCGACGAAAGCAGCGTCATGACCATCATCAAGCGAGTCGGTTTCATCGGGCTCGGCGACCAAGGCGGTCCCATGGCCACGGCGATCGGTGAACAGGGCTTCGAACTGCATGTATGGGCACGCCGCCCCGCTTCGCTGGCGGCCGTGGCCGCCGTGCCGCACACCGTGCACGGCACGGCGGCCGGCCTGGCGGGTTCCGTGGAGCTGATCGCGCTCTGCCTGCGGGACGATGCCGACATCTGGAACCTGCTGGATGATCGGCACTTCCTGGAAGCCGTCGCGCCCGGCACGATCCTCGTCAGCCACGGCACCGGTGACCCGGGACAGGCCCGGCGCATCAGCGCGCGGGTCGCCGAGTCCGGTGCGGTCTATCTGGAGGCCCCGGTCAGCGGTGGCGGCCCGGGCGCCCGCGCCCGCACCCTGACCACGTTCGCCGGCGGGCCCGCCGACGCCTTCGAAGCCGCGCGTCCCGTGTTCGTGGCGTTCAGCGACACGGTGCGGCTGATGGGACCGGTCGGAGCCGGGCAGGTCACCAAGCTGTTCAACAACGCGCTGGCCATCACCAACATGAAGAACGCCGAAGACGTCCTCGCCCTGGCCGGGCGGGTCGGTCTCGACCTGCCCGCCCTGATCGACGTCGTCGGCTCGAGCAGCGGCGGCAGCGCGGCACTGCGCGCCCTCGGCGAGGACATCACCCCCGACCTCGCCGAACACGTGCACCACCTGATGCGCAAGGACATGCGGCACTTCGCCGACGCCGTCCGTGAACGGGGCGCAGACCCCCAAGAGGTCCTCGAACGCGGCCTCGCCGGTGCGGCCGGACTGGTCCAGGGCGCCCGCCTGGTCGCGCGGTCAAGGACCGTTGAAGGCCATGGCCGGCCCTGATCATCCGGCGTGAGCGGCATGCTCCGCCGGCCATGCCTCGAAGGTCCGGTGACCCCGTTCGCCCGGCCCGGCACCGATCCGGCCGACGCGCCCCTGCGCATCACTCCCACGAGGCACCCTCGGAGGATCAGCGCCCACCGCGGGTCGCCCCTGGAGGGGGGCCGGTGTCCGGGATGACGGCGTGCAGGCCGACCGCGAGGGATGTCAGGAGCAGCCTCAGCCGTGGGGCGAAGTCAAAGGCGACATGGCCCCATTCGGGCACCTGCTCGTAGAGCGCGGCGAGGGTGGGCGTCGGGTGGGACACCTGCCACCCGGTCGAGGCCAGCGCGAGGGTCGCCGCGAGGAGCCCGCGCAGCTGGTCCGGGGTCATCGAGCTCACGCGGCCGAGATGGTCCACGATCGCGTCGTACGCGGCGAACGACGCGGTCTTGTACCGGCGCGCGCGCTCCATGTCGACGTCGCCCTCCAGCGTCAACGTGACATGGGTGAGGAGGTCGCAGAAGACCGGCAGCCCGGTGATCGTGTCCGTGACGGCGCCGGCGACGTCCTCCGGGCCGAGACCGGCTCGCCGGGCCACCGCCTCGGCGATCGCGGCCCGCCACTGGCCCCAGCCGCGCTCTGCGAGCTCGAGCAACAGCTCTTCTCTGCTCGAGTAGTACCGGCGCACACCGGTGCGGTGCAGGCCCGCACGCTCGGTGACCGCCTGCACGGTGACGAACCGGACGCCGCCGAGCTCCGTCGCCAGTGCCTCCGCGGCCCGCAGCAGATCCTCCGACCGTTGCGCTTTGTCCTGCGCGGACCGTGCTCGCTCCTTCATGACGAGAACTGTAACGCACGCAGTGATGCGCTAAGCGGTCCGGCCGTGCTACGTTCCTCGTAACGCATCGCCAGGTGCGTTAAATCGGCGGGCGACAGCCCTCCCCTGGAGAGGAAAGATCCATGCAGGCAGTACAGGCCACGCGCTTCGGCGACCCGGCCGCTCTCGAGCTCGTCACCGATCTCCCGGACCCGGCTCCGGGCCCCGGAGAGATCGCGATCGACGTCTCGCACTCCGCGGTCGGCCTGATCGACGTGTTCTTCAGGCAGGGCCGGTACAAGGACCAACCCGGCATGCCACAGCCACCGTTCGTACCCGGCCTGGAAGTCGCCGGCACGGTCCGCGCGCTCGGCGACGGCGTGGTGGGGCCGGCCGTCGGGGAGCAGGTGGTCGCTCTGTCCGCAGGCACCGGCACCGGCGGGTACGCCTCCGTCCACCTCGCCAAGGCCGCGCTGACCGTCTCGATCGAAGGGCGCGGCATCGACCCCGCCCTCGCCGTATCGGTGATTCCGAACGCCGCGATGGCGCACGTGGCGCTGGAGCGGGTCGCCCATCTGGCCGCCGGTGAGAGGGTCCTCGTGCACGGCGCTCTCGGCGGTCTGTCCGCCGGTTTCCCGGGCGTCGCGAAGCGGCTCGGCGCGTCCCGCGTCGTCGGCACGGTCCGGCCGGGCAGACTCGCCGCCGCCGAGGCGACGAAGCTTCCCTACGACCGGATCGTGGACTCCACGGACCTGCGCGGCGCGCTCGGCGACGAGACGTTCGACGTGGTCATCGACCCCGTCGGCGGAGCACTGCGCACCCAGAGCCTCGACGTGATGATCCCGGGCAGCCGTCTCATCGCCGCGGGCAACGCGTCCGACGACTGGGGCCACCAGGTGGACACCAACCAGCTCTGGTTCCGCGGCATCACCGTCAGCGGCTACAACGCCGGCGCGTTCCTGCCCGCCCATCCGCAGGTCGTGCCCGCCGCCCTCGCCGCGGCCGTCGAGGCGGCCGCCGCCGGCCTGGCGGACACCGACGTCGAGGTACTGCCGTTCAGCCAGGCCGTCACCGCCCACCGGCGAATGGAAAGCCGCGACCTCGTCGGCCGTATCGCGCTCACCCCGGAGGCATGATCATGACCGCAATCGGACGCCTCGCGGAGCGCATGGCCCCGCTCCCGCCCGCCACCTCACGCCGGGTCCACGTCGAACGCGGCCTGAAGATACCCATGGATGACGGTGCCACGCTCGTCGCCGACCACTGGGCCCCGCGCGACACCGGTGGACGATCACTCAGCGAGGTGCCGGTCGTCGTCGTCCGCACCGCCTACGGGCGCGGCGGCCCCCTCGGATGGCTCTACGGCCCCGCCCTCGCCGAACGCGGACTGCAAGTGCTGATGGTCAGCACCCGCGGCACGTTCGGATCCGACGGCGAGTTCCTGGCCATGCGCAACGAACGCGCCGACGGCCTCGCGACACTCCGGTGGCTGGCCGGCCGGTCCTGGTCCAGCGGCCGGGTGATCCTCGCCGGATCCAGCTACTTCGGCTACACCCAGTGGGCCATCGCCGACGCGGCCCCACCCGAGGTCAAGGCCATGGTCCCGCACATCACCTCCTCCCGGCTCGCCCTGAGCCTCACCCGGCCCGGCCGCGTCGACCTCGAGACCATCACGAACTTCTCCTGGAACACCGCACCGCAGTCCCGCAACGGCTCACCTCTGCCCGCCGCACAGGAACAGCGCGGCTACCTGCTCCGGTCGATGGTCGGCGCGGACCGGCGCCGCATCGCCGAGGCCATGAACACCGTGCCCCTCACGGACGTCGACCAGGCGCTGCTCGGCCGGACCTCGCCGTTCTTCCAGCAGATCGTGAACCACGACCGGGACAGCACCTACTGGGAAGACCTGGACCGCAGCGGCACCGTCCCGGACGTCACCGTGCCGGTCAGCTCCGTCACCGGCTGGTACGACATCTTCCTCGCCGACCAGCTCCGGGACTTCACCGCCCTCGTCGACGCAGGCTGCAAGCCCCGGCTGACCGTCGGACCGTGGTGGCACGCCGACCCCCGCGGCATGGGCGCGTCCGTCACCGAGGTCGCCGAGTGGGCCTCCGCTGTCGCCACCGGCCAAGAGCCCCCACACCGGGCCCCGGTGCGGCTGTACGTGATGGGCGCGGACGAGTGGCGCGACTTCGCGGCATGGCCGCCCGCCGGGTACGAACCCCAGCGACTGCACCTTCGCGCCGACGGCACCCTCACCGCCACCGCGGGATCCGCGGAAGCGCCCTCGGCCTTCACCTACGACCCCGAGGACCCCACCCCCTCGGTGGGCGGAGCGAAGCTCACCCCCGCCGGAGCGGGGCCCGTCGACAACCGGAAGCTGGAGAAGCGCCCCGACGTGCTCACCTTCACCGGCGCACCGCTCACCGACGACCTTGAGGTGATCGGCGAGGTCACCGCGGACATCTGGGTGCGGGCCAACCGTCCCGGCGTCGATGTCTTCGTGCGGCTGTGCGACGTCGATCCCCACGGCACGTCGCTCAACGTGTGCGATGAACTCGTCCACCTCGACGCCGACGATGACGCCACCCGCGCGGCGGTGCGCCTCTCACCGACCGCGTACCGCTTCAGGAAAGGTCACCGGCTCCGCGTCCAGGTCTCCGCCGGAGCGTTCCCGCGATTCGCCCGCAACCTCGGCGGCGGTGAACCCGTCGAGAGCGCAACAGCAGTGCACCGGACGGACATCGAAGTCTTCCACGACGCAGCGCACCCCTCTGCGGTAACCATCCCGGCACGATGAAGGACGATCACCGCGCCCGCGCCGAGGGCCTGCCGTCGACCGGCGAGGGTGGGCTGCTCCGGCAGCTGACCGGGCGGCTCCCGGAGTCCGGTGAAGCGGTGCCGGTCTCAGGGCAGCGCAGTGACGAGTTCCGCCGGCGGAGTGCGGAGGTGGATGTCCTTGCTGGGCGGCGTGCCGAACATGCGACGGTATTCACGGCTGAACTGGGAGGGGCTGGCGTAGCCAACGCTGAGGCCCACACCGGTGATGTCCGAGGGGCGGCCGGCAAGCAGGAGCCTGGCTTCTTGCAAGCGGATGCGTTTCTGGAACTGGATGGGGCTCATCCCCGTGACGGTCTGGAAGTTGCGGTGGAAAGCGGAAACGCTCATGCCGGCGATGTCCGCCAGGTCCTCCACGCGGAGGGCGGTGGCATAGTTCTCCCGGATCTGCCGCACGGCGCGGTTGATGTGAGCCAGTGCGCTGTCGGCAAGACCGAGCTGGCGGATGGCGGCTCCCTGTTCCCCGCGCAGGAGATGCCAGAGGATTTCCCGCTTGACCATGGGAGCGAGGATCTTGCGGTCCGCGGGCTGCTCCAGCAGCCTCAGCAGGCGCACGATGGCGTCCAGCAGTGGAGAAGAAGCCGTGGAGACGGCGATGCCGGGTGATGTGGTGCGCGGAGTGGCCGGCAGGTCTCGAGGGTCGGCTTCCAGGAGGAGTTCGGCAAGGGCTCGGGGAGCGAGTGTCATGCCGAAGCCGAGGGTGGGCTGCCCGGTGTCCCCGGTGTCCAGGACATGGCCGGTGACGGGAAGGTCGGCGGAGGCGATCAGGTACTCGCCGGACCTGTACTCGTAGAGGCGCTCACCCAGAGCGAGGCGCTTGCCGCCCTGGGCGATGACCGCGAGCACCGTCCCGGACATCCCGGCGACCGAAGCGCCGGAAGGGGTGAATTTACACACCCGGATGCCGTCGATCGCCGTACTCATGTCGGGCCGCGCATGCCGGTTGAGAAGCTTACGCATGTCATCCAGGGCAGCCATGAGTCCATTCTTTCGCGAACTTCCACACGGAGGTCTGTACTGAGCGGGATTGGGTCTGCATCGATGATTCCGCGGGTGTCCGACGTCCACGATGCCGACCCCGCGACTCACAGCCCACAGCGGGAACGGTTCAGAGGTTCTGGCCTCCGGAGACTTCGATGTCCTGGGCGGTGATCCACCGGCCCTCCTCGGAGACCAGCATGGCGATGACCATGCCGATGTCGTCGGGCTCGCCGACGCGGCCGAGAGCGAATGTCTTCGCCAGTTCCGGGATGATCTCAGGATTCCTGCTGAACGCGTCGTCGGCGAAGCGGGTGATGGTGGCTCCCGGTGCGACCGAGTTCACGCGGATGCCACGGGGGCCGAACTCCTTGGCCATGTAGCGGGTGAGCACCGATACGGCGCCCTTGAGAGCCGCGTAGACGGAATATCCCGGCGCGGTCACCTGGGGCAGCGTGGAGTTGCTGGTCAGGTTGACGATGGCGCCGCCGTCGGCGAGGAGCGGCAGCAGGGCCTGCGTCAGGAAGAAGGGCCCTTTGAACAGGCCGTCCGTGAGCCGGTCGAATTCCTCCTCGCGGGTGTCCTCGATCATCGCCATGCCGGCGAATCCGGCGTTGTTGACCAGATGGTCGAAGGAGTGCCGCTGGAAGGTCTCGCGCAGCACCTCGGCAACGGCCTCCCGGAAGACGGTGAACCCCGCCGTGTCGCCGAGGTCCAAGTGCAGTGCCACGGCAGTGCCACCGTGCCGCTCGATCCGTGCGACCGTGTCCTTGGCACCCTGTTCGTTGGAGCTGTAGGTCAGGATGACGCCGGTACCGCGCCGGGCGATCTGCAGGGCGGCGCTCTGACCGATGCCGGAGCTCGCGCCGGTGATGACGGCTACCTTCATGATGTGCCTCCGGGCCTGAGGGTTTGTCGGAATGCGTGGGAAGTCTGTCCCTTCCAGGAGACCGCTGTGCCGGGCCCGCAGAAAGAATGATCCTCTTCGGCTCTTGCCTGATCCTCTTGGATGGGTTCGGCGACGAACGGCTGCGCCCACCGCTGAGCTGCCCGGCGTCCTACGCATCGCCTGTTCTCGAACGGCTGTGGCCCGGTGCCGGCACCGGGCCACCATCGTTCCGGCTGTCAGACGATCTCGACCACGACCTTGCCCATGACAGCCGCTTCCCCCATGGCCCGTTGCGCGTCAGCGGCACGGTCGAAGGGGAAGCCGGGCGGGCTTGGGAGCGAGGGTGCGGACATCGCACCAGAACCGAGTCCACGTGGGTCTTCGGCTCGGGGAGATTGGCGGGCTCGAGTACGTCCGGCCCGCCGTAGCGGCGATACACCATTGCTTTCATCAGGCGCCCAGCGCCATCGGCATGTCCATCAGTACGCGATGGTGCACAATCTTCCACTCCCCGTTGATACGACGCAGATCCGTGTCGTAGTAGCCGGATTCGATCGGCCTCACCGACCCCTGCGCCCCCTGGCTGTCCGCCGGCCAGCCGTCGGCCAGCCGTCGGCCGGCCGCTTGCCGGCACGTACTTCGAACACCACGAATTGTGCGTTGAGGTGGGCGTTGTCTCCGTCGATCTCGATGAGATGGTCAGAGGTGGTGTGATGGCTGGAGCCGTCTGCGGGGTGCGGTGCCATGAAATGGTCGACGGCGTATTCCACGCCGGCGCCACCGATGAGGGGTTCCCCCACCGGCTCGTACATGTCCTGACCCGCTTTGGCCAGTATCTGTACGACAGCATCGTCGCTGAACAGTGATCCCTGCGCCTTGCCGTCGCGTCGATCCGTGGCCCTGACATAGCGGGCCAGTACCTGCTGAACCGCTCGCTCGTCGTTCATGCTGTTTCCCTCTCGTGTTCGGTGCATCCAGTGCATCAGCACCGACAGGGAAGGGCCATGACCGCTTGGGGAACGTCTATTACCCTGAGGGTATGGATCATCTGGAGACTCGGGAGCTGGTGTACTTCACGGCGGTGGCCGAAGAATTACACTTCAGCCGCGCGGCCGAGCGGCTGGGCATCGCGCCGCCTCCCCTGTCACGTGCCATTGCCCGGCTCGAGCGCCGGCTGGGGGCCAAGCTCTTCGACCGCAGTACGCGTCAGGTGTCGCTGACAGCCGCGGGACGCATCTTCTGGGAGGACAGCCGCCGGGCGCTGCAAGCCCTGGAATCCGCGGTCCATCGCACGCGTCGGTTCACCACAACAGCGCCGGCCGTGGTGGCTGTGCGGCCGGGCATGGGAGCGGGAGTCCTCGCGGATCTTCTCCGAATCCATGACGCGCCTACGGAGGTCGTCTTCACCCACGATCAGGTGTCGGCACTACGCAACGGCATCGCGGACCTCGCATTGTTGTGCTCCGACACCGATGATCTTCGTGGTCTGCGGCTTCTCGACCTCACTGAGGAGGCGCCGGTGGCGCTCGTCACGGCGGCACACCGTTTCGCCGGGCGTGAGGGTGTGACGCTGTCAGAGGTCGCCGCCGAGGACGCCTTCACTTCGCGGTGCCCGGAGATGCCTTTCGATGAACTCCTCGACAGAGTGGCTCTGGGCCGTCTCATCACCGTGGTGGGTTCCGGTGCGGTCGGCCGGCTGGCCCGAGGGGTGGCCGCCGTTCCGGTCAAGGATCAACCCTCGGCCCGGATCGTCCTCGCCTGGCCCGACGGGCCCGCCACCGGAGCAGCGACGGCCGCCTTGGTCCGCAGGGCACGGACACTCATCACCTCTGCACCCGGGGAGGTCCTGTCGGGACCGCTCCCGGGCGGTTGACCGGTGCAACTCGACAACGAAGCAACCCCCCCCCG
This sequence comes from Streptomyces zingiberis, assembly GCF_012034935.1. Lineage (GTDB taxonomy): Bacteria > Actinomycetota > Actinomycetes > Streptomycetales > Streptomycetaceae > Streptomyces > Streptomyces zingiberis. The sequence continues at coordinate 144,924 of NZ_JAATEN010000010.1, forward strand.
TCGAACTGGCTGCTTCCGGTCCGACGGCTGGAACGTCTCGAACTCCTTCACCAGGGGCGACTGGCTGCGCACCGTTGCTTCCTCCTGGTCAGCGGCCGGTTTCTGCGGGTGCGGTCTGGTCCGTGCTTCTTCTCATGACCGCTGCGCGCCTGTTCCAGGGCTGTACGAATCTCCCCGGCGCCGGCCGGTTTCCCCGGGTCCCGGGACCAGGGCAGTCGGGGGTCCGACAGGTAGGGGAGGACGTAGGCGGGGCTGCCCTCCTGGATGCGCCGGCTCTCCGTCATGGCGCCGGCGTCAACGGTGTCGTAGCCGAGGCGGTCGAGCAGGGCGGTGACGGACTCCTTGGCCGCGTCGTCGTCACCGGCGATGGGGAGCGCGCTGCGGTCGGGGGACCCGGCGGGACGGGCGAGGGAGAGGAGGTGCTCGAAGGAGATGGTGTTGAACGTCTTGACCGTCCGCGCGCCCGCCAGATGGCGCTGGAACAGCTCTCCCGCCGTCAGGCTGCCCGTCTCCAGTTCGGCGATGACCCCGTCCCGCAAGGAGCAGTAGTTGTTCGCGTCGATGACGATCTTCCCGGCCAGGGCGTCGGCGGGCAGATGGGGCACGGCGCTGAAGGGGACGGCGACGACCGTCCAGTCGCCGGCCGCCGCGGCTTCCGGCGGACTGGCCGCGCGCGCCCGGGGACCGAGGCGGTCGGTGAGGTCTCGCGGGGTCTCGGGACCGTACGAGTTGCTGAGGACCACAGGGATCCCCGCGTCGACGGCCAGCCGCGCGACAGCGCCGCCGACGCTGCCGCTTCCGATGATGCCGAGCGCGTGATGCATTGCCTTTCCTTGTGGTGACGGGGCCGGAGCGCGCTTCTGGGCGCGCCTGCTGCCCGCGGACCGTGGCTCGTGGGAGTCGCGATCCGTGGGCGTGCATGGCCGTTCGGGGTGGTCAGTGGCCGGATTCGACGCGCTCCTTCAGGGCCCTGACGTAGCTCGCGGAGCCCTCCTCCATCCGGGCCCGGGCGGGCTCGATGGTCTCCACGGCGGCCGAGCCGGTGAACTCCTCGGATTCCGTGAAGCGCGTTCCGCCGCCATGCGGTTCGAGAACGAAGGAATGCAGCCCCATGAGGACGCCGGGGATGCCGCCCGTCCAGGCAAGCCGCTCCGGTGCCCGGTGGTCGACGACCGTGAACTCGTAGGCGCCGTCGTTCCCGGTTCCCAGCGTCAGCCGGGCCTGCAGCCGGGTTCCGGGCAGGATTTCGGCGGGAACGTCGACGAAGCGCAGCGCACCATGCCACTCTGCGTATCCGGCGAAGTCGGTCAGGACTCGCCACACCTTCTCCGGCGGAGCGTCGATGTCGGTGACCGCGGTGACAACGGGATGGTCGCCCATGGTGCTCAGACCTCCCTGCGGTTTTCCAGGACGATCTTCCCGCGGACATGGCCGCCGGCCAGCAACCGCTGGGCCCGCGCCGCCTCGTCGAGCGGGAATGCCCGGTCGACGTGCACCGTGAGCTTGCCCTCCTCGGCGAGCTCCACCAGCCGGGTCAGGTCATCCCCGTCAAGGTGGAGGAAGACGTCGATGGCCCCCGGGTACTCGGCGGCCGACTGCGTGATCGAAGCGACCCGCACCCCGCGGGCGGCGACTTCCTCCGTCGTGGCCAGGGAGCCACGCCCGGCGGTGTCGAGGACCGCGTCGACTCCGTCCGGGGCGATCTTGCTCACCTGCTCGACGAGCTCGTCGCCGTAACGCACCGGCGTGGCACCCAGGGAGGCAATGAACTCCTGGCTGGCCTCGGAGCCCGTACCGATCACTCGTGCGCCCCGCGCGACGGCGATCTGAACGGCGAGGTGCCCGACGCCGCCCGCCGCTCCGTGCACCAGCACGGTGTCGCCGGCGGTCACCTCAAGGCCGTACACGATCGCCTGGTAGGCGGTGAGCCCGGCGACCGGCAGCCCGGCGGCCTGGGCCCAGCTCAGGTTCCCCGGCTTGCGCACGAGCTGGCGCGGCTCGGCCGCGACCTTCTCCGCGTAGGTGCCGTGATGCATGATCTGACCGCGGACGAACCCGATCACCTCGTCTCCCGGCCGGAAACCCGCCGTCGCGGCTCCGGCCTGCTCGACGACCCCGGCCACGTCCCACCCCGGGACCACCGGGAAGAAAAAGTCCACGACGGGCTCCACGGCCCCGCTCTGGAACCCCAGATCCGCCGGGTTGAGCGCCGCTGCCTCGATCCTCACCAGAACGAGGTCGACCCACATCTTCGGATCCGGAACGTCGGTGACCTCAAGGACCTCGGGTCCGCCGAAACTCCGGTACTGAACAGCCTTCACAACTCTGCCTCTCATCGTGCCTGCGATGCGGTGCAAGCACCTTCACGGCGCCTGGAGTGGAGGCGCACCATCAAGCTGAACAGAGCCTCTACGGCGGAGCAATGACGGTCTGGGCATCGAGTAATACCCTGGATGCATGAATCAGCTGGAGACCCGGGAACTCGCCTACTTCGTGGCCGTGGCCGAGACGCTGCACTTCGGCCAGGCCGCGGAGCACCTCGGCATCACCCAGCCGCCCCTCTCCCGGGCCATCGCCCATCTGGAGAGGCGCGTGGGCGTCCCCCTGCTGGAACGCACCACGCGGCAGGTGAGGCTGACCGGCGCGGGCGAAGTCTTCCTGGCGGAGTGCCGCACGGTCCTGGCGGCGCTGGACACCGCCGTACGCAAGGCGCGCAGGGCTGCCAGGCAGGGTCAGGTCACCCTTGCGGTACGGCCCGCCGCCGGCCCCGGCGTCCTGCCCGCCCTGCTCGCCGCCACCGCACAGGGCCCCGACGGCATGCTCACCGACGTCGTGTTCACCTACGACGAGATCGGCGCCCTTCGGGACGGCACCGCGGACGTCGCCCTCATGTGCCAGTCGACCGCCGTCCCCGGGCTCGAGATGATCGAGCTCGGCCCGGAGGAACCGGTCGCCCTGCTCCCGGCGGGCCACCCTCTGGCCGACCGCCCGTTCCTGACTCTCGCGGAGGTGGAGGCGCTGCCGGGCTACGAGGCGCAACTGCCGAACGAGTCCCTGGACGCCATGGTCGACCGTGTCGCCCTCGGACGACTCGTGGTCGTCGTCGGAGACAGCGCCCGCGACCGCTTCGGCGAATCCGTACGGGCGGTGCCCGTCCACGGATACCCGGTCACCCAGCTGGTGCTGGCCTGGTTCCCGAACGCGTGCTCGGCCGCGTCCCGCCTCGCCGCGACCGCCCAGGCCGTCATGGCGCGGGACGAGCCGCGGCCGCCGACCCTGAAGAGCGCCGACCTCGGCGGAACTCGGCTGCACGCGGATGCCGGTCAGCGGCATGGGCAGAGGGCGGCGGCACCGGCCTACGGCGAGGCGAGGCCTGGGGGTCGGCCCCGGCGCGCCGGCACCTCAGCGGGCTGACCACGGCCGTTCCGCGGGGGTCCCCCATGCCGCCGTCCTGGCGTGGTGTGCCGCGCATCTGGAGGCCGGGCCCGTCCTGGAGAGTGACGACGGCGGTCAGGACGCGGCGGCGGGTGTCGTCAAGGGGGCGGATCCTTGCTGCGCGGCGTGGGTGCTCTCGTCCACGAGTCCACTGGCAGCCCACGGAGGCTAGCGAGATCGTCTCAGCCCCTTGCATGTTCCTGCGCGCCGCTCCGTACGTGGTCGGGGGCAGCGGCGCGATGCCGGGCCGGGGCAGGGAGCGGGCGGGTGATCGGCATTGCGGGAGGCCGGTTCCTGGGCGTGGAGTTCGGCGAGCATGTCGTGCAGGGCGGTGTGGACGGTGTCGTATCCGGCTGATCCCAGAACCAGCCGGTGCGGCGGGTCGTCCTGGCGCATGGCGTGGATGACGGCGCGTACGGCCCGATGAGGGTCGCCGGGCTGCCGCCCGCTCTGTTCGATCATGGTCTTGCGCAGGGCTTCGATGGCCGGCCGGTAGGCGCCGACCGTCTCCTCGACGGGTTCGTCGCCGAAGCCGGCGTAGGCGTGGGTGCGGAAGGCGCCGGGCTCCACGGCGAGGACGTTGATGCCGAAGGGGGCGACTTCTTCGCGCAGGGCGCCGGTGATGCCTTCGACGGCGAACTTCGCGGCGCTGTAGAAGCCGAAGCCGGTGACGCTGCGCAGGCCGGCCACCGACGACATGTTGATGATCCATCCGCCGCGGCGGGCGCGCATGCCCGGCAGTACCGCGCGCAGGACGTCGACGACGGCGAAGAAGTTCAGTTCCAGGGAGCGGCGGGCGTCGGCGTCGGATGTGCCTTCCACCGAGCCGTACCAGCCGCGGCCGGCGTTGTTGACCAGGACGTCGATGCCGCCGAAGTGCTGCTCGGCGGCTTTCACCGCGTCGCGTACCTGCCGGCCGTCGGTGACGTCCAGCGGCAGGACGAGGACGCGTCCGGGATGTTCGGCAGCCCAGTCGTGCAGCAGGTGCGGGCGCCGGGCTGTCAGGACCACGTTGTCGCCCTGCTCGAGCGCGGCGTCGGCGTAGGCCCGCCCGAATCCGCCGGGAGTGCCTCCGGTGATGAACCAGGTCTTCATGTCTTCTCTCTGTGCGGTAGGTGGGCTGTGGTCGCAGAAAGAGTGAGCGGGCGGGTCAGGGGGCGATCTCCAGATGGCTGATCAGGCCGCCGTCGAGGAGGAACCGGTAGCGCAGCCGCACGCTGCTGCCGGGGAAGTCGCCGTCCAGCTGCTGGGTGACCGTGCACTGTCCGGGCAGCTCGCCTTCGGCGCCGACGAAGGTGGTGGTGTAGGTGTATTCGGAGGAGCTGCGCGTCAGCCATGCGGCGATGGCGGCGGCGCCCCGGTGGGTGTGGCCGTCGTCGATCACGGTCGCCTGAGGTGTGAAGACGGCTGCCGCGGAGGCGGCGTCACCGTCCGCGTGGGCGCGCAGGTAGGTGCCGACGGCAGCAGGGAGGTCGGCGATGGCAAGCCGGGGAGAAGCCATGATTCCTCGCAGTGTGGGAAAGGGGCGACGACGCCGGGGGGTCATGGGGCAGGGCAGGGCAGCTCGGCGCATGCGGAGAAACCCGCCGCGCAGTTCGCCCCGGCCCGCCGTACTGCTAAGATAGCAGTAACTTGCTTTTACTTTAGCAGTCACTGGGAGGTCGGCATGCCGGGTCGGATCCGTTTGGAGGACCGGGAGTGTCCGCTGTCCACGACGGTGCAGCACGTCGGCGAGTGGTGGACGCTGCTGATCCTTCACGACGCGTTCGACGGGTACACCCGCTTCGACCAGTTCCAGCAGAGTCTGGGAATCTCCACGAGCATGCTCACCGCACGCCTGAAGACGCTGGTGGCTGACGGTTTGCTGGAGCGGCGCCCGTACCAGGCGAATCCGGTGCGCCACGAGTACGTACTCACCGAACGCGGACGTTCCCTGCGGCCGGTGATCGTGGCGCTCGCGGCCTGGGGCAACCGCCAGCTCGACCCCGCGGACCGGGCCATGATTCTCGTCGACGCGGCGACCGGCCAGGAGGTGGAACCCGTGGTCGTGGACGCGGCGACCGGGCAGAGCCTGGATGACGCACGCGCGTATGTGTTCGACGCGGGCCCGGCCGCCAGTGCGCAGATGAAGGAGCGCTACGACGCCCTGCGCGGCCCGCGCCTGTCGTAGCCGTCGAGCGGGCGACCACTCCTCGCGCCCCCCGAAGGCGTCCCCCGCAGGGCCGATACCCCGGTGGGAACAGGCCGGGCCGAGGTGCTGAGAGCCTGCGGCTAGGGGTGTTGCAGACCGCGGATGAAGGCGGTGAGCATCTCGCGCATGCGTTCCTCGAAGTCGACCGCCGCGCAGGTGAGTTCCGGGTCGGAGGCGATGGCGGCGCACACCGTGTCCGACGGGGAGGTGAAGGGCCACAGCCCGGCCACCGAAGTGATCACCGTGGAGGCCAGAAGCAGGGAGGCGGGCGCATCGAGGCCGGGCAGGCGGTCGCGGACCAGGGCGGCGAACTCCTCGCTGCGGCGCATGCCCCCGCGCTTGAAGGCCCGGGCGCGCTCCAGGGGAATGTTGTGCTCCAGTACGCCGGCGAGCACGCTGAACAGCTCACACAGCAGCGGGCGGGAGGCCAGCGAGCGCGCCAGCGCCCGGCCGACGCTGTCGGCGTTGTCCGCGTTGCCCGGGGCGTCCCCGGACGGCAGTTCAGCGGGCAGCTCCTTGATCCAGTGCGCCCACTCCCGCTCCAGCAGCTCCAGGAAGACCCCTTCGCGGGTGCCGAAGTAGCGCACGACGGCGGACGTCGCCAGTCCGGCGCGCTGCCCCAGTTCCCGCAGGCGGATCTCCGTGAACGGCATCTCGCGTAGGCAGTGGGCCGCAGCCGCGAGGATCTCCTCGCGCCGCTGGTCCCGCTGTTCGGGTGAACGGGCCCGCTGGAAGTCCGCCGGCGACGTCATACCCCCAGATTAACAGCACGCCGTTCCGCTGAAAGCAGATTACGGAACGCCGGTCCGTTATGCTGCTGGAGCGAAACGCTGTTCTGTTATATGCGGGCATCCGAGCCCGCTCAGTTCAGCAGGAGGGTGCCGTGATGGAGTTCGATCAGCTGTGGATCGGCGGCGCATGGGCGCCGTCGGCGGGTGAGCGCCGGTTCCATGTCCGCTCGCCGCACGACGGCGCGCCGGTGGGGACGGCCCCGGAGGCCGTCGAGACGGACATCGACCGCGCGGTGGACGCCGCGCGCCGAGCAGGTGATTCCGGCCCCTGGCCTCGACTGTCCCCCGGACAGCGCCAAGAAGTGGTTGCCCGCTTCGGAAAGCTCTACGAGGCGCACACGGAGGCATTGGCGAACCTGGTCACGGACCAGAACGGCTCGGCGATCTGGTTCAGTACCGCCCTGCAGAAGGACACCGCGAGCCGTATCGGCGACTTCGTCGACGTGGCGGCCGGCTTCGACTGGGAGCGGGTCATCGACAGCCCGCGCACCCTGGTGCGGCGGGAGCCCGTCGGTGTCGTCGCTGCCATCGTGCCGTGGAACGCACCGCAGAACCTGGCCCTGGCCAAGGTGATCCCGGCGCTGCTCGCAGGGTGTCCCGTCATCCTCAAGCCGTCCCCTGAGACGCCGCTGGACGGTCTTCTGCTGGGCGAGCTGTTCGCCGAAGCCGGGCTGCCCGACGGGATCTTCAGCGTCCTCCCCGCCGACCGCGAGGTCAGCGAGTACCTCGTGCGCCATCCCGGCATCGACAAGATCGCCTTCACCGGCTCCACCGCGGCCGGGCGCCGCATCGCCGCCGTGGCCGGGGAACAGCTCAAGCGGGTCAGTCTGGAACTGGGCGGCAAGTCGGCCGCGATCCTGCTGCCGGACGCGGACCTGGAGGCGGCAACGGCGGGCATCAAGAGCGCGGCGTTCCTCAACAACGGTTCCGCCTGTATCGCCCACACCCGCATCCTGGTGCACGACAGTCAGTACGAACGAGCCGTGACGTGCCTGTCGGACATGGTCGCCGCCACCAGGGTCGGTGACCCGAAGGATCCGGCGACTTTCCTGGGCCCGATGGTCTCCGCCCGGCATCGCGACCGCGTGCGCGGCTACATCGAGCTTGGGATCACTGAGGGGGCCCGGCTGGTCACCGGTGGTCCCGGCACACCGGAAGGGCTGGAGAGCGGCAACTACATCCAGCCGACGCTCTTCGCCGACGTGGACAATGCCATGCGCATCGCGCAGGAAGAAATCTTCGGTCCCGTCCTGACCGTACTGCGCTACCGCGACGAGGCCGAAGCCGTCGCGATCGCCAACGACTCCGCCTACGGACTCAGCGGTGGCGTGTGGACGGCCGACCACGAACACGGTCTGGACATCGCCAGGCGGATCCGCACCGGTGGCTTCCACATCAACGGAGCGCCCCGCTCGCCCAGGGCGCCGTTCGGCGGCTTCAAGGACAGCGGCATCGGCCGCGAATACGGACCCGTCGGACTGGGCCAGTACACCGAACTCAAGAGCATCGGCTACTGACCCGGCGCGGCCGGTCCGGGCTGGGTTCCGGCCGGCTGCGACCGCCGTGCGGACGCAGGCGCGCAGGCAAGCGCGCCGAGGACGGCGAGCCGCCGGCCGTGTACCCGGGGCGGACGCGGGCTGACGCCGTGCCCGCCGCGTCCCCGCGCCCCGCCGATGCGGTGGACGTGAGGGGTGGCGCCGGCCGGTGCTGTGGGTCCGTTCGCCGTCGGCTGCTCCGTTCGGATGTACCGATGCAACCGGCTTGAGGGGTTATCGGTCTCCTTGTCCGGAGGTGCGTTCCGGTGCGGCTTCCGCGGTACGGCGGTGGTGGCCGTCCCTCCGCGCCCGCGCCTCCGGAGAGAGGTGAACGATGAACACACCGAAGATCCCGGGCCCGCAGGGACGTCCTGACGGTGGCGGCGCCGGTCCGCGCCCGTCCCGCCGGGTCCGCCGCGCCGCGTCCCTCCTCGCCGTGGCCGCCCTGTGCGGTGGCCTGGCGGCTCCCGGGGCGAGCGCCGCACCGGGCCGGGCCGCGCCGGGCGACGCCGGTGACGCGGGGCGCGCCGTCTCCGCCGGCCGGAGCACCGGCACCGCCGGCGCCGACGGCGCCACCCGGACGCGTCCCCAGGCCGTGCGCGTCGTGACGGCTCAGCTCGGCGACGACCGCAAGATCACGGTCACGGCGGTCCGCTCCCGCACCGACCGGTACGCCGCCACGCTCCGCCTGGCCGTCCTGGCCGAGGAACGGGGCCGCTGGGTGGTGGAGGACCGGACGACGGTGGGGGAGCGGGACGGCTGGTTCTGGTTCCCGCTGACCGGCGAGGGCGCGGTCTGCTCGTTCTCGGCGTCCGACCGGGCGCCCGAACCGATCACGCTCAGCCTGCTCGTCACCCCGTCGATCGGCTGCTCCCAGGTCTACCGCTACGAGGTGGTGAACGGCGAGATCGTCCCGGTCTGAACCGGTCTGAACCGGCCTGAACCGGCCTGAACTGGCCGGGGTCGGCCTGAACCGGCCGGGTTCGGCCGAGACGAGACCGGCGGAGATCCGGGAGGTCTCGGAAACCTCCGAGGCTCCGGGACCTCCGAGGCTCCGGGACCGGCCGAGGCTCCGGGACCGGCCAAGACCTCCGAGGGCCGGTGCCGAGGCGGCGGTGGGCACCCCCGTGCCGCCCCGCGCCCCGGCACCGGCCCCGGGTCCGGTGGAGTTCACCGTGGCCGCTGAGGCCCACCGAACTCGGGGCGCGACGGGCGGGGGCGGGGGCGGGGGCGTGGGCCGGCGCCCACCCCCGGAGCGTCATCCCCCTACCCCGGCTCCGGCCATTCCGGAGCCGCGCCATTGCGCCGGAGGCGCCGTGGTGCCAGCCTGGCCCCGGTCACTCCGCCGTGTCGGCGCCGGCATGGACGCACGCACCTCCACCCCCTCACCCCGCATTCCGAGAAGGTGTGCCATGTCCGTGTCTTCGTCATCTGCGCCGTCCTCCCCCTCCTCACCGTCCTCCCCCTCCTCATCGCCTTCACCGTCCTCGTCTCCGTCCTCCCTGCCTCCCGCCTCCCCCGCGCCCGAATCCTCGGCGTCGCCCGGCTTACCGGGCTCGCCCTCCGTCACCCGGCGCCGTCTGCTGCAAGCCGCCGGAGCGGCGGCCGTCGTGTCCGCGGCGGGGCCCGCCCTGGGCGGTTCGCCCGCGCGGGCGGCGGGCGCCGGGGCAGCCGCCGGGACCGCCGAGTACGGAGTCGCCGCGCACCCCTTCGCGTTCGGCCAGGTCCGGCTGACCGCGAGCCGCTGGCTGGACAACCAGAACCGGACCCGCGACTACCTGCGCTTCGTGGATGTCGAGCGGCTGCTGTACACCTTCCGGGCCAACCACCGGCTCTCCACGGGCGGGGCCGCGGCCGTCGGCGGCTGGGAGGCCCCCACCTTCCCGTTCCGCACCCACAGCCAGGGCCACTTCCTCACCGCCTGGGCGCAGCTCCACGCCGTCACGGGGGACACCGTCTGCCGCGACAAGGCCGGGCGGATGGTGGCGGAGCTGGCCAAGTGCCAGGCCAACAACGGCGCGGCGGGCTTCGGCGCCGGTTATCTGTCCGGCTATCCGGAGTCGGAGTTCGACGCGCTCGAAGCGCGGACGCTGAACAACGGAAACGTCCCGTACTACACCATCCACAAGACCCTGGCCGGGCTGCTGGACGTGTGGCGTCTGATGGGCTCGGTCCAGGCCCGTGACGTGCTGCTGGCGCTGGCGGGCTGGGTGGACCGGCGTACCGGCCGGCTGAGCGCCCAGCAGATGCAGTCCATGCTGGGCACGGAGTTCGGCGGCATGACGGCGGTGCTGACCGACCTCCACCAGCAGACGGGGGACGCGCGCTGGCTCACCGTGGCCCGCCGCTTCGACCACGCCGCGGTGCTCGACCCGCTCGCCGCGGGCCAGGACCGGCTGAGCGGGCTGCACGCCAACACGCAGGTGCCGAAGTGGATCGGCGCCGCCCGCGAGTACAAGGCCACGGGCACCACCCGCTACCGGGACATCGCCGACAACGCCTGGAACATGTGCGTCGGCGCGCACACCTACGTCATCGGCGGCAACAGCCAGGCGGAGCACTTCCGCCCGCCGAACGCCATCGCCGGTTACCTGAACCGGGACACCTGCGAGAGCTGCAACACGTTCAACATGCTGCTGCTCACCCGCGAGCTGTTCACCCTGGACCCGGACCGGGCCGAGCTGTTCGACTACTACGAGCGGGCCTGGCTGAACCAGATGATCGGCCAGCAGAACCCGGCGAGCGGCCACGGGCACGTCACCTACTTCACCCCGCTCAACCCGGGCGGCCGGCGCGGGGTGGGCCCGGCCTGGGGCGGTGGCACGTGGAGCACGGACTACGACAGCTTCTGGTGCTGCCAGGGCACGGGCCTGGAGACGCACACCCGGCTGATGGACTCCGTGTACTTCCGCCGCGACACCACGCTGATCGTCAACCTGTTCGTGCCCTCGGTGCTCGACTGGACCGAGCGCGGCATCACCGTCACCCAGACCACCACGTTCCCGGTGAGCGACACCACGACCCTGCGGATCACGGGGGACGCGGGCGGGACGTGGTCGCTGCGCGTCCGCATCCCGGGCTGGACCAGCGGCGCCACCCTCGCCGTCAACGGCGTGACGCAGAACGTCGCCACCACGCCCGGCAGCTATGCCACCGTCACCCGCGCCTGGGCCTCCGGCGACACGGTCACCGTCACGCTGCCCATGCGGGTCGTGATGCGGGCGGCGAACGACAACGCGAACGTCTCCGCCGTCACGTACGGCCCGGTGGTGCTCTCCGGCAACTACGGGAACACCTCGCTCAGCTCCCTGCCGTCGCTCGACCCGGCCTCCGTCCGGCGGACCGGCGGCGACGGGCTCGCCTTCACCGCCACGGCGAACGGCTCCACCGTCAACCTGGGCCCGTTCCACGACGCACACGGCCACAACTACACCGTCTACTGGAACGCCGGCGGCCAGAGCGGCGGCGGGACGACCGTCCGCCTGGCCAACGCCGGCAGCGGACTGGTGCTGGGCATCCAGGACATGTCCACGGCCGACGGCGCCCGCGCGTTGCAGTGGCAGGACTCGGGCACGGCGGACCACAACTGGGAGGTCGTCACGGACGGCGACCGGGTGCGGTTCCGCAACGCCCACAGCGGCAAGGTGCTCGGCGTCCAGGACATGTCCACCGCGGACGGGGCGGCCGTCCTTCAGTGGTCGGACACCGGCACGGCCGACCACCGCTGGCAACTCCTCGACCAGGGCGACGGCACCTACAAGATCCGCAACCACAACAGCGGCAAGCTGCTGGGCATCCAGGGCAACTCGGCCGCCGCGGGCGCGTACGCGGTGCAGGCCCCGGACAACGGCGGGTCCGGCAACCGGTGGCGGGTCGTCCGCAACGGCTGATCCGCGCACCGGACACCGCATGCCGCACCGCGGGACCGGTGAGGCTGCTGAGGCCGGTCAGGCCGGCGCCCGCGTCCGCCACCACGCGGGCGCGCGGCCCCGGTCCGCACCCCGGCCCTGGGCCCGGCCCCCGGCGAACGGGCCGCGTTCGGGGACGGTGGCGGACCCCGGCCCGCCCTGACCGCGGCCCTCCGGCGAAGAACCCGGTGTTGACCATGCTCCAAGGACACGGAGTGCAATGGCCGCGACCGCAACCGAAACCGGCTCATGGAGAACTGAAGATGAATCGACCACGCAGGATCGGCCGGAGCACGGCCCTGGCCGTCGTCCTCGGCCTCGGCTGTTCGCTGGCCGCGGTGCCCGCCGCCGCGGACGAGCCGCGGGCCGCGCGGGTGACGTGGGACACCTGCCCCGAGGATGTCGTGGCGGAAGCGGCCCCGACCGTCCTGCAATGCGCCACCGTGCCCGTGCCGGTGGACCACACGGACCCCGAGGGCGAGCGGATCGACCTCATGATCTCCCGGCTGGCCGGCACGAAACCGGAGAAGCGGCGCGGGACGCTCATGCTCAACCCGGGTGGCCCCGGCGGGTCGGGACTGACCCTGCCCGCCCTGCTGAACGCCCAGGGCATTCCCGCCTCCGTGCTGGACACCTACGACCTGATCGGCATGGACACCCGGGGCATCGGCCACTCCGCGCCGATCGGCTGCGGCTTCACCCTGGAGGGCTCCTACTGGGCCAACATCCCCCCGTACGCGCCCGACGACGCGGCGGTCACCGCCCAGGCGAAGATCGCGGAGGAGGCGGCCGGGCAGTGCGAGGCCAATGACAGCAAGGGCCTGCTGCGCCACCTGACCACGGCGAACATGGCCCGTGACCTGGACCTGATCCGGGCCGCCCTGGGCGAGGAGAAGACCAGCTTCCTGGGGTACTCCTACGGTTCGGCGCTGGGCGCCGCCTACGCGTCGATGTTCCCCGAGCGCTCCGACCGGATCGTGCTCGACAGCAACATCGGCGGCACCCATCTCGACCGCGACGGCATGCGCCGCTTCGCCCTCGGCATGGAACAGTCGTTCCCCGACTTCGCGCGGTGGGCGGCGGCCCGGCACGGCAGTTACGGTCTGGGCCGTACCCCGGCGCAGGTCCACGAGACCTACTTCGACCTCGCCGAGGGGCTCGACAAGGCCCCGGTGGCGGGCTTCGACGGCGCCATCTTCCGGCTCGTCACTTTCGGCTCGCTCTACCGGAAGTCGCAGTACCCCAGGCTGGCCCAGCAGTGGCAGGCGCTGGCCGCCGGTGAGGGCGACGGCGCCGCGGCCCGCCGCATGCTGGCGGAGAACGAGGGCGCGAAGCCGTCCCAGTTCGACAACCAGCTCGCGGTGTTCGCCGCGGTGACCTGCAATGACGTCGAATGGCCCCGGGACGTCGACACCTACCGCAAGGGCGTCGCCGAGGACCGCGAGCGCTACCCGATGTACGGCGCCGCCGCCGCCAACATCACCCCGTGCGCCTTCTGGCCGCACACCCCGGCCGAGCCGCCGGTCGCGATCAACGACGAGGGGCCGCGGAACGTGCTGATCGTCCAGAACCTGCGCGACCCGGCGACCCCGCACGCGGGCGGGAAGATGCTGCGCCAGAAGTTCGCGGACCGGTCCCGGCTGGTCAGCGTCGACGACACCGGGCACGGCGTTTACGTCCTGGGCGGCAACCCGTGCGCGCTGGACACCACGACGCGGTACCTCGTCGACGGCGAGATGCCCGGCAAGGACGTGCAGTGCCGCGCGGGCTGACGCCCTGACCCGTGGCGCGGCGGTTCCCGGTGACGGGGGAACCGCCACGCCACGGGGCCGTGCCCGGCGCCGGGCCGGCCGTCACCGGTCGGCGACGAGGGCCGCCGCGCCCTTCGCCGGGCAGGGCAGCCCGGCCTCCGCGCGCTCCGGCGAGCAGGCGACGACGGCCAGCGAGAGGAAGACCGGCGTCCCCAGGTAGTACCCGAGGGAGACGTCCCCGCCGTGCTGGAGGGTGCCGGTGAGACGGCCGACGAGGCCCCGCAGATGCGCGGGGCTGCGGTCGGCGTCCGGTTCGAAGCGCGGCGCGTACGCCGCCAGCCGGGCGCCGAGCCAGCCCGCGGCGTCGTCCGCCCGTTCCCAGGAACCGGACACCAGCTCGGCCGGTTTCAGCAGCCAGAGCGCCACCTCGACGGGCGGCACCGGGGAATTCAGGAACTCCTCCGTCAGCACGTGGTACGCCTCGCTGCGTTCGGCGCCCGCGACGGCGTCGGTGCTCGGCCACGGCTCGACGGGCAGCCGGCGCCGGGACTCCCGGTCGAATTCGGATTTCTCCCCGACCCATTGATATCCGTGAAAATGCACGGCAGTTCACTTTCCGGAAGGGCCCCGCACCGCCCGCCGTCCGCGTCCGCCGCGCGTATACCGGGCGTGCCCGGTGGCGGCGGAAACGGGCCGGCGGAGGGCGCGGTGGCCGCGTGCACCTAAGTGACGGAGAGCCCGAAACGCTCCGGCTGAATACCGGCGGCCCGCAACTCGTCCGTGGTGAACCGCGAACGGCCCGGCCTCGGGCCGTTCGCTGTCACCGAGTGGCCCACACATTCTCATCGATGTGTGCGCGCAATACACAGGACTCGCCGTTCGGAGGGGGCCGGTTCACCGTTCTTTCTCCCTTTCCCGCAGAGACACGACGCGAATTCTTGGAGGCTTTGAACGGGATCCATGCCGAATCGGGGATGCCCGCGCCTTACCGGCCGGCAGAAGCCACTGGTGTTGTCAGAGCGGGCACCGAAGGCCGGCCGGCCCATCACCACCACCGGAATCACGAGAAAACAGCCCGCCACCGTGTCGCCGACCGCCTCGGCAACGGCGGAGCCCGCCGAGGGAGGACGTCCGTTACCGATGCATGGATTGCCGATCTTGTCCAGCGCTCATCCGGGGACCGGCAATCCGTGGCTGCACCAGTGGCGCTGTGCCAGGGTCGTGAGAGGGAGCGGATGTCGGAGGTATCGCGGAAAACCCCCACGTATCCGTGGCCGCGTCGGACTCCTCTCCACCGCGGGCGCACGGACATCACCGGAAGACCCGGGACACCCTCTCCGTCGTCGTGCCGGACATCACGCGGAGCGGATCGCCCGTGAGACGGAACTCGATACCCGCGGCTGCGCCGTCGGGTGTTCCGACCTCACCCTCGCAGTCAGCTTCTGACCATCAGGGAACGGCGGCACCCATCCGCCGGATCCCATCCGACTACCGATAGTGGAAGCCAGCCCCATGCGTAGCCCCACGAACCCCCCACCTGCGCGCCGCAGCGTCCTCCGGATACCCGAGACCGAACAGCGGTCCCGCCCGGCGCATCCGCCCCTGGAGGAGAGAATCGCCGCCGTCATGCCCTTGGACGAACGCCAGCGCAAGCTGGTGGCGCTGCTGCTCGCCGGGCATACGGACGCGAGTGCGGCCGGCCGGCTCGGCGTCAGCCCCCGCACGGTGACGAACATCCTCCGCTCGCTCATGGACAGGCTGGGGGTCGACAATCGCTTCCAGTTAGGTGTCGCACTCGGCAGCAGGATGCGCGTGCCCGTGCGTCCGGACCACCCGCCTCGGCACGTCCGGCCCCCCTGCGTCGATGCCTGAGGTCCGAGGCTTCCGGACGGAGGCCGGTGGACGAGCGCGCCGATTCGCGGGAGCCGCGACACCGGAACGGCGCGGGTGAACAGGAGAACGCTTCCCGAGGAAAGCCGCAGCGTACTTCGCGGGGGATCCGCGGTATCGGTACGCGTCATGTGAGGTGGGGGCGTGATGCCAGGCTTCGCCGGCACCACGCCCCCACCTCAGTGATCGGTCCCCGGGGCCGGAGAGGGGCTGTCGCTGCCCACCCGCCTCGTGCAGAGCTCCGCCACGGTGCGCAGGGGCCACGGTCCCAGCAGGTCGTCCGGGGTGGGGCCCTCGAAGCCC
This sequence comes from Streptomyces zingiberis, assembly GCF_012034935.1. Classification (GTDB taxonomy): domain Bacteria; phylum Actinomycetota; class Actinomycetes; order Streptomycetales; family Streptomycetaceae; genus Streptomyces; species Streptomyces zingiberis. Next base: position 160,728 of record NZ_JAATEN010000010.1, read on the forward strand.
GAACGGTGCAGGTGGCCGATCACGGCCGGTGCCAGGACGGCGGTCCCGCCCTGCTCGACGTACGAGCGGTCCATGGTGCCGGCGGTATCGCCCACCACGGCCGCCACGGCGGTCGCGAGCGCCCTGCGGGCTGCTCCGCCGTCGTGATCCGCCGTGCTCCCGGATCCATCCGCCGGTTCCGGAGCCTCGCCGCACCGTGCGGGCCCGGCCGCGGCGACCGGGCCGGACTCCGGCACCTTCGCGGACCACACGAACGCGTGCGGGCACACCAGATCCACGTTCTCCCGCAGCGAAGCCAGGACGTGCGCGCGGGCTTCGTCCTCACGGCGCGGGTCCCCGGTGACGTGGGCCACGAGGACGCGGGCACGCGACGGCTGTTCCGCCACGGTGATCACGGCAGCCTCGATCCCCTCCACCGACCTGAGGGTTCGTTCCAGCTTGGCCGTGTCGACCCAGCTGTTGTCGACGAAGGCCCACTCCTCACCGTAGGAGGAGGTCGGCAGCCCGAAGCGCTCGACCACGTCGGTGACGGCGGAATCCGCCAGATCCGGCTCCTTGGCCCAGGCGATGAGGAACCGCTCCATGGCCCTCAGCATCGTCTCGATCCGGGCCTGGTCCATCACGGACCGGTGGGCGATGAGGTCCAGCTGCGCCAAGTCGCCGGACGCGGAGACCCTGAGGGAGAGGTCGGTGTACTCGTCACGCCAGAGGCAGTCGAGCCGCTCCGTCGTGCTCTTCGGGCGTTCTTGCGCGGCTCCGCCCGGTGCGGCCGCACTCCGCAGGCTCCGATCGAGACGGTCATTGCAGTTGAAGACCGTGCCCAGCCGGATCGACAGTCCGCGCCGCGCCTCGATCCTTGCCTTGCGGTCCCGAAGGGCGAGATAGGAGTACTGCGCGTGACGCGTCGCGACGCGGATGCCCTGTCTGATGTCCGCCATCACCTGGCGAATCGGCAGCTGCGATGAGAGGCCGGCCGGTACCAGAGCTTCCTGGAAGAAGCAGCCGACGGATCGGCGCACTTCCCGGAACCGGTTGGAGAAATTCATCCGGAGAGTCACGTCCGAGTTTCCGGACAGGGCGGATACGGCTACGGTGAAGGCAGTGGAAAGGTAATGGGCCGCGTTGAACCCGGCATCTCTTGTGGTGAGTTCTTGCAGCGCCGAGAAGAGGTCCGGCGACCGGAGAACCACTCTGTGGTAGTGGCTCACGGCATCCTGCCGAGGTTCCCCGGACGCCATCGATCGAAAGCGTGGGAACTGGGCGGCAGGTGATGTGGACAGGATCCGTTCGCAGTGCTGCATGGACCGTTCGTGCGGGGAATCCCGCGCCGTTGACTGCCGGCGCGCCACCGCCAGCGGCTGGGCGTCCCCCTCCTGGGCTTTCGGCGGGAAGGGGGCATCCCTGCGGCCGGGATCGAGGGAGCTGATCAGGTCCGACCTGATCCGGCCCAGGGAGGCGCCGTCCACGGAGAGGTGATTGAGCACCAGCACGACGGTGGTCACACGCCGGTCCTTGAGGGCGTATCCCATTCTCAGTGGAAGTTCCGCCGCCTGGTCCATGGGAGGGGAGAAGAGCGCATGGAAGAGGGCCGAGACGTCCTCGGGGCCATCGCCGTCCCGCCGTAAGGGGGCAGGGATCTCGAATGCGTCGAGCACCAGCTGGAACGGCACACCCGAGGCGTCTGTCGGATAGACCGTGCGCAGTGCCTCATGGCGGGCCATCAGTTGCGCCACGGCGTCGGTGACCAGCTCTTCGGGAATCCCGGCCGCCGGCATGCGGACCACGAGTGGGATCTTCGCGCTGTCCGGGACGGGGAGTGGCAGATGATACTGGTACCAGTACATTTCCTGGGACCACATCAGTGGCCCCCGAACGCCGCCGTCCGGAGACATCGCAGAAGGGATCTGCCTCATGGAGGTGGTCCGCGGGTCCCGCATGCCGATTCACCCTTCCCGCCCCGTGGCCTGCCGGTGAACTGCCGCACGGCCGGGCAGCGGTGAGCATGCGGTGCCCGGTGTCACGCGATACCACACCGGGAAACACGGTGGGTCGCTCGAACGTCTCCCGGATCTGCGGCAATGGTTCGAAGAATTGATTGAGGCTCCGGCGTTATGCCGTCAGCTGCTCGACGATGCGGCGTATGGCCTCGTTCGCCGCGTGGGGGGTGTACTGCTTCTCGTACAGGACTCCCGCGTTCGTCGCGAGAGCGCGGCGCAGATCCCCGTCCACGAGCAGGTCGGCCACCGACCGGGCGAATGCTTCCGCATCGTCCGCGATGCGAAGATGCACTCCGTCCTCCGCCCCCAGCCCCTCGCAGCCGATTCCGGTCGAGACGACGGGGACGCCACTGGCGAAGCCCTCCAGAATCTTGATGCGGGTGCCGCCCCCGACGCGTAGGGGTGCGATCATCACGTCTGCCCGGTCAAGATAGGGACGCATGTGCGGTACTTCTCCGACGACCTCGACGCCAGGTGCCGACCCCAGCTTCCGCACGGCTGGTGAGGGCTTTCCCACGAGCAGCAATCCGGCCTGAGGGCACCTCTCGCGGATGCTCGGCAGGATCTCCTCGACGAACCAGACCGCGGCGTCCACATTGGGCGGCCATTCGTGCCACCCCTGGAACAGAATGGTGCCGCCCTCGCCGGGAGCGGGGCCCTGGTGTTCCTGCGCCGTTCCCTCCTCGCGGCGGTAGGTGTTGGGCACCACCGTGCTGTTGGGAAAGGCGAATGTCGCCGAGTCCAGCTCGCTGGTGAAGACCAGCATGTCGGCCGCCGCGGCGACGTCGGCGTGGCCGGCCCGGAGACGGCTGATCTCCGCCTGCTGCGCTTCGCGCTCCGAAGCGTCCAGCGGGTTTCCTTCGGAGTTCTTCCCCAGCCGCTGCCAGCGGGCCAGGATCACGTCCTCCAGGTCATCGACATCCACCACCGACTTCCCTTCGGCCAATCCACCGGCGATGTGCCACAGGCGTTCCCTGTCGTGCCAGATCACGTCGTACGGCTCACCGCCGTTCCAGCGCGGCAGCGCTTCTCGGAGGGCCGCCCTGTTCCGGTCGTTGTCGTAGGCGTCGTCCAGGAGGAGGACCTTACGGAAGGGGCCGACCGGAGGGTCCGACTCCAGGGGAGGCGCCCCCTGGAAGCGGAACACGACGAGATCGACGGTCCCGAGCCGGGAAAGGGCTTCGGAGGCGGCCCGGATACGCCGGGCTCCCCCCGTGGCGGCCCAGGGCCGGGTGCCGGTGACGACGAGAAATCGCATGGTCTGTGCTCCTGGTGACGAGGGGAGTGTGGGTCGGTGGCCGTCAGGTCGCGGGCGTCCGGGCCGCCGGCTTCCCGGCGAGCCGCCGCCCGGCCGGATCGAGTCCGGACCACGTGAGCGATCCCTCGCCGGGGGTGCGGACCGTGGTCCGTGAGGCGTGGGCCCGCGCCGCGAACTCCGCGAGGCCGGCCAGGCCGGTGTGTCCTGGCGGAGCGGGGCGCGTCACCACGGGCTCCGGAGGCGGCGGGACGGTCATCGCGTCACCGTGCCGCAATCCACAGCCCATGGACCTCACCCTTCTCCCGGTCGTTCGGCCGCTGCCCGGCGGCTCCATCTCCCGGCCCATACTCACCGTGCCCTTCGGGTGAGCGGGTTGTCCCACGATTTGCTGTTATGCGCAAAACCGCGACGACGCGGGTCGCGGGTCGGTTCCTCCGGTGCAACTTCCCTGGCTGTTGCTGCCTCGCCGCGGATACGAGGAGTGGTTGTTTCCCATTCCGCCGTGCGGCGGCGGCTTTCGCGGCTTGCCCGGGAAACCGCCTCCGCACGGCGGCGGCGAACGCGCCGCAGCCACGGCCTCCGGGTCCGGCGCCCCCCCGCGGACGGGGAGCGCCGGACCCGGCTTGTGGCGGTGCGCCGCTTCCGTGGCCGGGTTACGGCGCGCTCACGATGAGCCCGATGCCTCGCCACCCGGCCGGAGCGGTGGGGACTACTCGACCCACACGTAGAGCGCCCACTTGCCGGTGCTGACGAAGCTGCAGTAGGCGGAGCCCGCGTAGGACGCCGCCATCGAGCGGCACCAGGACTCGCTGCCGGTGCCGATGCGCACCCAGCTCCCGGCCACCGTCGCCGCGGCCTCGGACCCGGACGGGGCCGCGGGGGCCGCCTGTGCGGTGGCGGCGCCTCCTGCCAGCATGGTGGCTCCCAGCGCTACGCCGGCGAGCAGCACACGTGCACGCATGTGTTTCTCCTTCTTCTCCGCATGTGAATGGCTCTGTGCGATATCCCGGAAAGCCCGATCCGGCAGCACCGAACGGACGGTCCTTTCACCGCCGGAGAACGGTGGTGCTGTGCTGTTCCGGCAGTGAAGGAGACCCCTCCTTCCGGGCCGCTCCGTTTTCCGGAGGAAGCGGAGGAAGCGGAGGAAGGGATGGTGCGAGGCTCGGGCGGTCGGGCACCACAGAGACTGCTGGCGGTCGGATTCGCAGATCAACAGTGTCTGGGCGTCCCGGACAGACTCCCGGTGTCCGGGCTGGTCACGGGCCTGTCCGGGTAATGATCCGGACAGGATGAAAGGACCATGGCCTGATCCGCTGTTGCCCCGTCAACCACAGCCCCACAGGATGACTGGCCATGGGGAACCCGGGGACACCGTCGCCGTACCAGGCGGCAGACGCTGCCGGTTTCGTCGCAGCCATGCGCCGGCTCAAGCAGCACGCCGGCCTGACATTCCGCGAGCTGGAGGAACGGGCCGCCGACAACGATGATGTGCTGGCACGCAGCACGCTGGCCGATACCCTGCGGCGAACGAGCCTGCCGCGGCCGGAGGTCGTCGCGGCGTTCGTCCGTGCCTGCGGTGCGGGGCAGCAGGTCGGAGCCTGGCTGACGGTCAGGGACCGGATAGCGGCCGAAGAGCCCGCCCCGCTCCAGGCGCCCGGTCCCGAGGCGGAGCCGGAGGCTGCTCCCGGGGCCGAGCCCGAGGCGGCGCGGGGGAAGCAGCCGAGCCGTCCGGCCGTCACGGCCTCGCGGTGGCGCCACGTGAAACTGGGCGTCGTCGCACCGGCGGTCGCCTTGGTGGCTCTTCTGGCCGCATTCCTCGTCGTGTGGTTCCTTCCCACCGGCGATTCGGGTGGGTCCGGCGGTCCGGGTGGTTCCGGCGATTCCGGTGATCAAGGACCGGGCGCACGCAGGCCTGCCGACGGCTGGGTCACCATCCGTCCCGTCCGCACGCCCGACCACTGCCTCACCGATGGACGCGATCGCCGAGGCAGGCACGCCAGTGCCATCGCCGTCCAGCTTCCCTGCGCCCAGGCCCCGGTGCCCCGCACCTACCTCGAACCGGCGGGCAGCGGCTTCTACCGCATCCAGTGGCACCACCCGCAGGAGGGGAAGGGGTGCCTGACCGTCATCACGGCCGAGCCGGCGAAAGGGCTGGTGGAGCCGTGGGACGACTGCGACCGTTCCACGGTCTTCCGCCTCGACCCCGTCCCGGGCGCCGGGCCGAAGGCTTTCCGGCTCCACCGGGCCAACAGCGCCGACTGTATCGGGATCGCCGGGGACGAGACCGTTTCGGGAGCCGAAGCCACGGAGGAACCGTGCGGGACAGAGGAGGACCAGACCTTCCTCATCGAACCGGGCTGAGTTCCTCCCCGCTGCCGTCGCGGCTCGGCGCGTGCCCGCCGGTGGGCCCCGGCGCCCGGGAAGGTCTCGGACGGTGACTCCGGGCCGGGACCTTCCGGGGCGACCGGCCGTGCGTGGCCCCGGCCGTGCCGCCGCTACTTGCAGTTGGTGTTGACCAGCCTCTTGCGGGCCGAGTCGATCACACCGTCGAAGTCGACGCACTGCCCGCGCGCGTAGGTGTACACCGGACCGGCGTACGAGGTGTACGTGCCCTTGTCGAAGACCCAGGTGCCGGCCGAACTCCGCTTGATTCCGACCGCCATCGGCACAGGGCGGCCGACATTGCTGACGGTGACCGCGCACTTGTATCCGTTGGAGGTGTTGTAGGTCAGGAACAACACCCCCAGGGTTGTGCCGGTCAGCGTGCGCACCGGGGCCGAGTCGACCAGCGTGTACCCGCTTCCGCACGCCCCGTTGTAGTTGGCCGCCGACGCCGGTGCCGCCGTGGCCAGGACCCCGGCCGCGGCCAGAGTGACCGCGGCGGCACCCGCGGCGGCCGTTCTCGCCGGGGAACCGAGTAGTGCCGTTGTGCGAACCATGACCATTCATCTCCGTATGCCAAGGGCGCGCCGTTCGGACGGCGGCGTTCGAGCAGGAACGTCCCCCGCAGAATGCCCTGGCGGCCCTTCGATGTCCTTGGCCTCCCGTGGCCGATCGTTTGACAACCCGTCCGCGGATGACGACCGCCGAGGGAAGCGCGGCGGAGACCGCCGGTGCCGGTGACGGCCGGGAAGCGGATCAGCGGCGCACCTGCGCCGTCGGGGCAGCGGCGGACGCAACCCCGCCAGCGACACCGCCGTCCGGCAGGACGAACCGTCGCCGCCCGGCCTCAGCGCACAGATCCCCCGGGGACTTGTTCGACCAGAGCGTGTGAGTGCTCAGCGTCATGATCTGGGCTCGGACGTAGTGGAGGGCGACCACCGGTCTGTGCCCGCCATCCTCATTCCTCGTAGGCTCTCCGTGCCGTGACCGGAAGTGCGGCGGCCAAAGCTGAAGGACGGTGAAGGGGGCCCGGGTGGGGTGGGGTGCCGCGCTGATGCGGGGTGTCGCCGGTGTGCCCGCGTGGCAGCGGCGGAGCGCGCTGGCGGTTTGCGCTCTGGCGTTAGCCGCCGTGGCACTGCGCGTGACGGTGGAGCGGGACGCCATCGTGGACGCGACGCAGTTCAGCGTGGCGTTCTTCGCGACGATCCTGACCGGCGAGGCCGTCATCTTCGCCATCTCGTTCAACGCGGCCAGCGGCTGGCCGTCGCTGCGGGAGATCGACACCCACATCGCCTTCCGGGAGTGGGTGGTCATCGGCTGGCTGGCCTCGGTGTTCACCGTGGTCGGCCTGCTCGGGGGCAGCGACACCACGGCCTTCTACGGGGCACTGCTCTTCCTCCTCGCGGATGTGTTCGGGATCTTCTCCTTCGTCCGCCTGTTCGGCCTGGCGAGCGCCGGGGGCCGGAAGCGGCTGCTGCTCCGCACCCTGCGACGCTCCCTGGAGCGGCTGCCCACCGAGCCGGAGCGGGTACAGGAGAGGCTGCGGGACGACCCGGTCGTCTCCGCGTATCTCGCGGCCGTGGACCAGGCGGTCGGCAGACGGGACACGGGCGCGGCCCGGGACCTGGTCGACGAACTGACCGGCGCGGCGCAGGGGCACGCGCCCCTCGGTGGAGCCGCCGCCCTGCACGTGGATGTGATCCACCGCCTCGCCCGCACGTCCCTGATGGGCGGCATGGACGCGGTGGTGGCCGCGGAGGGTATCGAATCCCTTGTCGACTCGCTCCTCACCATCGTGGCCAGAACCACTCCGGCGGAACCCACCACCGAAGCCGAGCTGATCGCCGTCGAGGACGCGGCGGTGGCGCTCGGCCGGACCAGCCGCTATCTGGCCTGGCTGGCCGGTACGGCGCTCACCCTGTCCGTCCGCCGGGTCGCCGACGCGGGCTCCGCGCGCGAGCTGGTGGCCGTCACCACCCGGTGCCGGGACCGGATCCTGCGCGAGGTGGACCCCGACCCTCAGTCGGCGGCGCCCGAGGAACTGCGCACCCCGCTCACCACACCGACGGCCGTGCTGGCCTGGGTCGGCGGCTTCACCCAGTACCACGGCTCCCACCAGGCCGCCGCCTTCTACCCCACCCACGAACTCCTCGCCGGACGCAAGTTCATGGGCAACTACTGGGACGGCGCCTCCGTCCTCACCGCCCTGCGCCAGGCCCTCTACGGCCGGGACGCCGGCGGACGCGCCACCGGCCCCGCCGCCGAGGCGTCCCGGCGCGCCTTCGGCTCCGTCGCGGAGTTCGACCGCTTCTGGACCCTGGCGTCCGTCGGCGCCATCGCCACCCTGCGCCACACCGGTCTGCCCCACCCACCCGCGCTGATCAGACCGGAGTTCACCCCCGACCCGCAGCTCCTCGGCGCGTACCTGCGGACGTTCGGCTCCCACCGGTGGTTCTCGGATGCCGAGCAGGCGCGGTCGCTGCTGGCCTCCGTCATGTCCCGGAAGCCCGCGACGGACGGGGCCTGGGGGCGCGTCCGGGCGGCCGGTCTGCGCAGCGCCGTCCGCACGCCCGTCCCCGAGGTGGAGCCGCACCACCGGCCCGCCGCGATGGTGCTGGCCGTCGCCGCCCGGCTCGCGCCGCTCAGCGACGGCGAGCCGGACCGCCAGCTCCGCCTGTTCCTCGACGGGCTCCCGCAGCCGGTGATCGAGGCCACCGCCCGGCTGGCGGCGAGGGCCCTGCCCGGAGGAGAGTCCGGGGACGGGACACCCGCCGACCCGAGGGGCGCCGTCATCACCGGCCTCCAGGTCATGCGGCTGGTCGGCAACCGGTCCGGGAGCCTCGGATGAGCCGGCCGCTGCCGCCCGGCGCGGAGAGCTGGCCGGACCTCCTCCGGGCCCTGCCGGATTCACCTGCCGAGGCCGTCGTGCTCGTCCAGTGCTCCCCGGGCTGGCTGCGCCCGGAGGCGACGGCGCCGCGCAACGAGATCGACGAGGCCGTGCTGATGGCCCAGCTCCGGCGGCCGGAGCTGCGGATCGACCGCTTCCTCCTGCACAGTCTGCCGATGGCGGGCGGTCAGGGAGGAGTGGACGCGCCCACCGCCGCCCGGCTCGCGGAGGTCCACCAGGACTGGCTGTACCGCATATCCGCCGCCACGGCGCTGCTCTGCCCGGAGGGCCGGGCGGAGCCGCGGGTGCATCGCATCATCGTGCAGGGTGATCAGCCGTCGGTGGGGATCCCCGATATGGTCGCGGTGCGCGAGGAGGGCGCCTGGTCCCTCCCGGCCGCCGCCGACGCGCTCGCCTTGCTGGACCGCGACGGCGCGACCACACCACTGAGCCGATACGACGTCAACCTGGACGGGCCCTTCGGTGACGCCGACCCGTCCGTCCACCTCTGACCATCCCCCTACCACCGCTACCACCGCTGAGGAGCGAAACCGTTGTCCGACAACAGCGCACAGGACGACCGGAAGTTCCTGGAGCAGGCGATCGACGTCTCCCGTCACGCCTTGGAGGACGAGGGCAAGACGCCGTTCGGCGCTCTGGTCGTCATCGGCGGCGAGGTGGTGGGCGTGGGCACCAGCTCGGTGGTCGAGCGGCGCGACCCGACCGCCCACGCCGAGGTGATGGCCCTCCGCGCGGCGGGTGAGGCAACCGGCGGGCACCTCTTCGAGAACGGCACGATGTATTCGAGCAGCGAGCCCTGCCCGATGTGCCTGACAGCCTGCTACTGGGCCCGTGTTCCCCGTCTGGTCTACGCCGCCACCAGTCACGACGTCGCCACCTACGGCTTCGAGGACCTTCAGTTCTACCGCCAGCTCGCCCGCCCGAACGCGGACCGCACCCTCCTGGCGGAGGCGACCGTCCCCGGTCTCCGGGCGGAGGCGGCGTCGGTCCTCCGCCAGTGGGCGGAACAGCTCCCGGTCGAGGTGGAACCGAAGTTCTGAGCCGGAGGGCTCGCCGCCGTGGCGGTACGAGGGGAGCCGGTCAGCGGCCGAGACCCTCACTTCGCACGGCGGCGACGAACGCGCCCCAGCCGGCCGACGGGAAGGCGAGGGCCGGGCCGCCCGGCCTCTTCGAGTCGCGGACGAGTATCGCGGGACCGGTGGTGGCACACTCCAGGCACTCGCCGCCAGCCCCGTTGCTGTAGCTGCTCTTACGCCAGCGGAGAGCCGGGGACGTGGACTCGGACGCAGTGTTCATCGGGACAACTCCTCCAGTACGCCTTTGATCAGGTCGGCCGAGCGAGACGGGCTCAACGCGAGGGCCCGTAGGTTGTCGTACGCCTTCGTGTACTTCTTCACGTCGTCCACCGTTTCGAGGTAGACCGCGTCCGTCAGCCCGTCCCGGTACACCACGTCGGGGTCCTCCTGCTCGGGAAAACCGAGAATGGAGAAGGCTCCCGTCGCCGGATAGGTCCCGGCGTCGAACGGCAGAACCTGGAGGGTGACATTCTTCAACGCGCCCGCAGCCAGCATATGTTCGAGCTGTGCGATCGTCACCTGCCGGTTGCCGATCACGTGACGCAGGACGCTCTCGTGCACGATGGCCCACAGGTCTGGAGGATTCTCGCGAGTCAGGATGGACTGCCGTTGCATCCTGACGTCCACTGCACGCTGAAGGTCATCTCCGGTGAGTTGATCGATGATCCGGTGCAGTTCGGCCGCGTACGCGGGCGTCTGTAGGAGCCCAGGTACGACCTCGCACTGGTACTGGCGCAGGCTGGACGCCTCTTGCTCCAGGCCGACGTACACGGAGAACCACTGCGGTACGGCGCTGCCATGGGTGTGCCACCACCCCCGCGTCTTGCTGTCCTTGGCGAGTTGCTTGAGGAAGTCGCGCAGCTCATCGGAGGTGTCGTAGAAGCGGCACAGGGCGTCGACATCGGAAGGCTGTACGCGGCCGCTCCCCGTCTCCAGCCGGTTGACCTTCGACCCACTCCAGTCCAGAGCCGTGCCCACCTGCTGGCACGTGAGCTTGTTCTCCTCGCGCAGTTTCTTCAGCTCGATCGCCAGCCTGCGACGCCGTGCCGTTGGTGATCCCGCCATCCCGTCCCCTCCTCGTCTTGAGCGTGAGCCTTCCACCCACGGCAAGCCGAAGGCCAGTTGTGGTCACTCGATGGAGGGAAACCCGGCGTGCACATTGCATGTCCGGATATGCCGACTGCCATGCTCCTCATCGAGCGGCGCTCCGGCTCGGTGCGCACTCCCCAGATCCGAAGAGGGTGATGGATATGAGCGGTGGCCTCTGCACGACCGCGAACAGCTGGCGACTGGACTTCCTGGCCGAGCCTGCCGAGGTGCCGGCCCTGCGACGGCTCATCCGACTACAACTTGCGGCGTGGGGCCTGCCGGAGCGGGCTGACATCGGGGAACTCTGCGTCAGCGAATTGGTCTCCAACGTCATCAAGCACGTGGGGCCAGGGACCCCCACTACCCTCGCGGTCGCCATGACGGGTGGTCGCCTCCGCATCGCCGTACGAGACCCGGCGGACGGGGCCCTTCCCGTGCTCGCGGATGCCAACAACGAGGCCGAGTCGGGCCGGGGGCTGGCTTTGGTGGCCGCGTTGGTCGACCGGTGGGGCGTCGAGCCGGATCCGTCGGGAAAGACGACTTGGTGCGAAGTGAGTACGGGGACTGCCGTTCCCCCGTGCCGTCGCGGCGGTCGACGAACTGACCGAGCGGAAGCCGTACTCCTCCTCTACGGGGCTGGCAGCCTGCCGGGCGCAGAGGGTGCGTCCCCCTTGGCGACCAGGGTGGCGGAGGAGTCCGCGATCAGCCTGATCGCGGATCTCCTCCATTGGCTCCGGGGAAACGGCTGGGATTCCGATGATGTAATCGACCGGGCCCAGACGCGATTCGAGGCAACGCTTGAAAGAGCCTCGGCCGCTTGCTGAAAGCTATGCCGTCAACCGCTGGTCGGTTGGCTCGGGAGGGGTTGGGTAACGATCCCTTCATGGACGGCCATCGGAGATCCCGACCAGCCGTCAAGCGTCTTCCACACCGATGCCACGCCGTGAGTCTCAAGGTATTCGGCGAAGACCCCGACGTCTTCCGTGAAGAGGGCTAGCAAGTGGGGCTTGCTTCCCGCTTCCCCGTAAAGAAAGTGGCGGTACTCGAAGAGTTGTGCCAGCGCTTCTCTGGCGGCCTTGGTTGGGTTTCCCCGCCTCACGACCTTGGCTTCGACTAGCCATTCGCTCGAACCTCGCCGCAGTACGAGATCGCGCGGGTGCATACCTTCCGTGATGGGGGTGAACCCGCGTTCCGCTATGTAGGGTCCGAACTCGCTGATCAGCGTCTCGTGTCTACGTTCTCGGGTCTGGTGCTTTTCCGAAACCTTGGCGATGTAATCGCCATCATTCTTCGGTCGAAAGTTCTCCAGAAGGTCCCCCTGCTGATCTACTATTTCCTTGTGGCCGCCCTGGTACTCGACTTCAAGCTGAGTTCCGTCGGTTGGCGGGTCCCAGTACCAAAGGCTCTTCTCGACCGAAGCCGCGTACTGAAGAATTTCTGCCATGCTCCAGAGGTCGCGCCGGAGTGTGACTTCTGGCGGTAGGCTCTTTATGAGGTAGCGACGCGCGGCCACATTGGCGGATTCGTAGGCGCGTGCCCGCCACCTTCGTTCCTTGAATTGCGGCTCATCGTGCCAGGATTTGATTATTTCTTGCGGGAGCTTCTTCCGCAAACGTTGAGCGTTGCGTTCAAGGCGTGCGCGTAGCTCTTCCCCCTTGTTGAGTTCATCCGTGAGTTGAGTGACGCCCTGTTGGAGAGTTAGGGTAACTGATTCCAAATCCGTAGAGAAAATGTAGGCAAGGTAAAGATCCTCTTTTGGGTTTCTTGTTACATCCGGATCAAAAACTCCGATCCAAGGCGTGGTGTTGGCGTAGCCCTGGCCGCCGTAACCGGCGATCTCCAACCCGGCTGGCACAACCGCTCTGAGTTCCTTATGTACTGATCGCAGGAGATCCTGCGCGAAAACGCCGGTTCGAGTGCCGTCTTTGCGGTCATAGGTGGCCGCGATCTGGACGAAGAGGTCATGGAGGTCCATGGCCAGACGCTACGTGCGCTGATCCCCGATCACCAGGGTGCGCGGAAGGGCTGGTTGGCGATCCGCGTAGTCACGACGGGGGTGGCCGCGAACGATCCTGCGGTCATCGGTGGGGCACGGTCACGGGGATCACCGAGGTCGTAGAAGGTGGAGGGGAAGATGCTCGGTGTCCCTCGCAAGAACGAGCACGCGACGGCGCCGCCCACCCGGCGGCGGGGTTGCCGTCGTCCGGGCCGAGAGAGTCCCTACGCGGACCAGAGATGACAGGCGACCTTGGCCTGTCGCGCGGCGGTCTGTCGCGACCTCGAACCACACCTCTTTCCCTGCCGCCACCGGCCTGCTTCCCCAACACGAGGCCAGGGCTTCGACCAGCAGCATTCCCCGGCCGTGTTCCTCGTCGGCGTCGCTGCGGTTGACCATGGGTGACTCGGGGCTCGTGTCCGTCACTTCGACGCGCAGGCGTTGTCCCGTCCAGCGGAGGACCACGGTGCAGGTGGCGCCGGTGTGGACGATCGCGTTGGTGATCACCTCGCTGGACATCAACTCGATGTCCCGTAGGGCGCGCTCGGACAAGGGCACGCCCCACCTCCGCACCACCGTGAGGATGCGCCGTCGTGCCCGTGACGGCGCGCCGAGGTCGGGGGCGACGCGGAAGCCGTATGGCGTGGGGAGGGGTGCGGGGCGCATCGTGGCAACGTCCTTTCGGCACTTCGATTGACCGCCTGAGGGTGAGAACCCAGGGTGTACCTCCAAAAAGGTGCTCAACCAGGTCAGAATGGGGGCTTCCCCGGCGCATCCGTGTGGCACTGCGGGGCGCCAGCAGGGTCTTTCCGGTTGACGGCGATGCGGAAGGCGGCGTGATGGCGGGCAAGCGGCATGGACTCGTCCAGCAGAGAGCGATGCGCGGTCTCACGCAGGAAGCCCTCGCCGAAATACTGGGCGTTGACCGTTCCACCGTCGTCCGCTGGGAGGCAGGGCGCTGCGATCCGCAACCCTGGATGCGGCCGCGCTTGGGACGTGCGCTCGGGGTGACCGCGTTCGAACTACAGAGGTTGTTGTCCTCGCCGTCTGGCGTTGTCCCTCCCGGCCACGCGCGGGCGATTTCCTCGCCGGCTCCGGGGGACGATGAGCCCGGCTCGTGCACCTCGCTGAGGGAGGATTTCGACAGACTTGTGCGGCGGTATGATCGACTGCCCTCCGCGAGTCTCCTCGTCGAAGCGGGTCAGCGACTCGGAAAGTTTGAACTTCTGGCGGGTGACGCGCGACGAGGTCGGATGCGACGGGAATTCCTCACCCTTCAGGCGGAGGCTGTCGCCTTTGTGGGGCAGTTGGTCTGGGACGCCTCGGAACGGCGGGATCACCAGACCGCCCGCTCGCTCTACACGAGGAGTCTTGACATCGCGCGTCACGTGGGGGACGGCGTGCTGGAAGGGCTGGCTCTGCTCCGGATGGGACATGTCGCCTTGTACGGAGTCCGCGACGCCCACGAAGGTCTGCGCTTGTCGCTTTCGGCGGCCCATGCTCCACGAGGGGCGAGCCACGCCCTATCTGCCGTGGCGCGGCTCCACGCGGGCGAGGCGCACGCGATGCTGGGACAACCGGGTCAGTGTGACGAGGAGTTGGAGAAGGCCGACCGTCACCTTGCGCGGGTGGACGACTGGGACGCGGCCTTGGACCTGATCTCCCCTGGACAGCGGCACCGTCTCGCAGGGTCCTGCCACCTCTCCCTTGGACGGTACGAACTCGCGGTACGGGAGTTGGTCGACGCTGCCGCCGAGTTGCCCTCCCATACGAAGTCTCGTTCCATCGTCCTCGGGAATCTCGCCCTGGCTCGGATCCGCCAGGGCGAGGTGGACGCTGGGACCGCCGCGTTGCGTACAGCGATCGAGGAGTTGGAAGGCACGCGCGGCGGCGGTGGGGTGAGCGTTGTGTTCGGGGCTGTGAGGGAATTGCGCCCCTGGTGTCGTATGCCCGAGGTGCAGGATGTGCACGATCGTCTGTTCGCCTTGATGGCGGGCCGGTAAGAGGGAGGGACGGAGGAGCGTGGGTACGGACCAAGACCGGGCCAAGGGCCAGGTGCGTGGCAGAGTCTGGGACGCGCTGATGGAGGCGCGTGCTGTGCGTGACGCGTCGGTGTACGGCCGGATCCCTGATTTCATAGGCGCCGAGACGGCCGCCGATCTGATCACGCGGCTCCCCTTCTGGCGGGAGGCGCGGTTCGTGAAGGCTGTGCCTGACAGGGCTCAGCGGCCCGTGCGCGGGCTGGCCCTCGCGGCGGGCAAAGTCGTCTACATGGCTGTGCCGAAGCTCGCCACACCGCGGCCGTTCTATCGACTGGACCCCGCCGAACTCCGGATCGCGCCGGACCAGGCAGCGGTGAGCAAGACAGCCGCCGAGGTGGCACCGACGGTTGATGTCGAGCACATGGAACCGGTCGACGTCATCGTCCTCGGCAGCGTCGCGGTGAACAGGGACGGAGTGCGGATCGGAAAGGGCGCGGGCTACTCCGACCTAGAATTCGCGCTGCTGACGGAGGCCGGGCTGGTCAGCCCGGAGACGGTCGTCGTCACCACCGTGCACGCCCTCCAAGTCGTAGACGAGGTCATTCCCGCGGGTGAGCACGATGTGGGCGTGGACTACGTCGTGACGCCAGAGGAGATCATCGCCTGCCCAGCCCCCCACCGTCCCCAAGGGCTCTACTGGGACCGGCTCCCGCCGGAGAAGATCACGGCGATCCCGGCCCTCCGGACGCGGCAGGCCGCACGTAACTCCCGGTGATTCCCGCAGCGGGAGGGGTTTTCAGGCGCGGAGGGGCCCGCGTTGAGGAAGCCGAAGGCCCGCGGCCGGGGCCCGTGGGGGTGGGCGTCCGGTCGCGGGCCGGTCGGGGTCGTGCGTGGAGGTAGCCGGCGGTGCCGGTGTCAGGGTGTGGTGCGTGGGCCCGTGGTGTCGGGAGTCCGCGGGCCCGGGGCGGGGTGGTGGCGCTCCGCCCGGCCGGTCCGGTTCGTGTGGCCCCCCGCTCGACGCGAAGCGGACGGTGAGCCGGGAGGAGCGCCGGTCCCCGGGTGGGTCAGCGGTTGGTCCACAGGACCCACTGGAGGGCGCCGCTGGCGCACTGGAACTGGTCCCAGTGCCCGCGCTGGATGCCCTCGTTGCCCGCGAGCACGCAGTTGCCGTACTGCCAGTACTTGCCGCGCAGGACCCAGCCGGGGACCTGCTCCGCCGTCTCGCCCTGGACGGCGGTGACGCGGGACCCCGTGGCCGGGGCGGCGCTGGCCTGGACGGCGCCGAGGGCGAGGGCCGCGACGGCCGTCGTCGTGGCGACGATGCCGGCGAGGGCGGTGCGGGTGGTGGTGAGGTTCATGGTCCAACTCCTTACGGTTCGCTTGGCCTTGCGTGAGAGATACGCCGGAGCCGGGCGCGCCGTATGACACCCGATCGGGTGAAGCGCGGTGCGGACACCGGAGGCGCGGAGGGCAGGTGGCCCGCCGAGGAGGAGCCCGCGGGAGGGTCGGGTCCGCCCGGCCCGTCCGGCCCGGTGGCCCCGTCGCCGGCCCTGCCGCCGGGCGGGTCGCCGCCAAGCCTCGAAAAGCGCGGGCGCGCCGGGCGGGCGCCGCAGTACCCTCCCGCGATGCGGCAGACCACCCTGGAGACCGAACGCCTCGTCCTGCGGCGCCTCACCCCGGCCGACGAGGAGCAGCTCGTCGCCCTCGACTCCGACCCCGAGGTGATGCGTTTCCTCGGCGACGGCAGACCCGCGCCGCCGGAGACGGTGCGCGGCGAGAGCCTGCCCCGGATGCTCCGCGCCTCCGCCACCCACGACGGCCGGCTCGGCTACTGGGCCGCCGAGGAGGGGGCGGACGGCCGGTTCGTCGGCTGGTTCGAGCTGCGCGCCGCCGACCACGCCGGGCGCGAGGCGGAACTCGGCTACCGGCTGTGCCGGAGCGTCTGGGGCCGGGGCTACGCCACGGAGGGGGCCCGCGCCCTGCTGCGCGCCGCGTTCACCCGGCTCGGCGTCGAGCACGTGTTCGCGGAGACGATGGCCGTCAACCACCGCTCCCGCCGGGTGATGGAGAAGGCCGGGCTGCGCTACGTCCTGACCTTCCACGTCGAGTGGCCCGAGCCCATCGCCGGCGCGGAGCACGGCGAGGTCCGCTACGCGCTGAGCCGCGAGGAGTGGGAGGCGGCGCACGGCCGGGAAGCGGCCCGGCCCGGCGGACGCCCCGCCGGTCCCGCGCCGGGCAGCGCCGGTCCCGCGCCGGGCACCGCCGGACCGGCACCGGGCCCCGTGAGCCGGACGCCCGCCCCCGCCAGCCCGGGCCGGGGTGACGGGGCGGGGGAGGACGGGGTGCCGAGCGCCTGGACGCGGAACGCCGGGGCGGCGCAGACCGAGCTGCGGGGCGCCGGGGCCGACCGGTTCCGTTGACCCGCGCACGTCGTTGACCCGCGTGGCGTTGACCCGCGTGGGACGCGGGTGACGCAGGTGCAACCCGGCCGGGCCTGCCGGGCGCCCGCCGGGACCGGGAACCCGGCCGGTGCCGCACTCCGGCACGCCACCGGCGCGGGCCCCGGCACCGTCTACGGCATCGCGGGAGGCCGCTGCGGCCCCCGGGACGCCCACGCCCCGCCCGGTGACGCGCCCGGAGGGGGCACCACCGGCAGCCCTGAGGACCCGGCCGCCTGGGCCGGTCCCCGTGCCGGCCCCTGTGCCGGCCCCTGTGCCGATCCCGGGGGCGGGACCTGCGGCTGGACCCGGGGCGGGACCGGCGGCGACCCGTGCGGCGGGCCCTGGGGGACGGCCGCCACACCCGGCGCCGGTGGTGCCGGGGCCCCCGGCTCAGTGGCCGCGACCCGCGGCCCCGCCGGTTCCGTGACCCCGGGTGGCGCGTCCCGGAACGGCGGGGCCGCGGGCGGGGTCGGGGGCGGGTCGGGGGAGAGGAAGCGTTCCAGCGTCTTGACCACCAGCGCGTGGTCCTCCGCCTGCTGGAGCCCCGAGACCGTCACCGTCCCGATGACCCCCGCGCCCTCCACCGCGATCGGGAACGAGCCGCCGTGCGCCGCGTACAACGTCCCGTCCAGCGGTGACGCGTTCTCGAAGGTCGTCCCCCGGGCCCGGAAGCGGGTGCCCACCAGGTACGAGCTCTCCCCGAAGCGCTCCACGACGCGGCGCTTGCGGTCGATCCAGTCGTCGTTGTCCGGCGTGCTGCCGGGCAGCGCGCAGTGGAAGAGCTGCTGGCCGTTGCGGCGGATGTCCACCGCCACCGGCGCCCGCCGCGCCCGCGCCGCCTCCACCAGCAGGCAGCCCAGCCGCCAGGCGTCGTCATGGCTGAACCGGCGCAGCACCAGCCGTTCCTCCTGCGCGCGCAACACCTCGATCAGCGCCGCGGGGTCGAACGCCGGGTCGAAGGCCGGGGAGAACGTGGCCGGCGTGGGGTCCGGGCCGGCGGGGGAGGGGGCGGCGAGGTCGTCCGCCGGGTCGTCGGCGGGGTGGTCGGCGGGGAGGTCGTCGAGAAAAGTGTCCGGGTCGTCGTCGAACGGGTGACCGGCCGGGAGGTCGGGCGGGCCGACCGCGGGATCCGTCATGGTGCGTAGCTCCAGGGGGTGTGGGGGGAGGTGAGGAGGGGTGGCCGGACTACGTGTCAGGGCATACGCGGGGCAGTGGGGCGGGGGTTCAGCTCAGGCTCCGACGGTGACCGTCCTGCCCTCCCGCGCCGAGAGCCGGGCGGCCTCCAGCACGTCCAGCGCGGCAGCCGCCTCCAGCGCCGTCACCGGCGGCGGGCCGCCGGCGCGCAGCGCCGCCGCCACGGCCGCGTAGTACGCCGGGTAGTCACCGGGCAGGGTGGGGACGGGACGGCCGCCGCCCGTCAGCGGCGACTCACCGGCGCCCAGCCGGCCCCACAGCGACTCCGGCTCCGTGCCCCATGCGCCCGGTTCCCCGGGGGCGCCGGGTGCTCCGGACGGGCCGGAGCCGGGCCGCAGGCCGTCGCGGAGCGCCTGTTCCTGCGGGTCGAGCCCATACTTCACATACCCGGCGGAGCTTCCCAGAACACGGAAACGCGGGCCGAGTTGGGCCGCCGTGGAACTCATCCACAGATGCGAGTGGACGCCGTTCGCGTGCGTGACGGCGATGAAGGTGTCGTCGTCCACCTCGGCCGCGGCGCGTCGCACCACCGACTCGGCGTAGACCCGCTCGGCCGGGCCGAACAGCACCAGCGCCTGGTCGACGAGGTGGCTGCCCAGGTCGTAGAGGAGCCCGCCGATCTGCGCCGGGTCCCCGGACTCGCGCCAGCCGCCCTTCGGCTTGGGCCGCCACCGCTCGAACCGCGATTCGAACCGCTGCACCTCGCCCAGCTCACCCTCCGCGACGAGCCGCCGCAGCGTGCGGAAGTCGTTGTCCCAGCGGCGGTTCTGGAAGACGGAGAGCAGCAGGCCGCGCTCCTCCGCGAGCGCCGCCAGCGTCCGCGCCTCGGCCGCGGTGGCGGCCAGCGGCTTGTCCACGACGACCGGCAGGCCCGCCCGCAGCGCGTCCGCCGCGATGGCCACGTGCGTGCGGTTGGGGGAGGCGACGACCAGCAGGTCGAGCGCGTCCCCGCCCGACGCGCGCGCCAGCAGCTCCTCGTGGCCACCGGCGATCCGCACCCCGGGATGCTCGGTCAGCGCCTGTTCCCGGCGGTCGGGGCGGGTGGTGACCACGGTGTCGAGGACGAGGCCGTCGGTGGCGGCGATCAGCGGGGCGTGGAAGACGGAACCGGCGAGACCGTAGCCGACCAGGCCGACGCGGAGCGGCGCGGTGCCGGTGGTGGAGCCGGAGCCGGAGCCGGTGGCGCCACCGGCGTTCGCGGAAGAGGGCAGGGAGCTGGACATGTGTTCACTCAACCACGGGTGACGTAGCGGGGTGCGGGGACGGTGACGCGGCGGGGCGGGGACGGGGCCGCGCGGGGCGGGACGCGGACGGGGCCGCGCGGGGCGGACGGCCGGGTACCGCGGACGGCCGGGTGGGGTGGTTCGGCGTCCGGCAAGCGGGGAGCGCCGATCGGCCCGCGTGCGCGCCCGGTTCGGCTGAACCGCCCGCCGACCGTGGCGCTTCCGCCACCGGGCGGGGAAGGGACGGACACACGAGGGGGCGCGAACGGGCCCGCCACCCCGGGCGCCGCCGGGACGGCCGACCGCCGGAACGGCACCGCACGGCACGGCATTGCACGGCACCACACCACACCGTCACACCGCCGAACCGTCGGACCTCGAAGACCAGCCGTAGAGCCGAACAGCCGAACAGCCGAACCGAACTGGCGAAACGCCGAATCACCGAATCACCGAACTGCCGAACTGCCGAACTGCCGAACTGCGGCGACAACGCCGAACCGCCGAACCGCCGGGCCACATCGGCGACGGCGTGCGGTGCGAGCCGGGCGCGGTCCGTGACCGGGCGGCCCCACGGGGCCTGCCCAGGCCCGCACCCGTGCCCGCGCCCGTCGCGGAGATCACCGAAGGTGTGCCATGGCCCAGCGCAGAGCCCTCGCCGTCCGGGCGGCGGCCGTGCTCACGGCCGTCCCGGCCCTGGCGGTGCCGGTCGCGCCGACCGCGCTCGCCTCCTCGACCCCCGTCACCGCCGGTGCGGCGCCGACTCCCGCTGCGGCGGCTTCGGCGGTGACGGGCCTCCGCGTGCGCGGGCTCCCGGGCGCCCCGGCCTCCGCTCCGGGCGCGGCCTCGGCTCCGGGGCCGGGCCCGGCTTCCGCTTTGGCCCCGGCCCCCGCTCCGGGCCAGGCCCGCGCTCCGGGCACGGCTTCCGTACCGGATCCCGTCGCTCCGTCCCCGGCCGCCGACCCGGCCTCGTTCTCCGTCCCGGCGCGGCTCGTCCGGGCGGCGACCGGCCCGGGGGACCGGGCGGGCGGCCCGTACTGCGGGGACCGCGACAGCCCCGACTTCCCCCTCCGTGCCGAGGTCGCCGGCGGCCCGCGCGGCTACACCGCGGGCGGCGGTCGGCGGCACTGGACCGTCACCCTGCGCAACACCACGGACCGCGCCTGCCGGGCCGTCCACCCCGTCGCGGTCCTCGCCGACCGCACCCGGGAACTCGCCGCCGCGGACATCGAGATGGAGTTCCACGACCCGTTCGCGGGGCGCTGGCGCCCGGTCACCCTGGAGACCTCCGACCGGCACGAGCACATCGCCGTCTTCGACCGCTTCCCCGGCCTCACCGTCCCGGCGGGAGGCACGGTGACCACCTCGGTGCGCCTGCGCTTCACCTCGGGCGGTACCGCACGCCCCGCGGACAACGCCGTACGGCTCACCCTCGCCGCCGTCCAGCGGCGGGGCGACGACGGGGACTGGGTGGGCTCCGCGCCCCCGTACGACTTCACGATCCGCGGCGGGCGCACGAGCCCGGACGGGCCCGGGCCCGCCGGGGACGGAACCCGGACCCGTCCTCCCGCCCTGGCCCGCTCCGGCAGCGGCGGCCCGCTGCCCTGGGCGGCCGTCGCCGCCGGGCTCTGCCTCGCCCTCGGCGCGGCACTGCTCGCCGCCTCCCGCGGCACCCGCCGCTGAGAGCGGCCGGCACGGGGCCCGGCCTCGGCCGGCGGCGGTCACCGGACGGGAGGCGGCACCGCCGACGGCGGACGCGGGCCGCGCGGCTCCGGGTGGGGCCGGCCGGCCGCGGGCGGGCGTGAGGGTCCCGCGCCCCGTCCCGCCCGTTGAGGGCGCCCGGCGACGATCGCCGCGCCCACCCCGGGGATTTCGGCGTCCTGCGCGACCGGTCCACCGGTCCACCCGGCCACCGGGCCCCGGACAAGCTCCCGGGCGCCCCGGGCCGATCCGGGCGGAAGGCGCCCACCGGACTCCCGGTGTCGCGGATCTCTCCGTCCCGACCACGACTGATCACCTCGCCGACGGATATCCGTCATCTCAGCGCAGGAACCGGTCCGGACCTGCGCCGCTAGGCTGGGGCGGGCGGACGGTGGCCCGCGGCGGCCGGCGTGACATCCGGTGCGGCGGCGGCCCGCCCCGCCGCGGTGTCCCGGCCGTCCGGCCGGCCGCCGCACAGGGAAGACGATCGAGGACAGGAGCCGTTCCGTGGCAGAGCGCAAGCCGATCGAGTCGTGGCTCACCGACATGGACGGGGTGCTGATCCACGAGGGGGTGCCCATCCCGGGCGCCGACACCTTCCTCAAGCGGCTGCGGGAGCGGGAGAAGCCCTTCCTCGTCCTCACCAACAACTCCATGTTCACCCCGCGTGACCTGCACGCCCGGCTGACCCGGATGGGGCTGCACGTCCCTGTGGAGAACATCTGGACCTCGGCGCTCGCCACCGCCCAGTTCCTCGACGACCAGCGCCCCTGCGGCTCGGCGTACGTCATCGGCGAGGCCGGGCTGACCACCGCGCTGCACGACATCGGCTACATCCTCACCGACGCCGAGCCGGACTACGTCGTCCTCGGAGAGACCCGCACCTACAGCTTCGAGTCGCTGACCAAGGCGATCCGGCTGATCAACGACGGCGCCCGCTTCATCGCCACCAACCCCGACGCCACCGGCCCCTCCACCGAGGGCGCCCTGCCCGCCACCGGCGCCGTCTCCGCGCTGATCACCAAGGCCACCGGCCGGGAGCCGTACTTCGTCGGCAAGCCCAACCCGCTGATGATGCGGGCCGGGCTCAACGCCATCGGCGCGCACTCCGAGACCAGCGCCATGATCGGCGACCGGATGGACACCGACGTGCTCGCCGGCCTGGAAGCCGGGATGGAGACGTTCCTGGTGCTCACCGGCGTCACCCAGCCGGACGAGATCGGGCGCTTCCCCTTCGGGCCGTCCCGGGTGGCGGAGTCGATCGCGGAGCTCGTCGACCTGATCTGACCTGACCTGACCTGACCGGACCTGACCTGACCTGGTCTGACCGGATCCGAGCCGCCGCCCGGTGTGGTGAACGGGGGAACCCGCCGGGCTTGCGGTGCGCGGTCCCGCCGCGCGCGCGAACCTCTGAGGTGGAGGAGGTTCCGATGCGCCGTCGACAGTTCCGGCACCCCGGGCGGCCGGCACGGCAGACACCGCCGACACCGCCGACCCGGCCGGCGCGGCCGACCCGGCCGGTGCGACCGGTGCAGCCCGTCCGGTGGTGCGGGGGCGCGGGTGCGGGGCGGGTGGCTTCCGGTGCGCTCCGGGCCGCCGCTGCGCTCGTGGTGGTCGCCGGTTCGGTCCTGGCCGCGCCGGGCGCGTCCGGCCCGCCGTCACCCCCGCCCCCACCGGCCCCGGCGGCCGTGGTCGTGGCCGTCCCCTCGGCGGTCACGGCCGGCGGGGGCGCCGCGTCACCGGTCCGGGACTCCGTCGTCGCGGCCGGCGCCGGCGTTCCGGCCGTCGCGGCCCGCGCCGAGGCGCCCGTGCCGCGGGGTGGGGGCCGCCCCAACACCCGGCAGATCGTCGTCAGCCTCGTCCTCACCGCCGGGGCGCTCCTCGGGATGGTGGTGCTCGCCGTCCACCGCCACCGTGAGGCGGGCCGCCCCACCCCACCGGACCCGAGGCGCCGTCGCACTCCGCCTCCTGACCGCTCCTGAGGTGCGGCCCCCGACCCCGACCTGCCTCTGATGTCCGGCCCCGCCCCCGACCTGCCTCTGAGGTGTGGACCCCGACCCCGGGACCGCCCCTGAGGTGCGGCCCCCGACCGCCCCCGAGGCACCCCGCCCGCCGCCGTTCCTCCCCCGAGGCACCCCGCCCGCCCCTCGCTCCGCTACGGCAAACGCCGTAACGCGGCTCTCCGGACGGCCGTCGGTACGGGGCACCGCGCGTCCCGCGTGCCAGGATGCGTGCCACCCGAGCCGCCCCGGTCCCACCGGGGCGTGCCGCGGACCGATGCGGACGATTCCCAGGGGGAAGCGGATGTACGGCCACGTGACCCGCTGGGCGGCGAGACTGGCGGCCGGCACGGTACTGCTGACGGCGGGCTGTCTCCGGCTGCCCGGTGAGCCGGCCGCCCCGGGCGACGACCCGGCCCGGCCGCGGTGGCCCGCGCTCCGCTCCTACGCCACCCCGTACTGGGTGGACCCGTACGGCACCGCCGCCCGCCAGGCCGCCGCCCTGCGCGCCCGGGGCCAGGCCGGGCAGGCGGAGCTGATCGAGGAGAAGATCGCGGCCCAGCCCGTCGCGGAGTGGATCGGCACGGCGGACCCGGAGCGGCAGACCCGGCGCGTCACCCGGGCCGCGGCCCGCGAGAACCAGGCCGCGCTGCTCGTGCTCTACAACATCCCGCACCGCGACTGCGGCCAGTACTCGCGCGGCGGCGCGCCCGGCCCGCAGTCGTACCGGCGCTGGGTGGAGCGGGTGGCGGCGGGCATCGGCGACCGGCCCGCCACGGTGATCCTCGAACCGGACGCCGTGCCGCACATCGTGGACGGCTGCACCCCGCCGGAGCGCCACGCGGAGCGCTACGCCCTTCTCTCCGCGGCCGTGGACCGCCTCAAGGACCTGCCCCGGGTCCGCGTCTACCTCGACGCCGGCAACCCGCACTGGATCCGCGACCCGTCGCTCCTCGTCTCCCCGTTGCGGCAGGCGGGCATCGCCCGCGCGGACGGCTTCGCCCTCAACACCGCCAACTACCGCACCACCGCCGAGAACAAGCGCTACGGGCGGGCGCTCTCCCGGCTGCTCGGCCCGGGGAAGTCCTTCGTGATCGACACCAGCCGCAACGGCAACGGGCCGCTGCCGGCCGGCGCGGACCCCGCCGGGTGGTGCAACCCGCCCGGCCGGGCCCTGGGCGAGCCGCCGACCACACGCACCGGTGACGAGCTGATCGACGCCTACCTGTGGATCAAGCGCCCGGGGGAGTCGGACGGCACCTGCAAGGGCGGCCCCCCGGCGGGCCGCTGGTGGCCGGAGTACGCCCTGGAGCTGGCCCGCAACGCGGACTGGTGAGACGGCGCCCGCGGTCGGGCCCGAGGCCGGGGCGCCCGGAGACGCCGATGGCCCCTCCGCCGGAACGGAAGGGCCATCGATCACGTACGCCGTCAGGGACTCGAACCCCGGACCCGCTGATTAAGAGTCAGCTGCTCTAACCAACTGAGCTAACGGCGCCTGGTGACCTGTTCATCGTACCGGACGGGACGCGGTGCTCCACACATCCCGGAGGGGGTATGCACCTCAGGTGCTGTATGTGGTGAATGTTTCCGATGGAGGGAATGGGTGTTTGATTCGGCTTGGCGGGCAGGGGTGCCGGCGTCGGCCGGTTCGGGCCCGCCGGGGGGAGGTTTTCGGCCACTCGGCGCCCGCCGCGGCGGGTTCCGAAGCCTTCCGCTTCGCCGGAAAATTGCCGGAGGGGTCCAGGTCAGGGCGGCCACCTGCGGCGCCAGGGTGCATTCCCGGCGGTGAACTTTTGCGCCCCGTCGGCGACCGTTTCTTGCCGGGATGTTCGCAGAGTGGCTAGGGTGGCGCCTGCGGTTCTGATCGAGCCCGCCCGGCTTTTCGCGCAAGATTGAGCGCAAGCGGGAACGTGGCTGTCGTCCGTCACGGGGGATTTTTCATTGAGTGTGCCATCGGGCAGAAATCATGACAGTGGAAGAGGGCATGTCTGTGGTGTGCCGCACTGGGCGCGCAACGCGGATCTCTCCCTTCTGACCGCGCGTGAGCGTGAAGTACTCGAAGCTCTGGGCGAATGCCTGCCGAACAGTGCCATCGCCTTTCGCTGGCGGGTCGCGGAGCGGACGGTCAAAAAGCATGTCGCAGGCGTCTTCGTCAAGCTGGACATCTCCTCACGGGCCGAAGCGGCCGTCATAGCCGCGTATGCGAAGTGCTCCGGGTGGTGCACTTCAGGACACTAGGCACCCTGGCGTGGGCATGACATCTTCACCGGGTCAACACCAATCCACTGGGGAGAACGCTGTGGCAACTCTGGTACGGGAAAACACGACCGCTGCCGAACCGAAGGCGTCGAAGGCGGCCGACGCCTACAGATCCGCTTCTGTCGGCGCGTACATGGCCGCGACCTCGGCGCCCGAGCGTGCCCTCGCGTCGATCAGAGCGCGGGTCGACAGGGGGCTCGTCCGCTACGACGCCTGGTTCCTGATCTTCACCGCCGTCATCCTCGGTCTGGGTGCCACCATCTTCGCCGGACTGGTCATCTGGTGCGTGGTCTACCAGGACAAGAAGTTCACCGGAAACTGGTCCTTCAAGGACTTCGGCCTGAAGGTCAGCGCCGAATGCGTGTAGCCGTCTGACGGCTTCGGTTGCGAGAAGCCCAGGAAGTCCCGGGGTTCCCGGGCTTCCTGGGTGCCGCCCTGATCGAATGACTCGGTAAGGATCCCTACGGTCGTGCCTCTCCTGAATGTCAGCAGTGTCAGCTATTCCTACGACGGCGTGGTCAACGTCCTGTCGGATGTCTCGTTCACGGTCGAGGACGGCACAATCGTCGGTCTTGTGGGACCGAACGGTTCCGGGAAATCCACACTGATCAAGAATATCTTCGATCTCGTGCGCCTCCAGTCCGGCGCCATCCGGATCGGCGGCCATGAGCACACCCGGCCCGGGGCGAAAGAGCTGGCCATGTACCTGTCCAGCAACGACTACCTTCCCGAGTTCCTCACCGCTCGTGAATACCTCTCCATGATGGGGAAACTGTTCGGCCTGGAAACGGACCACGAGAAGGCCCTCGGCCTGTTCCGCACGTTCGCCATGGAGGGGCGCTACGACGACCTCATCGAGGACTACTCGCACGGTATGCGCAAGAAGACCCAACTGATCTCCGCGTTCGTCATCCGGCCACCACTGACCGTGATCGACGAGACGCTCAACGGAGTCGACATCGAAGCGCTGTATCTCGCCGAGGCGGAGTTCCGGAAGGTCCGCGACGAGGGCCGCTCCATCCTGTTGTGTACGCACGACTTCGCCGTCCTGGAGCGGCTGGCCGACCGGACCCTCTTCCTCGATCTGGGAAGCGTGGTGCGGGACGAGGCGACGAGGGATCTGGTCGACGAACACGGCTCGGTGGCCGCCATGGTGTTCGACCATCTCGGGACGTCCCAGCCGTGACGGCGGTCCGGCTGAGGCATTCCGCCGTCCTGGCCCGGATGCTGCTCGTCTTCTTCGTCCGCCGCGTGCTGCGGGCCGGTTTCCTGAAGTCCGCCCCGGTCAGGGTCTTCGTCGCGGTGGCGGCCGTCCTTCTGCTGGCCGTCATGTGCACCGCCTCGTACTTCTTCCTGCGTCCCCTGGCCGGCGAGGCCGCCGTCTGGCGGTTGCTGTTCGACACCGCGACGGTCTCGATCCTCCTCTGGGTGCAGATCGCCTTCCTCCTGGTGAAGGTGTTGTTCCTCAACGCCGAGGGGATGCTGCGGCTCAGCTACCAGCTACCGGTCACCAACCGGGAACGCTCGGCGGCGTTCCTCCTCTACGAGGCGGTGATGACCGCCGTCGTGGCCACCGCCGGCCTGATCTCCCTCTCGGTCAGCGCGCTGATCCTCCTCGGCCCGTCCGCCGCCGGGTACATCACGGCGTCGGTGATTCTGCCGGTC
The DNA here is from genome assembly GCF_012034935.1 of Streptomyces zingiberis. Taxonomy (GTDB): domain Bacteria; phylum Actinomycetota; class Actinomycetes; order Streptomycetales; family Streptomycetaceae; genus Streptomyces; species Streptomyces zingiberis. The sequence goes on from NZ_JAATEN010000010.1 coordinate 187,896, forward strand.
ACCCTGACCTACCTGGGACTCTCCGTCCTCTACCAGGTGCTGACCCGGCTGTGGCGGCTGGTGCGGCTCGGCCGCATGGCGGGTGTCCTCAACGCCCTGGCCCTGTTCGCGATCCTCGCGTCCTACTCCGCGCTGATGACACCGTTGATCCAGCGGATCTCCGGCGGCTACCTGCGGAGAGAGACCGAGTACACGTGGGTGACGTCCGTCTCCTGGGCCTGGAACGAGCACGGGCCCTGGGTGGCCCTGGCCGGCGCGGTGGCGTTGTCGGCCCTGCTGGTGACGCTGGTCTTCGCGCTCGCCCCCAACCAGCACGTCCGCCAGGCCCGCTACGTGAAGCTCCCCGGAAGCGTGCGGCTGCGGGGCGTTCTCGGCCCCTACGACTGGTGCCTGCTGCGCAGTGCCCAGACCGTGGCGGCGGCCGCGATGACCGTGGCCCTGTTCGTCTTCCTGCTGCCGGACCGGTCTCCGGTACATCCCCTGTGGAGCCTCGCCGCCCTGTCCTTCGGCGGGCTCTACCAGTTCACCGCCACCGAGCAGCTGCGGGCGCTGCCCGGTGCACAGGAATCCCCCTGGCGTGTCTACGCGCGGCTCATCAAGGCGCAGATGGTGCTGCTCGCCGTGTTCGCCGTGCCCGCTTTGGTGATCACGACGGCGGTCCACCCCGGCCGGTTCCTCCCCGGTCTGGTGCCGCTGGTGTCGTGCCTGGGCGGAGCGGTCATGACCACCTGCATCAGCGTCGTGTTCCCGGCGGAGAAGGACAATCCCTTCTCCGTGTTCCTGGGGCTGTCCGTGGTCCTCATCGTGACGGGCCTCGCGGTGATCGGGCTGGGCCTTCTCAGCCTTCCCCCCTGGGCCGTGACCGGCTGCCTCGCGGGGGCAGCCGCCGCGTTCGTCGGCTACGCGGTGCAGGGCATCCGTACAAGTGAGTCGAGGAGAAGAAATGCTGAAGGCACGGTCGGTAGTGAAGTCCGCCGCAGGAGCCGCGCTGCTGACGCTGGTCGGCGTGGTGGCCACCCTGCTCATCCTCATGTTCTCGACCGGGCCTGACGAGATCGTCGAGAAGAAGGCGTTCTTCGGGTCGATGGTCTTCGAGACGGTGGAAAAGGACAACGGGGCGCTGGGCATCACCGCCGGTGTCGACAACCCGGTGCCGCTCATCCTTCTCTTCCTCGTGCTCACGGTGGTCCTCACGGTGATCCAGGCGATCTACGGAGGGCTGAAGCAGCGCCGTGAGCAGCTTCTCGACGCGGCCGGCCGCTGATACGAAGGTCCGGGCGGTCGTCTGGGCGGTGGCCGTCCAGGTGTGGCCGCTCCCGGTGTTCGCCGGGGTCCTCCTCGCCTGGGCGCTGATCTGGATGACGCGCTCCGGCGACCCGGTACCGGCCTCGATGGCGTGGCTGCTGCTGGTCAAACCCGCTGTACCGGGCCTGATGCTGTCCTTCGCCCTGCACGAGTCGGCGCATGTCGTGTGCCTCAAGCGGATCCCCACGGTCACCCACATCACGATCGCGCGGACGGCCTGGCGGACGTCGGTGATCCCGGAGGGGACGATGACCGCGCGGCAGACGGCCGTGGTGGCCGTGGCCGGGCCGTTCGCCTGCGCCCTGGTGGGCGCCCTGCTGTGGCTTCCGGGCCTCGACCGCGCCCTGGCCTGGTGGTACCTGGCCCACCTCGGCTTCCTGCTGCCCTGCTTCGGGGACGGCCGCGCCCTCCTCCACGGTCTGCGGGTCCGGTCACGTGACGGGCGCCGAGGTCGCCGAGGATGACGACTCCGCCGGGGGACGGGACGGACGCCGGCCGGCGCCAGGGGAGAACAGCCCACCCGGCACGATGCCGCCCGGCCCATCACCCCCAGCGGCTCCGGACCGGGCGCCTCACCCTGCCGACCGTCTGCCCCGGCCCGCCCGGCGCAGACATCGCCGGCGCCGTTTTCCCCCGCCGTTTCCGGCCTCCCGGCCTCCCCGCACTTCTTCCGTCCCGGCGGCATCGCACTAGCCTGCCCTCATGGACATCGCGGAGCTGGCGGACGAGGCGTGGGAGATCACCGGCGGCGGGCGGCGGCGGGCGGTGCTGGGGCTGGCGGGGCCGCCCGGGGCCGGGAAGTCCACCCTGGCGGGGGCGCTGGTCACGACGGTCGAACGGGCCCACGGCGGCGGGGCCGCGGGCTATCTGCCGCTGGACGGCTTCCACCTCTCCAACCGCCAGCTCGAACGGCTCGGCCTCACCGACCGCAAGGGCTCGGCCCCCAGCTTCGACGTCCGGGGCTACGGGGCCCTGCTCCGCCGCGTCCACGAGGACACCGCGCACGACATCTACGTCCCGGACTACGACCGCACCCTCCACGAGCCCGTCGCCGCCCGCCACCTGCTGGGCCCCGGCACCCGTCTCGTCGTGACCGAGGGCAACTACCTCGCCTGCCCCGAGCCCGGCTGGCGGGAGGCGCGCCGGTCGATGGAGGCGGTCTGGTACGTGGAGGCGCCCGACGAGGTGCGGGACGCCCGGCTCGTCGAGCGGCAGCTCGCCGGGGGACGGGACGCCGCCGGGGCGCGGGCCTGGGTGGACGGCAACGACCACCCCAACGGGGAGTGGGTCAAGCGCTCCCGGGCCCACTGCGACCGCGTCCTGCGCGCCGGCGAGGTGACGGGGATCGCCCTGGACGGCTGACCGGTGCCGGGAACCGGCCCGGGGGAGGCCGCCCGGCGGGGCCCACCGCCCGGCGGCGGCACGCCCCGGGAGCGGGGAGACGGGGAGACGGGACCGGAAAACGCCGGTGACCCCTCCGTCGGAACGGAGGGGTCACCGGTTTCGCGTGCGCCGCCAGGGACTCGAACCCCGGACCCGCTGATTAAGAGTCAGCTGCTCTAACCAACTGAGCTAGCGGCGCCTGGTGCGTGCCGCCATACTACCCGCTCCCGGGGGGTGGGTCCGACCACGGGAGGTGGCGTGGGGTGATTCGGGCGGTTCTGCGGGGATTTTCCGGGGTTCCTGAGGTGGTATCCCGGGGTTCCCCGGTGTGGCCGGCCGGCGGCCCGGCGGTCTCCGGGCGCTCAGAGCGTGAGGGACAGCGCCAGCGGAGCCGCGTGGCGGTTCAGCGTCTCGGCCGCCCGGCGCAGCCGGTGCGCGCTCTCGACGGGCAGGGAGAGCGCCAGGCACCCCACCGTCCTCCCGGCGGTGATCGGCACCGCCGCGCAGACCGTGCCCACGGCGTACTCCTGCAGGTCCAGGACGGGCACGGTGGGCGGCTGGTGGTCCAGTCTGCGGAAGAGGATCTTCTCGTCGGTGATCGTCCGGGAGGTGAAGCGGGCCGTCCGGTGGCGGGCGAGGTGGTCCCGGCGGCCGTCCTGGTCGAGCTGGGTGAGCAGGCACTTGCCCACCGCGCTGGCGTGGGCCGCGGAGCGGAAGTCCACCCACTCGTTGACCCGGGGCGCGTCCGGCCCGTGCGCGCACTGGGTGATCCGGACCTCGCCGTCGACGTAGCGGCTCAGATAGACCGCGGCCCCGAGGGCGTCCCGCAGCTCCTCCAGGTTCCGCTGGAGCCGGGCGGCGAGGGCCTGCTCGCGCCCGGCCGAGCCGAGCTGCCGCAGGGTCCGGCCGGCGGTGTAGAGGTCCACCGCGGGTTCGTCCACGTAGCCCTCGCGGCGGAGCATCCGCAGCATCGGGGCGAGGCGTTCGGGAGGTATCCCCGTCTCCTGGGCGAGCCGTTCCCCGTGGATCCCGCCGCTGCGCCGGGCGATGCTCTCCAGAGCGCGTAAGGCGTACCGGACGGAGTGGAACGGCATGGTCGGCTCGGGCTGCTGCGCCACGGTGCCCCCTCCAGGTGTGACCGTCTGCGTCGCGGACGTGCCGGAGGCCGTGGAAGGCAGCGCGCGCCCCCGGCGGGCTGTCACCACGATAGCCGCCGGATCCGGGCCTGGGGGCCCTCGGGGAAGGAGCCGCCCCGCGCGGGCGCACGCTTCCTGGGCTTTTCCGGAAGCACCGCACATTGGCATATGCCCGGGCCATGTGCGACGCGGTGGGTGGGCGGAGAAACGGTCCGGCGGAGGGGGCGGGGCACGGCGGCGGCCCGCCCCGCCGTCCTCCGGCGGAACGGGCCGCGTGCCCCTCGGGGCGGTGGGGCCGTCCCGGGCAAGCCCGGGCAAGCCCCGGGCAAGCCCCGGGCAAACCCCGTCGTGATCGTGCCCGGCCGTGAGCATGCCCCGGTGGGCTCACCTCCCGGCGGGGCCGTGCCCCCGCGGGTCCGGAGGTCAGAGCACCGCGCTCAGGAACTCCCGGGTCCGCTCGTTCTCCGGCTCGGTGAAGATCTTCGCCGGCGGGCCGGACTCGATGACCCGCCCCTTGTCGAACATCAGCACGTCGTCGGAGATGTCCCGGGCGAAGCTCATCTCGTGCGTGACGATCAGCATGGTGATGTCCGTGGTGGTGGCGATGTTCCGCAGGACGTCCAGCACACCGGCCACCAGCTCCGGGTCGAGCGCCGAGGTCACCTCGTCCAGCAGCAGCACCTGCGGGCGCATGGCCAGCGCGCGGGCGATGGCCACCCGCTGCTGCTGCCCGCCGGAGAGGTGCGTCGGGTAGGCGTCGGCCTTGTCGGCCAGGCCGACCAGGTCCAGCAGGTCCCGGGCGCGCTGCTCCGCCTCGTCCTTGCTCATGCCGAGCACGTGGACGGGCGCCTCCATGACGTTGCGGAGCACCTTCATGTTGGGGAAGAGGTTGAATTGCTGGAAGACCATGCCGATCTTCTTGCGCACCTCGCGGACGTGGCGATCGCCCGCGGGGACGAGCTTGCCGTTCTTCGTCTCGTGGGTCAGGTACTCCCCGTCCACCGAGATCGTGCCCTCGTCCGGCCGCAGCAGCGTCATCAGCAGCCGCAGGATCGTCGTCTTGCCGGAGCCGGACGGGCCGATCAGGGTCACGTGCTTGCCCGGCGCCACGGAGAAGTCGAGGTTGTCCAGGACGGTGTTGGTGCCGAACCGCTTCGTCACGCCGTCGAAGCGCACCAGCTCGGCGGCGCTCGTGGCGGCGGGTGCGGCGGCCGGTCCGGTGGCCGGCTCGGCGGCCGGGCCGGAGGTCGGGTCAGGGGTCGGGGTGGCCTTCGGAAGGCTGCTTTCAGCGGACAAGACGACGCTCCAGAACGCGCATGAGGAGGGAAGCCGGATAGGCGATGAGGATGAAGGCGATGCCGACGATCGTGATGGGCTCGGTCAGGACGAAGGTCTGGGCGCCGAACTGGCGCGCCTCGCCGAGCATCTCCAGCACACCGATCGTGGCGATCATCGGCGAGTCCTTGAGCATCGCGATGACGTAGTTGCCGAGCGCCGGGACGACTCGGCGGATCGCCTGCGGCAGGATCACCGCGGTCCAGGTGCGCACCCGGGGCAGGGAGAGCGCGGTGGCCGCCTCCCACTGGCCCGCCGGCACGCCGTCGATCCCGGCCCGGTAGACCTCCGCGGTGTACGTCGAGTAGTGCAGCCCCAGCCCGATCACGCCGGTGACCAGGGGAGAGAGGGTGAGACCCCACTCGGGCAGCACGTAGAAGAGGAAGAACAGCTGCACCAGCAGCGGCGTGTTCCGGACGAACTCGGTGAACACCTGTACGGGCCAGCGCACGGCCTTGATCTCCGACCGCTGGGCCAGCGCCCAGAACAGGCCGAGGGAGAAGGCCATGAGCGAGCCGAGCACCAGCGCCTGGAGGGTGACGAGCACACCCCGCCAGAAGTCCGGCATGAAGTCGGCGACCGCCGACCAGTCCCACTGCATCAGATACCCCCCGCCCCGGCGGCGCTGTCCGAGATCCCGGTGCGCTCGCGGAGATTCACCTTGCTCAGCAGGCCGCTCCTGGGCTCCGGCCGCTGCCCGATCCGTGTCTTCGCCTGCCGCTCCACGACCCGCATCCCGCGGGTGAGGACGAACGCCAGGACGAAGTACATGATCAGGATGATCGTGTAGACGGGCGCGCTGTCCCCGGTCGCGTTGCGGACCAGGGAGGCGCCGAAGGCCAGGTCGCCGACGCCCATGATCGAGACGAGGGCGGTGCCCTTGAGCAGCTCGATCAGCAGGTTGTTGAACGGCGGGACCATCTCGGGCCAGGCCTGCGGCAGGATGATCCGCCGCATCCGCTGCATCGGCGTGAAGCTGAGCGCGATGCCCGCCTCCCGCTGTGCCGGTGCCACCGCCTGCACGGCACCGCGCACGATCTCCGACCCGTAGGCCCCGTAGGACAAGCCCAGCGCGAGCGTCGCCGCCCACAGGGGCAGCAGCTGCCAGCCGAAGGCCACGGGCAGGACGAAGAACAGCCAGAACATCAGTACCAGCGCGGAGGTTCCCCGGAAGATCTCCAGGTAGAGACCGGAGAGGAACCGGACGGCCCGCAGCCGGTGGGTCCGGGCGATGCCGACCGTGAAGGCCACGACGGCGCCGAGCACGGCGCTGTAGACGGTCAGCTGGACGGTGACCCACACACCGCTGAGGAGGAGTTGCCACAGCCCCCAGGTGAGCTCGCTCATGGCCGGCACTTCTCCTCTGCGGTCAGGTCCGTCATCTGCTCCTCCGTGTAACCGAAGGGACGCATGATCCGCAGGAGTTCGCCACTGTCCTTCATCTTGTGCAGCTCGCGGTTGAACGCGTCGCGGAGATTCGTTTCTGCCTTGCGGAAGGCGAAGGCCCCGGCATCGGTGACGGGCTCGCCGTCGATCTTCGCCTGGACCTCCTCGGTCGCCTCGACCCGCCGGGAGCCGGCCTGCTTGACCGCGTTGCGCATGCTCACGGCCGTGCCCGAGAAGACGTCCGCCCGGCCCTGCTCCACCGCGAGCACCCCGGCGAGCTGGTCGGGCAGGGTCATGATGTTCTTGATCCCGACCTCCTGGGCATACGCGATGTCGGCGTAGCCGGATCCCGTCGCGAACCGTGCGCCGCTCTTGGCCACGTCCTCGAAGCTGTTGAGGTTCATGGGGTTGCCCTTGCGCACGATGAAGGCGCTGACCATCTGGTACTCGGGGTCGGCGAAGATCACCTGCGCGCAGCGCGTCGGGTTGATGTACATGCCGGCGGCGACCACGTCGAACTGCTGCGAGTTCAGGCCGGAGATCAGGGAACCGAACTCCGTCGGGAACGGCCGCACCTCGGGAACCCCGAGCCGCTCGAAGATCCGCTGCGCGACCTTCGGGGCGTAACCGGTCATCTTGCCGTCCTTGCCGATGTAGCTGAGCGGCTGCTCACCGGCGAGGCCCAGTTTCACGAACCCCTGCGCCCGCAGGCGCTCCAGAAGGTCTCCCCCGTTCCTCACGTCGGCGGTGGAGACCCGGCTGCAACCGACCGCCCCCAACGCGCTCAAAGCCGCCGCCCCTGCCAGCAGGGTGCGGCGGCCGATCCGATACGTATCGTTCCCGCGTGGTCGAGCCATGGGCGGCCCGCTACCCGAACGTCGGATTTTCATGCCGACCGTTTCCAGCCCGAAACCTAGCCGAGATCCGAGACGGCTCTGTTGTGATTGATCCACTTACGTCACCATAAGAGCGCGACCGCGCCGCCGCGCCCGGAACCCCTCCGGAACGATCGACAGGAGCATCCGAATGACCGACCCCGCAGCCCACGGCCCCGCCGGCCCCGCCGGCCCGGAACGCGCCGAACAGCCCGAGCGCCCCGTCCGCCACATAGAGGTCTCCCTGGCCAAACGCGGTGTGAGCTGCACCGCACGGCTGCTGGACGACCGGGCGCCGATCACGTGCGAGGCCGTCTGGAACGCCCTCCCGCTCGGCGGTGACGTCTACCACGCGAAGTACGCGCGGAACGAGATCTACACCCTGCTGCCGCCCTTCGCCCCGGCCGAACCCCCGCTGGAGAACCCGACGATCACCCCGATCCCGGGTGACCTCTGTTACTTCACCTTCAGTGACACCCAGCTCGGCACGGCCTCCTACGGCTACGAGGAGGAGGCCGCCCACCGCGGCCGCCACCAGGTCGTCGACCTCGCCCTCTTCTACGAGCGGAACAACCTGCTGATCAACGGGGACGCGGGGTGGGTCCCCGGCATCGTCTGGGGCGCGGTCGTCGACGGCCTCGACCGCATGGCCGACGCCTGCCAGGACCTCTGGCGGGCCGGCGCCCTCGGCGAGAGCCTCACCTTCCGGCGCCTCTGAGATCGGCGGGACGGGCCCGGCACCGGCGCCGGGCCCGTCCCCCGCCGGGCCCGCGGCCTCCCTCACCACCCCGGGGCCGGCCGCCGCCCGCGGCCTCCGTCACGACCCCGGGCCCGGCCGCCGTCCGGCCACCGGCACCGCCCCGGACCGCCACCTCACCCCAGCACCGGTGGTTCGACGCCGTCCGTCACGCCCGCCTCGTACAGCGCGTGCGCCGCCCGCAGCACCACCCCGTCCGCGTGGCGCGCCGCCACGAGCTGCACCCCGATCGGCAGCCCGTCGCCGTCCCGCCCGCAGGGCACCGTCGCGGCCGGCTGCTGGGTGAGGTTGAACGGGTATGTGAAGGGCGTCCAGCCCGTCCAGCGGGTGAGCCCCGAGCCCGCCGGCACCTCGGCGCCCGCCTCGAACGCGGTGACCGGCATCGTCGGCGTCACCAGCAGGTCGTGGTCGCGGTGGAAGCGGCCCATCTCGCGGCCGAGCGCCATCCGCGCGTCCACCGCGGCGAGGTAGTCCAGCGCGCTGTACGCCGCGCCCTGCTCGGCCACCTCCCGCAGCCCCGGCTCCAGCAGCTCCCACCGCTCGGGGGCGAGCGGCTGCACCACGCGGGCCACGCCGCTGAACCACAGGGTGTGGAACGCCTCCACCGGATCGTCCGCGAGCGGCGGATCGACCTCCTCGACCCGCGCGCCGAGCGCCGCGAGCCGCTCCACCGCCCGCCGCACCGCCGCCGCCACCCGGGGCTGGACGTCCACCCGCCCGCCGAAGGAGGGGCTGAACGCCACGCGCAGCCCGGCGACCGCCTCGGTGCCCCGCTCCAGCCCCTCGCGGAAGTCCGCCGGGGAGCGGTCGCCCTGCGACCAGTCGCGCCAGTCCGGGCCCGTGATCACATCCATCATCAGCGCCGCGTCCCGCGCGTCCCGCGTCATCGGGCCGACGTGCGCCAGCGTCCCGAACGGGCTCGCCGGGTACAGCGGCACCCGGCCGTAGGTCGGCTTCAGCGCGAAGATCCCGCAGAACGAACCGGGGATGCGGACCGAGCCCCCGCCGTCGGTGCCGAGGCTCAGCGGGCCCGCGCCCGCGGCCACCGCCGCCGCGCTCCCGCCGCTGGAACCTCCCGCGGTGCGCCCGGGGTCGTAGGGGTTCACCGTGACCCCGTGCCGCGGGCTGTCCGTGACGCCCTTCCAGCCGAACTCGGGGGTGGTCGTCCGGCCCGTGAACACCGCGCCGTGCTCCCGCAGCCGGGCCACCGACGGGGCGTCCTCCCGCCAGGCCGCCGGGTCGTCCGCGCGCTCGTCCACGGTGCGGGAGCCGCGCAGGGTCGGGCCGCCGCGGAGCAGCAGCAGGTCCTTCACGGAGACCGGCACCCCGTCGACCAGCCCGGCCGGTTCGCCGCGGCGCCAGCGCTCCTCCGACGCGGCGGCCTGCGCGAGAGCGCTCTCCGTCTCCAGCCGGACGAAGGCGTTGAGCACCGGGTCCGTCCGTTCGGCGCGGTCGAGGACCGCGCGGGTGGCCTCGACGGGGGAGAAGGCTCGGGAGGCGTAGCCCGCGAGCAGCTGGGTGGCGGTGAGGTCCGCGAGTTCGGTCATGGAGCCTCCAACGGGTCCGGCGCGGGCCTGGAACGGCGCGCCGGGGCGGCGGGACGGGGGTGGGTGAGGGCCGGAGCGAGGGTGAGGGGGAGGTGGCGACGGGGGGTGCCGGGGCCGGTTGCCGTGGCGGGGGCGAGCGGCCGGGGGGACGATGGTCCGGCTGTGCCGGTGCCCTGCCCGGCCGGTGGCGGAACGGGGCGGGACCGGCACCCGGTGCCGGTGGGTACCGGGTGCCGCCGGGGTGGTGGCTCACCGGCGGTGACGCGCTTCCGGTGGTGGCGGGTGGCGGGTGGCGGTGGTGGCGGACGGCCGCCCCCGCGCGCCACCGCCGGTTCAGGACGGCGCCGGTACGTACCCCAGCTCCTTGTCGACCACGTTCTCCAGGGGCTTCCCGGCCACCCAGCGGTCGAAGTTGTCCATGAACTGCTCGGCGAGCGCGTCCCGCCACCCCACCGTGTCGCCGCTCATGTGCGGGGACACCAGCAGCCCGGGGGCGTCCCACAGCGGGCTGCCGGGCGCCAGCGGCTCCTCCTCGAAGACATCGAGTGCCGCTCCCGCGAGATGGCCCTCGGCCAATGATTCGGCGAGCTCCGATTCCACCACCAAGGGACCGCGCCCGACATTCACGAACCGGGCACCGGGACGCATCAGGGCGAAGGTCCCGGTCCCGAACATTCCCCGGGTGTCTTCCGTCAACGGGGCGGCGGAAATGACCCAGTGGGCCGCCGGGAGGAGCTCCGGGAGGGCAAGGTTGTCATACACCCGCCCGAATTCCGGATCGCTTTCCCGGGCGGTGCGCCCGACGAGATCCACCACGACACCCAGTGCCGCGAGCGTGCGGCCGACGGCCCGGCCGATCGGGCCGGACCCGACGACCACCGCGCGGCTGCCCGCGACCCGCATCGTCTCCCGGTGGCGCCACTCCCGCCGGCGCTGGAGCTCCCAGGTGCCGGGGAAGTCCTTCGCCATGGCGAGCACGAGCCCGGCGACGTACTCCGCGATGGGCTGCTCGAAGATCCCCCGGGCATTGGTGATCACGGCGTCGGACGAGGTCAGTGCGGGGAAGAGCAACCGGTCCACACCGGCGCTGGCGGTGTGCACCCAGCGCGGGTGGGGGCCCCCGTCCGCGCCGGGCCAGGCCTCGCGCAGGGCGTCGGAGGTGAAGTCCCAGACGAGCAGGGCGTCGGCGGACGGGAGCAGCCGGGCCAGGGCCCCGGCGTCGGGCGCGTGGAGCACGCGGGCACGGCCGGCGAGCCGGTCCAGGCGGGGGGCGGGCTCGCCGCCGAGGACGAGCAGGGTGCTGTCGGTCATGGGCGGGAAACCATTTCGAAACCTGCCTCCGCTTCGCTGGGAGAACCACCGTGAAAAACGGCGGCAGAAGTGGGATTGACCACGCTAGGGACCGGAAACTACCTTCGTCAACACGGGTAATGCCGACCCGGGCGAACCTGCGTGGTTCCGTCCCCGGCGTCCCGGCGTGTACGGCTTTCGTTCGCCCTGGTTCCCCTGGCTCCGGTCTCTTTTTTGCGACCCTGCCCTGCTGCCCTCCCCTCCGTTTCGTATTGGGGCTTGGAATGGACGTCTCTTTTCTGGGTGGCCCCCGCCCGCAACGCGGCGTGGGTGTCGTGGCACCGTTCGACTTCGCACTGGACCGGGAGCTCTGGCGCTGGGTTCCCGATCAGGTGTCGCTCCACCTGACCCGCACGCCGTACGTACCGGTCGAGGTGAGCCTCGACCTGGCCCGGATGGTCAGTGAGCACGAGACCCTCCGGGCGGCCACGCAGGCGCTGTGCGCGGTCAGCCCCGAGGTGGTCGCCTACGCCTGCACCTCCGGCAGCTTCGTCACCGGCATCGCCGGGGAGCGCGCGATGTGCGCGGCGATGGAGGGGACCGGGGAGATGCCCGCCCTGACCACCTCCGGCGCCCTGCTCGACGCGCTGGAGGAGATCGGCGCCCGGCGGATCGCCCTGGTCACCCCGTACACCGCCTCCGTCACCCAGTCCCTGGAGGACTACCTGGCGGAGGGCGGGGTGACCGTCACCGACCGCGCCTTCCTCGGGCTGACCTGCCACATCTGGAAGGTGTCCTACCGGTCGGTGGTGGAGATGGCCCGGCGGGCGGTGACCGACGGCGCCGAGGCGCTCTTCATCAGCTGCACCAACCTGCCCACGTACGACGTCATCCCGCAGCTGGAGGCGGAGCTGCGGATGCCCGTGCTCTCCGCGAACCAGGTCACGATGTGGGCGGCGCTGCGGCGCATCGGGGAGCAGGCGGTCGGCCCGTACCAGGCCCTGCTCGACCCGGTGGCCCGGCGCGGGCCCGCCTCGATGTCCGCCCACCAGGTCCCGCTGCCCCGCCCGGCGCCGCCCGGCGAGGACGGGCGCGGGGAGCCGGAGGCGGCGTTCGCCGGCCCGCCCGGCGCCGGCTCCGCCGAGACCGACCCGGGGGACGCCCTCGACGCCCCGCCCTACCCGGACGACCCGTCCGGCCCGGCGCCCCTGTGAGGGGCCGGAGCAGGTGCCCTCGACGGAAGACGGAGGAACGGAGCAGGGGGTGCGGCGGGCGGTGGCCGCCCGGAGAGCTGACCGCGCGGAGCGGGGCCCCGCGCGGCGGAACGGTGAACGACACGGAGAAAGGGCCGACATGGCGGAGCGCACGGTGAGCGGGACGGCGACGGCGGACGGGACGGCGACGGCCACCGCGGTGGCGGACGGAGGCGAGCGGGACGGCGCGGTGCCCACCGTCGGCTTCCTCTACCCGGGGTACTCGGCGGAGGACGACTACCCGCGGCTGGAGGCCATGCTCGCGGGTGGCGCGGGGTCCACCGGTACCGGCGGGGAGACCCCCGAGAGCGCGACCGGAGCCGCCGCTGCCGGAACGGCCCCCGCCGGACCGGCGCCGTCCGTCCGGCTGCCGCTCGTCCACACCGACATCGGGGAGGACGCCCACCGGGTCGACGCCCTGCTGGAGATGGGCTCCGCCTCCCGGCTCGCCGCGCGCGTCGCCGACCTGAAGGCGCTGGGCGCGCAGGCCGTCGTCTGGGCGTGCACCAGCGCCAGCTTTGTCTTCGGCCGCGAGGGCGCGCGGCAGCAGGTGCGTGAGCTGGCCGGGGTGGCCGGGCTGCCCGCCTCGTCCACCTCCTTCGCCTTCGCGCACGCCATCGGCGACCTCGGCGTCGAACGCGTGGCCATCGCGGCCACCTACCCGGAGGACGTGGCCGAGCTGTTCCGGGACTTCCTCATGAGCTTCGGCACGGAGGTGGTGGGGACCCGCGGCAGCGGCATCATCACCGCCGCCGAGGTCGGCACCTGGGGCCGGGCCGAGGTGCTGGAGCTCGCCCGCGCCGGCGACCACCCCGAGGCGCAGGCCGTGCTGCTGCCGGACACCGCCCTGCACACCGCGGCATACCTCGCCGACCTGGAGGCCGAGCTGGGCAAGCCGGTGCTCACCGCCAACCAGGTCACCGTCCGCGAGGGCCTGCGGCTGCTGGACCACCCGCTGCCGAACCGCCCCGCGCTGGGCGCCCTGTTCACCGCGGGCTGAGCCCTTCCTGCGGGCGGGCGTTCGACCGGTACGCGGCCGGGCCGCTCGCCGGAGCCGGAGCCGGAGCGGGGGATGGGCCGGGGCCGGAGAACTGATCACCGGCCCCGAGCCGCCGAGCGGGTCGCCACGGTCATGACCCCTCGGCGGGGCCCGGCCTCCTACAGGACGATCGGCGTGGCGTACGACCAGACCTGACCGGCCCCGCGGAGGCGGCCGGCACTTCACCGGCGCCTCGCGCGGACCCCGTCACCCGTCCGGACGGAGAGACGGGTCCCGGTCGGCCGCCGGTCACCCACCAGCCCGTCCCGGCCGGCCGGTCACCCGGCTTCGGGCCCGAGGACGGGCCGTGCCGTGCCGGTCGTGGGGCACACCCAGGAAGCGGTGCCGTCCACCACGTCCACCGCGGCGGGGTGGCCGTGCCCCGGTTCGGGACAGGGCGGGAGCGGCGCCCCGCCGGCCGCCTCCACCACGCCGTCCTGGAGCTGCCCGGCGAGCAGGGCGAGGGCCTGCGCGTCGTCCAGGGCGTCGTCGACGCGGACGCCCACGGCCGACCCGTCGGCGAAGCCCAGGGTGACGAGCACACCGGACGGCCCGCCGCCCGTCGGTGCGCCGGCCTCCCGCTCCGGCGGCGCCGCGCCGGGCCCGCCCGGTTCCGCACCGGCGGGCGTGCCCCCGGCGTCCCCGTCCAGCCACAGATGTGAGCGGTACGCGGGGGAGGGCGACGGCCCGGCGGGCTCGCCCGGCCCGAGCTCCTCGCCGGGCCCGAATCTCCCGCCGGGCCGTCCGGAGCCGGGCGGGTTGGGTTCCTCCGGTGGTGCCGCCGAGACCGCCAGCGTGTGGCCGGCGGGCGGGCCGAGCCCGCGCAGCACCGACTCCGCCCAGCTCCGGACGGTGCCGATGCTCCGCCGTGCCACCATCGCCGTTCCTCTCGCCCGCGGCCCTCGTGCCCGCCCGCGGCCCTCGCGCCTGACTGCGGGCTCGCCGTCCTTCTGCCGCTCCCCGCCGCTACCGCTTCGCCCGGACGTTGGCCGCCCAGGTGATCGAGCCGGTGCCGGGCCGCCCGCCGATCCGCACCCGGAAGGTCATGTAGTCCTGGAACTGCACGACGTCATCATGGTGGACGGGCTTGAGGGTGCCGTGGAAGTGGTAGTCCTTGCCGACCACGTGCCCCGCGTTCGCCGGCATCCGCCTGCCGTTGCGCCACCAGTTGACCCCGCGCTCGTTGACGGAGCTTGTGATGATCGACTTCACCTGGGCGGAGATCTTGTAACCCCAGTTGATCGTGTTGTGGCGGCAGTTGAAGCGGGCGTTCAGGGTGCCGTTGGAGTCGCTCCAGCTCGGGTTGGTGTTGCAGCGCAGGACGCCCGGTGCCTTCGCTTTGCCCGGCCCGGCGGCCGATGCCGTGCCGGGCCGGGCGCCGGCGCTCGCCGGCGGGGCGCTCAGCAGGGTGCGGAGCCGCTTCCGCTCGGTGGCGGTCAGCTCGGGCGAGGAGCCGTCGGCCGTCTCGTCCAGGGTGACCCGCAGGGTGGTCCGCTCGCCGCCCGTGCCGGCCGTCGAGGTGAAGGTCCGCTGCCCGGCCCCGAGGGCGGCCGGGCCACCGGCGGCGTGTCCCGCTCCGGTGGCCGGTACGGCGGCCATGGTCAGGGCCGTGGTGGTGACGGCCGCGGCCTTCCACAGCGACGGGCGCGACGGGGAACGCCGCGCGGGATGTGCCGAAGGACGCGAGGTACGCGGTGATGCGCCCAGAGATGTACGCGGTGACGTCCGCATGAGAACTCCCCCGAGCCGCCGCGGAGTCGCCGGAGGCACTCTGCCCCGGAGGCGGCGGCCGCGGGATCAATCTAGGGGAGAACACGGGGCGATTCCCCGTATTGTTCAGCCTTTGGCTTCATTTCCCGCTTGATGTCTCCTTCGCCCATTTATGCGATAAGCGCTCTGGCGGGCTGTCCGGGGGCGAGATCCGGCGCGCGACGGGCCCGCGCCGGGGCGGGCCAGGGGGCGCGCCGGATCCGGTCCGGTGCGAGCGGGAATAAGCGGACGCTCTCTCCGGTTATCCTTCTCCGCCGCGGTGAAGGCGCGTGGCCGCAGGGCGGCGCGGTCCGGTCCGCACCTTGGCACCGGTACGTCAGGCGGCGGCACCACACCGAGACAGCACACGAGACAACACACGAGACAGCACAGCAGCACCCGGCACCGCAGCGCAGCACCACCCAGCACCGCACCACCGTCAGGGAGGCAGGCCGCATGGCCACCGAGCACGACACCATCCGCGGCACGGCGAGCGGGACCGCCCCGGTCCCGCTCTCCGTACTCGATCTCGCGACCGTCGGCAGCGGCACCACCGCGCGGGAGGCCCTGCGCACGAGCGCCGAGCTGGCCCGCGTCGCCGAACGCCGCGGGTACCACCGGTTCTGGGTCGCCGAGCACCACTCCATGCCCGGTATCGCCAGCTCCTCGCCGGCCGTCATCCTCGCCCACCTCGCCGCGCACACCGAGCGCATCCGCCTCGGCTCCGGTGGGGTGATGCTGCCCAACCACGCCCCGCTGGTGGTCGCCGAGCAGTTCGGCACCCTCGAAGCCCTCGCCCCGGGCCGGGTCGACCTCGGCCTCGGCCGGGCCCCCGGCACCGACGGCGCCACCGCCGCCGCGCTGCGCCGCACCGAACGGCTGCACGAAGGCGCCGACGAGTTCCCCCGCCAGCTCGCGGAACTCATCCGCTTCCTGGACGACACGTTCCCCGACGGCCACCCGTACAGCCGTATCCACGCCGTGCCCGGCCCCGTCCAGGCCACGGCCGGCGGTGGTGCGGAGCACCCCGGGCGGCCGTCGGTGTGGCTCCTCGGCTCCAGCGGCTTCAGCGCCCAGCTCGCCGGTGAACTGGGGCTGCCGTTCTCCTTCGCCCACCACTTCTCCGCCGCCAACACGCTCCCCGCGCTGGAGCTGTACCGGCACAGCTTCCGCCCGTCCGACGTCCTCGACGCGCCGTACGCGGCGATCGGCGTCGCGGCGTTCGCCGCGGAGGACGAGCGGGAGGCCCGCCGCCAGGTGATGACCGGCGCCCTCGGCATGCTCCGGCTCCGTACCGGAGTGCCCGGACTCGTCCCCACGCCGGAGGAGGCCGAGGCGTATCCGTGGAGCGCCCGGGAGCGGGACTTCGTCGAGGGCTGGCTCGGCAACATCGTCCACGGGACGCCGGACGCGGTCCGCGAAGGGCTGGACGGCCTGGCGAAGCGCACCGGCGCCGACGAGCTGATCATCACCGCGAACGTGCACGGCGCCCGGGAGCGCGTCCGCTCCTACGAACTGATCGCGGACGCCTACGGGATGACGGACGGGTCCGGCGGCTGACCACCGCGACCGGCCGCCGCCCGCCCCGGCTCGGGCCGGGGGCGCCGGGCCGGGCCGAGGCCGGGGGCCGGCGGCCGGTGCGCGGCGGACGTGGCGCGGATGCGGCGGTGAGCGGAAGGCCCGGCCGGACCGGCCGGGCCTTTCCGGCTGGTGCCCCGGCGCTTCCGGCCCTCTCCGGCGCGCCTGGCCGCGCCGCGTCCGGGGTGGCCCACCTCGCGCGTGCGCGCACGGCTGGTTTCCCGCGGTGCCGCTCCGCAGGCCAAGAGATCTTGTCCTGACCCGGCCGGGGTATCACTTCCGGTCATGGTGGGGCGAGGGGTGGAGGAGGTGCGGCCGGTACCCGCCATCCATGATCACGGCAGGGGATCGCGCCATTACGGGCAGTTGATCTGTGATGTGCGTCACGGTGTCCGGCCGCCGGGGTGTGCCGGCGAAAAGGGGCGGGCACACGACCTCGGTCCTCCCCATCTCCCGAATCCCGAGGATGGCTCGTTCCGCCGGGTGCCGTTCGCCCTTCCCCTCTCCGGTCACCTACCTTCTGGGTATCCGAATCCGATGACGGTGACGGTAACGGGGAGGTTCAGTTGTCGAAGTCATCGACCGAAATTCAGGGGGTCCCGGTCGGGGATATCGCCGAGAAATACGGCACGCCCTTCTTCGTCTACGACTCGCAGGTGCTGGCGGATACGTTCCACGGGCTCGACGAGGTCCTGCCGTCCGGGGTGGACATCCTCTTCTCCTTGAAGGCGAACCCCAACATCAGCGTCTGCTCCTTCCTGGGCCGGCAGGGCGCCGGTGCCGAGGTCTCCTCGGCCGTCGAACTCATGACGGCGCTGCGCGCCGGAATCGATCCGGACGACATCATCTTTCTCGGCCCGGGAAAGACCGAGGCCGATCTGTCGGCCTGCGTGGCCACGGGGATCCACGCCGTCGTGTGCGAGTCCCTGCCGGAGGTACGGCTGCTCGACGAGGTGGCCGCGGCGGCCGGCGCGGGGCCCGTCCCGGTCCTCCTGCGGGTCAACCCCGGCTTCACCAGCAAGGGGTCCGGGCTGTCGATGGGCGGGAAGCCGCGCCAGTTCGGGATGGACGAGGACGTGGTGCGAGCGGCCGGGGACGAGCTCGGCGCGCTCCGGCACATCGAGGTGAAGGGTTTCCACGCCTACATGGGGACCCGGTTCCTCAACCATCAGGATGTCGTGGACAATACCGCGCGCATCCTCGCCATGGCGGAACACCTCGCCAAGGACCTCGGTGTGCCGCTGCGCACGGTGGATTTCGGGGGCGGCCTGGGAGTGGCCTACTTCGAGAATGAATCGGGTATCGACATCGCCGGGCTCGGGGACGGAATGCGCGACCCCGTCGCGGGATTCCGGGACCGCCATCCGGAATGCCGCGTCATCATGGAACTCGGCCGCTTCCTCACGGCGGACGCGGGCACCTATGTCACCCGCGCCCTGTATGTGAAGGAATCCATGGGGGAAACGTTCGTCATCGCGGACGGCGGTACCAATCACCACATGGCGGCCGTGGGCATCGGGAGCTTCGTCAAGCGGAATTTCCCGATCCGGAATCTGGACCGCCCCGGCGCCCCGCCGGACGGCACCTATACGGTGACCGGCCCGCTCTGCACGCCGAACGACACCGTCGTGAAGAAGGCGAAGCTGCCGGAGGTACGCCCCGGGGACCTGCTGGGTATCGAACGCTCCGGCGCCTACGGGCCCACCGCCTCACCCGGGCTCTTCCTCAGCCACGGGTACCCCGCGGAGATCCTCGTCCACCGGGGCCGCCCGCTCCTCGTGCGGGAACGCGACACCCCCGAGGACCTGCTGGCCCCCCAGCGCCTGGCGCCGCTCGACGAAACACCGTGACGCCCCGGCCCCGTCCGGCCGGCGTGGGCCTGGACGTCCTGGACCGGAGCGAACTGGCGGGGCTCCTCCGCCGCCCGTGGTTCCTCCGCCACTGCTACGCCCCCGAGGAACTCGCCCGCGCCCGTGGGCTGAGCGGCGCGCGGCGCCTCGAATACCTCGCCGGCCGGTTCGCCGCCAAGGAAGCGGTGCTGAAGGCGCTCGGCCGGGGGTTGTTCCAGGGCGTCGCGCCACGCGACATCCTCGTCGACCGCGCTCCCGACGGGTCGCCCCACGTCGAACTGAGAGCCGAAGCCGCGGAGATCGGCCGGGAGGTCTCGGTCCGGGTCTCCATCACCCACAAAGGGGACGTGGTCGCGGCCGTCGCCCTGACGACGGAACAGGACCCGCCCACGAGCAGCCGGCCCGGCCGGCCCTGGCGCCCCGGCCCGTCCGGCCGGTCCGGCCGGCCCACGAGCCACCGGAAGGAGAACAGCCCCATGGCCACGGCCATCCACGACGACCGCGAAGACCGTGACGAACACGGCCCCACCGATCCCACGGACAACACCGCCTCTACGGACAACACTGACCCCGCCTGCACCGCCCGGCTGCGGGTACGGATCGGCCAGGAGGACGCCCACTACGGCGGCGGCCTGGTCGACGGCGCACGCATCCTGCGCCTCTTCGGCGACCTCGTCACGGAGATCACCATCCGTGCCGACGGCGACGAAGGACTCCTCGCCGAGTACTCGGACGTCACCTTCACCGCGCCGGTGCGTCCCGGCGACTACATCGAGGCCACCGCCCGGCTGACCCGCCGCACCAAGCTGCGCCGCTTCGTCGCCCTGGAGGCCCGCAAGGTCATCACGGCGTCCGGCGACTCCCCCAGCGCCGCGCACGTCCTCGACGAACCCGTCACCGTCTGCACGGCCACCGCGGTCACGGTCGCGCCGAAGCCCCGGCGGAGCCCGGGTCCCGCCGCCACCGGCGGCGCGCGGAAGACCGGGGACCGGCGCGCGGGGACCCCGAGCGCCGCCGCACCTGCGGGAGGTGCGCGGTGACGGCGCCCCGGCTGCTCCACAGCCTGCTCGACGAGGCCGCCGAGGCCACCCCCGGCCGCACGGCGCTGGAGACGGCGACGGACTCCGTCACCTACGGCGCGCTCGCGACGGCCTCCCGGAACGCGGCCCACCTGCTGCGCACGGCGGGGGTGCGCCGCGGCGACCGCGTGGTGATCTCCAGTCCGGACGCGATCACCGTGACGGTGGCGGTGCACGCCGCCTCGCGCGCCGGCGCCATGTTCAGCGTCCTCCACGAACAGGTGCGGGAGCGCCCGCTGGAGCACGTGCTGACCGACTGCGAGCCCGCGGTGCTGGTGACGGACGACCCCGGCGTGTCCGCCACGGCAACCGCCCACGGCGTGCGGGTGCTCGGCTCCCGTGAGGTGCGCGAGGCGCCCGGGCCGCGCGAGGGCGCGGGGCCGTCCCTGCCCGCACCGCTCGCGGTGGACGCCGTCTGCCTGATCTACACCTCGGGCACCACATCGCTGCCGAAGGCCGTCGTCTGCACCCACCAGCAGATGCTCTTCGCCGTCCACGCGATCCAGGACCGCCTGGCCTACCGCGCCGACGACGTCGTCTACAGCCCCCTGCCGCTCTCCTTCGACTACGGCCTCTACCAGGTGTTCCTGACCTTCCTGGCCGGCGCCCGGCTCAGGGCCGGCAGCGTCGCCGAGACCGGTCCGCCGCTGCTCCGCTCCCTGGAGACCAGCGGAGCGACGGTGCTGGCCTCGGTGCCCTCGGTCTCCGACCGGCTGGCCTGGCTGGTGCGCCGGGCCCGGAACCGGCCCCGCCTCCGGCTGCTCACCAACACCGGAGCGGCCCTGGCCGACACCACCATCGCGACGCTCCGCGAGGCGATGCCCACCCTCTCCGTCCAGCTCATGTACGGCCTCACCGAGTGCAAGCGGGCCACGATCATGCCGCCCGACGGGGACCTGCGCCGCCCCGGTTCCTCCGGCACGGCGCTGCCCGGCACCGAGGTCTTCACCATCGGGGACGACGGCGCGCGGCTGGGCCCGGGCGAGATCGGCCAGTTCGTCGTCCGCGGCCCCCACGTCATGGCGGGCTACTGGCGCCGCCCGGAGCTCACCGCCGAACGCTTCCACCTGCGCGAGGGCCTCTTCCCGGAACTGCGGACCGGCGACTACGGCCGGCTGGACGAGGACGGGTACCTCTACTTCTCCGGCCGCCGGGACGACCTCTACAAGGAGCGCGGCTTCCGCGTCAGCGCCACCGAGGTCGAGGCGGCGGCGCGCCGCGTGGAGGGCGTCGCCTCGGCCGCCGTCCTGCCGCCCGGACCGGAGAACGGCGGTACCGCCGTCCTGGCCGTGGTGGGCGACCTGGCCCCGTCCGAGGTGCTGGACCGGATGCGGGGCCTGATCGAGGAGTACAAGATCCCCCGCCGCTGCGTCCCCGTTCCCGAACTGCCCGTCAACACCAACGGGAAGACCGACCGGCGGGCCTTGACCGCACTGATCCACGACGCCGCGCACAGCTGAACGAACCGACGGAGGGACGAACCACCATGAGTATGAGCCGCGCCGACGTGACCGCCGCCCTGGAGAGCGCCCTCAGCGAGGTGCTGGACCGGAAGGTCACCGGACTCACCGGGGAGACCCGGCTCTTCGACGACCTGCACCTGGACTCCACCACGATGCTGGAGACGCTGATGCACCTGGAGGACTCCCTGGGCCTGGAGGTGGACCCGGAGGAACTCGAGGCCGACGACTTCGAGACCGTCGACACCTTCACCGACTTCGCCCTCGCCCAGCTCGCCGGGGAGCGGGCGGCCTGAGCGCCTGAGCCCGCCGTTCGCCGGCAGCCGTACGCCGGCGCCGCCGCACCGAGCCCCGGGGAGAACCCGCCGGAACGGCACCGGAAACCCGCCGAATCACACCGGAATTACACCGGGAATCACCGGATCCCGACGCCATCCCAGCGAGAGGAGCACGCTCCGTGATCGTCCGTTCCTTCGAGGACATCGAGAACACCGACCGCCACATCAGGTCCCGTTCCGGCACCTGGGAGAGCAAACGCATCATCCTGGCCAAGGAGGGCGTCGGTTTCTCCCTGCACGAGACCACCGTCTACGCGGGCACCGAGACCTCCATGTGGTACGCCAACCACATCGAGGCCGTCCTGTGCGTGGAGGGCGAGACCGAGCTGACCAACGACGAGACGGGCGAGAAGCACCTGATCACGCCCGGGACGATGTACCTCCTCGACGGTCACGAGAAGCACACGCTCCGGGCCCGGACCGACTCGCGCTTCGTCTGCGTCTTCAACCCGCCGGTCACCGGCCGCGAGGACCACGACGAGAACGGCGTCTACCCGCTCGTGACGGAGGGGAGCACCGCATGACCACCGCCAGCCCGCCGGCCGAACGCGCCCGGGTGCGGCCCCGGTACCGCACCCCGCGGATCGAGGACGCCCCCGCCCTCTGGCGGATGGCCGAACAGACCGACGAACTGGACACCAACAGCCCGTACCACTACGCCTTGTGGTGCCGGGACTTCGCCGAGACCTCGCTGGTCGCCACCGTGGACGACGAGGTCGTCGCCTTCCTCACCGGCTACTTCCGCCCGGACGCGCCGGACACCTACCTGGTGTGGCAGGAGGCCGCCAAGCCGCGGCACGGCATCCCGATGCTCGGTGTGCAGCTCTTCGAGCGCGCCGCCGACCGGGCCGTGGAGAAGGGGGCCCGCTACATCGAGGCCACCGTCTCCGCGACGAACAAGTCCATCATCATGGTGCTGAAGAAGTGCGCGAAACGGTACAAGGCCGAGGTGGCCACCAGCGTCCTCTTCCCCGCCGACCTCTTCCCCGACGGCGGGGACCATGGGGACCCGGCCGGGCCCGGCGGCCACCACGAGGAGGTCCTCTACCGGATCGGCCCCCTCACGCCCCGCACCCCGGACGGCCCCGCCGGCTGACCGGGTGGAACGGCCGCCGCACGTTCGCCGCCGGCCCGGTTCCCCGGCAGCTCCGGGGGCCGGGCGGCGGGCGAGCGGTGATTCGTCCGCCCGTCCCGCCCGGCCGTCCCGCGGACCCATGGGCGCGCCGTGGCCCCGTGCGGAACCCTCGCCGGGCGGCGGCCCGTTCCGCGGGTCGTCCGCGCGTTCGGGCGGCCACACGTCCCCGCGTCGGGGCGGCCGGGGGGCGCGCCGGCGGTGCGGCAGGCCGGGACCGCCCCGCCGCACGGGTGGAGCGCGTCCGTCCTCCGCCGCGCATTTCCTCCCCGTGTTCCGAATCCAGTGGTATGGACACCTCACCGCGCGAAAGATGACACGTATGGACTCCACGACCACCACGACCGGACACCCTCGTACCGCCCCGGGGCGCCGCGCCTGGTGGGTGGCGGCCGTCAGCGGGCTGGCGATCGTCGCCGCGGGCGCCTTCTCCACGATGCCCGGCATCCTCCAGGCACCGCTGCACCACGAATTCCACTGGTCCCGGGGGGAGATCGGCTTCGCCGCCTCGGTGAACATGGTCCTCTACGGGCTCACCGCCCCCTTCGCGGCCTCCCTGATGGACCGTTTCGGCATCCGCCGCGTCGTCGCCGCCGCGCTGGCGGCCGTCGCCGGTGGCGCCCTGCTCACCACGGTGATGACCGCCGCCTGGCAGTTCACCCTCTTCTGGGGCTTCCTGGTCGGCCTCGGCACCGGCTCCCTCTCCATGACCTTCGGCGCGCTCGTCACCAACCGCTGGTTCGTCCAGCGCCGTGGCCTGGTCACCGGAATCCTCTCCTCCGGCAGTGTGCTCGGGCAGATGGTCTTCCTGCCGGGGCTCTCCTGGATCATCGACCGCCACGACTGGCGCCCCGCGCTGTTCACCCTCGCGCTGGCCGCGCTGGCCGTGGCGCCGCTGATCCTGCTGGTGCTGCGGGACCACCCCGCCGACGTGGGGCAGCGCCCCTACGGCGGTGACACCTTCGTCCCCAAGCCGCCCCCGGTGCCCGGCGCGGCCCGCCGTACCGTCGCCGTGCTCCTCCAGGCCGCGCGGACCTTCCCGTTCTGGCTGCTCGCCGGCCTCTTCGCGATCTGCGGTGCCACCACCAACGGCATCATGTGGACCCACTTCGCGCCGGCCGCCCACGACCACGGCATGCCCGTGACCACCGCGTCCACCCTGCTCGCCCTCATCGGGGTGTTCAACGTCGCCGGGACCGTGGCCTCGGGCTGGCTCACCGACCGCGTGGACCCGCGCCGGCTGCTCGCCGTCTACTTCGTCCTCCGGGGCGCCCTGCTGGCGAGCCTGCCGCTGCTGATGGCCTCGTCCGTCAACCCGTCCATGATGGTCTTCGTGGCGCTCTTCGGCCTGCTCGACCTGGCCACCGTCCCGCCCGTCATCGCCCTGTGCCGCGAGTTCTACGGCGAGGACAGCGCGATCGTCTTCGGCTGGACGAGCGTCGCCCACCAGGTCGGGGCGGCGCTGGCCGCCTCCCTCGGCGGGGTCGCCCGCGACACCTTCGGCTCCTACGACCCGGTCTGGGTCACGCTCGGCGCCGCCTGCGTGGCCGCCGCAGGGCTCTCCCTCGCCGTCCGCCGCGCCCGCCCGCCGCGGGACCCGGCGGTCGTCACCGTGGAATCCGCCGACACCGCCGGGCGGAGGTAGGGGCGCCGGGCCGGGCCGCCGGGGCCCACCTCCGGTGCTGCCCATGCCGCGGGTGCCGACGGTGGCACCCGCGGCCCGGTGGTACGGGCCGCGCTCGGGAGGCCACCGGTGGTGCGCCCGCCCGTGCGTCCGTCTTGCCTCTGTACCGCGCTCCGCCCCGTGCCTCCGCCTTGTCCCTGCACCGTGTCCGCCCTGCGTCCGGGGGCCTCGCCACGGGCTCCGGCTCCCGGTTGTCCACAGCCGGGAAGGCCGGGTCCCCCGCTGTCGGCCCGACCCGTTAACGTACCGACGGTGAGCGGGAGCTGACGGAGAAGCACCGCCGATCACGGGAGCCCGCGCACCGGCGGGGGCTCGCGGGGGACTCACCGGCGATCACGGGGGAGGGGCTGTGCCGGACGTGCCGGACCTGCCGGACACACCGAACACACCGGACGCACCGGAGCCGCGCGGGCTGTCCGGCCCGCCGCGTCCGGGAGACCTGCCGGGGGTCGTGCCGGATCAGCCGGGGCTGCCGGCCCTGCCGGGCTTACCGGAACCACCGGACCTGGCCGGGCGCATCGCCGCGGTCCGCGCGGGAAGCGGTCAACCGGCCGCCATGGTGGGGGAGTTCCGGCGGACGGTGGTGCTGCTGCCGCTGAGCGGCGGCCGCTGCATGACGGGCCGTCTCGGCGGCATCCGCTGGATCTACGCCTTCACCGGTGAGCCGCAGCTGGCCCGGTTCGCGCTGGCGCGCGGCCCGATGCCGGGCGAACGGCGGCAGCCCGGGGGGCCCGGAGGCCCCTGGGAGTACGCGTCCGTCCTCGGAGCGCGCGTGCTGGATGTCCTGGTCCCGGGGTCCGACGGCCCCACCGGGGTCGCGATCGACGTGGCGGAGGAGGACGGCGCGATGCTGCTGCCCCCGGTCCGCGGCATCGTCCCCGAGGCCGTCGCCGTGGACGCCCGGCCGGGTGACGCCCCGACGGGTGGCGCCGCCACGGCGGGCGTGCCGTCCGCCGGAGCCCCGCCGGCCGTGGAGTGGGCCGGCGGCGTGCCCGGCCCGCGCAGGAAGGGGTGGGGCGGATGAGCGGCGAGGGTGACCTGAACATCAGCCGCCAGGCGGTCGAGCTGATCACCAAGGGCCTGACCGCCGCGATCGGCGAACTGAAGGAGGTCGGTGACGGCACCGGCGCCCTCCAGGGCAGCGGTTTCGCCGAGCTGGCGCTGGCCCCGATGGAGGCGGGCGGCGCCGAACTGGCCGACCCCTTCGAACAGTTCTGCGACCGGTGGGAGTGGGGCGTGCGCGCCCTCGTCCAGGACGCCAACGAACTGGCCGCCCGGCTCGGCCTCGCCGCCGGCCTGCTCCACGAGGAGGACGCCTACTGGGGCACCACCTTCAAGGTGACCGCCAACGCCGTCCTGGCCACCGGCAACCCGCACGCCACCGAGGAGGAACTCGGCCAACAGGGCTGGCTGGACATTGTCACCCCGGACGCCCCCGACTACAGTGCCGATTCCTTCCGCCAGGCCGGCGAGGACATGCGGCAGACCTGGCTCGACACCGGCCGCTCCGTGGCCACCGAAGGCGCCGGCGGCGAGGGCACCTCCGCGATCAGAGACCTCATCGGCCTGGACGACACCACCTACCGGCAGGGCGTCGACGAGGTCTTCGGCCCGTCTCCCGAGGAGCGCGCCGGCAGGGCCGAACGCGCCGGGGACGGCGAGCACCCCGGGCAGCGGGGCGCCGGCGGCCCGGACCACCCCGGCGGGGGTGACGGCTGATGGCCGGTATCGGGGACTTCATCCCGGACGAGGTCGAACAGTGGGTCGAGGACCGCGCCGAGGACGTCGGCGAGGCCATCGACGACGCCGGCGACTGGACGGCGGACCGGCTGGACGACCTCGGCTGGCGGGGCGGCGCCCGCTGGGTCCGCGACACCTCCGACTCGGCCGCCAACGCCCTCGGCGCCGGCGTGGACGAGCTGCGGCTCGGCCAGAGCGAGGAGCCGAAGAAGCTCATCCACGGCAGCCCCGCCAAGCTGCGCTCCACCGCCGCCCACCTCACCGATTTCCGCACGGCGTTCGAGAGCGTCGGCAAGGGCCTGAAGGCCGTCGACCCGAGCACGCTGAAGGGCGAGGCGGCCGAGGCGTTCGCCGGGAAGCTCGCGGGCGAGCCGAAGCGCTGGTTCACCGCCGCCGACGCCTGCGAGAAGGCCGCCGAGGCGCTGGAGGACTTCGCGGTCACGGTGGAGTGGGCCCAGGGCCAGGCCGAACTGGCGATTGAGAAGTACCGGCGCGGGCAGCGGCTCACGGCGGAGGCCCGCACCGCGCACGCCGGCCGGATCGACGCGTACAACGCGGCCGTCGAGGCGTACAACGCGGGCCCGGCGGAGCGCCGGGACCCGGCGTCACTCCCGGAGAAACCCGGCGCGTTCACCGATCCCGGCGCGACGGAGCGCGAGGCCGCCGAGGAACTGCTGGCGGAGGCGCGGCGCCAGCGGGACACCGCGCGGCGCGCCGCCGCCACCTCCGTCGGTGCCGCGCGGGACGAGGCCCCGGCCGCCCCGTCCTACGCCGAGCAGGTGCAGGACGGCGTCGTCGGCATGCGGCTCAATTCCTCGCATTTCCTCGGCGGTGTCCTCAAGGGCACCGCCGGGCTGCTCGACTTCGCCCACGCCGTCAACCCCGTCCACCCGTACAACGCCACCCACCCCGCCGAGTACGTCACCAACCTCAACTCGACCACGGCCGGCCTGCTCCGCACGGTCAACGACCCGGGCGCGGCGGTGACGTCGATGTGGAACGACTTCTCCCGGGACCCGGCCGAGGGCACCGGCCGTCTCCTCCCCGAACTCCTCGGCACCCGCGGTCTCGGCTCGGCGAAGAAGGGGCTGAGCGCGGCCCGGGAGGGCGCGAAACCTGGCCGCTCCCTCCTCGACCGGGACGGGCACCGCGAGCACTCCACCCCCGACTGCGACAAGACCTGCAAGGGCACCGACCCGGTGGACCTCGCCACCGGCAGGATGTTCCTGCCGCAGACGGACGTGGCGCTGCCCGGCGCGCTGCCGCTGGTCTTCACCCGGCGCGCCGAGTCCGGCTACACCGCCGGACGCTGGTTCGGCCCGTCCTGGTCCTCCACCGCCGACCAGCGGCTGGAGA
This sequence comes from Streptomyces zingiberis, assembly GCF_012034935.1. Classification (GTDB taxonomy): domain Bacteria; phylum Actinomycetota; class Actinomycetes; order Streptomycetales; family Streptomycetaceae; genus Streptomyces; species Streptomyces zingiberis. The sequence continues at coordinate 215,168 of NZ_JAATEN010000010.1, forward strand.
TCGACGCGGAGGGCGTCGTCCTCGTCGCGGAGGACGGCCTGCTGCCGGCCTACCCGCACCCGGCGCCCGGCGAGCCGGTCCTCCCCGCGGCCGGCCCGCGCCGCCCCCTGGCCCGTACCCCCGAGGGCGACTACACCGTCACCGACCCGGCCACCGGCCTCGTCCGTCACTTCACCGGACCGGAGGGCGTGCCCCCGGGCGGCGACGGCGAGGCCCGCCTCGCGGAGATCACCGACCGCAACGGTCACAGCCTCACCTTCGAGTACACCGAGGACGGCGCTCCGGCCGCCATCGCCCACGGCGCCGGCCCCCGCCTGAGGTTCACCACCGCCGAGGGCCGGATCACCGCCCTTCACCTGGCGGGCGCCGCCGAGGACGGCACGGACCTGGAGCTGGTCCGCTACGGCTACACCGACGGCGACCTCACCGAGGTCACCGGCTCCTCCGGCCTCCCCCTCCGCTTCGCGTACGACGCCGACCACCGCGTCACCGCGTGGACGGACACCAACGACCGCCGCTACGACTACGTCTACGACGACCGCCACCGCTGTGTCGCCGAGGGTGGCACCGAAGGCCACCTCGCCCTCCGCATCGCCTACACCGACCCCGACCCGGCGACGGGCCACCGCACCACCACCGTCACCACCGCCCAGGGCCACACCACCCGCTACCTCATCGACGCGCGCCGCAACATCCTCGCCGAGACCGACCCCACCGGCGCCGTCACCCGCACCACGTACGACGAGCGCGACCGCGTCGCCTCCCGCACCGATCCCCTCGGCCACACCACGGCCTTCCACCACGACGAGGCGGGTCACCTCACCGCCGTCCATCACCCCGACGGCACCACGTCCACGGCCACCTACAACGACCTGGGCCTGCCCACCACCGTCACCCACCCAGGCGGCGCCACCTGGCAGCAGACCTATGACGCGTCGGGCAACCGCCTCACCCTCACCGACCCCTCCGGCGCCACCACCCACTACAGCTATGACGGCCGCGGCCACCCCACGGCGGTCACCGACGCCCTCGGCCACACCACCACCCTCCACTGCGACGAGGCCGGGCGCCTCCGCACCGTCACCGACCCCCTCGGTGGTGCGACGCGCTACGAGCGGGACGCTTTCGGCCGGGTGGTGTCCGTGATGGATCCGGTGGGTGGGGTGACGCGTCTGGTGTGGTCGGTCGAGGGCAAGCTGCTCCGCCGCACGGGACCGGACGGCGCGGAGGAGTCCTGGGCGTATGACGGGGAGGGCAACTGCACCGCGTACACGGACGCGATGGGCGCCGTCACCGAGTACGAGTACACGCACTTCGACCTGCTGTCCGCGCAGAGGGGCCCGGACGGCGCCCGCTACACCTTCGATCACGGCCCGGACCTGCTCCTGCGCACCGTCACCAACCCCCAGGGCCTGACCTGGACCTACGACTACGACGCGGCCGGCCGCCTCCGGTCGGAGACCGACTTCGACGGCCGCACCCTCACCTACACCTACGACCCGGCCGGCCGCCTGGCCTCCCGCACCAACGCCCTCGGCCAGACGATCCGCTTCACCCACGACGCCCTGGGCCGCATCACCTCCAAGGACGCCGCCGGAGCCGTCACCCACTACACCTACGACCGCGCCGGCCGCCTCATCGAGACCTCGAACCCCGACGCGACGGTGCTCCTGCGCCGCGACCGCCTCGGCCGC
>NZ_JAATEN010000011.1 GCF_012034935.1 Streptomyces zingiberis
GTGCTCCGGGTCACCGGGAATTCACCTCCGCCCCGCACCATCGTGCGCATGGGACGTGTTGCGGAGAGACTTGAGCGGGCTCTGACCGGTTCCGGCATCGGCCTCGGTGACGAGGTGATCGTGCCGTCGTTCGTCGCGGCCGAGGTGGCGGAGGCCGTCCGGTCGTCCGGTGCCACAGCGGTGTTCGCGGACATCGGCGCCGACACCTACTGTCTCTCACCGGACGAGGCGGCGGGCGCCGTCACCGCCCGTACGGCCGCCATCGTGCCCGTCCACCGGTTCGGGCACCGTGCTGATCTGGCCCGCCTCGGGGAGGTGGCCCGGCGCCACGGCCTGCTCCTGCTCGACCAGGAGGAAGACGAGAGCCCTGCGGCGGACACGTTGCGCCGGCAGGCGAACGCCGCCTATCTGACGGCGCGTCTCAAGGGGGTGGAGACGCCACGGGTGCTTCCCGGTGCCGGGCACACCTACCACCAGTACGTCGTCCGGGTACCTGGCAACGGCCGGCCCGACCGGGACGCGTTCGCCTTGCTGCTGCGAGGCAAGGGCATACCCTGCCGGGTGCCCGTGCCGACCCCCGTCCACCGGACGCGGGACTTCCGCGAGGAGGGTTCCGTCCGGGGCCCGCTCCCGGAGACGGACCGGGCCGCCGATGCCTGTCTGGCCCTGCCGGCCGGGGCCCAGCTGGGCCGGCGTGAGTTGCAGCGGGTGGTGTCCGCCTGCAACGCGCTGGGCGGCCTGCTGGGTTCGCTGCCGCGTCCCCGGGGGAGTGGTCGGACGCACTCCCGCGCTCGGGTATGATCGACTCCGTCGACGCGCCCCAATAGCTCAGTCGGCAGAGCGTCTCCATGGTAAGGAGAAGGTCTACGGTTCGATTCCGTATTGGGGCTCGAACAGCGCAGGCCCCCGTCACATGGCGGGGGCCTTCGTGCTGTCCGGGGAACCCGGAACGGCCGGGCCGGTCAGCCGGAGCCGGGTTCGGCTCGCGGCTCCGGGACGCGGAGGGCCAGGATGGCCATGTCGTCCGACGCCGGCTCGGCGGCGAAGCGCTCGACGGCACGGAGCACGCGGGCGGCGACCGCGCCCGCCGTCAGCCCCGTGCAGGTCGCCAGGACGGCGGCCAGGCCGTCGTCGCCGAGCATGCGGAGGCCTTCGCGGCGCTCCGTCACGCCGTCCGTCACGCAGAGCAGGACGTCGCCGGGGGACAAGGTGACGGTTTCCTCGTGCAGTTCGAGATCGTCCATCACGCCGAGCAGCGGCTGGGGCTCCGCGGCGGTCTCCACCGTTCCGTCCTGCCGCAGCCGCAGGGGCTGCGGATGGCCCGCACAGACGACCTTGAGCAGCGCGCTGCCGTCCTCCTGGGGCCACAACTCGCCGTAGAGCAGGGTGAGGAAGCGGCTCCGGGCGCCCTCGTCCAGGATGGCGGCGTTGAGCCGCTCCAGCACGGCGGGGCCGCCGAAGCCCTCACGGGCGAGCAGCCGCAGGGCGTGCCGCGCGAGGCCGGTGACGGCGGCGGCCTCCGGGCCGGTGCCGCAGACGTCGCCGATGGCGAAGCCGTAGGCGCCGTCCCGGATCGGGAAGAGGTCGTAGAAGTCCCCGCCGACCTCGTTGCCCTCCCCGGCCGCACGGTAGATCACCTCCACCTCCACGCCCGGGACATCGGGCAGCTCCGGCGGGAGCAGACTGCGCTGGAGGGACTGGCTGATGGCCGTGCGCTCGGAGTACAGCCGGGAGTTGTCCAGCGCGAGCGCGGCCCGGCGGGACAGATCCTCGGCCAGTTCGAGGATCTCCTGGCGGAAGTGCTCGTCGGAGGGTTTTCCGAGGGTGAGCATGCCGATCACGCGGTTGCGGGCGACCAGCGGCAGCACCACCGTCTCGCCGCCCACCGCGGAGGCCGTGGCGAGAGAGGGGCCGGGGCCGTGCGTGGCACCCGAATCGTCACCGAGGCCGACGTTCCGCAGAGAACTGCGGAGCGCGGAGGAGTGCGCGGCGTCGCTGGGGGCCGTCCACACCCGGGCGCCGGGGGTGGGCACCGGATCGGGCGGGGCGACCTTGCCCAGCAGGGTCTTCAGGCCGTCGATGCGGTCCTCGTCCTCGTGGAGCACGTAGGAGAGCTCGGGTTCGGCGGACTGGTCGCCGACCGTGTAGACGGCGCACCAGGTGGCGAGGGTCGGGACCGTCATCTGGGCCATCAGCGCGAGGGTCTGGTCCCGGTCGAGGGTGCCCGCGAGCAGGTCGGAGGCCTCGACGAGGAAGGAGAGCGAGCCGCGGCGGAGCCGCTCCAGCTCGGTGAGGCGGGCCCGTTCCACGGCCAGGGCGATCCGGTCGGCCGCGAACTGCAGGCGCAGCGCCTCCTCGTTGCTGTAGCGGCCGGCCGCCTCGGCGGCCACGCCCAGCGAACCGGTCAGCCGCCCTTCCACCTTGAGGGGGACGGTGACGACGGAGCGCATCCCGGTGCCGGCGAGGAGCGGTACGGCGCCGGGCACCACGGTGAGGTCCTCGTGGACCGCGGGCATCCGGGCGGAGCCGTACCGTCCGGTGCCGGCCTCGACCGGGACGCGGGCGAAGCGCTGGCGCGCCGAGGGGAGCCCGGTGGAGGCGCGGACCTCGAGCTCGGTCTCGTCGTCGGTGGCGAGGAGGAGGTAGGCGGCGTCGCCGTCGAGCATGTCCCGGGCGCGCTCCACGGTGCGCTGCAGCAGACCGTCGAGGTCGTCCGGGGCCGGGGAGCCGATGAAGACCTCGAAGGGGTCGGTGGCCGAGCCCGGCCGGTCGCCCGGGGCGGTGGCGTCACCGCCGGAACCCGTGGGGCGCGAGGCTGTCTGCAGCACGGCGCGTTCGTGATCGCGTACCAGCAGGCAGACCGTGGAGGGCGCCCCGGCCGCGTCCCGGACCCGCAGGTGGGCGGCGTAGACGGGGACGACCCGGCCGTCGGCGGCCCGGATGCCGTAGGAGCCCTCCCAGCGGGAGAGCTGGAGCGCCTCGGCGATGCCGGTGCTCGTACCGGGGGTGTGCGGCCAGGCGGCGAAGTCGGTGAGCCGGCGGCCCAGCGCCTTCGCCGCCTCGTGACCGAAGAGGACCTCGGCGTCCTCGTTCCAGGAGCTGACGGCGCCGTCGCCGTCGAGCTGGACCACGGCGACCCGGACCCGGGAGTCGGCGACCGGCAGGGCGTCGACGGGGAGGGCCGGGCCGGCGGAGCGGGTGCCCGCGGGGCGCTCGGGCAGGTCGAGCTGGAACCAGACCTGTTTGTGCGTGGCGCTGTACTCCACGCCCCAGCTGGTGGCGATGGCTCCGCAGAGCATCAGGCCGCGACCGCCCTCACGGTCGGGATTGGCGGCCTGGGCCGCGTTGAACTGCAGGGGGACGTCGCGTTCCGGGTAGCGGTCGGCGACCTCGACGCGCACGCCCCGGTCGGTGCGCAGGCAGAGGACGTCGGCGGCGGTGCCCGCGTGGACCACGGCGTTGGTGACCAGCTCGCTGGTGAGGACGACGGCGTCGTCGACGATGTCGGAGTGCCCCCAGCCCTGGAGGGTGTCCCGGACGAAGGCGCGGGCGCCGGCGACGGAGCGGCCGACCGGCGGGAAGGTGGCCGTGGCCTGGGCGGTGACCACCGCCAGGGCCGGAAGCGGGGCGGGGACGGAGCCGCCGTCCCCGCCCTCGGTCACCCGCATCGGCGGCACGGCCGGGGCACCGGCGAACGCGGTGCCGTCGGGGCCCCCGGGCGGAGGGCCGTCGTCACCGCCCGTGCCGTCCCGTCGGACCAGGCTGTCGCCCCGCTCCTTCATTCCACTCCCTACGGCCGGACGGCCCGCGGCCGCGGCGCATCCGGGCCTCTGACTCACGTGCTGCGCCTCCGGCGGATCGGCCGGAGGTGGACAGCCGCATGCAAGGTTACTTACCTTCGCCGTCCGCGAGGATGCCGGTCGCGGGTGATTCCCCCCGGAGAGTGCCGTCGGACGGTGTGCGATGCTGCCGAACTGTTATGGCCTGGTTGGGACGGGGTGAAACACTGGGCAGGCTTACTGAACCGGGGAGTACGGTCGATCCTGCAGGAGGGCACGGTGGAGTCGGGCGCAGCTGCGCGAAGCACCAGGACGCGCGCGAAGAGCGGGGGCTCCCGTGGCGGCGGGACGACCGAGGTGGACACGGCGGCGCTGGACCGCTTGCTCACCGGGTTGACGGCGATGCGGGACGGAAACTTCCGGAAACGGCTGAGCGTCTCCGGAGACGGGATCATGGCGGAGATCGCCACCGTGTTCAACGAGGTCGCCGACCGCAATCAGCATCTGACCGGGGAGATCGCCCGCGTCCGGCGGGTCGTGGGCCGGGAGGGCAAGCTCACGGAGCGGCTGGACACGGGGTCCTGTAAGGGCTCGTGGGCCACCGCGATCGACGGTGCGAACGCGCTGGTGGACGATCTGGTGCGGCCGGTGTCGGATGTCGGCCGGGTGCTGTCGGCGGTCGCGGAGGGCGATCTCGAACACCGGATGGATCTTCGCTGGCAGGGGCCGGGCGGGGCCACGCACCCGCTGCGGGGGGAGTTCCTGAAGGTCGGCCGCACGGTCAACGGCCTGGTGGACCAGTTGTCGGCGTTCACCGACGAGGTCACGCGGGTGGCCAGCGAGGTGGGCACGGAGGGCAAGCTGGGCGGCCAGGCCAAGGTGCGCGGGGTCTCCGGTTCCTGGAAGGACCTCACGGACTCCGTCAACACGATGGCGTACCGGCTGACCGCGCAGGTGCGGGACATCGCCCTGGTGACGACGGCGGTGGCCAAGGGTGACCTGTCACGCAAGGTGACCGTCCATGTGGCCGGTGAGATGCTGGAGCTGAAGAACACCGTCAACACGATGGTGGATCAGCTCTCCGCGTTCTCCTCGGAAGTGACGCGCGTCGCGCGTGAGGTGGGCACCGAGGGCGAACTCGGTGGGCAGGCCCAGGTGCCCGGGGTCGCGGGCGTGTGGAAGGACCTCACGGACTCCGTCAACCTCATGGCGGGCAATCTCACGGGCCAGGTGCGGGACATCGCCCTGGTGACCACGGCGGTCGCCAAGGGCGACCTGTCGCAGAAGGTGACGGTGACCGCGCGGGGCGAGGTGGCCCAGCTCGCCGAGACGATCAACACCATGACCGAGACCTTGCGGACCTTCGCCGACGAGGTGACGCGCGTGGCGCGCGAGGTCGGCGCCGAGGGCGAGCTCGGTGGGCAGGCCCAGGTGCCCGGCGCGGCCGGCATCTGGAAGGACCTGACGGATTCCGTCAATACGGCGTTCCGTAATCTCACCGGTCAGGTGCGGGACATCGCGCAGGTGACGACGGCGGTGGCCAACGGTGACCTGTCGCAGAAGGTCACCGTGGACGTCTCCGGCGAGATGCTGGAGCTGAAGAACACGGTCAACACGATGGTGGACCAGCTGTCCGCCTTCGGCGCCGAGGTGACGCGCGTGGCGCGGGAGATCGGGGTCGAGGGTGAGCTGGGTGGCCAGGCGCAGGTCCCGGGCGCGGCGGGCACCTGGAAGGATCTGACGGATTCCGTCAATACGGCGTTCCGTAATCTCACCGGTCAGGTGCGGAACATCGCGCAGGTGACGACGGCGGTGGCCAACGGCGACCTGTCGCAGAAGGTCACCGTCGACGTCTCCGGCGAGATGCTCCAGCTGAAGAACACCGTCAACACGATGGTGGACCAGCTCTCCTCCTTCGCCGACCAGGTCACCAGGATGGCCCGGGACGTGGGGACGGAGGGCCGGCTCGGCGGGCAGGCGCGGGTGGACGGGGTCTCCGGCACCTGGAAGGACCTGACCGATTCCGTCAACTTCATGGCCGGGAACCTGACCTCACAGGTGCGTCAGATCGCGCAGGTGACGACGGCCGTCGCGCGCGGTGATCTGTCCCAGAAGATCGAGGTGGACGCGCGGGGCGAGATCCTGGAGCTGAAGAACACCATCAACACGATGGTGGACCAGCTCTCCGCGTTCGCCGACCAGGTGACGCGCGTGGCCCGGGAGGTGGGCACCGAGGGCAGGCTGGGCGGACAGGCCCAGGTGCCGGGCGTCGCCGGGGTGTGGCGCGACCTCACCGACTCCGTGAACGGGATGGCGGGCAACCTCACCGCCCAGGTCCGCAACATCGCGCAGGTCGCCACGGCGGTCGCCCGCGGTGACCTCTCCCAGAAGATCGACGTCGACGCCCGCGGGGAGATCCTGGAGCTGAAGAACGTCCTCAACACGATGGTGGACCAGCTCTCCTCGTTCGCGGAGCAGGTGACGCGGGTGGCCCGGGAGGTGGGCACCGAGGGCATCCTCGGCGGCCAGGCGGAGGTGAAGGGCGTCTCCGGCACCTGGAAGGACCTCACCCAGTCCGTCAACGGCATGGCGAACAACCTGACGACGCAGGTGCGGAACATCGCGCAGGTGACGACGGCGGTGGCCAACGGCGACCTGTCGCAGAAGGTCACCGTGGACGCGAAGGGCGAGATCCTCGCCCTGGTCACCACCGTCAACACGATGGTGGACACGCTGTCGTCGTTCGCGGAGCAGGTGACGCGGGTGGCGCGCGAGGTGGGCACGGAGGGGCAGCTGGGCGGCCAGGCCCGGGTGCGTGACGTGTCGGGCATCTGGAAGGACCTGACGGACAATGTCAACCTGATGGCGAACAACCTCACCATCCAGGTCCGCAACATCGCCCAGGTGTCCTCGGCGGTGGCCAACGGCGACCTCACCAAGAAGGTGACCGTCGAGGCGCGCGGCGAGGTGGCGCAGCTCGCCGACACCGTCAACACGATGGTGACCACGCTCTCCTCGTTCGCCGACGAGGTGACCCGGGTGGCCCGGGAGGTGGGCACGGAGGGCATCCTCGGGGTGCAGGCCCGGGTGCCCGGTGTCGCCGGCACGTGGAAGGACCTCACCGAGTCCGTGAACTCGATGGCGTCCAACCTGACCGGCCAGGTCCGCAACATCGCGATGGTGACGACCGCGGTGGCGAAGGGCGACCTGACGAAGAAGATCGACGTGGACGCCCGGGGCGAGATCCTCGAACTCAAGACCACCATCAACACCATGGTGGACCAGCTCTCCTCCTTCGCCGACCAGGTGACGCGCGTGGCGCGTGAGGTGGGTACCGAGGGGCAGCTCGGTGGTCAGGCCCGGGTACGCAACGTGGACGGCACCTGGCGCGACCTCACCGAGGCGGTCAACGAGATGGCGGGGAACCTCACCCGCCAGGTGCGGGCGATCGCCGCCGTTGCCGCGGCGGTGACCCGGGGCGACCTCAACCTCAAGATCGACGTCGACGCCGCGGGCGAGATCCTGGAGCTCCAGGACAACATCAACACGATGATCGCCACGCTCCGCGAGACCACCCTCGCCAACAAGGAGCAGGACTGGCTGAAGGGCAACCTCGCCCGGATCTCCGGCCAGATGCAGGGGCGGCGCGACCTCGCCGACGTCGCCCGGCTGATCATGAGCGAGCTGACCCCCGTGGTCTCCGCGCAGCACGGCGCGTTCTTCCTCGCCGCTCCGGCCGACTCCGAGTCCACGGAGGTCGCGGCCATCGACGACGAGGGCTCGTACGAGCTGCGCATGATCGGTTCCTACGGCTACTCGATGGGGGCCATGCCGACGTCCTTCCGGCCGGGGGAGTCGCTCATCGGCACGGCGGCGGAGGAGAAGCGCGCGATTCTGGTCGAGAACGCGCCGCCCGGCTACCTCAAGATCTCCTCGGGGCTGGGCGAGGCCCCGCCGGCGCATGTGATCGTCCTTCCGGTGCTCTTCGAGGGCCGGGTCCTCGGTGTGATCGAGCTGGCCTCGTTCCAGCCCTTCACCCAGATCCAGAAGGACTTCCTGAGGCAGATCGCGGAGATGATCGCCACGAGCGTCAACACCATCAGCGTCAACACCAAGACCGAGGTGCTGCTCAAGCAGTCCCAGGAGCTGACGGAGCAGTTGCAGGACCGTTCCGAGGAGCTGGAGAACCGGCAGAAGGCCCTCCAGGCGTCCAACGCCGAACTGGAGGAGAAGGCGGAGCTGCTGGCCCGTCAGAACCGCGACATCGAGGTGAAGAACACCGAGATCGAGGAGGCACGGCAGGTGCTGGAGGAGCGGGCCGAGCAGCTCGCGGTCTCCATGCGCTACAAGTCCGAGTTCCTGGCGAACATGTCGCACGAGCTGCGCACCCCGCTCAACTCGCTGCTGATCCTGGCGAAACTGCTCGCGGACAACGCCGAGGGCAACCTCTCCCCGAAGCAGGTCGAGTTCGCCGAGACGATCCACGGGGCCGGTTCCGATCTCCTCCAGCTCATCAACGACATCCTCGACCTGTCGAAGGTCGAGGCGGGGAAGATGGACATCAGCCCGTCCCGGATCGCGCTGGTCCAGCTGGTGGACTACGTCGAGGCGACGTTCCGGCCGCTGACGGCCGAGAAGGGCCTGGACTTCTCCGTCCGGGTCTCGCCGGAGCTGCCGGGCACCCTGCACACCGACGAGCAGCGGCTGTTGCAGGTGCTGCGGAACCTGCTGTCCAACGCCGTGAAGTTCACCGACAGCGGGGCGGTGGAACTGGTCATCCGCCCGGCCGGCGGCGACGTCCCGGATCCGATCCGGGAGCAGTTGCTGGAGAGCGGCTCGTTGCAGGAGGTGGACGCGCGGATGATCGCCTTCTCCGTCACGGACACCGGCATCGGTATCGCGGCGAGCAAGATGCGCGTCATCTTCGAGGCGTTCAAACAGGCGGACGGCACCACCAGCCGCAAGTACGGCGGCACCGGCCTCGGACTCTCCATCAGCCGGGAGATCGCCCGGCTGCTGGGCGGGGAGATCTACGCGGCGAGCGAACCGGGCCGCGGCTCGACGTTCACGCTCTATCTGCCGCTCAACCCCGTCGACCTGCCGCCGCAGGGCTACCCGCAGCTCACCCCGGGGGCCACGGGAGCGATCCGCGGTCCCCGGGAGCTCCCCGCGCCGCTGCCCGAGCCCGCGGTGCCGGGAGAGGGCGCGGAGACGGGAGAGGGGGCGCCCGCCGAACGGCCGGCGCTCCACCGTGCCACCCCGCGGCGCGCCCTGGAGAGCGGCCGGCATGACGCGGCGGTGCGCCGGCCGGCACCCGCACCGGCGTCGGAGCCGGTGCGGGAGGAGCCCGCGGAGGAGCCCCGTCCGGCACCGCGGGAGCTGTGGCCCGCCGGGGGCCAGGGGGCGCTGCAGCGCCACGGCGGTGGCTTCCGCGGGCGGAAGGTGCTGATCGTCGACGACGACATCCGCAACGTCTTCGCGCTGACCAGCGTGTTGGAGCAGCACGGGCTCTCCGTGCTGTACGCGGAGAACGGGCGCGAGGGGATCGAGGTCCTGGAGCAGCACGACGACGTGGTGCTGGTGCTGATGGACATCATGATGCCGGAGATGGACGGTTACGCCACGACGGCGGCGATCCGCCGGATGCCGCAGTTCGCCGGACTGCCCATCATCGCCCTGACCGCCAAGGCGATGAAGGGGGACCGGGAGAAGAGCATCGAGGCGGGCGCCTCGGACCATGTCACCAAACCCGTGGACCCCGACCATCTGCTGACGGTGATGGAGCAGTGGATGCGGCCCAGGACCGACTGACGGGGGGACGCCGGTGTGGGAGCGCCGTGGCCGGGGAACTTTCCCGTCCCACGGGACGTTTCCGCTGCGTGCACAGTGACATCCCGGTGACAGGGTGTGGCGACGGGCGGGGTACGGTTACCATGACCGGCACAAGGACGGGCGGCGTAAGGGAGTCGTCCCCCGGGGTGGCCTATGGTGCTTCCCCGCGCTCATCGAGCAGGGGAGACACCGCGCCGGGGCGAGGAGGACGGGCCATGGTGCAGAAGGCCAAGATCCTCCTGGTCGATGACCGGCCGGAGAATCTGCTGGCGCTGGAGGCGATCCTCTCCGCGCTCGATCAGACACTGGTGCGGGCATCGTCAGGGGAGGAAGCGCTCAAGGCGCTGCTGACGGACGACTTCGCGGTCATCCTGCTGGACGTCCAGATGCCGGGGATGGACGGCTTCGAGACCGCGGCACACATCAAGCGGCGGGAGCGGACCCGCGACATCCCGATCATCTTTCTGACGGCCATCAACCATGGCCCCCACCACACCTTCCGCGGGTACGCGGCGGGCGCCGTGGACTACATCTCCAAGCCCTTCGACCCCTGGGTCCTGCGGGCGAAGGTATCCGTCTTCGTCGAGCTGTACATGAAGAACTGCCAGCTCCGTGAGCAGGCCACACTGTTGCGGGCGCAGCTGGACGGCGCCCGCCCCGAGCCCGGCCGGACGGCCGAGCCCACGGGGGTGCTCGCGGAGCTGTCGGCGCGGCTGGCCGCGGTCGAGGAACAGGCGGAGGCGCTCTCCAAGCAGCTCGGCGACTCGGCGGACGCGGCGGCGGTGGCGACGGCGGCGCATCTGGAGCGCAAACTCACCGGCCTGCGGCGCGCGCTGGACGCCCTGGAGCCGGGCGCGGGCGGGTCCGGGGTGATCCCGCCGGTCGACTGACGCCGCTCACGCCGCGTCACCGGTGCCGCCCGCGCGGCTGATTGCGACACGAACGGGTGAACCGGTGGGCACGCGTGTCCGCAACGCCGCGCACCGGTAACCTCGGCCCATGGCCTCACGTACGTCCGGCAAGGGTTCCCAGGGCACAGCGGGCACCCCGCAGGCGCGCGGCGGCCGTGGAGCGGGCGCCGCCCGTAAGCCGCCCGCGCGGAAGGCTCCCGCCAGGAACGCCCCTGCCAGGAAGGCCGCGGCCAAGCGGCCGGCCGCGCGGAAGCCCCCGGCCCGGCCGGCCCCGTCCGCCATGGGGGGCCTCTGGCGCCTGGTGCGCGCGCTGTGGCTGGGCCTCGCGCACACCGTCGGCGCGCTGGTGCGGGGGCTGGGGCGCGGTGCGGCGAATCTCGATCCCGCGCACCGCAAGGACGGGCTGGCCCTGCTGCTGCTGGGGCTGGCGCTCGTCGTGGCGGCCGGTACCTGGTCCAGCCCGGAGGGGCCGGTCGGTGACCTGGTCGAGATGCTGGTCACCGGAGCGTTCGGCCGGCTGGACCTGCTGGCTCCGCTCCTGCTGGGCACGGTCGCCGTGCGGCTCGTCCGGCACCCGGAGAAGCCGGAGGCCAACGGGCGGATCGTCATCGGGCTCTCCGCCCTGGCCGTCGGGGTCCTGGGCCAGGTCCACATGGCGTGCGGCTCCCCGGGGCGCGGGGAGGGCACCGAGGCGATCCGGGACGCCGGCGGGCTGATCGGCTGGGCCGCCTCCAAGCCGCTGATCTTCACGGTCGGCGAGGTGCTGGCGGTGCCGCTGCTGGTGCTGGTCACCGTCTTCGGGCTGCTCGTCGTCACGGCCACCCCCGTCAACGCGGTACCGCAGCGGCTGCGGCTGCTCGGAGAGCGGCTGGGGGTCCTGGAGCCCGCCCCGGAACGCCTGCTGACCCCCGACGACGCGGAGTACGACCAGGAGTGGCGGAAGCACCTGGAGCCCCCGGCGCGCCGCGGTGCCTCCCGCTCCGGACCGGCGGAGCAGGACGCGCCCGCCCGCCGCCGCAAGCCCCGGCGCGCGCCGGGCGGGCAGCAGGGCGGCCGCTCCTCGGAGGCGGTGGACGTGGCCGCCGCCGCGGCGACCTCCGTGGACGGCGCCGTCCTGCACGGTGTGCAGCCCTCGCCGCTGGTGGCCGGGTTGAGCCACGGGGTCGCCGGCGAGCGCTCCGCGGAGCTGCCCGGCGCGCGTGAGGCGGGGACGGCCGACGCCGCGCCGGACGCGCCCCGGCCCGAGCCGGCCGGCCGTGGGCGGGGCGGCGGGGCCTCCGGTGCGGCCGTGTCCGGCGGGGCGCCCGGCCGGACGTCCACCGGGACGGGGTCCGTGCCGGATCTGACGCGCCAGGCTCCCGAGCCCGCCGAGCCGCTGCCCCCGCGGGCCGAACAACTCCAGCTCTCCGGGGACATCACCTACGCGCTGCCCTCGCTCGACCTGCTGGAGCGCGGCGGCCCGGGGAAGACCCGCAGCGCCGCGAACGACGCCGTGGTGGCATCGCTGACCACCGTCTTCACCGAGTTCAAGGTGGACGCCGCGGTCACCGGCTTCACCCGCGGCCCGACGGTCACCCGCTACGAGGTGGAGCTCGGCCCGGCGGTCAAGGTGGAGCGGATCACCGCGCTGACCAAGAACATCGCCTACGCGGTGGCCAGCCCCGACGTCCGGATCATCAGCCCCATCCCGGGCAAGTCCGCGGTGGGCATCGAGATCCCGAACACCGACCGGGAGATGGTCAACGTCGGTGACGTGCTGCGGCTGGCCGACGCGGCGGGGGACGAGCACCCTCTGCTGGTGGCGCTCGGCAAGGACGTCGAGGGCGGCTACGTCATGGCCAACCTCGCGAAGATGCCGCACATCCTGGTCGCGGGAGCGACGGGCTCGGGCAAGTCGTCGTGCATCAACTGCCTCATCACATCGGTGATGGTGCGGGCGACGCCGGAGGACGTGCGGATGGTGCTGGTCGACCCCAAGCGGGTCGAGCTCACCGCCTACGAGGGCATCCCGCATCTGATCACCCCCATCATCACCAACCCCAAGCGCGCCGCCGAGGCGCTGCAGTGGGTCGTCCGCGAGATGGACCTGCGCTACGACGACCTGGCGGCGTACGGCTTCCGGCACATCGACGACTTCAACACCGCCGTGCGCGCGGGGAAGGTCACCGCGCTGGAGGGCAGCGAGCGGGAGCTGCAGCCGTACCCGTATCTGCTGGTGATCGTGGACGAGCTCGCGGACCTCATGATGGTCGCCCCGCGGGATGTGGAGGACGCGATCGTCCGCATCACCCAGCTGGCGCGCGCCGCCGGCATCCACCTGGTGCTGGCCACCCAGCGGCCCAGCGTGGACGTGGTCACCGGCCTGATCAAGGCGAATGTCCCCTCCCGGCTGGCGTTCGCGACCTCTTCCCTCGCCGACAGCCGGGTGATCCTCGACCAGCCGGGCGCGGACAAGCTGATCGGCAAGGGGGACGGGCTGTTCCTGCCGATGGGCGCGGGCAAGCCGACCCGGATGCAGGGCGCCTTCGTCACGGAGGACGAGATCCGGGCGGTCGTCGCGCACTGCAAGCAGCAGATGGCCCCGGTCTTCCGGGACGACGTCACGACCGGCTCGGGGAAGAAGAAGGAGATCGACGAGGAGATCGGAGACGATCTCGACCTGCTGTGCCAGGCGGCGGAGCTGGTGGTCTCCACCCAGTTCGGGTCCACCTCGATGCTCCAGCGCAAGCTGCGGGTGGGCTTCGCCAAGGCGGGGCGGCTGATGGACCTCATGGAATCGCGCGGGGTGGTCGGCCCCAGCGAGGGTTCCAAGGCGCGTGACGTGCTGGTGAAGGCGGACGAATTGGATGGAGTGCTGGCGGCGATCCGTGGGGAGAATCACTCCTGAGAGAGGTGTGGTGCAACCGTTTCGCCTGTTGCCGCGTCACATCGGGTGAGCCGGCCGGGTGTGTGCGACCGCCGGGCGGCCGTCCCGTTGGCGTACAACCCGGCCCGCCCGGTTGCCGCGCCCTTTCGCACCCCCTCTAGACTGAACTTCCAGCAGGTGGCTACAGCTCGAAAGGCCTCCCCGTGTCCTTGGGCAACTCCCCCGCAGACGACCGGCCTTCCGTCGGACGCGCGCTCCAGCAGGCCCGCCTCGACGCGGGACTCACCGTGGACCAGGTCAGTGCGGTGACCCGGGTGCGCGTCCCCATCATCCAGGCGATCGAGCAGGACGACTACGAGCCCTGCGGCGGGGACGTCTACGCCCGCGGGCACATCCGGGCCGTGGCCCGGGCGGTCGGTGTGGACGCCGCCGCCCTGGTCGACCAGTTCGACGCCGAGCACGGCGGCCGGCCGCAGCCCACCCCGGCGGCCCCGCTCTTCGAGGCGGAGCGCATCCGCCCCGAGCCGAGCCGGCCCAACTGGACTGCCGCCATGGTCGCCGCGATCGTCGCCGTCATCGGTTTCGTGGGCTTCACGCTGGTCAGCGACGGGGACGAGGGCAAGGGCGCCCCGGCCGCCGGTGACTCCGCCACGAGCAGCCCGAGCCCGCAGCCCAGCGACACCAAGCCCGCCGACCCCAAGCCGGAGCCCTCCGACTCGGCGATCGCCGCGGCCCCCGCGGACAAGGTCACGGTCAAGCTGACCGCCGAGGACGGGTCCAGCTGGATCCTGGCGAAGGATCACAACGGAACCGTGCTCCACCAGGGCGTTCTCCAGGAGGGCGACTCCAGGACCTTCACCGACGAGGAGCAGATCGACCTGATCCTCGGCAACGCCGGTGCCGTACAGCTGTACGTCAACGGCAAGGAGGTCAAGGACGACTACAAGCCCGGTGAGGTCCAGCGGCTGACGTACACCAAGGGCGACCCCCAGGCCGGCTGAACGACGCGCCGCCGCGGGCTGCCACCGTCCGGCGCGGCTCGCGCCACTCTCCGGCCCTCCGGCTGCCGGGCGTGTCCCGGAGCGTCCCCAGGCCTGCGGGTGGGCGTGTCCGCCGGACAAAGTACGCTGAGCACATGCCCGAACGCCGTACCGTCGCACTGGTCACCCTTGGCTGCGCTCGTAACGAGGTGGACTCGGAGGAGCTCGCAGGCCGCCTCGCGGCGGACGGATGGGAGCTCGTCCCGGAGGCCGCCGACGCGGATGTCGCCGTCGTCAACACCTGCGGGTTCGTCGAGGCGGCGAAGAAGGACTCGGTGGACGCCCTCCTGGAGGCGAACGACCTCAAGGCGGCGGCCGCCGGCGGCGAGGGCCGTACCCGCGCGGTCGTGGCCGTGGGCTGCATGGCCGAGCGGTACGGCAAGGAGCTGGCCTCGGCGCTGCCCGAGGCGGACGGCGTGCTGGGCTTCGACGACTACGCCGACATCTCCGAGCGGCTGCGCACCATTCTCGGCGGCGGGGTCCACGCCTCCCACACCCCGAGGGACCGCCGCAAGCTGCTGCCCATCAGCCCCGTCGAGCGCCAGGGAGCCGAGGTCGCGCTGCCGGGTCACGGAGAACTGCCGCCGTCCGCGCCCGCCGATCTGCCACCCGGGGTGGCCCCGGCCTCGGGCCCCCGCGCGCCGCTCCGCCGGCGGCTGGGCACCGGCCCCGTCGCCTCGGTGAAGCTGGCCTCCGGCTGTGACCGCCGCTGCTCGTTCTGTGCCATCCCCTCGTTCCGCGGTTCCTTCGTCTCCCGCCGCCCGGCCGACGTCCTGGCGGAGACCCGCTGGCTCGCCGGGCAGGGCGTCAAGGAGGTCATGCTCGTCTCCGAGAACAACACCTCCTACGGCAAGGACCTCGGCGACATCCGGCTGCTGGAGACGCTCCTGCCCGAACTGGCGGGTGTCGAGGGCATCGAGCGGGTGCGCGTCAGCTATCTGCAGCCCGCCGAGATGCGCCCCGGGCTGATCGACGTCCTCACCGGCACCCCCGGAGTGGTCCCGTACTTCGACCTCTCCTTCCAGCACTCCGCCCCCGGCGTGCTGCGCGCCATGCGCCGCTTCGGGGACACCGAGCGCTTCCTGGAGCTGCTGGAGACCATCCGGTCCCGCGCCCCGCTGGCCGGCGTCCGGTCCAACTTCATCGTCGGCTTCCCCGGCGAGACGGAGGAGGACGTGGCGGAGCTGGAGCGCTTCCTCACCGCCGCGCGGCTGGACGCCATCGGTGTGTTCGGTTACTCCGACGAGGAGGGCACCGAGGCGGCCGGTTACGGCGCGAAGCTGGACGAGGACACCGTCGCCGAGCGCCTGGCACATGTCTCCCGGCTCGCGGAGGAGCTGACCGCGCAGCGGGCCGAGGAGCGGATCGGCGAGAGCGTGCACGTCCTGGTGGAATCCGTCGGTGACGAGGGCGGGGCCGGCGGCGCCGAGCTCGCGCAGGGGGTTGCCGGGGCCGTCGGCCGGGCCGCGCACCAGGCGCCGGAGACCGACGGGCAGACGCTGCTGACCGGCTCCGGCGGGCTCGTCCCCGGCCGGCTGGTCGAGGCGAAGGTCGTGGCGGCGGAGGGGGTGGACCTGGTCGCGGAGCCGGTACCGGCGCTCTCGGGGCGGGCGCCGGAGGGTGGCGCGCCCTGTACCGAGGGGGCGGGCACATGACCGGGGTACCCGCCTCCGCGGCGGGTGGCCAGGGCCGGCCCCGGCCCCACGCGGCTGCCCCGGCGGGCGCGACCGCGGTGACGGCGCGCCAGGCCGGCCTCTGGAACATCGCCAATGTGCTCACGATGATCCGGCTGCTGCTCGTCCCGGGCTTCGTCCTGCTGATCCTGCAGGACGGCGGTTACGACCCGCTGTGGCGCGCCCTGGCCTGGGCCGCGTTCGCGGTCGCCATGATCACCGATCTCTTCGACGGCTATCTGGCCCGCCGGTACGACCTCGTCACCGACTTCGGCAAGATCGCCGACCCGATAGCCGACAAGGCGATCATGGGGGCGGCGCTGATCTGCCTCTCCGCACTCGGTGATCTGCCCTGGTGGGTCACCGGTGTGATCCTGCTGCGCGAGCTGGGCATCACCCTGCTGCGGTTCTGGGTGATCCGGCACGGTGTCATCCCCGCCAGCCGCGGCGGGAAGCTGAAGACCCTCGCCCAGGGCACGGCGGTCGGCCTGTACGTCCTGGTGCTCACCGGGCCGCTCGCCACCCTGCGCTTCTGGATGATGGCGGTCGCCGTGGCGCTCACCGTCCTCACCGGGCTCGACTACGTGCGCCAGGCGGTCCTGCTGCGCCGCGCCGGCCTGGCGCGTGAGCGGCGGGGAGCCGCCGGCGCGCCCACCGGAGGCGCGGAGCGGTGAACGCCGTCGTGGCCGCCGACGTACTGGGATGTACCGGGGGTGACGCGGTGTCCACGGAGGGGAAGAGGCGAACGGTGGACGGGGGCGGTGGACGGTGGGCCGGGAGCGCCGGGCGGGCAGAATACGGAACACAGCGGGGGGAATTGATGTTTGCAGCCCTGAGTGAACACGTCATCGCTCCCCGCACGGCTGCCGTCCAAGGCGGTACGGTGGGGCGAGAAGTATCCGGATCCGAGGTCCGAGGAGGGAGCCACCGATGATTCTGCTCCGTCGCCTGCTGGGTGACGTGCTGCGTCGGCAGCGCCAGCGTCAGGGCCGAACCCTGCGTGAGGTCTCCTCGTCGGCGCGGGTCTCCCTCGGCTATCTCTCAGAGGTCGAACGGGGGCAGAAGGAGGCTTCCTCCGAGCTGCTCTCCGCGATCTGTGATGCGCTGGATGTGCGGATGTCGCAGGTCATGCGGGAGGTGAGCGACGAACTGTCGCTCGCCGAGCTGGCGCAGTCGGCCGCGGACGAGACCGTGCCCGCGCCGATGAGGCCGAGGCTCAACCCGGTGTCCGTGACCTCCGTGACCGGTGTCCCGGAGGAGCGTGTGACGATCAAGCCGCCCACCGAGGCCGTGGACGTCGTCGCCGCCTGACACTCCGGCCCGTTCTCGCTCCGGCCCCCGACGGTATTCCGTCGGGGGCCGGAGCCGTGTCCGGCCCCGCCGGTGCGGCACCGGCGGGGCCGCGGTGCCCGTGAGCCGTGTCACCCGGGAGTGGCCGATTCTCCGGACATGCCTGCTGCGCGGAGGGTATGCGAAGGTGGAGAAGGGTTTACCGGACAAAGCAGGAGGAATGGCATGGCTGTCGTCAAGAGCCCGCTGACCGACGAGGGCGACCGCCGGGTGGTCGCGGAAGCCCTGCAGGGCGCTCTGGTGGATCTGGTCGACCTCTCGCTGCTGGCCAAGCAGGTGCACTGGAACGTGGTGGGGCCCCGGTTCCGCTCCGTACACCTCCAGCTCGACGAGGTCGTGGACACCGCCCGTGAACACGCCGACACCGTCGCGGAACGCGCTTCCGCCCTGGGGATCTCCCCGGACGGCCGCGCCGAGACCATCGCCAAGACCAGCGGCATCGACACGGTCAAGGAGAACTGGATCCGGGACACCGAGGCGGTGAAGGCGCTCGCCGACGCCCTCGGTTCGGTGATCACCCGGATGCGGGACCGGATCAAGGCCACCGACGAGCCGGACCCCGTCACGCAGGACCTCATCATCGCGGTGACCGCCGACCTCGAGAAGCACCGGTGGATGTTCATCGCCGAGGACGCCGAGGGCCTCGGCGCCTGAGGACGGGCCCCGCCGCCCGCACCCCGCGGCAGCCGGCGGCGGGGCGCAGGGCTCTCCCTTCCCCGGCCTCCTCCGTCGGCGCCGGGCGAACCGCCTTCCGAAGGAGGCCGCCACCGTGACGCTGCACCTCCCGACCGCCCCGAGGGGCGCGGCACCGGGCGCGATATCCGGGTCGGCCCGGGCACGAGGGATACCCGGCGCGATATCCGGGGCCATACGCGCTCTGCCGCGTCCGGTCCGCCTGGGCCTCGCGCTGGGGCTGGCGGGGGTGTGGTGGTACGCGGTGGTCCGGCTGGCGGTGGCGCCCGGGGACGCGGGGGCCACCGAGGCGGCTGTCGCGGCCGGCGGCTGGGGGCTGGGCCTGCTGCCCGTGCACTGCGCCCCACCGAAGCCGAGGGGCGCCGGGGGGCGGCTCAGGCGGCTCAGGGAAGCCGCCGCCGGACGGG
Source organism: Streptomyces zingiberis (assembly GCF_012034935.1). Lineage (GTDB taxonomy): Bacteria > Actinomycetota > Actinomycetes > Streptomycetales > Streptomycetaceae > Streptomyces > Streptomyces zingiberis. The sequence continues at coordinate 18,552 of NZ_JAATEN010000011.1, forward strand.
ACCCGGGCCATGGCGGACCGGCGCTTCACCCGATCGGACCTGAGCGGCCCGGGGAAACCGGCGGGGAAGGGATGCCGGAAGGACGGCGGCCCGCGGAGGCGGTGGATCCGCGGGAACGGCGGTCGCCTTGGGCGCACGCGGGGGACGGAAGCGCGGGGTGGTGGGACAGGGGGTCCGGAGGCTCCTCAGGTCGCGAGCGCGGAGGCCCTTCGGAGCGCGGGTGTGCTGGTCAGGGACCGTCGGGGAACGGACCGGTCTGGCAGCGCGGACACCAGTAGGTGACGCGCTCCCCTCGGGCGTCGTCCTGGCCCGTGCCACGGACCGGGATCCCGCAGCGGAGGCAGGGGTGGCCCGCACGCCCGTACACCCACAGCGGGCGCGCGCCCCGCGGATCGGCCGTGGTGCTCCGGACCGGCCGCGCCTTGTTGAGGTCCAGCAGTTTCGCCCCGAGCGCCACCAGCCGGGCCGGAGCACGCATCTCGCCGACCGGCAGCCAGGGGGAGACGCGGAGCAGGAAGCACAGCTCCGACTTGTAGACATTGCCCAGACCCGCGAGATTCCGCTGGTCGAGGAGCGCCGCACCGAGTGGCCGGCCCGGGTCGGCGAGCAGCCGCCGCCGGGCCTCCTCCGGATCCCAGTCCGGCCCGAGGGGGTCCGGCCCGAGATGGCCGACCACCCTGTCCTCGTCGGTGGTGCGCAGCAGGTCCAGCACCGGCAGCCGGTAGCCGACGGCGGTACGGGAATCCGTGGCGAGGACGGCGCGGATCTGGTGTGCCGGGCCGCCGCGCGGGCGCTCACCCGCGGGGCCGACCCGCCAGGCACCGTCCATCCGCAGATGGGAGTGGAGGGTGAGACCACCCTCGAAGCGGGCCAGCAGATGCTTGCCGCGGGGCGTCACCCGCAGCACCCGGCGGCCCGAGAGGTCGGCGGTGGCCAGCTTGGGGACCCGCAGGTCGCTGTGGACCAGACGGTCGCCGGCGAGTGCTTCGTGCAGGCGGCGCGCCGTCCGCCAGACCGTGTCTCCCTCGGGCATGTGGCCATGATGCCTCCACGGGACGGGGCCGTGCCGGGGTGCGCCTCGGTTCCTCCCGGGCCGCGCGGCCTCCCGGCTGCGCCGTCCGGGACGCGCTCCGGACGGGGTGACCTCCGTCGTCCGCCCGGTCCGCCCGGTCCGCCCGTCCGTCCGGGCCGTCCCGTCCCTCCCGTCCGCACCCCCGCCCGCTCCGGCGGGGGCCGTCAGCGGGGGCGGATGCGCAGCCCGCGCGGGGAGGCGTGGAAGCCGGCCGCCTCCAGGGCGGCGCCGACGGGAGAGGAGAGCGCGGGAGCGCCGTTGACCCGCTCCACGGTGACCGTGCCCAGCGCGCCCTGCCGCGCCGCTTCCGCGAGCGCCTCCACCGCCGGCCCCAGGAGGGCGCCACCCCCGGCGGCGGCCTCCTCGCCGGGCTCCCTGGTCCAGGCGAGCAGGGTCCGGCCGCCGCGCTCCACGTAGAGCACCAGTTCCCCGTCGACCAGGACCACCAGGGAGCCTGCCTTCCGGCCGGGCCGGTGGCCCGCGCCGGCGGGCGGATCGGGCCAGGGGAGCGCGGCGCCGTAGGCGTTGGCCGGGTCCGCCGCCGCCAGGAGGACCGCGCGGTCCCGTCCTTCCGGTGCCGCGCCCCGGGGCCCGGGCGCGCCCGGGAACGGCGGGTGTTCCACCGTCTCCCGTTCCCGCGCCGTGGCCAGGGCGCGGAGCCGGTCCACCGCGCCGTCCATCGCGAACTGCGCGGCGCCCAGCCCTTCGACCACGTAGCCACGGCGGGCGAGGCCGGTGTCCTCGAAGACCGAGAGCACCCGGTAGGCCGCGGAGAACCCGCCCTCGACGCCTTCCGCGGCGACCGCGCCCCGGGTCACGACGCCGTGCCGGTCGAGCAGGGTCTGGGCGAGGGCGTGGGCCCGGCGGGTCGGGTCCGTCTCCCGCTCCGGCAGCAGGGACCAGCGGCCCGCGACCGTCGGCGGGCCGCCCGCCGGGGCCACGCGCCGGGACGGCGAGGGGGCGAGCGAGCCGTACCGGCCGCGTGGCGCCGCGCGGCGCGCCCGGTGTGCCGTGGCGCCGACGGTGCGGCCCGAGCCGAGCAGCGAGCGCAGCGGCGCCAGGGTGTCGTTGGTGAGCCGGCCCGACCAGGCCAGGTCCCAGATGGCGTCCGCCAGCCGGCCGTCGGAGCAGTCCGGGTGGCCCGTGGCGCGCACCCGCTCGGCGATCTGCCGGAAGAACAGGCCGTACCCGCCGGAGAGCGACGCCAGCACGGACTCGTGCAGCGGCCCGGCCTCGAACGGCAGCGGGGCGGGCAGCAGCAGTGGCGCCGTGTCCGCCGGGTACAGCGCGAGCCAGCCGTCCTTGCCCGGCAGTGCGCCGGCCCCGGCCCATACCACCTCGCCGGTGGTGGTCACCTCGTCGAGCAGGGCGGGCGAGTAGCCGCCGACCCGGGACGGCAGCACCAGTTTCTCCAGGGCGGAGGCGGGGACGGGGGCGCCCTGCAACTGCTCGACGGCCCGCAGCAGGCCGTCCACGCCGCGCAGGCTCCGCGCCCCCAGCTGCTGCCAGCGGGGGAGGAAGGCGCCGAGCGCGGCGGGCTCCACCGGCTCCAGCTCCCGGCGGAGCGCGGCCAGGGAGCGGCGGCGCAGCCGGCGCAGCACGCCGCTGTCGCACCACTCCTGCCCGGCGCCCGCGGGGTGGAACTCTCCCTGGACGACCCGGTCCGCGGCGGCGAGCCGGCGCAGCGCGCCGTCCGTGACGGCGATGCCCAGGCCGAACCGGGCCGCGGCGGCGGCCGAGGTGAACGGGCCGTGGGTGCGCGCGTAGCGGGCGAGGAGATCGCCCAGCGGGTCGGCCACGGGTTCGGTGAACGCCTCCGGTACGCCGACGGGCAGGGCCGTGCCCAGGGCGTCACGGAGCCGTCCGGCGTCCTCCACGGCCGCCCAGTGCTCCGTCCCGCCGATCCGGACCCGGATGACGCGGCGGGCGCGGGCCAGCTCCTCCGCCCAGCCGGGCTCCGCGCCCCGCTCGGCGAGTTCGGCGCCGGTGACCGGGCCGAGGAGACGCAGGAGGTCGGCGACGCTCTCCGGGTCCTTGGCGCGGCGCTCCTCCGTCAGCCACTGCAACTCCCGCTCCAGGCCGTCGAGCACCTCGGCGTCGAGCAGCTCCCGCAGCTCGGCCCGGCCCAGCAGCTCCGCCAGCAGCCGGGAGTCCAGCGAGAGGGCGGCGGCCCGGCGCTCGGCGAGCGGGGAGTCGCCCTCGTAGAGGTACTGCGCGACATAGCCGAACAGCAGGGAGCGGGCGAACGGGGACGGCTCGGGGGTGGTCACCTCGACCAGCCGCACCCGGCGGGCCTCGATGTCGCCCATCAGCTCGGTGAGGCCGGGGACGTCGAAGACGTCCTGCAGGCACTCGCGGACGGCCTCCAGGACCACCGGGAAGGAACCGAATCCGCTGGCCACCTCCAGCAGCTGGGCCGCCCGCTGCCGCTGCTGCCACAGCGGGGTGCGCCGCCCCGGGTCGCGGCGCGGCAGCAGCAGGGCGCGCGCCGCGCACTCCCGGAACCGCGCGGCGAACAGCGCCGAGCCGCCGACCTGGTCGGTGACGACCCGGTCGACGTCCTCCCGGTCGAACAGGACGTCGGACGCGCCCACCGGCGGCCGCGCCGGGTCGGACGGCGGCTCCGGAAAGGCCGGGGCGGCGCCCTCCGGGCCCTGCCCGCCGGGCGCCGTGTCCAGGTCGAGCAGGTCGAGATCCATCATCCCGGCGTCCGGCAGGCGGAGCACGATCCCGTCGTCCGCGTGCATCACCTGGGCGTCCATGCCGAACCGCTCGGTCAGCCGGGCGCCCAGCGCCAGCGCCCACGGGGCGTGCACCTGGGCGCCGAAGGGGGAGTGCACGACGACCCGCCAGTCGCCCAGCTCGTCGCGGAAGCGCTCCACCACCACCGTGCGGTCGTCGGGGACGTGGCCGCAGGCGTTCCGCTGCTCCTCCAGATAGGCCAGCAGGTTCCGCGCGGCGAGGGTGTCCAGCCCGGCGGCGGACAGCCGGGCCATCGCCTCCGCGGGGGCCAGGGCCCCGATCTCGCGGAGGAACGCGCCCACCGCGCGGCCGAGTTCCAGCGGGCGGCCGAGCTGGTCCCCCTTCCAGAACGGCAGCCGCCCCGGGACCCCCGGCGCGGGGGAGACCAGCACCCGGTCGCGGGTGATGTCCTCGATCCGCCAGCTCGTGGTGCCGAGGGTGAAGACGTCCCCCACCCGTGACTCGTACACCATCTCCTCGTCCAGCTCCCCGACCCGGCCGCCCCCCTTGCGGGGGTCGGACCCGGCGAGGAAGACACCGAAGAGGCCGCGGTCGGGGATGGTGCCGCCCGAGGTCACCGCGAGCCGCTGGGCGCCCGGGCGCGCGGTGAGCGTCCCGGCGACGCGGTCCCAGACCAGGCGGGGCCTGAGCTCCGCGAAGGCGTCGGAAGGGTAGCGGCCGGCGAGCATGTCGAGCACGGAGGTGAACGCCGACTCCGGGAGGGAGGCGAAGGGCGCGGCCCGCCGCACCAGCTCCAGCAGCTCCGCCACCTCCCAGGTGTCCATCGCCGTCATCGACACCACGTGCTGGGCCAGGACGTCCAGCGGGTTCGCCGGGATCCGCAGCGCCTCGATGGCCCCGGCGCGCATCCGCTCCGTCACCACCGCCGACTGCACCAGATCGCCCCGGTACTTGGGGAAGACCACCCCGGTGGAGACGGCGCCCACCTGGTGCCCGGCCCGGCCCACGCGCTGCAGCCCGGAGGACACCGAGGGCGGGGACTCCACCTGGACGACCAGGTCCACCGCGCCCATGTCGATGCCCAGCTCCAGGCTGGAGGTGGCCACCACGGCCGGCAGCCGGCCGGCTTTCAGCTCCTCCTCCACCTGGGCCCGCTGTTCCTTGGAGACCGAGCCGTGGTGCGCCCGGGCCAGCAGCGGCGGCGCGCCGCCGGCCGCGCCGGAACCGCCCATCAGCTCGGCGGGGGAGTGGTCCTCGGGGAGCGGTTCGCCCGTCGCGCGCTCGTAGGCGATCTCGTTCAGCCGGTTGCAGAGCCGCTCCGCCAGCCGCCGGGAGTTGACGAAGACGATCGTCGAGCGGTGTGCCTGCACCAGATCGGCGATGCGTTCCTCGACGTGCGGCCAGATCGACGGGCGCCCGGCGGCTCCGTCCCCGTCCCCGGCCGGGGCCCCCGGGGCGTCGGTGGCGGGGGAGCCGCCCAGCTCGCCCAGGTCCTCCACGGGAACGACCACGGAGAGCGCGAACTCCTTCGCGGAGGGCGGCTGGACGATCTCCACCCGGCCCCGCGGCGCGAGGTAGCGGGCCACTTCCTCCACGGGGCGGACGGTGGCCGACAGCCCGATCCGCCGGGCGGGGCGCGGCAGCAGGGCGTCCAGCCGCTCCAGGGAGAGGGCGAGATGCGCGCCGCGCTTGGTGCCGGCGACGGCGTGCACCTCGTCGAGGATGACCGTCTCCACCCCGGCCAGGGCGTCCCGGGCGGCGGAGGTCAGCATCAGGAAGAGGGATTCGGGCGTGGTGATCAGGATGTCCGGCGGGCGGGACGCGAGGGAGCGGCGCTCGGCCGCCGGGGTGTCGCCCGAGCGGATGCCCACCCGCACCTCCGGCTCCGGCAGGCCCAGGCGGACCGACTCCTGGCGGATGCCCGTGAGCGGGGAGCGGAGGTTGCGCTCCACGTCCACCGCGAGCGCCTTCAGCGGGGAGATGTACAGCACCCGGCAGCGCTTTCCCGGTTCGGCCGGCGGGGGGACGCTCGCCAGCCGGTCCAGGGCGGCCAGAAAGGCGGCGAGCGTCTTGCCCGAGCCGGTCGGGGCGACCACCAGCACGTCCGACCCGGCGCCGATGGCCCGCCAGGCCCCCTCCTGTGCCGCCGTGGGCGCGGTGAAGGCGCCCGTGAACCAGGCGCGGGTCGCCGGGGAGAAGGCTCCGAGAGCCGGGGTGGCCGGGACGGCCGGATCGTGCGGCATGGTCCCATCGTGCACCCCGGGACCGACAACGGGGCTCCGCCGCCGGCGGACCGCGGGAGGACGGCCGGGCCGGGGCGGCGACCGGACCGGGAGCCGCTGCGGGATACTGGGGCCATGCGGTTGACGGTCTTCTGGCAGCGGATGGCGGAGCACTTCGGGTCGGCGTACGCCGACTCCTTCGCCCGTGACCACGTGATGTCCGAGCTCGGCGGGAGGACGGTCCACCAGGCGCTGGCGGACGGCTGGGAGGCCAAGGAGGTGTGGCGGGCCGTCTGCTCCGCCCAGGAGATCCCCGCCGACCGGCGCTGACCGGCGCTGACCGGGCCGACCGGCCCGCGAGCCGGCCCGGCGGCCCCCGGCGGCCGCCCCGGCGGAAGGGGCGCGGCCCGTTCCCCGGATGGGTCAGACTGATCCGGTGGCACTGACAGAAGACGAGACCGGTGGCGGCCCCGGACCGGAGGCGCGTCCCGCCTCCGCGGCGGTGAATCCAGGGCGGTCCGGTGACGGGATGCCCGGCTGGCTGCCGCGCGCGGTGCTGCTGGTGTTCGCCGCCTACGCCGCGTTCCACCTGGTGAGCTGGGCCTTTCTGCAGCTCACCGGGTTGCTGGTGAACATCCTCATCGCCTTCTTCCTGGGACTGGCGATCGAGCCGGCGGTCGATCGCATGGCGGCCCGCGGTGTGCGCCGGGGCCTGGCGACGGCCGTGGTCTTCGTGGGCCTGACCGTCGCGGTGGCCGGCTTCCTCACGATGCTCGGTTCCCTGCTCGCCGGGCAGATCGCCACGATCGTGGACAATCTCCCGGGCTATCTCGACTCCGTGATCAGCTGGGTCAACAAGACCTTCGACACCAGCGTCTCCCGGCTGGAGATCCAGAGCAGCCTGCTGAACTCCGACTGGCTGCAGAAGTACGTGCAGAACAGCGCGGGCGGGGTGCTCGACGTGTCGGCCCAGGTGCTCGGAGGGCTGTTCACGACGCTCACCGTCGCCCTCTTCTCCTTCTACTTCGCGGCCGACGGCCCGCGGCTGCGGCGCGCGCTCTGCTCCACGCTGCCGCCCGCCCGGCAGGCGGAGGTGCTGCGGGCCTGGGACATCGCGGTCGCCAAGACCGGTGGCTATCTCTACTCGCGCGGGCTGATGGCGCTGGTCTCCGCCGGGGCGCACTTCGTGCTGCTGGAGATCCTCGGCGTGCCGTACGCGCCCGCGCTGGCCGTCTGGGTGGGGCTGGTCTCCCAGTTCATCCCCGCGATCGGCACCTACCTGGCGGGGGCCCTGCCCATCCTGCTGGCGTTCACGGTGAACCCCTGGAAGGCGCTGTGGGTGCTGGCCTTCGTCGTGCTGTACCAGCAACTGGAGAACTACATCCTGCAACCACGGATCACGGCCCGGACCGTGGACATACACCCGGCCGTCGCCTTCGGCTCGGTGGTGGCCGGGGCGGCTCTGCTGGGAGCCGTCGGCGCGCTGATCGCGATTCCGGCCACCGCCACGCTCCAGGCGTTCCTGGGGGCCTATGTGAAGCGGTACGACGTGACCGACCACCCCCGGGTGCGCCGTCGGCCGCGGCGGCCGGGCGTCTCCGCGCCGGCCCGGGCGTGGCGGGCGTTCCGGGGCGCCCGGCCGGGGGACGGGGCCGGACGGGGCGGGGAGGACGGCGGGGAGTCCGGGTCCCGTGGGCGTGACGACGACGCCGGTGGCGGTGGTGGCGGTGGTGGCGGTGGTGGCGGTGGTGTCGGTGGTGTCGGCGGTGATGCCGGTCGTGCCGGCGGTGACGGCGGTGACGGCGGTGACGGTGCCACCGTTGACACGGGCGGGCGTGGGGCCGCCGGGAACGGCGCCGGGGGGCCCGGGAACTGAGGCGGCGGTGATGCCGGGGACCGCCGGGCCGGCGCACGGCCAGGGCGGCGCCGGGTCGGCTTGACACTGAATTCGAACATCCATTCAGATGGAAGCCCCGGCCGGGCCGCCCGGGTTGTCCACAGCCCGGACGGTGCCGGGGCGCGTTGTCAGTGGCAGGCGTTAGCGTCGTGGACGTGAAGCGATCGACTCAAGCAAACCGGGTGGAACCCATGGCAGCAGGATCCGACCGCGAGAAGGCGCTGGACGCCGCGCTCGCGCAGATTGAACGGCAATTCGGCAAGGGCGCCGTCATGCGCCTCGGGGACCGGCCGAACGACCCCGTCGAGGTCATCCCCACCGGGTCGACCGCTCTCGACGTGGCGCTGGGCGTCGGCGGCCTGCCGCGCGGCCGGGTGGTGGAGGTGTACGGCCCGGAGTCCTCCGGCAAGACGACCCTCACGCTGCACGCGGTGGCCAACGCCCAGAAGGCGGGCGGCACGGTCGCCTTCGTCGACGCGGAGCACGCGCTCGACCCCGAGTACGCCAAGGCCCTGGGCGTCGACACGGACAACCTCATCCTCTCCCAGCCGGACACCGGTGAGCAGGCGCTGGAGATCGTGGACATGCTGGTCCGCTCCGGCGCGCTCGACCTCATCGTCATCGACTCCGTGGCGGCCCTCGTGCCCCGCGCCGAGATCGAGGGCGAGATGGGCGACTCGCACGTCGGTCTGCAGGCCCGGCTGATGAGCCAGGCACTCCGTAAGATCACCAGTGCGCTGAACCAGTCCAAGACCACCGCGATCTTCATCAACCAGCTCCGCGAGAAGATCGGTGTGATGTTCGGCTCCCCCGAGACCACCACCGGTGGACGGGCGCTGAAGTTCTACGCCTCGGTGCGGATCGACATCCGCCGGATCGAGACCCTGAAGGACGGCACCGACGCGGTCGGCAACCGCACCCGCTGCAAGGTGGTCAAGAACAAGGTCGCCCCGCCCTTCAAGCAGGCCGAGTTCGACATCCTCTACGGCGAGGGCATCAGCCGTGAGGGCGGCCTGATCGACATGGGCGTCGAGCACGGCTTCATCCGCAAGTCGGGAGCCTGGTACACCTACGAGGGCGACCAGCTGGGCCAGGGCAAGGAGAACGCCCGCAAGTTCCTCAAGGACAACCCCGACCTCGGCAACGAGGTCGAGAAGAAGATCAAGGAGAAGCTGGGGATCGGCGTGCGGCCGGAGGCGCCCTCCGCGGAGCCCGGCGTGGACGCCGCGAGCACGGCGGCCGACCCGGTGAAGCCGGTGTCCGCGCCCGCCGCCAAGGCCACCAGGGCCGCCAAGGCCGCCGCCAAGAGCTGATCCATGACGCGACGGACCGACTGGCCGGAGGAACGGCGGGCGGCCGGCGCCGCACGGAGCGGTGAGCGCGCCGGGGAGCGTGACGTCGAGGAGCAGCACGCGCACGACCAGGGGGACGGCGGTGCCCCCGTACCGCCGAGGGCCGGACGGGGGGCATCGCGTCCGGGAGCGGGGACGGCCGCGTCCCGGAGCGGCGACCCCGGTGAGCGGGCACGGGCCATCTGCCTGCGCCTGCTCACGGGGACGCCGCGCACCCGCAAGCAGCTCGCCGACGCCCTGCGCGCCCGGGAGATCCCCGACGAGGTGGCGGACGAGGTGCTCTCCCGCTTCGAGGAGGTCGGGCTGATCGACGACACCGCCTTCGCCGGTGCCTGGGTCGACTCCCGCCATCACAGCCGGGGCCTGGCCCGCCGCGCCCTCGCCCGGGAACTCCGTACCCGGGGGGTGGATCAGGCGGTGGTGGACGAGGCCGTGGGGCGGCTCGACTCCGGGCAGGAGGAGGAGACCGCCCGGGCCCTGGTCCGGCGGAAGCTGCGCGCCACCCGGGGCCTGGACCGGGATCGGCGGATACGCCGGCTCGCCGGGATGCTGGCTCGCCGCGGTTACCCCGAAGGGCTCGCCCTGCGGGTGGTCCGCGGTGAGCTGGAGGCGGAGGGCGAGGACGTGGAGGACATGGAGCGTCATCTCCCGGACTGCTGAGGGCAGTTGTTCCTTCCCGGTGCGCGCGCTGCCGGGGACGGAGCAGGTGGTGCTCCCGGACCTGCTCCCGCTCCCGGGCGTGCCTCCGCTCCCGGGTGGAGGGGAGGCCACTTCCTGCCCTGCTTCCGGAGGTGCGCCGCCGGCGCGGGCCGGGTCCTGGACCGCGCGTGGGGCGCAGTCCGGGACACGGACCGGTGTGGGGTCAGCCCGGGGCGTGGGTGTGCGACTCGGGTCCGTTCTCCCTGCTCTTCCGGGGGGCGCCGGCCGGGGGCCGGGTCCCGCGCGCTGTCCGGCCCGGGCCGCCGGCGCCGGTCCGCGAGGTGCCGCCCGGCGCGGTCCCGCCGCGGGCTCCGTCGTGGGTTCCGTCGCCCGGACCGCGGTCCGGGGCGCGGGCCGTCTCGTGGCCCCGGGGGGCACCGGCCCCGCCGGGCGGGCCGGCGTCCGTCCCCATCCCCCCGGACGCCCGTTCACCGTCCGTTCCGCTCGCCGGTTCCCCGCCGCGCAAGGTGTCCACGCAGGCGTACAGCTCCGCCGGGCGGACGCCCGGCAGCGCCGCGGCGAGATGGCCGTCCGGCCGCACCACCAGGACGGTGTGCGCCGCCGCCCCCGGATAGCCCTCCGTCACCAGCAGTTCCGCCCGCACCGGCAGCGCCGCGACGGCGTCGGCGAGGCGCGGCATCAGCCCGGCGCCCATCCAGTGCCGGCGCTCCCACACCCCGGTGCCCGGGGCCACGAACACCACCAGCGGATCACCGTGCAGCCGGTCCCGGAGCCGTGCCGTGGCGCCGTCCGGCGCGGTCACCGGCACATCCGCCACGGGCGTCCCCGGTGGGGTGTCCACGGCGGCCGTGCTCCCGGTGACGGACGGCGTCAGCGGGGAGTCCGTGTGGACGGGCGGTGCGCCCAGCGGCCCCCGGCCCAGATGGCCGTCGGCGAGCAGGCTCTCCGGCCCCCGGCCGGCCCCCGGCAGGGAGCGGCGGACCGCCGACCAGGCCCCCGTGGCCCGGACCAGCGGCAGCGCCTGGTCGGCCGCGCGCAACCGGGCGCCGACCGCGAGCCGCCGCTCGCCCTGGTAGCTGTCGAGCAGCCGCGCCGAACCGCCGTGGTGCCAGGCCAGCGCCAGTTTCCAGGCGAGGTTCGCCGCGTCCCGCAGCCCTTCCTCCACCTCCTGGGTACCGAGGGCGCCCAGGAGGTGCGCGGCGTCCCCGGCGAGGAAGCACCGGCCCGACCGCCACCGCCGCGCCAGCCGGTGGTGGACCGTGTGCACCCCCGTGTCCAGCAGGTCGTACGGGGGGACCTCGCCGCACCAGGCGGCCAGGGTTTCGCGGATCCGCTCGACCAGGGCCTCCGGGGTGACGAGATCGCCGCGCGGTGGCAGCAGCCAGTCGACCCGCCACACCCCCTCCGGCAGGGGACGCGCCAGGATCTGCCCGCCGCGCGGTGTGAGTTGCAGCACCGCTTCCCCGGGCCAGGGGAGGCGGGCCCGGAGCGCGGCCACCGCGTGGCGTTCGACGGCGGTACGGCCGGTGAAGCGGATCTCCAGCAGTTTCCGCACGGTGGAGCGGGCCCCGTCGCAGCCCACCAGGTGACTCCCGCGCCACACGCTGCCGCCGCCGGCCCCGCCGCCCTCCCCCGCCCCGGGGCCGGGGTTCTCCCGCAGCCGGGTGTGCGCGGTGACGCCGTGCCCGTCCTGTTCCACGGCGTACAGCCGGCTGCCGGGCACGATCCTGGCCAGTTCCTCGGCCTCCAGCGCCGCCCGCAGTCCGCGGACGAGATCGTGCCGGGCCAGATGGACCGGGGCGCCGGGGGAGCCCGGGTCACCGGGTGCGGCCCCGGCCCCGGGATCGGCGGGATCCTCCCCCCGCTCGTCGCCGATCGGCTCGTGACGCACCACCTGACGCCGGCGCAGGGTCCGCCATCCCGCCCAGCGGGCGCCGGCCGCGGTCAGGGGCGCCCCGGCCAGCCGGTCGACGAAGGCCGCGGTCTCCGGCCGCAGCACCGTGGTGCGGGCGGGGCGCGCCTCGCAGGTGCCCGTCCCCTCGTCCAGGACGAGCACCGGGACCTCGTGGCGGGTGAGGGCCAGGGCCAGCGCGAGCCCCACCGGGCCCGCCCCGGCGACGATCACCGGGTCCACGGGGCGGCTCCTTCACCCTGGTGGGTCGGGGACGTGCTGGTGGGGAGAGCCCGGTGCGTGATCACAGAAGGAATGCAACCGACTGGGATTGGCCACGTCAAGCGAGAGGGACAGCGGCCGACCACCGCTGTCCCTCTCGTTGTCACCGGTCACCGTGGTGACGGCCCGGTCTCGTTCCGCGGGGTGTCCCGGCCCCGCCGGCCGGGCCCGCGCACGGGCCCGGCCGGCGGGACGCGGGCCACCCCAGGGCTCAGTCGGCGCCCTTCTTGACCGCGGCTCCGTCACCCGTGGGCTGTTCCGGGATGACCGGCACCGCCACATCGCTGCCCGGGTCCTCCCCGATGACGGCGCCGGTGCCCTTGCGGGAGCGCCGGGCCCGGCTCTCCAGCCGGTGCGCGACGCTGGTGAGGGCGAAGTTCACCAGCACGAAGATCAACGCGACCACGGTGAACGCGGCGATGGTGTTCGCCCCGTAGTTGGCGGTGATCGACTGGACGCGGCTGAGCAGCTCGGGGAAGCCGAGCATGGCCCCGCCCAGCGCGGTGTCCTTGACGATCACCACGAGCTGGCTGACCAGCGCCGGCAGCATGACGGTCACCGCCTGCGGCAGCAGCACGTAGGACATGGTCTGTCCCTTGCGCATCCCGATCGCCTTGGCCGCGTCCGTCTGCCCGTACGGCAGGGACAGGACACCGGCCCGCACGACCTCGGCGATGACCGAGGCGTTGTAGAGCACGAGGCCGGTGACCACGGCGAAGAGCGGGCGCGTCTCCGGATCGATGTCGCTGAACTGCGCGTACGCCTGGTTCGCGAAGAGCATCAGCAGCAGTACCGGGATGGCCCGGAAGAACTCGACCACGGCTCCGGCGGGAGCCCTGACCCAGCGGTGGTCGGACAGCCGGCCGACGCCGAGCAGGACGCCGAACGGCAGCGCGATGAGGATGGCGAGGGCCGCCGCCTTCAGGGTGTTGAGCAACCCGGGGAGGATGAACGTGGTCCAGACCCGGGAGTCCTCGACGAAGGGCAGCCACTTCTCCCCGGCGAGCTGGCCCTTGTCGGCCATGATGGCGAGTACCCACCAGACGACCAGCGCCATGACGACGACGAAGAGGACGGTGTACAGGATGTTGCGGGTCTTGGCCCGCGGCCCAGGGGCGTCGTAGAGAACGGAGAGGTCACTCATCGCTTCACCGCCACGCGCTTGCTCACCCAGCCGAGCAGCAGGCCGGTGGGGAGGGTCAGGAGGATGAACCCGAAGGCGAACACGGCGAAGACGAGGAAGATGGCCTGGCTCTCGTTCTCGACCATCTCCTTCATCAGCAGCGCTGCCTCCGAGACCCCGATGGTGGCTGCCACCGTGGTGTTCTTGGTCAGTGCGATCAGCACGTTGGCCAGCGGCGCCACCACCGCGCGGAACGCCTGCGGCAGGACGATCAGCCGCAGCACCTGGGTGAAGCTCAGTCCCAGGGCCCGTGCCGCCTCGGCCTGTCCGACGGGCACGGTGTTGATGCCCGAGCGGATCGACTCGCAGACGAAGGTGGCGGTGTAGGCGACGAAGCCCAGCACCGCGAGGCGGAAGCCGATGTCGTCGAACGTCCCGCCGGCGAGGGTGACGCCCAGGGTCTGCCAGAGACCCAGTGAGGTGGCGACGATGATGACGGTGAGCGGAGTGTTCCGCATGATGTTGACGTACGCCGTGCCGAAGGCGCGCATCAGCGGGACGGGGCTCACGCGCATCGCGGCCAGGACGGTGCCCCAGATGAGGGAACCGATGGCCGAGTAGACGGTGAGCTGCACCGTCACCCAGAACGCTCCGAGCAGGTCGTACCGCTCGAGATCAAGAAAGTCGAACACGTGCTCCCGCGCTCTCCCCTGGTCGGATGGTAGGGCGCGCCGCCCTCGGGGGCGGCGCGCCGGAGGGCCCTCAGCTGGTTTCGGTGATCTTCGGCGCGGACTCGTTCTTGTAGTTGGCCGGGCCGAAGTTGTCCTTCACGGCCTTGTCCCAGGCGCCGTCCTCGACCATCTTCTCCAGCGCCTTGTTGATCTTGCCCTGGAGCTCGGTGTCGCCCTTCTTCAGGCCGATGCCGTAGTTCTCGTCGCTCAGGCTGAGCCCGGCGAGCTTGAACTTGCCCTCGTGCTGCGGCTGCGCGGCGTAACCGGCGAGGATGGTGTCGTCCGTGGTGAGGGCGTCGACGGCCTTGTTCTCCAGGCCCGTCAGGCACTGCGAGTACCCGCCGACCTGCTGGAGCTGCGCCTTGGGCGCCAGCTCGTTCTTGATGTTCTGCGCGGAGGTGGAGCCGGTGACCGAGCAGAGCTTCCGGGAGTTGAGGTCCTCGGCCTTCGTGATGCCCTTCTCGTCGGCCCGGACCAGCAGGTCCTGGTGGGCGAGGAAGTACGGGCCGGCGAAGCTGACCTTCTGCTTCCGCTCATCGGTGATCGAGTAGCTGGCGACGATGAAGTCCACGTCACCGCGCGAGATCAGGTTCTCCCGCTCGGCGCTCGGGGCTTCCTTCCACTCGATGTCCTTGGCGTCGTGGCCGAGCTCCTTGGCCACGTACGTCGCCACGTCCACGTCGAAGCCCGTGTAGTCGCCGTCCGGCGTCTTCAGGCCGAGACCCGGCTGGTCGAACTTGATGCCGATGGTGATCTTGTCGTCGTTCTTCCCGCTGTCACTGCCGCCCCCACAGGCGGTCGCGGTGAGCGCGAGGACGACGGCTGAGGCGGCGGCGACGCCGGACTTGCGGAGTTTCATGAGCGAGTTTCCTCACGGTGAGAGCGGTGACGGGTCGTGCGGCCGGTGCGGCGGGGGGCCGGTGGGGCGGCTCAGTGGTGGAGGATCTTCGACAGGAAGTCCTTGGCGCGGTCGCTGCGCGGGTTGCTGAAGAACTGCTCCGGCTCCGCCTCCTCGACGATCCGGCCGTCCGCCATGAAGACGACGCGGTTCGCGGCGGACCGGGCGAAGCCCATCTCGTGGGTGACGACAACCATCGTCATGCCGTCCCGGGCGAGCTGCTGCATGACCTCCAGCACCTCGTTGATCATCTCCGGGTCGAGCGCGGAGGTCGGCTCGTCGAAGAGCATGACCTTGGGCCCCATGGCCAGGGCCCGCGCGATGGCCACCCGCTGCTGCTGCCCGCCGGAGAGCTGGGCGGGGTACTTGTCCGCCTGGTTGGCCACGCCCACCCGGTCGAGCAGCGTGCGGGCCCGCTCCAGGGCGGCCTTCTTCTCCGTGCGGCGGACCTTGACCTGGCCCAGCACGACGTTCTCGAGCACGGTCTTGTGCGAGAACAGATTGAAGGACTGGAACACCATCCCGACGTCCGAGCGGAGCCGGGCCAGTTCACGGCCCTCGGCCGGCAGCGGCTTGCCGTCGATCGTGATCGAGCCGGAGTCGATGGTCTCCAGCCGGTTGATCGTGCGGCACAGCGTCGACTTGCCGGACCCGGAGGGCCCGATCACCACGACGACCTCGCCGCGCTTGATGGTCAGGTTGATGTCCTGGAGCACATGCAGCGCGCCGAAATGCTTGTTGACGTTGTCCAGGACGACCAGTTGGTCCGTCGTGTCCGGTGCGGTCACGGCGTCCTTGGTCACCGGTCCTTCGGTCATCGGCTTCTTGCTCCGTCCTCCTCGATTAGCGAGGACCCTAAGCAGTCGGGCCGACCAGCGTCATTACATCTGAGGGGAAATTGAGGATAACGAAACGGCGACGGCCGGCAGCACAGGGTCACCGGATGATGACCTGAGGGCACGGTGGACGCCGGCCGGCTACCGGGTGCGTAACGGATGGCCGTCAGATGTCCTCCCGCCTTGACGGCGGAGGGCCGGATCGGGCTGTATCGCCATGACCGTTCATCACCGCCCAGCACCGCCCAGCACCGCCCAGCACCGCCCAGCACCGCGCACGGCCGCCCACCGGTGAGCCCGCGAGTGGCCCGGCGCGCCGCCGCACCACGCCGGAACCGACGACGGAAGGGGGACCGGTGAGACTGCTGCTCGTCGAGGACGACGACCACGTCGCCACCGCCCTGTCCGCGGTGCTCACGCGCCACGGCTTCGCCGTCACCCACGCCCGCAGCGGCGCGGAGGCGCTCCAGGCCCTGCTCCCGGACGCCGGTACCGCCTTCGGCGTGGTGCTGCTCGACCTCGGCCTGCCCGACCAGGACGGCTTCGAGGTGTGCGGCCGGATCCGCAAGCTCACCAGCACGCCCGTGATCATGGTCACCGCGCGCGCCGACGTGCGGTCCCGTATCCACGGGCTCAATCTCGGCGCGGACGACTACGTCGTCAAGCCCTACGACACCGGGGAACTGCTGGCCCGGATCCACGCCGTCTTCCGCCGCACCGTCCCCGGCGAGCAGGGGGCGCGCGGCGCGAAGAAGGCGCCCGCCCCGGAGGCGCCCGAGCCGCTGCGGCTGGGCCCGGTCCTCATCGAGCCGGCGAACCGGCGGGTCACGGTGGACGGCGCCGTGATCTCCCTGACCCGCAAGGAGTTCGACCTGCTGGCGCTGCTCGCCCAGCGCCCCGGGGTGGTCTTCCGCCGGGAGCAGATCATCAGCGAGGTCTGGCGCACCAGCTGGGAGGGGACCGGCCGCACCCTGGAGGTCCACATCGCCTCCCTCCGCGCCAAGCTGCGGCTGCCCGCCCTGATCGAGACCGTGCGGGGCGTCGGCTACCGGCTCGTCGAGCCCGCCGCCTGACCCCGGGGCCGGCTCCGGGTGCGCACACGACTCCTTCCGCTGCTCATCGTCCTCATGGCGGGCGTGCTGCTGGCCCTGGGCTTCCCGCTGGCGGGCAGCATGGCCGCCGCCGAGCAGCAGCGCGTGGTGGTGGACCGGATCGACGACACCGCGCGCTTCGCCGCCCTCGCCCAGTTCGTCACCGATCCCCCCGACGCCGCCGAGGGGGAGGACGAGGGCGGCCGGCGGGCCGCGCTCCGCGCCCGGCTGGAGCGCTACCGCGAGCTGTACGGCATCCGCGCCGGGGTCTTCCGCCGGGACCGCACCGCGCTGGCCGCCTCGCCAGGGGGCTGGAAGCTGGCCACCGAGGGGGAGGTGGACCGGGCCTTCCGGGAGGCGCTCGCCGGGCGCCGCAGCAGCAGCCCGGAGCAGATCTGGCCCTGGCAGCGGGACCGGCTGGCCATCGCCTCGCCGGTGGTCCACGAGGGGGACGTGGTCGCCGTCGTCGTCACCGACTCCCCCACGGGGCAGATGCGCTCCCGCATCGTGCGCGCCTGGCTGCCGGTCGTGGCCGGCGAGGCGCTGGCGATGCTGGTGGCCGTCGGCGCCGCCATCCGGCTCACCGGCTGGGTGCTGCGCCCCGTGCGGGTCCTCGACACCGCCACCCACGACATCGCCACCGGGCGGTTGCAGTCGCGGGTCGCCACCGCCGGCGGACCGCCCGAGCTCCGCCGCCTGGCCGGGTCGTTCAACGAGATGGCGGACCACGTGGAGGAGGTGCTGCGGCAGCAGCGGGCGTTCGTCGCCGACGCCTCGCACCAGCTCCGCAACCCCCTGTCGGCCCTGCTGCTCCGCATCGAACTGCTCGCCCTCGACCTCCCCGACGGTCACGAGGAGATCGCGTCGGTGCGGACGGAGGGGAAGCGGCTGGCCCGGGTGCTGGACGACCTCCTCGGCCTCGCCCTCGCCGAGCACGCGGATCCCGATCTGCGGCTCACCGACATCGCGGCGCTGGTCACCGAGCGGGTGGAGTCCTGGCGCGCCGTGGCCGACCGCGCGGAGGTGGCACTGGCGTACGAGGGGCCGGCGGGGGCGAGCGGCTGGGCCGATCCGATCGCGCTCTCCAGCGCGCTGGACGCCGTCGTCGACAACGCGCTGAAGTTCACCCCGGCGGGCGGTTCCGTCACCGTCGCCGCCGAGGCCGCGGGGGAGGCCGTGCGGATCACCGTGACGGACACCGGGCCGGGGCTGACCGGGGAGGAGCTGGCCCGGATCGGGGACCGCTTCTGGCGCAGCGGCCGCCACCAGAACGTCTCCGGCTCCGGTCTCGGCCTGTCGATCACGCGGGCGCTGCTGGCGGCCGGGGGAGCCACCCTCGGCTTCGCGCCGGGCGAGCCGGCGGGCCTGCGGGTGACGATCACGGTGCCGCGCTCGGCACCGCCCTCCTGAGGGGCGGCGCGGCCGCCCCGTGCGCCGTCCCCCGCCGGCCGTCCCCTCCGCCGCCCGGAGCGGGCCCGGGGCCCCGCCGCGGACGCCTCAGGACTTGACCGAGCGGTAGTAGCGCTTCGCGCCCCGGTGCAGGTCCAGCGGGTCGGTGAAGATCGCCGTGCGGAGGTCCACCAGCTGCGCCGCGTGCACCTCCTGGCCGATGCGGTCCCGGTTGTCGATCACGGTCCGGGTGATCCCCTCGGTGAGGCCGGGGTCCGTCCCGACCGTCGTCACCAGCAGGTTCGCCACGGCGACCGTCTTCACCGCCCGGCCGCGCCGCACCTCGGGATAGGCGTCGGCCGGTACCAGGGCGGCCCGGTACTGCCACATGTCCGGCCCCTGCCGGTGCAGCTCGCCGAGGAGATCGCCGAGCTGCACCAGCCGCACGGGCTCCTCTCCGGCGAGGTCCGCCACGGCGCCGGTGGGCAGCCCGCCGGACCAGAAGAAGGCGTCGATCCTCCCCTCGCGCAGCATCTCCGGCATCCGGTCGATCCCCACCCGCACCGCGGTGATGTCCTCCTCCGGGTCGAGCCCCGCGGCCCGCAGCAGGCGGTGGGTGATCAGGGAGACGCCGGACCCCGGCTGCCCGATCGCCACCCGCTTGCCCTTCAGGTCGGCCGCGCGGGTCACCTCCGAGTCCTCCGGCACCACCAGTTGCAGGTAGTCGTCGTAGAGCCGGGCGCAGGCGCGCAGCTGGCGGGCACCGCGCGGATTGGCCTCCCGGTAGGCGGCGACGGCGTCGGCGGTGGCGATGGTGAAGTTGGCCTGGCCCGATACCAGCCGCTGGAGGTTCTGCACCGAGCCCTCGCTGGTCTCCAGCCGGACGTCCACCTCCGGCAGGTCGTCGGCCAGCCGCTCCTTCAGCAGGTCCCCGTAGCGCCAGTAGACGCCGGTGGGGACGCCGGTGCTGAAGGACACCGTGCCGCGCGCCGCCGGGGTGTCCCGCAGTGGCAGCAGCCACCAGGCCAGCAGCGCCAGTCCCGCGCAGACGGCGAGCGTGGCCTGCGCGGCGCGGCGCTTGCCGATACGGGACAGGGCGGGAGTCATGGGGGAATCCTGCCAGGGCCCCGCCGCCCGCGGCCAGGGCCGTCGCCTCCCGGGACCGCGGCGGGCCCGGAGCCCGGGGCGTGGCCGGCGGCCGACCCCGTACCCTGGTGGGCGAGATGAGCGCGAAGACCTACGAGGTGCGCACCTACGGGTGCCAGATGAATGTCCACGACTCCGAGCGGCTCGCCGGGCTCCTGGAGGGCGCCGGGTACGTCCGCGCGCCCGAGGGCGCCGGGGAGGGCGAGGCGGACGTCGTCGTCTTCAACACCTGCGCGGTGCGGGAGAACGCCGACAACCGGCTCTACGGCAACCTCGGGCGGCTCGCGCCCGTCAAGGCGCGCCGCCGCGGGATGCAGATCGCGGTCGGCGGCTGCCTGGCCCAGAAGGACCGGGACACCATCGTCCGCAAGGCCCCCTGGGTGGACGTGGTCTTCGGCACCCACAACATCGGCAGCCTGCCCGTGCTGCTGGAGCGCGCCCGCGTCCAGGAGGAGGCGCAGGTCGAGATCGCCGAGTCGCTGGAGGCGTTCCCCTCGACGCTGCCCACCCGGCGCGAGTCCGCCTACGCGGCCTGGGTCTCCATCTCCGTCGGCTGCAACAACACCTGCACCTTCTGCATCGTCCCCGCGCTCCGCGGCAAGGAGAAGGACCGCCGGCCCGGGGACATCCTCGCCGAGGTGGAGGCACTGGTCGCCGAGGGCGTCACGGAGATCACCCTGCTCGGCCAGAACGTCAACGCCTACGGCTCCGACATCGGCGACCGCGAGGCGTTCTCCAAGCTGCTCCGCGCCTGCGGGAAGGTGGAGGGCCTGGAGCGGGTGCGCTTCACCTCGCCGCACCCGCGGGACTTCACCGACGACGTCATCGCCGCCATGGCCGAGACGCCCAACGTCATGCCGCAGCTCCACATGCCCCTGCAGTCCGGTTCCGACCGGGTGCTGAGGGCGATGCGCCGCTCCTACCGCCAGGAGCGCTACCTCGGGATCATCGGGAAGGTGCGGGCCGCCATGCCCGACGCGGCGATCTCCACCGACATCATCGTCGGCTTCCCCGGCGAGACCGAGGAGGACTTCGAGCAGACCCTGCACGTGGTCCGCGAGTCCCGGTTCGCCCAGGCGTTCACCTTCCAGTACTCCAAGCGCCCCGGCACCCCGGCGGCCGAGATGGACGGCCAGATTCCCAAGGAGACCGTGCAGGAGCGCTACGAGCGGCTGGTCGCCCTCCAGGAGGAGATCAGCTGGGCGGAGAACCGGAAGCAGACCGGGCGCGTGCTGGAGGTGCTGGTCGCGGAGGGCGAGGGACGCAAGGACGGCGCCACCCGCCGCCTCTCCGGCCGCGCCCCGGACAACCGCCTGGTGCACTTCACCCGGCCCGCGGAGCCGGTGCGCCCCGGGGACATGGCCACCGTCGAGGTCACCTACGCGGCCCCGCACCACCTGCTCGCCGAGGGACCGGTCCGGGAGGTGCGGCGGACCCGTGCGGGTGACGCCTGGGAGCGGCGCACCGCCGCGCCGGCCGCCTCCTCCGGGGTGATGCTGGGCCTGCCCACGGTCGGCGCACCGGCGCCCGCTCCGGCGCCCGCGACGGGCTGCTCGCTGGACTGACCGGGGGAGCGCCCGGCCGCCCGGGGCGCGCCGGGCCGTCCCCGGGCGCGGCGGCGCGACCCGTGGTGCACCGGCGTGGCTTCCCGCAGGTTCGGCCGGTGCTCGGTGCCGGCCGGACGCCTCCACCTCCACCCGCACCGGCATCGCCACCCGCACCGGCCGGGGCCCCGGAACGCCGTGCGCCGGTGGGCGGGCCACGCGCCCGCCCCGGTCCGCCGGTCCGGGGAGCCCTCCGCGGCCGGTTGCTAGGGTGCCGCCCATGCTGGTCGCCGCCGCCGTCTGCCCGTGCCCGCCGCTGCTCGTCCCCGAGGTCGCCGCCGGTGCGGCCGGGGAACTCCAGCCGCTCCGCGCCGCCTGCCGGGACGCCGTCGCCGTGACCGCCGCCGCCCGCCCCGACCGCCTCGTCGTGATCGGCCCGGCCGAGCAGGCCGGACGCGGTCCCCACCCCCAGGGCGCCCTGGGGTCCTTCGCCGGCGTCGGGGTCGGCCACGAGGTGCGGCTCGGCCCGGGGGAGGGCCCCACCGGGCCCGCGCGGCTGCCGCTCTCCCTGGCCGTCGCCGGCTGGCTGCTGGAGCGCACCCGCTGGGCCGCGGCCCCGGTGGAAGGGATCGGCGTCGGGGAGCCGCTGGCCGCCCAGCGCTGTGCCCAGGTGGGCCGGGAGATCGCGGCGGGTGCCGAGCGGGTCGCCCTGCTCGTCATGGGGGACGGCAGCGCCTGCCGTTCCGTCCGCGCCCCCGGCTACCTCGACGAGCGCGCCGCCGGTTTCGACGCGGACGCGGCCCGCGCCCTCGGCGCCGCCGACACCGCCGCCCTGCTCTCCCTCGACGCCGGGCTCGCGCAGGAGCTGCGGGCGGCGGGCCGGGCCCCCTGGCAGGTGCTCGCCGGGGCGGGGGAGGGGGCGGGGCTCGGTGGCGAACTCCTTCACGACGAGGCCCCGTACGGAGTCGGTTACCTCGTCGCCGCCTGGTCCTGACGGCCCGGGCCGCCGGGCGCGGGTCCGGGGCGGCTGCCGCGACGCCCGTCCCTGTGCCCGCCGGCGCGAGGCGGCGCGAGTCCGGGCAAGTCTGCGCAAGCCGGAGTCCCTCCACGCCCGGCCGCCGGCCCCGCTCCGGCGGCGGTCGGTGCCGGCCCCGCCGTTTGGGAGACTGGGACGGTGAAGAGCACCGAAGGCGCCCCTCGTCTGATCGCCGTCGTCGGCCCGACCGCGGCCGGCAAGTCGGACCTCGGCGTCGATCTCGCCCTGCGGCTCGGCGGTGAGGTCGTCAACGCCGACTCCATGCAGCTCTACCGCGGGATGGACATCGGCACCGCGAAGCTGACCCCCGGTGAACGGCGCGGCGTGGTCCACCACTTGCTGGACGTGTGGGACGTGACCGAGACGGCGAGCGTCGCCGAGTACCAGCGGATGGCCCGCTCCGTCATCGACCGCCTGCTGGCCGAGGGGCGCACCCCCGTCCTCGTCGGCGGCTCCGGTCTGTACGTGCGCGGCGCGATCGACGCGCTGGAGTTCCCCGGCACCGACCCGGCCGTACGGGCCCGGCTGGAGGCCGAGCTGGCGGAGGCCGGGCCCGGCGCCCTGCACGCCCGGCTCGCCGCCGCGGACCCGGAGGCGGCGCGGGCGATCCTGCCCGGCAACGGCCGGCGCATCGTGCGCGCGCTGGAGGTCATCGAGATCACCGGCCGGCCGTTCACCGCGCATCTGCCCGGCCCCGAACCGGTGTACGACGCCGTGCAGATCGGTGTGGACGTGGCCCGGCCCGAGCTCGACACCCGGATCGCCGCCCGGGTGGACCGGATGTGGGAGGACGGACTCGTCGCGGAGGTACGGGAACTGGCGGACGCCGGGCTCCGCGAGGGCCGTACCGCCTCCCGCGCCCTGGGTTACCAGCAGGTGCTGGCCCACCTGGCCGGGGAGTGCGCCGAGGAGGTGGCGCGCACCGAGACGGTACGCGCCACCAAGCGCTTCGCACGCCGCCAGGATTCCTGGTTCCGGCGGGACCCGCGGGTCCGCTGGCTCAGTGGTGCGGCGGAGGATCGCGGGGAACTTCTGGCGCGGGCGTTGACGTTGGTCGAACGGGCGGTCACGACCTGATCACGTGATGGCATCGGGACGCCCTGTGCGCCCTCCGTGGCCGGACGGGCGTGCCATCATCGGTCTTCGATCGCATCGGGACGTCGAGTGGGGAGGGCGCGTGGCGATGGAGGCCGGCCCTCGTGACAGACCGCAGTCCCTGAACGGACCGGGCGGGCTCGGCGGCGGTGACCCCGCCGGTGCCGGTGGTGTCCCCCCGAACGGCGGCTACGGCGCTCTCGGCGACGGGGGCGACAGCGGCGGCGGCCTCGACGGTGGTGGCAGCCTCGGCAGCGGCGACGGCGCCGAGATCGAGGGACTGCCGGCGACGCTGGCCCCCGACGGCCCGGAGGACACCGGGCACCTCCCCGGCGGTGAGTCCTTCCGTGAGATCCGCCCGCCGCGCCGGCTGCGTGTGTGGCAGCTCGCCCCCATCGTGGCGCTCGGCGCCGTCGGCTCCCTGATGTTCGCCTTCCCGCTGGCCTTCGCCTTCGGTGACGGCGGTGCGGTGGTCGCGATGCTCGGCCTGCTGCTGAGCTGCTGCGCGGCCGGCTGGAGCGTGATGGCCGCCCGCCGGGTCAATCTGAGCTGGCCCGGTTTCCCGGCCGCCGGCTCCGGTGGCCGGCCGGACTGGCGGGTCGTCGTCCTCTACGCCCTGGTCGTCACGGCGGTCGTCGTCCTCTGCCTGTGGCGCGTCGCGCGGCTCCGCTGAGTCCCTCGCCGCCGTGGCCCCCGGGCCGGCGGCGGTGGGCCCGGCGCCGGGCGCCGGGCGGGGCGGGGACACCACCCGGACCGTAGGATCGTGGTGTGAGCACCGTACCCGCCGCGCCTGCCGCGTTCCCCGGTTCCGCCGCGCCCCTCGCCTTCCTCAAGGGGCACGGCACCGAGAACGACTTCGTGATCCTGCCCGACCCGGAGAACCGGCTGGAGCTCCCCCCTGCCGCCGTCGCCCGGCTGTGCGACCGGCGGGCCGGTATCGGCGGGGACGGGCTGCTGCACGTGGTGCGCTCCGCCGCCCACCCCGAGGCCGCCGCGCTGGCCGGGTCCGCCGAGTGGTTCATGGACTACCGCAACGGCGACGGCAGCGTGGCGGAGATGTGCGGCAACGGCGTCCGGGTCTTCGCCCGGTACCTGCAACGTGCCGGGCTCGCCGCCGAGGGTGATCTCGCCGTCGCCACCCGCGCCGGGGTGCGGTCGGTGCACATCGCCAAGGCGGGCGCCGACGGCGGCCCCGGTGACATCACGGTGGGCATGGGCACCGCCCGGCTCCCCGGCGGCGAGGTCTCCGTCACGGTGGGCGGGCACCGCCGGCCCGCCCGCCACGTCGACATGGGCAACCCGCACGCCGTCGTCTTCGTCGAGGATCTGGCGGACGCCGGGCCCCTGCTGCGGGCGCCGGAGGTGGAGCCCGCGGCCGCCTATCCCGAGGGCACCAACGTCGAGTTCGCGGTGGACCGCGGTCCCCGCCACGTGGCCATGCGCGTCCACGAGCGCGGCTCCGGGGAGACCCGCTCCTGCGGTACCGGGGCCTGTGCCGTGATGGTGGCCGCGGCCCGCCGGGACGGCGCGGACCCCGCCGTCACCGGGCGGCCCGAGACCTGGACGGTGGACCTCCCCGGCGGACGGCTGCTGATCACCGAACACCCGGACGGCTCCGTCGAGATGACCGGCCCGGCCGAGATCGTGGCCGAGGGCACCGTGGACCCGGACTGGCTCGCACGCGGAACTCGCTGAGCCTCACTCGAACGGGTGATCTCGGTCCCGCCCGGCAGCCGTCGATCTGCGGCCTTGTGGTGGGCTCGTTAGCATCAAGCACCGGCCCGGGCGCCCGTGGCCCCGGTCCACGCCGTCCGCGGCCGGCCGAGCCGCCGGAGGTGCCCATGTGCGCAGAGGCCCCGAGCCCCGTCCCTCCCGTCCGCGGGCGCCCCCGCCCGCACCTCGGGCTCCGCCGGCTGGGGCACGCGGCGCTGCGCGGGCCCGCCCCCCGGGATCGGCTGCCCGACGCCCTGGAGCACGTGGCGCAGGTCCACCGCGCCCACCATCCCGGCGCCGACCTCGACCCGCTGCGCCGCGCCTACCTCCTGGCGGAGTCCTCGCACCGGGGGCAACTGCGCAAGAGCGGCGACCCGTACATCACCCACCCGCTCGCCGTCACCCTCATCCTCGCCGGACTCGGCGCCGAGACCACCACCCTGACGGCCTCCCTGCTCCACGACACCGTGGAGGACACCGACGTGACGCTGGCGCAGGTGGAGGCAGAGTTCGGCGCGGAGGTGCGCTTCCTCGTCGACGGCGTCACCAAGCTGGAGAAGGTGGACCACGGCGCCGCAGCCGAGCCGGAGACCTTCCGCAAGATGCTCGTGGCCACGGGGAACGATGTCCGTGTGATGTCCGTCAAGCTCGCGGACCGGCTGCACAACATGCGCACGCTCGGGGTGATGCGCCCCGAGAAGCAGATGCGCATCGCGCGCGTCACCCGCGACGTCCTCATCCCGCTCGCCGAGCGGCTGGGCGTGCACGCCCTCAAGACCGAGCTGGAGGACCTGGTCTTCGCCGTCCTCCACCCCGAGGCGTACGAGGCCACGCGGAGCCTGATCCGCGAGAACTCCGGCCGTCCCGGGCCGCTGGAGGCCACCGCGGACGCGGTGCGGGCCGTGCTGCGCGAGGCGGGCGTCGCCGCCGACGTGCAGGTCCGGCCGCGCCATCTGGTCGCGGTCCACCGGGTGCGGCTGAAACGCGGCCGGATCACCGGGGCGGATCTCGGCAGGGTGCTGGTCCGGGTCGCGGAGGACGCCGACTGTTACGCCGTCCTCGGCGAACTGCACACCTGCTTCACCCCGGTGGTCTCGGAGTTCAAGGACTTCGTCGCCGCGCCCAAGTTCAACCTCTACCAGTCGCTGCACACGGCGGTGGTGGCCCCGTCCGGGGGCGAGGTCATCGAGGTGCTGGTCCGCACCCACCGGATGCACCGGGTCGCCGAGGCGGGCGTGGTGGCGCTCGGCAACCCGTACGCGCCGGCGGACGGCAGGACCCCGGGGAACGGCGGTCCGGCGGGCCCCCCGCACGGCGGTCCGGGCGGTCCGGGGGAGGCGGATGGCGAGCGTACGGACCCGACCCGCCCCGGCTGGCTCTCCCGCCTCCTGGACTGGCAGCGGGCGGCGCCCGACCCCGACACCTTCTGGACCTCGCTCCGCGAGGAACTCGCCGGGGACCGCGAGATCACGGTCTCCGCCGGCGGCGCCACCGTGGTGCTCCCCGCCGGGGCGAGCTGTGTGGACGCCGCCTACGCCCTGCTCGGCCGCGCCGGGCACGCCTGTATCGGCGCCCGCGTCAACGACCGGCTGGTCTCCCTGGCCACCGTCCTCCGCGACGGGGACGCGCTGCACCTGCTGACGGCGCCGGACGCCGAGGGCCCGTCGCCCGAGTGGCTCGGCTACGCCCGGACCCCGGCCGCCCGGATCGCCATCGGTGACTGGCTGGCGGCGCACCCGGCCCCGCCGGCGGGGGACCCCGGCGAGACCGGGGGAGCGGGATCCGGTGACGGCCGGGGAACGACCGCCGCGGGCGAGGGCCGGGGGACGGCGCCCGGCGAGGGCCCGGAGGCGGCGCCCGGCACTCCGTCCGGCACTCCGTCCGGCACTCCGTCCGGCACTCCGTCCGGCGGGGCGCGGACGCGGGGGACGGCGGCGGCCGTTCTGGAGGGAACTCCCGGCGCGGCGGCCCCCGGCGCCCCGTCCGCTCCTCCTGCCGCGACGGTCACCGGCGGCTGCCGGGTCACGCTGGTCGCCGAGGCCTTCGGCCGGCCCCGGCTGCTGACCGAGCTGACCGAGGTCATCGCCCAGCAGGGCGCGGCCGTGGTCTCGGCGCGGGTGGAGCCGCCGCACGAGCAGCGCGTCCGCCACACCTACACCCTGCGGCTGGAGGGCACCGCCGCGCTCCCGGCGCTGCTGCGGGCGATGCGCCGGGTGCCGGGGGTGTACGAGGTCAGCCGGGCCCCGGTGGCCGTCGACGGGGCCCCCGCCGGGCCGGGCGGGTCCCCGCGCTGACGCCCGCCGCCACGCCCCGCCGGGAGGCCCCGGGCCGTGGTGGCGTCCCGCCCGGTCCGGGACCGGGCGGGGAAACCGGGGTGACGGGGCGCACCCGGCGTGGGACGATCGTCCCACCGGCACGGCCCGGCCCCCGGGAATCTCCGGGCGGCCCCGGGCGTTGACCGGACGGGTGGGCGGAGGCGGATGCCTCTCCCCGGACCCCTCCCGCCGCGCCCTGACCCCCATCCTCACGACGTAAGGACCCAATGACCCCCTCTTCCTCCCCTTCCCAGGACACCGAGCGCCCCGCGCGCACCCCTTCGGCCGCCCTCCGCGCCGACGCCCTGATGGAGGAGGACGCCGCCCGGGGTGCATGGGGTGACGGCGCCGACGAGCTGCGTGACGGCGAGCAGTACGACCGCAGCGACCGTGCCGCCCTCCGCCGCGTCGTGGGCCTCTCCACCGAGCTGGAGGACGTCACCGAGGTCGAGTACCGCCAGCTCCGCCTGGAGCGTGTGGTGCTGGTCGGCGTCTGGACCTCGGGCACCGCGCGCGACGCCGAGAACAGCCTGGCCGAGCTGGCCGCCCTCGCCGAGACGGCGGGCGCCCTCGTGCTCGACGGGGTGGTCCAGCGCCGCGACAAGCCCGACCCGGCCACCTACATCGGCTCCGGCAAGGCCAAGGAGCTGCGCGACATCGTGGTGGAGACGGGCGCCGACACCGTCGTCTGTGACGGTGAGCTCACCCCGGCCCAGCTCATCCACCTGGAGGATGTCGTCAAGGTCAAGGTGGTGGACCGCACCGCGCTGATCCTCGACATCTTCGCCCAGCACGCCAAGTCCCGCGAGGGCAAGGCGCAGGTCGCGCTCGCGCAGATGCAGTACATGCTGCCGCGGCTGCGGGGCTGGGGCCAGTCGCTGTCCCGGCAGATGGGCGGTGGCGGTTCCGGCTCCTCGGGCGGCGGCATGGCCACCCGTGGCCCCGGTGAGACGAAGATCGAGACGGACCGGCGGCGGATCCGCGAGAAGATGGCGAAGATGCGCCGGGAGATCGCGGAGATGAAGACCGGCCGGGACATCAAGCGGCAGGAGCGCCGGCGGAACAAGGTGCCGTCCGTCGCCATCGCCGGTTACACCAACGCCGGGAAGTCCTCGCTGCTCAACCGGTTGACCGGGGCCGGGGTCCTGGTGGAGAACGCCCTGTTCGCCACGTTGGATCCCACGGTCCGGCGGGCGGAGACGCCCAGCGGCCGCGCCTACACCCTGGCCGACACCGTCGGCTTCGTCCGGCATCTGCCGCACCACCTCGTCGAGGCGTTCCGCTCCACGATGGAGGAGGTCGGTGACGCCGACCTGATCCTGCACGTGGTCGACGGCTCCCACCCCGTCCCGGAGGAGCAGCTCGCCGCCGTCCGCGCGGTGATCCGCGACGTGGGCGCGGCGGACGTGCCGGAGGTCGTCGTGGTCAACAAGGCCGACGCGGCGGACCCGCTGGTCCTCCAGCGGCTGCTGCGCACCGAGAAAGGCGCGCTCGCCGTCTCGGCACGGTCCGGGCAGGGGATCGACGACCTGCTCGCGCTCATCGACGAGAAGCTGCCCCGGCCACAGGTGGGCATCGAGGCGCTGGTGCCGTACACCCAGGGCGGCCTGGTCTCCCGGGTGCACGCCGACGGAGAGGTGCTCTCCGAGGAGCACACGGGTGAGGGCACCCTGCTCAAGGCGCTGGTCCACGAGGAACTGGCCGCCGAACTGGCGCCCTACTCCCTCGCCCGGCGCCCCTGACCCGAGCGGACCCGTACGACCGCGAAGGCCCGCCCCCGCACCGGGGGCGGGCCTTTCCGCCGTCGCGGCCCGCTCCCGGGCCGTGCGTCACCCGCCGCCGACGGAGTCGAAGACGGCCTTGGCCCCCTCGGCGAGACGCGGACCGGCCAGCCAGCCGCCCGTCGCCGGGCCGATGGAGGTGTTGGACACCAGCGACGTCTCGCCTCCGACCACGGAGAACCAGCCACCGCCCGAGGAGCCGCCGGTCATCGTGCAGCCGATCCGGTACATCGTGGGCTGCCCGGCGAAGAGGGAGAGCCGGCCGGCCCGGTCCACGCAGGAGAACATCCGCACCCCGTCGAACGGCGGCGCCGCGGGATAGCCCCAGGCGCCCGTGTTCTCCAGGTCGGGCGCCGCGGGAGCGTCGAAGGCCACCGGCAGCGCCGTGCCCACCGTCTCCTCCAGCGACGTCGCGCCGCTGCCCTCCTCCGGCTTCACCCGGAGCACCGCGTAGTCGTACGGCGCGCCGGCCCCGCCCTCCTGGGCGCCCTGCGCGATCCACTCGTCGGAGGTGGCGGCCCGGTCGGACCACCAGATGCCGTACGGGGCGATCTGCTCGCGCGGGGTGTTCGCGATCTGCTCCGCGGCCACCGCGTTGTCGTTGTACGAGGGCACGAAGACGATGTTGCGGTACCAGCCGCCCCGCTTCCCGGCGTGCACGCAGTGGCCGGCCGTCCAGACCAGGTTGGACTTCCCCGGGTTCGCCGGGTCCTTCACCACGGTGCCCGAGCAGACCATCGACCCCTCGGGGCCGTCGAAGAAGACCTTGCCGACGGGGGCGGCGTTGCTGTGGTACGGGGTGTCGACCGGGGAGGCCTGCACCGGGTTCGGCACCGGGTCGCTGACCCCCTGGTCGTCCGCGACATCGCTGGGCACCGTCTTCTCCGGGACGTCGGCGTCCCGCATCCGCTCCGGCTTCCAGAGGTTGTCGATGACGGGGTTGATGAAGTCGTTGGCCTCGCGGAGCCAGTCGTCCTTCTCCCAGTTCTTCCAGTCACCGTTCCGCCACTGGTCGAGGTCGAGGCCGAGTTCCTTCAGCCGGGAGTTCAGGTCGTCGGGCAGCGCGAGGTCGCTCTCGCCGCCGGCCCCGCCGGAGGCGGCGGACTGCCCGCCGGGGTCGGCCCCGGATCCGCACGCGGTCGCGGTGACCGCGAGCACCGCGGCGAGCGCGGCCGCGGCGAGGGCGGGCCTGCGTATGGATGCCATGGGTGGAACTCCCCGTCGGGTTGCGGACGATGAACGAACGGGACACCGGCGCAGGTGCCCGGCACCACTATGCCGTGCGATGGAGGACGCCCCCGTCCCGGGACCGGTTCCTGGCGGGGACGCCCGGAGCCCGGCGCACCCCTGCCCCCTGGGGGTACGTACGGGCGGGTGCCGGGCGCCGTTCACCCCCCGCCCGGGGGCGCGGGCGCCCGCGTGCCGCTCCCCTGGCACCGCCCTTCCCCGGAACCGCGGGGCGCCGCGCGGTTTCCGGCCGCCTGCTCGGCAATCGGCCATCCTGCGCACGAGTCGGCCGCGAACCGGCTCTGTGGACGACACCGTCCGTGGCAGCCTTTTCCCGTGCGGGTCTCCCCCCGGCCGGGCGGCCCTCCCCGGCAGGCGTTCCCTCCCGGGCGCCCCACCCGTGGCCGCTCCCCACGCGGCCCCGGTGGCACCACCCGCCTCCGCCCGGTCCCGCCGCGGCACCTCCTCCCCCCACGCGGCCCGTCCCCGTTCCGCCGTCCGAGGAGCACCCTTGCGTCCCACACCCCAGCAGCGCCAGGCCGGCTGGCAGCGCGCCGCCCGCCGCCTGTTCGCCAAGATGCTCGGCGAGCTCGCCTACGAGGAGGTCCTCGCCCCCGAGCCCGAGCTCGGTGACCCGCTGGGCCACCGCCTCACCGTCGCCCCCGGCCTCACCTACCGCTTCCGGGCCCGGCGCGGGGCCTACGGGCACTGGCGGGTGGACCCCGACTCGATCAGCCCGTCCGCGGACCCGCTGCTGTTCATGGCCCGCGCGCACCGCAGCGTCCTCGGTCTCTCCGGGGACACCACCGGCCACCTCATCCGGGAGCTCACCGCCACCCTCGCCGCCGACACCCGGCTCGACGAGACGGCGCCGACCGCCGGAGAACTCGCCGACCTCGGCTACGCGGAGCTGGAAGGCCACCAGACCGGGCACCCCTGGCTCGTGGCCAACAAGGGCCGGATCGGATTCTCCGCCCGCGACACCGAGCGCTGGGCGCCCGAGGCGCGCCGCCCGGCGCGGCTGCCCTGGGCGGCCGTCCACCGTGACCTCGCCGCCTACCGGGGGGTCTCCGCGCTCGCCACCCCCGACCGCCTCTACGCCGAGGAACTCACCCCGGCCACCCGCGCGGAGTTCGCCCGTACCGTCGCCGCCGAGGGCCGTGAGCCGGGGGACTACCTGTGGCTGCCCGTCCACCCCTGGCAGTGGGACGAGACCATCGCGCCGCTGTTCGCCCCGTACCTCGCCGACGGGCGGATCATCCCGCTCGGCGAGGACGGCGACCTGAGGCTGCCGCAGCAGTCCGTCCGCACCTTCCTCAACGTCAGCCGGCCGGGGGCCCGTACCGTCAAACTCCCCTTGTCGGTCCTGAACACCCTCGTCTGGCGCGGGCTGCCGACCGAGCGCACACTGGCGGCCCCGTCCGTCACCGCGTGGGTCCACGCGCTGCGGGACGCCGACCCCTTCCTGCGCGACGAGACCCGGGTGATCCTGCTCGGTGAGACGGCCTCGGTCACCGTCCGGCACCCGGTCTACGACGGGCTGCCGGACGTGCCGTACCAGTACCGGGAACTGCTCGGCTGCATCTGGCGGGAATCCCTGACGGACCAGCTCGACCCGGGGGAGAGGGCCCGCACCCTGGCCGCGCTGCTCCACACCGACCCACGGGGCCGCTCGTTCACCGCCGAACTGGTGCGCCGCTCCGGCCTGCCGCCCGGGGCATGGCTGCGCCGGCTCTTCGCCGCGCTGCTGCCGCCCCTGCTCCACTTCCTCTACCGCTACGGCACCGTCTTCTCCCCGCACGGGGAGAACGCGATCGTCGTCTTCGACCGCGACGACGTCCCGGTGCGGCTGGCCGTGAAGGACTTCGTGGACGATGTGAACATCAGCGCCGAGCCGCTGCCCGAGCACGACTCGCTGCCGGGCCCCGCGCGCGAGGTCCTCCTGACCGAGGAGCCCTCCTTCCTCACCCAGTTCATCCACTCCGGGCTGTTCGTGGGCGTCTTCCGCTATCTCGCACCGCTGTGCGAGGAGCAACTGGGCGTCCCGGAGGGCGAGTTCTGGTCGCTGGTGCGTCAGGAGATCCTGCGTCACCAGGCCCGGTTCCCCGAGGACAAGGAGCGGTTCGAGACCTTCGACCTGCTGGTCCCGCGCATCGACCGGCTCTGCCTGAACCGCAACCGGCTCCATCTGGACGGCTACCGCGACCGGCCCGACCGGCCGCACGCGGCCGTCCACGGCACGGTCCCCAATCCGCTGGCGCGGGTGTGAGGACTGTGAGGACCTGCGGACGCGAGGGCCTGAGGAGGAGAGGGGGGTGACGGGGCGACGTGTGAGGGAGTGGGGCCGGCGGTGGGAAGGGGCAGCAGTCGCCGGGGGGCCGGGGCGCGGCGCCGGTGAGGTTCGAGCCAGGCACCGCCTCTCCCGCCCGGGAGGGCCATCCGGGAGAGGGATGTCCGTGCCGCCCCGTAGGCTGAGCACCCTATGACGAAACCCGCCTCCGCCTCCCCGCCTTCCCTCCCCGAGCTGCTGCACGCCGCCGTCACGGCGGTCGGCGGCAGCGAGCGCCCCGGCCAGGTCACCATGGCCGAGGCGGTCGCCGAGGCCGCGGGGAACGGCTCCCATCTGCTGGTCCAGGCCGGTACGGGCACCGGCAAGTCCCTCGGCTATCTGGTGCCCGCCCTGGCCCAGGGGGAGCGGGTCGTCGTGGCCACGGCCACGCTCGCGCTGCAACGGCAACTGGTGGAGCGGGACCTGCCCCGCACGGTCGAGGCGCTCCACCCCCTGCTGCGCCGCCGCCCGGAGTTCGCCATGCTCAAGGGGCGCTCCAACTACTTGTGCCTGCACCGGCTGCACGAGGGCGTCCCGCAGGACGAGGAGGAGGGTCTCTTCGACGTCTTCGAGACGGCCGCCCCCAGCAGCCGGCTCGGCAAGGACCTGCTGCGCATGCGCGACTGGGCCGACGAGACGGAGACCGGAGACCGTGACGCCCTCTCGCCGGGCGTCTCCGACCGGGCCTGGGCGCAGGTCTCGGTCTCCTCCCGGGAGTGCCTCGGCGCGTCCCGCTGCGCCTACGGTGCCGAGTGTTTCGCCGAGGCGGCCCGGGAGCGGGCCAAGCTGGCGGACGTGGTCGTCACCAACCACGCGCTGCTGGCCATCGACGCCCTGGAAGGCGCCCCCGTGCTGCCGGGGCACGAACTGCTGATCGTCGACGAGGCGCATGAGCTGGTCTCCCGGGTCACCGGCGCCGCCACCGGGGAGCTGACACCGGGGGGCGTCAACCGCGCGGTGCGCCGTGCCGCCAAGCTGGTGAACGAGAAGGCGGCCGACGCGCTGCAGACCGCCGCCGAGAGCTTCGAACGGCTGATGGAACTGGCCCTCCCGGGACGGCTGGAGGAGCTCCCGGAGGATCTGGAGTACGCCCTGACGGCGCTGCGTGACGCCGCGCGCACCGTCATCTCGGCGCTCGGCGCCACGCGCGACAAGTCCGTGCAGGACGAGGACGCCGTCCGCAAGCAGGCCCTCGCCTCCATCGAGAACGTCCACGCGGTCGCGGAGCGCGTGGCCGCCGCCTCGGAGTACGACGTCATCTGGTACGAGCGGCACGACCGGTTCGGCGCCTCCCTGCGGGTCGCCCCGCTGTCGGTCTCGGGCCTGCTGCGGGAGAAGCTCTTCACCGAGCGCTCCGTGGTCCTCACCTCGGCGACCCTCCGGCTCGGCGGGGACTTCAACGGGGTCGCGGCCACGCTGGGCCTGCCGCCGGAGGGCACGGCCGGCGGTGGGACGGCGCGGGAGCCCCAGGGCGCGCCGGGCACGGAATCCGGCGCGGCGGGCGGCACGGAGCCCGACACGGGGGAGGACGCGCCGCAGTGGAAGGGCGTCGACGTGGGCTCCCCGTTCGACTACCGCAGGCAGGGCATCCTCTACGTCGCCAAGCACCTGGCCCAGCCCGGCCGGGAGGGCGGCCGCGGCGACATGCTGGACGAACTGGCGGAGCTCGTGGAGGCCGCCGGCGGGCGCACGCTGGGACTGTTCTCCTCCATGCGGGGAGCGCGGGCGGCGGCGGAGGCCCTGCGGGAGCGGCTGGACGTGCCGACCCTGTTGCAGGGCGAGGAGACGCTGGGCGAACTGATCCGTACCTTCGCGGAGGACGACCGCACCTGCCTCTTCGGGACGCTCTCCCTCTGGCAGGGCGTCGACGTCCCCGGACCGAGCTGCCAGCTGGTGGTGATGGACCGCATCCCGTTTCCCCGGCCGGACGACCCGCTGATGAGCGCCCGGCAGAAGGCGGTGGAGGAGCGGGGCGGCAACGGCTTCATGGCGGTGGCGGCCACCCACGCCGCGCTGCTCATGGCGCAGGGGGCGGGCCGGCTGGTCCGCGCCACGGGCGACCGCGGGGTCGTCGCCGTCCTGGACCCGCGCCTGGACCGGGCCCGCTACGGCAGCTTCCTCCGCGCCTCGATGCCCGGCTTCTGGTACACCACCGACCGCAACCAGGTGCGCCGGTCGCTGGCCGCCATCGACGCCGCCGCGCGGACCGGCGCCTCGGGATAGCCGGGTGGGAGGGCGCACCGGCGCGGCGTCCGGGGCGGCGCCACCCGGTGGTCGCGCGCCGCCCGTCGCCCCCGCCGTCCGCGGGTGACGAGCACGCCGCACCTGGGCCGTGGGCTGCTCCCGCCGCGGGCCCGGCCGCGGCATCCCGGCCGGCGCGCCCCGCCCCGGCCGGCGAACGGCCCCGGACCGCCGCAGGGGTTCCGGGGCCGTTCGCGTGGATACGGCTCAGACGCGGCGCAGCACCGCGACGACCTTCCCCAGGATCGTGGCCTCGTCACCGGGGATGGGCTGGTAGGCGGCGTTGTGCGGCAGCAGCCACACGTGGCCGTCCTCCCGCTTGAAGCGCTTGACCGTCGCCTCGCCGTCGAGCATGGCGGCGACGATGTCACCGTTCTCGGCGACGGGCTGGCGGCGGACGGTGACCCAGTCGCCGTCGCAGATCGCCGCTTCGATCATCGAGTCACCGACGACCTTCAGGACGAACAGCTCGCCGTCACCCACCAGCTGACGGGGGAGCGGGAAGACGTCCTCGACGGACTCCTCGGCGAGGATGGGGCCACCGGCCGCGATCCGGCCGACCAGGGGGACGTAGGAGGCCGAGGGCTTCCCCGCGGTGTCCGCCGGGGGGGTGTTGGGGGTGTCGGAGCCGCGCACCTCGTAGGCGCGGGGCCGGTGGGGGTCGCGCCGGAGGAAACCCTTGCGCTCCAGCGCCATCAGCTGGTGGGCCACCGAGGAGGTGCTGGAGAGGCCGACCGCCTGGCCGATCTCCCGCATCGACGGGGGGTAACCACGGCGCTGGACGGAGTCCCGGATGACCTCGATGACGCGCCGCTGGCGATCCGTCAGCCCGGAGCTGTCCGCGCGGATCCCGGGTGGCCGGCCGGGCAGCGAGCGAGCGGGCTTGCCGTCCTCCGGGGCCGGCGTCCCGATGTCGGGACGGGCCTGGTCGTGCCCGTTCGGTACGCGGTCCTGAGCGGTGATGGTCGCGCTGTCTGCGGTGGTGGTCACGTCGGCCCCTCTCTCGCTGTTCTCCCTCTGACCGGACAACGGTAGTTGGTTTCGAAAGGTTGCGCCAAACACACGTTCGAGTGAAAATTCGCTGTTCAACAGGCTTGATCATGAGATCAGGTGTATGGACGGAGCGCCCACCGGGGGTGTCCCGGGCGCGCCGGTCACCCGGGCGCGGTGTGCCGGCGCGGTGCGGGTCATCGCGGTGCGCGGTACCCGCGGCCGTGGGCCGGCGGGGTGCGGCGCCGGGGGCCGGCGGATCCACGTGGCGCCCGGAGCCCTCAGTCTGGCATCCGGACCCCGGGAGCGGACCTCCTCCGGGGTCCCGTAATCTTCGGGACGGCTCACCGGGAGGGCCTTGCGCGCGTGGCCCGCGACGGCCGGGCGCGGGGCCCCGCGGGCCCGGGCGGAGCCGGAGCGGCTCCGTGGAGGCGCGGTCCGCGGTGGGTGTCCCGGGATCCCCCTGCGGCGAGCCGGACGGCGTTCCGGAGGCTGCCCGCGGGGCACTCGCCGGTCGTGGCAACCGGTGACGGCCCCTGACCGTCAGCCACCAGATGTAGTGGTCCCATAATCGGCGCGGTCCCAGAAGTTGTGGTTTCGCGTGCGGCGGGACGCCGAACATCACCTATGCTGGACACAGCTCCGGACGGCGCACGCGGGTCGTGCGGAGTGGCGCGGCCGTGCCGTGCCCGCGCCCCCTGTGCGGCGGCGCCACCCCCTCGCGGGAGTGGCGCCGGGCCCGGTGGTGGCCGGGCGGCGCGAGCGCCGGAACGAGCTGTGTCCAGGGTCCGAGGAGGGTGAGGAACGATGCACTGCCCCTTCTGCAGGCACCCCGACAGCCGTGTGGTCGACAGCCGTACGACCGACGACGGGACGTCCATCCGCCGGCGCCGCCAGTGCCCGCACTGCGCGCGCCGCTTCACGACCGTCGAGACGGCCTCCCTGCTGGTGATCAAGCGGAGCGGGGTCACCGAGCCCTTCAGCCGGGACAAGGTCATCTCCGGGGTCCGCAAGGCCTGCCAGGGGCGGCCGGTCACCGAGGACGCCCTGGCCAAGCTGGGCCAGCGGGTGGAGGAGGCCGTACGGGCCACCGGGAGCGCCGAGCTCTCCACCCACGACGTCGGCCTCGCCATACTGGGGCCGCTCCAGGAGCTGGACCTCGTCGCGTATCTGCGTTTCGCGTCCGTCTACCGGGCGTTCGACTCTCTCGAGGACTTCGAGGCCGCCATCGCCGAGTTGCGCGAAGGCCGGCCCCCCGGCGCGGTGGGGCGCCCTCCGGCCGGGGCTCCGGCCGGGGCGGCGGTCCCCGCGCCGGCCACCTCCGGCCCGCGGCGCGGGGAGAGCCCCGCCGGCTGAGCGGCGGCCGGATCGTCCGCGGCGCGCCGCGCCGGGGACGCAAGTGATGCACAACTGACTCAGACCTGACCAGAACAGACGCCGTGCCGAGGGATGAACCGGGCACTTCAGGGCGTTTCAGCCTGTAATTGGGAGGCGGCATGACAGAGACGGCGAGCGGTCCCGCACGAGGTTCGCGTTCCCGGGGGAGCAAGGCGAGCAAGGGCCTGCGGATCGAGCGGATCCACACCTCCCCCGGCGTCCATCCGTACGACGAGGTGGCCTGGGAGCGCCGCGACGTCGTCATGACCAACTGGCGCGACGGCTCGGTCAACTTCGAGCAGCGCGGCGTGGAGTTCCCCGACTTCTGGTCGGTGAACGCGGTCAACATCGTGACCAGCAAGTACTTCCGCGGCGCGGTCGGGTCCCCGGCCCGGGAGAGCAGCCTGCGGCAGCTCATCGACCGTGTGGTGCGGACGTACCGCGAGGCCGGTGAGACCCACGGTTACTTCGCCTCCCCGGCCGATGCGGAGATCTTCGAGCACGAGCTGGCGTACGCCCTGCTCCACCAGGTCTTCAGCTTCAACTCGCCGGTCTGGTTCAACGTCGGCACCCAGCAGCCGCAGCAGGTCTCCGCCTGCTTCATCCTCTCCGTGGACGACTCCATGGAGTCGATCCTCGACTGGTACAAGGAAGAGGGGATGATCTTCAAGGGCGGCTCCGGCGCCGGCCTGAACCTCTCCCGCATCCGCTCCTCCAAGGAGCTGCTCTCCTCCGGCGGCAACGCCTCCGGCCCGGTCTCCTTCATGCGCGGGGCCGACGCCTCCGCCGGGACGATCAAGTCCGGCGGCGCCACCCGCCGCGCGGCCAAGATGGTCGTCCTGGACGTGGACCACCCCGACGTCGAGGCGTTCATCGAGACCAAGGTCAAGGAGGAGGAGAAGGTCCGCGCGCTGCGCGACGCCGGGTTCGACATGGACCTCGGCGGCGACGACATCACCTCCGTCCAGTACCAGAACGCCAACAACTCGGTCCGCGTCAACGACACCTTCATGAAGGCCGTCGAGGGCGGGGAGCGGTTCGGCCTGCGGGCCCGGATGACCGGCGAGGTCATCGAGGAGGTCGACGCCAAGGCGCTCTTCCGCAAGATGGCCGAGGCCGCCTGGGCGTGCGCCGACCCCGGCATCCAGTACGACGACACCATCAACCACTGGCACACCTCGCCGGAGTCGGGCCGGATCACCGCCTCCAACCCCTGCAGCGAGTACATGCACCTGGACAACTCCTCGTGCAACCTGGCCTCGCTGAACCTCATGAAGTTCCTGCGGGACGACGACGCGGGCAACCAGTCCTTCGACGCGGAGCGGTTCGGCAAGGTCGTCGAGCTGGTCATCACGGCGATGGACATCTCCATCTGCTTCGCCGACTTCCCCACGCAGAAGATCGGCGAGACCACCCGCGCCTTCCGCCAGCTCGGCATCGGCTACGCCAACCTCGGCGCCCTGCTGATGGCCACCGGCCACGCCTACGACTCCGACGGTGGCCGCGCCCTCGCCGGCGCGATCACCTCGCTGATGACGGGCACCTCCTACAAGCGCTCCGCCGAGCTGGCCGCCGTCGTCGGGCCGTACGAGGGCTACGCCCGCAACGCGGACGCCCACAACCGCGTCATGCGGCAGCACTCCGACGCCAACGGCGCCGCCGGACGCGTGGACGACCTGGACACCCCGGTGTGGGCCGCGGCGACGGAGGCCTGGCAGGACGTCCTGCGGCTGGGTGGGAAGAACGGTTTCCGCAACGCCCAGGCGTCGGTGCTCGCGCCGACCGGCACCATCGGCCTGATGATGGACTGCGACACCACCGGCATCGAGCCCGACCTGGCGCTGGTCAAGTACAAGAAGCTCGTCGGCGGCGGCTCCATGCAGATCGTCAACAACACCGTGCCGAAGGCGCTCAAGCGGCTGGGGTACCCGCAGGAGCAGGTCGAGGCGGTCGTCGCGCACATCGCCGAGCACGGCAACGTCGTCGACGCGCCCGGCCTGAAGCCCGAGCACTACGAGGTCTTCGACTGTGCCATGGGCGAGCGCTCCATCTCCCCGATGGGCCACGTCCGGATGATGGCCGCCGCCCAGCCGTTCCTCTCCGGCGCCATCTCCAAGACGGTGAACATGCCGGAGACGGCCACCGTCGAGGAGATCGAGGAGATCTACTTCGAGGGCTGGAAGCTCGGCCTGAAGGCGCTGGCCATCTACCGGGACAACTGCAAGGTGGGCCAGCCGCTCTCCACGAAGAAGTGGGACGAGAAGAAGAAGGACGGCGCGGAAACGGCGGAGGGCCCGCAGGCCGGGACCACCGAGCGGATCGTCGAGTACCGCCCGGTGCGCAAGCGCCTGCCGAAGGGACGGCCCGGCATCACCACCTCCTTCACGGTCGGCGGCGCCGAGGGCTACATGACCGCCAACTCCTACCCGGACGACGGCCTCGGTGAGGTCTTCCTCAAGATGTCCAAGCAGGGGTCCACCCTGGCGGGCATGATGGACGCCTTCTCCATCGCCGTCTCCGTCGGCCTCCAGTACGGCGTGCCGCTGGAGACCTACGTCTCGAAGTTCACCAACATGCGGTTCGAGCCGGCGGGCATG
Source organism: Streptomyces zingiberis (assembly GCF_012034935.1). Lineage (GTDB taxonomy): Bacteria > Actinomycetota > Actinomycetes > Streptomycetales > Streptomycetaceae > Streptomyces > Streptomyces zingiberis. The sequence goes on from NZ_JAATEN010000011.1 coordinate 58,090, forward strand.
ACGGACGACCCGGACGTGCGGATGGCGCAGTCGATCGTCGACTACATCTTCCGCCGGCTGGCGCTCGACTTCCTGCCGTTCGAGACCCGCTCGGCCCTCGGCATCCACTCGGCCGAGGAGCGCCAGCGCCACCTGGAGACGGGCTCCTACGAGCCGTCCGAGGAGGAAGTGGACATCGAGAGCCTGGCGCAGTCGGCTCCCCGGCACACCGACGCCCCGGAGGCGACGGGGACGCGGCCGGCGAAGAAGGCGGGTGCCCCGGCGCCCAAGGAGGCCCACAGCTCCACCGAACTGGCGGAGATGCAGCTCGGGCTGAACGCCGACGCCCCGCTCTGCTTCTCCTGCGGCACCAAGATGCGCCGCGCCGGCAGCTGCTACCTCTGTGAGGGCTGCGGCTCCACCAGCGGTTGCAGCTGACCGCTCCCGGCCCCGCCCGGCTCCTCGGGCACACCGCCCATGAGGAGCCGGGGGGCCGGCGGAGGGGGCCGCTTCCCGGGCGGCCCCCTCCGCGTGTCCGGCCCACGGCTCGCCGCCCCGCCGGGGGAGGAGTGGGGCGAACTCCCCCTCCGGGCAGGAGGTGTTCGATCACCGGGGTTCGCGGCGGCCCCCGGGCCGTACGATGGCGCGGTGCTGGTCAAGTGGATTCGCTGCGCCGTGGTCGACCGCCGTGGTTTCGAACGCGGACAGCGGAAGTGGGCGGGCCTGCTCGGCGAGCCGGGATTCCGCGGCCAGGGCGGCGGATGGAGCCGGCTCCGGCCGGGGGTCGCCCATCTCTTCGCGTTCTGGGAGAGCCGGGCCTTCTACGACTCCTTCATGGCCAGGTCGCACCACCGGCTGGCCGCCGCCCAGTCCGGCACCTACACCGACGCCCGCGGGCGCCTCTTCGAGTACCGGGGCGACGTCAAGACCGGGTTCCTGCCGACCTTCGCGGACGCCGACGTGGCCCGCGTCGCCCACTGCCGGGTGCGGGAGGAGCGCGTGGCGCATTTCACGCTGATGCAGGAGAAGGTGTGGAACCCGGCGATGGCCGGTTCTCCCGGGATGCTGCGGGGCGTTTTCGGTGAGGCGCCGGGCAGCGAGTTCCTGGTGCTGTCGATGTGGGCCTCGGCGGCGGAGTACGGCAAGTACCGGGCCGAGCGCGTCGAGCGCCTCGCGCTCCGCGCGCAGCTGGAGGCGGACGTGGCCGCGATCACCGGGGATGTCGTCGACCTGGACCCGGGCTGGACGGTCTGACGGCCCGGCCCTCCCGTGGTCCGCCGGGTGCGCGGCCCTGGTGGCTGCATCGGTTGTGCCGGTTGTGGCGGTCCTGCCGGTCGTGGTGTGCCGTTGCCGCCGCCACAGCGGGGGCGCCGTTCTCCCCGTCCCGCCGCCTCCCGGGGCCGCCTTCGGCGCTCCGCCCGCCACCCCGCCCGCCGCTCCGTCCGGCGGCCGCAGCGGGAGTGTCACCGGGCTCCGGTGCGCCCGCCGCGGACCGCGTGCGCCGGGCTCCGCCGGGCGCCGGTGCGACCTGGTCCGCCGGGGCGCACCGGTTAGAGTGCGAGCACGATGACCGCTGACCCCACCCTCGCCCTCCGTCACCACCGCGCCCTCGCCTGCCTGCGCGGACTGGCCGTGGGGGACGCCCTGGGCGCCCTGCTCCGGGCCCCCGCCCACCACGGGGCGCTGCGGCGGCGCCGGCCGCCCGCCGGGCTCCGCCGGTGGACGGACGACACCGCGATGGCCTGCTCCGTGCTGGAGGTCCTGACCGTCCACGGCGCCATCGACCAGGACGCCCTGGCGCGTTCCTTCGCCGCGCACCATGACCCGGCGCGGGACTACGGCACCACCGTGGACCGCGTCCTGCGGGCGGTGGCCGCCGGCGGCGACTGGCGGGAGCACGCCGCCGCGCTCTTCGGCGGCGCGGGCTCCTGGGGCAACGGCGCCGCGATGCGCGTCGCGCCGCTGGGCGCCTGGTACGCGGGGGAGCCGGAGCGGGCCGTGCGCGCCGCAGAACTCTCCGCCTACGTCACCCACCAGCACCGGGAGGCCGTCGCGGGGGCCATGGCGGTGGCCGCGGCCGCGTCCCTCGCCGCCGCGCCCGAGGGCCGTCCGGCCCCCGGCGAACTGCTGGACGCGGTCGTCGCCCTCGTGCCCCGCAGTGCGGTACGGGCCGGGCTGCGCCGGGCCCGGGACCTGCTGGACTACGGCGACACGGGCACCGTGGCCGCCGTGCTGGGCTGCGGGCGGCGGACCAGCGCGCACGACACGGTGCCGTTCACCCTCTGGGCCGCGGCCCGTCACCCGGGTGACTACGCGGGCGCGTTCTGGGCAGTGGCCCAGGCCGGCGGGGACCTGGACACCACCGGCGCCATCGCCGGCGCGGTCGTCGCCGCCGCGCCGGACGGGGCACCGCCGGCCGCCTGGCTGGAGCAGACCGAACCGCTGCCCGGGTGGGTGCCCGGCCCCGGCCGCTGAGAGGGGTCCGCCCCGCCGGCCGGGCCGGGGAAGCACCGGAGGGGACCCCCGCGCGGGCGCCGTCCGCCGCCGCGTACGCTGTCTGACGCCATGCCGTACCAGCCGCCCACCCACAGCGTCGAACGCTCGCTGCGCGCCACCACCGGCGCGCGGGTCGTCGCGGGGGTGGACGAGGTCGGGCGGGGGGCCTGGGCCGGGCCGGTCACCGTGTGCGCGGCCGTCACCGGCCTCCGCCGGCCTCCGGACGGGCTCACCGACTCCAAACTCCTCACGCCGCGGCGGCGTTCCGAACTGGCCGCGCTGCTGGAGGGCTGGGTCACGGCGTACGCGCTCGGTCACGCCTCGCCGCAGGAGATCGACGAGCTGGGCATGACGGCGGCGCTGCGGCTGGCCTCCGTGCGCGCGCTGGAGGCGCTGCCGGTCCGGCCGGACGCCGTCATCCTCGACGGGAGCCACGACTATCTGGGCGTGCCCTGGCGGGTGCGGACCGTCGTCAAGGGGGACCAGTCCTGTGTGGCGGTCGCCGCCGCCTCGGTGCTCGCCAAGGTCCGGCGGGACGCGATGATGGCGGAACTCGGCCGGGACTGCGCGGAGTTCGCCTTCGGCACCAACGCCGGCTACCCCTCGCCGGTGCACCGGGCCGCGCTCGCCGAACGCGGCCCGACGGCCCACCACCGGGTCTCCTGGGCGTTCATGGACGCCCTGCCCCGCTGGCGCCACCTGAAGAAGGTGCGGCCGGGCGGCCCGGAGGGGATCGCCGAGTGCGGGGGGCAACTCGGCTTCGATTTCTGAACGGTTGCCCGTTGTTCCCGCCCCCGCCGGTGCGGATCGCACCGGTGTTTGATAGACACAGCCCATGCCTCTCATCCCCGAGGAGCCTCAGATTCACCCGAGTGTCCCGGGTCCCCGCGCTACTCCGGCCGCCGGCCGCACCGCGCCGACCCCCCGTCCCGTTCCCGGTCCCCGTCCCGGCCCCCGTGCCGCGGCTCCCCGTCCCGCTCCGCCGCGCCCGTCCCGGCCCGGCGCCAACCACGTGCCCGCCGTTCCCGCGCAGCGCGGCGCACGGCCGCAGCGGGCCGCCGGGTCCGCCGCCACGCCGCAGGTCCAGCTGATCCCCGCCACCCCGGAGGGGGCCCTGGACGCAGCGGAGGAGGCCGTCGACCTGCTTCTGGACGCCGGCCGCGCGCCCGGCGACGTCCTCGTGCTCACCACCGGCGAGCAGCACCCGTGGGCCACCCACGAGCTGTCCTTCGGTGAGGAGGCGTACTGGGCCCAGCACGACGCGCGGGAGGACGTCTTCTACGCGGCCGCCACGGCCGCCGGACGCACGGCTCCCCGGCCCGTCGTGGTCGTCGCCGTCAACGGCGGAGCCGGGGACGCGGCGGCGAAGGCCCTGCCCGCCGCCACCGCCGGCGCCGGTGAGCTGCTCATCCTCTGCGGCGACCCGGAGCGTCTCACCCCGCTGCTTTCCGGCGGGAACTGAGCCGGCGCCGTACGGGCGTGCCGGCGGGCGGGGGCGTTCCCGCGCCGCGCCGGCGGTCCCGTGCGGGACCGTGCCGGCTCCTCCGGTGTGCCGTTCCGGCGCGGGGGAGTCCCGCGTGCCCGGCCTGCCGCGCGTCTGCCGGGCGGCCCTGGCCCGATGCGCCGGGAGCGGTCCCGGGAGTGGCGTCGTGCCCTGGCCGGGAGTCTCCAGGACGCCTGCCTCACCACGGCCGGAGACGTGCTCTCCGGGGCGGACGGGCGGACGGGCGGACGTGCAGAGTCCGGCCGAGGACCGCGTGCCCCGTCGCGACGGGCCGGGGACGCGTTCCGGCTCCGCGTCCGCCGGCGGAGCACGGAAGGTCAAGGAAGCGGCCACGGACCGGAAAGAATCTCCCGGCGGGCGCTGACACACTGGTTCCGCGTTCGGGGGAGCCGATCGTCGTGGGGTGGACGGTGGACCTCACGCCGATCGGCGCGACGCTCTCGTTCTCACGGAAGGCGAAGGCGCTCAGGCGGACGAGCGCGACCCGGTGAGCGCCTTCGGCCTCCGGGTCCCTCGGGCCCCGCTGGCGTGGTGCGGACCGGTCCGGTTCCGGCGGAGCCGGACCGGTCCGTCCGCCCGCGGTTCGCGGGTCTCCTCCTCAGGTCCCGTCCGCTCCGCGTGCTCCGGAGCCGTCAACCGCCTGGTGACGGTAGTCGCGGGGGGAGAGGCCGTAGGCGTCGCGGAACGCGCGGGTGAAGGAGGCGTGACTGCCGAAACCCCAGCGGGCCGCGATGTCCTGGACCCTGGCGCCGTGCCGGGCCGCGTCGGCGAGGTCCCGGCGGGCGCCTTCCAGGCGCAGGCGGCGGATCGTCGCGGCCACCGTGGTGTCCTCGTCCCGGAAGAGCCGGTGCAGATGGCTGGCCGAGATGTGATGGGCCGCGGCGACCGCCGCGGGCGTCAGGTCCGGGTCGTCCGCGTGACGGCGGATGAAGGCCTGGATCTCCAGGAGCAGGGTGCGGCGGCGGGTCTCCGGGCCGAGGTCGTGACCGGTGCCGAGGTGGTGCGTGAACAGCGCCGACAGGAGGTCGACCACGATCGATGCCAGCCGGGGCCCGTCGGACGGCCGGTAGACGGAGGTGTCCCGGGCGAGCTGGGTCAGGAAGGTCACCAGCAGGCTCCCGAACCCCTCCCGCCCGGACAGGGTGGACCGGCTCAGCTGGTCGAGCGCGTCTCCGCGGAGCGGTAGCAGGGCCTTGGGGACGTCCAGCCCGATGCCGATCTGGCGGGAGCGCGTCCGTACCTCGATGGGCCGCGCGCTGTCCACGACGCAGAGCGTGCGGGGCCCGTACTCCGCCCCGTGTCCGCCGCGGGTGGCGAACAGCGTGCCGCGCAGCGGGATCGAGATGTTGACCTGTTCGGGGTCCTCCTGCCGGATCAGCCGTGGAGTGCGCCGGAAGGAGACCGGCTGGAAGCTCGTCGGCCAGACCGAGATCCCGTCGAACTCCAGCAGCCGCTGGGAGGCCCTGAAGTCCTCCCGGCTGTCGCTGTCCAGTTCCAGCGGCACCGTGCACCGCCGCATCAGCTCCCGCCACCGGTCGAACCGGTCCGGCGCCGGCACGTCCTCGCTCCTGAACACCGTCTCGATCATCTTCCCCCCGGGACACGACTCGGCGGCCGGAAGCGGATCGAACGGTACGGCCGCGCCGGTCCACCACTATGCCGATCTTGACGAGCGGGGAGAAGACGGCGCGGCGGAGGCGAGGAAGTGCGGCCCGGCGGCGGCCCGTTGCGGCGGGGGGCCCGCCCCGGGGCGTCGGGCCGGAGCCGGGTCAGCCCGACGTGGCGAGCACCAGCGGCAGGACCGGCCCGCCGCCCTCCTGACGGAGCAGGCGGGCGGCTACCGCGAGGGTCCAGCCGGATTCGGTGTAGTCGTCCACGAGCAGCAGCGGTCCGGGAGCACCGGCCAGCGCCTCGCTCAGTTCCCCGGGGACGGCCAGGGCGCCGGACAGGGCCCGCAGACGCTGCGCGGAGTTGCTGCGGCCCGCCGCCCCGGCCCCGTCCGGCCCGGTGTAGGTGAGGGAGCCCAGGAAGGGGAGACGGCCGATGTCCGCCAGCGCTCGCGCGAGGGAGCCGACCAGCTCAGGGCGGGTCCGGGAGGGCACCGCGACGACGCCGACCGGCCGTCCGGGGCCGTCCGGGGCCGGCGAGGCCCAGCCGCCGGGGGAACTCGCCCAGGCGGCGAGGACGGAGACCGCGGCCCGCAGGACGTCGTCGGGGACCGGCCCGTCGGGGGCGTCCCCGGTCAGCAGCGGGCGCAGCCGGTTGCCCCATCCGATGTCCGACAGCCGTCCCAGCGCGCGCCCGGGGGAGCACTGTTCCCCGGCCGGGATACGCCCTTTGAGCTGGACGCCCAGCGCGGGCATCCCGGTCGGCCACATCCGGCGCGGCTCGACCTCGACCCCGGGGCGGTCCAGCTCCTTCGCGGCGCCCGTCAGCGCGTCCGCCGAGACGGCGGGGTCGGCCCAGGGGCCGGCGCAGTTGTCGCAACGGCCACAGGGAGCGGCCCCCTCGTCGTCCAGCTGGCGGCGCAGGAACTCCATCCGGCACCGGGACGTGCTCGCGTACTCGCGCATGGCCTGCTGTTCGGCGGCCCGCTGCCGGGCCACCCACGCGTACCGCTCGGCGTCGTACACCCACTCGGCCCCGGTGGCCGTCCAGCCTCCCTTCACCCGCTGGACCGCGCCGTCGACATCCAGCACCTTCAGCATGGACTCCAGCCGGCTGCGCCGGAGGTCCACCGCCGCCTCCAGGGCCGGTACCGACAGCGGCCGCCCCGCGGTGGCGAGGGCCGTGAGGGTCTCCCGCACCCGCGCCTCGGGCGGGAAGGCGGAATCGGCGAAGAAACGCCAGATGGCCTCGTCCTCCTTGCCGGGCAGCAGCAGCACGTCCGCGTGGGCCACGCCGCGGCCGGCCCGTCCCACCTGCTGGTAGTAGGCGATCGGGGAGGACGGTGACCCCAGGTGCACCACGAACCCCAGGTCCGGCTTGTCGTACCCCATCCCCAGCGCCGACGTGGCGACCAGCGCCTTCACCCGGTTCTCCCGCAGATCGGCCTCGGCCTGCAACCGGTCGGCGTTCTCGGTCCTGCCGGTGTACGAGGCCACCCGGAAGCCCCGCCCGCGCAGGAAGGCGGTCGTCTCCTCCGCGGCGGCCACCGTGAGCGTGTAGACGATTCCCGAGCCCCGCAGGTCCTCCAGATGCTCGGCGAGCCAGGCCATCCGGTGCGCCGCGTCCGGCAGGTGGACCACTCCGAGCCGCAGACTCTCCCGCTCCAGCGGGCCGCGCAGCACCAGGGCCTCACCGGCGCCGGTGCCCAGCTGCTCGGCCACGTCCGCGGTCACCCGGGCGTTGGCGGTCGCCGTGGTGGCCAGGACCGGGACACCCGCGGGCAGTTCGGAGAGCATCGACCGCAGCCGCCGGTAGTCCGGGCGGAAGTCGTGCCCCCAGTCGGAGATGCAGTGCGCCTCGTCGACCACCAGCAGACCCGTGGTGGCGGCGAGCCGCGGCAGCACCTGGTCGCGGAAGTCCACCGAGTTCAGGCGCTCCGGGCTGATGAGGAGGACGTCGGTCTCGCCGCGCCCCACCTCCTCGTGGATGGTCTCCCACTCCTCGGGGTTGGCCGAGTTGATGGTGCGCGCCTGAATACCGGCGCGCGCCGCCGATTCCACCTGGTTGCGCATCAGCGCCAGCAGGGGCGAAATGATCACTGTGGGGCCGGAGCCCCGCCTCCGCAGCAGAGCGGTGGCCACGAAGTACACCGCCGACTTGCCCCACCCGGTGCGCTGTACGACCAGGGCCCGCCTGCGCTCCCGGACCAGAGCCTCCACCGCCTGCCACTGGTCCTCCCGCAGGCGCGCGGACCCCTCCGGCGCGCCGACCAGCTCGGCGAGGACGGCGTCGGCTTCGGCGCGGAGATCCAGGGTGTCGGTGTGCATGGGCCCATGCAACCCGATGGCACGGACACCGCGCGAACCCGCCGGTCACGCGGTGCCCCGGCCGGCTCCTCCGCCGGCCGGGGGACGGCCCCGAGGGCGGAAGGGGAGTGGATACGGCTCTCCGGTGGGTCCGCTCCGTGTTCCCGCAGGGTTCCCGCAGGTCGGCGCGGTTTCTGCGGGCCTTGTGGGCCGCCGGGACCCCTGCGGATCTGCCGGATCTGCCGGGCCTGCCGGGCGTGCCGGATCTGCCGGGCCTTGCAGTCCCGGCAGATCCACGACGTCTGCCCGGTCCGGCGGCGCCGGGTGGTCCGTACCGGATATCCACAACCGCCCTGACCGGTATGACCGGTGCGGCCGGCCCCGGCCGGTTTATCCACAGGCATGGCGGACGGGAGCGGACCGCGCCACGCTCGGCCCATGACGAAGTACAGCGAACCGCGTCCGCCGTCCCCCGCCGGCCAGGTCTCCCTCCGCAGCCCCGCCGAGCTCGCCGACGCCCTCCCGTACCTCATGGGTTTCCACCCGGACGACAGCATCGTCATGGTGGCCGTCCACGGCGGCCGGGGCCGTTTCGGCGGCCGTCTCCGCCTGGGGATTCCGCGTGAGCCCCGGGAGTGGCCCGCGGTCGCGGAGCAGCTCGCCCGGTGCCTGGTCGCGGGCAGTGCCCGGCGGCGCGGCCGACCCGACGGCGTCATCGTGTTCCTCTGCCAGGACCCGCCGGACGGTGAGAGCGGCCGGGAGGTCGCCGAGCGGCTGCGGCCGCTCTCCCGGGAGCTGCGTCTGGCCTGCGGGGCCCTGGAGGTGCCCGTGCTGGAGGCGCTCTGCGTCGCCGGCGGTCGCTTCTGGTCCTACTGCTGCCCCGACCCCCGCTGCTGCCCCGAGGAGGGCACGCCGCTCGCCCCGCGGGGCACCTCGGTGATGGCCGCGGCCTCGGCCTACGCCGGCCTGCCGGTGGTGGGTTCGCTGCGGGAGATGGAGGCCCGGTTCGCCCCGATCAGGCCCGGGGCGGTGGCGCAGGAGGCCGCACTGGACGCCGCGGCGGCGCGGCTCGTGCCCCGCATCCTGGACGGCACCGGCCGGGAAGCCGTCCAGGAGGAGACGCTCGCCCTGGCCGAACGGCTCCTCCACCGGTTCGCGCGGCGGCCGGCGGCCGGCGGCGGACCGGCGGCCGACACCGGGGACGACGCCCTGCTCGACCCGGGGGAGGCGGCGGAGCTCCTGCTCGGCCTGCAGGACCGCACCACCCGCGACCGGGCCGCGGAGTGGATGGAAGGCCCCGAGGCGGAGCCCGCCCTGCGGCTCTGGCGGGCGCTCGCCCGCCGCTGCGTCGGCGCCTACGCCGAGCACGCCGCCGCTCCGCTCACCCTCGCCGGCTGGGTGGCGTGGTCCACCGGGGACGAGCCCGCGGCGCGCGCGGCCCTCGGCCTCGCCCTCCGGGCCGACCCGGAGTACGTCTTCGCGCGCCTGCTGCACGAGGGGACCAACGAGGGGGTCGACCCCGAGGTTCTCCGTGGCTGTCTGCGGGAGGAGCGGGCTGCCCGCCGCGCCGCCGGAGCACGCCCGGAGGGCCGGCCCGCCGGCGGTTCGCGGCGCGGCGGGCGGCCCGCGGGCCGGGCTCCGGGCGGCACCCGGCCGCCGGTGGCCGGTGACCGGCGGCGCGGTGCCCGCCGGACGGGCCTGGCCGAGGGGAAGGGGCGCTCATGACGGCGGTCCCCTCGGCGCCTGCCCGTTCGGGGGCCGGCCCTGTGCCGTCGCGGAGCGGAGCGGCTTCGCGCCATCGCTCGCCGGCTCCCGGGGGCCGACGGGGCCCGTCAGGTGACGGAGGCGTGAGCGGCGGAGGCGTGAGCGGCGGAGGCCGGGGCGGCGGAGGCATGAGCCGCGGAGGCCGCTGTTGGCGGAGCTCGCCGGGGAGGCGCGGTGTCTTCCGGCCCGGTGGCCGCGGCCGCCCCGCGTCCACCGCGCCGCCCCGGCCCCGTTTCTGCCCCGGCCCTGACCGGCCGGCGTCTCAGAGCTCGCGCCGCACGAGGAACGCCGACAGCGCCCGCAACTCGTCACCGGCCGTGCCCCGCGGTGACACGTCCGCGAGCGCGGCCTCCGCCGCCCCGAGGTGTCCGCGCGCCTCGTGCAGCGCCGCCGCCCGGCCACCCGCCCTCTCGATGAGCGCGGCCGCCTCCCGCGGATCCGCCCCCGAGGTGAGCAGTGAGGCCAGGCGGCGGGCCTCGGATGACGGGGAGCCGAGAGCCGCCAGCACCGGGAGGGTCTTCTTGCCCTCCCTGAGGTCACCGTGCACGGGTTTGCCGGTGACCTCGGGGTCACCCCAGATGCCCAGCACGTCGTCGACGGCCTGGAACGCCAGGCCGAGGCGGCGGCCGGCCCGGTCCAGCGCGGCGACCACCGGCGGCGGCGCGCCGCCGAGCAGGGCACCGAGCGCGACCGCGCACCCCAGCAGCGCGCCCGTCTTCCGCTCGGCCATCGTCCGGTACTCCGCCGGCCGCACCCGCTCCGGTCCCGTCCAGGGGCGGGCGGCGAACAGCAGGTCGTCCGCCTGTCCCGCCACCAGATCACCCAGCGCCACCGACAGCATCCGCATCGCGGACGCGTCCGCTCCTGCCGCGGCGAGCGTTTCGACGGCCTGGGCGAACAGTCCGTCCCCTGCCAGCACCGCGGGCCCCGTGCCGTACGCCTTCCACACCGCCGGTCTGCGGCGCCGGACCGGATCCCCGTCCATGATGTCGTCGTGGAGCAGGGAGAAGGTATGCACCAGTTCCACCGCGACCGCGGCGGGCACGCCGGCCCGCCCGGCGGCCCCCGTTGCCTCGGCCCCGAGCACGGCCAGCGCCTGCCGCACCCCCTTGCCGCCGGACGCGGCCGTGGACGCGCCGCCCACCTCGCACCAGCCGAAGGAGTACGCGGCCATCTCGCCCACCCAGGGATGCATCCGCCCGACGGCCTCCGAGAGCGCGGGCCGCACCACGGCGCGGCAGCGTTCCAGGACGAGGGGGACGTCGACCGGCGCCCGCGGTGCCGAGGAGACCGGAGCCGTCACCGTACGGCCTCCGCCCGGACGCCGTGTTCCTCCCGCGCACCGGCTCCGGCCCCCGTCCCCTGACCCTGCTGTGCGCCGGGTTCCTGTCCCTGTCCCTGCGCCTCATGCCCCCGCGCGGCGGGCTCGTCCGGTGCGCGCAGACCGAACTCCTCCTGCGCCCGCGCGACCATCTTCCGGGCGTGCCGCAGTCCGATCCGTTCCGACTCGCGTGCGAGCGCGGCCAGTTCGGCAGCGGTGTCGGCGCGGTCGCGGCCCAGCCGGGCACACGACTTGGCCAGCCCCAGCCGGGCCAGCGCCTCCCCGCGGACCTCGCCCATCTCGCGGAACTCCGTCAGCGCCAGTTCGTACATCTCCCGTGCCTCGGCGTGACGCCCGGCCCGGTAGAAGACGTTGCCGCGCATCTTGTGGTTGTAGGCCAGCGCGCTGGACAGCCGCATCGTCCGGCAGATCGTCTCCGCCCGCGACAGCAGGGCGAGGGCCTGCTCGACGTCCCCGTCCCGCGCCGAGAGGATGTCGGCGAGCCCGCGCAGGGCCCAGGCGTGACCGCGCCGGTCATCGGCGTTCTCGGCTATGCCGGCCGCCTCCTCGAACAGCGCGTAGGCACTGTCGTATGACCCCTGCTGACGGTGGATCTGCGCGATACCCTCCAGCGCCCACACCGTGTGCCGGGCCTCACCGCGCCTCCGGGCCTCGGCCAGCAACTGCTCGTGCAGCCGGGCGACGGCCTCGTAGTCCCCCTGGATCCGGCCGGTCTCGGCCAGCCCCGCGAGGGAGTAGCCGCGCACGACGACATCGCCTCCCTGCTCACCGAGCGTGGCGGCGAGCCCGAGCAGCCGGCGGGCCAGTGCGAACGAGCCCCGCTGCCGGGCCAGGGTGCCGCCGCTCCACAGTGCCCAGGCCATCGCCCCCTGGTCCGCCGCCGTCCTGGCCGCCCGGTAACTCGCCTTCCACGCCCGGTCGGCCTCGTCGATCCGCCCCAGCCGTCGGCAGGCCTCGGCCACCGCCAGTCCGGAGCGCGCGGCCTCCCCGTGCTTTCCGGTGTGCTCGGCCTCCCTCAACTGCTCCGTGCCGGCGGCCAGTACGCCGGTGAGCGAGGAGTTCACGGACAGGGTGTTGCTCAGGGCGCCCTGGTACTCCGGAGCGAATGCCTTGCCGTACATGCTTGCCTTTCGATGCGTCGGTCTCTCCGTCCCGGCCTCACTCTCTACACGCCGTGTATACGCGATATGTATAGAGCCCCGGGGTGGACCCCTGAGCCGGACCCAGGGGGTCGTCCGTTGGTGGTCAAGACGCCAGGCGCCCCTCCCGGGGTTGCCCGTGAGGCGAGAGTTGTCTCCTGAGGCGGTTCCTGACGTCGCGTCCGCCGCGGAACGTCCCGCCGGGTAGGGCCGCAGACGGTCCCCGTCGGGCGGCACCGGCCTCCGTCGGCCCGCGGTCCGCCTGCTCGGTCCCCGGGCCCGGAGTTCCACGCACCGGACGGAGCCCCCGGGTGCCGGCGGTGACCTCGGCGCCGACCGGATCCCGGGTGCCGGCGGTGGGGTTCGGGGCGGTTCCCGCCTGGCGGCCCGGCATCGCCGGGCCCGTTCCCAGCTGTCCCCGCAGGGCCCGTTCCCGCCCTGCCCCGCCCGGCGGCAGCGGCCCGTGGGGAGGTCCGGGAGCGGTCCCCCTTCAGAGCCCGGGAACCGGCGGCGGGCCGGGTCCGGCGGAGAGCCGCCGAACCCTCCGGGGCGGCCGGGCGGCCCCCTATGATCTCGGCATGTCGCCCTACGACCCCGCGGACTTCCCGCCCTTCGCCGTCACCGTGGACCTGGTCGTGCTCACCGTCCGGCGGGACGCCCTCTGCGCGCTGGCGGTCCGGCGCGGTGAATCGCCGTTCCAGGGCTGCTGGGCCCTCCCCGGTGGTTTCGTGCGGGCGGACGAGGACCTCGCCGGGGCGGCCGGCCGGGAACTCTCCGAGGAGACGGGCCTGTTGGCCTACGACCCGGGCGGGCCGGTGCCCGCTGCCGGCGGCGCCCACCTCGAACAGCTGGCGACCTACGGCGACCCGGCCCGTGATCCCCGGATGCGCGTCGTCAGCGTCGCCCATCTCGTCCTCGCCCCGGACCTCCCCGCGCCGCGGGCCGGCGGGGACGCGCGCAGCGCGCGCTGGGCCCCGGTGGAGTCGCTGCTGGGGGAGGGGCCCGGCGCGGCCCGCGACGGTGAGCAGGCGGTACGGCTCGCCTTCGACCACGGCCGGATCCTGGCCGACGGGGTCGAGCGCGCCCGTTCGAAAATCGAATACTCCTCACTGGCCACGGCCTTCTGTCCGCCGGAGTTCACGGTGGGGGAACTGCGCCGGGTCTACGAGGCGGTCTGGGGGGTGGCGCTCGACCCCCGCAACTTCCACCGCAAGGTCACCGGCACCCCCGGCTTCCTGGTCCCCACCGGCGGCACGACGACCCGCCAGGGCGGGCGCCCGGCCCAGCTCTTCCGCGCGGGCGGGGCCACGCTGCTCAACCCGCCGATGCTGCGCCCCGAGGTGTGACAGGGGTCTTCCCGTCTCCGGTCCCGGCCGGCCCCTTCCCGGCGGGACGCCGGGCGGGCCGGGACCGGCTCCGGCCGCCGCCGGCGCGCGTGTTGCCGCCCCCGGCCGGGCAGTGCCCCCGGTTCGCCGCGCCGTTCGGCGTGAGGGGGTGGTGACACCCACGCCACGCCGTCCGGTTGCTTCCGATGCGGCGTCAATTGTGAGGTAATGGGCGATCACCCTTTCGTGTGCTTTTCACCAAAGACCTCAAGGCCGTCCGGGGGGCCGCCGACAAAGGATGCGTGAGTACCCTTGCGCACACCACGATGACCTCCGCTCGCCCCGTCGACTCCGGTCTCTCCGGTCCGGGCGAGCTTGACCGTTACCCCTACGCGGAGGGCCCGGTGGGCGAGCGCGCCGTCGGTTCCTCCTGGGAGGGAGGCGAATCGGAGATGGGCCGCGTCGGCCGCCGTACGGCCGGCAGCCGGGGCCGCGGCCTGCACGGCCAGCTCGTCCAGCAGCTCGGGCAGATGATCGTCTCCGGCGACCTGGGGGCGGACCGTCCGCTGGTCCCCGAGGAGATCGGGCAGCGCTTCGAGGTGTCCCGCACCGTGGTGCGGGAGTCGCTGCGCGTCCTCGAGGCCAAGGGTCTTGTCAGCGCCCGGCCGAACGTCGGCACCCGGGTCCGCCCCGTCAGCGACTGGAACCTGCTCGACCCCGACATCATCGAGTGGCGCGCCTTCGGGCCGCAACGCGACGACCAGCGGCGGGAGCTCTTCGAGCTGCGCTGGACGATCGAGCCGCTGGCCGCCCGCCTCGCCGCCGGGCACGACCGGGAGGACGCCCAGCAGCGGCTCACCGACATGACCGACATCATGAGCCGCGCCCTCGCCCAGGGGGACGCCCTCACCTTCGGCCGCGCGGACGCCGAGTTCCACGCCCTGCTGCTGCAGCTCGGCGGCAACCGCATGCTGGAGCATCTCTCGGGCATCGTCTCCTCGGCGCTCCAGGTCTCCGGCGGCCCGGCGACCGGCTGCGACCGCCCCACCGAGAGCTCCGTGGGTCACCACATCCGCATCGTCGAGGCCGTGGGCGCGGGCGACGCCGGCGGGGCGGAGTCGGCGATGCGCCAGCTCCTCACCATCCACCCCGACGTGGAACACGTGGTCCCAGCGCCGCGCGAGCACTGACCGGGTGAGCGGTGGAGCCGCGCGCGAGCCCCGCCGCCGGATCCCGGTGGCGGGGCTCGCGGCGTTCTCGGCCGGTGTGCCCGGTTTCCGCCGGTTCAGGGTTCTGTGCGGGTGTGACCCGGGCCACGCGGATCGGGCGTAACGCTCTTTGCGGATGCGCGATGACCTAAGAGGTGATGGCCGGTGGAGGAATACCGGCGCCGTTCGCGGCGCTGAGGATTGCTCCACGGTCCGCCCGCGCCGCCGGTCCACCCCGCCGGCGGTCCGTCGGCTCCCGTCCCGGACGGAGCCGGAAGCCGTTCCCATCGTTCCGAGAGGTTGTTCGTGTCGGCCAGCACATCCCGTACGCTCCCGCCGGAGATCGCCGAATCCGAGTCTGTCATGGCGCTCATCGAGCGGGGAAAGGCTGATGGGCAGATCGCCGGCGACGATGTGCGTCGGGCCTTCGAGGCCGACCAGATTCCGCCAACCCAGTGGAAGAACGTTCTGCGCAGCCTCAACCAGATCCTCGACGAGGAGGGTGTGACGCTGATGGTCAGTGCCGCGGAAGCCCCCAAGCGCACCCGTAAGAGCGTCGCAGCGAAGAGCCCGGCCAAGCGCACCGCCACCAAGTCCGTCGCCACCAAGACGGCGACGGCGCGCAAGGCCACCGCCCCCACGTCCCCGTCGGCCCCCGCGGCGCAGGCCCCGGAGGCGTCGCCGTCCGCCGAGGCCCCGGCGTCCGCCCCCGCGAAGAAGGCGGCGGTGAAGAAGGCGGCAGCCAAGAAGCCGGTCGCCAAGAAGACCGCCGTGAAGAAGACCGCGGCCAAGAAGACCACGGCGAAGAAGGACCCCGAGGAGCTGCTGGAGGGCGTCGAGCCCCTGGCCGAGGAGGCCGGTCCCGCGGCCGGCAAGCCGGGCGAGGCCGTCGAGCCCGAGCAGCCGGAGAACCAGGGTTTCGTCCTCTCCGACGACGACGAGGACGACGCCCCCGCGCAGCAGGTCGCCGCCGCCGGTGCCACCGCCGACCCGGTCAAGGACTACCTCAAGCAGATCGGCAAGGTGCCGCTGCTCAACGCGGAGCAGGAGGTCGAGCTCGCCAAGCGGATCGAGGCCGGCCTCTTCGCGGAGGACAAGCTCGCCAACTCCGACAAGCTCGCCCCGAAGCTCCGCCGCGAGCTGGAGATCATCGCGGAGGACGGCCGGCGCGCCAAGAACCACCTGCTGGAGGCCAACCTCCGGCTGGTCGTCTCGCTGGCCAAGCGCTACACCGGCCGCGGCATGCTCTTCCTGGACCTGATCCAGGAAGGCAACCTCGGTCTGATCCGCGCGGTCGAGAAGTTCGACTACACCAAGGGCTACAAGTTCTCCACCTACGCGACCTGGTGGATCCGCCAGGCGATCACGCGCGCGATGGCCGACCAGGCCCGCACCATCCGGATCCCGGTGCACATGGTCGAGGTCATCAACAAGCTCGCGCGGGTGCAGCGTCAGATGCTCCAGGACCTCGGCCGGGAGCCGACCCCGGAGGAGCTGGCCAAGGAGCTCGACATGACCCCCGAGAAGGTCATCGAGGTCCAGAAGTACGGCCGGGAGCCGATCTCGCTGCACACCCCCCTCGGTGAGGACGGCGACAGCGAGTTCGGTGACCTCATCGAGGACTCCGAGGCCGTCGTTCCGGCCGACGCGGTCAGCTTCACCCTGCTCCAGGAGCAGCTGCACTCGGTGCTGGACACGCTCAGCGAGCGGGAGGCGGGCGTGGTCTCGATGCGCTTCGGCCTCACCGACGGCCAGCCGAAGACGCTGGACGAGATCGGCAAGGTCTACGGCGTGACGCGGGAGCGCATCCGGCAGATCGAGTCCAAGACGATGTCCAAGCTGCGTCACCCGTCGCGCTCGCAGGTACTCCGCGACTACCTCGACTGATCACCCGGTCGGGCGAAGCCCGCAGATCCTCCCGCCGGCCCCGGAATCCCCGAGATTCCGGGGCCGGCGGCTGTTCGGCCGCCCACCGTCCGGGTGGCGGCCCCGGGCGCGGTGTTTGACGCTGGGGCCGCACGCGTCGTCGCGGAGGAGGAGGCAGCATGTCCGTCCTGCGGAATCTGGCCCGGTCCCTGGCACTCATACCGGCGGCGGTGGCCTCCCTGGGAGCGTCCCTGGCGGCGGCGCCCGGAGCGGCCGCGGACGGCGCGGTGGTGGGCGGCAGAAAGGCCAGCACGGCCGACCGGCCCTGGGCGGTGGCCCTGGCCAGCCGTGACCGCTTCGGGGACGCCCGGGCCGGGCAGTTCTGCGGCGGGGTGGTGGTCGGCCGGCGGACGGTGCTGACGGCGGCGCACTGTCTGAGCCAGGAGGTGCTGGGAGTCGAGCCCACGGCCGTGCCCGACCTCACGGTGATCACCGGGCGGGACGACCTGCGGGCGGACGGCGGCGAGGAACTGCGGGTGCGGCAGGCGTGGGTCAATCCCGGCTACGACAGCGTCTCCAACGCCGGTGACCTGGCGGTGCTCACCGTGGACGGGATACGGCCCGGAACGGGCCTGAGGACGGCCCGCGCCGGTGACGGAGCGTACCGCCCGGGCACCCCGGCCGAGGTCTACGGCTGGGGGGACACCACGGGCGACGGCCGGTACGCGGCCGTCCTGCGGGCGGCGCGGGTGAGCGTCCTGGCGGACGAGGTCTGTGAACGGGCCTACCCGGGGAGTGCGCACGGCACGTACCAGCGGGAGTCCATGGTCTGCGCGGGGAGCCCCGGCGGGGGCGGCGACGCGTGCCAGGGGGACAGCGGCGGGCCGCTGGTGGCCCGGGGCCGGCTGGTGGGCCTGGTCTCCTGGGGGAGCGGCTGCGGCACCGCGGGCAGCCCGGGCGTCTACACCCGGGTGTCCACGGCGATGGGCACGGCCGAGGCGGCGGGGGCCGTGGAGGACGGGGAGGCCCCCGTGGCGGGCGCGGGCCGCGCGGACGGAGCCGGCACCACGGAAAACGCAGAAAACACAGAATCGGCCGGTGCCGAGGCGGCGGACGGCCGGGGGGCCGTGGGCCCGGTGGAGGCCGAAGACGCTGAGGTCATGGACGGTCACGACAGGGCCACCGGCGGTGCGGAAAACGCTGAGGACACCGGGGACACCGGGGACACCGGGGACGCCTGGGCCTTCGGGGAAGAAGAAGCCGCCCGGCAGCGGTGACGGGCGACGGGGTGGGTGCCGGGCGGTGGCGGTGGGCCGTCGCCGCCGGCGCGAGCCGGGGATCAGAGGCCCGGCGTCGCGATCGGGGTCAGGTGACCGCGATGGGTGACCGCGGGACGACGGAGCGGGCGCGCGGGCCTGGGGTCAGGGCCGCACGCCCGCTCTCCGGCCACGGGGACCGGCTGGTCGCTCGTCGTCCGCCGCAGCGTTCAGCGCTCGTCTTCGGGCGCTGTGGCGGGAGCGGTGAGGCGCTCCGTCTCGTCCTGTATCTCAGCGGCGATCTTCTTCAGTTCCGGCTCGAACTTGCGCCCGTGGTGGGCGCAGAAGAGCAGTTCACCACCGCTCATCAGGACGACGCGCAGGTATGCCTGGGCGCCGCAGCGGTCGCAGCGGTCAGCGGCCGTCAGCGGGCTCGCGGGGGTCAGAACAGTAGTCACGTCGCCTCTTCTCTAGCTCGACGAGCTGTCGTACCAGGGTCAACATCCAACCAGGCCGAAAACGTTCCCGCTCGTGCCTTTTTCTCGAAACCTTCCTTCCGAGTCGACCGGATGCTGCCGGGTGGCGGCGAATGAGCCGTATCGCGTTGGCTTACGTATTCATCGCGCTGCTTGTCGGTGGTCCGTCCTCCGGCTGGATTGCCGTCGTTCATGAGGACGTGCCCGGAGCCTAAATGGTTCATGCCTCCAAGGGAACGTGATGTCCATGTCACCACCTCCGGGGATCGAACGTGTGAACGATGCTCGACTAGCATGGTCGCTCCCGGAGGGTGGCGTCACAAAGGCTCTACCAGGCCTCGGTACCCTCTCATCGGGGACCCAAGCAGCCCCTGGCCCGGAGTCGGGCCAGATGGAAAATTCAGCGAGGAGCGAACCGCGTGACCGCCGAGACGTCCGTACCGTCCACAGCGCTGCTGACCGGAGCAGACCGCGACGGCGGCTCCAACTACACCGCGCGGCACCTCCTCGTCCTCGAAGGGCTGGAAGCGGTCCGCAAGCGCCCGGGCATGTACATCGGCTCGACCGACAGCCGTGGCCTGATGCACTGCCTCTGGGAGATCATCGACAACTCGGTGGACGAGGCCCTCGGGGGGCACTGCGACCACATCGAGGTGATCCTGCACGAGGACGGCGCCGTGGAGGTCCGCGACAACGGCCGCGGCATCCCGGTGGACGTGGAGCCCAAGACCGGGCTCTCCGGCGTCGAGGTCGTGATGACGAAGCTGCACGCCGGAGGCAAGTTCGGCGGGGGGTCCTACGCGGCCTCGGGCGGTCTGCACGGTGTCGGCGCCTCCGTCGTCAACGCCCTGTCCAGCCGGCTCGACGTGGAAGTGGACCGGAACGGCCACACCCACGCCATCGGCTTCCGGCGCGGGGTGCCGGGGATCTTCACCGAGTCCGGTCCGGACGCCCCCTTCGACCCGGCCAACGGGCTGATCAAGAAGAAGAAGGTGCCCAAGGGCCGCACGGGGACACGGGTGCGCTTCTGGCCCGACCGGCAGATCTTCCTCAAGGACGCCCGGCTCTCCCTGGAGACCCTGTACGCCCGGGCCCGGCAGACCGCCTTCCTGGTGCCCGGGCTGACCCTCGTCGTCCGCGACGAGCGCCGCTCCGCCGGCGCCGACGGCACCGAGCAGGGCCCCACCGAGGAGGTCTTCCGGTACGACGGCGGGATCAGTGAGTTCTGCGAGTACCTGGCCCAGGACCGGGCCATCTGCGACGTGCTGCGCCTGACCGGCCAGGGCAGCTTCAAGGAGACCGTGCCGGTCCTCGACGACCGCGGCCACATGACCCCCACCGAGGTCACCCGCGACCTCGGCGTCGACATCGCGCTCCGCTGGGGCACCGGCTACGACACCACGGTCCGCTCGTTCGTCAACATCATCGCCACCCCCAAGGGCGGCACCCATGTCGCGGGCTTCGAACGGGCGCTGACCCGGACCGTCAACGAGGTGCTGCGCTCGGCCAAGCTCCTCCGGGTCGCCGAGGACGACGTCAACAAGGACGACGCCATGGAGGGGCTCACGGCGGTGGTCACCGTGCGCCTCGCCGAGCCGCAGTTCGAAGGGCAGACCAAGGAGGTGCTCGGCACCTCCGCCGCCTCCCGGGTCGTGGCCGCCGTCGTCGCCAAGGAGCTCAAGGCGTTCCTCACCTCGGTCAAGCGGGACGCCAAGCAGCAGTCCCGCGCGGTGCTGGAGAAGATCGTCGCCGCCGCCCGCACCCGCATCGCGGCGCGCCAGCACAAGGAGGCGCAGCGGCGGAAGACGGCCCTGGAGTCCTCCTCCCTCCCGGCCAAGCTGGCCGACTGCCGCAGCGACGACGTGGACCGCAGCGAGCTGTTCATCGTCGAGGGCGACTCGGCGCTCGGTACCGCCAAGCTGGCGCGGGACTCCGAGTTCCAGGCGCTCCTGCCCATTCGTGGCAAGATCCTCAACGTCCAGAAGTCCTCGGTCTCGGACATGCTCAAGAACGCCGAGTGCGGGGCGATCATCCAGGTCATAGGGGCCGGGTCCGGCCGGACCTTCGACATCGACCAGGCCCGCTACGGCAAGATCGTGCTGCTGGTGGACGCCGACGTGGACGGCGCCCACATCCGCTGTCTGCTGCTGACGCTGTTCCAGCGGTACATGCGCCCGATGGTGGAGGCCGGGCGGGTGTTCGCGGCGGTGCCGCCGCTCCACCGGGTGGAGCTGACGCACCCCAAGAAGGGCCAGGACAAGTACGTCTACACCTACTCGGACAACGAACTGCGCACCCTGTTGCTGGAGTTCCAGCGCAAGGGCGTCAAGTACAAGGACTCGATCCAGCGGTACAAGGGCCTCGGCGAGATGGACGCCGACCAGCTCTCGGAGACCACCATGGACCCCCGCTTCCGGACCCTGCGCCGGATCAACATCGGGGACCTGGAGGCGTCCGAGAGGGTCTTCGACCTGCTGATGGGGAACGAGGTCGCGCCGCGCAAGGAGTTCATCACCAACTCGGCGTCCACGCTGGACCGGTCACGCATCGACGCCTGAGGCCCGGCGCCGCCTGAGGCCCGGCGTGGCGCGTCCGTCCGTCGTCCGGCCGGCCAGGGGAGTCCCGGGCCGGCCGGCGGGGGCCGGTGGGTGTCCGGGGCGCGGCTCAGCGCGCCGGGCCCCCGAGTTCCCGCACCGCCGTGACGTCCATCCGGACCGGGGTCCCCGGCGCCTTGCCGCAGCTCTCCGGCCGGGGCGGCAGGGCCGTGCCCCGTTCGACCCGTACCTGCCAGGCCCGGCCGTCCGTGTGCGCCACGGTGACGGACCAGCCCGGCGGCTCGTCCGGGCCGCCCTCCGGGAACGGCTCGGTGCGCACCACCGACAGCGCGTCGGCGCCGGTCTCCCCGGTGCGGGCCCGTACCGCCAGATCGGCCGCCTGACCGGGCCGCTCCCAGCAGGAGCGCCCCCGGGAGTGCGCCGCCACCACCTGGCCCTCGCGTGCCGCGTGGGTGATCTCCTTCACGGCCCGCGCGGTGACCCGGCCGTACGCGTAGCCGTACGGGAGGACGAAGAGGGTGGGCGCGAAGCGGTGGCCGCCGATGTGGGTGACCTCCCACGCGGCCTCGCCGGCGGCGGCCAGTTCCTCCGCCAGCGGGCGGCCCAGCACTGCGCAGCAGCGGTCCCGCCTGCCGTTGGTGCAGACGAGGACCGGCGGATCGCCCTCGTAGGGCTCCCACAGGCCGTCGTGGACCCCGGCCCCGAGAGCGGCGAAGTCCAGGCCCGGAAGGTCCGCGGGATCCACGCCGCGGGCGGTGCGGATCCAGGAACGGCCCGGGGCCGTGTGCGCCAGGTACAGGCGCCCGGCGCGTCCCGGCCGGTCCGGGTGGCGTCCGGGCCGGCGGATCAGGGCGGTGCGCACCTCGGTGCCCGTGGTGGCGGACTCCAGCGCCTCACCGACGGCGGGGTCCAGACGGCTTGAGGTGAGCGCCTTGGCGCCCCACGGGCCGGGCTGTTCGATCAGCAGCCAGGTCCGCGCGGTGGCGGCCGTCCCGGCGAGCGGTTCGGACAGGTCATGGGACGCGGTCGCACACATGCTCACGCAGGTGAGCCTAACCGGTGGGGGTGGATCCACGCCGCCCGAGCGTCACCGGCGGCGGGGGACGGACGGCCGGGTCCGGGCCGCGCCGCCGCCGGTACCGGAGGGGGAACGCCGATGGAGAACGACGGCGCGGGCGGAGGCGGCCGGGGCGGGAGCGAACGCGCGTTCCCCGGCGCCACCGGCCGGGCGCGGTGGGGGCCCGCGCGGGACTCCGGACGCCGGCGCCCGGCGGGGCGCGCGGGCGCGGGCCCCGGGACCGTGCCCGCGTCCCGCCGGGCAGGGCGGACCTACGGGCTCCGCGCGGCGCGGGAACCGCCCACGGCGGCCGGGGACGGGCCCGGCGGAGACCGCAGCGGCCCCGGCCCGGCCTCCGCGTCCGGGACCGCGTCCGGCGGTGGGACGGTGCCTCCTATGCTGGTCCGCGCCCGGACCGAACCGAATCTCCCGCCGATCCCGGAGGCGCCGCCTTGGCCAGGAGTCAGACCCCCGTCGTCGTGCTGGCAGGATTCCTGGGGGCAGGGAAGACCACCCTTCTCAACCATCTCCTGGTGCACGGAAGTTCCACCCGGATCGGCGCGATCGTCAACGATTTCGGGTCCATCGAGATCGACGCGATGGCCGTGGCCGGGCAGGTCGACTCGATGGTCTCGCTCGGCAATGGCTGCCTCTGCTGCGCCGTGGACACCGATGAGCTGGACGGCTTCCTGGAGCGGCTCACCCGGCCGGAGGCCGGCATCGACGTCGTCGTCATCGAGGCGAGCGGGCTGGCCGAGCCGCAGGAGATCAT
The DNA here is from genome assembly GCF_012034935.1 of Streptomyces zingiberis. Lineage (GTDB taxonomy): Bacteria > Actinomycetota > Actinomycetes > Streptomycetales > Streptomycetaceae > Streptomyces > Streptomyces zingiberis. The sequence goes on from NZ_JAATEN010000011.1 coordinate 80,743, forward strand.
CCGCATGATCCTGGCCAGCGACAACGAGCGCGTGGTCTACGGCGGGCTGGTCGAGGTCGTGGACGCGGCCGAGTTCGCCCGCAATCGCGCCACGCATCCGCAGCTCGACCGCCACGTGGGGATCGCCGACCTCGTCGTGCTCAACAAGGCCGACCGGGTGGGAGAGGCGGAGCTGCGGAGCCACCTGACGGCGCTGGAACGGCTGGCACCCCGCGCCCCCGTCGTCCCCGTCGCCCACGGCAGGCTGGACCCCGGGCTGCTCCTGGACGAGGGGCCCGCCGCGGCGGCGGCCGGCCGGCAGCTCTCCTTCGAAGACCTCTACCGGGAGGTGGCCCGCGGGGACGGGGGCGGCCACGGCCACGGTGACGGCTGCGGCGCCGGTGACTGCCCGGACCCGGGGCACCTCCACGCCGGTTACCAGAGCGTGGAGTTCACCTCCGCCACGGCCATGGACCCGCGCCGGCTGATGGCCTTCCTGGACGACCGGCCCGGCGGGCTCTACCGCATCAAGGGCTGGGTGCACTTCGGCGTGGCCGGCCACCGGGAGAAGCACACCCTGCACGCCGTCGGCGACTTCCTGCGCTTCTACCCGGGGCCCTGGCGGGGCGCCGAGCCGGACACCCGGCTGGTGCTCATCGGTTCCGGGATCGACACCGCGGCGGTCCGCGCCGCACTGGAGGACTGCCGGGCGAGCGAGCCGGACACCGCGGACGAGACGGCGATGTGGGGCGTCCTGCGCTACACGCGCCCCGAGGCGCCCGCCGGGCACCCCCGCCCCGCCGACCTGGACGAACCGGCCGGCGGGGCGGGGGAGGGGGACGGGGGCGGGACTGCCTGGCCGGCCGGTCCCGGGCCCACCGTGGCGGCCGGGCTCGGAGCGGCCGGGCCCGGGGAGGCCGGCGGGGTGCCCGCGCCGCCCGGCCGGCCGGCGCAGCCGCGCTGACGGGGGACCGGGACCGCGCCCGTACGCCCCGCGGGCCCGGCCGCGCCCCGGCCCGCCCGCGCTACACGGGCCCGGCGATCGCTCCGACCGGCTGGTCCAGGGGCAGCCCCGAGCCGTCCCGGCGCGGGTCCGGCTCCGGAAGCTCCACCGGCGCGCCCGAGGGGCCGGCCGCCCGCGGCGGGGTGGCTCCGGCCCACGCGAACACCAGCCGCTCCTCGCCCTTCAGGAAGCGCTGGCAGCGGACACCGCCGGTGGCCCGGCCCTTCCGGGGGAACTGGTCGAACGGCGTCAGCTTGGCGGACTGCTGCGCGGAGCCGTCCAGGGTGCCGTGTGCCCCGGCGACGGTGAACACCACGGCGTCGGCCGCCGGGTCCACGGCGCCGAAGAAGATCACCTCGACGCCGTCCGGCAGCTTGACCCCCGCCATGCCGCCGGCCGCCCGGCCCTGTGGCCGGACCTGGGTGGCCGGATAGCGCAGCAACTGCGCCTCGCTGGTGACGAAGACCAGATCCTCCTCCCCGGTGCGCAGCTCGACCGCGCCGGCGATCGCGTCGCCCTCCCGGAGGGAGATGACCTCCAACTCGCCCTTGTGGGCGGGGTAGTCCGGGACGACGCGCTTGACCACGCCCTGCCGGGTGCCGATCGCCAGCCCAGGGGAGCTCTCGTCCAGCGTGGTGAGGCAGATCAGTTCCTCCCCCTCCGCCAGGGTGAGGAACTCCGCGACGGGGGCACCGCCGGACAGGCTCGGCGGGGCGGCCGACTCCGGCAGCATGGGCAGGTCGATCACCGAGAGCCGCAGCAGCCGCCCGGCCGAGGTGACGGCGCCGACATGGCCCCGCGCGGTGGCCGGCACGGCGGAGAGGATCACGTCGTGCTTCCCCCGCTTGCCGGGCCCCTCCGGGAAGGGGGCGCCGTCCGCCGTGCGGGCCAGCAGGCCGGTGGAGGAGAGCAGCACCCGGCACGGGTCGTCGGCCACCTGGAGCGGCACCGCCTGCACGGGGGCGTCCGCGGACTGCAACAGCACGGTGCGCCGCTCGGTGCCGAACTTCTTCGCCACCGCGGCCAGTTCGCCCGAGACGAGCTTCCGCAGCTCCGCGTCCGACTCCAGGATGCGGGTGAGCTTCCCGATCTCGTCGGTCAGCCGGTCGCGCTCGGACTCCAGCTCGATCCGGTCGAAGCGGGTCAGCCTGCGGAGCGGGGTGTCCAGGATGTACTGCGTCTGCACCTCGCTCAGCGAGAAGCGCTCGATCAGCGACTCCTTCGCCGCCGCGGAGTTGTCGCTGGCGCGGATGATCCGGATGACCTCGTCGATGTCGATCAGGGCCGTCAGCAACCCCTCGACCAGGTGCAGCCGGTCCCGCCGCTTCTTCCGCCGGAACTCGCTGCGCCGCCGGACCACGTCGAAGCGGTGGTCCAGGTAGACCTGGAGGAGTTCCTTCAGTCCCAGCGTCAGCGGCTGGCCGTCGACCAGCGCGACGTTGTTGATGCCGAAGGATTCCTCCATCGGGGTGAGCTTGTAGAGCTGGGCCAGGACGGCCTCGGGGTTGAAGCCGTTCTTGATCTCGATGACCAGGCGCAGGCCGTGCCCGCGGTCGGTGAGGTCCTTGACGTCCGCGATGCCCTGCAGCTTCTTGGCGTTGACCAGGTCCTTGATCTTGGCGATCACCTTCTCCGGGCCGACGGCGAACGGCAGTTCCGTCACCACCAGGCCCTTGCGGCGCGGGGTGACGTCCTCCACCGCCACCGTGGCGCGGATCTTGAAGGTGCCCCGGCCCGACTCGTAGGCGTCCCGGATGCCGTCCAGGCCCGCGATCCGGCCGCCCGTGGGCAGGTCCGGGCCGGGGACGAACCGCATCAGCGTCGCCAGGTCGGCGTTCGGGTACCGGATGAGGTGGCGGGCCGCCGCGATCACCTCGCCGAGGTTGTGCGGCGGCATGTTGGTCGCCATCCCCACCGCGATTCCCGAGGCGCCGTTGACCAGCAGGTTCGGGTAGGCGGCGGGGAGCGTGACGGGTTCCTGCTCCTGGCCGTCGTAGTTGGGGGCGAAGTCGACCGTGTCCTCGTCGATCGACTCCGTCATCAGGGAGGTCGCGGCGGCCATCCGGCACTCGGTGTACCGCATGGCGGCGGGCGGGTCGTCGTTGCCCAGGGAGCCGAAGTTGCCGTGCCCGTCCACCAGCGGCAGGCGCATGGAGAACGGCTGCGCCATCCGCACCAGCGCGTCGTAGATGGAGGCGTCGCCGTGCGGGTGGAGCTTGCCCATCACCTCGCCGACGACGCGGGCGCACTTCACGTACGACCGCTCCGGCCGCAGCCCCATCTCGTTCATCTGGTAGACGATGCGCCGGTGCACCGGCTTGAGGCCGTCGCGGGCGTCGGGCAGCGCGCGCGAGTAGATGACCGAGTAGGCGTACTCCAGGAAGGAGCCCTGCATCTCGTCGACGACGTCGATGTCGAGGATGCGCTCCTCGAACTCCTCGGGAGGCGGGGTCTTCGTACTGCGGCGGGCCATCGCGGCTGCTGCTCCTTAGGACTCGGACTGCGCCGGGCGGGTTCGCCCGGTTCGCCGGCGCGGTCGCCGGTCGGTGTCGGGTGTGGTCGCGGACCATTGTGGACCCCGGCGCGGACAGCGCCCTCCACGACCCGTCCGAACCGGCGCGCGCCCGGATCGTCCCGGGAACTTCGCCAGGCGTCCGGCCGCTTGCATAAGGTGGCAGCACCCGGCACGCCCACGCACCGCGACACCACTCCATCATCGCCCCCGGCCGGCCCGTTCCCGCCCCATCCCACCACCCCCGCCCTCCTCACCGGATCCACCGGATCCACCCAGCTCCACCGTCTCGATCATCTCCACCCTCTCCGTTCCACGGTCTCCACCACGACATCCACGATTCACGATTCACGATTCACGACGTATGCCAACAGCGATCGAAGGGACGTACATGGCCATGGGTCACACGGCCACGGACCAGGCCGGGTCCGGCGGTCTCACAGCGACGGAACACCGGCTGGCCAACGGGCTGCGCGTGATCCTCTCGGAGGACCACCTGACCCCGGTCGCCGCGGTCTGCCTCTGGTACGACGTCGGCTCCCGCCACGAGGTCGAGGGCCGCACCGGCCTCGCGCACCTCTTCGAGCACCTGATGTTCCAGGGCTCCGCGAACGTGCGGGGCAACGGCCACTTCGAGCTGGTGCAGAACGCCGGCGGCTCGCTCAACGGCACCACCAGCTTCGAACGCACCAACTACTACGAGACGATGCCGGCCCATCAGCTGGAGCTCGCCCTCTGGCTGGAGGCCGACCGCATGGGCTCCCTCCTCACCGCCCTGGACGAGGAGAGCCTGGAGAACCAGCGGGACGTCGTGAAGAACGAGCGCCGCCAGCGCTACGACAACGTCCCCTACGGCACGGCGTTCGAGAAGCTCACCGCGATGGCGTACCCGGAGGGCCACCCGTACCACCACACGCCCATCGGCTCGATGGCCGACCTGGACGCCGCCTCCCTGGAGGACGCCCGGGCCTTCTTCCGGACGTACTACGCGCCGAACAACGCCGTGATCTCGGTCGTCGGCGACATCGATCCCGAGCGGACCCTGGGCTGGATCGAGCGGTACTTCGGCACCATCCCCGCCCACGAGGGCAAGCGTCCCCCGCGGGACGGCTCCCTTCCCGACGTCATCGGCGGGCAGCTCCGCGAGGAGCTCCACGAGGACGTGCCCGCGCGCGCCCTGATGGCCGCCTACCGGCTCCCGCAGGACGGCACCCGGGCCGCCGACGCCGCCGACCTGGCGCTGACCGTCCTGGGCGGCGGCGAGTCCTCCCGCCTCTACAACCGGCTGGTCCGGCGGGACCGCCTCGCCGTCGGCGCGGGCTTCGGCCTGCTGCGGCTGGCCGGGGCCCCGTCCCTCGGCTGGCTGGACGTCAAGGCGTCCTCCGGCGTGGAGATCCCCGCCGTCGAGAGCGCGGTGGACGAGGAACTCGCCCGCTTCGCCGCGGAGGGCCCGACGCCGGAGGAGATGGAGCGCGCCCAGGCCCAGCTGGAGCGGGAGTGGCTGGACCAGCTCGCCACCGTCGGCGGCCGGGCCGATCAGCTCTGCCGCTACGCCGTCCTCTTCGGCGACCCGCAGCTCGCGCTGACCGCGGTGGAGCGGCTGCTGGAGATCGGGCCGGAGGAGGTCCGCGAGGTGGCCGCCGCCCGGCTGCGCCCCGACAACCGGGCCGTGCTCGTCTACGAGCCGACCGGATCCGGACAGGCCCCGGACGGTGACGCCGCGGGCGCCACCGCGGCAGACGACGACGAGGAGACGGCCCAGTGACCGACGCCGGCACCACGATGACGTTCCACCCGATGCCGCAGGCCGGGGAGGCCTCCCCCTGGGCCTTCCCCACCCCCGAGCGGGACATCCTGCCCAACGGGCTGACGGTGCTCCACTGCCACCGCCCGGGCCAGCGCGTGGTGGCCGTCGAGGTCAATCTGGCCGCGCCGCTGGACGCCGAGCCGGAGGGGCTGGACGGCGTGGCCACGATCATGGCGCGGGCGCTGTCCGAGGGCACCGACCGGCACAGCGCCGAGGAGTTCGCGGCGGAGCTGGAGCGCTGCGGCGCCACCCTGGACGCCCACGCGGACCACCCCGGGATGCGGGTCTCGCTGGAGGTCCCCGCCTCCCGCCTGCCCCTGGCCCTCTCCCTGCTGGCCGACGCGCTGCGGGCGCCGGCCTTCCCGGCGGACGAGGTGGAGCGGCTGGTCGGCAACCGCCTCGACGAGATCCCCCACGAGCTGGCCAACCCGGGCCGCCGGGCCGCCCAGGAGCTCGGCCGGGAGCTGTTCCCCGCGGCCTCGCGCATGTCCCGGCCCCGGCAGGGCACGGAGGAGACGGTCCGGCGGATCGACGCGGACGCCGTGCGCGCCTTCTACCGGGAACACATCCGCCCGGCCGCCGCCACGGCGGTGGTCGTGGGCGACTTCACCGGCCTCTCGCTGGCGGAGCTGCTCGCGGAGACCCTCGGCGCCTGGACCGGTCCCGCGGCCGTCGCCCGGCCCGCGCCGCCCGTCACCGCGGACGACACGGGCCGCGTGGTCATCGTGGACCGGCCGGGCGCCGTGCAGACGCAGGTGCTCATCGGCCGCGTCGGCCCGGACCGGCACGACCGCGTCTGGCCCGCGCAGGTGGTCGGCGTCTACTGCCTCGGCGGCACCCTCACCTCGCGCCTGGACCGCGTGCTCCGCGAGGAGAAGGGCTACACCTACGGCGTACGGGCGTTCGGGCAGGTGCTGCGCTCCACCCCGGAGGGCACCGGCGTCTCCCTGCTGGCCATCAGCGGCTCGGTGGCCACCGACGTCACCGGCCCGGCCCTGGAGGACACCTGGCAGGTGCTCAGTACCCTCGCGGCCGGCGGGCTGACCGACGAGGAGCGGGACGCGGCGGTGCAGAACCTCGTCGGCGTGGCCCCGCTCCGGTACGAGACCGCGGCCGCGGTCGCCGCCACGCTGGCGGACCAGGTCGAGCAGTACCTGCCCGACGACCACCAGGCGCAGCTGTACGCCCGGCTGGCCGAGACCGGCACGGTGGAGGCCACCGCCGCCGCCGTCAGCGCCTTCCCGGTGGACAACCTGGTGACGGTACTGGTCGGGGACGCCTCGGCGATCGAGGCGCCGGTGCGCGCGCTGGACATCGGTGAGGTGAAGGTGGTCTCCGGCTGAGGCGGGGCGGGGGCCGGGCGGTCGCCCGCAGGGGGCGGTGCCCCCGCTCGCCCGGTCCCGCCCGCCCGGCCTGCTCACTCGCCCGGGCCGGCGCCCGCAGGAATCCGGCTGTCCCGGAAGGGGAAGCGGGAAAGCCGACATGGAAAGCCGACATACCGTCACATGGGGCGCCGGTTGTGTGCGTTACGCGTCGGCGGAGTGACGATCCGGTCCCCTGATCGTGTCCGGTTTGCGGCCGTGTGGGCGTTCCTTCCTGTGGCCTGCGCAACAAAAGGCCCGTTGTGTTTGGCGACGGTGACCCCGCCGTCCTAGCGTCGATCCGGCTGTCCGGCCGGCCCGCCGCAGAACGCGGCACCGGGCAGTCATCGCCGAGTCCCCGTGGCGCGAGCCCCGGGGAGCCGGGGACCCACCTTCCCGCCCCTCCCGGGTGCGGGACGGGCCCGTGTCCCGCCGTCCGCGGTGGGGCGGCCCGGTCCCTGGGGTGAATCGGGCGCCTCCCCGCGAGGTGCCCGTAGGAGACCTTCCTGCTCCGAACCCGTCAGCTAACCCGGTAGGCGAGAAGGAAGGAAAGGAGAGCTCCGCCCATGGCGCTCACCCGTGTCTCCGGCAAACCTGGCGATCCCGGTACGGCCGGTGGCCCCCGAACCTCCGGGAAGCACCGCCGCCCGAGCCGCCCCGGCCGGCACCACGGCCGTATCGCCGGCGCCGCCGCGACCCTGGCCACCGGCGGCGTCGCCGCCACCCTCGCCACCCCCGCGTTCGCCGCGGACCGGAGCGCTCCCGCCGCCGAGGACACCGCGCTCCGGCAGACCGTCGTCCTCGGGGACGCGCTGCGGGAGAGCATCGGCGACCAGGCCGAGGCGCAGGAGTCCGCCGCCGACACGGCCGCCGCCATGGCCGCCGCCGAGGCGCGGGCCAAGCGGGAGGCCGCGCAGGCCAAGCGGATCGCCGACGCGCGGGCCAAGGAGAAGCGCGCTGCCGAGGCGCGCGCCGCCCGTGAGGCGGAGCGCAAGCGCCTGAACACCTTCGTGCTCCCCGTCGCGGGCAGCTATGTCTCCACGCAGTACCAGGCAGCCGGCGCGGCCTGGTCCTCCGGCAGCCACACCGGTGTCGACTTCCACGCCGCCGAGGGCACCCCGGTGCTGTCCGTGGGCGCCGGGACCGTCGTCGAGGCCGGGTGGGACGGCTCCTACGGCAACAGCGTCGTCATCAAGATGAGTGACGGCACCTACACGCAGTACGGCCATCTCTCGGCGATCAACGTCACGGTGGGCCGGCAGGTCGACCCCGGGCAGCAGATCGGCCGGGCCGGCAACACGGGCAACTCCTTCGGCGCGCACCTGCACTTCGAGGCCCGCACCTCCACGGAGTACGGCTCCGATCTCGACCCCGTGGCGTACCTCCGTTCGCACGGCGTCTCTCTCTGACACGCCGGCGGGCGCGGCGCCCGCCCACCGCCCCAAGGCCCCGGTACCGCCGGGGCCTTGGGCGTCCCGCGCCGCCGTCCGCCGGCCTCCGGAACCCGGCGGCCGGGGCGCCGCGAGGGCACTCACCCGCCCGGACATCTGGCCGGAACGCATACATCCGCAGGCGTCCTCGTCAACAAATTCCGCGTCCTGGCTTACAGTTCGGGAATGTCGTGTCCTGTGTTCCACGGGAATTCCAGTGGAGGTCCGGAAATGCGGGGTCGGGATGGGCTGGGGACGGGTGTGGATATTCCGGCCGCGGGTGGCCGTATTCCCGCGGGCGCGGTGCGCCGCGCGATCCGCGACGACATCGTCTCGGGGGTGTACCCCTTCGGCAGCCGCCTCACCGAGGAACAACTCGCCCGCCGCTACGGGGTCTCCCGGGTCCCGGTGCGGGAGGCGCTGCGGGCGCTGGAGTCGGAGGGGTTCGTCACCACCCGGCGGCACGCGGGGGCGTGCGTGGCCGAGCCCACCGACGACGAGGCCGCCGACCTGCTGGAGGTCCGTGCCCTGCTGGAGCCGCTGGTCGCGGCCCGTGCCGCGCGGCGCCGCACGGAGGCGCACGTGAAGGTGTTGCGGGGGCTGGTCACCCTGGGCCGCAAGCGGGCGGACCGGGGGCTCCCGCCCGATCTGCGCTCCCTGGACACCTGGTTCCACGAGACGCTGGCGCAGGCGGCGGGCAGCCCCACCCTGGTGGCCCTGCTCACCCAGGTCCGGCGGAAGATCGCCTGGGTGTACGCCGATCCCCGGCCGCCGGCCACGGCGGACCTCTGGAGTGAGCGTGGCGCCATCGTGGACGCCGTGGCGCGCGGGGACGCCGGCCGCGCCCGGGGGCTGATGGCGGCCCATCTCGACCTCGTGGAACCGGACGGTCACCGGTTGCGCCGCGGGCCGGCGGTGAGGAATCCGAAACAATCCGTCAACAGGGAAAGTGCGCGGAATTAACATGGGCCGCGCCGGGCGGCCGGGGACGGCCGGGGGAGGGGCGGGGAAAGGGCGGCCGGGGGCGCCCGTTATTTCGCGGGTGAATTCTCCGGTGCTCCGGTGCTCCGGTGCCCGGGTTTCCGGCGCACGGCCCGCCGGGGCCCGGGGCTCGTGGCTCCATCGTGCTCCCGCCCGCCCCCGGCCCGGTGGGGGCCGCGCGAGGGAGGTCACGCCGGGCACCCGGCCGCCCTGGGCCGGGCGGCGGGCCACGTCCTGACGGCGTGGCCGGTCCGCGCCCGCCACCGGGGGCCGCGGCTCCGGCGCGTCGGAGCCGCCGGTACGACGGCGTCACCCCGATGCGACGCGGCCCCCATGAGGTGCTGTCCCGACACGAGGCTGCTCCGGCGCGACGCGGCCCCGACACGACGGAGTCGCGGCCACCCCGCCGGGGGTGACCGCGACTCCGTCGCGCCGCGCGCCGCGCGCCGCGCGCCGCGCGCCGCGCGCCGCGCGCCGCCGGCCCGGGGCCGGCGGCCGGAACGGCCGGGCTCACACCGTCCCGGGCAGTTCCTCCAGCCCCTCCGAGACCAGCTTCGCCAGCCGGTCGAGCGCGGCCTCCGAGCCCTCGGCGTCGGAGGCGAGCACGACCTCCTGGCCGCCCTCGGCGCCCAGGCTCAGCACGGCGAGCATCGACGCGGCGTTGACCGGGGAGCCGTCGCCCTTGGCGATGGTCACCGGGACGCCGGACGCGGTGGCCGCGCGGACGAAGATCGAGGCGGGCCGGGCGTGGAGCCCTTCGGGCCAGCCGACGGTGACACGGCGCTCTGCCATGGTGGGTGCCCTTCGGTAGGGGGAACGGTCGCCAACAGCGTACCGATGTTGTCTAGACCACTGCCGGGCGCACGCCCGTCCGGCCTCCGGCCACGGTACCCGGGGGCCGGAGCCGCGCCCCGGCCGCGTCCCGCCGGGTCACGGCGGGACACGCCGGGTCAGGGCCGGGTCCCGCACACCGGAGCGCCGGGCTCCGTCCGCCGGTCCCGGCCCCCCGTACGCTGACCCCATGGAGACGCCGCACGCGCAGGTCTATCCGGCCCACTGGGAAGCCGACGTCGTGCTGCGCGACGGCGGTACCGCCCACATCCGACCGATCACCGAGGACGACGCGCGGCACCTCGTCGACTTCTACGAGCGGGTGTCGGACGAGTCCAAGTACTACCGCTTCTTCGCCCCCTACCCCCGGCTGTCCGACCGCGACGTCCACCGCTTCACCCACCACGACTACGTCGACCGTGTGGGCCTGGCGGCCGTGGTGGGCGGGGAGTTCATCGCCACGGTGCGGTACGACCGCATCGACACCACCGGACGCCCCGCGTCCGCGCCCGCCGACGAGGCCGAGGTGGCCTTCCTCGTCCGCGACGACCACCAGGGGCGCGGGGTGGCCTCCGCGCTGCTGGAGCACATCGCCGCCGTCGCCCGGGAGCGGGGCGTCCGGCGCTTCGCCGCCGAGGTGCTGCCCGCCAACAGCAAGATGATCAAAGTCTTCACCGACGCCGGCTACACCCAGCGGCGCAGCTTCGAGGACGGCGTCGTCCGCCTGGAGTTCTCCATCGAGCCCACCGACCGCTCCCTGGCCGTGCAGCGCAGCCGGGAGCAGCGGGCCGAGGCCCGGTCGGTACGGCGGCTGCTCGCCCCCGGCTCGGTCGCCGTGATCGGCGCCGGGCGCGGTCCGGGCGGCATCGGCCGCGCCGTACTCCGCGGGCTGCTGCACGGCGGGTTCGCCGGCCGGGTGCACGCCGTCAACCACGCCTTCCCCGCGGAGCAGGGCACCCTGGAGCCGGAGGGCGTGCCCACGCACCGCTCCGTCGCGGAGATCGGGGAACCGGTGGACCTCGCGGTCGTCGCGGTGCCCGCGGAGGCCGTGCCCGGTGTGGTCGCCGACTGCGGGACGCACGGGGTGCAAGGGCTCGTCGTCATCTCCTCCGGTTTCGGGGAGAGCGGCCCGCAGGGGCGCCTGCGCCAGCGTGACCTGGTCCGGCTCGCCCGCTCCCACGGCATGCGGATCATCGGGCCCAACGCCTTCGGCGTCCTCAACACCGCGCCGGGGACCCGGCTGAACGCCTCCCTCTCGCCGCAGCTCCCGCCACCGGGGCGGATCGGGCTGTTCACCCAGTCCGGTGCCATCGGCATCGCCCTGCTCGCCGCGTTGCACCGGCGCGGCGCCGGCCACATCTCCGCCTCCACCTTCGTCTCCGCCGGCAACCGCGCCGACGTCTCCGGCAACGACTGCCTCCAGTACTGGTACGACGACCCGGCCACCGACGTGGTGCTGATGTACCTGGAGTCCATCGGCAACCCGCGGAAGTTCGGCCGGCTCGCCCGGCGCACCGCCGCCGCGAAGCCGGTCGTCGTGGTCAAGGGCGCCCGGCACAGCGGGGCGGCCCCCACCGGCCACGCCGTCACCACCCGCATCCCCGACGCCACCGTCTCGGCGATCTTCCGCCAGGCCGGGGTGATCCGCGTGGACACCGTCACCGAACTCGTCGACACCGGGCTGCTGCTGGCCGGGCAGCCGCTGCCGCGCGGCCCGCGGGTGGCGATCCTCGGCAACTCCGAGTCGCTCGGCCTGCTCGCCTACGACGCCTGCCTCACCGAGCGGCTGCACCCGCTGGAACCGCTGGACCTGACGACCCACGCCACCCCCGGTGACTTCCGCGAGGCGCTCACCGAGGCGCTGGCCGACGACGCCTGCGACGCGGTGGTCGTCACCGCCATCCCCTGGGTCGGGTCCGGCACCGCGGGCCCCGGCTCCGGCGAGGCGCCGCAGCTCGCCGCCGCCCTGCGGGACGCCGTGGCGGCGGGCGGCTCGGCCAAGCCGGTCGCGGTGGCCCACCTGGAGATGGACGGGCTGGCGGCGGCGCTCGGCGCCCCCGAGGACGGCGCGGGCGGCCGGGGCGGCGCGGGTGGCGCGGAGCCCCCGGCCGGGGACGCCGCCGGGACGGCCGCCGCGACGGCCCCCGCCACCGGGCCCGGCGCCCTCCCGCGCGGCTCCGGCATCCCCGCCTACCCCGCCGCCGAACGGGCCGTGCGGGCGCTCGCCGAGGCCGCGCGCTACGCCGAGTGGCGCCGCGCCGCCACCGAGCCCGGACCCACCCCCGCCTTCCCCGAGTTCGAGGACGCCGACCCGGCCGGCGCGAGCGCCGAGATCGAGGCCCTGCTGGCCGCCGCCGGGGAGCGGGGCGGGCGCGGGGTACGGCTCTCCGCCCCGGACACGGCCTCCCTGCTGGCGCGGTACGGCATCACCGTGCGGCCCGCGCTGCCGGCCCCCGACCCGGACGCCGCGGCCGCGGCCGCGGCCACCCTCGGCTACCCCGTCGCGCTGAAGACGACGGCCCCGCATCTGCGCCACCGCCCCGACCTGGGCGGTGTCCGGCTCGACCTGGCCGACGAGAAGGACCTGCGCCGGGCCTACCGGGAGCTGACGGACCTCCCGGGTTCCCTCGGCTCGGCGGCGGAACTGCGCCCGGTGGTGCAGTCCATGGCCCCGCGCGGGGTGGACACCGTCGTCCGCGCCGCGATCGATCCCGCGGCCGGCGCCGTGCTCTCCTTCGGGCTCACCGGCGCGCCCTCCGAGCTGCTCGGCGACGTCGCGCACCGGTTGCTGCCGGTCACCGACCGGGAGGCGGCCGAGCAGATCCGGTCCATCCGGGCCGCGCCGCTCCTCTTCGGCTGGCGGGGCTCGGACCCGGTGGACACCGCCGCCCTGGAGGACCTGCTGCTGCGCGTCTCCCGGCTGGTGGACGACCACCCGGAGGTGGTGGCCGTGGAGCTGGAGCCGGTGGTGGTCGCCGCCCGTGGCCTCGGCGTGCTGGACGCCTCCGTACGGCTGGCCGCGCCCCCCGCCGACTCCGAGCTGGGCCCGCGGCGGCTGCCCGCGTACTGAGCCGCCCCCCGGAGCCGTCCCCTGAGCCGTCCCCGGGCCACTGCCGGGCCGGGGCGGGGCCGGCCCGGGGACGGCTCCGGGGCGCGCCCGCCGGGGTACGCGCGGGCCGCCGCGCCCTCCCGCGGTGGGCGGCGCCGTTCATCCGGGGGCGCGGGGGCCCCGTAGGATGGGCCCCATGGCGAAGACCGGTACGACGACCCAAGGGCTGCGCTCGGCGATCGAACGCAGCGGCTACTACCCGGCCCTGGTGGCCGAGGCGGTGGAGGCCGCCGTGGGCGGCGAGCCGGTCAGCTCCTACCTGGTCCACCAGGAGACCACGTTCGACTCCAACGAGGTCCGCCGGCACGTCACCGTCCTGGTGCTCACCGGCACCCGTTTCATCGTCAGCCACACCGACGAGCAGGCCGCCGACGGCACCTCCCCGTCGCCGTACGCCACGACCTCCACCGAGTCGGTGCGGCTGGAGAAGATCTCCTCCGTGGTGCTCAGCCGGGTGGTGGCCAACCCGGAGTCGTACACCCCGGGCACCCTGCCCCGCGAGGTGGTCCTCACCATCGGCTGGGGCGCGGTCAACCGCGTCGACCTGGAGCCGGCCAGCTGCTCGGACCCGAACTGCGAGGCCGACCACGGCTACACGGGCAACACCACCGCCGACGACCTGAGCCTGCGGGTCAGCGAGGCCGGGGACGGCCCGGACTCCGTCCGCCAGACCCTCGCGTTCGCCCAGGCGCTCTCCGAGGCCACCGTGGCCTCCGCCGCCGGCTGCTGATGACCCGGCCCGCCCCCGCCGGTTCCGCCTGGCACGATCACGATCCGGCCCCCCTCGACCCCCGCTCCGCCCCCGCCCCCGCCTACGGCCACGGCTCGCTGGCCGAGCTGCTGCCGACGCTCGCCGCGGGACAGGGCGTCCCGGGGCTGACCGCCGGGCTCGGCCTGGAGCCGGCCGACCGCAACTGCGTCTTCCTCATCGACGGTCTCGGCTGGGAGCTGCTCCGCGCCCATCCCGAGCAGGCGCCCTTCCTCACCTCGCTGCTCGCCGGCTCCCACGGCGGCACGGGCCGCCCGCTCACCACCGGCTTCCCCTCCACCACGGCCACCTCTCTCGCCTCCGTCGGCACCGGCCTGCCGCCCGGCGCGCACGGGCTGGCCGGCTACACCGTGCTGGACCCGGCGAGCGGTGCCCTGATGAACCAGCTCCGCTGGCGCCCCTGGACCGACCCGCATCGCTGGCAGCCGTACCCGACCGTCTTCCAGCGGGCGGACGCGGCCGGGGTGCACACCTGCCAGGTCTCCGCGCCCGGTTTCGCGGGCACCCCGCTGACCCGGGTGGCGCTCAGCGGCGGCACCTTCCACGGCCGGACGGGCGGCGAGGACCGCATGGATCTCGCGGCGGAGCAGCTCGCCGCCGCCGACCGCTCCCTGGTGTACACGTACTACAGCGAGGTGGACGGCAAGGGGCACCGTCACGGCGTCGACTCCGACGAGTGGCGCGCCCAGCTCGCCTACGTCGACCGGCTCGCCCAGCGCCTCGCCGACCGGCTGCCGCCCCGCTCGGCGCTGTACATCACCGCCGACCACGGCATGGTGGACGTCCCGTTCGACGAGGAGTCCCGGATCGACTTCGACGAGGACTGGGAGCTGAGCGCCGGCGTGGCCGTCCTGGGCGGCGAGGCCCGCGCCCGCCATGTCTACGCCGTCCCGGGCGCCGCGGGGGACGTGGCAGCCGTCTGGCGCGAGGTGGTCGGCGACCGGATGTGGGTCGCCACCCGGGACGAGGCCGTCGCGGCGGGCTGGTTCGGGCCGGTGGAGGAGCGGGTGTACGGGCGTATCGGCGACGTCGTCGCGGCGGCCCGGGACGACGTCGCCGTGGTCGCCTCCCGGACCGAGCCCAACGAGTCCGCGATGACGGGGCTGCACGGTTCGATGACGCCCGCCGAACAGCTCGTCCCGCTGCTCGAAGTACGCTCCTCCTGACGCCGGAACCGGCCGTCCCGGCGTCACGCCGCCGTGGCCGGGACCGGCGCGCGCATGCCCCCGAAAGCGACGGAAAGGCCCCACCTCACCATGGCGGAGCTGGTGTTCTTCAGCGGCACGATGGACTGCGGGAAGTCCACTCTGGCGCTTCAGATCGGGCACAACCGTTCGGCCCGCGGGCTTCAGGGCGTCATCTTCACCCGTGACGACCGGGCGGGCGAGGGCAAGCTGTCGTCCCGGCTGGGCCTGGTCACGGAGGCGATCGAGGCCACCGAGGGCATGGACCTGTACGCGTACCTCGTCGACCAGCTCTCCCGGGGCGGCAAGGTCGACTACGTCATCGTCGACGAGGCGCAGTTCCTCGCCCCCGGGCAGATCGACCAGCTGGCCCGGACCGTCGACGACCTGGGGCTGGACGTCTACGCCTTCGGCATCACGACCGACTTCCGCACCAAGCTCTTCCCCGGCTCCCAGCGGCTGATCGAGCTCGCCGACCGGATCGAGCAGCTCCAGGTGGAGGCGTTGTGCTGGTGCGGCGCCCGCGCCACCCACAACGCCCGCACCGTGGATGGCGAGATGGTCGTCGAAGGCGTGCAGGTCGTGGTCGGCGACGTGAACCGCCCGGCGGAGGAGGTCGGCTACGAGGTGCTGTGCCGCCGTCACCACCGCCGCCGGATGACCAGCGCCGCGGCCCACGCCGGCGCCCTCTCCCCGGACGTCCTGCCGGTCAACCACGCCTGACCGCCCCTCCGGGCATCCGCGGGCCCGGTCCGGTGCGGGGCCGGCGGGGCGGAACCGGGCGCGCCGGACCACGGAGCCTCCCGGGCCCCCGGGCGGCTCCGTACCGGCGGGCCCCCGGCCACACCGGTGTCATGGACGTGGCCGGGGAGGCACCGGTGCCCATGGGTGACATGGCCGGGATCGGCGCCGGGGTGATGAGGCGGGCACGAGGAGCCGCGCTCGCCACCACCGGCGCCGGACGACGGCCGTCAGGTTCCGGGCCGCCGTGCTGCCGCAGGTGTCCTCCCTGCCGGGGCCGTGGGGCCGCCGGCGGGGACACCGAGAGGGTGCCGCCCGTCCGGACGCCGGCGTGGCCGGAGCGGCCCGGGAGGACCTCCGGCGGCGCCGCGCGGCGCCGCGGACACCGGCCGCCGCGCGTCAGCGGGCCGTGCGCAGCAGGTTGAAGACGGCGCCCTCGGGATCGGCGACGGTGGCGACCCGCCCGTACGGCTGTTCGTGCGGCGCCGCCAGCACGCGTCCGCCCAGCTCGGCCACGCGCGCGGCGCCGGCGTCCGGGTCGGCGGACTCGAAGTAGGTCACCCAGCGCGGCCCGAGACCCCGGACGGGTGTGTCGCCGTGCTCGCGCACGGTCGCCACCGGGCGGCCGTCCAGGTGGAGGGTCACCTTCTCCGGCTCGTCGGAGCGGGCCTCGTAGCCGAAGACCGCCTCGTAGAACTTGGCGGCCGCCACATCCTGTTCCTGCAGTTCGTTCCACGCCTGGGTGCCGGGCTCGCCCGCGGTCTGCGCCCCGGCGAGATCGAGGCCCTGCCAGATCCCGAAGACCGCGCCGAACGGGTCGGAGGCGATCGCCACCCGGCTCGCGCCCCCGGCGTCCAGCGGCCCCACCGCGACCGTGCCCCCGCAGGCCCGGATCAGCTCGGCGGTGGCGTCTGCGTCGTCCGTGGCCAGATAGGTGGTCCAGGCGGCCGGCAGCCGGCGGCCGGACAGCTCGCCGATCCCCGCGACCTCGCGCCCGTCGAGCCGGGCGCGGACGTAGGGCCCGAGCTGCCGTGGCGCCGGCGCGAAGTCCCAGCCGAACAAGGCGCCGTAGAACTCCTGCGTCGCCGCCAGGTTGTGCGCCATCAGACTCACCCAGCAGGGCACTCCCGGTGTGCGCGGCGTCGCTGCCTCGGTCATGGTCACTCTCTCCTCGGGCGGTGGGATCGGGGCGGGACCCGGCGGGCGCTCGCCGCGGGAGCGGCCTCCGGCCGCAGGGCCGCGCCGGCTGTCGCGCCGAGGGAGACGGACCGCGCCGCGTTCCGTGGCTTTGGGGTCAAGGATGCCCACTTTGCCGGTGCATATCCGTCCGGCTCGCGCGCCGGTCCGGCAACTACCCCCACCGAGGCCGGTTTCCGGGGTCCGGGGCGCCGCGCGTCGGACGCTACGCAAAGATGAGGGAATGCACCCCATCATCACCGCATCCGAACTGGCCCGGGAGCTGGCGGGCGAGCGGCCGCCGGTCCTGCTCGACGTGCGCTGGGAGCTGGGCGGACCGCCCGGCCGTGAGGCGTACGCGAAGGGCCACCTCCCCGGCGCCGTCTACGTGGACCTGGAGACCGACCTCGCCGGGCCCGCCGGCCCGGGCGGGCGCCACCCGCTGCCGGACCCCGCCGCGTTCGGGGCCGCGATGCGCCGGGCCGGCGTCTCCGCCGGCCGCCCCGTGGTCACCTACGACAACGCCCGCGGCTGGGGCGCCGCACGGGCCTGGTGGCTGCTCCGCTGGGCCGGCCACCCCACGGCCCGCGTCCTGGACGGCGGCCTGCGCGCCTGGACGGAGGAGGGCGGCGCCCTGGAGACCGCCGAACCGGCACCGCCCGAGGGTACGTTCGAGCCCCGGCCGGGCGGGCTGCCGCTGCTCACCGCCGGCCGCGCGGCGGCGATCGCCCGCGAGGGGGTGCTGCTGGACGCCCGCGCGGCGGAGCGCTACCGCGGTGAGGTCGAGCCGGTCGACCCGGTGGCCGGGCACATCCCGGGCGCCGTCTCCGCCCCCACGGCCGCCAACCTCACCGCCGAGGGCCGGCTGCGCCCCGCCCGGGAGCTCGCCGAGCGCTTCGCCGCGGCCGGCGTGCGGGACGAGACGCCGGTGGGCGTCTACTGCGGCTCGGGGGTATCGGCCGCGCAGCAGGTGCTGGCCCTGGAGGTGGCCGGGGTGGAGGCGGCCCTGTACGTGGGGTCCTGGAGCGAGTGGTCCGCCGACCCGGACCGGCCGGTCGCCACGGGCGCCGACCCCGGCTGAGCAGGGACACCGCCCCGGGGAGACGGTGGGCGGCCCTCGGAGCGCGGCGCTGCGGCCCCGCCGGGCCGGCCGGTGGCGGAGACGGGAGGGCCGCGCCGCCGCCCGGGACCCCCGGCGGCGGGCCGGCGGAAGCGGCAGCGGTGGCGGCAGGAGGAGCGGCGCGGGCTGCGGCGCCGGTGAGCGCGGCGCGCAGCGGTCCCGGGTGAGCGGCGGGGGAGCCGGGACCGTCACGGACGCCGGCCCGGAGGCCGCCTTCCGGGGCCCGGGCCGTGGACCGGCGTGTCACGGCCCGGGTCCCGGCGCCGGTGGTGTCCGTGCGGACCCGCGCCGCGGCGGCGTCCGGTCCGTCCGGAGCGGCCGACGGGGCCGGTCCCCCTGAGGCGGGGGGCCGGCCCCGTCGGCTACGGGGGCCCTGGCGGAACCGGCGCGCTACTCCTGCTTCTTGCGCCGGGTGCCGAAGACGATCTCGTCCCAGCTCGGCACGGCGGCGCGGCGGCCGGGCCGGACGCCGTCCGCCTCCGCCTGCCGGTCCGTGGTGCCGGTGAGCCGGTCCCGGTGGCCGGCGACCGCGCGCGGCATCAGCACGTCGGCGTAGGCCGAGCCGGCGCCGGCCGCGGCGGCGGGCGGAGCGGCCGGCTCCTCGGCCGCGTCCGGCTCGTCGTCCGGTCCGTCGGAGGGGTCGGCCCGGGAGGCGGAGGACTGCTCGGGGACGACCAGGTCGCCACGGAAGCTGGGCACCGCCTCCAGCAGGCTGGTCAGCGAGTCGCGGTCGCGGTTCTCCCCGTCGCCGTCCTCGCCGCGGGCGGGCAGGGACCGCTCCGGGCGCTCGGGGCGGTCCAGCGGGCGGTCCCGCGGCAGCCGGGCGATCCGGGGCACGAACGGGACGCTCGGCTCCGGCGTGTCGTCCGTGTCCCCGATCAGCGCGCGGGCCTCGTCGTCCAGCGCCTGCACCAGGCGGCGCGGCGGGTCGTACGTCCAGCTCGCCGTGTGCGGTTCGCCGGCCACCCGGTAGCCGAGGACGACCTCCCAGGTGCCGTCGTCCCGCCGCCAGGAGTCCCACTGGACGGTGTCCCGCTCCGCGCCGCGCATCATCAGCCGCTCGGAGACGGCCTCGCCGAGCTGGGGGCCGGTGGACTCGCCGGGGCGGCGGACGGGGGTCTTGCGGGCCCGCTCGGCCATGAACGCGCGCTCGGCCAGCACCGGACCCTCGAAGCGGCGTACCCGCTCGACGGGGATGCCGGCGAGCTGCGCGACCTCCTCGGCGGTGGCGCCCGACCTTATCCGCGCCTGGATGTCCCGGGGGCGGAGGTGGCTCTCCACCTCGATCTCGATCTGGCCGAGGCGGGCACGGTCGTTGCGCACGGCGGCACGCAGCCGCTCGTCGATGGGGAGGGTGTACTCCGTGCTGTCGGCAGCCTTCAGCACCAGCCGTGTGCCGTCGTTGCTGACGGCCACGACACGCAGTTCGGGCATGGGGACCTCCCGGGTGGTGCCTGCCGACGTCACGTGCGTCGCTGCTTCCGCTAGACGAGTGTGGCCTGCCCGGGTGCAGCCTGCCACAGCATTGCCGAGTTGCCCGGCGTGTCGGGCCCGGGGGCCCTTCTGCGCCGTTGTGGCACGGTTACCCATGCGTCACGATGTGTGACCGTACCGTCCGTCCCGTGCACCCTACCCAGGTCCTGCCACGACTACGTCGGTCCGAACCCTGCCCCTGGTTCTCTTTTCACGAGGTCCGGGGGTGGGCGGGAGACGGAGCCAGGATGCGTCACAGTACTCCATTCAGCCCACCTGGGTGGACTGCCGCGCCGCCGGGTTCGGGACGGAGGGCGGCGGGCCGGGGCCGGGCGGGAGGCGGTGGTGGCGGTTTCCCCGGAATCTCCTGAACCGGAGTTGTCCCGTCCGGATTGCCGGTCCGTCAGCCGGCCCGGCGGCCCGTCAGTCCGCCGGCCGCGCCGTCCCGCACCCCGCCCCGGCCCGCCGTCCGGTCCGTCAGTCGCCCAGCACCCGCCGCAGGTACGCGTTGCCGAACACCCGGTCCGGGTCCAGCCGGTCGCGTACCGCCGTGAACTCGGCGAAGCGGGGATAGACGGCGGCGAGCTGGTCGGCGGTCCGGGTGTGCAGCTTCCCCCAGTGCGGCCGGCCGCCGTGAGCCGTCATGATGCGCTCCACCTCGGAGAAGTAGCGCCGGTACGGGGTGCCCCGGTAGACGTGCACGGCCAGATAGACGCTGTCCCGGCCGGAGGCGGTGGACAGGGGGATGTCGTCGGCCGGCGCGTGGCGCACCTCCACGGGGAAGCCGACGCGGAGTCCCGAGCGGTCGACGAAGGACGTCAGCTCGCGCAGCGCCGTCATGCCGGCCGCGCGCGGCACGGCGTACTCCATCTCCGTGAAGCGGACCCGGCGCGGGCAGGTGAACACCTTGTAGGGGATGTCGGTGTAGCCGCGGGCGGAGAGGGCGCGGCTGGTGACCCGGGCCATGGCGGGTATCGCGGCGGGTACCGCGCGGCCCGCCGAACAGACGAGCTGGAAGGCGCCGTTGGAGAGCAGTTCGTCCTCGAACCAGCCGGCGACCCGGCCCAGCGGGGCCGCCGGGCCGGGCGAACGGTTGTTCCGCTTGGTGTTGCAGTTGCCGGTGTGCGGGAACCAGTAGAACTCGAAGTGCTCGTTCTCCTCGACGAGCGCGTCGAACTCCGCCATCACCCGGTCCAGGCGCATCGGTTCCTCGCGCGCGGTGAGCAGGAAGAGCGGCTCGACGGCGAAGGTGAGCGCGGTGACGACGCCCAGGGCGCCGAGGCCGATCCGGGCCGCGGTGAAGAGTTCCGGGCGTTCGCCGCGGGAGCAGCGCACCACCGAGCCGTCGGCGGTGACCAGTTCCACCGCGGTGAGCTGGGCCGCGAGGGAGGCGGAGGACCGGCCGGTGCCGTGGGTGCCGGTGCTGGTGGCGCCGGCGGCGGTCTGGGCCATGATGTCGCCCATGTTGGTCAGGGACAGGCCCGCTCCGGCGAGGGTCTCGTTGAGCTGCCACAGGGGCGTGCCCGCCGCCACGGTGACCGTCCCGGCCTCCCGGTCGATCTCCCGTACCCCGGTCAGCCGGTCGGGACGGATCAGCACCCCGTCGGTCGCCGCCGCCGCGGTGAAGGAGTGGCCCGTGCCGACGGCCTTCACCGGGAGCCCTTCCCCGGCGGCCGCGGTGACGATCCGTGCCACCTCGCCAGCCGTCGCCGGGGCGAACGAGCGCCGCGGCCGGGCGGTCACCGTCCCCGACCAGTTACGCCACGTGGTGCCGGTGCTGACCCGCATCTGGTCCCGCTTCCTGTAGCCGTCGCCCGGGTGCCGGCCGCAGCCGGCGGTACCCCAGGGATGCCACTGCCGCCGCCAGAAGTCCAGAGGCGACGGGGACCCGGTAACCGGCGGCGGCGCCCGCCGCGTCGACCACCCAGCCGGCCACCGCGGCTCCGGAGGCGATCCCGACCATGACCCCGGTGCCGGTCCAGGCCATGCCCTCGGTCAGCCGCGCGGGCGGCACCTGGCGGGCGACGAGGGCCATGGTGGTGACGGCCGTGGGCGCGATCGCCGTCCCCGCCAGCAGGAGCACGCCGGCCAGGGTGAGCAGGTGGTCGGCGATCAGCAGGGGAGAGGTGCCCAGGGCCATCGCCCACACCCCGGCCAGCCACCGGCGGGCGGGTGACCCCCGCAGGTGGAGCAGGCCGAACACCGCCGCGGCCACCCCCGAACCCAGCGCGTACACGGCGAGGACCGGGCCGGCCAGCGCCGGGCGCCCGGCCTCCTCCGCGAAGGCGACGGTGACCACGTCGACGGAGCTGAAGACGGCCCCGGCCAGCCCCCAGGTGAGGGCCAGCCACGGCATCCCGGGGAAGCGGAGCACGGAGCCGCCGCCCCGCCGCCCGGTCGGATGCGGCACCGGCTCGGTGGCGCGCTGCGAGGTCAGCCAGAACACGCCCGCGGCCAGGAACACGGCGGCGGCCAGCGGTCCGGCCTCGGGGAACCAGCGGGTGGACAGGCCGATCGAGAGCAGCGGCCCCAGCACGAAGCAGACCTCGTCCAGCAGCGACTCCCAGGAGTAGGCCGTGTGCAGCGGCCGCGGCGCGTCCCGGTACAGCGCCGCCCACCGGGCCCGGACCATGGAGCCCAGGCTGGGGACGCACCCGGCGCACGCCGCGCAGACGAAGTAGGTCCACTCCGGCAGCCCGCCGCGGACGCAGAGCAGCAGCGCGGCCACCGCCGTGATCGCGCAGAGCGCGGCGGGACGCAGCACCCGGCGCTGGCCGTGCCGGTCCACCAGCCGCGAGATCCGCGGGCCCAGGGCGGCGGCGGAGAGGGCCAGCGTGGCGGCGACCGCGCCCGCGAGCCCGTACCGTCCGGTGACCCGGGCCAGCATGGTGACCACGCCGATGGAGAGCATGGCGGAGGGCAGCCGGCCCAGCAGACCCGCCGCGGAGAAGCCCTTCGTGCCGGGCGGCAGGAAGATCTGGCGGTAGGGACTGGACACGGCTCGGCTCCGGCGGGGGCAGGATGGGGACGGTCCAGCCTACGGCGGGCCGGGGGCGCGGCGCGCGGTACTTTTCCGCCGCACGATCGCACGATCGCACGGTCATACGGCCGCACGGGACCCGCCGGGCCGCCGGCCGGCGCCGGGCCACGCGGGTTCGCGATTGTGGCGGCGCCGGCCCGGGCGTTTCCCGCCAGGGTTTTCCCGTCCCGCCGCCCGTGGGTGGCAGGATCGGCGGCATGCCCGATCAGTCAGACCCCGCTCCCTACGACGCTCTGCTGCTCCTCTCCTTCGGCGGCCCCGAGGGTCCGGACGACGTGGTGCCGTTCTTGGAGAACGTCACCCGCGGCCGGGGCATCCCCCGCGAACGGCTGGAGGAGGTGGGGCAGCACTACTTCCTCTTCGGCGGTGTCAGCCCCATCAACGACCAGAACCGCGAACTCCTCGCCGCGCTGCGGAAGGAGTTCGCCGACCACGGTGTGGACCTGCCGGTCCACTGGGGCAACCGCAACTGGGCGCCCTATCTCACGGACACCCTGCGGGAGATGGCCGCCGCCGGCCACCGCCGGGTGCTGACCCTGGCCACCAGCGCCTACGCCTCGTACTCCGGGTGCCGGCAGTACCGCGAGAACCTCGCCGAGTCGCTCGCCGCCCTGGAGGCCGAGGGGCTGCCGCTGCCGCGGGTCGACAAGCTGCGTCACTTCTTCAACCACCCGGGGTTCGTGGAGCCCATGGTGGACCGGACGCTCGCCGCGCTCGCCGAACTGCCGGAGGAGGTCCGGGCGGGCGCCCATCTGGCGTTCACCACCCACTCCGTCCCCACCGCCGCGGCGGACACCTCCGGCCCGCCGGCCGCGCACGGCGACGGCGGCGGCGCCTATGTCGCGCAGCACCTGGACGTCGCGCGGCTGGTCGCCGCCGGGGTCCGGGACCGGGACGGTGTGGAGCGCCCGTGGCGGCTGGTCTACCAGTCGCGCAGCGGTGCCCCGCACATCCCGTGGCTGGAGCCGGACATCTGCGACCACCTGGAGGAGCTGCACCAGGCGGGCGCGTCCGCGGTGGTCATGGTCCCCATCGGCTTCGTCTCCGACCATATGGAGGTCATCTACGACCTCGACACCGAGGCGCTGGCCAAGGCGACGGACCTGCGGCTGCCGGTGGCCCGCGCCGGGACCGTCGGCGCCGATCCGCGGTTCGTGTCCGGCCTGCGGGAACTGGTGATCGAACGCGCGGTGACCGAGCGGGGCGAGGGGGCGCACCGCCGCGCCCTGGGCGAACTCGGCCCGAGCCACGACGTCTGCCCGCTCGGGTGCTGCCCGGGCCGTACCCCGAAGCCGGCCGCCGCCGGCGCCGACGACCCGTACCAGGGAGCCGCGCTGTGAACACCCGCGACACGGAACTCACCGGACCGACCGGCGAGACCAACCAGGCCAACCGGACCAACCAGGCCGGCCGGACCGGCCAGGCCCACCGGACCGGCCGGAACAGCCCCGCGGGCGCCGCGGAGCTGGGACGCGCGCTGCTGCCCGTCGCCCTGGAGGCGGCCGGGCGCGCGGCGGAGCTGCTGCGCGACGGCCGTCCCGGCGAGCTGGGGGTGGCGGCGACCAAGTCCAGCGCCGTGGACGTCGTCACCGAGATGGACCTCGCCTCGGAGAAGCTGATCCGCGACTTCCTCGGCGAGCGGCGGCCGGACGACGGCTTCGTCGGCGAGGAGGGCGCGGAGACCCCGGGCACCAGCGGGGTCCGCTGGATCGTCGACCCGCTCGACGGCACCGTGAACTACCTCTACGGGCTGCCCTCCTGGGCCGTGAGCATCGCCGCGGAGGCCGACGGCGAGACGCTGGTCGGCGTGGTGGCGGCGCCGGTGCGGGAGGAGACCTGCCACGCCGTGCTGGGGGGCGGCGCGTACCGCGGCGAGCTGCGGCTGCGCTGCCGTCCCGCGCCGCCGCTGGAGCGGGCGCTGATCGGGACGGGCTTCGGGTACGTCCGCGAGCGCCGGATAGGGCAGGCGGCCGTCCTGCGCGCGCTGGTGCCGGACGTCCGCGACATCCGGCGGGGCGGCTCCGCCGCCATCGACCTGTGCGACGTGGCCGCCGGCCGGCTCGACGCGTACTACGAGCGCGGGCTGAACCCGTGGGACTACGCGGCCGGTGAACTGATCGCCCGCGAGGCCGGGGCGCTCACCGGCGGCCGGCCCGGCGCGCCGCTCTCCGGGGAGCTGGCGGTGGCCGCCCCGCCCGGGCTCTTCGAGCCGCTGCGGGACCGGCTGGAGGAACTGGGCGCCTGGCACGACCGGCACCCGGCCGGCTGACCGGGCGGGCCGGCGGGAGCGCCCCCGGGCCTCCCGCCGCCGCCCGCCGGCCCCACCACGCGACGAGGCGCCCCGGTACCAGGTACCGGGGCGCCTCGTCGCGTGGTGGGGCCGCTCAGCCGCAGGGGGCGGGGGTGCCGATCTCCACCCCGTGCTCGGCGGCCAGCCGGCGCAGGTCGTCCAGTTCGGAGAGCTCGACTTCGACGAGGAAGTCGTCCCCGGCTTCGCGAGCGCGCGTCAGGTCGGACTGGGTGGTGTGTATGCGCTGCAGCAGTCCTGCGGTGAACGCGTCCATTGCGCCCCCTCGTCGTGGTCGGTGGCACGGGGCGTGCCTGCGGCGGGTGATCACGCTCCACCCGGCTCCGGGTGGGCCGGCGGGCCGGTTCCGGCCGGGACGGGGGACCGTGCCGGGCCGGGGCGGGAGGCGCACACGGCATGCTGTGGCGCGCCGCCTACGGGGCGTGATCTCGGGTGTGTAACCGTCCTCCCCACCGCCGACCTCAGAGAAACCTCAGACGTGGCAGGAATCCCGGCGCTCCGGGCCCGGTGATCCCTTACCGGCGGTTTACGGGCACCGGGGGCAGGATGGAACCACCGCCCCCGGCGTCCTGCCTGATCACGGCGTGGCACCGGCATCCGGGCGGGGGACGCCCGGAGCGCCGGAGGGCCCCGCAGTGCCGGGGGAGACCGGGACACGGGCGGTCCGAGCGGTTCCGGACGTTCCGGGGATTCCGGAAGTTCCGGAAGCGCGTGACCTACGGGCAACGCGAGAACAGGAAAGGGGCGCGCCGTGCGCGTACTGGTCGTCGAGGACGAGCAGCTGCTCGCCGACGCGGTGGCCACCGGCCTGCGCCGGGAGGCCATGGCGGTCGACGTGGTCTACGACGGGGCGGCGGCCGAGGAGCGGGTCGGCGTCCACGACTACGACGTGGTCGTCCTCGACCGTGACCTGCCGCTGGTCCACGGCGACGACGTGTGCCGCCGGATCGTCGAGCTGGGGCTGCCCACCCGGGTGCTGATGCTCACCGCCTCCGGCGACGTCAGCGACCGGGTGGAGGGGCTGGAGATCGGCGCCGACGACTACCTGCCCAAGCCGTTCGCCTTCAGCGAACTCACCGCGCGGGTGCGTGCCCTCGGCCGCCGGGCGACGGCGCCGCTGCCGCCCGTCCTGGAGCGGGCGGGGATCCGGCTGGACCCCAACCGCCGCGAGGTGGCCCGGGAGGGCCGGCCGGTGCAGCTCTCGCCCAAGGAGTTCGCGGTGCTGGAGGTGCTGCTGCGGGCCGACGGGAACGTGGTCTCCGCGGAGCAGCTGCTGGAGAAGGCGTGGGACGAGAACACCGACCCCTTCACCAACGTGGTGCGGGTGACGGTGATGACGCTCCGCCGCAAACTGGGCGAGCCCCCCGTGATCATCACGGTGCCCGGCTCCGGATACCGGATCTGACCCGCCGTGGCCGCCACCCCCACGCCGCCCTCGGCGCCGCCGAAGCCGACCTGGGACCCCCGGGGAACGCCGCCGGGTCCGCGCCCCTGGCTCCGTCCCACCATCCGGATACGGCTCACCCTGCTCTACGGCGGGATGTTCCTCATCGCCGGGATCGTGCTGCTCTCGATCATCTATCTGCTGGCCGCCGAGGCCCTGGACAAGGGGAGCGCGCTGCCGTTCAAGCTGCTCTCCGGCAGCTTCCGGCCCACCAGCTCCACCTGCTCCAGCCTCACCGGGCGGACCTTCGAGAACCACGAGGAGTTCAACGCCGCCCTCCAGACCTGTATGGACTACCAGCGCCGGCTCGCCCTGGACGGCCTGCTGCGCCGCTCGCTGCTCGCCCTGCTCGGGCTGAGCGTGGCGGCCTTCGCCTTCGGCTACGCCATGGCCGGCCGCGTGCTCTCCCCGCTCGGCCGGATCACCCGTACGGCCCGCCGCGTCGTCGGCTCCGACCTCTCCCGCCGGATCGAACTCGACGGCCCGGACGACGAGTTGAAGGAGCTCGCCGACACCTTCGACGAGATGCTGGACCGGCTGGACCGGGCCTTCGACGCCCAGCGCCGCTTCGTCGCCAACGCCTCGCACGAGCTGCGCACCCCGCTCGCGATCAACCGCACCCTGCTGGAGGTGCAGCTCTCCGACCCGGAGGCCTCCCCCGAGCTGGCCCAGCTCGGCAAGACGCTGCTGGCCACCAACGAGCGCAGCGAGCAGCTCGTGGAGGGGCTGCTGCTGCTGGCCCGGAGCGAGAACGAGCTGGTCGACCGGAAGCCGGTGAACCTGGCGGAGGTCGCCTCCCAGGCGATGGAGCAGGTCCGGGAGGAGGCGCGCGGCAAGGGGGTGGAGCTCCGCGAGGGGCTGCGCCCGGCGGTCGTGCCGGGCAACGGGGTGCTGCTGGAGCGGGTGGCGCTCAACCTGGTGCAGAACGCCGTGCGCTACAACACCTCCGACGGCTGGGTGGAGGTGGTCACCGAGCGGTGGGACCGGGTGGCCACGCTGGTGGTCTCCAACACGGGCCCGGTGGTGCCGGCGTACGAGCTGGACAACATCTTCGAGCCGTTCCGCCGGCTGCGCACCGAGCGCACCCGCAGCGACAAGGGCGTGGGTCTCGGGCTGTCCATCGTCCGGTCGGTGGCCCGGGCGCACGGCGGGTACGTCAGCGCCGAGCCGAGGGAGGGCGGAGGTCTCGTGATGCGGGTCACCCTGCCTGTCTGAGATGCTGGCCCGGGAAGCGCTTCGGGCGGGAAATCCCGAATCCGCCCCAGGTGTTCCCCTGTGGAATCCATCACAAAGGCGATGTCCGGCCTCTTGACCCTCCGTGGTGGCAAAGGTCGCCGGAAAGCCCGGAAAATGCGGGTTTTCGGCGGTCCCCATCACGGGAAGTACAGGTGGTGGCCCTGCACGGAAGGGCTCCACGACCGTGTACGGTCCCCATCGCCACCCGGCGCGCTCGCCCCTTCAGGGGGGCCGTCGGGTGTCGATCGGGTAACGGGTCTTGATGTGAGGCAAAATCTCCGCCTCAGGTCGGGCACAACACCGGCCCCTCGCGCGTTACGAGCGCTGAGACACCAGCAGACACCCAGAGGGGGAGAGCGAGATGGCGACGGACTACGACACCCCGCGCAAGACCGATGACGAGCTCAACGAGGACAGCCTCGAGGAGCTGAAGGCCCGGCGCAACGACAAGTCGACCTCGAGTGTGGACGTCGACGAGTTCGAGCAGGCCGAAGGGCTGGAACTGCCCGGCGCGGACCTTTCCAACGAGGAGCTCTCCGTCCGGGTGCTGCCCCGCCAGGCCGACGAGTTCACCTGCATGAGCTGCTTCCTGGTGCACCACCGGAGCCAGCTCGCCGCGGAGAAGAACGGCCAGCCGGTCTGCCGCGACTGCGCCGCCTGAGGCGCCCGGTGACCGGCCCCGAGCCGTCACAGGAACGCCGGGCCCGGCGGGAGGGTTCCCCGGGCCCAGCGGAACCGCGGGCGGCCCGTGGGGCCCCCGCGGAGGGCGTCCCGGCGGGCGGCGACCGCCCCGCCGAGCGGGACGCCCCGCCCCCGGCGCCCGCCGGCCGTCCCGGGGTGGCCGGGACACCGGCCGCCACCGGCCCGTCCGGCCCCTCCCACCCGTCCGGCGGCTCCGCCGGACCTTCCGGCTCCCCCGGCCGGGCGGACCCGGCTGACCGGGGCCGCGTGGCCTCCCTCGCGGCCGCGGCCGGCCGGGGAGCGGCCCGCGGCGGACGCGGCCTCGCCCGGGCGGCCGCGATGGTGGCCGACCGCATCGCCGACACCGCCCCGCGGGTCCCCGTCCGCGATCTCGCGGCGCTGCGCCGCCAGTTTCCCGGCCTCGGGCCGGAGCAGCTCGCGGACAAGCTCGTGACCGGGGCGGTGCGGTCGTCCGCCGCCGTCGGCGCGGGCGTCGGCGCCGCGGCCATGCTGCCCACGCCGCCCGCCATGCCGGCCGAGCTGGCCGCGGAGATCGTGGGCGTCGCCTCCGTCGAGTACAAGCTCATCGCCGAGTTGCACGAGGTCTACGGCGTCCCCGTGCCCGGCGGCCCCACCCGGCGCGCGCACGCCTATCTGACCGCCTGGAGCGAGCGGCGCGGCGTCGACCTGACCTCCGCCGCGCTGACCGCCGACGCGGGCTCCCTGCTGGGGGCCCCGCTCCGCCGGCAACTGCGCCAGCAGGTCCTCAAACGCGCGGTGCGCAACGTCCCCACGCTGATCCCGTTCCTCGTCGGCGCCGTCGCCGGAGCCGCCGCCAACCGGCGCGAGACGGCCGGGCTGGCCCGCAGGGTCCGGGCCGATCTGCGCCGCCGCCAGGTGGCCTGGGACCGGCTGCCGCCGGGCACCGGGCCGGAGGACGGCCCGGGGTCCCGGGGACCGGACGCCGGCTGACCCCGCGGCCGGCCCCGAGGGGGACCGGCGGCCGGAGGCCGCGCCCCCACGCCGGCCCACGCCGGCCGGGCACGGCGCGGCGGGTCAGGACCGTACGGCGGCGGGTCAGGACCGTACGGCCGCCAGCGCGGCGGCCAGCTTCTCCGGGTTCCGGGTGGAGAGATACAGATAGGGCGTGGGGTCCTCGGGGTCCGTGACCTCCACCCGCAGCGCCGTCGGCACATAGCTGCGCAGCAGCATGAACGCCCGCGGGTCGGCGCGGTGCGTCCGCCAGGCCACCGCCTCCGCCCGGTCCAGCGGCCGGGCCTCGCCCAGGGCCGTCACCGGGATCCGCGCGTCCCCCGCGACCAGCGAGCCGGCCACCACCCGGATCCGGGCCGAGCCGTACGCGCTCACGGCCACCGTGGCGAGCGCCCCGCCGGTGATCAGCGCGCCCAGGGTGGCCAGGGTGCCGAACGGCAGCGCCGTGAGCCCGCAGAAGAGACCGGCGGCCAGCGCGGCGGTCCACCAGGAGGCCGGGGCGGTGAGGCGTTCCTCGTACGACTGCATGGCCCCAGCTTGGCACGGCCGCCCCGGCCCCGGGCGGGCGCGGGTAGGGTTCCGCCTCGTGAGGGGACCAACGACATCGCTGACGCCGCCGGCCGACGCCGTGGCGCCGGCGCGCCATTCCGGCGCGCCCGCGCCCGGGGAACCGCTCGGCTCCCACTACGACCACTGCTTCGGCTGCGGCGGGAAGCAGCCGCACGGGCTGCACCTGGAGATCCGGGCCGGGGAGGGCGTGAGCGCCACCGCCGTCCTCACCGTCCGGGAAGAGCATCAGGGTGCCCCCGGCCTCGCCCACGGCGGGGTGCTCGCCGCGGCGCTGGACGAGACCCTGGGCGCGCTGGGCTGGATGCTGCGGACCATCGCGGTCACCGGCCGGCTGGAGACGGACTTCGTCCGGCCGGTGCCGGTCGGCACCGAGCTGCACCTGCGGGCGGAGGTCACCGCGGTCCACGGCCGGAAGATCTACGCCACCGCGGCCGGCCGGGCCGGCGGCCCGGAGGGGCCCCTCGCCGTGCGCGCGGCCGCCCTCTTCGTCGCGGTGGAGGTCGAGCACTTCACCGAGAACGGGCGGGACGAGGAGATCCGGGCGGCGATGGCCGACCCGGACCAGGTCCGGGTCGTGCGGGCGTTCGAGGTGAACCCGTGAGCCGGCGGCCTCCGGTGGAGGTCCTGCTCCGCCGCCTCGACCCGGAGGTGCCCGTGCCCGCGTACGGGCACCCGGGGGACGCCGGGGTGGACCTGGTGACCACCGAGCCCGCCGTGCTCGCCCCCGGTGAGCGGGCGGTGCTGCCCACGGGCGTGTCGATCGCCCTGCCCGACGGGTACGCGGCCTTCGTGCATCCCCGCTCGGGGCTCGCGGCCCGCTGCGGCGTCGCCCTGGTGAACGCGCCCGGGACCGTCGACGCCGGGTACCGTGGGGAGATCAAGGTGACCGTGGTCAATCTGGACCCGCGCGAGGCCGTGCGGTTCGCCAGGCTCGACCGCGTCGCCCAGCTGGTCGTGCAGCAGGTCGAGAAGGTGCGCTTCCACGAGGTGGCCGCGCTGCCGGGCTCGGTGCGGGGCGCTGACGGCTTCGGATCGACCGGCGGGCACGCCGATACGGACGGCCCCGCCGGGGGACATGAACTCGCTTCGGTCGATCACGACCGGGAAGGACTGTGACGTGTTCGGACGTCGTCGCAAGGGACGCGCAGACGCTGAGGACACCGAGGGCAAGGACGGCGTGGCCCCGGACGCCCCCGAGGCGGACGAGGAGCCGGAGGCCGCGGACGAGCCGCACCGTGTGAGCCTCCCGCCCGCGCCGCGCCCCGACGGGCCCTGGGACATCTCCGAGGTCGGCAGCCCCGGTGAGGGCCGGGTCGATCTCGGCGGGATCTTCGTGCCGGGGGTCGAGGGGATGGAGCTGCGGGTGGAGGTCGCCGGCGAGTCCATCGTCGCCGCCACCGTCGTGCTCCGCGACAGCGCGATCCAGCTCCAGGCCTTCGCCGCGCCCAAGCGCGAGGGCATCTGGAACGAGATCCGTGAGGAGATCGCCGGCGGCATCACCCAGCAGGGCGGTGTCGTGGACGAGACCGAGGGGCCGCTCGGCTGGGAGCTGCGGGCCCAGGTGCCCGTGCAGCTGCCGGACGGCAAGAACGGCGTGCAGCTGGTGCGCTTCGTCGGTGTCGACGGGCCCCGCTGGTTCCTGCGCGGGGTGATCTCCGGTCAGGGCGCGGTCCAGCCGCAGGCCGCCGGGCTGCTGGAGCAGATCTTCCGGGACACCGTGGTGGTCCGGGGCGACCAGCCGATGGCCCCGCGGGACCCGATCGTCCTCAAGCTGCCGGACGACGCGCAGATGGTGCCGGACGGCGTCCAGCAGGAGGAGCAGCAGGGCTCCCGCTTCGCCGGCGGGGTGGACCGCCTCGCCCGTGGCCCGGAGATCACCGAGATCCGCTGACGCCCCTCCGCCCGTTCGTCCGGCCGCCCCGGGCGGGCGGAGCCGTCATGGAGCCGCGCCCGGCCCGTCCGGGCGCGGCTCCGGCGCGTCCGGACCGCGTCCGGGCACCCCGCCGGGCACGGGCGGGCACCCCGCGCCCGGCGCCGTGCCGGGGGCGCCAGAATGGGGCCATGGGACGGGGCAAGCTCAGGATCTACCTCGGGGCGGCGCCGGGGGTCGGCAAGACCTACGCGATGCTCTCCGAGGCGCGCCGCCGCGCCGAGCGGGGCACCGATGTGGTCGTCGCCCTCGCCGAACCGCACGGCCGGCGGTGCACGGCCGCCCTGCTGGACGGGCTGGAGCAGATCCCGCGGCTGCGGCAGGACGGCGCCGGGCCGGACGGCGCCGGGCCGGGCGGGACCGGCGCGGCCGGCGCCGGCGGGCGGCCGGCAGGGTCCCGGGGAGGCGGCGGGCCCGGAGCGGCCGAGGCGGATCACGGAGCCGGCGGGCCGGACGGAATCGGTGCCTCCGAAGGGTCCGCAGGGGCCGGCGGGTCCGGGGAAGCCGGCAGGCCCGAAGGATCCGCCCTGTCCGCCGGGTCCGGCGAGATGGACGTGGCCGCCGTGCTGGAGCGCCGTCCGGCCGTCGCCGTGGTGGACGAGCTCGCGCACACCAACGCCCCGGGCTCGCGCAACCCCAAGCGCTGGAAGGACGTCGAGGAGCTGCTGCGGGCCGGCATCGACGTCGTCTCCACCGTCAACATCCAGCATCTGGAGTCCCTCGGCGACGTCGTGGAGTCCATCACCGGGGTGCGGCAGCAGGAGACCGTGCCCGACGAGGTGGTGCGCCGCGCCGACCAGATCGAGCTGGTCGACATGTCGCCCGAGGCGCTGCGCCGCCGGATGGCGCACGGCAACATCTACGCCCCCGACAAGGTGGACGCCGCCCTCTCCAACTACTTCCGCCCCGGCAACCTCACCGCCCTGCGCGAGCTGGCGCTGCTGTGGACCGCGGACCGGGTGGACGAGTACCTCCAGCGCTACCGCAGCGAGCAGGGGATCCGCTCCACCTGGCAGGCGCGGGAGCGGATCGTCGTGGGGCTGACCGGCGGCCCCGAGGGCCGTACGCTGCTGCGCCGCGCCGCGCGGGTGGCGGCCCGGGGCTCGGGCGGCGAGATCCTGGCCGTGCACATCTCCCCGAGCACCGGGCTGGCGTACCCCTCACCGAAGGAACTGGCCGTCCAGCGCACCCTGGTCGAGGATCTGGGCGGCACGTTCCACCACGTCATCGGCGACGCCGTGCCGGAGGCCCTGCTGGACTTCGCGCGGGGGGTCAACGCGACGCAGATCCTCCTCGGCTCCAGCCGCCGCAAGCCCTGGCAGTACGTCTTCGGGCCGGGCGTGGGCGCCACCGTCGCCCGCGAGTCGGGGCCCGACCTCGACGTGCACATCGTCACCCACGAGGAGGCCGCCAAGGGCCGCGGGCTGCCGGTGCCGCGCGGGGTGCGGCTGGGGCGGTCGCGGAGCGTCGCGGGCTGGCTGGCGGGGGTCCTCGGACCGGTGCTGCTGACCGTCGTCCTCAACGCCCAGCACCCGCGGCCGGAGTTCGCCAACGACGTGCTGCTCTACCTCTTCGTGGCGGTGGTGGCGGCGCTGCTCGGCGGGCTGCTGCCGGCGCTGGCCTCGGCGGCGCTCGGCACCGTCCTGCTCAACTACTACTTCACCCCGCCCACGCGCACCCTCACCGTCGCCGATCCGGGCAACCTCGTCTCCATCGCGGTGTTCTTCGCCGTGGCCGTCTCCGCCGCCGCGGTGGTGGACCTCGCCGCCCGCCGCACCCAGCAGGCGGCGCGGCTGCGCGCCGAGTCGCAGATCCTCTCCTTCCTGGCGGGCGGGGTGCTGCGCGGGGAGACCAGCCTGGAGGCGCTGCTGGAGCGGGTCCGGGAGACCTTCGCCATGGGCTCGGTCGCGCTGCTGGAGCGGGAGAGCGACGTGGAGCCGTGGCGGCGGGCGGGCACGGTCGGCCCGGACCCGGCGGGCTGCCCCGAGGACGCCGACGTGGACATGCCCGTCGGGGACCACATGATGCTGGCGCTGCGCGGCCGGGTGCTGCCCGCCGCGGACCGCCGGGTGCTCTCCGCCTTCGCCGCCCAGGCCGTGGCGGTACGGGACCGGGAGCGGCTGGTGGGCGAGGCCGAGCGGGCCCGGGAACTGGCGGAGGGCAACCGCATCCGCACGGCGCTGCTGGCCGCCGTCTCGCACGATCTGCGCACGCCGCTCGCGGCCATCAAGGCCGCCGTCTCCTCCCTCCGCTCCGCGGACGTCTCCTGGTCGGCGGAGGACGAGCGGGAGCTGCTGGCCGGGATCGAGGAGGGCGCGGACCGACTCGACCACCTGGTGGGCAATCTGCTGGACATGTCACGCCTCCAGACCGGCACCGTCACCCCGCTGATCCGCGACGCCGACCTCGACGAGGTGGTGCCCGTGGCCCTCGGCGGGGTGCCCGACGGCAGCGTGGTGCTCGACGTCCCGGAGACCCTGCCCATGGTGGCCGTGGACCCGGGGCTGCTGGAACGGGCGGTCGCGAACGTGGTGGAGAACGCCGTCAAGTACAGCCCGGACGGCGCGCCGGTGATGGTCGCGGCGAGCGCCCTGGGGGAGCGGGTGGAACTGCGCGTGGTGGACCGGGGGCCGGGGGTGCCGGACACCGCGAAGGAACGCATATTCGAGCCCTTCCAGCGCCACGGGGACGCCCCGCAGGGCGCCGGCGTGGGCCTCGGGCTCGCCGTCGCCCGCGGCTTCGCCGAGGCGATGGGCGGCACCCTGACCGCCGAGGACACCCCGGGCGGCGGGATGACCATGGTGCTCACGCTGCGGGCCGCCGGGGGCCGCCCGCCCTGCCGCCCCGGCCTGCCCGCGACGGTGACCTCGTGACGGCCGCCGGACCGGGCGGGGCGTATGGTCCTCCCGGTCCCCCGGAGCGCGGCGGCTCCCGGGCGCCCCGGCCGGGCGGCCCGCCGGAGCCGTCGCCGGAGCCATCGCCGGAGCCGTCCCGGCCCGCCGGGCCCAGGAGACGAGAGAGAGGCCGCACCGCCATGCCGCAGCCACCCGCTTCCACCCCCGCCCGGCACCGGGTCCTGGTGGTCGACGACGAGCCGCGCATCGTCCGCGCCCTGGTGATCAATCTCCGCGCCCGGGACTACGAGGTGGACAGCGCCGCCGACGGCGCCACCGCGCTGCGCACCGCCGCCGAGCGCCACCCGGACGTGGTCATCCTCGACCTCGGGCTGCCCGACATGGACGGGGTGGACGTCATCCGGGAGCTGCGCCGGCGCAGCCGCGTCCCCGTCCTGGTGCTCTCCGCCCGCCACACCTCCGACGAGAAGGTGGAGGCGCTCGACGCGGGCGCCGACGACTACGTCACCAAGCCCTTCGGGATGGACGAGCTGCTGGCCCGGCTGCGGGCGGCCGTACGCCGCGCCGAGCCGGTCGCCGCCGAGGAGCCGGTGGTGGTCCGGACCGGGGAGTTCACCGTGGACCTGGCCGCGAAGCGGGTGAACCGCGGCGGGAAGGACATCCGGCTGACCCCGACCGAGTGGCATCTGCTGGAGGTGCTGGTCCGCAGCCCCGGGCGGCTCGTCGGGCAGAAACAGCTGCTCCAGGAGGTGTGGGGGCCCACCTACGGCACCGAGACCAACTATCTCCGCGTCTACATGGCCCAGCTCCGCCGTAAACTGGAGGCGGACCCGTCACATCCGCGGCACTTCATCACCGAGCCGGGGATGGGGTACCGCTTCGAGCCGTGATCCGGGCCGCGATCCGCCCGGCCGCACCCCCGTTAGGCTTCCCCCATGAGTGGCGCCACCCGATCCGTGAAGTCAGCCGGCCGCCTCCGCCGGATGTTCGACCGTCTCTCCTCGACCCCCGAGGAGCTGGAGGCCGATGAGCTCCGCGAGGACACCCGCGCCACGGCCGGCTGTGTCCGTATCCGTGACTGCCAGGACCGCGAGGTCGTCACGGTGACGGGTACGCTGCGCACCGTCACCCAGCGCCCGCGGGCCGGCGTGCCCGCGCTGGAGGCCGAGCTGTACGACGGGACGGCACCGCTGGACGTCGTCTGGCTGGGCCGCCGGGCGATCGCCGGCATAGAACCGGGCCGCAGGATCATCGCCTCCGGCCGGGTCTCCAGCAGCCAGGGCCGCCGGGTGCTGTTCAACCCCCGATACGAACTCCGACCACCTGGACAGGAGTAGCCGGTGGCGTCCTCCGAGAAGCCCACCCCCGCGAACCGAACCGAGCCGGCGGATCCGGCCGCCCCGGCGGGCACCGCCGGGCCCGACGGCTCCGCCGGTTCCGCCGACTCCGCCGACAAGGCTCTGATGGAGGCGTTCGGCGGGGTCCGCGGCATGGTGGACACCACCGTGCCCGGCCTGGTGTTCGTGCTGATCTACACCATCAGGCGTGACATCCAGCTGGCGGCGGTCGCCGCCCTGGGCCTGACCCTCGTCCTCGCCGCGATCCGCCTCGTCCGGCGGGACACCCTCAAGCACGCCTTCAGCGGCGTCTTCGGCGTGGCCATCGGCGCGGTCTTCGCGACGATGTCCGGCGACGCGAAGAACTTCTACCTGCCGGGGATGCTCTACACCCTCGGCCTCGCCGTGGTCTACATCCTCTCGGCGGTGTTCCGCTTCCCGCTGATCGGCGTGCTGCTCGGCCCGATCCTGCGGGAGAACCTCTCCTGGCGGACCCGCAACCCGGGCCGCTTCCGCGCCTACACCCGGGCCACCTGGGCCTGGGGGATCATCCTGCTCGCCAAGTCGGCGATCCTCTTCCCGCTCTACTGGTGGGGGGACGCCACCCAGCTCGGCTGGGTGAAGGTCGCCCTCGGTATCCCGCCGTTCCTGCTCTGTGTCTACCTGACGTGGGTGTTCCTGTCGAAGGCGCCGCCTCCGATCGACGTGATCGCCGAGATGGAGGCCGAGGAACGCGAGCGCGAGGAGCGCGAGCGGGCCGCCAAGCAGGGCGAGGACGCCCTGGAGCGGCTGGTGCACGACATGGCGGACGAGGCCGTCGACCGTCTCTCCTCCGAACCCTCCCGGGAGGGGACCCCGGGCGGCCCCCAGGGCCCCGGCGGGGGCCCCGCGGAGCCGCCCGCCCGGCGCCGCCACGCGCGGGACTGAACCGGCCCGGGGCGGGGAGCGGTACGGGCCGGACCGTGAGGGCCGGCCGCGCCCCGTGCGGCCCCGGGGCCCGGCACACGGAAGGGCCGGACACCAGCGATGGTGTCCGGCCCTTCCGCACGTCCTGTACCCGGCGGCCCGCCCCGTCCGGCCGCCCGGGAGCCACCGGACCGCCGGTGCGGCCCGCGAGGAGGATGCCCGCCGCTGCCGGGGCCCTCGCCCCGCCCGCGCCGGCACCCGCGCGCCCGGACCGGCCGGGGCGACTGCCTCCCCGGAGCGCCGCCGGTCAGCCCTCCCGGCGCGCCGAGAGCAGGTCCTCCAGACGCTGCTCCTCCTCCTGGGCGGCGACGAAGAGCAGCTCGTCCCCGGCCTCCAGGGCGTCGTCCGGGTTGGGGACGAGTACCCGCGTGCCCCGGATGATGGTGACCAGCGAGGTGTTGTCCGGCCAGGCGACGTCGCCGACCCGGGTGCCCGCCAGGGTGGACTCCGGCGGCAGGGTCAGCTCGACCAGGTTGGCGTCGCCGTGGGTGAAGCGCAGCAGCCGTACGAGGTCGCCGACGCTCACCGCCTCCTCGACCAGCGCCGACATCAGCCGCGGCGTGGAGACCGCGACGTCCACGCCCCACGCCTCGTTGAACAGCCACTCGTTCTTGGGGTGGTTGACCCGCGCGACGACCCGGGGGACCCCGTACTCCGTCTTGGCGAGCAGCGAGACCACCAGGTTCACCTTGTCGTCCCCGGTGGCGGCGATCACGACGTTGCACCGCTGAAGCGCTGCCTCGTCCAGCGAGGTGATCTCGCAGGCGTCCGCCAGCAGCCACTCGGCCTGCGGCACCCGCTCCACCGAGATCGCCGTCGGGGCCTTGTCGACCAGCAGCACCTCGTGCCCGTTCTCCAGCAGCTCGCCCGCGATGGAGCGGCCCACCGCGCCGGCGCCCGCGATAGCGACCCTCATCGCCGTTCCTCCCCGGGGCCCTCGGAGAAGACGGCTTCGATCTTCTCCATGTCGTCGACGCGCATCATCACGTGCACCAGGTCGCCCTCCTGCAGCACCGTCTGCGAACCGGGCAGGATCGCCTCCCCCAGCCGGGTCAGGAACGCCACCCGGCAGCCCGCCTCCTCCTGGAGCCGGCCGACCTTGTGGCCCACCCACTCCGTGGAGACGTGCACCTCGGCGAGTTGCACCGCGCCGCTCGGGTCGCGCCACAGCGCCTCGGCGCCCGAGGGCAGCAGGCGCCGCAGCATCTGGTCGGCCGTCCAGCGGACGGTGGCCACCGTCGGGATGCCGAGACGCTGGTAGACCTCGGCGCGCCGCGGGTCGTAGATCCGGGCGGCCACGTTCTCCACGGAGAACATCTCGCGGGCCACCCGGGCGGCGATGATGTTGGAGTTGTCGCCGCTGCTCACCGCCGCGAAGGCGCCCGCCTCCTCGATACCGGCCTCGCGCAGGGTGTCCTGGTCGAAGCCGACCCCGGTGACGCGGCGGCCGCCGAAGCCGGAGCCGAGACGGCGGAATGCGGTGGGGTCCTGGTCGATGACCGCGACCGTGTGGCCCTGCTCCTCAAGCGTCTGCGCCAGGGCCGAGCCGACCCGGCCGCAGCCCATGATCACGATGTGCATGGGGCCCTATCCCGCGCCTTCCGCTGCTGTTGCGACCTGGACACACATCGCCCATCATCCTTCCGTCCCCGCCGGGGTGCCACCGGTGCCGTGCTGTCGCCGGTAACGCTACCCGCCCGCCTCGGAAGCGGGCCCACCGCGTATTCGACCATGGTTCCGGCCGGGGCCGGGACCGCTCCGGACGCCTGGCCCGCCCCGCCGGACCGCCGCCGGCCGGTCCGCTCCCGTTGGTGGGCCGTTCGCCGTTCGTTCGCATCCCGTTCGAATTTCGTCAAGGACTTCCCCCCAGGGCCCGCGGGAGACACGGAGCGCTTCCCGGACGGGCTTACCATCCTCAGCGTGTCCAAACTGACCGACCTGCCCAAACGCATCCTCATCGGGCGGGCCCTGCGCAGCGACCGGCTCGGGGAGACGCTGCTCCCCAAGCGGATCGCCCTCCCCGTCTTCGCCTCCGACCCGCTCTCCTCCGTGGCGTACGCCCCGGGCGAGGTGCTGATCGTCCTGTCCGCGGCGGGGATCACCGCGTACCACTTCAGCCCGTGGATCACGGCGGCCGTGGTGCTGCTCATGCTGATCGTGGTCGCCTCCTACCGCCAGAACGTGCGCGCCTACCCCAGCGGGGGCGGCGACTACGAGGTGGCGACCACCAACCTCGGTCCCCGGGCCGGCCGCGCCGTGGCGGGCGCGCTGCTCGTCGACTACGTGCTGACGGTCGCCGTGTCGATCTCGGCCGGGGTGGAGAACCTCGGCTCGGCCGTGCCGGTGGTGGCGAACCACCAGACGGAGTTCGCGATCGGCACGATCGTCCTGCTCACCTTGATGAACCTGCGGGGGGTCCGGGAGTCCGGCAAGCTCTTCGCCATACCGACCTACGTCTTCGTCGCCGGTGTCTTCCTCATGATCGGCTGGGGCGCCTTCCGCGGGCTGCTCCTCGGCGAGGAGATGCGCGCGCCCACGGCGGACTTCGAGATCGCCGCCGAGACCCAGGGGCTGGCCGGGTTCGCCCTGGTCTTCCTGCTGCTGCGGGCGTTCTCCTCCGGCTGCGCGGCGCTCACCGGTGTGGAGGCCATCAGCAACGGCGTGCCGGCCTTCCGCCGCCCCAAGAGCCGCAACGCCGCCACGACGCTCGCGCTGATGGGCGGGCTGGCCGTCACCATGTTCGCCGGCATCATCGGCCTCGCCCTGGCCACCGGCGTCAAGATGGCCGAGCGTCCGGCCCGCGAACTGCTGCGGGACGGCGAGCCGGTCGGCGCCGGCTACCACCAGGACCCGGTGATCTCGCAGGTCGCCGCCGCCGTCTTCGGACCGGGCAGCGCGCTGTTCGTGCTGCTCGCCGCGGCCACCGCGCTGGTGCTCTTCCTCGCCGCCAACACCGCCTACAACGGCTTCCCGCTGCTCGGCTCGATCCTCGCCCAGGACCGCTACCTCCCGCGGCAGCTCCACACCCGCGGCGACCGGCTCGCCTTCTCCAACGGCATCGTGCTGCTCGCGGGCGCCGCCGCCGTCCTGGTGGGGATCTACGAGGCCGACTCCACCCGGCTGATCCAGCTCTACATCGTCGGCGTCTTCGTCGCCTTCACCCTCAGCCAGGCCGGCATGGTCCGCCACTGGAACCGCCACCTCGCCGAGGGACCCGAACCGGCCGCGCGGCGCCGGATGAGGCGCGCCCGGGCGATCAACTTCACCGGCGCCTGCTTCACCGGGCTGGTGCTGGCCGTCGTGCTGGTCACCAAGTTCTCCCACGGGGCCTGGGTGGCCCTGCTCGGGATGATCCTCTTCTACGGCCTGATGACCGCGATCCGCCGCCACTACGACCGGGTGGCCGAGGAACTGGCCGCGCCGGACGGCCCGGGGGACGACACCGTGCGCCCGTCCCGGGTCCACTCCATCGTGCTCGTCTCCAAGGTGCACAAGCCGACCCTGCGGGCGCTGGCCTACGCCAAGCTGATGCGCTCCGGGCCGTTGGAGGCGCTGAGCATCAACGTCGACCCGGAGGAGACCCGCGCGCTGCGCGCCGAGTGGGAGCGGCGGGGGATCGGCGTCCCGTTGAAGATCCTCGACTCCCCGTACCGGGAGATCACCCGGCCGACCGTCGAGTACGTCAAGGGGCTGCGCCGCGACAGCCCGCGGGACGCCGTCACCGTCTACATCCCCGAGTACGTCGTCGGCCGCTGGTACGAGCAACTGCTGCACAACCAGAGCGCGTTGCGGCTCAAGGGGCGGCTGCTGTTCACACCCGGGGTGATGGTGACCTCCGTGCCGTACCAGCTGGAGTCCTCCGAGCGGGCCCGGGCGCGGGCGCGGCGCCGGGCCGACTGGGACGCGCCGGGCGCGGTGCGCCGCGGACCGGTGGGGCCGGACGGCCCGGGCGGCCCGGGTGGCGGGGACGGGGGACCGGGCGGGCCCGCGTCCCGCACCGACGCGGGCCTGGACAGCGGCTCCCGGCCGGGGACGTAGAGTCCGGGGGGCGGCCGTACACTGGACGGCTGCACTCCGCCCGGCGGCGGGGCGCGGCGTCCGGGCGGCGCCGGCGGGGGTCCGCCGCGGCCGCACGGCCAGGTCAACTGGCGTGTCGCGCGGCCCGTGCCGTCCGGCCGGAGCCCGGCCGGGGGCGCCGGGCCCGCCACGGC
The DNA here is from genome assembly GCF_012034935.1 of Streptomyces zingiberis. Taxonomy (GTDB): domain Bacteria; phylum Actinomycetota; class Actinomycetes; order Streptomycetales; family Streptomycetaceae; genus Streptomyces; species Streptomyces zingiberis. The sequence continues at coordinate 121,790 of NZ_JAATEN010000011.1, forward strand.
CGCGGCGCCGGGCGCACCCGCCCCCGTTCCCTCGCCCGTCCCCGCCCGCCTCGAACTCACCGCTTTCCGCACCGCCCACCACACCAGGAGCACTCCGCAGTGACCACACCAGCCACCCCCTCCGCCGCCGCCCCCTCCCTGGTCGGTGAGGAGTACGAGGTCGAGGTCGGGCCCGTCGCGCACGGCGGCCACTGCATCGCCCGCACCGAGGCCGGCCGGGTGCTGTTCGTCCGGCACACGCTGCCGGGGGAGCGGGTCGTCGCCCGCGTCACCGAGGGCGACGAGAACTCCCGCTACCTGCGCGCGGACGCGGTGGAGGTGGTGGAGGCGTCCCCGGACCGGATCCCCGCGCCCTGCCCCTTCTCCGGCCCCGGCCGCTGCGGCGGGTGCGACTGGCAGCACGCGGGCCCCGGCGCGCAGCGGCGGCTGAAGGCGGCCGTGATCACCGAACAGCTCGCCCGGCTGGCGGGGCTGACCCCGGAGGAGGCCAAGTGGGACGGCACCGTCATGCCCGTCCCCGGTGACAAGGTGCCCAAGGGTGAGGTGCCCGCCTGGCGGACCCGGGTGCAGTACACCGTGGACGAGGAGGGGTACGCGGGGCTGCGCCGCCACCGCTCGCACGAGGTGCAGCGGATCGACCAGTGCCTGATCGCCGCGCCGGGCGTCACCGAACTCGGCGTGGAGGACCGGGAGTGGCCGCAGACCGCGGCGGTGGAGGCCATCGCCGCCAGCGGCTCCGGCGACCGCCAGGCGATCCTCACCCCGCGCCCCGGAGGCCGGCTGCCGATCGTCGAGCTCGACCGGCCGGTGTCGGTGATGCGGGTGGACGAGAAGGACGGGGGAGTGCACCGGGTGCACGGCCGCCCCTTCGTCCGCGAACGCGCCGCCGGCCGCACCTGGCGGGTCGGCTCCGGCGGCTTCTGGCAGATCCACCCCAAGGCGCCGGACCTGCTGGTGGAGGCCGTGATGCAGGGGCTGCTGCCGCGCAAGGGCGACACGGCGCTCGACCTCTACTGCGGGGTGGGCCTCTTCGCGGGCGCCATCGCCGAGCGGGTGGGGGAGAAGGGCGCGGTGCTCGGCATCGAGTCCAGCCGGCGGGCCGTGGCCGACGCCCGGCACAACCTGGCCGACCTGGACCGGGTCCGCGTCGAGCAGGGCAAGGTCGAGCAGGTGCTGCCGCGCACCGGCATCACCGAGGCCGACCTCGTCGTCCTCGACCCGCCCCGCGCGGGCGCGGGCCGCCGCACGGTCGCCGACATCGCCGCCCTCGGCCCCCGCCGCATCGCCTACGTCGCCTGCGACCCGGCCGCCCTCGCCCGCGACCTGGCCTACTTCCGCGAGGGCGGCTACAAGGTGCGCATGCTGCGGGCGTTCGACCTGTTTCCGATGACGTCGCACGTGGAGTGCGTGGCGATCCTCGAGCCCGCTGGCAAGGGAGCCTGAGCAGCGGTTCAGCAGGAGCGCCGGGGGTCTCGACCGGTTGCGCGACCTCCGGCGGGTCGAGCTCTCCGGGCCCTTCCCGCCTGCGGAGCCACACCGGAGCGACTGATGGCAGCGGGTCGGGGGTGTACGCGGTGCCGCGGTGCGGGAGGAAGGGCGGCTGCCGGTGATCAGCGGTTCGGCGACGCCACCGCGGCCCACGCGGGTTCGTCGCCCGGAACGCTGCGGTCGGCCGGCCGGCGTGAGGCCTCCTCAACGCCCAGCCCTTCCCGGCCTGCCTGCGCCAGACCTCACCGGAACGCCGGGCCCGTGGTTCCCGGCCGCCGCACCGGCCCGCGGGTACGGGCCACCGCGCGCGCCGGCGTCCTCGGCACCGCGCACCCGAGCGGATCGCCGCCGAGACCCCCGGCTTGCCCAGGGCAGGGCCCGTCTCACCGTGCTCTCGCGCCCTGCCCCTCGGGGGGTACCGGTGCGGAGGGTCGCCGGTTCAGGGCCGAGCCGGTCCGGCGGGTGGTGCGGGGCCGGTGGAGAGGACGTGGTCGACGGCGGCTTTGAGGGTCGCGGTCTCGGCGGTGAGGACGGATTCGCCGGTGGGGAGGGCGCGTTCGACGGAGAGCCCGTTGAGGACGGTGAGAAGGAACCTGACGTTGCGGGTGTGGTCTCCCGGGGGCAGTGCGCCCTCCTCGGCGAGCACGGTCAGCCAGTGTTCGACCCGGCGCTCCGCCTCCCGCTCATGGCCGAGATAGGCCACGCGTACCGCTTCGGTCGGCTCGGGTTCGATGAAGGCCCGATACGTCGTGCCCCACGCGGTTCGCGCGTCTTCGCTGGTGCCGAGGGGGGCGAGGAACTGCCGCAGGCAGTTCAGCAGCCGTTCGCGGGGCGGCAGTGTCCGGTCCTGGATCGGGTCGCCGGGCAGCAGGTGTTCGTAGATCCGCGCGAGCAGGCTGTCCTGGAGGGCGCGCTGGGTGGGGAAGTGGAACCTCAGCGAGCCGGTGCTCACCCCCGCCCGCGCGGCGACCGCTCGGACGCTCAGCTTCGCCGCCATGTCCTCGGCGAGCATCTCCGCGGCGGCCTGGAGGATCTTCTCCCGTGTGTCCATGCTCCGCTCTCCTTCGTTTCTCCTCACTGCCCCCACTGTACTGGCACGCTGTACTAGCACGCCGTACTAGTACAGCGTGCTAGCGTGCTCCTGAAACGCTGTACCAGCGATGTCGCGGCTGGTGTGCGCAGGAGGGGTGAAGCATGGGATGGAAGCGGTGGGCTGCGTCGAAGCGCCTCAAGCCGGGAGACGGCAGGGCATTGCAGCGGTTCCGCTGGTGGCAGCTGCCCCTGCGCTCCCTGTTCTGGCTACGGCTTCCCGGTGCCGACGGGCACGCCCGCCTGCACGCCGTCGACGTACGGCACTGGGCGCGGTTGGGCAACAGCAAGATCCGGGCGCATCTGTTCCTGGACGGCAGGCACGTGGCCCAGTCGACCTTGCCCGCGGTCTTCCCCGTCGACGGCGGTGTCATCGAGGTGGCCATGAGTAACTACGGCATCCGGCGCTGCCACTACCGCCCCTCGGACGGACAGCCGCGTCAGCTCACGCCCGACCCGGCCTCGGCGGAGGGACGGCGGGCGCGCTTCGGTGACCGCCATCCGGGACTGAGCCGGGCGATCGCCATCGGATCGGTGCTGCTGCTCGTCATCGGTGTAGGCCTGAACCTGGTCCAGCTCGTCGAACCTGTCTCTCAGATTCCTCCCGTCGCGCAGCGGGTCGGAACGTTCGAGTCGCCGATACACCTGCCGGTCTGGCTGAACCTCGTCCTGGGGGGCGGGGCCGTTCTGGCGAGCATGGAGCGCGCGCTCCGCCTGCGGTACTCCTCTCTGCTCGACGCGGCCGGCCGCTGACCCCTCGACGTGAGCCGCGTCCGCCGCCTGCCCTGGCAGGAGGCCCGGCTCGAACACCACGACCGCACAGGGCGCACCCCCGCCCGGAGATCCACCGGCCGAGGACCGCCGGCCTGGCCCCGCCCCGACAACCCCGGCGCACGCCGGACGCGGCATGTCGTGCGCCGGAGCAGAACGTCACCGGTGGCGCGCTCACCGCCGGGGTGTGTCCACGTGATCGCGCCTCCGGCGGCCGCGGTGGCGATCCCGCCCATGCCTCACACGGGCGCGGAACCGGCATCGGCGGCCGGGGTGGGGAGTGGTGTGGCGGCGAAGACGCAGTCCGGGTCGACCGCGGACTTCACGGCGAGCAGACGTTCGGTGTTCGGCCCGTAGGAGTTCGCCACCTGGTCGGGGGTCTCCGGACCCAGGAAGTTCACGTAACCGCCCGGCAGGGAGAAGGGCTCGAGGGCCGCGTGCAGCTCTTCCAGCCAGCGCAGGTGCGGGGACCTGCCGCCGCCCGCGCTGTCGCTGCCGTCGCTGTCCTCCCACATCGAGATCAGCTCGACCATGAGGTGCGGTGAGCGTCGGCCGAACGCGGCCGAACCGACAGATGGACGGGTGGCGGCACCATGGAACTGATGCCACACCATCGCGGAGAACGGTGAGGTGAACCCATGGGCGGCCTGTTCCAGGACGGTCGCCATGGAGCCGGAGAGGCTCCGGACGCTCCGGGTGCGGATGGCGCCCCTGCGCCCGGGTGGGAACATGGCGTCCGTCGCGGCCAGTGTCGCGGAACGGGCGACCGGCCCGACCTCGGTCAGCACGGGTGTACCGAGTCGGCCCAGGGCGCGCACCGGGCCGTTCCCGGCGTTCCCCACCGCGGGATCCCCCGACCAGGTCGGAGCGACGTACACCACCGGTTCGCCGTCCGGGCCGGGAAGGAACCCCACGTCCACCGTCAGCTCGTCCGGACACTCCTGAAGCATCCCGGCGAGCCCGGCCAGCACGTCGGCGCTCTGGGCGATCGGGTACAGGATGGTTCCCGACACCACCGTCGGCACGGGGTGGAGCCGGATCCGCGCCGAGGTCACGACCCCGAAGTTGCCTCCGCCGCCGCGCAGCGCCCAGAAGAGGTCCGGATGATGATCGGCGTCGGTGTCCACCCGTGAACCGTCGGCCAGGACGACCTCGGCGCCGAGCAGGTTGTCGGCCGCGAGCCCGAACCGCCCGATCAGGGGGCCGTAGCCGCCGCCGAGCGTGAGGCCGACCATCCCGACGGCGCCCGCCGTTCCGGTGACGGCGGTCAGGCCCACCTGCTCGGCGGCGGATACGACGTCGGACGAGAGCGCCCCGCCACCCACCGTCGCGCAACGCCGGCCGATGTCGACCTGAACTCCCCGCATGCCGGTCAGATCGAGGACCAGTCCACCCGGGCGGAACGCCCGGCCCCAGAAGTCGTGACCTCCGCCGCGCACGGAGAGCGGCACTCCGTGGTGGCGGGCCGCGCGGACGCCGGCCTGCACGTCGGCGGTGGTCACACACCGCACGACGACGGAGGGGCGGACGTCGACCGCCGCGTTGAACAACGCCGACGCGCGCGTGTGGTCGGGCCCGCCGGTGAGCACACGGTCCGCCGGCAGGTGGGACCGCAGCTCGGCCAGCAGGGCAGCGCTGACCGCCTCGGGGGCATCGGTATCGGCATCGGCAGGGGACTGCATGGGTACTCCTGTGTGTCGCTGATCGGGTGCGGCCGCCGGGGGCGCGGCGTGGGTGCGGTGACCGGGGGGCCGGCGAGGTCCGGTGGCGGTCCTCCGGTTCGGCGAGGCCGTGCCGAACCACCGGACGGCCGGGGACGTATCGGGGACGAGCTCGGCGTCCTGAACGGATCAGGCGGAGGGGGAGCCGGGCCCGGCGCACTGCTGGGCGAGGACGGCGGCCATGCCGGGCAGCAGGACGGGCAGGGGGTCGTGGGTCAGCTCCGTCATGCGCAGGCGTCCCCCGTGAGTGACGACGCCCAGGACGTGCTCACCGCGCAGCTGGGTGGTCTGCGCCGGCCCCCACAGAGCGGTGAGACCGGTGGGGCCGTGTGCCGGCGGCTCCACCACCCCGAGATTGGTGATCTGGATGTCGGCGGCCGTGGCCACGGTCATCATCGCCTCGGCCTCTTCAGGGGTGGCCGGCGGCTGCTGACGCAGGGCCTCCGAGCCGGCCCTGAGCACCCCGGGTGCGCGCTCGTGTTCCAGAGCCTGGTGATGGTGCCGGGCCAGTTTCCAGAAGTCCCCGGCCCGGGACGGATCGCTCGCCGTCCGCGCTCCCGCGAACCGGTTGGCGACAGCGTCGGGCAGACCCGCAGCACGGCGCAGGTCGACAGGGCTCAGCACCCTCACCCGGGAGCGGCCCGCGCGGTGGAAGACCGTACAGGCGGCGGCGCACAGCGCGGCGTGCACGGACACCTCTTCCGCACGGCAGCGCTCCACGAGCCGTGCGGTCGCACCGCGTTCCAGGGCCACGGCGGAGACGTGCGGTGCCCGTCCCGAGAACTCCGCCAGCTCGCCGGGCGTGTTCATCAGCTCGTCGTGAGGTGGTCCCACGGTGGGCGTCGCGGCGTCGAGGGATCGCAGGAGATCCTCCTGGGCGGGCGGCACATCCCAGGAGGCCGGCTCGCCGCCCTCCTCGCCGCCCTCCTCGCCGCCGTCGAGAGCGGCGACCAGATCCGCCACCACCCGCATGCCGCCCGTGCCGTCGGTGATCTGGTGGGCGAAGGTCAGCACGAGGACGCTGCCGGTCTCCGCGGGAACGAGTACGGTCCGCATCAGCGGGCCGGGCTCCGGTGTGATGGGGCGTGTCTGCTCATCGGCGACGACCGCCTGCCAGGGAGTTCCCTCGGCGACGGTGTCGATCCTGACCGGTCCCTCTGCCCAGCGGTATCGGGGGGCCTGAGGGATCCGGCGGTCGACCGAGACGCGCAGCAGCGGATGACGTGCCTGCACCTCCCGCAGGGCCCGTTCCAGAGTCCGCTCGGAGACCTTCCGGCCGGTCTCGGCGACCAGGGAGAACTGGACGGGATTGCGGTGCATGTAGAGGTCGATGGCCCGCTCGAACGCTCCGAGTTCCCTCACCGTCTCCGCGCGGGTATGGCTGATCGGCATCCAGGGGTCCTTTCTCCGTTGATGTGATGCGATGTGCTGTGACGGCGTCGCTACCTGGACGCACCCTGGCGAGGCGGGAGTTCGGGCTCCTGCGGAGCCGTCGTCCCGTCCGATCGGCCGGCCACCAGGTGCTTGGACGTCCTGCGGAAGGCCCAGGCGACGACCAGCGCGGCCACCACGGTGAGGGGGGTGCCCATGGCGATCTTCGCGAAGGCGAGCCAGCCGGTGGCGTCGTGCACGTAGAGCCACTGCTTCACCACGAAGCGGGCTCCGAGGACGAGTGCCACGGCGAGTGTGGCGATGTCGTGTGCCCGCAGGACCTGACGGGCCTCGCGCCAGGCGTACCGGCCACCGTGCAGGAGATTCCATGCCACCCCGGTCAGCGGGCGGCGGAAGAGGACCGAACCGAAGGTGGCGAGGAAACCGGCGAAGGCCACCCAGATGCCCAGCAGGAAGAAGTCCTTGGCGGAACCGGTGAGCGCGACGATGCCCGCCGCGACCAGAACGCCGCTCAGGCTGCCGGAGGCGGCGAGCGGACGTTCCCCGCGCACCAGCCGGACCACGGTGAGCACCGCACCGGTGAACACGGCCGCGATCACGGCCGCCTTCGTGGACAGCAAGGCGAGAGCGATCACGAACACCGCGACCGGGACGGTCGAGTAGATGAATCCCGCCTTGCCGCCCAGGGATTCGAGCACGGGTGGCTGCGGGGTGGCGGGCGGTGTGTTCCCGGGATTCCTGTCGCCGGCCGGGGAGAGGCCGCGCTCGATTTCGGGATGGGACATCGATCACTCCTGGTCATGTACTGCGGGTCCAGCGTTCTTGGGGTATTTCTCGTCTCGATGACCTCGCGGGTCAGGCGCTCCAGCCGCCCCCCACGGCCCGGCTCGCGAGATAGGAGTCGCGGAGCGCCTTGCGCAGTCCGGGGACGAAGGCGTCGAACCGCGCCGCGTGTGCCGTGAGACCGGACTTGTGGGTGCGGCGGTCCTCCTTGCTCCACACCGAGGTCAGTTCCAGCTCCACGGCCAGGACGGCCATGGCCAGTTCGTCCGTCAGGTCCTCGGCGGGAGCGCCGCCGACGACGGACGCGCGCACCCGGTCCTGGAGAGCGTGCACCAGGTCCGGGTGGACCACGGTGACCCGGTCGAAGGGGACGACTCCGAACTTCTTCTCGCGCGCGACGGCGACGTCCCCGGCGGCGAGCAGCTGGTCGCGGACGGGGGTCTCGGCCTTGTGGGCCTTGTCGTGGAGGAACTTGAGCCAGCCCTTGGGCTTGTCCTCGGGCAGGTCGTACCAGACCGCGGCGGTGAACGGATCCTCGGGCGGGGCGCCGGGGAGGCGCCGCACCTTCCCCCCGGTGGCGTCCAGCAGGCCGTCACGGGCCAGCTCGGTCATCGCCCCGGCCCGTAGCAGCTGGCCGCGCCCCTGGATGTTGTCCAGCTGGAATTTTTCCTTTTTGACGGTGTAACAGAGCAGGTACAGCTTTTGAGCGAGAGTCGTGGGCACGGTGGTTTCCCTTGATGTCGGCCGCTGCGAGGTGGTGCATTTCCTGCCGCGGCAGGAGGTGTCGAGCGTGGCGGGAGAACTTTCCCTGCGGCAGGATTTTCCCTGCACCCTCCCTCGCGATTTTCCCCATGGCGTTCCGATGGAAAGAAAAGGCGCAGAAGGGCGGGTGTTCACGGGGGTCATGAATGTCGGTGGGTGAATTCCCTGCCGCTGCGTTTCCTTCCTGCGTGACTACTACCTCCGGTCCGAGCCGTGAAACTGGTGACGTTACGGCACACTTCTGCGCACCTCAGGGGGGCGGTCATATCCCCGCATCACCGCATTTCGCACCCCGTCGCAGGCCGGGCCGGGAACCTCCGCGCACGTGGTGACGCAGCCCGAGCCGAACGGCTCGGCCTCGCACGGGACGACAGCACGTCGCCACCTGACGCCCGGCCCTGGCCATGCCTCGCTCCGGCGCGATGCCGGACACCCGACGCGCGACGCCGGGACCGTGGGTGTGTTCCCCGGCCGGGACACCGGCACGACGGAACGCCACGAGGAGCCCGGCGCCCTCCCTCGCGCCGGTCTGCCGTCACGTCATGGTTTTCAATGGGCCCACGGCGCGGCCGCGCCGACGGCACCGGAGGGTGAGGGAGACATCGATCATGGCGTGGAGCACCCGGGAGATGGCGGAGCTGGCCGGCACCAGTCTCAGAGCCGTACGGCACTACCACGAGATCGGCCTGCTCGAGGAGCCGGAACGCCGCTCCAACGGATACAAGCAGTACGGCGTCGGTCATCTCGTCCGTCTCCTCAGGATCAAGCGCCTCACCGCTCTGGGCTTCTCCCTCTCCCAGATCGCGGACATGGATGACGGCCCGGATTCCGCCCAGGATCCGCGCGATCTGCGGGCTCTCGACGCAGAGCTGGCCGCCACGATCGAACGGCTTCAGCACGCCCGCGCCGAGGTCGGCGCCCTCATGCGCAGAACGGCCGCGAGCGATCTCCCCCTCCGCTTCGCCTCCGTGGACGGGACGGCGGAACTCCCTGACGCCGACCGCTCTTTCGTCACCGTCCTCGGTACGGTCCTCGGCCCCGCGGGGATGGACGCCTACGCGGACCTGCTCCATGAGGAGCCGCAGCCGGTGGCACGCGAACTCGACGAGCTTCCCGCCGATGCGGGCGAGCGGGTGCGCCAGGATCTCGCCGAGCGTCTCGTGCCGTACGTCCGGGGCCTCCGGGTCAGGCATCCCGGGTTGAGCGACCTCGCCTCGGACGCCCCGCGCGGCCGGCCCCACACCGCTCGCACCATCGGCAAAGCCGTCACCGATCTCTACAATCCGGCCCAGGCCGACGTGATGCGGCGCCTCCGCGAGCTCCTGTCCGACGCGCGCGCCCCGCGGTGACCGCCCCGCCACCGCCACCTGGGCGGTGGCAGGCAGCCGGCGAAACCTGGGCGCCGGAGGACGCGGCCCGATCGCACTCTTGTGATACCGGCCAGGTATACGGTGAGGTGGCCTGTCCGGATGGATGTGGGGGATCATGGCTTTTGAACAGGAATGGGCCGAACTGCGCGACGCGGCGGCCAGGCGGACAGCCATGCAGACGAACAGTGCTCCGGCCGAAGGCGGCGGAGGTGCCGGCGGGAATGATCTGGTGGTCAACCGGGACGACCTCGGCGCCATCGGCAATGATGCGTATGACCTGCTGGGCCGGCTGGCGAGGGATGGTGACGTAGCCCGTTCCTCCACTTTCGACGCGGCGACGGCTCTCACCAACGGGAATTTCGTGAGCGGTTCGGCCGTGCTGAAGGTGCATGACTTGTGGCAGACGCACCTGAAGACGCTGCTGGACGCCTGTGCGCAGATTTCCAATCACCTCGATTACAGCAAGGCGCAGCACGCCAAGGACGAGGTGAAGATCGAAGGCGATCTGACGCGGGTATCCGTACTCTCGGAATACCTGAAATAGGGTCGGGGGAGCACGCACCATGCTGAAGTATGAGGACGTCATCGACGCGCCGGTGGCAAAGCTGAAGGCTGCCGCTGACGACTGGTCGGAGATGGCGGGGAAACTGGACAAACTCGCCACCGCCGCCGCGGACGGAATGAAGACAAAGGCGGACAGGGCGGCCTGGGAGGGGGTCAACGCAGGCGTCACCAAGGCGTTCATCGGTAAGACGGCCAAGGAATTCGAGGACGCCGCAGCCGAGGCCAGGGGCGTGAAGCGGATCCTCCTGGAAGGCTGTGCGGCCCTCAGGAAGGCCAGGGATGACCTGATCAGCATCCGGGACGTCGAGGGGCCCGCGGCCGGTATCCGCGTGAGCGGCAACGGGAAGGTCACGGCGAGGTCCCCGTTGTCCGAGAGCGAGGAGGCGCGGCACGACCCCGACTACAGCAGGTTCTTGGGGGAGGAGAGGAGGAACGTCGAGTCGTGGCAGAAGAAGATCGACCTCATCGTCGACACCTGCAACGACACCGACGTGGCCCTCAAGAACACCCTTGAGGCCAACGTCACCGACCGCAAGGACTTCAGCGCTCCGACCTACACCAAGCTGGACCAGGAGGAAGCCGCACGCGCCGCCGCCCTGGCGGCCAAGGGCCGGGACATCACGCACGCCGAACTTCAGCAGCTCAATGAGCTGCTGAAGGACAACAAATCGTCGGTGGAGTTCTCCAGGCGATTTTACGAGAGCCTCGGCCCCGAGAAGGCGCTCGCGTTCTTCGGTCAGCTCTCCACGGACACGTACGAGTACGGCAAGGCCGATGCGGAGCGCCTCAAGGACGTCCAGGAGCTCCAGAAGAACCTGGGCTTCAACCTGGCCACCGCCTCCCACGACAAGGAGTTCTCCGACAAGTGGGGCCCGGAGCTCCGTAAGTTGGGAACGGAGCGCATTCCGCTGGCCAAGCATGATTACGGCGGACCGTTCGGATACCAGCTGCTCGGCGGGATCATGCGGTACGGGAACTACGATGCGAAGTTCCTCAATCCGATGGCCGAACATGTGGCGCAGTTGCACGCGAAGGACCCGTACCTGTTCGCCGAGACCAAGGTGGTGAACAGTCCGTTCAAGAACCCGTTCAACCCCTCCGGTGTGAACGGCGCCGGTTACGACCCTGCCACGGCCATGCTGGAAGCGCTCGGCAACAGCCCGGAAGCGGCGAAGCGGTTCTTCGCCGACCCCCCGACCGCGTACAACGAGGACGGGACGGTCAACAAGGGTGCCGCGGCCGATCTCGGCAAGGACAAGGACGGCGAGGCGATCGGCAACTACCTCGACTTCTTCTCCAGCGAGGAGTGGGAGTCCTTCCCGGACGTCAACTCGCTCGACCAGAGGGAGCTCGAGGCCTCGCTCGACCAGATGCCCGACGCACTCGGCCACGCCTTGGAGGCAGCGACCCTCGGCCATCCGGCCGGGCGCCCGGACGCCGACGTGGTGCGGGACGCGGACAACGCCGCGGTCATGCAGAAGGTCATGGAGAAGTACGGCGACGATCCGGGTCTGCTCAAGGAGCATCACGAGGCGTTGACCGACAGCCTGGGCGTCATGGGTGCCGGCTACATCGACGACATCAACTGGGCGCTGGCCAAGAACCATCCGGAGAGCGTGTTCGCCCCGGGCAGGAACCCGGACGGGCACATCGACTTCGCGGACACCGCGGACGGGAACGGACGGAGCGTCGTCCGGGGCTTCCTCAGCACCCTCGGCCAGCATCCGGACGCCTACGCGACGGTCTCGACCGCGGAGCAGGTCTACACCCGCAGCGTGCTGGAAGGGGCGGTGGGTCCGGACGGAAAGATCACCGAGGAGGTCGAGGCCAGGGCCAGGGCGGCCGTGCGCGTGGGCGCCGAGGTGCAGGGCATGCTCGACCAGTCCCGAGCCGACCAGGTGGAGGCGACGAACCTCAAGACCCATGAGGACTACGAGAAGGCGGTCGCCAAGCGGGCCGGCTGGGTCGAGTTCGGGGCCACGGCGAGCGTCGCGGCGGGCGTCGCCTTCCTGCCCGCGACTGCGGCCGTGGGCACGGCCGCAGTACTCGTCCCGCTGGCGACCGACACCGCGAGCGGGGCCGCGGAGCAGGTCATCAGCCAGATGGTCGGAGAGATTTCCGACAATTCGGTTGATGGGCACAAGGAGAAGATGGAGGACCTCACCACCGAGGAGAGGAAGGCGATCTACTCCGCTGGTGAAAGCATGGCCGAGGCGCCGATGGAGGACTTCCTGGAGTGGCACGTCCGGGACCCCGCGAACAGTAAGTTCGCGGCTGATTTTCGCGAATCGATGCTGATCGGATATGGGGTCGGCAACGACCGAGCGAACCAGCAGGGCAACCGCCCGGAGACCGGCTGAGGCCCGCGGCCTGGGAGATGTAAGGATGTGGATAGTGATCAGTCGTAGGCCGGTGCGTGCTGGACTCCTTGCCATGGCCGTGGTCGGCTTGTTGAATCTCGTTGCCACCGGTTGTGGTGGGGACGGAGACGGGGAAACGGCCGACGAATCTCTGGCTGGCACGCAACTGTGCGGTGGTGAGGCCGTGTCCGCCGAGGCGTCCGAGGCGCTGAGGGTGATCACAGGGTCGTCGCGGTTCGGGACGACAGCGGAGAAATCCACCGTCGCGCAGGCCGCGACGGACCTGGTCGAAGCGTTTCCGGCCCCGACCGGGGGGCGCGACGATATCTGCCGCATCTACACGGCCGACGGTACGCCGGATTTCACGATCCGAGTCACCTGGGGGCTGGATGAGGGCCCCCCGACGGGAAATCCGGCCGCAGATTACACCGTGCTGAAGATGGGGGAGCGCACCCTGGCGGCGGAGAACAGGGCGTCGGTCCGGTTTGCGTGTCGAAGTGACCGGTTGTCCGACGCGTCGAGAGTCGGCCACATCGTCGTCGGCGTGGAGCGCTGGATGATGCCGAAGGGGCCCGAGGAAGACGTCGAGGCGTTGAAGGACGCCTACGCGACCGTGGCCCACTCCTTCTCGCTGGCCATGGCCAAGGAGTTGCGCTGCGAGAAGAACGGTGAGCTCCCCGCGCGGCCCGTGCTGGATCCCGCGTAGCGGCCGGCTTGCGCGGAGCTGCCGTCAGGCGGCGGCCCTTCCCGTTCGGGGGAGGGGCTGTCTGCTGGATGTGGCGCTCTGCCGCTTCGCCGGAACGCTGGAGGGCGCACCCCTTTCGATGTGGTCGACGTACTGCGGAAAGGGCCGCACCCTCACCTTCCGGGTTCGGGAAGGGGTGCCCCATGCCCCCGGCCCCTGGCACCTCGGCCGTCCTCAGCCGTGTGATCAACATCGGTTGTTTCATTGACATTTCACTCAGGGACCGTACCGTGTTGGGAGCGCTCCCATGGTGCTTCGCAATCCGAAGGAGTCCCCCACATGCGTAAGCAGAGCACATCGGCCGGGCGTTCCCGGTCGGCCCTCCGGCGGCCTCTCCAGGCCCTGGTCATGCTGTTCGCCCTGGTCGCCGGCGCACTGGCCTGGTCGGCCCCCGCCCAGGCGCACGGCACCATCGTCAACCCCGGTACTCGCGCGTACCAGTGCTGGAAGACGTGGGGCAGCAGCCACACCAGCCCGGCCATGCAGACCGAAGATCCCATGTGTTACCAGGCGTTCCAGGCCAACCCCGACACCATGTGGAACTGGATGAGCGCGCTCCGCGACGGTCTCGGTGGCCAGTTCCAGGCGCGGACCCCTGACGGGTCCCTCTGCAGCAACAACCTCTCGAGGAACTCCAGCCTGGACAAGCCCGGGAACTGGAAGACGACCAACATCAGCAACAACTTCACGGTCCAGTTGCAGGACCAGGCGTCCCACGGCGCCGACTACTTCCGGGTCTACGTGAGCAAGCAGGGCTTCAACCCCAAGACCCAGAGCCTGGGCTGGGGCAACCTCGACTTCATCACGCAGACCGGCCGTTACGCCCCGGCGACGAACATCAGCTTCAACGTCAACACCTCCGGCTACAGCGGACACCACATCGTGTTCGTGATCTGGCAGGCCTCGCACCTCGACCAGGCCTACATGTGGTGCAGTGACGTGAACTTCGGCTGACCCGTCAGGGCGCCGCACACGGCGCCGGCCGCTGCCGGGCGCCGCTGACCCGCCGCCCGGCCGGCCGAGCCCCGCCGGGGCAGGGGACCCCTCCGGTCACCCTGCCCCGGCGGGGCTCCCCGCGTTCCCGCGGGTGACGCCCGGCCCCGCGTCGCGGCAGGCCCGCCGCCGGTCTCAGGCCGGGGGGTGGGGGGAGCGGAGTTCGCGGAAGAACGCGGTGATGTCGTCGGCGAGCAAGGCCGGTTCCTCGTGGGCGGCGAAGTGCCCACCGCGGGGCATGGGCGTGTAGCGCGTGAGGCGGTAGGTGCGCTCGGCCCAGCTCCGTGGCGGCTGGGAGAGGTCGGCGGGGAACAGGGCGAGAGCGGTGGGGACGTCCACCCGCCGCACCCGTCGCGTCAGGTCGTGCGCGTACTCGTAGTACGGGCGGAAGGACGTGGCGATCGTGCCGGTGAACCAGTAGAGGGACGCCTGGGTGAGGAGGAAGTCGTCGCTGAAGCGGGTGGACAGGTCGCCTCCGCAGTCGCTCCACGCCCGGTACTTCTCCATGATCCAGGAGAGCAGTCCGGCGGGTGAGTCCGTCAGGGCGGGGGCGAGGGTGAGCGGGCGGGTGCTCTGCTGGTGCATGTACCCGCCCTCCTCCGCCTGCCAGGCCGCGGAGGAGGCGAGATGGGCGGCCTCCTCGGGGGTGAGCGAGGCCGGGTCGTGACCGGCCGGGGCCGCGGCGGCGAGCAGGTGGATGCCCACGACGGACCCGGGGTGCGCCTCGGCGAGCCGCGAGGTGACGCCCGCGCCCAGGTCTCCCCCGTGGGCCGCGTAGCGCCGGAAGCCGAGGTGATCGTGCATCAGCCGGTGCCAGAGCTCATGGGTCTGCTCGCTGAGGCCGGGCCGCTGAGGGGAGAAGGCGAAGCCGGGCAGTGAGGGGACGATCACGGTGAACGCGTCCCGGGCGTCTCCTCCGTGGCGTGACGGGGTGGCCAGCCGTTCGGCGAGGGCCGTGAGTTCCAGGACGGTGCTGGGCCAGCCGTGGGTGAGCACGATCGGCAGGGCGCCGGGGTGCTCACCGTCGTACCGGAGGTAGTGCACGGCTGTGCCGTCGAGGTCGGCGAAGTGGGACGGCAGCGCGTTGACGGCGGCCTCATGGGCATGCCAGTCGTAGCCCGAGGCCCAGTACTCCGCGAGACGGCGGAGTTCGGCGGCGTCGGTACCCGCCTCCCAGCCGTCGACGGGCCAGGGCTCGGGCCACCGGGTGGCGCGCAGCCGTGCTCGGAGGTCTTCCAGTCGGGCGTCGTCGACCTCGATGACGGGGGTGGTGGTCGGCACGGTGTTCTCCCGGTGCGTGGTGCGTGGTGCGTGGTGCGTGGTGGGCGGTGGGCGGTGGGCGGGACCGGGCGGGGTGCCCGCGGTGGCGCCGGCCGCGACGGGGAGGTTCACGTGCCCGGTCCGGTGGCCGGGCCGAGTATCTGCATGATCGCGGCCCGGGTCTCCTCCCGTGGTTCCCGCTCCGTGGACAGCAGCGCGTGCATGATCATTCCTTCCAGGAGGGCGTCGAGGCGGGCAGCGGTTTCGGCCCCCGTGAAGCGGGCCAGCACCGCCCGGCTGGACCTCGTCCACTCCTGGGTCAGCGCGCGCAGCGTGGGATCGCGCAGCGCCGCCAGGTGCAGCTCGAAGCCGAGGACCGCGCTCCTGTGCCGGGAGGGCCCTCCCCGGACCAGCTCCACCAGCACGTCGATCAGATCCTCCCGGGAGGTGACCTCGGCGAAGAGCGCCTCGTACTCGGCGCTCCGCTGCTCGACGTACCGGGCGAACGCCCCCGTGCGCAGGCCGGACAGGCCGGCGAAGTGATACGTGACGGAGCCCAGCGGTACGTCGGCCCGGGCGGCCACCTTGCGGTGGGTGATCCCGGCGACCCCGTCCTCCACCAGCACCTCCAGCGTGGCATCGAGCACCCGCTCCCTGCGCCGGGGATCGTGGCGGCGTACGCGCCGCCGTCCGTCGCCGGCCGTCCGCTGCTCTCCGGGCGCTTCCTTCTCCTGCACAAGAACAAAAGTACATGACGTTAGGAACGGACGTTCTTATCCTCTCGCCCTGCCCTGCTCTGCCACCCGACTCGCGGCGTCTCGGCCCGAGGGCCATCGGCCCTGGTCGCGGGCGTCTCCCCGGCGCCTTCGTCTCCAACCTCGATCTTGCGTGCTCCGCGCGTCTCCTGCGGTTCGGCCGTGTCGGTGTCAGAGCCTGGCCGGTGAACTTCGCCGGCGGCGCACTCGACCCGGCCGCCCGGCCGCCCGGCCGCCCGGCCGCTACAGTGAACGGCCGGTATCGGAGTGATCTTCAGGGGGGTCCGCATGCGGGGCGAGAACGGCCTGTCCGAGTCCTTGGGGGACAGTGCCCCGGCCTCGGCGATCGCCAACGGCCGTTTCCTGCTGTCCGGCAACGGGAAACGCGCGGTCGTCCGACGCCCTGACGGAGGGCTCGACTTCCGCCGTGGTGGCGGTGCCGGATCGACGGGCATGTCCGCGGATGAGGCTCGCGACCTCGAACTGCCGGGAACCAGGCTCACCTGGCGCTTCCTCGATTTCGGCGGGTGGTCCGGGTGGGCGCCCGTGCTCGTGGACGAGCACGATTCCGTCGTGTGGGTGCACAGCGAGGGCTTTTTCCCGGGCGGCTACCGGCCCGTCGACGCCGAGCCGGCCGATGAGTCCTCCGACGGGCCCGAGCCCTGGATGGACTACCTCGACATGGGCGAGCACTACTGCGTGACTGTGATCCAGAACGTCACACCGTACGAGGCGCTGCGCCGGTTCGGCGCGGCGGACGACGAGATCTCCGTCTCCACCTGGCGGAAGCTGAGGGATCGCGTCGAGTTCGAGGAAGTCGACCACCACCACAACCACGTCGTCGCGGCTTTCGCCCTCGGTCCGCACGCCCTGCTGGTGGAGGACATCGGTAACGAGGGCGTCCACCGGGCTGACCTGTCCGTGGGCACGTTCACCGTCTCGGCCTTCGCCAACCACAGCTATGAGCATGTCAGCGTGAGCCGCGACGGTGAGGAGCTCGCCTCCATGCACCTGTCCAGTCTCCGCGCGGTCGAGGGGCCCCACCCCGAGGAGATCACCAGGGTGTTTCCGGAGATGGGCATCGACGACGCGGAAGCCTTCGAGGACGACCCCGAGAGCTTCTTCAACGACCTGGAACTCTTGCGCAGGATCGCCGGCATCTCCCCCGGCGTCGCCGACCTCGCCGGTCAGGCACACGTCGCGATCATCCCGGGCTAGTGCTGTGACCGGGAAGGTTTGCCGGGTTGGGGTGGCCTGAGCCCGTTGTCAGAGCCTCCCGATAACGTGCCGGCAGCCGGATCCGACTCTTCTCCGGGAGAACATCCGTGGACATCTTGCTCATCGCCGGCCTGTGGTTCGACGGATCCGCATGGGACGAGGTCGTGCCCGAACTCACTGCGCTCGGCCACCGTCCCGTGCCGCTCACCCTCCCCGGCCAGGGCGACGGCACCGCCTCCGCGACGCTCGATGACCAGCTGGCAGCAGTGCTCGCCGCCGTTGACGCGGCGCCGGGGAAGCCCCTGGTGGTGGGGCACTCCGCTGCGTCGAGCCTGGCCTGGCTGGCCGCCGACGCGCGACCGGGGAAGGTGGCCAAGGTCGCACTGATCGGCGGCTTCCCTGCCGCCGACGGGCGGGCTTACGCCGATCACTTCGCGATTGAGGGCGGCAGCATGCCCTTCCCAGGCTGGGGCCCCTTCGAGGGGGCGGACTCCGCCGACCTGGACCAGGAGACCCGGCAGCGCCTCGCGTCCGCCGCTATTCCCGTCCCCGAGGGGGTCGCCCGGGGAGTCATGCGCCTGGCCGACGAGCGCCGCTTCGACGTCCCCGTCGCGCTCATCTGCCCCGAGTTCACCCCCGCCCAGGCCAAGGAGTGGATCGCCGCGGGCGAGAGCCCTGACCTCGCCCGCGCCGGCCACCTTGAGTACGTAGACCTCGACTCGGGCCACTGGCCGATGGCCACCCGCCCCCGCGAGCTCGCCCGCCTCCTGGCGGAGACCGCGAACTCGTAGTGCTGTGGCGGGGTTGGGTGGTCATGCCGCTGCCGGTGGTGGTCTGCCGCCCCAGCGGATGCCCTTTTCGCTGCGGATACGGGCGCGTTCCTTGCGTTGGGTGGCGAGTATGTCGGGGTGGCGGGCATTGGCGTTGGGCCAGCGCAGGTAGGCGTGCAGGGCCCGGGTCTGCCCCGGTGAAGCGGGCCGGTACCGCCCGGCTGGACCTCGTCCACTGCTGTGGAGTGAGCCGCGATCCTTGAGCCGGCCGCAAAGAGCACCTGAGCTGCGGTTTCGTGGGCGCTCGCCATATGGTGCGGGTGGTGCGGGCGGTGTCCCCGCGTTGAGACGGCGCTCGCGAGGCTCATGTGCGGATCTCCCTGGTTCTCCCGACGCAGTCCGGTTGCCGGAAGTGTTTTCCGGCCAGGCTCATGCCAAGGGCACCGATCTGATCTGCCCGTACCTGATCGGGCTCGGGAGTTTATTGGCCAAGTCGTGATTTCACCCCTGGACGACGGCATTCCGATGACGTCTAATATTTTAGGTTCATTGACTCGCCGCGATCCTGGATCGTCAGCGTGATCACCACGTGCGGCCGTTCGTACAGGCAAGGCCGAGGCGGGTTTCCCGGGTCATTCCTCTCCGTTCCCTTTCGGGTGGGTTGTATCGCCTGTCTGTGGCGCGCTTTACGTCTTCACGCCGGCCACTTCATGGAGAAGGAGTTCATTGTGGGTGCGACAGGAACTACCGCCACCGTCGACGCTCTCGGTGCCGCGGGCATCGCGGATCATCCGTTCTTCGGTCCTCTGGATCGCAGGCCTGCCCACCACCGTGGTCCGCACCGGCTCAGTCACCACGGGTGGCTCAACTTCGCGGGCCGCCTGGAACGCCGGGAGGAGGTCGCCTCGGTCCTCACCGCCGTCGCCACCGGCGACCGGGTGCTGGATGTCGGCGGTGGCACCGGTGAACTCACCCGCGCGGTCGCGGCCAGGGCCGTCCACTGTGTCACGGTGGAGCCGCACGCCCACCGTGTCGAGGCGCTCCAGACCTCCGTCGACACGTCCGGGGGCGCCCCGGACGCACCGGGTGCCCCGGACGGCGCCGAGATCGAGGTCCTCCCCGGGTACGCCGAGGAACTGCCCTTACCGGACGCCGCCTTCGACGCGGTACTGGCCTGCTGGGTGCTGCCTTACGCGGACGACCCCGACCGTGCGGTCAGGGAGCTGGCCCGGGTCTGTGACCGGGACACGCCCGGCAGCCGCGTGGTGCTGATCGGCGGCGCTCCGGACAACGAACTCGTCAGCCTCCTCAACGAGGTCTGCGTGCCGATTGCCGGAGAACCGCACGACCATCAGGGATACTTGCTCGAAAATGCCGCCCGTACTTTGAGTGAGCTGGGTTTCTCGGCCATTTCGCTGCACCGGACCGAAGCCGCGCTGCATTTCCCCGAATCCGACCCCGAAGAGCGCATTACCGCCGCAGCCGCTCTGCTGACCGATTTCTGGTACGAGGAGCATCCACGCGCGGACGAGATGCGCGTCGCGCTGCGGCCGGCACTCCGCCGGCACTTCGCCCGCCGTCCGTACGCCATCGGGGACCAGGGCATCGTCCTGGTCGCGGTGTGCGGCTCCCGGAACTGACCCGGAACCGTGGCCGCGATCCGGCGGAAGGAGCTGTGGGGGAGTGAGCCCGACGGGCAGGGGAAAAGGGCGATTCGCCGGTCGTTACGACCTGCTCCGGGAGCTGTCCCGGGCACTCGACGACACCGCCGGGGACGGAATGGTGAGGTGCGTGGTATCGGGTGAGGCCGGTATCGGACGCACCTCGTTGCTGGGCGCTTTCCTCGGCGGATGCCGGGCCCGCGGTCTCCACGTGGTGCCCGTGACGGCCGCGGCCGGCCAGACGTGGGCGGCGCGCGGACTCCCGGAACCCGCGGGCGGTCTGTGCCCGCCCGGCCCGGTGCCGGGCCCCGCCGGGCGGGCCACCGGGGCGGTCCTGGTGGCCGGGTCCCCGCTCGCCGGCACCGGGGCGGGCCCTGCCGGAGCGGCGAAGGAGCCGTACGAGCCCGCCTCGACCGGCCCGAAGGGTGTCCTGGCGGCGCCGGGCGGAGGGGGGCCGATGGTCCTCACCGTGGACGACGCCAACCTCGCCGGTGCCGCCCGCCTCCGGCAGGTGCTGCGGATCGTGGCGGAGGCGGCAGGAGGACCGCGCCTGCTCGTGCTGCTCACCGAGCGCGCGGGAGAACCGCCGGCCGCCCCCGCCGAATACACGGAGCTGACCCTCGGAGCGCGGCGGCTGACGCTCGGAGGGCTGACGCTCCGGGAGACCGGTGAGATGCTCCAGCCGCTGCTCGCCGGGCGCCCCGGTGGCCGCCTCACTGCCGCGTGCCATCGGCTGACCGCGGGAAACCCCTACCTCCTGGCCTTGCTCGCGACGCACCTGCGCGACGCGCGCCCCCGGCCCGGCATCGAGGAACTCGACTCCGTGGTGCTCCCGGCCGCCGCCGGCCTGCTCGTCGGACGAGCCGCCCGGCAGCACCCACACGCCGTGCGCCTCGCCGAGACCGTCGCGGTGGCCGGCGACTCCGGCGGCGCCGGCCCCGCTCTGATCGCGCACCTCAGCGGCCTCGGCCTGGTGGAGACCCTGGAAGGGCTCGACGTCCTGGCACGCGCCAGGCTGGTCACCGACGGCGACGAACTCGAACTGCGGCATCCCCTGCTCGCGCGCACCCTGCTCGGCTCCATGACGCGGCTGGCCCGCAACGCCATCCACCTCTCCGCCGCCTCCTACCTGCACGAGAGGCACGGGCCCGCGGAACGGGTGGCCGATCACCTCAGCGCCTCCAGTGTGCCCCACCACGAGGACTGGCCGGCCGGCGTGATGCTGCGTGCGGCCGATACCGCGCGGCAGGCGGGCCACGAGGGGACCGCGCGCAGCTATCTGGAGACCGTCACGGACACCGCCACCGGCGACGAGCGGCGCCGGGCCGTCCTCGCGCTCGCCGACCTCCACATGGGCGGCGACCCCGCGGGCGGCTCACGGGAACTGGCCGCCCTGCTCCGCCGTGCCGATGACGATCCGACACGGGGCGCCCTGCTCGCCCGGCTCGGCCGCGTGCTCTCGACACCCGGTCATGCCACCGGGGACAGCGCGGCCGTACTCGACGTGGCCGGCTCGGAACTGCGCAACACCGCGTTCGAGGACTGGCCCCAGCTACAGCGGCTGGCCCTCCGGCTCACGGGGGTCTCGCCGGCCGAGGCGATGAACCTCCTGCTCGGTCTCCCGCCGCGGCTGCGGCCGGACGCCGGCACCGCGCGGCATCGGACGGGCACGCGTCCTCGTCCGGCCGGCGCGGCCGGCGACGGGCCCTTGCGGACCGTCGTCGAGGCCGTCGCCACCTACTACGGTTACCTCATGGACGAGGGCCCGGGCCGCTCGGCCGACCGCGCCCGTGCCGTCCTCGGCCGCGGTACCCGCTGGTCCGAGATGTGCCCGACAGCGCTCGCCGCCGCGCTGACCGTATTGGTGGACAGTGGCCACCCCACTGAGGCCGCCGCCCATCTGGACCGGATCGGCGACACCGCGGCGGGAGCGTCCGCCGCCGAACCCTACGGCGGGCGCGCGTACCTCCTCCACGTCGCAGGGCACATAGCCCGCGTCCGGGGCGACCTCGTGACCGCCCGCCGGCTGCTCGCCGAATGCCTCACGGTCCTCGACGGTCCGAATGCCACGGTCGACGCGGCGGCCCTGCGCACCAGCGCGGCGGGAATGCTGGCCAACGTGCTGATCAGCCAAGGCGAACTCGGCAAGGCCCAGGTCCTGCTGCGCGACGGCGGCTGGCTCGGCCGCCTGCCCGCCGGCCACCGGCATCAGGACCTGCTGCTGGCCCGGGCCAGGTGCGCCGCCGCGCTCGGTGCCCTGCCGGACGCGGCCCGTGACCTCGCGGAACTGCGGGGACGCGCCCGTGCGGGCGGTCTGCGCCGGACCGGAACGACCCTGTGGCGAGCACACGGCGTCGAACTCCTCGACCAGACCGGCGCCGCGGCCGAGGCCCGCGCCCTGGCGGACCAGCAGGTCCGGTTCGCCCGCGACAGCGGATCCGCCTTCGAACTGGGCCGTGCACTGCGCGTCCTCGCCCGGACCGGCGACCGGAACGCCGAGACGCTGCTGCGCAGGGCCGTCGCGCTGCTGGAACTCGGACACACCCCGCTGGACCTCGCCGCCGCCCTCACCGACCTGGCCGATCTCGACGCGCGGCACGGCCGCCGGAAGGAGTCGACGGCCGCCCTCAACCGCGCGGTGGAACTGGCCGAACGCTGCGGTGCCGGAGAGCTCGCCCTCCGCGCCGGCAGCCGCATCCTGGTCCTGAGCGGCGACGCGGCGATGCACGCCTCGCTGAGCGGGGTGCTCTCCCTCACCCCGCGCGAGCGCGAGATCCTGGTGGACGCCATGCGCGGCCTGACCAACCGGCGTATCGCCCACCAGCGGGCGATCACCCGCCGGACCGTCGAACTCCATCTCTCCAGCGCCTACCGCAAGCTCGGCGTCTCCGGGCGCGACGGCTTTCCCGCCCTGTTCCGCGCCCCCGGCCTGTGGACCTTGCTCACCAGCGCTCCCACGGCCCGTCGTCCCGAGGGCGGACGGACCCCCGGTGGGGCGGGTGAGCTGCCACCTTCGGTGGGCGAGGGCGAGGCCTTCGGACCCGACCGTGAGGTGCCGGGGCGACGGCCCGGTCCAGACTGGTGAGACGCGAGGCGTCCACCGGCGTCCCCACGGCAACGGGGCGGTCTCCCCCGCCTGCCGGATGCCGCACCGGTCCGCCCGGCTCCCGTGACAGACCAGAGGAAGGCACACGATGACCGCAGACCCCGCCGCGTGGGAAGCCGACGACGGCAAGGACGCGCCTGACCCGTTCCTCACCGTCGTCGTCCTGTCCGGCGGCATGGACTCCACCACCTTGATGGCCCATTACACGGCGCTGCGTCACCGTCTGGTGGCGCTCACCGTCGACTACGGCCAGCGCCACCGGAAGGAGATCGAGTCGGCCCGCCTGGTCGCCGCGCACTACGGCGCCGCACACCACGTCCTCGACCTCACCGGACTCGGAGCGCTCCTGAACGGCTCCGCGCTCACCGACGACCGTGTGGAGGTACCCGCCGGCCACTACGCCGAGCAGTCCATGCGGGCCACGGTGGTACCGAACCGCAACGCGGTCCTCGCCAACGCCGCCGTGTCCGTGGCGGTCGCCCACCGGGCCGGGACCGTCGCGCTCGGCATGCACGCCGGGGACCATTTCATCTACCCCGACTGCCGCCCGGTCTTCCTCACCGCCCTGCGGGAACTGGTCGCCGTCGCCAACGAGGGTTTCCCGACTCCCCAGGTGGAGGCGCCCTTCATGAGCTGGACCAAAGGCCGGATCGCCGAACACGGCACCCGGCTCGGCGCGCCGCTGGAGGCCAGCTGGTCCTGTTACCGGGGCGGCGAGGCGCACTGCGGCACCTGCGGCACCTGCTACGAGCGCCGTGAGGCGTTCAAGGAGGCCGGAGTCCCCGACCCCACGCGGTACCTGGACGACACCACTGTCTTCACCCCGCCGGTTCCCCGGTGAGCGGCATCGCGGCCGACACCGGTCTGCACAAGGTCGAGCTGGCCCCCGGAACCTGGTTCTGGGTCCCCCACGAGGGCGAGGCCCACTGGCAGTACGGGGAGATGTTCCGGGAGGGCTGTTACGACGACGTGCGCCTGCCGGCCGACGCACTCGTCGTGGACGTCGGAGCCAACATCGGCCTCTTCAGCTACTTCGTGCGGCAGCTCAGCCCCACCGCACGGGTCCTCGCCTTCGAACCCATGCCGCTCCCGCTGGCCGCGCTGCGCCGCAATCTCGACCTGCACGGCATGGCGGCGGGGGTGACGGTGCAGGAGTGCGCGCTCGGAGCGCGGACGGAGGAGGCCGTGCCCTTCGTCTACTACCCGAGGGCGCCCGGCAACTCCACCCGCTACCCCGAGCAGAAGGAACTCCAGATCGACGTGCTCTCACGGGAGGGCCCGCGCGAGTACGTCCGTTCGTACTACGTCGGCACGCAGGTCCCGGTGCGCGTGGAGCGCCTCTCCGCCTTCCTCACCCGCGGCGATCGGGTCGACCTGTTGAAGATCGACGTCGAGGGTGCCGAACTCGACGTGCTGCACGGCATCGAAGCGGCTCACTGGCCGCTCCTCGACCAGGTCGTGCTGGAGGTGCAGGATCTGGACGGCCGGCTCGACGCGGTACTCGCGCTGCTGGAGCTGCGGGGTCTGACCGCCGCCGTCCGTCCCGCTCCGCTCATTCCCGCCGACATCCGCACGTACGTCGTGCACGCGGTCCGCGCGAAGACCGGGACCGCCTGATCGCCGTGCCCGGCGGCGTGTGGGTCGCCGGGCACGGCGATCAGGCGGCCGGACGGTGGCCGGGTGGGGCGGGGGCTTCGGGACCGTATCCGGCCAGGCCCGCCCGGCTACCGGACGGTCCGGCCGAGGAAGGGAACATCCACTCGGGCCCCCAGCCGGTGTGCTTCCGACCGGATGTGCGCCTGCCACCGTTCCCACAGACCCGAGAGCCGGGAGGTGACCAGGATCCGGTCCACCGAACCGCCGGCGCGGGGCAGACGGACTCCGAGGGCGTGGCCCACCTCCCCCGGGGCGGCGGACCCCGTAAGACGGCCGTCGAAGTCGAACAGCCGGACATCCGCGACGAGGCCGGTGGGCGGATCGGCACCGCAGCCCAGCACCACGACCCGCTGATCGCCGGTGACCTCGCGCAGCAGGGCGAGTTCACCGCGCACGTCGGTCCCGCGCGCCTGCTCGGCGGCCGCCAGGACGAGGCGGTATTCGTCCTCGACGTTCCACTCGTGGCGGAGCTCGAACCGGTCGGCGGGCCGGGCGAAGAAGGCCCACAGCAGCTCCGTCACCGGTTCGGGATGTTTGTCGGCGAGCATCGCGATGTTGGCCGCGTTGCTGGCCAGGTCGTCGCCCGGGGACCGCTGGTGCGGGGTGTCGAGCGCCCAGGCCGCCCGGCTGACCGTGAAAGGGGTGCCGGCCCGGTGCAGCCGGTAGCCGAGGTCGAGGTCCTCGCCGCCCCAACTGCGGAAGTCCTCGTCGAAGCCGCCGACGGCCCGGAAGTCGGCGCTGCTCACGGAGCAGTTGACGGACCAGAACCACTGCCAGGGGACCACCGTGCCCGCCAGGTCGTACCCGAACCGTTCGAACGACGGCTGCCGGACGTCACGCAGCACGTCGGCATCGCCGTGACGGCGCACCGCCTCGGCGGGAAGGAGATCCTGCCGGGCCGCGGCGAGGGCGTCCGGCAGGCTCATGTCCGGCCGGTAGCCGTAGGTGTAGCCGACCACCGCGCGTGGTCCGCGGGCGTGGGCGGCCAGGTGTGCGCGGACGAAGTCCGGACCGGGTCTGACTCCCGCGTCGATGAAGATCAGGACCGGTGCCGAGGCCAGCCGGGCGCCGGCGTTGCGTGCGGCGGCGGCCCGGAAGCCCTGGTCCTCCTGGAAGCAGTAGCGCACCGCGAGCCTGCCGCCGAACTCCTGGACCACCGCGCGTGTGTGATCGGCCGACCCGTCGTCGGCGACCACCACCTCGAAGGCGCCCTCGTCGGGCGGCCGGCTGGCGGCCAGCGCCGCCAAGGTGCCCCGCAGCAGCTCCGCCCGGTTGTAGGTGGGGATGACGACGGCGGCCGAGGGGCCGCCGGGGCCCGCCGCCATGCCTACGCCCCGTCCGGTGCGGGGACGGGCGCCGGCCCTCCGGTGGTGAGCCGCAGGAACTCGGCAGCCACGGCCGCGGGAGAGAGCGACGCCACCTGACGGAGCGCCTGCCGCGACGCGGCCCGGTAGGCGTCCGGGTCGGCGAGCAACGCGGTGGTGGCCCCCCAGAGGCGGCCGGCGCTCACGGTGAAGTCGTTGGTCTCCAACGTGCGGCCGGTCAGCGCCGGCAGGTGGCCGAAACCGTTCACCACGTCGAGGTCCACCAGCCGTCCCGCCTCGCCGACCAGCACCGGCAGATGCCCGAAGCCGTAGCCGACCACCGGCGTGCCGACCGAAAGGGACTCCGCGGCGACGTTGCCGAACGTCTCCGGGCTCGTGGAGGGCACCAGCGTGACGGCGGCCCCGGCCAGGAAGGGCTGTACCTCCTGCCAGGGAATGGCGGGCAGTATCTCGACGTCCGGCAGGGCGGCGGCCCGCGACCGGGCGGCTTTGATCATGTCGGCCTGCATACCGGGCCACAGTTCGAACCCCGCCTCGGCGATGACGATCTGGACAGGCCTGCCGAGGTCCCCGGGACAGGCGTCCAGCAGTTCGGTGATGCCTTTGGACGGGTCGGCGCGGGTGACGATCCGCACCGGGCCGGTCCGGCGCAGCCGCTCACGCTCCGGTGCCTCCGGCACGGTGCCGTGTCCGGCCCGCCCGCCGGGCACGGCGTTGGGCAGCGCGCGCCAGCCGGCGGTGTCCAGCCCGGCGCGCACCGCCTCCTCGATCATGAAAGGGCTGACCGGGAGCACCACGTCCGGACGGTGTGCCAGCGCGCGCCGCATGTGGTCGTCCACGCGCAGGAAGTGCACCATGAGCGCGGTGCGCACACCGGGTGGTGCGGGACTGAGGAAGCCGAGGCCCACCACGGCGTCGGCCCAGCAGACCACATCGGCGTCGAACCGGCCGAGGATGTCCGGCAACTCGCGGCGTACCGGCCCGGGCTTGTCGAACAACTGGGGAAGTTCGTCGAAGAGCAGCGGGCGGGGAAGGGTGACCGAGTCGAGCCGGACCACGTCCGGCCCGTCCTCGGCCCGTGCCGGCCCGGCCGCGATGATCAGTGCGTTGTGGCCGGTCGAGCGCAGGCCGTCGGCGAGTGAGTCGACGGCGCGCTCGACCCCCGCGGGTTCGTCGGAGGCGTGGGTCAGCAGGACGAAGGCAACGTTCATCTGGGACTCCTCAGGAGCGCTTGGGAGCTTGCCGGCCGGAGTGCCACCGGCGGGCCCGCGCGGTCAGCCGGGGAAGGCGATGGCAACCAGCTCCTGGCGGATTGGGCCGTACTCCTCGAAGACACCGTGGAAGACCGAGGAGGTCATCCGGGCCGGAGTACGGATACCGCGCATGCTCATGCACAGGTGCTCGCCCTGCGCGACCACCGCGACGTCCGGCGAACCGGTCACCGCGCCGATCTCGTCGGCGATGTCCTGTACGAGACGCTCCTGCACCTGGAGCCGGTGCGCGTGGCGTTGCGCGATGCGGGCGAACTTGGACAGGCCCAGGACCTCGCCGAGTGGGCGGTAGGCGATGGTGACCGAGCAGCTGAACGGCAGCAGATGGTGCTCGCACAGCGACCACAGCTGTAGGTCCCCCACGATGACGACCTGACCGCTGGTGGACAGGGGGAAGCTGGTGCTGGTGTTGCCGGCGTCGTACTGGCTGAACTCCCGCCACCAGCGGGCGAAACGGGCCGGGGTCTCCTTCAGACCGTCACGGTCCGGGTCCTCACCGATCTCCACCAGCAGCTGCCGTGCGACGTCCTCCAGCGGGTCACGTCTCCGGTCCTGCTCCGGCTCGCCGGACGCGCCGGTGCGTTCGTCATGCGTCGTGGTCATGTACCCCTCCGGTCACCCCATATGGAGATGTGCAACCGAGTTGTCAGATTCCATCCACGGGCCACCACGGCGTCACCGAGCGAGGCGAGGTTGCGGTCCAGTTCCTGCCGCGACCGCGCGACGGGCATGATCCACACCGGGGACCTGCCGAGGTGCGCCGTGACCGTCGTGACCTCGTCCAGGTCCTCCGGCCCCCGGCAGACGAACTTGAACGCTGTGCCCGGCACCGCCGCCAGCGCGGACAGCGCCTCCGGCACGATGCGCCGTGCCTCCGGCTCACCGGAATGGGCGAGCTTGGGAGAGACGTTGAAGCGGACCATCGCCGTCACCTCGGGCGCGGGCACGACCGTTCCGTTCGTCTCGATCTCCACCTGGTGACCGCTCCCGGTCAGGTCGCGCAGCAGGGGCACCAGGCGGCGCTGCTGGTTCAACGGCTCCCCGCCGGACACCACGATCAGCGGCACCGCGAAGGCCCGCAGCCGCCGGGCGACCTCCTGCCACGGCATCGCGTGCAGCTCCGCGCGGGGGTCCCACGCCTTCCCGGAATCGCTACTGCCGGTCCAGTCCCAGGTGTACGGCGTATCGCACCACGTGCACCCCAGATTGCAGCCGCCGAGCCGGACGAAGGCGCAGCACCGGCCCAGTGAGGGCCCTTCTCCCTGGACGGCCCTCAAGTCGGGCCGAAGATCTCGTTCACGACGAGCTTCGGTTCCACGACGGCACCACCACCTTTCCTCCGGCCGGCCGGCGCCGCGGTCACCCGCGGTACTCCGCCCATGTCTTGGGCGTCTCCGCCACCCGGACCGCCACCAGTTCCGGGTAGCGCCCGGTCCATCGCTCGTACAGCCAGCGGGCGAGGTTCTCGGCGGTCGGGTTGCGATCCCCGACGACCTTGTTGAGGTGCTGGTGGTCCACCTCCTCGTCCAGCCAGATCTTGAAGTCCCCGAGGTCCCCGTAGTCACGCACGAAACCGACGTCGTCCAGTGCGTCCGTGAGCGCGGAGAGTTCCAGCGACACCACGTAGTTGTGGCCGTGCAACCGTCCGCACGGGTGGTCGGCCGGCAACCCGTCGAGCTGGTGGCTCGCCGAGAAGTGGAACTCCTTACTGATGCGATAGGTCATCGTTCGCCTCCTGCCACCAGCCTGGACGAGGCGACCGGACGGCACATCACGGGCCGGTACCGAGAGACGCCGGCCCGCGGACCGAAGTGGACCGGCGCGCTCACGATCACCCCCGGCCGCCATGGTGTGGCCGTGGCCGTGGCCGGACGCCGCACCCCGCGGATCGGCCGGCCCCGCGGCGTGTTCGTGCCGTACCGGCGACGTGACCGACGTCCTGGCCTTCCGCGCGGCGGCCGTCGGCCCTGGTCGCGCGCGTCTCCCCGGCGTGTTTGAACACCGGCAAACCCGGCCGCGTTCTAGGGGTAACTGAGAGCACGCCCCAGCAGACCCCCCCCGAGACCTCCACGGACAAGGACCGCACGTGATATCCCAGCGAACCCGTCGTCTGGCCGTCCTGGCCGCTCTGCCCACCGCCGCCCTGTTCACCGTCGGCGTCTCGTCCCCGGCCTTCGCCGAGTCGGACACGCCCGCGTTCCAGCTCGACCTGGAGCAGCTCAACGACTCCGGCTCCAAGGGCACGGCTCTGGTGAGCCTGCGCGGCGACCGGATGACGGTGTGGATCAAGTCCGAGGGCATGGTGCCGGGGCAGCCCTCGGCGCAGCACCTGCACGGCTCGACCGAAGGGCACAACTTCGTCTGCCCGGACGGCAGCGCCGACACCAACAAGGACGGGATCCTCGACAACACCGAGGCCACCGTCCACTACGGCGACATCAACATCGCGCTCACCGTCTCCGGGGACACCGACGCGGCGACCAGCGGGCTCGCCGTGGACCGGATGCCGGTGGCCGACGCGGACGGCAAGATCTCCTACAAGCGGACCATCAAGGTCGGCCAGGACGTGGTCGAGAAGATCAAGGACCTGCACATCGTCCAGCACGGCATCGACCGCAACGGCAACGGCGAGTACGACTTCGACGGCGCCGGCAAGAGCGAACTGGACCCGAAGCTGCCGCAGGAGGCGACCGCGCCCACCAACTGCGGTGAGGTCAAGGGCGCGTCGGTCGGGTCCGTCCCGGTCGGTGGGATCGAGACCGGCGGTGGGGCGGAGGGCTCGGGCATGTCCCCGGGGATGACGGCCGGCGCCACCGGTGCCGCCTCGGCGGCCGTGGCCGGGGCGCTGTTCGCCCTTCGCCGGCGGAAGGCGTCCGGTGCCTCCGCGGCGCGGACCGGGGGTGCCGCGTGAACCGGCCCGAACGGAGCGCACGGGCCCAGGGGCGGCGCGTCCCCGCCGCCGTGACCGCCGCCACCGCGGCCCTGCTGCTGCTCACCGCCTGCGGGGGCCAGGACGCGCCGGCCACGCAGACGCCCCCGGGCCAGAGCGTGACCGGTGGGGCGGCGGGCGGCGAGGCACCGGGCACGGGCCAGGGTGCCGGTCAGGCGGTCGCGGCCCTGGACCGGTCGGTGCCGCAGCAGGTCAGCATCCCCTCCCTCGGCGTCACCAGCGCCCTGGAAACCCTCGGGCAGGACAAGGACGGAGTGATGACCACCCCCGAGGACCCGGATCTGGCCGGGTGGTACCAACCCGGGCCCAGCCCCGGTTCCGAGGGACCCGCGGTGATCGCCGGGCACGTGACCTGGAACGGCGCGGACGCGGTGTTCAAGGGCCTGAAGACGATGAAGGCCGGCGACACCGTCGAGGTGAAGCGCGAGGACGGGAAGACGGCCACCTTCACCGTGGACCGCGTCGAGGAGTATCCGAAGAAGGAGTTCCCCACGCTGGAGGTCTACAAGAACGTCGACCACGCGGGGCTGAGACTGGTCACCTGCGGAGGCGAGTTCGACGCGGACCGGCACTACTACACCCACAACGTCGTGGTGTACGCGACCATGACGAGCGTCGCGTAGGCGGCCGGGCGGCCCGAGCGGTTCGGAGCCGTGAACCGCACGGCGCGGCCGCCCACCCCGGCCGCGCCGGCCGCGCCACGATGCCCCGGCGCCCCCGGCGCCCCCGGCGCCCCGGCGCCCCCGGCGCCCCCGGCGCCCCCGGCGGCACCGCCGGCGCGCTCCGGCCCTCCCCCTCGGCCCGCGAGCGGTGCGGCCCCGGTGGGCGCGCTCCCGCCGCCCCGCTGCTCCCCGGGTCCGGCCGGATGGTTCGCCACCGGTACAGGGCGTGCTGGGTGGGTGGCCGCCGTGGGCTGGGCCGGTACGGGGGCGTGACGGCGGCCGTTCTGTGCCGTTGGCCAGGGAGAGGATCCCGGGTCGCCGTGCGGAGGGGGAGGCGGTGGCCATGACGGCGGACAGCGGTGACGGTGCCCGGAGCGGCTCGGCCGGCAAGGGCGGGGCGGAACTGTCGGACAGCCTGAAGACCTTCGGCGCGGTGCTGAAGGCGCTGCGCGAGGAGGCGGGGCTGACGCAGGAAGAACTCGCCCCGCGGGTGCGGTACTCGGCGCCGTACATCGCCAAGATCGAGCAGGGCAAGCGGTATCCGCCGAGGGACCTGTCCGGCCGCGCGGAAGAACCTCTGGGGTGTGTCGCCTCCCGCGTCCTGGCGGCGGCGCACCGCAGCCTGACCCGCCGGGCCGGGCTGGCCTCCTGGTTCCAGCAGTGGGCGGGCATCGAGGAGGAGGCCGTGTCGCTGTACGCGTACGAGTGCCGAGTCATCCCGGGGCTCTTGCAGCCCGAGCCCTATATCCGGGAGGTCTTCGGCAGCCGCCTCCCACCACTGACCGACAAGCAGCTCGACGATCAGGTCATGGCCCGGCTGGAGCGGCAACGCCTGCTCACCGAAAGGGCCAACACCGCGTTCGGTTTCATCATTGAGCAAGCGCTGATCGAACGTCGAACAGGTGGAGACGACGTCACCCGCGCCCTCATCGATCAGCTGCTGGACCGGGCGCGGCACCGGAACGTGGAATTGCAGATCATGCCTTTGCGGAAGTCGTCGCACGCCGGACTCGACGGCTCGCTGTATCTGGCTGAAACTTCTCAGAATCAGTGGGTCGGCTACTACGAAGGGCATGACAGCAGCGGCCTCCTCACGCATCCCCAGCAGGTCAGCGGCATGCTTCAGCGTTATGGAAGGATGCGCTCGCAAGCTCTCACCTCGGAAGCATCCGTCGGCCTGCTGGAACAGATGCGAGGAGCCCCATGAGCACCACCGAACTGGTCTGGTTGAAGAGCAGCTACAGCGGTACGGGCGGCGACAACTGCGTCGAGGCGGCCATGTGCCCGGAGGCCGTCCTCGTCCGCGATTCCAAGGATCTCCGGCGTCAGCCGCTGTCCATATCCCCGGCCGCCTGGGTGGACTTCATCGGTCACGCCACCCGCTGAGACCTCGGCGCGCAGGGTCCGTGCGGCGGGGCCCGGGTGCCGCCGCACGGAAGAACAGGTTCTGCGAAGAGGGAGCCCGTTGCCCGCACACCACGACATCGCCGCCGAGGCGGAACTGTGGGACGCCTACGCCGCTTCCGCCTTCACGGAGGACGCGGAGCCGGCTTTCCGCCGGACCCAGTACGCCGGTCACGGCCCCGGCCCGGAGCTGCTGGGGGACCCGCGTTCCGTGCTGGAGATCGGGTGCGGCACCGGCCGCGCCCTCGCCCACCTCGCGGGGCAGGGCATCGCCGCCCGGGGTGTCGATCTGTCTCCGGGCATGGTCGGGAAGGTCACCCGGAAGTGGGCCGGTACCGGGGCCGAGTTCGTGTGCGCCGAGGTGCTGGAGTACCTGAGCGGGCACGAGGCGAGGTACGACGCGGTCTACTCGATCTTCGGAGCGGCCTGGTTCACCGACCCGGGCCGCCTCTTCCCCCTGGTCCGCCGGCGGCTCGCGCCCGGTGGCGTCTTCGCGTTCTCGCAGCCGCCGGCCATCCCCGGGGCGTACGGGCCGCAGGGCATGTACAAGGGGGGGGATTCGCCGGGAAGGCGATGTTCACCTACCGCTACAGCTACCGTCCGGCCGTCTGGGAGCGCCTGCTCACCCGGGCCGGGTTCGCCACGGCCGAGGCGCGTGTCCTGGACGCGCCTCGGTCCGGGTACATCGGGACGCTGCTCGTGCGCGCGGTCGCTCCGTGACCGGCCCCGGTCACCCGGTCCCGTTCGGGTCCCCGCCGGCCGGGTGAGTCCCCTCGCCGGTGACGGCGTCTGCGCGAGGTATTGACGTCGTTCAACGGTTCCCTATCATTCAGGTTGCTCGATACTTCGACCCTTGTTCGGAATTTCGGACGGTACGGGGTCGAGGTCGCTCCACCGCACAGCAGGGCATCTCCGGGTCGTCGCACCCCCCTCGAACGCCGAGCCGCAAGGGACCTGCCGCATGTGTATGTCATGGTCGCATCAGCGTTGTCCCGTCAGCGCGTGCCGGCGGCCGCCACCGGCCCGGCCGGCGGCGGGGTCCCCCCGGTCCCCCCGCTGACGGGAGCCGTCCGTGCCGCGCCCGCACCCACCCAGGGACCGGCTCCGGGGCACGGCCGATCCCGCCGGGGCCGTACGGCGTGACCACCGGGTCGTGCATGAGCCCGGTGGCCCGACGGGCCCTCACGGGCGCCGGTGATGTCCTCCGCGCCGGCGGGACCCGTCACTCCCGGCCCCATCCCGCGTCACCTCGCCGGGCGCTCCCACCCCGGGTTACCCGGTAACCCGAAGGCGCCGGGCACCCCCGCCCTTCCGGGAACCGCGAAGGGCCGGGAAGCCCCACCAGCGCTGTGCCGTGGCGCCCTCGGCCACCGCACGCCGCTCTCCACCGACAGTCCGGACGCCTCCGACGGGGCCGGCCGGAACCGATTGCCCAAGGATGAGGAACCCCCCATGCACAGAGGAAGTTTCGCCCGCAGGCACCCGTCCGCGGCGCTGGCCGCCGCGGTCGCGTCCCTGTTCGTGTTAGCGGCGACTTTGGTCGCCCCGCAGGCCCAGGCGGCCCCCGGTGGCGCCGCCGCGTGTTCCCTCCCGTCGTCCTACCGGTGGTCGTCGACGGGCGCGCTGGCGCAGCCGGCGCACGGATGGGCCTCGCTGAAGGACTTCACCGCCGTGAAGCACAACGGCAAGTACCTGGTCTACGGGTCGAACTACTCGGGTTCGGCGTACGGCTCGATGATGTTCACCCCGTTCACGAACTGGTCCGACATGTCTTGGACCGGCCAGAACGGGATGAACCAGGGTACCGTGGCGCCCACCCTGTTCTACTTCGCGCCCAAGAACATCTGGGTGCTGGCGTACCAGTGGGGCCAGTGGCCCTTCATCTACCGCACGTCGAGCGACCCCACCAACCCCAACGGCTGGTCCGCTCCGCAGCCGCTGTTCACCGGGAGCATCTCCGGCTCCGGCACCGGCCCGATCGACCAGACCCTGATCGCCGACGGCCAGAACATGTACCTGTTCTTCGCCGGTGACAACGGCAAGATCTACCGGGCGAGCATGCCGATCGGGAACTTCCCCGGCAACTTCGGCTCCTCGTACCAGACGATCATGAGCGACACGACGGCCAACCTGTTCGAGGGCGTCCAGGTCTACAAGCTCCAGGACCAGAACCAGTACCTCATGATCGTCGAGGCGATGGGCGCGAACGGGCGGTACTACCGCTCCTTCACCTCCAACAGCCTCAGCGGTTCGTGGACCCCGCAGGCCGCCAGCGAGAGCAACCCCTTCGCCGGCAAGGCCAACAGCGGCGCCACCTGGACCAACGACATCAGCCACGGTGACCTGGTCCGCAACAACCCCGACCAGACCATGACCGTCGACCCCTGCAACCTGCAGTTCCTCTACCAGGGCATGGCCCCGGGCTCGAGCGGCGAGTACAACCGGCTGCCGTGGCGGCCGGGCCTGCTCACCCTCCAGCGCTGACCTTCCCGGTTCAGGCGGCGCGGACGGCTTCCGCCGTTCGCCGGGCCGGCTGAATCGATCGCCGCGAGAGCGGTCCGGCACCGCACGGCCGGCCGCCTCGCCCCGGAGGTGCTCGTTGCCTCCGGGGCGCGGGTGGCGGGCCGTGCGGTACCGCTGGTTCACCGGGGGCCGCCGGTCCGGACGAACCGTCCGGACCGGCTCCGGACCGTTTGTTCATCTGTTCGCACCCCCGTATCCAAGAATCGACCGCGGTATGCGAATATCTATGCAGTCGCTGTCGGGGGTGCCGCTCAGGCACGGGCCGGCGGGCGCGGATGAGCCGGGTCGGCGGAAGAACGGAAGAGGTGTGCCGTGGCGGTCGTGGGCGAGGAACTGCGGATGATGACGCACGTCGCCCGCCTGTACCACTTGCAGGGCGTGCGGCAGCCGGAGATCGCCGCGCGGCTGGACCTGTCGCAGGCGAAGGTGTCCCGGTTGCTGAAGAAGGCGCAGGAGCGGGGCATCGTGCGGATCACCGTGACACCGCCGTCCGGTACGCACCCGGACCTGGAGGACGGCCTCCAGGAGCGCTACGGGCTGAAGCTCGCCCTGGTCGTGGAGACCGCTCCGGACAACGAGCGCACGATGCTCGGCGATCTGGGCGCGGCGGCCGCGTACTACCTCCAGACGACCCTTCGCTCGGGCGACACCGTGGGTATTTCCTCGTGGAGCGCCACGCTGCTCGCCACCGTGCAGGCGATGCAGCCGGTCCCCGGCCTGAAGGACGTGTCCATCGTGCAGGCGGTGGGCGGCATCGGCGATCCGGCCGCGGCGGGCCACGCCTCCCAGATGACCGGACAGCTCGCGCGGCTGGTGAACGGCGAGGCCGTCTATCTGCAAGCGCCCGGCGTGGCCGGGTCGGCGGAGAGTGCCGAGGCGCTGCGCGGGGACCCCTTCGTGTCCGCCGCCCTCGGGGAGCTCGGCGACCTGGACGTGGTGCTGGTGGGCATCGGCGAGATAACCCCGTCGAGCACGCTCGCTCGCAGCGGCAACGCCTTCTCCGACGTGGAGCGGGCCGAGTTGGCGAAGCTCGGTGCGGTGGGCGACGTGTGCCTGCGCTTCTACGACGAGCGGGGCCGCCCGGTCCGGTTCGAGCTGGACTCCCGTGTCGTCGGCATCACCCGGGAGCAGCTCGCCGCCGGCCGCCGGAAGATCGGCGTGGCGGGGGGCCGCCGCAAGCACCGGGCCATCCGGGCGGCGGTGACGGGCGGCCTGGTGGACGTGCTGGTGACGGACCAGGAGACGGCGGCGGCCTTGATGGCCTGACCACCGGGGTGCGACGCGGCCCGGCGGCCGGGCTCCGGTTCGGAACGCCGGCGCCACGGCCGTGACGGTGGCGGGGAACGAGAACTGGGCCGGGGCCGCCACGGATACCGGCGGCTCGTGAGGACGCGCGGCCCGAACGCGACGGCGCGTGGCCGGGAGAGCCGCCGGGGGTCTGCGGGGAAGGGACGGACCGCCACGGCGGTCCGTCCCGACGGTGGCTCGTGGTATCCGGCCTGAGTGCGGCGGCCGGGCCGCCGGCCGCACCGGCGGGCCCGGGACGCGCGAGGGGGCGCGGCGACCGCTCACCAGCAGACGTAACCGCCGTCCACGATCAGGTCGGACCCCGTCACGAAGGACGCGGCGTCGGAGGCGAGGAAGACCGCGGGGCCCACCATCTCTTCCACCTCGGCGATCCGGCCCAGCGGGGTGTCGTCCGCGTACGCCTGGAGACGGCCGGCCACCTCGGGCCGCTTGTTCATCGGCGTCAGCGTGTAACCCGGGCTGATCGAGTTGACCCGGACGCCGCGGTCGGCCCACTCGGTGGCCAGGCTCCTGGTGAGGTGCGTGACCCCGGCCTTGGAGGCGTTGTAGTGGGCCTGGAGCAAGCCGCGGTTGGCGATGGTGCCGGACATGGATGAGATGTTGACGACCGACCCGCCACCGTGGGCGAGCATCACGCGGGCCTCGGCCTGGGCACTGAGGAAGACACCGGTGAGGTTGATGTCGACGACCCGGCGGAAGTCCTCCGCGGACATGTCCTCGGCGGCCGTGGCACCGGCCACCCCGGCGCAGTTGACCGCGGTACGGATCGGGCCGATCGCTTCCACGGCGGTGCGGACGGCCTCGGCCAGGGAGTGCGCGGAGGTGACGTCTCCCGTGATGGCGATGCTCCTGCCGCCCGCCGCGCCGATCAGGCCGGCGGTGGTCCGCGCGGCCTCGGCGTCCCGGTCGAAGCAGGCGACGGCGGCGCCGCAGGCGGCGAAGCCCAGGGCGACGGACCGGCCGATGCCGCTGCCCGCCCCGGTGATGAACGCGGGCTTGCCGGTGAGGGAGAACGCCTCCGGGGTGAAGGTCATGGTGCGGCTCTTTCCACGAGTACGGCTGGATCGGCGGGTTCTGCCGGAACGGCTGAGGGGTCCGGTGCGGCGGGTACGGCCGGTCGGGCTCCCCGGGGGCGCCACGCGTGCGCGGGGGTGAGACCCGGCCGGCGGGAGACGGGCGGCCGGGAGGGCGGGCGCCCGCCGACGGGTGCCGGGGCGGCGAGTGCGGGCCGGGGGCCCGTACCGGCCGGTGTCATGCCGGTTTTCCGCGCGCGCAGGCGACCGCGTCGCGCCAGCCGGCCATGCGGCGGTCGCGCGGGGCGTCGTCCCCGGACGCGGTGAAGCGGGTGCCGCGGGGAGTGAGCGCGGGCAGGTCGGCGTCGTTCCAGAGGCCGAGCGCGGTGCCCGCCAGATGGGCGGCGCCCAGGGCGGACACCTCCGGCCGCCCGGACCGGCGCACGGGCCTGCCGATCAGCTCGGCCTGGAGCGCCATGAGGCGGTCGTTGCCCGTCGGGCCGCCGTCCGCGCGCAGTTCGCCGACCGGGCCGCCGAGGACGGTGTCGAAGCGGGAGAGGGTGTCGGCCACCTGGTAGGCCATCGACTCGACCGCGGCCCGTGCCACTTCGGCGGGCCCGGTGTCGAAGTCCATGCCGACCAGCAGCGCGCGGGCGCCGCGGTCCCAGTACGGGGCGCCCAGCCCGGAGAACGCCGGGACCAGGTACACCTCGGCGTCCTCCCGCGCGCCGGCCGCCAGGGCCGCGATGCCGGCCGGGTCGGTGCCGAGCAGCTGGGCGGCCCAGTGGATCGCGGTGCCGGCGGAGGCGATGTTCGCCTCCAGGGCACGGGCGGCGCCGGTGTCCCGGGTACGCCGCCACGCCAGGGTGGCGGCGATCCCCCCGGCGGGCCGGCGGCCGTCCGGGTTGAGGACCATGAGCGAGGCGCCGGTGCCGTAGGTGGCCTTGACCGTGCCGGGGCGCCCGTGGCTCTGCGCGAAGAGCGCGGCGTGGGAGTCGCCGAGCACCGCCGCGATGGGCAGCCCGTCCGCGAGCCCGGGGACGTCCCTGGTGTGCCCCAGTTCCTCACCGGCGCCGTCCGAGGCGGCGATGCGGGGGAGCGCCGCGCGGGGGATGCGGAACAGGTCGAGCAGTTCGGGGTCCCACCCGGCGTCGTCCAGCCGCACGAGCTGGGTGCGGGAGGCACAGCCGGTCTCGGTGGCGTCGGTGAGGCCACCGGTGAGCCGGTGCAGCAGCCAGGCGTCGACGGTGCCGACGCGGAGGCGGCCGGTGGTGGCGAGCTCGCGCCGCGGGTCGACCCGGTCCAGCAGCCACTCGGCCTTGGTCGCGGAGAACATCGG
The DNA here is from genome assembly GCF_012034935.1 of Streptomyces zingiberis. Taxonomy (GTDB): domain Bacteria; phylum Actinomycetota; class Actinomycetes; order Streptomycetales; family Streptomycetaceae; genus Streptomyces; species Streptomyces zingiberis. The sequence goes on from NZ_JAATEN010000011.1 coordinate 160,049, forward strand.
GTCGACCGGCAGACCGGTACGGTCACTGATCAGCTCGGCCTCGGCCGATGCGGCCAGCCCGGCGCACCGCTCGGCGGTACGCCGGTCCTGCCAGCTCACGAGTGGTGACAGGGCGGCGCCGGTGTCGCGGTCCCAGACCAGGACGGCCTCGCGCTGGACGCTCAGTCCCAGCCCGGTCACGCGCGTGCCCGTGGCGGCGGCCCGTGCGGCCAGTTCCCCGGCCACGGCGGTGACGCCGCGCCAGAGGACCGCCGGATCCTGCTCCACCCAGCCGGGGGCGGGATACTGCTGCGTCAGCGGGCGGTGCGCGGTGGCGGAGACCCGTCCGTCCTCCGTGACGAGAAGGCCCTTGGTGCCGCTGGTGCCCTGGTCGAGAGCGAGGACGGCGCCCCGGCCCGCGGTACTCACGCGGCCGCTCCCCGCCCCGCGCCGGCCAGTTCCCGGGCGGCGCGGACGACCGCTCCCGCGTCGATGCCGAAGTACTCCGAGAGGAAGGCGGGACTGCCGGTCGGGGTGAACTCGTCGCGCACGCCGAGGAGTCTCATCGGGACGGGGTTGCGGACGGCGAGGAACTCCGCGACGGCGCTGCCGAGTCCGCCGTGGACGTTGGCCTCCTCGACGGTGACGATGCCGCCGGTCCCGGCGGCCGCGAGCAGCGCCTCCTCATCCAGCGGTTTGACGGTGGAGAAGTTGAGCACGCGCGCCTCGACGCCCTCGGCGGCCAGCTCTCCGGCGGCGGCCAGCACGGTGGAGACGGTCGTGCCCACGCCGATCAGCGTGACGTCGCCGCCCTCGCGGAGCAGCGCGGCGCGGCCGGCCTCGAAGGGGACGTGCGGCGTCAGGTCCGGCACCTTGGTGCGGCCGATGCGCAGATAGACGGGGCCCTCGTAGCGGTGGGCCCAGCGCAGCGCCTCACGGGTCTCCGCCGGGTCGGCCGGCGCCAGGACGACCATCTCGGGCAGGGTGCGCACCCAGGCGAAGTCCTCCACACCGTGGTGGGTCGGGCCGAGCTGGCCGTAGGCGAACCCCGGGCTCATGGCGCAGAGCTTGACATTGGTGCGCGAATAGGCGACATCCGCCTTGATCTGTTCGAGGGCGCGGCCGGTGAGGAAGGGAGCCGCCGCGCAGACGAACGGGATGCGGCCGCCGTTCGCCAGGCCCGCGCCGGCGCCGACCATGAGCTGCTCGGCGATGCCGACGTTGACCAGCCGGTCCGGGAAGCGCCGCTGGAACTCCCCCAGGTTGGAGGAGCCGACGGAGTCGTTGCACACGGCCACGGTGCGTGGGTCGCCCTCCGCGAGCTCGATCAGCGTCTCGGCGAAGGTCTTGCGGCAGTCGTGCAGTGCGGCTGCGGTGGTGCTCATCGGGAGGTCAGCTCCTTGAAGGCGGCGGCGGTCTGGTCCGCGGTGGGCACCTTGTGGTGCCACTCGACGCGGTCCTCGATGAAGGAGACGCCCTTGCCCTTGACGGTGTCGGCGATCAGGCACAGCGGGCGTTCGTCGACGGCCCGCTCCCCGTTCAAGGCCTGGTGGAGCGCCTCGTGGTCATGGCCGTCGAGGGTGCGGACCTCGAAGCCGAAGGAGGCCCACCTGGCGTCGAGCGGGTCCAGGCCCGAGGTGTCCTCGGTGGCGGCGCCCTGCTGGAAACGGTTGCGGTCGACGATCACGGTCAGCCGGCCGAGGCGCTGCTGGGCCGCGCTCATCGCCGCCTCCCAGTTGCTGCCTTCCTGGAGTTCACCGTCGCCGGTGAGGACGTAGGTGCGCCGGCCGGAGCCGTCGAGCCGGGCGGCGACCGCCATCCCCACGGCGACCGGGAAGCCGTGGCCCAGCGGGCCGGTGCTGGTCTCCACTCCGGGGACCTTGCGGCGATTGGGGTGGCCGTTGAGCGGCGACAGCGGCTCCAGGAACGTGGCAAGTTCCGCCTGGGGGAAGAAGCCCGCGTGTGCCAGGGCCGCGTACAGGATGCCCGCGGCGTGCCCTTTGCTGAGGACGAACCGGTCGCGCTCGGCCCACTCCGGCTCCTCGGGCCGGATGTCGAGGACTCCGAAGTACAGCACGGTGACGATGTCGGCGGCGGAGTAGTCGCCGCCGATGTGCCCCTGACCGGCGCGACTGATCATCTCCAGGTCGCTGCGGCGGATCGCGTAGGCCAGCTCCCTCAGCCGCGCGGCGCGTTCGGCCGGGGGAGCCTCGCGCAGCTCTCGCCTGATGGCGGCGAGCCGCGCCGTGGCGCCGGGGACTGGTGCGAGAGCCATGAGTGAATATCCATTCGAGTCTGCGTTGCGATTCATTTGAAGTGAAGCCCGCGAACCCCGGCGCGTCAAGTGGGACGGGCCACCGCGTGGACCGCGCACCGAGGTTCGGGGCCGCGGGGGGCGCGGGACACCCGTGCCGCGGAGCGGCACGCCCGGGCACGCGCCGGCGTCGCCCGGAGCTCCGCCGCCGGTGCCGGCCGGGGCCCCGCCACGGCGGCGCCGGCGGTCGCCACCGCGCCCCGACGGATCCGGGCCCGGCGGGGCGGCACCGAGCCCGGCCCCGCACGGTGCCGGACGCCCCGGGCGCATGCACCGCCGGCCCGCACCGGCCCGCACCGGCCCGGGAGGACCGGTGCCGGCGGACGGTGCATGCGCCCGCCGACTCCGCCGGTCACCGGTCACCGGTCGGGGACGGCCCCGGAGACGGCGGAGGGGGTCACGCCGTGGCGAGACGCATGACGGTGGAGTTCGTCGCCTCCCCGGCCGGCAGGATGCCCTGCTGCCGTCCCCGGCTGAGGACCAGCACGCGGTGGGAGAGGCCCAGCACCTCGTCGAGGTCGGAGCTGACCACCACGACCGCCATGCCCGACCGCGCCAGGCCCGCGATCACCTCGTAGATGGCGGCCCGGGCGCCGACGTCGATGCCGCGGGTCGGCTCGTCGAGGATGATGACCTTGGGCCCCAGCTCCAGCCACTTGGCGATGACGACCTTCTGCTGGTTGCCGCCGGACAGCGTCCGCACCGGCTGCGTGGCCCGCCCCTTGACGGTCATCGTCCGTATCGCGCCGGCGGCGACCTCTCCGACGCGCCGCGGAGTCAGCCAGCCCCGCCGGGCGACCCGGCCGAGGCTGGGCAGGACCACGTTGTCCGCGATCGTCAGGTCGAGCACGGCGCCCTGGCCCTTGCGGTCCTCCGGTACGAGCGCCACGCCCGCCTCGATGGCGTCGCGGGGCCCGCGCAGGCGCAGCACCGTCCCGTCGACGGCGACCGTTCCCTCCGTCACCGGGTCGACCCCGGCGATGGCCCGGACGAGTTCCGTGCGCCCGGCGCCGACGATCCCGGCCACGCCGAACACCTCGCCCGCGCGCACGCCGAAGGAGACGTCCCGGAAGGCGGCGCCGGAGAGCCCCGCCACCCGCAGCACCTCGCGTTCCTCCGGCACTCCCGTGCCGGGGAAGATACGTTCCACGCTGCGCCCCACCATCTCCTCGACCAGTTGCCCGACGGGCACCTGGGCGGTCGCGTGGGTGGCGACGCGCTGCCCGTCCCGCATCACCACGACCCGGTCGCAGATACGGGCGATCTCCTCCAGGCGGTGGCTGACGTAGATGAAGGACACCCCTTCCCGGCGCAGTGCGTCGATTCGCTCGAAGAGGTGATCGGTCTCCTCACCCCCCAGGGCGGCCGTCGGCTCGTCGAGGATGAGCAGCTTCGCGTCGAGTGTGAGGGCCTTGGCGATCTCGACCTGCTGCTGTTCCGCCACGCGCAGGCTTCCCGCGAGCCGGGTCGGGGAGATGTCCAGCCCGAGGCGGCGCAGCTGCTCGCGCGCGCGGCGGTTCATCTCCGCCCGGTCGACGCGCCCACCGCGGGTGAGGAGGCGGCCGAGGAAGACGTTCTCGGCCACCGGCAGGTCCGGCAGCAGCCGCATCTCCTGGTGGATGAGGCCGATGCCGTGGGTGATGGCCTCCCCGGGCGACTTCGGCTCGTAGGGCCGGCCCTGCCAGGTCATGTGACCGGTGTCGGAGCCGAAGGTGCCGGCGATGATGTTGGCCAGGGTGGACTTCCCGGCGCCGTTCTCGCCGAGCAGGGCCACCACCTCGCCGGGGCGGATGTCGAGGTCGATCCGGTCGAGGGCCCGGGTCGGGCCGAAACGCTTGGACACGTCCCGGACGATCAGGCCCTGGTGCGTCCCGTCCCTCGTGGCGTGGCTGAGGTTCGTCATGGTGACGTCGCTCCCCGGGGCTCAGGGGTGGTTCTTGATGTACTGGTCGGCCTTCGCCGTGTCGTTCTTGGTCAGCAGGAACGCGGGCTGGAGCTGGGTGGCGGGGACCTTCTTGCCGTTGATGACGTCCAGCGCGGTGGTGACCGACAGCCGCCCCATCTTCTGGGTCTGCTGGACCATGGTGGCGTCGATGGTGCCGTTGCGGACGGCCTTGATACCCGCGAAGTCACCGTCGAAGCCGAGGATCAGGCGCTTCTTGTGGTCGACGCTCTTGACCGCCTGCGCGGCGCCCAGCGCCATCGCGTCGGCCTGGCCCCAGAAGATGTCGATGCCCGGGTGGGCCTGGAGCATGTCCTGGGCCACGGAGTACGCCTTGTCCTGGGCCCAGTCGGCGGACTGCTGGGAGACGACCTTGACACCGGGCGCCCCGGCGAGTGCCTGGCCGAAGCCCTTCTGCCGGTCGACCTGCGGCGTGGTGCCGAGCTGACCCTGAAGGACGGCGAGCTGCCCCTTGCCGTCCTTCTGCTCGATCGCCCACTCGCCGAGCGTCTTGGCCGCCGCGACGCTGTCGGTGGCGATGAAGGACTTGCCCGGCGCGTCCGACGGGTTGCGGTCGACGGTGATGACGGGAATGTTCGCGCGGGCGGCCGCCTTCACCGGCACACCCGCGGCCGTGGCGCCCGCGGGGATGTAGATGATCGCGCTGACCTGGCGGCTGATGAAGTCCTGGATCTGGTTGACCTGGGTGGCGGCGTCACCGCGGGCGTCGGCGACGACGACCTTGACGCCCTGCTTCTTGCCTTCGGCCTCGACGGACTTCTTGATCTGGTTGAAGAAGTCGGCTTGCAGGTTGGCGACCGAGAGGCCGATCGTCACCGGCTTGCCGTCGGCGGTGGTGGTGCCTGCGGTCTCACCGCCGCAGGCGGTGGCGCCGAGCGCAAGGGTGAGCACGGCCACGGCAGCGGTGGCCATTCTGCGGAACGGGGACTTCATGACGGTGGTACTCCTTCGGGAAGCGGGTCCGGCTGCTCGGGGAGGGCGCCGGACCGGTGGCCAGAGGCAGGGGGAACTCGTGGGGTCGGGCGGGGCGGCCGAGGAGGGACCGCGTGAGGAGGGGAGGGGAGACCCGGTGGCGGGGGGAGCGCGCGGGGTGGGGGAGAGGGGAGCCGCGCAGGGGCGGGGCGGTGGCGCCGGGGGCCGGCCCCGGTTGATCCGGGCGGTCGGTCAGCGCGGGTCGCGCCGGCGCAGGGCGTCGACCATGACGGCGAGGGCGATCACCACGCCGATGACGATCTGCTGGACGAACGGGGAGACACCGAGCAGGTTGAGCCCGTTGTGCAGGACCCCGATGATCAGGACGCCGAACAGGGTTCCGGTCACCGAGCCGACGCCGCCGCTCAGGCTCGCGCCGCCGATCACCACGGCGGCGATCGCGTCGAGTTCGTAGCCCGTGCCGGCGCTCGGCTGTGAGGAGTCCAGGCGCATCGCGAGGAAGACACCGGCCAGGCCGACCAGAACGCCGGTCACGGTGTAGACGAGGACCGTCCGCTTCCGCACGCTGATGCCGGCGAGCCTGGCGACCTCCGCGCTGCCGCCGATGGCGTACAGCTCACGCCCGCCCGTCCGGTAGCGCATGTACGCCCACCCCGCCGCGTACAGCACGACGAGCACAAAGGTGACCACGGTGAAGACACCGAGGTAACGGGTGGTGGAGAGGTTGTCGAACCACTCCGGGTACCCGACGATCTGCTGGCCGTCGGTGATGACGTTGGCCAGGCCGCGGGCGATCGACATCATCGCCAGGGTGGCGATGAAGGGGGGAAGTCTGGTGAAGGTGACGCCCAGTCCGTTGGCCAGCCCGCAGATTCCGGCCACGACGATCGCGGCGAGAGCGCTCGGCAGCAGTGGCCAGCCCTGGTCGTGGGAGAGCCATCCGAGCACCATGGTCGCCAGCGCCAGGACGGCGCCGACCGAGAGGTCGATGCCGCCCGTGATGATCACGGCGGTCATGCCCAGGGCGAGCAGACCGAGGATCACGGCCTGGTCGACGATGTTGAGCAGGTTGTTCTGGGTCAGGAAATACGGTGTCACGACGGAGAAGACCACGCACATGGCGAGAAGCCCGAGCGCGGGACCGCGGGATCCGGTGAGCAGGCCCGTCGCCCAGGCGGGCGCCTTCGGCCGGCGTCCGGCCGGCTGGGCGTCCACGGGCTTCGCCGCGCTGCTGGTCGTGCTCATGAGGGTCTCCGAAGAGTGAAAGGGTGCAATCCAGATCGGGAGGTGGCGGCGTGGACCGTGGCCGGCCACCGGGGCTGTGGGCCGTGGTGACCCGCGCGAGGGGCTAGTTCATGAACATCCCCCCGTCGACGTTGATCGTCTGGCCGGTGATGTACGCGGCTTCCTCGGAGGCGAGGAAGAGCACGAGACCGGCCACGTCGTCGGCGGTGCCGGCCCGGCCCAGCGGGATGCCGGCGACCCACTCGGCCATGAGCTCGCCCGGCTCGTAACCGCCGAGCAGCCGGCCCCAGGCGCGGTCGTTGTAGTCCCACATGTCGCTGCCGACGATGCCGGGGGAGTAGGCGTTGACGGTGATCCGGTCCTTCGCCAGTTCCTTCGCCAGGCTCTGGGTGAGTCCCACGACCCCGAACTTGCTGGCCGCGTAGTGCGGGGTGTAGATGAATCCCTGGCGGGCCTGGCCGGAGGCGGCGTTGAGGATGCGCCCGCCGCGGCCGTGTCCGCGCATGCTCGCGGCAGCGGCCCGTGCGCAGAGGAAGGTGCCGGTGGTGTTGACGGCGAGGACCCGCTGCCAGTCGGCGAGGCTCAGTTCCTCCACCGGGCTGATGGTGATCACGCCGGCGTTGTTCACGAGGACGTCCACGCCGTCCCCGGCCCGGTCGGCGAGGCCGAAGGCGCGGTCCACGTCCTCCTCGGAGGTGATGTCCGCGCGGACGCCGAGCGCGCTGCCCTGCGGGTACCGGGCGGCGACCTGCTCGGCCGCCTCCTCGACCGCCGCGGACAGATCGAGCATCACGACGTTCGCGCCCTCATGTGCGAATCGCGCGGCCAGCCCGAGCCCGATGCCCTGGGCGGCCCCGGTGACGACGACGCTCCTGCCGTCGAACCGGCGCTGTTCCCGGAACCGTGCGGTACCGGCTGAATCAGTGGTGACCATGTGGATCGTCCTCGATGGCTGGACCGTGGATCCCGCATCCGACGGGGTCTCACGCCCACGGCCGGGAGGCGCGACGGGCGGGAGGGGCGGGAACGGGTGGGCTGCCGGCGGTGGACGACGCCGAGCGGCCGAATAGCTATTCACGAATGAATCGTGACGCTCATCATGCTGGGCGTGTTTCGGCCACGTGTCAATAGGGTGAATCGATGCCGTCGGAACACCTGTCCCGCGTCCTCCGCCGCCGCGACCGGGCCGGTGGTCGGGGCGGCGATGGCGGAGGGCGGCGCCGGCCGGTCCCGCCGCCCGGAAAGCCTTGCCTGAGCAGCACATTTCTGTCGGCGAAGGGGTGACGGCCCGCCGAGGTCCGGTGCGTGTGGGCCGGGCGCCGGAGGCCCGGCGGGCGGCCCGGGGCGGGCCCGGTGGGGCCGGCTGCCCGGTCGTCCCGTCGCCGATCCCCGGGTGAGTGGCCAGAACTGGACGATGGGGGAGGCGGGTGCGCGGGGGTGCGCGCGGGATGCCGGGGTGCCGAGGCCGGGAAATGGGGGCGGTGGGGAGCCCGGGACGGGCGGCGGCCCGGGCGTGGTGCCGGGTGGTGGTGCCGGGTGGTGGTGAAGCGGGATGGATGCGGGGTGCCGGTGGCGGCGAAAGGCCGATCCCCGAGGGGCGAGTGGTGGCGTGGCGGATTCCTCGCGGTCGGCCCGGCCGCGGGCACCCTCTGGGGGCGGCCGTTACGGCTGCCGTGACCGGCCTTGCGGCCTCTGTGGCGCCCGGCGCCGGCCGCCGGCGGCCGCGAAGCGCCCCGAGGTGTTCCGGGCGGGGATCCGCCCGGGGTGAACCGGGCGATGCCGGCGGCGGAGGCGACCGGGCCTTCGCCGTGCCGGGCAGGCGGGGGAAGGCCCGAAGTGGGTGTGGCCTGAACCGTGAGGATGTCCGGACAGGCGGGAACCCCGGCCCGTTGTCCGGGCCGGGGTCGGGATCGGGCGGTCGCGTCGGCGTGGAGCGCCGGTCCGCGGCGGGCGTGCCGCCGGAAAGGGGCTCAGGTCCGGTAGCAGACGTAGGTTCGCAGGGCGGGCCATGTGGCGCTGCCGACGATACCGTCGGTCGCGAGCTGGTAACCGTATGTCGTGTTCATCATGGTCTGGAACCGTTTGGCGGCGGCTCGGGAGTTGCTTCCGAAGACGCCGTCGATCGTGCCGGGGTCGAAACCGGCGCGCTTGAGCAGGCACTGGGCCTCGATCCCGGCCGTCGTCACCACGGTGGACCCCGGAACGACCGTGGTGCCGCTGTAGTGCCCCGCGTACGCGTAGGGCTCCGAGACGGAGTATCTGCAGCTGTATGCCTGGGCGGTGGTGCCGGCGGTGGTGGCGGTGGTGGCGAAGGCGGCGGGCGCGGTGACGGCGCCGGTGATCAGGGTGGCGGCCGTCAACGCCGTCGCAACGCTTCTGCGCATGTCGTCTCGTCTCTCTCGTGTCGTGGTCCGGCCGCGTGCCCGCCGGTCAACTGCGCCTGGTGGCGGGTCCTTCGGCTCGGGGCGGCCGGTCTGCCGGTGGGCGGGCGGAACCCCGGCGCCGTCGGCGACGGCGACCGCGGGCTCCGCTTCCGGCTGCGCCGTCCTCCCGGTGCGGCCACACCGGGGCGTTCCCGGGCAAAGGGCTCCGAACCGTGGGCGGCGACGGCCGTTCAGGCGTTGTACTCGGCGTACCACCGCAGGGCGGGCCAGGTCTCCTGGCCGATGATGCCGTCGATGGCGATGTTGTAGCCGAACGCGTTGTTCATCAGGGTCTGGAAGCGCCGGGTGGCGGCCCGCGAGTTGGACCCGAAGACCCCGTCGATCGTGCCGGGGTCGAACTTCGCCCGCTTGAGCAGGCACTGGGCCTCGATCCCGGCGTTCGACACCCCGCCGGAGCTCGGAACGACGGTGTTGCCGCTGTAGTAGCCGGCATAGGCCCTGCCGCCCGATACGGAGTAGTGACAGGTGTACGCCTGGGCGGTGGTGGTGCCGGCGAAGGCCGCGGGCGCGGTGAGGGTGCCGGCGATCAGCGTCGCGGCCGTCAGGGCCACGGCGAGGTCTCTGCGCAAGGTCGTCTCGTTTCTCTCGGGCCGTGATCCGGCGGTGGTCACCGCGGGCCGGCCGCTCCTCGGGGCACGTGTTCCGGTCGTGCGGGGCCCGGGCGCCGTGGCTCCCGTGTCCCCGGGGTCGGGCGACCCGGCTCCCCGCGGGGGCGAGGTGCGCCCACCGCGGTCCTCAGGCTGTGATGTGCGGCCCTGCCGCCGCCACCTTTTCGATCAGGTGCGAAAGGACGGCCGCGGGCCCGGCCGGAGCGGGCGGCGGGAGCCGGGGCCGGACGCCGGGCCGCGAGCCGTCGCGGTGACGCGCCGTGACCCCACCGGCCGCCGGCGGGGCGGGGCGGTCCGGGACCCCCGGAACGGGGCGCTTCCTCCTCCCGTGGCGTGCCGGGGCGCGCCGTGCCGCGGCGGCGCTCCGACGACCAGGAAATTCGACGTCCTCGTCCGCAACCGTTGACACGGGAGGCCGCCCTGCCCATTCTTTCCCTATCGATCGATAGGGAGGTAGCCGTGACCGAACATACCGGTCAGAACGACAGCCGGCTGGAGGAGCTCGGTTACCGACAGCAACTGCGTCGGGGCCTGGGGATCTGGTCCACCTTCTCCGTCGGCGTGACGACCGTGGCGCCCGTCGTCGGGCTGTACGCGATCTTCTCGCTCGGCTCTCTGCTGAGCGGTCCCGCGTGGCTGTGGATGCTGCTCGTCAGCCTCGTCGCGCAACTGCTCGTGGTCGTCGTCTACGCGGAGCTGGCCTCGGAGTTCCCGGTGGCCGGCGGGCCGTACCAGTGGGTGCGGCGGCTGATCGGACCGCGCGCCGCCTGGTTCACCGGCGTCGTCTACATCTCCGCGGTGACCGCCGCGCTCACCACGGTCGCGTACCTGGCGGCACCCTGGCTGGGGCTGCTGTTCACCGGCCGTGAGCCGCACGGGCCGGCCCGCTACCTCGTCTCGGCCGGCCTGCTGGCCCTCGCGCTGGCCGTCAACGCGTCCGGTGTGAAGATCATGAGTCTCGTCGTGCTCGGGGGCCTCGGAGCCGAGATCATCGGCTCCATCGCCGTCGGGCTGGCCCTCCTGTTCTTCTTCCGGGTGCAGGACTTCTCCGTGCTGTTCCAGACGTTCGGCGCGCCGGCCGCCGCCGGGAACTCCACCGGCGCGGCGCTCCTGGCCACGCTCGCCGTCTGCGGATGGGCCTTCGTCGGTTTCGACTCCAGCGCCTCGGTCGCCGAGGAGACCAAGGGCGCCGTGAGGAACGTGCCGCGCGCGATGGTCAGGGCCACCGCGGTGGTCGGTGGCGCGGTGGTGCTGGTCGCCATAGCCGTCATGCTGGCCACGCGGGACCTGGGGGCCGTCGTCCGCGGGGAAACCGCCGACCCGGTCACGCCGACGGTCATCGGCTCGTTCGGATCCTGGTCGGAGAAGCCGTTCCTGGCCGTCGTCGTGGTGACCTTCCTGGCCTGTCTCGTCTCCATGCAGGCCTATCTGGGCCGTATCACCTTCGGCCTGGCCCGGGACGGCATGCTGCCCGCGTCGGGGAGACTGGCCTCCGTCACCGGCCGTGGCCGGGTGCCGCTGGCCGCCATGACGGCCGTCAGCGCCGCCGCCGCGGCCGGACTGCTCCTCGGCCTGAACGACGGGGCGATCGGCACCATGATCACCTTCGGGACGGGCGGGCTGTACATCACCTTCCTCATCGTGGTCTCCGCCGCCCTGTTCGCCCGCCTCACCGGGCGCTGGCGCCCCGCGGGAACGGTGCGACTCGGCCGCAAGGGCCTGGTCGTCAACGTCCTGGCCTTCTGCTGGCTCGCGTTCGAGACCGTCAACATCGCCTGGCCCCGCGCGATCCTCGCGCCGCCCGGCGCGCCTGCCTGGCAGATCTGGGCGGTCGTGTGGGTGTTCGCCGCGATCATCTGCTGCGCCGGCCTCCACCTCGCGCTGGCCCGCCCGCTCGACAAGGTCCGTACCGGCGGGACGCCGTGAACGACGTGGGCGTCCTCGGCGCCGGCGGGCTCGTCCTGCTCGCGATCGGCGGCTGGTCCGGGCTTCTCCTCTATGTCTCCCTCGCCAGGCCGAAGGGGTGGGCCGGCATCAAGGAGTGGACGCGGCTGCGGCAGGGGCACGTGGACGCCCTGATCATCGGCGCCGTCCTCGTCGCGGCCGACACGCTCGCCGCCGTCGATTCCGTCACCGCGGCGGTGCTGCTGGCCACCGGGTACTACACGGCGATCTCCACCGGCGCCCTCGCCTGGTGGCCGGACCTGCCGTCCCGCACCCCCTGGGCGGCCCGCGTCGACCTCATCTGTTTCACCGCGTTCTCGGCCGCCTGGACCTGGGTCGCCGCACGCGCCGTCACCGGCTGGTAAGGAGCACTCTCCCCATGACCCGTATCTGCGTCGTCCAGCGGCCGCCGCACCTCCTCGACCTCGACGCCGGCACCGAGGCGGCCGTGGGCCACATCGCCGAGGCGGCGGCGCTCGGCGCGGACCTGGCCGTCTTTCCGGAAACCTGGCTGGGTGGCTATCCGGCCTGGGTGTTCGGGCTCGCCGGCTGGAACGACGCCACGGCCCGCCACTGGTTCCGGCGGCTGGTCGAGGCCTCCGCCACGGCCGACGGCGACCACATGCGCGCCCTGCGCCGGGCCGCGGCCACCCACGGCGTCAGCGTGGTCATCGGCTTCAACGAGCGGAGCAGACCTGACTCGGCCACCCTGTACAACAGCGCCGCCACCATCGGCCCCGACGGCGAACTGCTGGGCGTTCACCGCAAGCTGCTCCCCACCCACGCCGAACGCCTGGTGTGGACCCCGGGCGACGCCCACGGTCTGCGCGCGCACCGGACCCCGGCCGGCCGGGTCGGCAGCCTGATCTGCTGGGAGCACTGGCATCCGATTGCCCGGCACGCGCTGCACCACGGTGACGAGCAGATCCACGTCGCCCTCTGGCCCGACCTGCCGGAAGCCCACCGGCTGGCCTCGCGCTCCTACGCCTTCGAGGGCCGGTGCTTCGTGGTCGCCGCCGCGACCTGGCTGCCGGTGGCCGACGTCCCGGAGGAGCTCAGGGAGGCGTACGCCCGCGGAGCCGGCGCGGAGGCCGGGCCCGGCGCCGGGGGTGAGAGGGGAACCGAGGCGTTCTTCCCCGGTGGCTCGGGGGTCGTCGGCCCCGATGGCGAGTGGCGCACCGGTCCGGTCCTGGGCCCGGCGATGGTCGTGGCGGACCTCGACCTGGCGGAGACCGTCTCCTACAAGCACGACCTCGACGTCACCGGCCACTACGACCGCCCCGACCTTCTCCGGTGGTCGGTGCAGGAGGCGCGGATACGCTGACGGGATGCCGCGCACCGACAAGATCACCAGCAGCACGCGCCGGCGCATCCTGACGGAGGCCGCGCTGCTGTTCCGCCGCCACGGCTACCGGGGCACCTCCACCCGTCAGATCGCCGAGGCGGTGGGCGTCAAGCAGCCCTCCCTGTTCCACCATTTCGCGAACAAGCAGTCGATCCTGGAGGAGTTGCTGGCGATCAGCCTCGACCCCTCCCTCGCCGAGGCGCGGGAGGCGGTGACCGCGGAGGGCCCGGTGGCCCGGCGGCTGTACGACTACGTCCTGTGGGACCTCACCACCCTGCACCGGCTGCCCTTCGCGCTCTCCGGGATCTACGCCCACGACGTGCTGCAGGAGCCGGCCCTGGCCCCGTGGGGCGCCAAACTCGAAGCGCTCTACGCCGCCCTGCGCGACCTCATCGGGCAGGGTGTGCGCAGCGGGGAGTTCCGGCCGGTCGCACCCGGTCTCGGCCAGGCGATGGTGGCCGGGGTGACCCTCTCCCACATCGACTACGCGGCCGGCCACACCGGCGGTGATCCCGACGAACTCGGCGCGGCCGGAGCCGCGTTCATCCTCGGCGGCCTGATGCGTGACCCGGAGGCGCTGGACCGCCTGGTGGCTGACGCAGGACCCCGCGCCGGGGCTCCGCCCGCCGGCGCCGGCCCGCACCGCCGGGCAGGCGGCGACGGGCCCGGCGGGGCAAGCGTCCCGTCCGGCCGCGCGCGTTCTGCCTGACCGCCCGCGTTCCGTCCGGCCGCCCGGGTCCGGCCGCGCCGTCTCCGGGCGGCCGGACGGGTGGGCGCCGGGCGGGAGCTGTCCGCCCGGTCCGGGCGGACACCGCGACCGCGCCGCACGCGGGAGGGCGGGCCGGCCTGCGGGGGTAGGCGACCCGGCGGGTCCGGAGGGATCCGGGCCCGCCGGGGCCGTGCGGCCGGGAGGCCACGTGTCACGCGGCGGTGTACAGGTCCGCTTCCCTGCGGTGCTGCATCGCCGTCAGGCGGTGGACGAAGACGATCGCCAGCACCCCGGCCGCGATGTCGACGACGTCGACGGCCATCAGCAGGGTGAGTGTCTTCTCGACCGCGCCCGGCTCCTCGACCACGGTGTACAGCGCGCTCGCCACGATCCCGAAGTTGACGGAGGTGACCCACAGCAGCCACCAGATGTTGACGAGCGCTGTCGACGTCCGCCTCGTGGCGGAGAGGTGGTGTCCCGGTTCGCTCGCGGCCCAGGTGTCGAGGGCGATCCGGTGCGGGAACCACAGGGAGACGACCGGCACGAGCCAGCCCCACACCGCCCACTCGGAGGCCATGCTGTGGGCGTAGGGCGCGACGACCTCGGTGTTGACCCGCATGCGATAGAACCAGACGATGAACGCGACCGCGCAGACGAGGAGGGTCGTCCCCTGGACGAGTGAGGCGAACTCGTGCCAGTACGCGGCCTGCTCGTACTCCTGGTCGGAGACCGCGTCGGAGCCCTGGTCGATCATGGTGCTCCACAGCCCGTGGAACTTCGCGGTGGACGCGATCGAGAAGAGATCGGCCACGATGACCGCGGCGAGCAGCCCCTGGACGGCCTTCGCGAGACCTCTGGGCACGCGCAGGCGGAGCCCTCCCGCCGGCGCGGTACTGATGGACATGGTGGGCAACCTCCCGTGAACGTGCGGCCGTTGATCGACGGCGCACGCGGAACCTACATCGATCGCGCGCGTCCCGGCCGACGGGAGGTGGTGGTTCGGGGGGCCGTCCGGCCCACCGTGGTGCCCGATCGGGAAACCGCGGGCGCCACGGAGTGGGAGCGGCGGCCGGGGCGGGGCCGGGAGCCGGGCCGCCGCCCCCGGTGCGCGTGGTGGCGCGCCCGTAGGCACCGGGGAGACCCGCGGCTACGCGGAGCCGGCCGGGCGGAGGATCAGGCGCCCGCCGGCGCGTCACATGCCAGGTCCGCAGCACCGCAGGAAGTACCAGGTGTCGGGGCCGACGATGCCGTCGACCACCAGCATGGGGCGGTTGGCCCAGTCGTTGATGTACGTCTGGAAGTCCTTGGCGGCCGCCTTGGACTTGCTCCCGAAGACCCCGTCGATCGTGCCGGGGCTGAACCCGGCCTTCTTGAGCAGGCACTGGGCCTCGATGCCCGAACTGGACACCCCGGTCGAACTCGGGATGACGGTACTGCCGTTGTAGTGACCGGCGTACCAGTTGCCGCTCGATTCCCGGTAGGTGCAGGTGTACGCCTGGGCGGCGGTGGTGCCGGCGAAGGCCGCGGGTGCGGTGACGGTGCCGGCGATCAGCGTCGCGGCCGTCAGGGCCACGGCGAGGTTTCTGCGCAAGGTGGTCTCGTTTCTCTCGGGCCGTGATCCGGTGGTGATCACCGCGAGCCCTCAGGCTGTGCTGGGCCGTCCTGCTGCCGCCACCTTTTCGATCAGGTGCGAAAGGACCGGCGCGGGCCCGGCCGGAGCGGGCGGCGGGAGCCGGGGCCGTGGCCTCGCGCTCCGTGGGCGATATCTGTACCGGTGGGGTGAGAGTTTGGCGGGCCGCGCGGTGAGACTTTTTACGGCGGAGATGCCGTGGAGATGTGGCAAGGCCAGGAGTGGAATTGTCCGACACGCGGAGGCCGTTCCGGTGTGCTAGTGTCGATCTCAGTTGCAGTTGTGGTTCCCGAAACTTCAAGTGCCCTCGCCCGGCTCCGCCCGGGGGGAGCGCTTTTGTATTTCCGGTCATTTCCGGACGGGGTCATCATCGCGGCAACGCGGTGTCCGCACGGTGCGGATTCCGATGTGCTGCCCCAGAGGAGATATGACATGGCCAGTGGTACCGTCAAGTGGTTCAACGCTGAAAAGGGCTTCGGCTTCATCGAGCAGGACGGTGGCGGCGCCGACGTGTTCGCCCACTACTCGAACATCGCCGGCCAGGGCTTCCGTGAGCTGCTCGAAGGCCAGAAGGTGAACTTCGACATCGCGCAGGGCCAGAAGGGCCCGACGGCCGAGAACATCGTTCCGGCCTGACGCCGACGCGCATGTGGTAGCTGGGGCGCGCACCCTTCGGGGTGCGGGTCCCAGCTGCACGCGTTTTCCGGAAGGGTTTCCCGCGCGGCCCCGCCCGCGGGGCTCCGCGCCCCCCACCGCCCGCGGTACCCTCCGCCGGGGGGTGCGGGCGCATCCTGGAGGTCCGTCGCCCCGTCGACGCCAGGAATTCACCTCACCGTCAGGTGAACGCATTTCCCCATTCGCGCCGCCCGCTTTTCCGGCGGCCCGGACCCGCTTTATTCTGTCACCGGTTCATACTTGCAATTCTCCGTGCTGTTCACCGCTGCGGGAATTCCTTGATATGTGCCGCATCGAGGAAGGTTCCCCATGAACCGCACCCGTACGAACAACCGCTCCGAGCGCGCCCGTAACGGCCGCGCCGACGCCGGGAGGGGCGGCGGCAGCCGCTTCGGCTCGCCCGCGCCGCGCCGTTCCGGTGGCCCGGCCCGTTCCGGTGGTTCCGGCGGTTACGGAGGCCGCCGCAAGCCCGCCCTCCAGGGCGAGTTCGCACTCCCCAAGACGATCACCCCCGCGCTGCCCGCCGTCGCGGCCTTCGCCGAGCTCGACCTGGACGAGCGGCTGCTGGCCGAACTCGGCAGGCAGGGTGTGACCGCGCCGTTCCCGATCCAGGGCGCCACCCTGCCGAACTCCCTCGCCGGACGCGACGTCCTGGGCCGCGGGCGCACCGGCTCCGGCAAGACGCTCGCCTTCGGCCTCGCCCTGCTCGCCCGCACGGCCGGCCGGCGCGCCGAGCCCCGCACGCCGCTGGGGCTCGTCCTGGTCCCCACGCGTGAACTGGCGCAGCAGGTGACCGACGCGCTCACCCCGTACGCCCGCTCCGTGGGGCTGCGGCTCGCCACCGTCGTGGGCGGGATGTCGATCGGCAAGCAGGCCGGGGCGCTGCGCGCCGGCACCGAGGTCGTCGTCGCCACCCCGGGCCGGCTCAAGGACCTCATCGACCGTGGTGACTGCCGGCTGGACCAGGTGGACATCACCGTGCTGGACGAGGCCGACCAGATGGCCGACATGGGATTCATGCCGCAGGTCACCGCGCTCCTCGACCAGGTGCGCGCGGACGGGCAGCGGATGCTGTTCTCGGCCACCCTGGACCGCAACGTCGACCTGCTGGTGCGCCGCTATCTGACCGACCCGGTCGTTCACTCGGTGGACCCGTCGGCCGGCGCGGTCACCACCATGGACCACCACGTCCTGCACGTCCACGGCGCCGACAAGCACGCGACCACCACCGAGATCGCCGCCCGCGACGGACGCGTGATCATGTTCCTGGACACCAAGCACGCGGTGGACCGGCTGACCAAGCACCTGCTCAGCAGCGGGGTCCGGGCCGCCGCGCTGCACGGCGGCAAGTCGCAGCCGCAGCGCACCCGCACTCTGGCGCAGTTCAAGACCGGGCACGTCAGCGTGCTGGTGGCGACCAACGTCGCGGCGCGCGGCATCCACGTCGACAACCTCGACCTCGTCGTCAACGTCGACCCGCCGACCGACCCCAAGGACTACCTCCACCGCGGCGGCCGTACCGCCCGCGCCGGCGAGTCCGGCAGTGTCGTCACCCTCGTCACGCCGGACCAGCGCCGCGCCGTGGACCGCCTGATGTCGGATGCCGGGATCCGGGCGCGGACCACCCAGGTCCGCTCCGGCGAGGAGGCGCTGAGCCGGATCACCGGCGCCCAGGCCCCCTCCGGTGTCCCCGTCGTCATCACCGCGCCGGTGGCGGAGAACCCCAAGCGCCCGTCGTCCTCCCGGGGCCGGCGCCGCCGCCCCTCGGCGGGACGGCGCACCCCGGCGCGCCCGGCCGCCTAGGCCGTCGGTCGCGGGGACACCGACCCCTCCGAAGGACCCACCGTGACCAGTGGTCCGGGTGAGGCACGGGGCCGGCGCGTGCGCCGGCCCCGTGCACCGGACCGTGGGTGAGCCGAACGGGCTCACCCCTCGCCGGACCGTTCCTCCTTTCTCCCTGTGAGGCCACATGCGCTGCGTCATCGCCCGCTTCCCCTTCGAGCTCACCAAGAGCGGTGTGCTGGAGTCGATGAAGGGCGTCAAGCCTGAACCGATCACCGGTGAGTCGGTGATCGTCGGCCGTCGCCGGTACCCCGTCAAGCAGGTCGGGCAGGTCGTCACCCGTCAGGACCGCCGTGACTTCAGCGCCGACGAGGTCCTCCGGGCGATGACCCGGCTCGGGTTCACCTGCCACACCGTCCCCGAGGCCGCGCCGGAGCCCGCCCTCAGCCCGCTCCAGCAGGCCTCCGCGCTGCTCGGCACCCCCGAGTCCGGGCGGCCGGGGGAGCAGGCCCGGGCCGACATCTGAGATCCACGACGGGAAGGGGCCCCGGCCGGCGCGCGCGCCGGCCGGGGCCCCTCTCGCATGTGCTGTGCGGTCCCGGTTCTCCCGGGTCCCCCGTTGCTCCGGGGACAGCGGGTGCCCCGGTCGTTCCGGCGTTCCGGGTGGGCCAGGCGTTCCCGGAGTTCCGGACGCCGAGTCCTCCCGGCGCTCCGGGCGCGCCGCGGGGGAGCCGGCCCCCGTCGGGGTGGCCGCTCAGCGGTCGGAGTAGCTGAAGTCGCCCACCGTCCAGGCGCTGACGTCCTCGATCGCGACACGGTACATCCCGCCCGTCTCCGGGATGCCCACCATGCCCTGGAGGATCCGGGCGACATGGAAGTGCAGATGCGTCGGCGGGCCGTCCGCCGGGGGGGCCTCGAAGACGGAGGAGAACGCGCCCAGGCGGTTCGAATCCGTCAGGACCTCCGACACCCTCTGCCTCCACACCGCTTCGGGGGCCAGCCGGCCGGTGATGACGGCGCCACCGGCGACCACGGTCAGGGACATCTGATTGCTCTGCCCGGATTCCACCAGGGCGGCGACATCAAGCAGCAGCTTGTCACGGATCGACACGAGGCACAGTGTATTCGCCACCCTCCGGGCCGCTCGACCGGCGGTGCCACCTCCTGTGGGCGAGCGCCCGTCCCGGCCTCCGGGGCCGGCCTCCGGGGCCCGGCCCGCTCCGGTCGGTCATACCGCGGCGGCGATGAGTTACCTCATCCAGGAGTGGGGGAAAATCTATGCTGAGCAGAGTAGACATCCGGCACCGGCATGGTTATGGTTTCTCTTGTACCCGAGATCGAGCAGGGCCCGGCAGAGACGGACTGCCGGGCGGCAGTACCCGCAGGACGGTCCGGTCGTGGAGTACCGAAGCCACGGTTGTCGCAGGACGGCGACGGGACTGACGACCGGACCGGGGGCCCGCAGTGCTGAGGGGCCCCGAGAGCAGGACCGCCGCTGACGCACCGGCGATGCGGCGGCGCAGGCAGTACCCGGCAGTTGCGCGGTACCTCGCGGTACCCGTTGATCAGGTGTTCGGCCCAGAGGAATGGAGGACTCCCTCGCCATCAGGATCGCCCGGGCGGGCAGGATGAGCCCGGGTACCGCAGGACTATCGACAGGTAGGTGGTCTCCGGTCACGCATCCGCGATCCCCGCACTCCCCGTCCTCCATCGGATGGGCCTGCGGAACAAGTAGGCCGGTACGGCATGATGACCGGCAGATGGTGTAGCAGTTCCTTCGGGGCCCTGGTGGCAGTACCGCGCCAGGGCCCCTCAACCCGTTCCGCAGAGGCCCGCAGAGAGGTGAGATGACAGCAGGCGAATCCTTCGGCCGTCTCGACGACGACGATTACCCCGCTTACACGATGGGGCGCGCGGCCGAGATGCTCGGCACCACCCCCAACTTCCTCCGGGCCATCGGTGAGGCCCGGCTGATCACCCCGCTCCGCTCGGAAGGCGGCCACCGCCGCTACTCCCGTTACCAGCTGCGGGTCGCGGCCCGCGCCCGGGAGCTCGTCGACCAGGGCACCCCCATCGAAGCGGCCTGCCGCATCGTCATCCTCGAGGACCAGCTCGAAGAGGCCCAGCGCCTCAACGAGGAGTACCGCCGCGCCGCCGGTGCCTCCCAGCCACCGGGAGCTGCGTGACCGGCCGGCACCCGCCGGCGGCCGGTCACGGCGCACCCACCCCACTCCGGTCGTCGCTGATCCTTCCGGCGGCGACCGGGTGACGCGAGGACGGGACGACCGGTGACGCGATGACGCGGTGCCGCGGTGCGCCGGGAGGCAGGGCCCGCCGCTTCGGGGCGGTACCCGGGCCGCTCGGCCGCTACGGGCGACGGCGCGCCACTCGGACGGCGGAGGGGCCCGGCCGCGGCCCCCCGCCCCGCAGTCCGGGGCGGGGAACCCCGGCCGGCCCGGCGCCGGCGCCCGTCTCGTCTGCGGGCCGGGCGCCCCGCCGTCCGGGGCGGGCCCGTTCAGCCCTTGAGGGGGCCGCCGTTGATCGCGATCCGCCGGCCGTAGCGGGTGTGCGGGTAGTAGTCGTAGAGAGCGTGGTGCTGCACGCACCGGTTGTCCCAGAAGACCAGGGTGCCCGGCGCCCAGCGGATCCGGCAGGTGAGCATCGGGCGCTCCACCACGGTGGTGAAGAGCATGGTGAGCAGGGCGTCGCTCTCGTCGGCCGACAGCTGCGGGATGCGCGAGGTGTAGGCCCGGTTGACGTAGAGGATCGGGCGGCCGGTCTCGGGGTGGCGCACCACCACCGGGTGCTCGTTCACCGGGATCTCGTAGTTCGGCGGCACCTGGTAGCCCCGGAAGCTCTGCGCGCCGTCGTGGATGGCGGTCAGCCCGTCGAGCAGGCCGCGCATCGTGGGCGACAGCATCTCGTAGGCGAGGTGCATGTTGGCGAAGAGGGTGTCGCCGCCGCTGCCCCCCGCCGGGGTCTCGGTGATGTGGAGCATCGAGCCGAGGGACGGTTCGAGGTCCGCCGTGCCGTCGGCGTGCCAGGCGTTGCCGGCGACGTTGGCCGCCGCCGCGCTCGTCTTGATCTCCAGGACGTACGGGTCGCCCTCGGGCGGCGGGGGGTTGACGGGCCGCAGCTCCCCGAAGTGACCGGCGAACCGCTTGTGGTCCTCGGTGGTGAGGTCCTGGTCGCGGAAGACCAGCACATGGTGGTCGAGGAACGCCGCCTTGATCTCGGCCAGCTGGGCGTCGGTCAGCCGGCCGAGGTCCACCCCGCCGACCTCGGCGCCGATCACGGGGGTCACGGTCGCCACCGAGATGTGCTCGTAGGCCCGCGGGGGCCTGGTGGTGACGGCTTCGAGCGCGTCGAGTTCGTAGGGCTCCATGGGTACTCCTCGGTGGTCGGTCGGCATGGGTGGAGGCGGGTCAAGTCGGGTCAAGGCGGTTCGAGCTGGTGCGGTTCAGGCCGGATCGGAGTTGGGACGGGGCGGTGAGGAAAGCGTCCGTTCCGTCCGCTGCCCGCGCACCGGCCGGAAGGCGCCGGTGCGCGGGCGGGACGGGTCAGCCCGCCGGGACGGCCTCGGCGATCGCCGCGTTGACGCCCTCCGCCACGGAGGCGGAGTGCGGCGGGCGGACCAGGCCGTAATGCGTGGTGGTGAGCGTCGTGCACCGTGACCCGGGTGGCAGGTGGGGACGGAACAGGGCCTGCCGCTCGGCGGGGGTACCGAGCGCGGGGAGGCCCGCCACGGGCTCCTCGGCGAGCCAGAGCCGGGTGGGGGTGGCGACGACGCGGGGCAGCTGGTGATCCGCCATGCTCCGCAGGTTGTCCCGGCAGCAGCGGGTGAGGCGTTCGGTGTAGGAGCGCGTGAGCTCCCGCGCGCCGGAACCGCCGCTGCCGTCGCCGGCGCGTCCCGGCTCGCCGCCGAGGCCCAGTTCGGCGGCGAACACCGCCTCCAGCTGCGCCTCGTCGTACCCCTGGTACGCCGCTCCGCTGCCGGGGGAGGGCGGGTCCAGCAGATGCAGCGACCCGGCCGGGTGCCCGGCCGCCTCGGCGGCGGCCGCCATCCCGGCGGCCACCCAGGCGCCGAAGGACCAGCCGGTCAGATGCAGGCGCCGGCCGCTCCCGGGGAAGCGGTCCCGCACGGCGGCGAGATAGCGCTCCGCCCGTTCGGTGATGCTCCACCGGGGGTGGCCGGGGTCGCGCAGGGCCGGATCGCTGATCAGGGCGACCGTCAGCCGGGGGTCGAGCGCGGCGGCCAGGGAGCGGTAGGCCTGGATGTCCCCGCCCACCGGATGGATCAGGCACACCACGTCGCGGCCGGTGCCGTCCTGCCAGACCTCGAGCGGGACGGCCGGCGCGGCGTGTGCCCCGCCCGTCTCCGCCCGGGCCGTCTCCTCCTGGGCCGTCTCCGCAAGCGCCGCGTCGAGGTGTCCGGCGATCTCGTCGAGGCTGACCTGATGGCTGAAGCCGGCCAGGTCGAGTTCGACGCCGAAGTCCTCCTCGACGGTGGCAATGAGACTGATGAGCGTCAGTGAATCGGCCCCCAGGTCGTACAGGGAGGCGCCCGGGTCGAGGTGGTCGGCGCCGAGCCACTGGCACAGCCGGGCGGCGATCACCTCGCGTGGCGCCTCCTCGGTGGCGGTGGCGGTGGGGGAGACCGCCGGCGTGTCCGCCGGGGCGGCGGCCGGCCGCCCGGACGGGGTGTAGAACCCGCGTGCGGTCGCCAGGTCCGTGGTGGACACGAGCAGGTGCGGCAGCCCCAGGTCCAGCGCGCGGGCGAAGACGCGCTGCCCCTCCGCCACGGTCAGGCCCACCGCGAGATGGGCCCGGTGCGCCGGGTCCTCCCGCAGCGTGCCCACGGCCATCCCGGTCTCCCGCCACACGTCCCAGGCGAGGGTGAGCCGGGCGGTGGCTTCCCCGGCTTCCCGGCCGCCGTCGCCGTCGCCGTCGCCGTCGCCGTCGCCGTCGCCAATTCTCTCCCCGCTCCCGTTCCCGTCTTCCTGTTCCGGCGCGTCGTGGTGGGCGAAGGCGTCGAGGAAGGCGTTGCCTGCGGCGTAGTCGAGCTGGCCCACGCCGCCGAAGTGCGCGGCCATGGAGGAGCAGTACACCGCGAGCGGCGGCCGGTGTTCCCCGATGAGCCGCTCCACGAGCAGCGCCCCCCGCAGCTTCGGGGCGAGGGCCCGGCGCATCCCGGCCGCGTCGCGGCGCGTGATCAGCCCGCCGGCGGCGACCCCCGCCGCATGCACGACGGAGGCCAGGCCCGTGGTGCGGGCGGTGACGCGGCGGGCCAGGTCCTCCAGGGGCTCGTCCGCCAGGTCGGCCGCGACGAGTTCCACCCGTGCCGCCCACGGTGCGAGGGCGTCGGGGAGCCGTGGCCGGCGGGAGAGCAGCAGGACGCGCCCGGCGGTGTGGGTGAGCAGCCACCGGGCGATGCCGGTGCCCAGCCCGCCGGTGCCGCCGAGGATCAGGTGGTCACCGCCGTGCCCGGCCGGCCACGGGGCCGCGGGATCCGTCCCGGCCGTGGTCACGGGCAGTGTGACCTGCTCCCACCAGTACCCCTGGCGCAGCGCCAGCTGCCGGGGCAGGCCCTCCGGCTCCGTCTCCGCCAGGGCCAGCAGGCCCGCCAGGCGCGGGGCCCAGCCGTCCGGGCCGGGGAGATCGGCCCAGTGCCCCTGCGGGGCGCCCTCCTGGGGCGCCACCTCGGTGACCCCGGCGAGCAGCGCGGCCTCCGGCCGGCTCACCCCGCCCTGGACGGGACGCGCCCCCCAGGAGAGCCACCAGGGAGTGACCGGCACCGTCCGCGGACCGCCGGACACCGCCTGGACCAGCGCGGCCGGGGTGTCCAGACAGGCCCAGGAGGCCCGGTCGAGACCCGCCGGGCCCATCGGCCCGCCGAGCGTGAGCGGCAGGGTGTGCGCCCAGTCGAGGCCGGGGCAGCCCTCCTCGGTCAGCGCGTCGAGTACCCGGCGCAGATGGGCCGGGTCGGTGGGGTCGGCCTCGAAGCGGTCGGCCCCCGTGCGGGCGGACCGCCCGGAGCACTCGACCCACACCACACGCCGTCCCCCGGCCGAAAGGACGTCCACCAGGGCGGGGTCGGCCGGGCCGGCCGCGACGACGACGAGCGGGCGGTGCCCGCGGTCACCGCCGGAACCCTCGGTACCGGCGGGACCGCCGCCGGAGCCGCCGGCGCGGGGAACGGCCGGGGCGCGGCGCAGGCGGACCCACTGTGGCTGGTGCAGCCACTCCGCCTCGGGGAGCCGCTCGGCCCCGGAGGCCCGCCCGGATGCGGAAGGCCCGTCGGTCCCCGCCGGGCGCTCGGGCTCGCGGGGCTCTCCGGGCCCGGCCGTCCGTTCGGGTCCGGCTGCCGCCCGGGCCGCGGCGGCGGGCGCTCCGGCCGGTGCCGTGCCCGCCGGTGCCTCCCCGGCCGGTGCGGGCCCGGCCGGGGACTGTGTCCCGCCCGCCGCCCCGGCCCGCGGGAACGCGTAGTCGGCCAGGTCGAAGGCGGGCGGCGGGAAGTCCCACGGCGCCTGCGCGGTTCCCCCGGGCCAGGCGAGGACCCGGCCGGCGAGCCACGCGGTGGCCAGCTCCGGCGCCTCCCGGCCCGTCACCGGCAGCGGTGGTTCCGCCGCGGCCCGGCCCGTGGAAACCGTCACCGGCTCGGCGGAGCCGTCCGCCACCTTGCGGAGCCAGGCGACGGCCTCCTGCGGGCCGGAGCAGAGGGTGGCGGCGCGCAGCCGCCCGTGCGTCCGGCCCGCCTGAAGGTGGCGCAGCACCTGCCGGTAGGTCCCGGGCCGGCGTTCCAGATGGCCGGCGATGCGGGCCGCGTCCGAGCGCAGGGCAGCCTCCCCGTGGGCGGAGAGCACGAGCAGCGGCGGGGTCTCCCCGCCGGCCCGGTCCGGCTCCGCCGGGGTGCCCGCCTCCAGGACCAGATGGGCGTTGGTACCGCCGATGCCGAAGCTGCTCACACCGGCCACCCGCTCCCGGTCCGCCGGCCAGGGGACGGCCCGCGGGGGGACGTAGAACGGCGCCGGGTCGGGCCCGATCTCCGGGTTGAACGCGCGGAAGCCGGGGGTGGGCGGTATGACGCCGTGGTGGACGGCGAGCGCGGCGCGGATCAGCCCGACCGCCCCCGCGGCCGCGCCCAGATGGCCGATCTGGCTCTTGACCGAGGTGAGGGCGCAACTGCCGGGTTCCGTCGCGCCGAGCGCCTGGCGCAGGGCGTCCGCCTCCACCGGGTCGCCGAGCCGGGTGCCGGTGCCGTGGGCCTCCACATAGGCGACGTCCTGCCCCGCGCGGCCACTGCGGCGCAGCGCCGTGCGGATCGCCGCGCGCTGGCCCGCCCGGGAGGGCGCGCTGAAACTGAGCTTGTCCGCGCCGTCGTTGTTCACCGCCGAGCCGGTGAGCACCGCGTAGACGGTGTCCCCGTCCCGCCGTGCCCGGGTGAGCGGTTTGAGGACGAGCACTCCGACGCCGCTGCCCCCGACGGTGCCGTCCGCGTCGTCGCTGAAGGGACGGCAGTGGCCGTCGGCGGAGAAGATGTGCTGCCGGCGGTGGCGGTACCCCCCGGACAGCGAGAGGTCGACCAGGACCCCGCCCGCGAGCATCACCCCGGCGTCCCCCTGCCGCAGCAGTCCCGCCGCGAGGTGTACGGCGACCAGCGAACTGGAGCACGCCGTCTGGGCGGTGAGGGCCGGCCCGGTGAGCCCGAGGTGGTAGGCGGTCTTGGTGGCGAGGTAGTCCTTCTCGTGGTGGAGGGCGAGCTGGAAGCCGTCGGGCAGCGTCGCGGGGTCGGCCTCCCGGAGCAGCGCCTGGAAGTAGGTGTTCTCACCCGCGCCCACGACGAGTCCGGCGCGCGCGGCGCCGGGGTCGGCGATGCCCGCGTGGGCGAGGGCCTCCGCGCACGCCATCAGGATGTGCCGCTGCTGGGGGTCCATCAGCCGGGCCTCCTGCCGGCTGATGCCGAAGCGGTCCGGGT
This sequence comes from Streptomyces zingiberis, assembly GCF_012034935.1. GTDB lineage: Bacteria > Actinomycetota > Actinomycetes > Streptomycetales > Streptomycetaceae > Streptomyces > Streptomyces zingiberis. Next base: position 185,595 of record NZ_JAATEN010000011.1, read on the forward strand.
CGAAGGCGAGCAGCCCGTCCATCTGGCTGCGGGCGCCGACGAGTCCCTCGGCCGCCTCGAAGTACTCGATGCCGCTCCGTCCCGAGGTGGCCAGCTCCCAGAAGGCGGCCAGGTCCCCGGCGCCCGGCGCGCGCACGGCCATCCCCACGACGGCGATCGGCTCGCCGGCCGGCCCGGGGTGCCCCGCCCCGGGGGACGGTTCCTCCCGCGGCGCCGGCGACGCCCGGCGGGCCCGGCCGGCGGGGTCTGCCTGGCCGGCGGGGCCGGCGGGGTCAGTGGGGTCGGCGGGGTCGGTGTGGTCCGCGCGGTCGAGGGCGCGGGCGAGCCGGCGGACGGTGACGTGCTCGAAGAGTTCGGCGATGGTGATCCGCAGCCCGAGGACGGTGGTGCAGCGCAGGTGGAAGCGCATCAGGTCGAGACTGGTGGCGCCCGCCTCGAAGAACGTCCGGTCGGCCCCGATGGCGATCCCCGTCGCCTCCTCGAACGCGGCGAGCAGCTCGTCCTCCCGCGCGGACGGCGCCGGGGCGGACGCGGTGGCGGAGCCGGCGCCGGCGGAGGGCACGGCGGTGCCGTGGCCCGGGCCGGCCGGGCGGCCCCCGGCGGCGCCGGAACGCGGTTCCTCCGCCGGTTCCACGGCGGGCGCGCGCAGGGCGGCGTCCCGGTCCAGCTTGCCGCTCGGGGTGCGGGGCAGCTCCGTCAGCAGCCGGAACCGGTCGACGCGCACATGCGCCGGCAGCAGCCCGGCCAGATGTTCCCGCAGGGCGGCCGGCGAGGGAGCCGCCCCCCGGCACTGCAAGGAGGCCACGAGCTTCCCGCCGGTCACGGCCACGACGGCCCCCACGACCGCGGGATGGCTGAGCAGAGCCGCCTCGACCTGGCCCAGCTCCAGCCGGTGGCCGCTCAGCTTGATCTGGTCGTCCGCGCGGCCCAGGAAGTGCAGGAAGCCGTCCGGGCCGAAGAGGGCGCGGTCCCCGCTGCGGTAGAATACGCCCTCCCGCCCCGGCAGCCGCGTGAACCGCTCGGCGTTGAGCCGGTCGTCGTCCAGGTAGCAGGGGGCGTCCACCACCCCTCCGATGAGCAGCTCGCCCGGGCAGCCCGGCGGCACGGGCAGCCCCGCCTCGTCGGTGACCAGCAGGAGCGCGCCCGCGACGGGCCCGCCGATGGCGGGGGTGTCCGGCCACCGTGCCGGGTCGCCGTCCAGGCGGAGCCCGCTGACGACATGGGTCTCCGTCGGCCCGTAGTGGTTGAACAGCCGGGAGCCGGGCATGCCGGAGAACCAGCGGCGGATCGCGTCGGTGCAGACCAGCTGCTCGCCGGCGGTCACCACCTCCCGGAGGCGGGAGGGGTGGCGGCCCAGGTGGGCGCCGTGCTCGGCGAGCATCTGGAGTGCCACGAACGGCAGGAAGATCCGTTCGATACCGGCCGACTCCAGCCGGTCCAGCAGCGCGGGGACGTCCTGGCGCAGGCCCGGCTCCACGAGGTGCAGGCAGCCGCCGGAGCACAGGGTGGAGAAGATCTCCTGGAACGACACGTCGAAGGAGAGCATGGAGAACTGCTGTGTCGCGGCGGGACCGCCGAGGCCGCCCGCGCCCTCCTGCCACTGGAGGAGATTGCACAGGGTGCGGTCGAAGACGCGGACGCCCTTGGGCACACCGGTCGACCCGGAGGTGAACAGCGTGTACAGCGGCCGGGTCCCCTGATGGAAGGGGTGGGCGGGGAAGACGGGGGGCGCGCTCCCGCCGGCTGTGTCTGCCGTGTCTGCCGGAGGCAGGAGCACCGTGCGGCGCGGCACGCCCCCGGGATCGACGGCGTCGAACGCCGAGGCGTCACCCGGCGGCAGCAGCACGCACAACGGGGCCGTCCGCGCCAGGATCTGCCGCAGCAGCGCGGGCGGGTACGAGGGGTCCAGCGGCACGGCGGTCACGTTCAGCCGGGCCAGCGCGAGCAGCGCCACCACGTGCTCGGCGGACGGTTCCATGAACAGGGCCACGTGGCACGGCCGCCCGGGGCCGGGCGGGACCGCGTCCGCCAGTTCGGCGGCGAGCGCCGCCGCCCAGGCGTCCAGCGTGCGGTAGTCCACCGGCCCGCCGGTGGTCATCAGCGCCGGCGCGCCGGGGGTCCGCGCGACCTGCCGGGCGAAGCCCTCGGCGATCGTCGTCCAGGCCGGCGCGGGCGCCGCGCCGCGCCCCGGCTCGGGCAGTGCGTGCCGGTATGCGGTGGCCAGGCCGGCCGGGGTGGCGGGGCCGTTCCCGGTGGGGCCGTCCCCGGTGAGGGCGTCCAGCCCGTCGCGGAAGAGGCCGGCCGCCGCCTCGGCCCGCGCGGCGGAGAAGTGCTCGGCCGCGTACTCCCACAGGCAGTCCAGGCCCTCGGGGCGCTCGATCACCGACAGCGTCATGGGGCACTTGGCCCCGGCCGGCGCGGGCCACCGCGGGGCGGACGCGCAGCCGGGCAGCCGCAGCGCCGTGAAGTCCGTGTTCTCCAGGACGAAGAGGAAGTCGAACGGGGTACCGGATCCGGCCGTGGCGCCCTGCCCGCGCAGGACATCGGCCAGCGCGACGTCCTGCCGCTCCAGCACCGCCCCGGCGTCGCGGCCCAGCCGCGCCAGCTCCTGGCGGAGATCCGCCTCCGGCGCCACCCTCAGCGGCAGCAGCACCGTGTTGGCGAACATGCCGACACTGCGCTCGAACTCCCGCACGGGGCGGCCCGCGACCGGCGCGGCGATCCGCAGCCCGGTGTGGCCGGTCACCCCGTACAGCGCCCAGGCGTAGACGCCGAGCAGCACCTGGAAACGCGTCAGGCCCAGGTCGGCGCAGAGCCGGTCGAGGGCCGCGCGGCGTCCGGCGTCCAGGGAGACATGGAGCAGGCCGGCGGCCGCGGAGCCCGCCGCGGGGGGAGGGGAGACGGGCCGGAGCGGGGCGTCCGGCGCCGCGGGGGCCGCCTCGGCGTAGTGGGCCAGCAGCGCGGTGCGCCGGGCGGCGTAGTCCGGGCCGGCCTGCCACTGCCGCTGCCAGGGGGCGAAGTCCAGCGGGGTGGGGGCGGGGTCCGGCGCGGCAGTGCCGTCCCCGGGGTGGCCCGTGCCACCGTCCGCGGGCGCCGCCCCGCTCGCCGGGCCGGCCGTGCCGGCCGCCGGGCGGTCCGGCCCGTCGCCGGTGAGCGCCGCGGTGTACTCCTCCGACAGGTCGTCCAGCAGGACGTTGACCGACCAGCCGTCGACGGCGATGTGGTGCAGATGGAGGAGGAGCGTCCCGCCCTCGCCGGACGGCAGCAGGCACGCCCGCAGCATCCGGGGGCGCGACAGGTCGAACGGGACCGCGAAGAACGCCTCCTGAGCGGCCTGCCCGTCCGCGCCCTCCGCCGGGGCGGGCCCCTGTTCAGCGGCCTGCCGCACCGCGGACGCCTGGGGGGCCGTCTCCGCCGGCTCCTCCCACGGGTCGTACGCCTCGCCCACCACCTGCGACAGCCCCTCCGCCGACGGCTCGAAGCCGGTGCGCAGCGCGGGGTGGCGCGCGACCAGCCGGCGCAGCGCCCGGCGCAGCGCCGGGAGGTCGATCCGGCCCTCCAGCGCGAAGGCGAACCGGACGTCGTACGCGCGGGAGTGGGGCGAGCGCTGCTGGATCAGCCACAGGCGCTGCTGTTCACCGGTCGCGGGGGCGGACGTCCCGCCGGCCGCGGTGACGGCCGGGTACGCGGGCGCGCCGTGCTCCGGGGCGTCCGCGACGGCCCGGGCCAGCGCGGCCATGTCGCCGCCCAGGACCAGGCTCTGCGGCGGATCGAACCCCCAGCGCCGCCGGATCTCGAACCGCAGCCGCAGCGCCTTCAGGGAGTCGCCGCCGCAGGCGATCCAGGTGTCGGACGGCCGCAGATCCGGCATCCGCAGGATCCGGCCGGCCAGCTCCAGCAGCTCCCGCAGGACCGGGTCGGCGGAGTCACCGGCACCGTCCCCACCGGCACCGGCACCGGCACCGGCACGACCGCCGTCCCCACCGCCGCCGTCCGGCCGCCAGGGCGGGTCGGTGCGGTCCAGCAGAGCGGCCTCGTCGACCTTGCCGTTGGCCGTCAGCGGCAGCGCGTCCACCCGGTGGAGCCGGTGCGGGCGCATGTAGGCGGGCAGTGCGGCGGCGAGGTGCCGGTCGAAGTCCTCCCAGGTCAGCCCGGGTTCCACGACGAGGTGGGCGACGAGTTCGACCGGTCCGCCGGCGCCGTCCCGGGGGGCGGAGACATGGGCCTGGCGGACGGCGGGATGGGCGAGGATCCGCTGCTCCAGCTCACCGGGTTCCACCCGGAACCCGCGGACCTTGACCTGGCGGTCGGCCCGCCCGACGTACTCGATGTCGCCCCGCTCGTTCAGCCGGACCAGGTCGCCCGTGCGGTAGTGGAGCTCCTCCGCCCCGTCCGGCCCGGGTGCGGGCACGAAGCGGCGCGCGGTCTCCTCCGGCAGGTTGCGGTAGCCGGTGGCGAGCCCCGCCCCGGTGAGCAGGAGTTCGCCCACGGCGCCGGGCTCGGCCGGCCGGGTGGTGCCGGGGACCGCGACGAGCGCGCCGGTCCGGGGCAGGGGCCTGCCGACCGGCACCACCGGGGCGTCGAAGTCGCGCGGTACGGGGTGGCAGAGGGCGAAGGTGGCGCACTCCGTCGGCCCGTAGACGTTGTGGAGCCGGGTGGCGCTGCCGGCGTTGTGGCGGTACCAGGAGCGGATCAGGCGGCTGTTGAGCTGTTCCCCGCCGACGAGCAGCTGCCCGAGGCCCGCGAAGCAGCCGGGGACCGCGTCGACGACGGCGTTGAACAGGGCCGTCGTCACGAAGGCGGTGTCGACGCGCTCACGCAGCAGGACCTCGGCGAGCCGCTCCGGGGTCTGGAGGTCGGCGTCGGCCAGGACGACACAGCAGCCGCCGGTCAGCAGCGGGACCCAGACCTCGAAACTCAGCGCGTCGAAGGCGGGGTTGGCCAGGCAGGCGTAGCGCGCGCCGGGCTCCAGGCGGAGGTAGCCGGGTTCGGCGAGCCGCAGGATGCCCGCGTCGGGCACCGTGACGCCCTTGGGGCGGCCCGTCGTTCCCGAGGTGTAGAAGACGAAGGAGTCCGGCGGGCCGCCGGCGGGGGGAGGGAGCGGGCCGCCGGTGTCCCGGCCGGCCGTCAGGAGGTTGTCCGCGGGCAGGGGCGTGACGCCGGGCGGCAGGCCGTGCGGCCCCTCGCCCGCGTGTACGAACGCCACCGCGCCGGAGTCCGTGAGGATGTGGTCGCGGCGCTCCGGGGGGCTCTGGAGGTCCAGCGGGACGACGCGGGCGCCGAGCCGGAGGACCCCCAGCATCACGCAGACGAGCCGCCAGGACCGGGGCAGGCCCACGGCGACCGCGTCCCCGGGGCGCACCCCCCGGTGGAGCAGCGCGGCGGCCATGCCGGCCGCCGCCGCGTCCAGGCCGGCGTAGCTCAGGACCCGCGGGCCGTCGCTCACCGCCGGGGCGTCCGGGGTGCGCAGGGTCTGCTCGTGGACGGCGCGGGCGAGGCCGGCCGGGGTGGTGGAAGTCCGCATCATGCCCCCCGCGTGGTGGGTTCCGGGCGCCGGGCGCCGAGCCGTTCGAGTTCGCCGGTGATCAGCCCGGCGATGAGCGGCACGCGTTCGCCCTCCAGCACATCCCAGTGGCCGCCGTCGATCCGCTCCACCCGGAAGCCGCCGCGGGCCCGGTCCTGCCAGAAGCGGCGCAGCTCCGCCTCGGCCGCGGCCGCCCCGGCGGCGTCCTCGGCCTCCGCGTCCGCCTGGACGAGCAGCAGCGGGGCGTCCGTCGGCCGGGGGGTGTGGTCGCGGGCCGCGGCCCGGTTGTGGTTGTAGGTCCGGAAGTACCGGTCGATCTGGGCGTCGTCGATGCCCGGGTACATGCCGTTGAAGCGGATCAGCTTCTCGCGGAACTCGTCCGCGCCGACCGGGGCGAACGCGGCCCGCCGCGTCTCGTCGTCCGTGCCGTGCGTGTCGAGCAGGACCACGGCGGTCCGCCGGTGACCGCCGGCCGCGAGCCGGCGTCCCATCTCGTGCGCGACCAGCCCGCCGTAGGACAGCCCGCACAGCACCAGGGGCTCCTCCGGCGCGGGCCGCAGGAGCGTCAGGTAGTGCTCCGCCATGGCCTCCACGGACGGCAGCGGCTCCTGGCCGGGCTCGATCCCCGGTGCCTGGACACCGTGGACGGCGATCCCCTCGGGCAGCGCCGTGGCCAGCCCCAGATAACAGAAGGCCGTGCCACCGGCCGGATGGACGCACACCACCCGCCCGGGGCCGTCGCCGCCGGCGCGGAACTCGATCAGGGAGTCGCCGGGCCGGGACGGCGCCCCCTCGCGGACGCGGGCCGCCAGCCGTTCGATCGTGGGGTGCTCCAGCACCTCACGGATCGGCAGGTGCCGGCCGAACTCCTCCTGGATCAGATGGGCGACCTTGATGGCGGACAGCGAGGTGCCGCCGACGGCGAAGAAGTCGTCGATGATCCCGATGCCGGGGTGGAGGAGGACCTGCCGCCAGATCCGGTACAGGGCCATCTCGACCCCGTCGCGCGGGGCCCGGGCGTTGACCTGGCCGGGAGACGCCTCGCGGGCGCGTTCGAGCAGGGCCCGGCGGTCCAGTTTGCCGCTGCGGTTGAGCGGCAGCCGGGGGAACTCCGCGAACAGGGCGGGGATCATGTAGTCCGGCAGCCGGTCCGCCAGGGCGGCGCGCCACTCGTGGGGGAGCAGGGGCGGCCCCTCCGCCCGCGCCACGCCCGCCACCAGCAGGGGCTCCCCGCCCTCGCCGCGGTCGGCCAGCACGGCGGCCTCCGAGACGCCGGGGAGTTCACGCAGCACCGCGGCGATCTCACCGGGCTCGATGCGGAAGCCGCGGAGCTTGACCTGGTCGTCGGCGCGGCCGACGAACTCGAAGTTCCCGTCGGGGAGCAGCCGGGCCAGGTCCCCGGTGCGGTAGAGCCGTTCGCCGGGGCGGAACGGATCGGGCAGAAACCTTTCCTCAGTCAGGTCGGGCCGGTTCAGATACCCCTGCGCCACCCCGGCCCCGCCGATGTGGACCTCACCGGTGACCCCGCGCGGCACCGGCCGGCGCCGCCGGTCCAGCAGATGGATCCGGGTGTTCCGTACGGGCCGGCCGATCGGGCACCTGCCGTCCACGTCCCGCGGCTCGTTGTGGGTGATGCTGTAGACCGTGGTCTCGGTGGGCCCGTAGACGTAACAGATCCGCAGGCCGGGCAGGACCTGGCGCATCCGGTGCAGGGCCGCCTCCGGCAGCGGCTCCGCGCCCGTCGCCACCTGACGCAGCGCCAGGCCGCGCAGCCGCTCCTCCGGGTTCTCGTCGATCCACGCGATGTACGCCGCCGGCAGCCAGGCGTGCACGACGCGGTGCGCGCGCAGCCAGTCCATCAGCTCCGCCGGATCCCCCCGGAGGCGCTCGGGCACGAGGTGCACGGTGGCACCCGTGGTGAGCGGCACGAACAGCTCCTGCACGGACGCGTCGAAGCCGATGCTCGCCCAGGCCGAGGAGGCCTCACCGGCCGTGGCCCCGTACGTGGCCAGCCAGTTCTCCACGAGGTTGACGACATTGCCGTGCGGGACCGCCACGCCCTTGGGGCGGCCGGTCGAGCCGGAGGTGTAGATGACGTAGGCGAGGTGGGAGGGGCGGACCTCGACCCCGGGGGAGTCCTCGCGTTCCTGCTCCCGCTCCACCCCGGTCAGCGGCAGCCAGTCCCCGGGCGGCGTCCCGGCGTCGCTCAGCACCAGGCGCGGCGCGGCCTCCTCGACGATCACCGCCAGCCGGCCGGCCGGCTGGCCGGGGTCGAGCGGCAGGTACGCGGCGCCCGCCTTGAGGATGCCCCAGATGCCCACCAGCAGCTCCACCGTGCGGCCGCAGTGCAGCCCGACGACGTCACCGGGGCCGGCCCCCCGCGCCCGGAGGGAGTGGGCGAGCCGGTTGGCGCGCCGGTCGAGCGCGGCGTAGTCCAGCCGCGTGTCCCCGGCCACGACGGCGGCCGTGTCCGGCCGCTCCCGCACCTGCCGGTCGAACAACTCCAGCAGGCCGGTCTCCGGCGGGCCGGTGACCGGGCCGCTGCCCAGCGCCAGCAGTTCCTCGTGTTCCCGCTCGTCGAGCAGGTCGAAGTCCGCGGCGCTCCGCCCGGGGCCGGCCGCCAGCTGCTCCAGGATCCGCGTCAGACGGCGGGCGTGCCGGCGCGCCGTGTCCTCGTCGAACAGGTCGCGGGCGTAGTCCAGATACCCGCCGATCCCCCCGTCCTCCTCGTGGAGCGACAGGGTGAGGTCGAACTTGGCGGGCGCGACCTCGATGGCGAGCGGCTCGGCCCGGACCCCGTCGAGGTCGAGAAGGTCCTTGCGGGAGGTGCCCCAGGCGAGCATGGTCTGGAAGAGCGGGCCGTGGGAGAGGCTCCGCCGCGGGTTGACGGCGGTCACCACCCGTTCGAAGGGCAGGTCCTGATGGTCCAGCGCGCTCCGGAGGGAGGCGCGGACGCGGGCGAGTGCCTCGGCGCCCGTCGGGTCCCCGGACAGGTCGGCCCGGTGCGCGAGCGAGTTGACGAAGAACCCGACCAGCTCGGCGGCGCCGGGGCCGCGGCGCCCCGCCACCGGGATGCCCACCACGGTGTCCGACTCACCCGAGAGCCGGGAGAGCAGCAGATGCCAGCCGGTGAGCACGGCCGCGAAGAGGGTGCACCGCTGCTCGCGGGCCACCGCCCGCAGCGCCGTGGTGACCTCCGGGGAGATCCGGACTCCGACCCGGCCGCCCCGGTGGCTCGGGCGCGCGGGGCGGGGCCGGTCCGTGGGCAGCGGGAGCAGCGCCGGAGCGTCCTCCAGGTAGCGGGTCCAGAAGTCCGCCTGCGCGGCGGCCCGGGGGCTCTCCGCCCACTCCTGCTGCCGCCGGCAGTGGGCGGAGAACGAGGTGGTGAGCGGGGGCAGCGGGTCCGCCTCGCCGCGGAGCAGGGCCCCGTAGAACGCGCCCAGTTCGCGCAGCATGATCTCCATGGACCCGCCGTCGACCACGGCGTGGTGGAAGGTCAGCAGGAGAGCGTGGTGCGGCTGCTCCGGGCGGCGTGATTCCGCTGAGCCTGGGGACCGCCCCGTCCGCCGGGGGTCGCGCAGGATGATCAGCCGCCCGCGGGCCAGCGGCCCGCCGTTCAGGTCGAACGGGGTCTCGCACTCCGCGCGCTGGGCCTCGGCCAGCAGCGCCTCCGGGTCGGGTTCCCCGCTGAAGTCCTCCACCGTGAGGGGGTAGCCCGCCGCCACGGGCGCGATCTCCTGCCGGGCCTCGCCGTCCACCGGGACGAACCGGGTGCGCAGCGGCTCGTGCCGCGCGGCGAGCAGATCCAGCGCCCGGGCGAGCAGCGTCCGGTCCAGCGGGCCGTGGAGGTGGAACGACAGGGGCTCGTTGTACGCCGTCTCGGCGCCCTCCGTCTGGGAGAGGGCCCACAGCCGCTGCTGGCCGGAGGACAGCGGCGGGCGGATTCCGGGAGCGGAGTCCCGGGGGGAGAGCTCGGGGGAGCGGGGGACGGGTGCGTGTGTCGCCGACAAGTGCGGCCCTTCTGCCGTGCGGGGAACGAGAGACTTCGTGGGGCGGCTGAGGTGACAGATACGTGAGTGGTCCATGGGGCCGATATGTGCCCATGATTGGACTCTGGTTCTGATCATGTCAACGGGCCCCCGCCGCCCTGCCCCGCCCGGACAACTCGCCGGTGCGCGAGGCGCTTCGGCCGAGGCCGGGCGGCGCGCGGGGGCCTGCCCGAACGGACAGGAAAGCGGCCTACCCGGTGGACCGTGGGGCCCTGGGCGGACCGCAACGGGACCGGCCCGGAGGGCGGGCTTGATCTCCCGGCTGCGCCCGATCCGCCTGGTCCGGCCGGTCTTCGCCCGCGCCTGATCCGCGATCCCCTGATACTGATCCGCCGACCGCCCATCCGCCGGCGCGCGACGGTCAACGGCCACGGCGGCGACAACTGGACCCGCGTCATCGACAGCATCCGGGCCGGACGCTGACCCGGGCCGGCCGGCGCCGGGCGGGCGGACAACGCCCGCCCGGGGCTGTGCCGCCCGGGCTCCGTGACCCGGGGCTCCGCGCCTCGTCGTGACCTGCCGGCCGCGTGCCCGGGACGATCAGCGGCCGCCGCGCACCGCAGGAACCCGCGCCCGGCCCGCGCTGCCGCCGGTCGGGCCTCCGAGCGCCGGGCGGGCCCGGGGAAGAGCGGATCTCCCGGCTTCCTGCCCTGCCTCGCCGGGCTGCACGAGAGCGCCGCAGCCCGGCGAGGCCCGGCGGTACCCGTCCGCGGCGACGGGAATCCGCGCGCTGCCCGCGAGGGGCGTCCTCCGCACTCCAGCGGTCCCAGGAACTCCCCGCGCGAATCCCCGGGGGCCTTACGCGACGGAGCGAGGCCGGTGCGCGAACGCGGGCGCCGGGTCCCGCCGTTCCCGCGTCAGCCCTTGCCCTCCCGCGCGGGGCGGCCCTCGCCCTCGACCGCCTCGCGGAGCGCGATCACCGCCTCTTCCACACGGCCGACGACGGTGACCCTGCCCCCGTCACCGGGGTCGGGATCGGGCACGAGCGTTTCCGGGTCGACGAGGTAGACCTCGTGCCCGTCCAGCGTGAGCCGCCGGACGATCTCCAGCAGCATGCGCCGCGAGACGTCATCGATCGAATGGACCATCGTGAGGTCCAGGGCCACCCCGAGCTCCCGGGGAGCGGTCTCCACGGACTCCCGGACCACCTTCTCGGCCGCGGCGAAACCGATCCCGCCTTGCAGCTGGAGGACCCGGAGCGCCTCCGCTCCGCCGCCCACGACGTGGTTCGACCGCACGACCGCGCGCGCGGGGGCCGGGACCTCCATCACATGCAGTCCCATGTCGGAGGAGAACCGCTCGAAGAGGGACACCCCGCGCACGCTGTTCCCGTGGACGTCCAGCCGTGGCGAGAAGGTGGCGATGCCGATCTGGCCGGGCAGCGCGCCGATCAGGCCTCCGGCCACGCCGCTTTTCGCCGGAATGCCGACCTGGGTCGCCCAGTCACCGGCCGCGTCGTACATCCCGCAGGTGGACATGACACTCAGCACCTGGCGCACCACCGGCTCGCGAATCACCTGCTCGCCCGAGAGCGGGTTGACCCCGCGGTTGGCCAGGGTCGCGGCCATCATGGCCAGATCCCGCGTGGTGACGAGCAGGGAGCACTGGCGGGTGTAGCCGTCGACGACGGCCGTCGGGTCCTCGGCGAGGATGCCGTGGCTGCGGAGCATATGGGCGATGGCGAGATTGCGGTGCGCGTGCTCCATCTCCGACGCGTACACCGACTCGTCCACCGCCAGCCGGCGGCCGGCGAACGCCGAAAGACCCTGGACCACGCGTTCCAGGCGCTCCGCCGGATTCATGCCCTCCGAGCCGGCCAGCGCGTGCGTGGTGATCGCACCGGCGTTGATCATGGGATTGCGGGGGCGTCCGGTATCGCTTTCGAGGGAGATCTCGTTGAACGCCTCTCCCGAGGGCTCGACACCGACTTTGGCGAGCACGGGACCGAATCCGCGGTCCGACAGGGCCAGAGCGTAGGCGAACGGCTTGGAGATCGACTGGATCGTGAACTCGGTGTCGACGTCACCGGCACCGTAGACCTTGCCGTCGACGGTCGCGAAGACCGCCCCGAGGCGGTCGGGATCCGCCGCCGCCAGCTCGGGGATGTACCCGGCCGGCTCTCCGGAGGTGTCCGGCTCGACATCTCCCAGGACCTCGGCCAGATAGTCGGGAACGACCGACCGCATGCGTTCTCCTCCGTGCAGATGGGAAATTTCCGGACTGTGCGTCGCCGCGAGGTAGCCGTGGTGCGTGAGTCTTCCTGGTCCCTGCCGGCGCCTCCGCGAACCACACCGTCGATGTGCGGCCGATGAGACCACATGCGCCAGTCCGTGCGGCGCGAGGTGCCGGCATCGCCCCGGCGACCCTAACCGATCTTGCCGTTCGTGTGCGTTCGCCCGGTTCGTCGCCGGGCGTCGGTAACTCGGGTACGGAGCCCTGTCGTCACCATTCCACCTCGTCGGGGCGGCGCTTGGAACCCGAACCGGGACGCGCTACGCAAGCGACGGATCCTGCCTGTCATCTCGCGCAAGGGCTGCCCGAACATCAAGGGGATGGGCAAGCTCCGCTACGTCGTCGAGCAGACCTTCGCGCTCCTCCATCACTTCAAGCGTCTCGCCGTCCGCTGGGAACGCCGCACCGAACTCCACGACGCCTTCGTCTCGTTGGCTTGCAGCCTGATCTGCTGGAGACGCCTCAAGAGGACACGCACATGATCGTGTTACGAGCTCTTGGGGACCGGGCGCCGCCGCCCGGTTCACGATCACGTCCCGTAGTCCTCCACGTAAGTGGCAATCAGGTCGAGCAGGGTGTCGGCCCGGTGCCGGTCCTCGTGCTGGGCGCGCAGAGCCTCGTCGGCGGCCCGGAGGCGGGTCAGGGCGGCGGGTTCACCGTCCACTACGTCGTCCACCAGCGGCGAGGTGACAAGGTCCAGGCACTCGGTGAGCAGGCGACGGGTGGCCGGGGAGGGAGGAGCCGGGTCGGGGTCGGTGTACACGGTGGTCAGGTACCGCGCGGGGTCGGTGAGGCTCCAGCCGACGACTGCGCCGTCCTGGACGAGAAGCGCCACGTCGGGTGCGATGCCGACGCAGGCATCCATGGGTCTGTCGAGGACGTCGAGGTCACGGAGGCAGGCCAGCACGGCATCGCCGGGAGCCCGGCATAGCACCGTACACAACTCGTGGCGGAAGTCCCGGACCTCGTCCGCACGGAGCCCGCCCGGGCGAACCTCGGGCATGACGGGAACGCCGGCGAAGGTCTCGGCGTTCGCGGACACATACGGCATCTGGAGTTCGGCCCCGACCAGCTGCCGGCTGTCCTGGTCGAACCGGAAGACGTCAGGCGTATCCCACAGGCAGTGCTGGCTACCGAAGCTACGCGCGACGAACCGCTCGCGCTCCATCACGTCCGCATAGTCCATGACGCGCACGGAGTCGCCTGCGAAGCGAGGGGTGGTGTGCAGCGGATCGTCCGTCACCGTTGCACGCCAGTCGCCGTCGAACGACAGTTTCATGGTCATTCCTGCCTCATCTGATCTGCACTCCCGGGGCCAGATTGCCGAACTTGCCAGGGATCCTGCCCTCCACGATGTCCTCGTGGGTAACCGGCTTACCAGGGTCCGACGGACTGCCACCGAGCGCCCTCGCACCGGATTCACCCTTGATGCCCGACTCTCCGTACGCCGTGATGGCCTGGCCCTGCTTGGAGCCGGGCCCGTACACCACGGCAATGTCATTGTCCTTCCGGAAGAGGAAGTTTCCTGCTTGGCCCGATGACTGGTACACGGCATCGGGGTTCTTCAGGATTTCCAGGACTCGTTCGTCGGTGAAGGCGTGCCCCGTGTCCCCGTGGTAATCGGCGTGTTTCTTGAACCCGCCGTTCTCTGCCCTCTCCACGATGCCGTCCAAGATCTTGTCGATCCGCTTCTGTGCCTTCTCCTCCTTCGGGTACTTGGGCATCAGCCCCAGCGGGTCCGACGCGGTGTTCGGGTTGTCCACGTAGCCGAGGGGATTCGGTGCGGGAGCGAGGCCGAGGGGGTCGATGCTGGTGTAGCGGGCGGTTTCGGGGTCGTAGTGGCGGTAGTAGTTGTGGTGGAGGCCGGTTTCGGGGTCGTGGTACTGGCCGGGGAAGCGGAGGGGGGTGTAGGTGGTGCTGTGGCGGGGCCAGGTGGTGGTGCCCCAGAGGGTGGTGCGGGTGTGCCAGGCGATGTCGCCGGTGGTGTCGATGAGTTCGGTGGGGGTGCCGACGAGGTCGGTGATGATGGCGAAGAAGCGGGTGTCGATGACGTGCTGGGGTGCGTCGGTGGCGGTGATGCGTTCGGTTTGGGTGATGGGGCGGTGGCCGTCGTGGTCCCAGGTGAGGGTGACGGGGTGGGGGAGGTCGGGGGAGGTGGTGGTCTGTTCGGCGAGGGTGGTGCCGTCCCAGGTGAAGAGGGTTTCTTCGGCGGTGGTGCCGTCGGGGGTGAGGCGTTGTTTGGCGGTGCGGCGGCCGAAGGGGTCGTAGCACTCGGTCCAGTTCGTGGCGTGGACCGCTGTCACCCGGCCGGCCGGGTCGAGGCCGAAACGGCGTAGGCCGCCGGCCATGGGGTCGTCCATGGCGGTGAGGTGGCCGTCCGGGCGGTAGGTGTGGGCCCGGTGCCGGCGGACCTCGGCAGTCTCCGCCGTCCCGCCGGGGAGAGCGGCCGGTGTCGGATTCGGGGCGGGTCGGGATGCCGGGGGCCGGTGCGGATACGGGATCAGCAGGCCGTCGGCGGCGACGTGAAGGAAGCCGACGGGGTCCACTTCCAGCCGTTCGTCGACGGTGGAGGTCCACGACGGGCTGAGGAACCGTCCGGGGGTGCAGCCGGACTCGGTGCGGCGGGTGAAGGCGACTGGGGTGGCCCCGCCCTGCGGCTGCTGTCACCAGTTTCCGTAGTCCTCGGCCAAGTCGGCGATGGGGGAGAGCAGGGCTTCGACGCGGTGACGGTCCTCGTGCTGTGCGCGCAGGGCTTCGTGGACGGCGCGGAGGTGGGAGAGGGCGGAGGGTTTCCGTTCCCGCACTTCATCGAGCACCGGGGTGGTGACGATGTCCATGCATGCGGTGAACAGGAGGCGGGTGGCCGAGGCGGGAGGGTGGGGACTGGTGGGGGTGAAGCCGCTGGTCAGGTACCGCACGGGGTCGGTGAGGCTCCAGCCGACGACGGTGCCGTGCTGGACGAGGAGTGCGACGTCGGGGGCGATGCCGATGCGGGCTTCCAGTGGCTCGTCGAGCACGTCGAGGTCGCGCAGGCAGGTCAGTGCGGTGTCCCCGGGGGCGCGGCAGAGTTCGGAGGTCGTCTCCAGGTGGAAGTCCCGGGCCTCATCCGCGCGAAGACCGCCCGGGCGGACGGGAGGCGTGGTGGGAACGCGGGCACACTCTTCAGCCGGAGCGGATTCGTAGGGCAGACGGAATCCGGCGCCGACCAGCTCCAAGCTCTCCGGGTCGAACCGGAGTTCGTCAGGATCGTCCCAGAGCCATTCCTGGCTGCCGAAGGTCGCCGCGAGGAACCGCTGCCATTCCACCACGTCGGCGTACTCCGCGATGCGCACGCATTGGCCCGGGAAGTCGAAACGTGGGGGGATGTGCAGCGGTTGGTCTGTGACCGTGCCATTCCTGTCGCCGCCGAGGGTGAGTTTCATGGTGAGTGCCACCTCATCGATTCTGCGCACCACTCGCTGAATTCGTCGCCAATGCGGTATCGCTTCCTGAACGATGTCCATACGCTGTAGCGGAACCGGGCCCAGGTCCTGCCGCCAAGTACCCTCACCCAGGATGCGGGCGCGACGGAGAGCCGCCAGGGCAGGCCCGCCTGACGCGTCGGCCAGGGCCCCCCACGGTCCTACTCCCTTTCCGCTGCACGCCGCTTGAGGTCCTCTGCATACACGTCCCCAGTCGGGCCCGAGGGACATCAGGTCGGCGGCAGCCTCCCGTAGGACCTGCGGGTCATCGGGACGCTGGAGTACGGCCAAGCGGAGGGAGGGCCATCCAATCCTCCGTCAGTACTCCTCATTGAGCATAGCCAGGATCTCCTCGGCTGTTGCGAAAGTGAGCTTCTCGATAAATTATCGGGCCCGCCTCGCCAGCCTGTTGTGCATCGGAGTTTTCGATTGCCTGGCTCAAGTGTTTTGCTGCATTGGTCGGGTCTGGCATTACGCGCTTCTCCTGTCGGGGCGTAGGTGCCCGCGGGGATATCGGATTCTGGCCCAGGTGAATATCGGCGGGGCGTTTGAAAGTGGCGATTCCGGCGAACGGGGCCTAGTATCCTGAGTCGTAGACGCCGTATCCCCCTTCATGAATCCGACACCACCCCATCTCGTCAATTCTTGTAGAGATCACGCGCTTCCGCCTCCCCGTAAAGAACGACTCCCAGAACCCGTTGCGAGGCCAGGCGGCAGACTGGATCAACATACTGGTGAATTGCCATTCCGGCGCCGTGGCGTCCGGCCCGCCGCCTCCACTTTCGCCAAATTTCCGCTATGACTCTCCAGTCGAAAGTGGATCTGGGCCCGGTCCGGCGCAAGTTGCCAAAACCTGGGTGCGCACAAAAACCCTCAACGGTCCGCACCCACCCGAAACCCGCAAATGTAGATGAAATCCAGCGGATCACGCCTCTCCTTCGTGCCTTCGTCGATCCGGCGAAGGATCTCTTCCTTGCTCAGCTCCCATCGCTCAATGTCGCGATCTGGTCGACTGCTAATTTCCCCGACTTCGACACCCCGGTCAATCATTGCCCCGATGAGCTTCAAAGCTGCAGCTCGGACCTGCGGAATGCTGGCACCCTCACCCGCAACGATTTCCGCCGAATCCCATACGGGGACGAAATAGAGGATCCCCATCTTGGCGTATTCATAGAGGTATTCCAGCTCTTCCCTGAAAGGGTCTACGGGCATTTCAAGGCCTCAATCGTGGACAGCGTGGAAATGCATGAATCCAAGCGCATATTGCAAATCCCCGGTGAAGTCAATGGTCGCATCTCCCTTCCCTCCGGAGGGGCTGAAGTTGCGGTAATTGATATTGCCGTTTTCCGGTTTCCACACTTCGATACTCCCTTTCCCGGGAGTCTCCCTAACTGTTTCTGGATCACCCAGGCTGCGACGGATCGACGTGCTCACGTCCGTTATTTGCTGAGGGCTGACCCTCCTATTGATCAGAAACGGTTTGGGTTGGGGCGTTGGGCGGGTGTGAGCGATCTGGTGGGGGACGCGCGGCATCTGTCGCCGTCGGCGCAGGAGGCCCTGCGGCTGCGGGCGGTGGCCGCGCTGGTGGCGGGACGGGGCCGCGAGGACGTGGCGGCGGTGTTCGGCGTGTCGCTGAAGGCTGTCGACACGTGGTGGGCGAAGTGGCAGGCCGGCGGGCGGGAGGCGCTGGTCATGCGCCCTCGCGGCAAGCCGGTCGGTGTGCACCAGGTGCTGGGGGAGGCCGAGTAGGCCGCGGTGCGGCAGGCGGTCCTCGATCACCGGCCCTGTGGCGTGGGGCTTTCCGGTCAGGTATGGACGCGGCGGCTGGTGGGTGAGCTGATCGTGAAGCTGTACCGGGTGCGGCTGACCGAGGTGGGGGCGGCCAAGTACCTGAAGAGGTGGGGGCTGTCCTTCCAGCGGCCGGACGAGCGGGCCGTCGAACAGGGCCCGAATGCTGTCCGGCGCCGGTATCAGGAGACCTGGCCCAAGATCCGCTCGAAGGCGAGGAGGACGGCGGGGAGATCCTCTTCGCCGATCGGGTCGGCATCCGCTTGGACCAGGTCACCGGCCGCACCTGGGGTGAGAAGGGGAAGACACCTGTGGTGCGGCGGAGCGGGAACCGGTTCTCGGTCGACGCCATGTCGGCGATCAGCACCAAGGGCCGGATGCACTTCATGGTCTTCACCGAGAGCTTCACCGCCGAGGTGATGTGCCGCTTCCTGGACCGGCTCGCCGGCCACTTCGGCCACAAGGTCCATCTCGTGGTCGACGGGCATTCCGTCCACCGCTCCAAGAAGGTCCGCGGTCGGCTCGCCACCCGTCCCAATGATGTCGAGCTGCACTTCCTGCCCCCGTACTCGCCCGAGCTGAACCCCGACGAGCTGGTCAACGCGGACCTCAAGCACAGCCCGCCCAAACAGCACCGGGCCCGCGACCAGGTCGAACTCGCCACTGAGACCCGACGCTTCCTCCGCAGACGCCAGCGTCAGCCCCACACCGTTCGCGGCTACTTCGGCGGCCCGCATGTCCGCTACGTCTTGGACGAGAACCCCATGAGTTTCTGATCAATAGCGGCAACTGGCCGTCTGCGGAAACAGAGGCTCGGCCCGGCAACCGACAAGGCGTTTTTTCACCCTGCAGGCTCCTCGTCCGCGTGAGCCTGCATGCGCAAAATGTGAACAGAATCGGCAGTCGCACTAACATTGACTTCCGGGGATCGGACTTCCAGTGAAATTTTTTCTCCTCTCCGGAGAGAAATATCAACTACCGGGTTTACCGAGATCCCCGCCATTCGCACCGAGTCAACGCCTCCAAAATACAGTTCTACGTGCACAACGTTGAAACCCTGGGCAGACCACTTCTTAGGAGGATTTTCCGGGTAGGCTGCAAGGTCCAGACGCAGGCGCATGGACGGACCTTCCCTGTTCACCGACACTTCGAACAACTTAACGCCCTGCAGAGGAGGCACCAAACCTCCGTAGACACTGCGGACGCCTTCCGGATTGAGTAGAACCTCGGTCCAATCCATCAAAATGAGCCAGCCTCTCGCTAATACTCGTAATGTTGAGCCGTGCCGCCAACTTTACCCGTACGAGGACGGTCGAAAGGCCTGACATTAAAATGAGACCCTTGATCCCCAACGCCCCCTTCGCCAAATTGGTGCCCTGCGGAATGATCTTGGATTATGACCTTATCCCCACCCTCTCTTGTGAATATGTACTCTCGGGTGAAGATCATAGACCCATCGTCTGTCATGATTCGACGTCCCCAACGGTCGGTCATGCTCACCTTCTCCAGAAGGTCAGGCTGTTGAGCCATCGGAATCCCAAGATCCCGTTTCGCTTCGCGAAATGCCGCGTTTCTGCTCGGCAGTATTTTATGCGAAGGTGTTCCGTCACATTCCGGTGCGAGTCCTAGTGGGTCGACCCACATGTGAGGGTTACTGACATAAATGATTGGGTTTGGCGCCGGATCGATACCCAGGGGGTCGATGCTGGTGTAGCGGGCGGTTTCGGGGTCGTAGTGGCGGTAGTAGTTGTGGTGGAGGCCGGTTTCGGGGTCGTGGTACTGGCCGGGGAAGCGGAGGGGGGTGTAGGTGGTGCTGTGGCGGGGCCAGGTGGTGGTGCCCCAGAGGGTGGTGCGGGTGTGCCAGGCGATGTCGCCGGTGGTGTCGATGAGTTCGGTGGGGGTGCCGACGAGGTCGGTGATGATGGCGAAGAAGCGGGTGTCGATGACGTGCTGGGGTGCGTCGGTGGCGGTGATGCGTTCGGTTTGGGTGATGGGGCGGTGGCCGTCGTGGTCCCAGGTGAGGGTGACGGGGTGGGGGAGGTCGGGGGAGGTGGTGGTCTGTTCGGCGAGGGTGGTGCCGTCCCAGGTGAAGAGGGTTTCTTCGGCGGTGGTGCCGTCGGGGGTGAGGCGCTGTTTGGCGGTGCGGCGGCCGAAGGGGTCGTAGCGGTAGCGCCAGTGGGTCCCGTCCGGGGTGACCACTGCGGTGAGGCGGTCTTCGGCGTCCCAGTGGTAGTGCCAGGTGTCGGGGGTGCGTGAGGGGCGTTTCTTCTGGCGGAGGGTGATGCGGCCCTGGGCGTCGTGTTCGTAGCGGATGTGGCCGGCG
>NZ_JAATEN010000012.1 GCF_012034935.1 Streptomyces zingiberis
TCCGGCGCGGCCACCACGTTAACCGATGGCCGCGGAAGCTCCTAATTGCCTCTTCCGCGTCTTCCCGGCACACGACGGTGTAACCCCGCCAGGGGCTCGTTCGTCGTTGTGGTGGTGCCGCCGACGGGGTCCTGGGGGTTCGGCTGTGCGCCGTGCCCTCCGGTCATCACCCGGCTCAAGCGGCTCGGGCCACGTTAGACGGTGGCGCGGACCAAGTCAAGCGCCCCCCGTGGTTCCCGCGCGACGGGAGCCCCGGTCGCGGGGGACATGGGCGCGGTAGCGGCTCACGGTGGGATCGCCGCCGATCCAGAAGCGCCAGGGGTGGGCGGCACCGTCTCCGCCGACGCCGGTCCGCGGGCCGTTGTGCACCCGCTCCAGCGGGGGCGGCTCCCCCGCCAGTACGGAGAGCGGCGCGTCCGGGCCTGCGCAGACATCGCTGCCGTCGAGGGACCGGTCCATGTCCAGGGCGGTGGCCAGCCGGGCCGGGCCCTGGGCCAGCTCGGTGTCCTTGCGCGCGGTGGCGCGGCGCCCGCGCACCTGATCCGCCCCGGTCAGGACCTCCCCCGCGCGCAGCAGCACCCCAGCGGCCCGGCCCGCGGGACCGCAGACCAGGTTGAGACTGAACCACATGCCGTAGATGAAGTAGACGTACGCGTGTCCCGGGGGGCCGAACATCGAGGCGTTGCGCTCCGTGCGCCCCCGGTAGGCGTGCGAGCCCGGGTCGGACTCGCCGTCGTAGGCCTCGACCTCCGTCAGCCGGAGTTCGATCCGGCCCTGCGGGGTATTGCGTACCAGCACGCGTCCGAGCAGGTCGGGGGCGACGTCCAGGACGGGGCGGTCGAAGAAGTCGCGGGGCAGCGGCGCACGGCCGGGGGATCCGGGCGGCTCGGGGACCTCGCCCCGGGGATGGTCGGGCATGTCGGCCGAGGGTAACGCACCCGGGTGGTGGCATCGGGGCGGGTGCCGTAGGGGAGCATGGGCGCGGACTCCGGCCCGGTGGGGCCACGGTCCGGGACGGGGCGGGTCCGGGAACCGGCCGTGCGCCGTTCCGCGTATGTAGGGAGCAACGGTCCATGCCGGTCCGCGGAGCGGGATCCGGCCAGGGAGGGAAGACATGGCCTTCAAGAAGCTGCTGGCGAGCCTGGGAGCGGGCGGGGCGTCGGTGGAGACGGTGCTGACGGAGGAGAACGTCGTACCGGGCGGGGTGGTCCAGGGCGAGGTGCGGATCCAGGGTGGTGCCGTGGCCCAGCAGATCGAAGGGCTCTCCGTGGGGCTTCAGGCGCGGGTCGAGGTGGAGAGCGGCGACCACGAGTACAAGCAGGACATGGAGTTCCACACGCAGCGCCTCGGCGGGGCCTTCGAGGTGCAGCCCGGCGCGGTGCACGCGGTGCCGTTCGCGCTGGAGGTCCCGTGGGAGACGCCGGTGACGATGTTCCTGGGGCACCACCTGACGGGGATGAACGTGGGGGTGCGGACGGAGCTGGCGATCGCGCGGGCGGTGGACTCCGGGGACCTCGACCCGGTCAACGTCCACCCCCTGCCGGCGCAGCAGGTGATCCTGGACGCCTTCGGCACCCTCGGCTTCCGGTTCAAGAGCGCCGACCTGGAGCGCGGGCACATCCGCGGCACGCGGCAGCGGCTGCCGTTCTACCAGGAGATCGAGTTCTTCGCCCCGCAGCAGTACCGGGGCCTGAACCAGGTGGAACTCACGTTCGTCGCGGACGGCTCCGAGATGGACGTGATCCTGGAGATGGACAAGCGGCCGGGGCTCTTCACCGAGGGCAGCGACTCCTACCGGGCGTTCACCGTCGGGCTCGACACCTTCCACGAAACGGACTGGGCGGGATATCTCAACGCCTGGCTGGCCGAGGTCGGCGGAAAGCGGAACTGGTTCTAGGCGCCCCGGCGGCGGTGCCGGCCACCTCGCCGCGCCCGCGTACGCCCTGCGCCGCGCCGGCCGGAGCCCCTCCCCCCCCGTATCCCGGTGCGCCGCGGTGCGCGGTACGGGGCTTCCGGCCGGCGGGCGCGGGAGGCGGGGCGCGGACCGCCGTCCCCGGCGCGGAAATGCCCTCTGCCGGGGGTACTAGGCTCGGACCGGACGTGATCATCGATCCGGAGGTTCCGACGTGACCGACCCCAAGAGGCCGCCGCTCCCCCACGACTTCCTGCCGCCCGTGCCGTCGTTCTCCGTGGTGAGCGAGGACCTGGCACCGGGGGCCGTACTGGGCGGCCCCCAGACGCTGGAGGGTGGCAGCGTGTCGCCGCAGCTGCGGTGGTCCGGTTTCCCGCCGGAGACCGAGAGCTTCGCGGTGACCTGCTTCGACCCGGACGCGCCGACCGGGAGCGGCTTCTGGCACTGGTCGCTGTTCGACATCCCGGTGACGGTCACGGAGCTGCCGCGGGGCGCGGGCGGCGGGGCCTTCGAAGGGCTCCCGGAAGGCGCCGTCCACGTGCGGAACGACTACGGGAAGCGGGAGTTCGGCGGTGCGGCGCCGCCGCCCGGGGACCCGGCGCACCGCTACGTCTTCACGGTGTACGCCGTCGACACCGGGAAGCTGGGGCCGGACGCGGAGGCGACCCCGGCCGTCGTGGGCTTCCATCTGCGGTTCCACACGCTCGCGAGGGCGCACCTCGTCGGCGAGTACACCGCTCCTGCCGGGAGCTGATCCCGCCGGGACCCCGAGTCCGTGTCCGCCCCGTCCACCTCGCGGTGGGCGGGGCGGTGCGCGTTCCGGACGCGCCGGAGGCAGGGGTCCGGGCGCGGGGCCCCGGGCCGGGGAGGCGCCGGTGTCACGGACGTTCCTCCACGGCCCCCGGCGGCCGGGCGCGGAAGTTCTCCGGACGCTCACGGGAAATTGCCTTGTCGCGAGGGGTGCGCCCGGCCAGAGTGGATCCGGGCCGCCGCGCGGGCGGGGGACGGACCGGAGGTGGGCGGGATGCGCGAGACGCTGGTGCTCAACGCGAGCTTCGAACCACTGTCGACGGTGTCGCTGCGGCGCGCTGTGGTGCTGGTGCTGCAGGACAAGGCCGTCGTCGAGCAGGCCCATCCCGGTCTGCGGGTGCGGGCCGCCGCGGTGGAACTCCCGGTGCCGCACGTGGTGCGGCTCCGCCGGTACGTGCGGGTGCCGTTCCGGCAACGGGCTCCGTGGTCCCGGCGCGCGGTGCTGGTCCGGGACCGGCACCGGTGTGCCTACTGCGGGCGCCGGGCGACGACCGTGGACCATGTGGTGCCGCGCTCCCGGGGTGGCGGGGACACCTGGCTGAACACGGTCGCGGCCTGCGCCGAGGACAACCACCGCAAGGCGGACCGGACCCCCGAGCAGGCGGGGATGCGGCTGCTGACCCGGCCGTTCGAGCCGACCCCGGCGGACGCTCTGCTGCTCGCCGTCCACGGGCGGAACGGCGACGGGCCGGTGCTGCCCGAGTGGCTTCCGCTCCCGGCCTGATCGCCCGGCCGGCGGCCCCCGGCGCGGTGATTCCACCCGCGCCGGGGCCCTTGCGGTGAGCCCGTGGGCCGGGCGCCGCGCGCGGGGCGGTGCCGGAAACGGCTCAGCGGAGCACCAGCATGACGATGGCGGCCGTTCCCACGGCGACGATCACGCCCCGCAGCACGGCCGGGGAAAGACGGCGGCCGACCCTGGCGCCGATCTGACCGCCGAGCGCGGAGCCCACCGCGATGAGCCCCACGACGAACCAGTCGAGTTCCGCGGCGAAGACGAAGACGAGGGCGGCGACGCCGTTCACGACCACCGCCAGGGCGTTCTTCACCGCGTTGATCCGCTGGAGGTCCTCGTTGAGCAGGAGCCCCATCAGGGAGAGGTAGATGACGCCCTGGGCGGCGCCGAAGTAGCCGCCGTACATGCTGGCCAGCAGGACGCCGGTGAAGAGGACGGGGCCGCCGTGGCGGCGCCCGCCGGGGTCGACGCCGTTCCGCGCCCGGCGCTCCCGGACCGCCCGGCTGAGCCGGGGTTGCAGGATCACCAGGATCAGGGCCACCGCGACGAGGACGGGCACGATCGCGTCGAAGGCCCGGGAGGGCAGGGTCAGCAGCAGCAGGGCACCGGTGAGGCCGCCGATGAGCGCGCCCGCGGCCAGCCGGAGGGTGAGCGGCCACTGC
This sequence comes from Streptomyces zingiberis, assembly GCF_012034935.1. Lineage (GTDB taxonomy): Bacteria > Actinomycetota > Actinomycetes > Streptomycetales > Streptomycetaceae > Streptomyces > Streptomyces zingiberis. The sequence goes on from NZ_JAATEN010000012.1 coordinate 4,118, forward strand.
CCCGCGAGTTCCCGGCGGTAGCCGATGGCGCCGCTGATCGAGCCGGGGACGAGACCCAGGTTGTTGGAGACGTTGGCGGTGAGCGGGGGCAGCCCGATGGCGAGGAGCACGGGGAAGGTGAGGAGGGTGCCGGAGCCGACGACGGTGTTGATGGCGCCGGCTCCGACGCCCGCGGCGAACACCGCGATGACTTCCCAGATTTCCACGCCGCGCCTCTCCGTGCCTCTCCATGATCCGGTGCCGGGTCACACCGCATCATGCCGGAGGGGTCGCGCGCTCAGTCGAGCGGGGGCTGCTCGCGGCGGGGCGCGGGCGGGGCCACGCTCTCCTGGGGGGTGCCGTTGCCGACCGCCGGGGCGGCGGGGGCGCCTCCGAAGTTGCCGAGCGCGCCGCCGAGGCCCTTGAGCGCCTCGCCGATCTCGCTGGGCACGATCCAGAGCTTGTTGGCGTCGCCCTCGGCGATCTTCGGCAGCATCTGGAGGTACTGGTAGGAGAGGAGCTTCTGGTCGGCGTCGCCGGCGTGGATGGACTCGAAGACCGTACGGATGGCCTGTGCCTCGCCCTCGGCCTTGAGGGCCGCGGCCTTCGACTCACCCTCGGCGCGAAGGATGGCGGACTGCTTCTCGCCCTCCGCGCGCAGGATCTCGGACTGGCGGACACCTTCGGCCTGGAGGATCGCGGCGCGCTTGTCCCGGTCGGCGCGCATCTGCTTCTCCATCGAGTCCTGGATGGAGGTGGGCGGCTCGATGGCCTTGAGCTCGACGCGGTTGACGCGGATGCCCCACTTGCCGGTGGCCTCGTCGAGCACGCCGCGCAGCGCCGCGTTGATCTCCTCACGGGAGGTGAGGGTCCGCTCCAGGTCCATGCCGCCGATGATGTTGCGCAGCGTGGTGACGGTGAGCTGCTCGATCGCCTGGATGTAGCTGGCGACCTCGTAGGTGGCGGCCCGGGCGTCGGTCACCTGGTAGTAGATGACGGTGTCGATGTTGACGACCAGGTTGTCCTGGGTGATCACCGGCTGCGGCGGGAACGGGACGACCTGTTCCCGCAGGTCGATCCGGTTCCGGATGGAGTCGATGAACGGAACGACGATGTTGAGGCCCGCGTTGAGAGTCCGGGTGTAGCGGCCGAAGCGCTCCACGATGGCGGCGCTGGCCTGCGGGATGACCTGCACCGTCTTCATCAGGGCGATGAAGACGAGCACCACCAGGATGATCAGGACGATGATGATCGGTTCCATGGACGCTCCCCGTACTCCTTCTGTGGCTTGATCATCAGTCTGTCAGAGAACAGGCTGTCCCGGGGGACGTTGGACGACACGCGCCGGGAGTTGTCCCCGTGCGCCGGGATGCGCCGGTGCCTCCGGCCCGCGCCGGGCGGCGGGCCCGGCCGGCGGCGCGCCGGCCGTCCGGCGCCGTCAGATCACGACGGCTGTCGCGCCGTCGATCTCCACGACGTCCACCTGCCGGCCCTTCTCATAGACCTGGTCGGCGTCGAAGGAGCGCGCGGACCAGACCTCGCCCGCGAGCTTGATGCGGCCGCCCTGGCTGTCGACGCGCTCCAGCACGAGCGCCTGACGGCCCGTCAGCGCCTCGACTCCCGAGGCCAGCCGGGGATTCTGCGCTCTGCTGCGGGCGGCGAGGGGACGCACCACCGCGATCAGCGCCACCGAGACGACGGTGAAGACCAGCACCTGCGCCACGACCCCGCCCCCGAAGAAGGCCTGGGTGACGGCCGCGGCGACGGCCCCGACGGAGAACATGCCGAACTCGGGCATCGCCGTCATGACCAGCGGAATGCCCAACCCTACGGCGGCGATCAGCCACCACACCCACGGTTCCACGCCCCCCATGGTAGGCGCGGCGGCGCGGCGGGGGAACAGGTCAGAGGTGACGAGGTGTCAACTGCGCTCCGCGCGCGGCCGGATCCGCCCGGCGCCCGCGGCCGCCGTCCGTCCGCCGGGCCCCGCCGGACGGCGCGTCCGGTGGCTGCCGCCTCACGTCAGCGGCAGCCCCTGCGCCGTCCAGCGGTCGCCCTGGCGCTCGACCACGAGGGGGAGCCCGAAGCAGCGGGAGAGGTTGCGGGAGGTGAGTTCCTGCTCGATGGGGCCGGCCGCGAGCACCTTCCCCTGGCGGATCATCAGGACGTGTGTGAAGCCCGGGGCGATCTCCTCGACGTGGTGGGTGACCATGATCATGGAGGGGGCGTACGGGTCGCGGGCCAGGCGGCCGAGGCGGCGGACGAGGTCCTCGCGGCCGCCCAGGTCCAGCCCCGCGGCCGGCTCGTCCAGCAGCAGCAGTTCCGGGTCGGTCATCATGGCGCGGGCGATCAGGGTGCGCTTGCGCTCGCCCTCGGAGAGGGTGCCGAATCTGCGGTCGAGGTACTCGGTCATGCCGAGGCGGTCGAGGAAGGCGCGGGCGCGCTCCTCGTCCACCGCCTCGTAGCTCTCCTGCCAGTGGGCGGTCATGCCGTACGCGGCGGTGAGCACCGTCCGCAGCACGGTCTGGCCGGGCGGGAGCTTGTCGGCGAGGGCGATGCCCGCGATGCCGATGCGGGGGCGGAGCTCGAAGACGTCGACGCCGCCGAGTTTCTCGCCGAGGATCTGGACGGTGCCGGTGGTCGGGAAGAGGTAGCTGGAGGCGATGTTCAGGAGGGTGGTCTTGCCCGCGCCGTTCGGGCCGAGGATCACCCAGCGCTCGCCCTCGGTGACCGACCAGGAGACCTGGTCCACCAGAGGCCGCCCGTCACGGACCACCGATACGTCCAGCAGCTCCAGTACCTCGCTCATCGGCACGCGTCTCCCCTTGCCGTGTCGTGATGTCCGCGCCGGTGGGCGCGGCCGCTCTCCGGCAAACCTACGCCACGCGGTGTCGGTGTCCGTCCTTAGGCTGGTCCCATGGACAGTGAACCGCGGTCGGGGCGGCTGGCCGCCTGGGGAAATGCCGTTCTTGCCGGATTGGCGCCGCCGGACGACGCCGTACAGCGGATCACCGGGGAGGACGCGCGGCACCGGGTGTCCGGGCTGCCCGGCGAGGCCGGGGAGGTGGGGCTCTCCCTGGCGCTGGGCAGGCTGCGGGCGCTGGGCGGCACGGGGTTCCGGGTGGCGCTGCCCGTGCCCGGTCACCCCCTGGGGCTGAGCGGCCCGCCGGAGTTCAACGCGCGGGCGCTGGCCGCGGAGGAGGCCGTGCTGGTGCCCGGGGCGGGGCTGGGCCTGGTGCCGGAGGTCCACGCGGCGGGCCCGGCGGGCGACGTGCACGTCACGGTGGTGTGGCACTGTCTGCCGGTGCGGGAGGCGCCGCCGGCGGACGTGCCCTCGCTGGGCGAGGCGGAGCGGGAGCTGGCCGAGGCGCTGCGCGAGGCCACGGAGCTGCTCTCCCGGCTGGACGTCGCCGGTGCCGGCCCGGCGGCGCGGGAGGCGCTGGAGGCGTACCGGGCACGGGCGGAGCGGGACCGGGACGTGCTGGCGCCGGGGTATCCGCCGCGGGCGGCGCGGGTCCTGGAGCTGGCGGCGCGGGTGGCGGCGCTGGTGGCGATCGCCCGGGGGCCCGGCGGTGGCGGCGAGCACGGTTCGGCGGTGAGCGCCTCGCAGATGGCGGTGCGGGACGAGGCGCTGCGTCCGGTGGCGCGGACCGCCCGGCGGGCGCAGGTCGCGGCGTACAACGCGTGGGTGGAGGAGGGCGGGCGCGGCTGACCGGCCGGCGGGTGCGACGGGGCGGGGCCGTTCCGGTCAGGCCGTCGACACGCCGTGCCGGACGGCCCAGAGCGCGGCCTGGGTGCGGTCGGAGACGTCGAGCTTCATCAGGATGTTGGAGACATGGGTCTTGACCGTCTTCTCGGAGAGGACGAGCGCGCGGGCGATCTCCCGGTTGGAGCGGCCGTCGGCGAGCAGGCCCAGCACCTCCCGTTCCCGCTCGGTGAGGATGCCGCCGCGGCCCTCGCCCACCCGGTCGTCCTCCTGGGTGAGGAGGACCTGGGCCACCTCGGGCTGGAGCACGGTGTGGCCCGCGTGCACGGACCGGATGGCACAGGCCAGCGCCTCGGGGTCGACGTCCTTGTAGACGTAGCCCGCGGCGCCGGCGCGCAGGGCGGGCACGACGGTGCGCCGCTCGGTGAAGCTGGTGACGACCAGGACCCGGGCGGGGTTCTCCAGCTCGCGGAGGCGGCGCAGCGCCTCGATGCCGTCGGTGCCGGGCATCCGCACGTCCATGAGGACGACGTCGGGGCGGAGCTCCTCCGTGCGGCTCACCCCCTCGTCGCCGTCGGCCGCCTCGCCGACGACCTCGATGTCCTCCTGGATCTCCAGGAAGGTGCGCAGCCCGCGCCGGACGACCTGGTGGTCGTCGACGAGCAGCACTCTCACCGCGCGGCCGGCGAGCGGGTCAGCAGCCACCGGGGACCTCCATCTCGATCACGGTGCCCTTGCCGGGCGCGGACTCCACGGTGAGGCTGCCGCCGACGCCGCCCGCGCGGTCCCGCATGGAGACCAGGCCCAGATGGCGTCCGGCACGGTGGACGGCGGTGGGGTCGAAGCCGCGCCCGTCGTCGGCGACGCGCAGCAGGGCGCCCTGGCCCTGCGGGCCGTGCCGGTCGAGGCTGACGTCCACCCGGCCCGGGCCGGCGTGGCGCAGAGCGTTGTGCAGCGCCTCCTGCGCGACCCGGAGCACGGCCTCCTCCTGCGCGGCGGGCAGCGCGCGCACCCCGGTGGAGCGGAAGGCCACACGGGCGGTGTGGGCGCGGTCCAGGACCTGGGCGTGCGTGCGGAGCGTCGCGACCAGGCCGTCCTCGTCGAGGGCCGCGGGCCTCAGTTCCACGACGACGGCGCGCAGCTCGTCGGCGGCCTCCGCGGCGAGCGCGGCGACCTGCTGGATCTCGTCCCGGGCACGCTCGGGGTCGCGGTGGACGAGCGTCGCGGCGGCCTGGGCGGTGAGCCGCAGGGAGAACAGTTTCTGCGAGACGGCGTCGTGCAGTTCGTGGGCGAGGCGGGTGCGCTCGCCGGCGATGGTCAGCTCACGGCTGCGCTCGTAGAGGCGGGCGTTGGTGAGGGCGATGGCCGCGTGCTGGGCGAGGAGGGCGAGCAGCTCCTCGTCCTCGGCGGTGAAACCGCAGGCCGGGCCCGGGACGCGGGGGCCGGGGCAGCGCTTGTTGGCCAGGAAGATCGCGCCGAGCACCTCGTCACCGTCGGCCACCGGAAGGCCGAGGAAGTCGGCCATCTCGGGGTGGGCGTCGGGCCAGCCGCCGAACCGGGGGTCGGCGCGCACATCGGCGAGCCGCTGCGGGGTGGCGTCGTCCAGCATCGCGGCGAGGATGCCGTGCCGGCGGGGCAGCGGGCCGATGGCCTTCCACTGCTCGTCGCTGACCCCGTCCACGACGAACTGGGCGAACCCCCCGTGGTCGTCGGGAACGCCGAGGGCGGCGTACTCCGCGTCCAGCAGCTCGCGCGCCGAGGAGACGATCGTCTTCAGGACGTCGCGCACCTCCAGGTGGCGGTTCATGGCGAGCAGGGCCGCGCTCACCGCGGCGAGTCCCGAGCGCGGGGCGGAGCCGGTGGTCATGGCCTCACGGTAACCGGCCCGGGCGGCGGCCGTAATCCGCCGCGGGGCGGTCCGGCCCTGGGGCCGGGGGCCTAGGTCTTCCTGCCCCGGCCCGGCCGGTTCCGGCGGCGGGGCGAGCACGTGGGCGGTCCGGCCCTGCCGGTCCCCGCCGGTCCCCGCAGGTCCCTTCCGGTCCCTGCCGTCCATGCGGCCCTTGCCGTCCCCGCGGCCCGGTGCGGACGGAGGCCGGCCGGGGTGGGGCGCCGGCGGGGCCGGGAGGGGCCCGTGACGGCGTTACGGCGCCGCCGGCGGTCCCGCGGAGCCGGGGCCCGGCTCACAGGGAGGCCGAAGGGCGCAACGGCCGGCAGGGCGGCTTACGGGGACGCCGCTGGAGGCCCGCCGGGAACCGGCCGGGGGCCCCGCGACCGCCGTGCCGCGGCGGGGATTTCCGTTCACGGACGGTCGCCGCCGGCACACCCGCGGTGGCGCCGGGAGGGGCTCGTTGTGAAGAGGCGCACGAGACGCCGGTCACATACGAAGGCGCCTAGGAGTTGCGCGACCGGGAGCCTTGTGCGCGGGGACCCGGAGGACCACATCCACCTGCGCCTTTTGCCACGACATCGGGTAGTAGGTCACACCTTTGCCATGCCCGATTTGCGTCGCTAAGAATGGTTCTGTCGCAAGGCACCGCGGATCGACAGCGGTGCACTCCGCCGGAGCGGTGGGTGGCTCTCCTCCCTGAGAGGGCCCCGCGCGGCCTCACCCCTGAGAGGCCGTCCGCATCGCCGCCTCCGACCCGCTACACGCGGCTGAGCGATTGGAATCCTCACTCATGCGCGTCCCCACTTTCTCCGCCACCAGCACCCTGCTCGGCAAGCCCCACAAGATCTCGGCGGCCGGTCTGGCCGCGGTGAGCCTGGCCTCCGTGGCCTTCGCCGCCGCTCCCGCCCCGGCGTCCGGTGCCGACAAGGCCGCGGCCGCCCGGTCCCTGCCGGCCGCGTACAGCGCCCCGGCCACCGCCGGCCAGGACGGCAAGCAGAGCGACGCCCTGTACTCGACGGTGAAGGCCCCGGGTACCTCCGGTGGCACGGTGGACCTCCTGAAGGCCGTCGGCCCCACCACGGGCAAGGACCAGCCGGCCAAGGCCCCCGCGGCCGGGACCGCCAAGGCCAAGGCCGACGCCTCGCGCGCCGGCGAGCAGGCGGCCAACCGCTCCACGGACCGCCCGGCCCCGAAGGCGGAGGCCCCCAAGGCCGACGCGAAGGCCGCCACGCCGGCCCCGAAGACCTACCCGAACAACCTGGACGGGTGGATCCGCGAGGCCATGTCCATCATGAAGAAGAACGGCATACCCGGTAGCTACGAGGGCATCCACCGCAACATCATGCGGGAGTCCAGTGGTAACCCGAACGCGATCAACAACTGGGACATCAACGCCAAGAACGGCATCCCGTCCAAGGGTCTGCTGCAGGTGATCCAGCCCACCTTCGACGCCTACCACGTCGCGGGCACCAAGAAGGACCTGTACGACCCGGTGGCCAACATCGTCGCGGCCTGTAACTACGCCGCCGACAAGTACGGCTCCATGGACAACGTCGACTCGGCGTACTGATGGCGCTGACGGCGCTGATGGCGCTGATGGCGCTGATGGCGCTGACGGTGCCGGCCGGAACGGACCGGACCGGAGCACCCACACCGACCGGCTGACCGCGGACGAAGGGCGGCGGCACCCCCACCCGGGGGTGCCGCCGCCTCGTCGTCGCCCGGCCTCAGCCGTCCGGTGTCCTGTGCCGTCCGCCGGCCGGGGCCCCACAGCCGGGCCCGGTGGACCGGCGCGGGCGGTGCGTCACCGGCGCATGACCTCCGGTTCGTGCCGGCGCAGCAGGCGCGCCACCAGCACGCAGCAGACCAGGCCGATGCCCAGCAGCACGCCCATGTCGAGCAGCCAGGTGGCGGCGTCGTGCTCCCACAGCGGGTCCGGGGTTCCCGGCTCCCAGGGCAGCAGCCAGTTCAGGTCCGCGGTGGAGCCGGCCGCCGAGACCCCCCAGCGGGAGGGGACGAGCCAGGCCAGCTGCTCCGCTCCGACCTTGCCGTTGAGCTGGAAGAGGCAGCCGGTGAAGACGAGCTGGACGATGGCGGACATCACCAGCAGCGGCATGGTCTTCTCGGCGGTCCGCACCAGGGCGGAGATGATCAGGCCGACCATCATCGAGGTGAAGCCCAGGGCCATGATCGGCAGAGCCAGCTCCACGCCGGGCAGGCTCCGCAGGATCACGCCCTCCTCCGGCAGGTCCCGGGGGACCAGGCCGATGGCGCTGATGAGGGCGCCCTGGAACGCGGTGATGACCCCCAGCACGATCACCTTGGACATCAGGTAGGCGGACCGGGAGAGGCCCGTGGCCCGTTCCCGTTCGTAGATGACCCGTTCCTTGATCAGTTCCCGTACGGAGTTGGCCGCGCCGGTGAAACAGGCGCCGACGGCGAGGATCAGCAGGACGATCGCGCCGTCCCGGTTGGAGAACGGCGGATTCCCCTGCTCGGGGCCGTACGCCAGTCCATGGTCGGCCGGGATCAGCACGGAGACCACCCCCAGGACCACGGGCAGCACGACCAGCAGCCCCATGAAGCCCTTGTCGGAGGCGATCACCGAGGCATAGCGGCGGATCAGCGTCCACAGCTGGGAACCCCAGCTCTGCTGGGCGGGCGGCCGGAGCTGCCGCGGCCGCGCCGATGCCGGCTGCGCCGCGGTGGCGTCCAGCTCCGCCGCGTACAGCTGGTAGTGCTGGGACCCCTGCCAGCGGCCCGACCAGTCGTGGTCCCGGTAGTTCTCGAAGGCGGAGAAGACATCGGCCCAGCTGGAGTAGCCGAAGAAGTTCAGCGCCTCGTCCGGTGGGCCGAAGTACGCCACGGAGCCGCCCGGCGCCAGCACCAGCAGCTTGTCGCAGAGCGCGAGCTCGGCCACCGAGTGCGTGACGACGAGGACGGTGCGGCCGTCGTCGGCGAGACCGCGCAGCAGCTGCATGACGTCCCGGTCCATACCCGGGTCGAGGCCGGAGGTCGGTTCGTCCAGGAAGATCAGCGACGGCTTGGTCAGCAGCTCCAGCGCGACGGAGACCCGCTTGCGCTGGCCGCCGGAGAGCGAGGTGACCTTCTTGTCCTTGTGGATGTCGAGCTTCAGCTCGCCCAGCACCTCGTCGATGCGCGCCTCACGTTCGGCGGCGGCGGTGTCACCGGGGAAACGGAGCTTGGCGGCGTACCGCAGGGCGGTGCGGACGGTCAGTTCCTTGTGGAGGATGTCGTCCTGTGGGACGAGACCGATGCGCTGGCGCAGTTCGGCGAACTCGGTGTAGAGGTCACGGTGGTCGTAGAGGACCTGCCCCCGGTCGGCCGGACGGTAGCCCGTCAGCGCGCGCAGCAGGGTGGACTTGCCGGAGCCGGAGGGGCCGATCACGGCGATCAGCGACTTCTCCGGGACGCCGAAGGAGACGTCCTTGAGGATCTCCTTGCCACCGTCGACCGTGACCGTGAGGTGCCGGGCGGAGAAGGAGACCTCGCCGGTGTCGACGAACTCCTCCAGGCGGTCGCCGACCAGCCGGAAGGTGGAGTGGCCGACGCCGACGACGTCCCCGGCGCCGAGGATCTGCCGGCCGACGGGCTGGCCGTTGACATAGGTGCCGTTGTGGCTGCCGAGGTCGACGATCTCGAACTGCCCGTCGGGCGTGGAGCGGAACTCGGCGTGGTGACGGGAGACCTGCAGGTCGGAGACGACCAGGTCGTTCTCGAGCGCGCGGCCGATGCGCAGCACGCGGCCGAGGGCCAGCGGGTGGAGCCCGGTCGGCTGCTGACCGCCGTGCTGGGCGGTGCCGGGGGCGGCGGGCGGCTGCCCGTGCGGGCCGCCCTGGTGGGGGATCTCCGCAGCGGGGGCGGCCGCTCCCGGGTAGGAGTGGCCCGGCGCCGGGAACTGCGCGGCGTGCGGCTGGAGCGCCTGATGGGGCGGGGCGTGGTGCGCGGGCGCGTGGTACTGCTGTGGGGCGTGATGGCCCGGGTGTGCGGGATGGCCGCCCTGCGGCGGGGCGGGAGCCTGCGGAGCCGGGGCCTGGTGCGCGGCCGGGGGCCCGGCGGAGGGGGCGGGCGCGGCGGCAGGGGCCGCGGAGAAGGCGAGCACCGGGCCGTCGGTGGCGCTGCCCAGATGAAGCGTGGTGCCCGCGCCGAGCGCCGCCCGCTCGGTCCGCACCCCGCCGGTGTACGTGCCGTTGGTGGAGCCGTGGTCCTCGGCCACCCAGCCGGCGCCGTCCCAGCGGATCGTCGCGTGGCGCCAGGAGACCCGGGGATCGTCCAGGACCACGTCACCCCGCGGGTCACGCCCGACGGCGTAGGCCCGGGACGGCTCCAGCGTCCAGGTCCGTTCGTTCCATTCCAGTACGAGTTCCCGCACTCCACGCCCCACTGTGTTCCCCCGGCCACCCCCACGGCGGGGGGCGCACGGATGACGGACATCCGGGGGAACTATGGCAGGCACTCTTCCCGGCTCCCAAGCCGGGAGGGCTTAGCCGGACATACCGGTGCGCGGCTCTCCCCCCGGAACACGCCGGAGTCTCCCGAACACGGGCCATCACCCCTCAATCGTGAAGAATCCCGGGGAAACGCCGCGCTCCCGCGCCGTCCTCCACCGTCCGCCGTTCTGCGTCCGCGGTTCACCGTCCGTGGTTCGCCGTCCGTGGTTCACCGTCCGTGGTTCACCGTCCGCCCGCCGCCTGTCCGCGAGGTCGCCCATGCCTGTGCCGAGAAAGCCGGACCGGCGAGGAGACCGGACGCCGGGAGACCCCGGCCGCCCACGGCTGGGGCGGCGGACCTGGACGGACGCCACGCTGACCGCCGTCGCCGCCGTGGGCTGGTCGTTCGCCGCGATGACCGGGACGGCGGCGCTGGCCCTGCGGCTGCTGGACGCCGACGCGGTGGGCTCCCTCGGGCCGATGTCCGCGGCGGCCGTGGTGGTCGCGGTGGGCGGCCGCGTCGTCCCGGCCGGGAACGTGGGGATCTTCGGGCTGGAGGGCGCGGAGGCACGCGCCGCGGTGGATCTCATGCCCCTGGGGGTCGCGCTCGCCGGCGCGCTGCCGCTCGCCTGGGTCTTCCTGCGCTCGCTGCGCCGGGCGGACGCTCCCCCGCGCCCTGCCGAACTGGCCGTCCGGTCGGGGTGCGTGCTCGCCCTGTTCCTCCTCGTGGTGGCGGGACTCGGCTGGGCCGGGCAGTCGACCGTGACCTTCGACGGCGCGGAGCTCGGCCTCGGCCGGCTCGCCGGGGACACCACCGGCTCCGGGCTGCCCGAGGACATCGCCCGGCTGCTGCCGGACGGGCTCGGCGATCTCGGCGGCGGCCTCGCCGGCCAACTCGCCGACCTGGTGCGTGCCCGCGCCTCGGTGGGCTTCCGGGTGGACACCGGCGCCTCCCTGGCGGGCGGCGCGGTCTGGGCGGCGGGGGTGCTGCTGATCGCGCTGCTGGCCTCCCGCCGCACCCCCCTGCCGCGCGGCTGGGAGGCCCTGGACACGGTGGTGCGGCCGGCGGTCTCGGCGCTGGTCACCGTGGTGCTGCTCGCGGTGGTCGCGGCGCTGGCGACCGCGGTGTGGCACGCGGCCGGGGACCCGCATCCGGCGCGGGTGCTGGGCGGGGCCCTGCTCGGGGCGCCGAACGGGGCGTGGGCGGGTCTGCTGTTCGGCTTGTTCGTCCCCTGGTGGGGCTGGTCGGAGGGGCCGCTGGGAGGGCTGCTGCCCGCTCCGCTCGACCAGGTGTTCACCCCGGCGGCGCAGACGGTGACCCTCGGCGACCTCGCCGCGCGGGACGGCCGGCTGTGGCTGCTGCCGGCCGCGGCGGTGCTGGCCGTGCTGGTGGCGGGGGTCCTCACCGCGGTACGCACGCCCCGTCCGGCCTCCGGCGGCACCGGCGCGTTCACCGTGCGCTGCGCCGTGCCGCTCTCCGTGGCCACCGGCCTGGCGCTGGCGCTGCTGGCGGCGGTCACCGAGGTCTCCGCCGGGGCACGGCTGTCGGTGTTCGGTTTCGACGCCTTCGGGGCGTCCCTCGGCCTGGTCGCCGACGGAGGGCTCGCCCTGCTGCTGGGGCTCGCCTGGGGCGCCGCGGGGGGCTGTGCGGGGGCACTGGTGGCCGTCGCGGCGGGAGCCGCGGGACGCCGGGCACCCGCCCCGCCGCCCGGACCGCGGGACGGGGGGCCACCGAGCGGCCACGGGTGACGGCGCGGGCCGGAACCGGCCCGGACGGCGCGCCGAAGGTCCGCCACACGACGGGGTGCGCCGGGCGGGGCCGGGCCGGCCCCGGAGCGGGGGCGTGTCCGCCGGTGGCGCCGCACCCCCGCGCACCCCCGCGCACCCCCGCGCACCCCCGCCGCACCCGGCCCGCACCCGGCCCGCGCCCGGCTGCCCTGACGCCGGCGCCTCGCGGGTCACCGCGCCGGCGCCGGGCCCCGTTCCGCAGAGCGGGACGCCCGCGCGCGCCGCCGCCCCCTGCCGATACCGTGGAACCACCATGAGCGCTTCGCAGACCCTGCCTGCCACCGCCGTCCCGGGCGACGACGCACCCACCCTCCTCATCAAGATCTTCGGGAAGGACCGCCCGGGCATCACCGCCGGGCTGTTCGACACCCTGGCCGCTTACTCCCTCGATGTGGTGGACATCGAACAGGTGGTCACCCGGGGCCGGATCACACTGTGTGCCCTGGTCACCGCCCCGGCGCAGACCGGGCGGAACGGGAGCGAGGAGGGCGGGCTGCGCGCCACCGTGCACACCTGGGCCGAGTCGCTGAACCTCCAGGCGGAGATCCTCTCCGGCCGGGGCGACAACCGGCCCCGTGGGCTGGGGCGCTCTGTCGTCACCGTGCTGGGCCACCCGCTGACGGCCGCGGCCACCGCGGCCATAGCGTCCGCCATCACCCGCACCGGCGGGAACATCGACCGCATCTTCCGGCTGGCGAAGTACCCGGTCACCGCCGTGGAGTTCGCCGTCTCGGGAGCGGGGACGGAGCTGCTGCGGACCGCGCTGGCCACCCAGGCGCCCGTCCTGGGCGTGGACATCGCCGTGGTCGCGGCGGGGCTGCACCGCCGGGCGCAGCGGCTGGTGGTGATGGACGTGGACTCCACCCTGATCCAGGACGAGGTCATCGAACTGTTCGCGGCCCACGCGGGCTGCGAGGAGCAGGTGGCGGAGGTGACGGCCGCGGCGATGCGCGGCGAGCTGGACTTCGAGCAGTCGCTGCACGCCCGGGTGGCGCTGCTCGCGGGGCTGGACGCGTCGGTGGTGGACAAGGTGCGCGCCGAGGTGCGGCTCACCCCCGGCGCGCGGACGCTGATCCGCACCCTGAAGCGCCTCGGGTTCCAGGTCGGCGTCGTCTCCGGCGGCTTCACGCAGGTGACGGAGGACCTGCGGGAGCGGCTGGGGCTGGACTTCGCCTCGGCGAACACCCTGGAGGTCGTCGACGGGAAGCTGACCGGCCGGGTGACCGGTGAGATCGTCGACCGGGCGGGCAAGGCGCGGCTGCTGCGGCGCTTCGCCGAGGAGGCCGGCGTCCCGCTGGCGCAGACGGTGGCGATCGGGGACGGCGCCAACGACCTGGACATGCTGAACGCCGCCGGTCTCGGGGTGGCCTTCAACGCCAAGCCGGTGGTGCGCGAGGCGGCCCACACGGCGGTCAACGTGCCGTTCCTGGACACCGTGCTGTACCTGCTGGGAGTGACCCGGGACGAGGTCGAGGCGGCGGACACGCACGCCGGGTGAGACCGGTTCGCCGCTCCTTTTCCGCCCCCGCTGAGGGGCCACCGGCCGTCCGTACGCGGACCGGCCCGCCCCCGGGCAGAAGTGGGGACGGGCCGGTGGGGCGACGTGGTGACGGGGCGGGGCGGGGCGCTGGGCGGTCCTGGCATCGCCGGGGGCTCCCGCCCGCGGGGTCAGTCGTGCGGCGTCCAGTAATGGACGAGCCGGCCCACACCGTGCTCGACGGACTTCCAGGCGCCGGTGAACTCGACGACGGACACCGCACCGGTGGGGTAGCCGCCGCGCCTCATGCGGGCCAGGGTGTCGCCCTCGGCGGATCCGGCCAGGGCGTCGGCCAGGGCGTGCACCCCCGGGTTGTGGCCGACGAGCAGCAGGTCCCGTACGTCCTGAGGCGTCTCCCGGAGGAGGACGAGCAGATCGCCGAGGGTGGCCTCGTAGAGCCGGTCCTCGTAGACGGTCTTCGGCCGGTGGGGCAGTTCGTGGACGATCAGCTTCCAGGTCTCGCGGGTACGGACGGCGGTGGAGCAGAGGGTCAGATCGGGTCCGATGCCGGAGCCGGCGATCCAGCGTCCGGCGGCGGGGGCCTCCTTGCGCCCGCGTTCGGCCAGCGGGCGTTCCTGGTCGGCCACTTCGGGCCAGTCGGCCTTGGCGTGCCGGACGAGCACGATCCTGCGGGAATCCGGGGTTCCCTGCGAGGGCTCAGGGGTCGTGGACCCGGTCTCCGGGGAAGGTTCAGCGACGCTCATGGCACCCAGCTTCGCATGAAAACCGCTGTACGGCCCCGGGGTGTTGGGGGAAGGGACGGTCCTCCCCGGGCGTCCGCCGGTGGCCACCGGCGTCCGCCGACGGCAGCCGTCGGACGCGCCTCCGGGTCAGCCGCGGGGCCGGAACAGGGCGTCCCGCAGCAGGCGCAGCACCTCTACGGCACCCGGGTGGACACCGGCGGCGGCGTGGGCGTCCCGCGCCCCGATGATCAGCGTCAGCAGGAGGGCGAAGGCGAGCACCGGGAGGAGGATCGCCCACCACGGCAGCCGGGACTGCGCGGCGCGGGCCGCCGGGAGGGGACGCGAACGCGTACCGGCCGACATGGGAACCGCCTCCGTGCGGGTTCGTGACGACGGCGCGGCCGCCTGCCACGGCCGCGCCCACCGCTGGTGCGCGGTGTACGTCGAACCTACGGAACCCGGCGCCGGGTTCCCATCCGGTGATCCACCCAGCGGACCCTGAGCCCGGCCCCCTAGGGGTGGTGGGGCCTGCCCCACCCCGCCGGCCGCCCGCACGGGCAGCCCGGCGGCCGGAACCGCCGGCACCGGAGGCACCGGCCGGGCCGGGGAGCGGCCGGTGGGCCGCTGCCGGGGCCGGTCTCAGGGGGCGAGGATCGTGGCGATCACGGAGATGACCACGCCGATGGCGAGCATCGCGCCGAACACGCCGAGCAGCTTCTTCTGGCCGTTGCGGGGGTGGGGGTCGAGAACTGGCATGTCACCAGTCTCGCACCCGGCCCGGGCGGCCCGTCTCCCGGCCTCCCCGTGCTCCGTCCCTCACCACCTCGGCCACCCGGCGCCCCCCGCACCCGGGCGCTCACCCGGACCCGGGCCCGTCGCCCGGGTCCCGCTCCGCCCGGCGTCCGCGCCGTGCGCCGTCCCCCTCGCGCGGAGGTCAGCCGCCCACGGGGGTCCGGGCCGCGCCGGAGCCGCCGCCCGTCTCGTCCTCGACATGGCGGTCGCGGCCCGCCCGCGCGCCGAGCAGGATCTGCGGCACCATCAGCCCGGCCATCAGCGCCAGCGGCGCGCCCCAGCCGCCGCTGTACTGGTGGAGGAGACCGATCAGCAGCGGCCCCGGGATGGAGATCAGATAGCCGGTGCTCTGCGCGAACGCCGACAGCCGGACGACGCCCGCGCCGGTGCGGGCGCGCATTCCGATCAACGTCAGCACCAGGGGGAACGCGCAGTTGGAGATGCCGAGCAGCAGCGCCCAGAACCACGCCCCGGCGGCGGGGGCGGCGTACAGCCCGGCGTAGCCGCCCAGTCCGCAGACGCCCAGGACGACGGCGATGCCGCTCTGGTGGCGCATCCCCGCGGCGACCCTCGGCAGCAGGAAGGACAGCGGCACGCCGAGCCCCATGGTGACGGCGAGCAGTACCCCGGCCGTGGACGCCGGAAGCCCCGCGTCACGGAAGATCTGCGGCATCCAGCCCATCGTGACGTAGGCGGCCGTGGCCTGGAGCCCGAAGAAACAGCCGAGCGCCCAGGCCGTGCGGGACCGGGTGATCCGCCCCGGCGCGTCCGGCTCCCGGCCGCTCTCCGCGGAGGACGGGCCGGGGGACGTCCGCGGGGCGGGCTCCGGCGGCCCGGCCGCCTCCGCGCGGGGCCCGGTGCCGCCGCCGCCCCGGGCCGCGCGGCTCCCCGTGACCACCAGGGGCAGCCAGACCAGCCCGGCCACCATCGCCGGGATCGCCCAGACCGCCAGCCCGGCGCGCCAGTCGGCACCGAGGGCCTGCGTGACGGGCACCGCGGAGGCGGCGGCCACGGAGGTGCCGAGGGCCAGGGTCATCGAGTAGAGGCCGGTCATGGTGCCCACCCGGCCGGGGAACCAGCGCTTGACGGCCACCGGCATGAGCACGTTGCTCAGGGCGATGCCCGCCAGGGCCAGCGCGCTGGCCGCGAGGAAGGCGGCCGTGGTCCCGGCCAGGGAGCGCACCAGCAGACCGGCCGCGATGGCGGACATCCCCGCCAGCAGCACCGGCGCCGGCCCTCCACGCCGGGCCAGCCGCGGGGCGGCGGCGCCGACGAGGGCGAAGCAGAGCGAGGGCAGGGAGGTCAGGAGCCCGGCGGCGGTCCCGCTCATCCCCAGCCCGTCGCGGACCTCCTGGAGCAGCGGGCCGAGGCTGGTGATCGCGGGGCGCAGGTTCAGCGCGGCCAGCGCGATGCCGACGACCAGCAGCCTGGTCCGCCAGGGGGACCACCCGCGCCGGGAGGACGGGGCCGCGGGCGGGGCCGGCTCCCCGCCCGGGGCCGCCGGGCCGTCCGGGCCGGACCCGCCGGCGGCGGAGTCCGCCGGTCCGCCCGCGCCGGACGCGCCCTCCGCCGGCGGGCTCTCCGCCCGCGCGCCCGTGGGTGGCCCGGAAGGGCCCGGGGCGGGTGGGTGCGCGGTGGGGCAGCGGGGTGCGTCATCTGGCATGACGTCCAGCATAGGATCGCCCCGGAGTGGACTTCGGCCGGTGGCTCCCCCGCCGTCCGGTCCCACCGGCGCACGGCACGGGACGGCGGCGGACGGGACCGCACGGGCCGGGGTGGCACCGGGCGTGACCGGGATCGCCCCCTTCCGGGTCCGCGCGGCCGTCCGCCCGGCGCCGCGCCTCCGTCGTCACGCCGTCATCACGCCGTCATCGGGCCTGCGTCACCGCGAGACCTCATGCGTCACCCAGGCGCGCCCCGGCTCCTTCCAGCAGCGCGCCGACAGCCGCGTCGCCCGCGCGGGCCCCGTCTCGACCGGGGCGGTGTCCACGTCCAGGTCCCACCAGCGCTCGCACTCGACGTGCAGCCGCACCCGGTCGGTGACCGGGAACGGGTTGTGGCAGCGGACGGTGACCTCGGAGCCGGCGACCTCCAGACCGCACACGGCCCGGTGACCCGGCCGCCCCGCCCCCGACGGGCCCGGGGCAGCGGTGCCTCCGGCCGGGGCCCGCCCCACCACGGGGGCGGCCGCGGCCGCCGGGGAGGACAGCACCGCCACCGCGATCAGCAGCCCGGCCAGGGGACGGCGGCGCGCTCTCCGCAGGGCGGCACCCATGGCGACCTCCTCCGCGCACCACGCGGGGCCGGGCCCCGGCCGGGCCGTCCCCGCCGTGCCACCACCACCCGCCACGGGCGCGCACTCCAGCGTGCGCGCCCGTGGCGGGGAGCCGCCCGGCGGGGTACGCCGAACGCGCGACGGCCCCGGCACCCGCGCGAGGCGGGGCCGGGGCCGGGGCGTTCAGAAGGCACGGACCGCACGGGGCGGGCGGACACCCAGGCCCCCGGAGTGCTCCGCGGCCCTGCGGATCCGGCCCGGCAGATCCGGCCCGGCGGAACGGCCGGGCGCGGCGGGGCGCCGGATACGCCGGCTCCCGGGCGTCAGGCGCCCATCATGTGCACGCCACCGTCGACGTGCACGATCTCGCCGGTCGTCTTCGGGAAGAAGTCCGACAGCAGGCCGACCACTCCGCGCCCGGCGGGCTCCGGGTCGGCCAGGTCCCAGCCGATGGGCGCCCGGTGGTTCCAGACGTCCGCCAGCTCCTCGAAGCCCGGGATGGACTTGGCGGCGATGGACTTGATCGGGCCCGCCGAGATCAGGTTGCACCGCACGTTCCGCGCGCCGAGGTCACGGGCGATGTAGCGGCTGGTCGACTCCAGCGCGGCCTTGGCGACGCCCATCCAGTCGTACTTCGGCCAGGCGCTCTGCGCGTCGAAGGTGAGGCCGACGACGGAACCGCCGCGTTCCATCAGCGGGAGGCAGGCCATGGTCAGCGACTTGAGCGAGTACGCGGAGACGTGCACGGCGGTGGAGACGTCCTCCCAGCTGCCCTCCAGGAAGGTGAAGGCGCCCTGCGGGGCGAACGCGATGGAGTGCACGACCCCGTCGAGGGAGGCGTCGGCGCCGAAGTGCTCACGGAGTTTGCCGGCGAGGCCGTCGAGCTGCGCCTGGTCGGTCACGTCCAGCTCGATGACGGGCGCGGGCTTGGGCAGCCGCTTGGCGATCCGCTCCACCAGGGAGAGCCGGCCGTAGCCGGTGAGCACGACCTCGGCACCCTCGTTCTGCGCGATCTTGGCGGTCTGGAAGGCGATCGAGGACTCGGTGAGAACACCGGTGACCAGGATGCGCTTGCCGGCGAGGATTCCACTCATGACGTTCAGTGACCCATGCCCAATCCGCCGTCCACGGGAATGACGGCTCCGGTGATGTATGCGGCTTCCTCGGAGGCGAGGAAGCGGACCGCGGCGGCGATCTCCCCGGGCTGCGCGTACCGCCCCAGCGGCACCTGCCCGACGATGCCCGCCCGCTGCTCGTCGCTGAGCACGCGGGTCATGTCCGTGTCGACGAAGCCGGGCGCGACGACGTTGCAGGTGATGTTGCGGGAACCCAGCTCGCGGGCGATGGAGCGGGCGAAACCGACCAGCCCCGCCTTGGAGGCGGCGTAGTTGGCCTGCCCCGCCGAGCCCGCCAGCCCGACCACCGAGGAGATGAGCACGATCCGCCCCTTGCGGGCGCGCAGCATCCCGCGGTTGGCACGCTTCACCACCCGGAAGGTGCCGGTGAGGTTGGTGTCGAGGACGGTGCTGAAGTCCTCCTCCGACATCCGCATCAGCAACTGGTCCCGGGTGACGCCCGCGTTGGCCACGAGCACTTCCACCGGGCCGTGCCGCTCCTCGATCTCCTTGTAGGCCTGCTCCACCTGTTCGGGGTCGGTGATGTCGCACTTGACCGCCAGGCACCCGCGCTCGGCGAGCTCGGCCGGCGGCTCGCCGGAGCGGTAGGTGTAGGCGACCTTCTCCCCGGCGTCGGCGAAGGCACGGGCGATGGCGAGGCCGATGCCCCGGTTTCCTCCGGTGACGAGAACCGAGCGGCTCAACGGATCACCCTTTCGGTAGCGGACTTGGCCGGTGTGACCGGACTGCGATCCCCCCGAACCTATCGGGCCGCCCCCGGCGCCGACGCTCCCGCCCTCGACAGCGGCCACCGCGGCTCTCTGTGGACTTTCTACAGAACTCCCCGCGGAAGGCCCCGCGCCGGACCGCGGCCGGGAACACCGTCCCGGAGCCCGCCGGGCCGCGCCGGTGGATCAACTCCGCCCCGGCGGCCGCGCTTTGCCCGGCCCCGGGGATCAGCCGGACGCCAGGGCCGAGCAGCGGGCCGGCGCCGGGCCGGCCGGTGACGTCATCCGGCCCCGCCCTGGGGCGAACCGGCGCCGCGGGGCGTGACGGGCGCCGGGGTGCCCGTCCGCCGGGCGCCCTTCGCCGGCTTCCCGCCGCGCCGGGCCTCCCCGCGGCCGGTCCCCTCGTCACCGGATTCCCCCTCCGCCCGGCGCTCCGCCCTCAGGGCGGCGGCCTCCCGGCGGTCCCGGATGGTGATGACGAGCACGGCGGCGGCCACGGGCGCGGTCGTCGCCACCCCGGCCCACAGCGGCCACGCCGGGACGCCGGACCAGGTCTCCGGGCGCCACATGATGGCGCAGGCGGCCGCGAAGGTGAGGCCGAGGCAGAAGGCGAGGAAGAGGAGCACCTTGGCCAGCCGCAGGGCGGAGGCGCGGCTGGCGGGGCGGTTCATCCCGCCGACCCGGCGGAGGCGCGAGGGGGTGCCGGGAACCTCGGTCTCCGGCCGGGTCCGCAGGGTGATCACCGCCGACACGGCCATCAGGGCCAGGAGCCCGGCGTGGACGAAGACGGGCAGGAAGACGGTCCCCACCGACTTCTCCCCCCACCGGTCCACGCCGCCGCCGGCGAAGTGCAGCGGCACCCGGCCGGGCAGCCCCGGATACGCCACGATGCCCCATACCGTGAGGGCCAGCAGCACCGCGCCTCCCGGCAGCAGCCAGAGCCAGGGGAAGGCGGGGCGGGTCTCGTCGCTCGTGCGGGTGGCCACGTGTCGGCTCTCCAGTTTCTCTGCTGCTCTCGTGCTCCGGCGGCGCCCCGGTTCTCCGGGCACCCTCCGCCCCGCTCGCGTCCGCGCGCGCACTCGACGCCTACCCGGTACCGCGGCGGGGGAACACGCCGATCGGGCCCCGTCCCCGAGCGGCCCTCCGCCGGGCAGCCGTCCCCCGCCCCGTCGTGGTTGACTGCTGCCTCAGGGTGACCGTGGCGTTGTGAAGCGAAGGGAAGGCTGCCGAAGTGCCCCACGAGGTCGATCAGTCATTTCTGGCGCTGCCGCTGCGCGCGCTCGCGGACGCGGCGCTGGCGCGGGCCCGCTCGCTCGGCGCCGAGCACGCGGACTTCCGGCTGGAGCGGGTGCGCAGCGCCTCCTGGCGGCTGCGGGACGCGCGTCCGGCCGGCTCCTCGGACACCACGGACCTGGGGTACGCGGTCCGCGTCGTGCACGGCGGCGCCTGGGGCTTCGCCTCCGGTGTGGAGCTGACCCCGGACGGCGCGGCGGCGGTCGCGAGCCGGGCCGTGGCGCTGGCCAGGCTGTCGGCCCAGGTGATCCGCGCCTCCGGGTCCGGCGAGCGGGTGGAACTGGCCACCGAGCCGGTCTACCGGGACACCACCTGGGTGTCCTCCTACGCGGTGGACCCGTTCACGGTGGCCGACGCGGAGAAGGCGGGGCTGCTCGCCGAGTGGAGCGCCCGGCTGCTGGCCGCCCCCGGGGTCGCGCACGCGGACGCCTCACTCCTCACCGTCCGCGAGAACAAGTTCTACGCCGACACGGCGGGCACCACGACCACCCAGCAGCGGGTGCGGCTCCACCCGGAGCTCACCGCGGTCGCCGTGGACGCGGAGAGCGGGGAGTTCGACTCGATGCGGACCACGGCACCGCCGGTGGGCCGCGGCTGGGAGTATCTGACCGGCTCCGGCGGCTGGGACTGGGACGCGGAGCTGGCGGAGATCCCCGCCCTGCTGGCCGAGAAGATGCGCGCGCCGGGCGTCGAGCCCGGCCGGTACGACCTGGTGGTGGATCCCACCAACCTCTGGCTGACCATCCACGAGTCCGTCGGCCACGCCACGGAGCTGGACCGCGCGCTGGGGTACGAGGCGGCGTACGCGGGGACCTCCTTCGCCACCTTCGACCAGCTCGGCCGGCTCCGCTACGGCTCGGAGCTGATGAACGTCACCGGCGACCGCACGGCCGAACACGGCCTCGCCACCACCGGCTGGGACGACGAGGGCGTGGCCGCCCAGTCCTGGGACCTGGTGCGGGACGGCCGGCTCGTCGGTTACCAGCTCGACCGCCGGATCGCCCGGCTCACCGGTTTCGAGCGCTCCAACGGCTGCGCGTACGCCGACTCCCCGGGGCACGTCCCGGTGCAGCGGATGGCGAACGTCTCGCTGCGGCCGGCGCCGGACGGCCCGTCCACCGAGGAGCTGATCTCCGGGGTGGAGCGCGGGATCTACGTGGTCGGCGACCGCTCCTGGTCCATCGACATGCAGCGGTACAACTTCCAGTTCACCGGGCAGCGGTTCTTCAGGATCGAGCACGGGCGGCTGGCGGGCCAGCTGCGCGACGTAGCCTACCAGGCGACGACCACGGACTTCTGGGGTTCGCTGAAGGCCGTCGGCGGCCCGGAGACCTATCTGCTGTGCGGCGCGTTCAACTGCGGCAAGGCCCAGCCGGGCCAGGTCGCGGCCGTCTCGCACGGCTGCCCGTCCGCCCTGTTCGAACAGGTGAACATTCTCAACACCACCCAGGAGGCGGGCCGATGAGCCGCGGAGCCGGCAGGCCGCACGAGATCGTCGAGCGCGCGCTGGAGCTGTCGCGCGCCGACGGCTGCGTCGTCATCGCCGACGAGCACTCCGGTGCCAACCTGCGCTGGGCGGGCAACGCCCTGACGACCAACGGCGACACCCGGGGCCGTACCGTCACCGTCGTCGCCACCGTCGACGGCGGGGAGGGCACCGCCGCCGGCGTGGTGTCCCGCTCCGGGATGACCACCGGTGAGCTGGAGGAGCTGGTCCGGGCCGCGGAGACCACCGCGCGCGAGGCCGGCCCGGCGGAGGACGCCCGGCCGCTGGTCACGGCGGCGGGCACGGAAGGTGCGGCGGCGGGGTTCACCGAGCCACCGGCCGCGACCTCCGCCGCCGTGTTCTCCGCCTTCGCGCCGGCCCTGGGCGAGGCGCTGGGGCGGGCCCGGGGCGGTGGCCGGGAACTGTACGGCTTCGCCTCCCACGAGATCACCTCCAGCTACCTGGGCACCTCCACCGGGGTGCGGCTCCGCCACGACCAGCCGACCGGCACCCTGGAGCTCAACGCCAAGTCCCCCGACCACGCCCGCTCCGCCTGGGCGGGCCGCGCCACCCGGGACTTCACCGACGTGGACCCGGTGGCCCTGGACGAGGAACTGGCCGTCCGCCTGGGCTGGGCGGAGCGCCGGGTGGAGCTGCCCGCGGGCCGCTACGAGACGCTGCTGCCGCCGACTGCGGTGGCGGATCTGCTGATCTACCAGCTCTGGTCCTCCTCCGGCCGGGACGCGGCCGAGGGGCGCAGCGTCTTCTCCCGGCCGGGCGGCGGCACACGGATCGGCGAGAGGCTGTCCGGGCTCCCGCTGACCCTGCGCAGCGATCCGCGGGAACCGGGTCTGGAGTCGGCCCCGTTCGTGCTCTCCCACTCCTCCGGCGGCGACGCCTCCGTCTTCGACAACGGGCTGCCGCTCGGCCCCACCGACTGGCTCCGCGACGGGGTGCTGAACCGGCTCGTCACCACCCGGCACAGTGCCGATCTCACGGGTCTGCCGCTCGCGCCGGCGGCCGACAACCTGATCCTGGACGCGGGCGGCGAGCGCACGCTGGACGCCATGGTGACGGCCTCCGGGCAGGACGGCCCCTGCCTGCTGCTGACCTGCCTGTGGTACATCCGCGAGGTGGACCCGGCGACGCTGCTGCTCACCGGCCTCACCCGGGACGGCGTCTATCTCGTGGAGAACGGCGAGGTCACGGGCGTGGTGAACAACTTCCGCTTCAACGAGTCGCCGGTGGGCGTGCTCGGCCGGGCCACCGAGGCGGGCGTCACGGAGCGCACCCTGCCCCGGGAGTGGGGCGACTGGTTCACCCGGGCCGCCATGCCCGCGCTGCGGGTCCCGGACTTCCACATGAGCTCGGTCAGCCGGGGGGTGTGAGGGGCGCCCGGCAGGGACCGCGTCCGTCCCGCGGGCCTCCCGCGGCGGCTGCCGTTCGCCGGCGGGGGCCGGTGGTGCGGTTCCCGCCGGTGAACGGCGGCCTCCGGCCACCGCCGGAGGGGCGGGACGGCCGGCGCGAACCGTGCGGCCAGGGCCCCGGCCCGGCCCGGCCACCGCCGGGCCGGGCGGCGCTCCCCGCTCAGGCCCGCTGCTTGACCTTCTTGGCCTTGTGTCCCGCCCAGAACGGGCTGACCAGCGCCACCACCAGGATCGCGCCGCCGAGCTGGAAGACATGGCGCAGCCAGTCGATGCCGGGGGTGGTCGAGACCCCGATCGCCTGCGCGACCAGATTGCCGATGAGCGCTCCGGCCATGCCACAGAGCGTGGTCAGCCAGAGCGGGATCGGCTGTTTCCCGGGGATGATCAGTTTGGCCAGAAGTCCCAGGATCAGCCCCAGGACGATGGCCCACAGCCAGGTCATCGCACTCCTCCTCCACCGCTCCGTGACGCGCGCTCACGCCGGGGCCGTACGGCTCCGCCTTCTTCCGTCCGCCGCTCTCCGCCCTCCGCGGTGCCGGGCAGCCTTCCCGTGCTCTCGGTGTTCTCGGTGTTCCTCGTGTTCCTCGTGTACCCGTGCGTTCTCCGGCGGTGGCCGGGCCGGGTGCCCGGCGACGCGGACCGTGGCCGGCCGGGGCGGGCCCGGTCCGGTCCCGGCGGGCGAATCCGGGACACCGCCAGTGTCCGTCCAGTTCTTCTACGCCGCATGTCGGACAGGCTCCTCCCCCATTCGGCGCAGCCAGACCAGCAGGGCACGACGCCACCCGCGCACCCGGCGGGGAAGGCTCCGGCGTACCGTGGACGGGGTGCCGGGCGGACGGCGCCGCTCAGGGAACGTGGGTGGTGGAAGACGATGCGGAAGAAGGCGGAGACCGGGGTCTTCCGGATCACCGGTGCGCCTCGCGGCCTGGCGGAGGACGTCCGGGGGCGGCAGCGCCGCTATGTGATCTCGATGTCGGTCAGAACCCTCTCGGTGGTCCTGACGGCGGTGCTCTGGAACGTGGAGCGGCACGTCGCGGTGGTCACGCTCGTCCTGGGGATGCTGCTGCCGTACGTCGCCGTGGTGATCGCCAACGGTGGCCGGGAGAACGCCGTCCGGCTGCCCTCCGCGCATCTCTCCCCGCCCGTGCGCCCGCTGCTGGAGGGGCGGCCCGGGAGCGTCCCGGCGGAACCCGGTCCGGAATCCCGCGGGGCTGCCCGGTCCGACCGCCCCGGTGGGGAAGCGGGCGGCGCGGCCTGAGCCCGGACGGCCCGGCCGGGTTGCGGAAACGGTTCGCCAAGCTCAAGAAATGCTCAGATCAATCATGCGGTTCCGGTGCACCGGCCGGTGCCCTCCGTGCCATACTGCGTACGCGCTCCGCATCCCCCGTCGGGGCGACGGACCGACGCCGGGCGGCTCCCCCCGTGGCTGCCCGGCGTCGCCTTGTCCGCGTCCCGGCGGAACGCCGCCGGGCCTTCCGCCGGTGTTCCGCGCGCTCCCCCGGCAGCGCTTCCAGGCGTTCTGCGTGAAGGCCCGCTTCCCTCCCCGTGCCCGGTCCGGGGCGGTCGTGCCGCCAGGCCCGCCCGCCGCCACAGCCGCCTCAGGAGCATCTCCCGCCCCTTGTGGCACCCGGTGCCCTGCCCTGGGCGGGAAAGCGCTCTCCGGGCGGCGGCCGGAGCCCGTCGCCGGGCCCCTTAGGCTGGCTCCGTGAACGCTCAGCCCGATCCCCCGTTCCTCCTCCGGCCCGAGCCGCCCGCCGACGGGCCTCCCCCGTGCTCGGCCAAGGGCTGCCGGGCGGCCGCGCTCTGGGTGCTGGCCTGGAACAACCCCAAGCTGCACACCCCGCTCCGGCGCAAGACGTGGCTGGCCTGCGAGGAGCACCGCGAGCACCTGTCGTCGTTCCTCGGCGTCCGGGGTTTCCTCAAGGAGGTCGTCCCCCTCGCCGACTGGCAGGCCCGGGAGGACACCGGGGGTGCCGGAGGTGCCGGCGCCCCGGAGGGCACCGGGGGCGCCGCCGAACCGGGCGGCGCGCCGGCCACCGGCGGGGCCGACGGAACGGACGGGCCGTCAGCCGCCGATCGCTGACATCGGACGCTGCGGCTGGAGGAACGACGGGTCGTCGATCCCCGATCCGGCCTTCTTGCCCCACATCGCCGTCCGCCACAGCTGGGCCACCGCGTCGTCGTCGGCGTCTCCCCCGCCGGAACGCAGGGCCCCCCGCAGATCGGACTCCTCGCGGGCGAAGAGGCAGGTGCGCACCTGGCCGTCGGCGGTGAGCCGGGTGCGGTCGCAGGCCCGGCAGAAGGGGCGGGTGACGGAGGCGATGACGCCGACGCGGGCCGGGCCGCCGTCCACCACCCAGCGCTCCGCGGGGGCGGAGCCGCGCTCCTCCTCCCCCTCGGGTGTGAGGGAGAAGCGGGTGCGCAGGCTCGCGAGGATGTCCCCGGCGGTGACCATTCCGTCGCGGGTCCAGCCGTGCTGGGCGTCGAGCGGCATCTGCTCGATGAAGCGGAGCTCGTACCCCTCCTCCACGGCCCAGGCGAGGAGTTCGGGTGCCTCGTCGTCGTTGACACCGGGCATCAGCACGGCGTTGACCTTGACGGGGGCGAGCCCGGCCGCGCGGGCGGCGGCCAGCCCGCGGAGCACGTCGTGGTGGCGGTCCCGGCGGGTCATCGCCTTGAAGACCGCGGGGCGCAGGGTGTCCAGGGAGACATTCACCCGGTCCAGGCCCGCGGCGCGCAGGGCCGGCGCCGTCCGCTCCAGGCCGATGCCGTTGGTGGTCAGGGAGATCCGGGGACGCGGCTCCAGGGCGGCGCAGCGCTCGACGATCCCGGTGAGACCGGGGCGGAGCAGCGGCTCACCGCCGGTGAAGCGGACCTCCCGCACACCGAGCCGGGTGACGGCGATCCGCACCAGGCGGACGATCTCGTCGTCGGTGAGCAGTTCGGGTTTGGGCAGCCACTGCAGCCCTTCCTCGGGCATGCAGTACGTGCAGCGGAGATTGCAGCGGTCGGTGAGGGAGACGCGGAGGTCGGTGGCGGTCCGACCGTAGGTGTCGGTGAGCATGAAGGCGGCCCCTCCCGCGGATTCCGGCGGACTGCTGGAACACTGGAACAGGGGCCCGGATCTCCGGACCCCGTTCCTTGCAGCGTACGCGACCGCGGTGACAGCCGATCCGTTCACCGAAGCCGCGTACCGGATTCCGCGGGCGGAGCCGCCGTCAGGTCCGGGGTGGGGGGCTCGCCCCCGAGACGTCCGGAGACATCCGGCGACGCACCTGAGACGCCCGGAGACGCCGGCGGGCCCGGGTGAGCGCCGCGGGGACGCTCACCCGGGTGGGGCGTCAGTGGGCGTGCGTGCCGGTGAGGGAACGTACCTCCAGCTCCGCGTACTTGTCGAGGTTCGGCCGCTCCTTGGAGACCACGGTGCCCAGCCAGCCGAGCAGGAAGCCCAGCGGGATGGATATCAGGCCCGGGTTGGACAGCGGGAACCAGTGGAAGTCGACGTCGGGGAACATCGCGGACGGGGCGCCCGAGACGACCGGTGAGAAGAGCACCAGGAAGACGGACGCGAACAGGCCGCCGTAGATCGACCACAGCGCGCCCTGGGTGGTGAAGCGCTTCCAGAAGAGGCTGTAGAGGATCGTCGGGAGGTTGGCGGAGGCCGCGACCGCGAAGGCCAGGGCCACCAGCCCGGCGACGTTCAGGTCACGGGCGAAGACCCCGAGGAAGATGGCCGCGGCGCCGATGCCGACGGTGGCCCAGCGCGCGGCGCGGACCTCCTCCTTCTCCGTGGCGTTGCCCTTGCGGATGACGTTGACGTACAGGTCGTGCGCGAAGGACGACGAGGACGCCAGGGTCAGGCCGGCGACCACCGCGAGGATGGTGGCGAAGGCGACGGCGGAGATGACGGCCAGCAGGATGGCGCCGCCCGCGGAGCCCGGGCCGCCGCCGATCTCCTGGGCCAGGAGTGGCGCCGCCGTGTTGCCGGCCGCGTTCGACTCGATGATCGTCTCCTGTTTCAGGAGCGCGGCCGCGCCGAAGCCGAGGGCGATGGTCATCAGGTAGAAGGCGCCGATGATGCCGATCGCCCAGTTGACGGACTTCCGCGCGACCTGGGCGGTGGGCACCGTGTAGAAACGGATCAGGATGTGCGGCAGACCGGCGGTGCCGAGCACGAGCGCGACACCGAGCGAGATGAAGTCGATCTTCGTCATGGAGTCCACGCCGTATTTGAGGCCGGGCTCCAGGAAGGCCGTGCCCTTGCCGCTGTTCTCGGCGGCGGCGCCGAGCAGCGTGGAGATGTTGAAGTTGAACTTGACCATCACCAGGAACGTGATGAGCAGCGTGCCCGCGATCAGCAGCACGGCCTTGATCATCTGCACCCATGTGGTGCCCTTCATACCGCCGATGGCGACATAGAGGATCATCACGATGCCGACGAGGATCACGATGAGGATCTTGCCCGCCTCGGAGGTGATTCCGAGCAGCAGCGCCACCAGGGCGCCGGCACCGGCCATCTGCGCGAGCAGGTAGAAGATCGACACCACGATGGTGGACACGCCGGCCGCGGTGCGGACCGGCCGCTGCCGCATCCGGAACGCCAGTACGTCGCCCATGGTGAACCGGCCGCTGTTGCGCAGCGGTTCGGCGACGAGCAGCAGGGCGATCAGCCAGGCGACGAGGAAGCCGATCGAATAGAGGAAGCCGTCGTAACCGAAGAGGGCGATGGCGCCCGCGATGCCGAGGAACGACGCCGCCGACATGTAGTCACCGGAGATCGCCAGGCCGTTCTGGAAACCGGTGAAGGAGCGGCCGCCGGCGTAGAAGTCGGTGGCGTCCTTGGTCTGCCGGCCCGCCCAGATGGTGATGCCCAGGGTGGCGAGGACGAACGCGACGAAGAGGGTGATGATGAGAACCCGGTGCTCACCGGCGTCGCCGGCGGCCAGGACCGTGGTGGCGGGGATGGCCTGAATGCTCATGACTGCCCCTCCAGACGAGCCTTGATCGCCGTGGACTTGGGGTCGAGCTTCGCCTCCGCGTGGCGGGAGTACCACCAGGCGATGAGGAAGGTGGTGACGAACTGCGCCACGCCGAGGAGGAGGGCGATGTTGATGTTCCCGACGACCTTGGTGCCCATGAAACCGCCCGCGTAGCTGGACAGCAGGACGTACAGCAGGTACCAGGCGACGAAGGCCACGGTCAGCGGAAAGGCGAAGGAACGGTGCGCACGGCGCAGTTCGGCGAACTCGGCGCTCTCCTGCGCCTCGCGGTAGACCTCGGCACCGAGGGCCGTTCTCCGGGTGGGGTCGTTCCCCTCGGGCGGGGGCGATGCGGTGTCCACGGGCTCTCCAGTGGTGGGTGTAGCGTGAGACGGATCAGCGGCACTGAGTGACAGATCACTTCCGCGCCGGACTCGGCATGGTAGGCGCGTTCTCAGCCATTCCGACAGGGCCTTGCGATTTCAATTTCGCACGGTCCGCCGATGCGTCTTCCGACCAGCGGAACAGCACTCCATCGTTACACCGTGACCACGCTTCCCGGCCCGTTCCGCCATCGTTGTGACCGGCGGCGAGGGGGCGCCCGGAGGACGGATCGGCGCACCCCGGGGGCGGTTTGAGCCCTCGTGGGTGGCACCGCGGGCCATCCGCACCCTCCGCCGGCGCGGCGCGCGGTGCCACCCGCGGGCACCGGGGGATGCCGGGGGATGCCGGGGAAGCCGTCCCCTCGGGCGGTGTTGTTGAGCCGCCCGGTCCAATCCGCAAAGAAGACCCGGTTTTCTGTCGGATTCAATTGATCAGAGCGGTGGTTCGGCGCTAGCTTCCGCTGTCATGCACCCGTCCGCGCGTCACGCGCCACCCCGTGCGGGCGGTCTCACGATGATGATGTGGAGACCCCATGGCTCATCCGCGCTCCAGACCCGTCCGCGTCCCCGTCCTGCCCCCGGGGCCGGCGCCGGGCGCGTCCGCCGGGTTCCCGCCGCCGCCCCTGGCGCGGTGACGGAATGACGTGGCTCCCGGGCGCCCTTGCCCGGTACCGCCCCGCCGGCGATGCCGGCCGCGTGACTCCTGCCGCCCCCACCGGCCCCGCAGCATCCGCCGTACCCGCCGACCGCACCCTGCGTTCCGCACGCACCACCCGTTCCGCCGGTTCCGGCCGCGCGGGCGGCCCCGCCTGTCCCGACGAAGGGGAGACCTCATGACCATGCCGCCGCTCTCCGCACGGTCGCGCCGCGCCGTCGCCATACCGGCCGGCGTCGCCCTCGCCGCCGCGCTCGCCGTGCTGCCCGGGCCGGCCGCCGCCGCCCCGGCAGGCAGCGGCGCCTCCGCAGCCCCCACGCGGACGGCGGCCGACGGCGAGTCGCTGAGCTACGTCGTCAACGTCAGCCCGGGCAAGCCCGCGAGCGCCGCCGCCCGGAAGGCGATCGCCAAGGCCGGCGGCACCGTCGTCACGGCGTACGACCAGATCGGGGTCGTCGTCGCCCACTCGGCGGACCCCGACTTCGCGCGCCTCATCCGCGAGGCGCCGGGGGTCCGTTCGGCGGGCGCCACCCGCACCGCGCCGCTGCGGCCGGCGGCCACCACGGATGTCGGCGCGCCCAAGGAGCTGACGCCGCGGCAGATGAAGGAGGCGGCGGCGGAGGCCGCGGCGGACGAGGACCCCTTGCAGTCGCTCCAGTGGGACCTCCCGGCCATCAAGGCGGACCAGGCGCACAAGATCTCGCTCGGCAGCCCGGAGGTCACGGTCGCGGTGATCGACACCGGTGTGGACGACACCCACCAGGACATCGCGCCCAACTTCGACCGCGCCGCCTCGGTGAACTGCGTCAGCGGCAAGCCGGACACCACCGACGGCGCGTGGCGCCCGAGTGAGAGCGAGAGCCCGCACGGGACGCACGTCGCGGGTGAGATCGCCGCGGCGAAGAACGGCATCGGGATGACCGGGGTCGCGCCGGGCGTCAAGGTCTCCGGCATCAAGGTGTCCACCGAGGCGGGCTGGTTCTACACCGAGGCCGTGGTCTGCGGCTTCGTCTGGGCCGCCGAGCACGGCGTCGACGTCACCAACAACAGCTACTACGTCGACCCGTGGATGTTCAACTGCGCGGACGACCCCGACCAGAAGGCACTGGTGGACGCCGTCTCCCGGGCCACCCGCTACGCGGAGCGCAAGGGCGCGGTCAACGTCGCCGCGGCCGGCAACTCCAACTTCGACCTGGCCGGAAAGTCGATCATCGACGACACCAGCCCCAACGACTCCCGGACGGTGCCCCGCGACATCGACCCGCGCGAGTGCCTGGACCTCCCGGCCCAGCTCCCCGGGGTCGTCACCGTGGCGTCGACCGGGGCCAAGGGGCTCAAGTCCTCCTTCTCCAACTACGGCCGCGGCGTCGTCGACATCGCGGCGCCGGGCGGCGACAGCACCACCTACCAGCCCCCGGCCGCGCCGGCCACCAGCGGCCTGATCCTCGGCCCGCTGCCCGGCAACCGCTACGGCTACATGGCCGGCACCTCCATGGCCTCCCCCCATGTCGCGGGCGTGGCCGCGCTGATCAAGAGCAAGCACCCGTGGGCACCGCCCGCCGCGGTCAAGGCGATGCTCAAGCTCCAGGCCGACGCCAAGCCGTGCACCACCCCGTACGACATCGACGGCGACGGCGAGATCGACGCCGTGTGCGAGGGCGGACGCAACGGCAACGGCTTCTACGGCGCCGGCATCGCCGACGCCCTGGACGCCGTGAAGCGCTGACGTTCCGGCGGCCCGGCCGCCCCTGACGGGGGACCGGGCCGTGAGGGCCGGGCGGCGCCGACCGCCCGGCCCTCCGGCATGCCCGGCCCCGGGGCCCCCGGGCCCTCCGGGAGAAGGCGATGCCCCCGCCCGCCCCGGCGAGTCGGCGGAGGGACCGGAATTGGCGGAAACCGGCCGGGACGGTTGCGTCGGCCGAGGTGATCGAGGCGGTTGAGCTGATCGGGCTGATCGGGTCGGCCGGGCCCGGCCGAGTGGGTGAGCAGGCCGGTCCGGGCGCGGCTCCGTCACGGCGCCCGCCGGCGGCGGAGGGCCGCCCCGCCGACCGAACGGTGACCGGCCTCGGCCCCTCCCCCGGACTGACGGCCGCTCAGCGGCGCCACCGGATCCGCGGATCCACCGCCCCCGGATGTTCGCGCCACTCGCCCGGCGCGGAGCGGGTCCGGGCACGGGGTGTGGGCGGGGATGTCGGCGGCTCCCCGTATTCTCGGTGACCATGCTCGAAGACCGCACGGCGGCACCGCCCTTCATCGGGCGTCAGTCCGCCCCGCCGCCCCCGACCCCCTGGCCCGAGGCGTACCCGCGGGGCTACGCCGTGGTCGACGTGGAGACCACCGGGCTCGCCCGGCACGACCGCGTCATCTCGGCCGCCGTCTACCGGCTCGACGCCCGCGGTGAGGTGGAGGACCACTGGTACACCCTCGTCAACCCGGAGCGCGATCCGGGCCCGGTGTGGATCCACGGCCTGACCAGCGCCGACCTCGCGGACGCCCCGCGCTTCGCGGAGGTGGCGCAGGAGCTCTCGGCCCGGCTGGCGGAGCGGGTGCTCGTCGCGCACAACGCCGTGTTCGACTGGTCGATGCTGGCCCGGGAGTACGCCCGGGCCGGGGCCGCCCCGCCGGTGCGCCAGCGGTTGTGCACCATCGCGCTCACCAAGGAGCTGGGGCTGCCGCTCCCCAACCACAAGCTGGAGTCGCTCGCCGCGCACTACGGCGTGGAACAGCGCCGGGCCCACCACGCCCTGGACGACGCCCGGGTGCTCGCCGAGGCGTTCCGCCCCAGCCTGCACCTGGCGGCGTCGAGCGGTGTCGCGCTGCCGCTGCACCAGTGCCGTCCCCTCACCGAGTGGCACGACGCCCCCGCCCCCGCCGGCCCCCGCGGAGGGTACCGCCCGCACCGGCGCAGCCGCCGGCTGCCGGCCTGCCCGTATCCGAACCCCGGCCGGTACCGGCCGGGCGCCCCGCTGGTGCAGGGGATGCGGGTCGCCTTCTCCGGTGACACCTCCGTCGACCGGGAACTGCTGGAGGACCGCACGGTCGAGGCCGGGCTCCATGTCTCCGGCAGTGTCTCGCGGCTCACGAGTCTGCTGGTGACCAACGACCCGGAGGCCGGGACCGGCAAGGCGGTGCGGGCCCGGACGGTGGGCACCCCGATGGTCGACGAGGGCGCCTTCCTCCAGCTGCTGGGCGGGGTGGTGGCGCAGTCCGGCGGCGGGACCCCGCCGCCGTGCGGTGATTTCGGGTGAACCGGGGGCGACGCGCCCGTCGCGCGCCCTCTTCCCGCGCCGTGCGCCCGCAGGCTGAGCCGCATGCCCCGATGCGAGGTTTGCGGAAACGACTACGCGATGAGTTTCGAGGTGCGCGTCCAGAGCGGTGACGTGCACGTCTTCGACTGCTTCTCCTGCGCCATCCACCGGATGGCACCGATCTGCGAGCACTGCGACGCGCGCGTCATCGGCCAGGGTATGGAGGCGGGCGGCAGCTTCTTCTGCGGGGCGCACTGTGCCCGCGCGGAGGGGAAGGTGGGACTGGTGGACCACGTCTGAGCCGGCCTGCCGGGCGCCGGTCCCCTGGCGCCCCGGGCCGGAGGGGCCGCCCGGCGCCCGCCTCCTACAGCCGCCCACCGCCGCCCACCGCCGCCCCCGGCCACCCACGACCGCGCCCCTGACCGCCCCCGGCGGCCCGGGGCCGTCCGGCCGGGAGGTACCGTCATGGGGTGTACCGCTTCCTGTTGACCCGGCAGTGGGTGAGCCTCACCCTCGTGGCGCTGCTCCTGATCCCCGTGATGGTGCGGCTGGGTTTCTGGCAGCTCCACCGGCACGAGGCCCGGGTCGCGCACAACACGCTGGTCGAGCGGAACCTCTCGGCCGAACCGGTCCCCGTGACCTCCCTCACCGCACCGGGGCACCGGGTGGAGAAGGACGACTACTGGCGGAGCGTGACGGCCACCGGCACCTTCGACACCGCGGACGAGGTCGTGATCCGGCAGCGCACCGCGCCGGACGGCGACCGCATCGGCTACTTCGTCCTCACCCCGTTCCTCCTCGACGACGGCCGCGCCGTCCTCGTCAACCGCGGCTGGATCCGCGGGGGCAACGATCTCCACGCCTTCCCCGAGGCCCCGGCCCCGCCCGCCGGCCAGGTCACCGTCACCGGCCGGCTCATGGGCGACGAGACCACCGAGGCCAGCGGCATCAAGGACAAGCAGGGGCTGCCGGAGCGGCAGTACATGCTGATCAACAGCGCCCAGCAGGCCGAACGGCTGGACCGCCGCGTGCTGGGCGGCTACGTCGAGCTGGTGGAGCCGGCCGCGGAGAGCCCGGCGCCGGTCCCAGCGCCGGACCACGACTCCATCGGCGTGAACATGGCCTACGCCGTGCAGTGGTGGCTGTTCGCCGCCGGGGTCCCGGTCGGCTGGGTGGTCCTGCTCCGCCGCGAGCTGGCCGACCGGCGCCGCGGGGTGGCCGTCGCGGAGCGGGACGAAGCGGTGCCCGTCCCCTCCTGACCCGCGCCCCGGGCCCTGATCGCTCCGGCCTGTCTCCCCGCACCGGTCTCCGCCGGACGCCCCCGCGTCCGCGCCCGCCGCCGGGGTAGGCAGGAAGCAGACCGCGGAGCCCGCCGGGCCCGCGGCGGACGGGATCGGGAAACGGGATCGGGAAACGGGATCGGGGAAGCGAACGTGCCGGGACGCATCGAGGACTACGCCCTCATCGGGGACCTCCAGACGGCCGCCCTCGTCGGCCTCGACGGCTCCATCGACTGGCTCTGCCTGCCCCGCTTCGACTCGGGCGCCTGCTTCGCCGCGCTCCTGGGCGACGAGGGGAACGGCCACTGGCGGCTCGCGCCCCGGGCCGCCGAGCGCGGCGCCGCCCGCGTCTCGCGCTCCTACCGCGGGGAGAGCCTCGTCCTGGACACCGTCTGGGAGACCCCAGAGGGCAGCGTGCGCGTCACCGACTTCATGCCGCAGCGCGACCGCGCCCCGGACGTGGTGCGCATCGTGGAAGGTCTCTCCGGCCGGGTGGACATGCGCACGGACATCCGGCTCCGCTTCGACTTCGGTGGCATCGTGCCCTGGGAGCGCCGGGAGGACGGCCACCACATCGCCGTCGCCGGCCCGGACTCCGTGTGGCTGCGCGGCGAGGGCGTCCGGTGGGCCCGGGCCGGGGCGGAGGGGGACCCGATCACCCGGGCCGACTTCACCGTCGCCGCCGGCGAGCGCGTCGCCTCCGTGCTGACCTGGCACCCCTCCCACGAGCCGCGGCCGCGCGCGATCGACCCCTATGAGGCGCTGGCCCACTCCGTGGCCGACTGGCAGGAGTGGGCCGCCCGCTGCACCTACCGGGGCCCGTGGCGCCAGGCCGTGCTCCGTTCCCTGATCACCCTGAAGGCGCTCACCTACGCCCCGACCGGCGGGATCGTCGCGGCCACCACCACCTCCCTCCCCGAGGAGATCGGCGGGGTACGCAACTGGGACTACCGCTACTGCTGGCTGCGGGACGCCGCGCTCACGCTGAACGCCCTGGTCAGCGGCGGTTACCTGGCCGAGGCCGCGGCCTGGCGGGACTGGCTGCTGCGCGCCGTCGCCGGCTCCCCCGGCGATCTCCAGATCATGTACGGGATAGCGGGAGAGCGGCGGCTCACCGAGTTCGAGGCGCCCTGGCTCAAGGGGTACGAGGGCTCGCAGCCGGTGCGGATCGGCAACGCCGCCGTGGAGCAGCTCCAGCTCGACGTCTACGGGCAGGTGCTGGACACCCTGCACGTGGCCCGCCGTCGCGGTCTGCCCCAGGAGGAGGACGCCTGGGAGTTCCAGCGGGCGCTGATGGACTTCCTGGAGGGCGGCGGCTGGCGTGAGCCGGACGAGGGGCTGTGGGAGGTGCGCGGCCCGCGCCGCCACTTCGTCCACTCCAAGGTGATGGCCTGGACCGCGGCCGACCGGGCGGTGCGGACCGTGGCGGCGCACCCGGAGCTGCCCGGGGACACGGCGCGCTGGCGGGCCATGCGGGCGGAGGTGCACCGTGAGGTCTGCGAGAACGGCTACGACCCCGACCGCAACACCTTCACCCAGTACTACGGCTCGCGCGGGCTGGACGCGGCCACCCTGCTGATCCCGGAGACCGGGTTCCTGCCGGCCTCCGACCCGCGCGTGGTGGGCACGGTGGACGCGGTCCGCCGCGAACTGGACCACGGCGGCCTGATCCGCCGCTACGACCCCGGCTACGGGGAGGACGGGCTGCCGGGCGGCGAGGGCGCGTTCCTCGTCTGCTCCTTCTGGCTGGCCGACGCGCTGCTGGCCACCGGGCGCCGGGCCGAGGCCCGGGACCTCTTCGAGCGGCTGCTGGACCTCCGCAGCGACCTCGGCCTGCTGGCCGAGCAGTGGGACCCGGTGGCCGGCCGTCAACTCGGCAACTACCCGCAGGCGTTCAGCCATGTGGGTCTGGTGAACACGGCCCTGGCCCTGTCCGCGCGGGACGGCGAGGCCCCACGGGGCGGGGACGGGGGATCGTAGCGCCGGGAGGGTGCAGGGCCGGCGGTCCCGGAAGGGGCGGGCGTCACAGCGCCGGGGCGGACGCCCGCACCGCCGGAAGGGGTGCGGAAGTACACCACCGGGGCGGGTGGGGGACGATAGGGCCATGGATCTTGGATTGAACGACCGTGTGTACGTCGTCACCGGCGGCTCCCGGGGCCTCGGCCTCGCCACCGCCCGCGAACTCGTCGCCGAGGGCGCGCGGGTCGTGCTCGGCTCGCGGGACGGCCGGGCCGTCGCCGACGCCGCCGCCGGGCTGGGCCCGAACGCGGTGGGGGTCGCGGCGGACAACGCGGACCCGGAGGCCGCGGCCCGGCTGATCGCCACCGCCCGCGAGCGCTTCGGCCGCTTCGACGGGGTGCTGGTGAGCGTCGGCGGGCCGCCGGCCGGTTCCGGGGTGGACAACACCGATGAGCAGTGGCGGTCCGCGTTCGAGTCCGTCTTCCTCGGCGCCGTACGGCTGGCCCGGACGGCGGCGGCGGAGCTGGGCGAGGGCGGCGTGATCGGGCTGGTGCTCTCCGGCTCCGTGCACGAACCGATCCCGGGGCTGGCCATCTCCAACGGGCTCCGCCCGGGGCTGGCCGGGTTCGCCAAGTCCCTCTCCGTGGAGCTGGGACCGCGCGGCATCCGGGTCCTCGGGCTGCTTCCCTCGCGGATCGGCACCGACCGGATCCGCGAGCTCGACGCCCTCTCCGGCGACCCCGAGGCGGCCCGGGCCCGCAACGAGGCCGCGATCCCGCTCGGCCGCTACGGCGCCCCGGAGGAGTTCGGCCGGGTGGCGGCCTTCCTCCTCTCCCCCGCCGCCTCCTACGTCACCGGGGTGATGATCCCGGTGGACGGCGGCTTCCGGCGCGGTTTCTGAACCGGTCCGCCCGCGCCGGAAGCCGCGGGGAGGGCGGGTGACCGGCGCCGGGCAGGGCCCCGTGGCCCGGGCGCCGGAACGGGGGTGCCCGCCCCGCCGGTGAGGCCGGGCGCCCGACCGTCCGTCCGGCGGGATCGGCCACCGGGGTGGCCGGATCTCCCGCGCACGCGGCGGGCCCGGGCCGGGCGGTCCCGGCGCACGGGGGACGGTCCGTGCGGGGGGCCCGTGCGGGGAGTCCGTGCGGGGGGTGGATCCCGCCGGACGGAGCCCGCACCGGCCCGCCGGGCTCAGCTCGCCCCGCGCCCGGCCGCGCACGCCGTCCCGGCCCCGCAGGGGAAGCCCCGCCACGACGCGGCGGACCGGTCCCGTACGGCCACCGGGGCAGGTGGCCGTACGGGATGCGCGGGGCGGCGGGGCGGGACCGTGGCCTCAGGGCGGTGGCGCGGCGGCACGGGACGGGAGCGGCCAAGGCGGCTCCCGTCCCGTGCCGCCTCAGTCCGTCAGGCCCGCCAGGTCGCGCAGGCGGCGGCCCTGCGCGGCGCGCTCCGCCGCGAGCTGCTCCTCCAGGGTGCGGCCCGCGGCCCCGCGCAGCAGCGCCTTGGTCTCGATCACGGCGTCCCGCGGCGCGGCCAGCACCGCCGCCGCCAGATCGCGGGCCGCGGCGTCCAGTTCGGCGGCGGGGACCACGAGATTGGCGAGCCCGGTGCGCTCGGCCTCCTCGGCGTGCACATACCGCCCGGTGACGCAGATCTCCAGGGCCCGGGCGTAGCCGACGAGGCCGACGAGCGGGTGGGTACCGGTGAGGTCCGGCACCAGCCCCAGGCTCGTCTCGCGCATGGCGAACCGTGCGTCGTCGGCACAGATCCGCAGGTCACAGGCGAGGGCGAGCTGGAAGCCGGCACCGATGGCGTGCCCCTGCACGGCGGCGACGCTCAGCAGGTCGTTCCGGCGCAGCCAGGTGAACGCCTCCTGGAAGGAGGCGATGGCGGCGTCCCCGGCGTCCGCACGGGCCGCGAACTCCCTGAAGGAGGGCTCACCCTCGAACCCCTCCGGGGTGAAGGCGCGCCGGTCCAGGCCCGCCGAGAAGGAGGGGCCCTCACCGCGCACCAGGACGACCCGGACGCTGCCCGGCAGGATGCGCCCGGCCTCGGCCAGGGCCCGCCACAGGGCGAAGTCCTGGGCGTTGCGCTTGCCGGGACGGGTGAGGGTCAGGGTGGCGACGGAACCCTCGTCGTCGAGGGCGAGCCGTACGCCGTCCCGGTCCAGCAGGGTCATGGGTGCCTCCGGAGTGGGCCGCAGTGATTCGGCGGGCCCGTCCGGCGGCCGGGCCACGCCCGGGGGCGCGGCGGTACGGCGGCCGGGTGGGCCACAGGATTACTGCACAGTAACCACCCGGTCGGCCATCGGGGCCACCGGGTGGTCACGAGCCCTTCCCAGGGGAGCGGCGCTCCCGAACGGGACGGAGGTGTCAGGCCGGGGCCTTCTTGCCGCGCGTGGCCCCGCCTCGGCCGCGCAGGGTCACCCCCGACTCACTGAGCATCCGGTGGACGAAGCCGTAGGAGCGGCCGGTTTCCTCGGCCAGCGCCCGGATGCTCGCACCGGAGTCGTACTTCTTCTTCAGGTCAGCCGCGAGCTTCTCGCGCGCGGAGCCGGTCACCCGGCTGCCCTTCTTCAGAGTCTCGGCCACCCGTGCCTCCTCAGGGGAAGTGCCCTCTGGACTTCTCATGATCACCCCTACCGGGCTTCCTGGCCACCCGTTCGGCAAGGTCCACCCGACATCCTTGGCCCCGGTACGCGGTACCGAAATGCCCGGAACGGCGAAATCCGTATTCCGTTTTCTCCCGCGTTCTCCAGCCTGGGGGACGAAGAGGCAGGTCAGAGCCGATGGGCGGGGCAGCGTGCCGGAGCTGTCACGGGGCCCGGCGCGCGGGAGCGAGACGCACCGGGGTACGACACCGACTCACACAGATGATGGATCAGCTGTAGACCGAATGATCCAATCCCAGGCCGATCAAGGGACGGGGCGGGATCGACCCACGGGCGGCGAACGGGCATCGGGAACAGGCATCCGGGCAGGGGGCGCGTCCCGGGCGGAGGGCGGGGCGCCGGGTTCCGTCCCCCGCCCGGCGTGCGGTCCCCCGCCGTCCGCACGCCGTCCCGGGCCCCACCGCACGCGGCGGCGGGGCCCGTTCCCGGGCGGTGTGCCGGGGACGGGCCCCGGGCGAGCGGCGGGGCGGTGCGGGCCGGGCAGCCGTCAGGCCAGGGCGACCAGGTCCGCGTACTCGTCGCCCCACAGGTCCTCGACCCCGTCGGGCAGCAGGATGATCCGCTCCGGCTGGAGGGCGTCCACGGCGCCCTCGTCATGGGTCACCAGGACCACCGCGCCGGTGAAGGAGCGCAGCGCGCCCAGGATCTCCTCGCGGCTGGCCGGGTCGAGGTTGTTGGTCGGCTCGTCGAGCAGGAGCACGTTGGCCGAGGAGACCACGAGGGTGGCCAGGGCCAGCCGGGTCTTCTCACCGCCGGAGAGGACCCCGGCGGGCTTGTCGACGTCGTCGCCGGAGAAGAGGAACGAGCCGAGGGTCTTGCGCACCGAGACCAGGTCCAGGTCCGGAGCGGCCGAGCGCATGTTCTCCAGGACCGTGCGGTCCGGGTCGAGCGTCTCGTGCTCCTGCGCGTAGTAGCCGAGCTTCAGCCCGTGGCCCGGGGTCACCGCGCCCGTGTCGGGCTTCTCCACGCCCGCGAGCAGCCGCAGCAGCGTCGTCTTCCCGGCGCCGTTGAGGCCGAGGATCACGACGCGCGACCCCTTGTCGATGGCCAGGTCGACATCGGTGAAGATCTCCAGCGAGCCGTAGGACTTGGAGAGCCCCTCCGCGGTGAGCGGGGTCCGGCCGCACGGCGCCGGGTCGGGGAAGCGCAGCTTGGCGACCTTGTCGGAGGCGCGCTCGGCCTCCAGCCCGGCGAGCAGCTTCTCCGCGCGGCGGGCCATGTTCTGCGCGGCGACCGTCTTGGTGGCCTTGGCGCGCATCTTGTCCGCCTGGCTGTTGAGCGCCGCGGCTTTCTTCTCGGCGTTGGCGCGCTCCCGCTTGCGGCGCCGCTCGTCGGCCTCGCGCTGGGTCTGGTACTGCTTCCAGCCCATGTTGTAGACGTCGATGCGCGAGCGGTTGGCGTCCAGGTAGAAGACCTTGTTGACGACCGTCTCGACGAGCTGGACGTCGTGGGAGATCACGATGAAGCCGCCGGCGTAGGTCTTCAGGTAGTCCCGCAGCCAGACGATCGAGTCGGCGTCGAGGTGGTTGGTGGGCTCGTCCAGCAGCAGCACGTCGGAGTCGGAGAAGAGGATCCGGGCCAGTTCGACGCGGCGGCGCTGGCCGCCGGAGAGGGTGTGCAGCGGCTGGCCGAGGACGCGGTCCGGCAGGCCCAGGCTGGCGGCGATGGTGGCGGCCTCGGCCTCGGCGGCGTAACCGCCCTTGGTGAGGAACTCCGTCTCCAGCCGCTCGTACTTCTTCATCGCCCGGTCGCGGGTGGCGCCCTGGCCGGTGGACATCCGCTCCTCGTTCTCGCGCATCCGGCGGATCACGGTGTCCAGGCCGCGGGCGGAGAGGACGCGGTCACGGGCGAGCACGTCGAGGTCGCCGGTGCGGGGGTCCTGCGGCAGGTAGCCGACCTCGCCGGAGCGGGTGACGGTGCCGGCGGCGGGGACGCCCTCGCCGGCGAGGACCTTGGTCAGCGTGGTCTTGCCCGCGCCGTTGCGGCCGACCAGGCCGATGCGGTCGCCGCGGGCGACGCGGAAGGAGGCGGACTCCAGCAGCAGGCGGGCGCCGGCGCGCAGCTCAAGGCCGGTGGCGGTGATCATCGAAAGGCTCCAGGCTCCAGGCGGAGGACAGGCGGACGTCGGGGGGCGGACGGTGTGCGGGGCCGGGGGCGTCACGGATCCACCACGGGGCCGCGTACCGGCGCGGCCGGCGCCGTCCGGAGCGTTCTAATGCGCGAGGAGGGGTGCCATGCGGGTCAGTCTAACGGTGCGCGTCACACGGATTTCCCGCCCCGTCCGGGGGCGTGCGGACCGGCCGGGACGGAGGCCTGCGGACCGGTGTGGCCGGAGGCACGCGGTCCCGTACGGCCGGGGCGGTGCGCACGCCCGGGCCGTGCGGAGGGGCGGTGGGGGACGGTCGCCGCGGCATCCCCCGTGGCCCCGGCGGCCGCCGCGGTGGCCGCCGTGACGGGTGGTCCGCCCCGGCCACGGGCCCCTGCCGCCGGTGCGGCCGTACGGCGCCGGGCGGTTCCTCCGCTCCACCGCGTGGACGTCCGCGCGCCCCCGGGTGGCTCTCCGCGGTCGCGGGTCCCGCCGGGCCCGCGAGGGGCCCGGGCCGGGTGCCGTCCGGCCCACGGCTCCGGGGGTCTCCGGCCCGCCCGGCCGTCGCGGCCTCCGGGCGGGCGCGGATGACGCCCCGCCCGGGGCCGACCGGGCAGAGAGGGCCGGCCCGGGCGGCGCCGGACCGGGGTGGATCAGCCGCCGCCCGTGTGCACCTGGAAGGCGGCCCGGCGGACGGCCTTGGCCAGTGCCGGGTCGGGGTGGGCGGCGGCGAGGGCGACCAGTACCTGGACCGTCCGCGGATGACCGACGGAGCGGACCTCCCGCAGCAGCGCGGGCACCGTGCTCTGCACCGCGGACTCCAGGTGCCGGACGAGGAGCTGGCCCTCGCCGTGGTCGGCGACCGCCGCGGCGGTGTCCACCCAGAGCCAGGTGGCCTCCTCCCGGGTGAGCACGTCCGGGGTGTCCTCCGGGTCGCCGCCCTCGTGCTCGGCCAGCCACAGCAGCGCGTAGGGGCGCAGGCAGGGCTCGTCGGTGACGGCCCGGACGGCCGGCTCGGCGGGGGCGCCGGCGACACGGAGCGCCTCGAAGGCGAGCCCGCGCAGCAGGGCGTCCTCGCCGCGCGCCACCTCCAGCAGCTCCTGGACGGCGCTGCCGGCCGGGCGGGCCGCGAGCCAGGCGCGGTACTCCGCGCGGGCCGGCCCGGGGGTGAGGTCGGCGCAGCCGCGGAGCATGGCGGCGGCGGACTGCTCGATGTTGCCGGCCGGGCTCTGGGCGGCCACGCAGATCTGCTCCAGCTTGACCCAGACCGCCCAGTTGCCGAGCGGGGTGAGCGTGACCTGCCCGTCGTCCAGGGTGAGCGCGCCCACGGCGGCCAGGCCGTCGAGCGCCCAGGGCAGGAGCGGGGTGGCGGGCGGCCCTCCGCCGGGCGCGTCACCCGCGGCGTCGCCCGCGGGCGCCGCGGCGGGGGTGCCCCCGTCGCCGGACGGGGCGGGGGCGGCGGGCGCCCCGGTGCCGGCGTAGGGCACCTCGCAGCGGCCCGTGCGGAGCTCGGCGACGCGCTGGTGCAGGATGTCCCCGAGGACCTCCGGCGACTCGGGGCCGGCCGAGAGCTGGAGGACGGCCAGCACCTGCGGCACGGCCTCGACCACCTCGGCGACCACGGCCGGCGCGAAGGCCGCGGGCGCCGGATGGACGATGGACCAGGCGTCGAAGAGGGCGACCCAGCCGCGCAGCGCCGCGGTGTCGTCGCGGTCCCAGGCCGCCAGCCGCCAGCCGGGACGGGCCACGCCGTCGTGGAGTTCGACGAGACCGGCGAGACGGGCCCGGTCCCAGGCGGCGCGCGCCCCGTGCGGCGTCAGCCCCAGGTCCGCGGCGGCCCGTTCGGCGGCCTCCCCGGAGAGCGCGCCGGAGCCGTCGGGGCCGAGCCGGGTGCCGCCGCGCCCGGCGTCCTCCGCCCAGCGGGCGATCCGCACCGCCCC
Source organism: Streptomyces zingiberis (assembly GCF_012034935.1). Taxonomy (GTDB): domain Bacteria; phylum Actinomycetota; class Actinomycetes; order Streptomycetales; family Streptomycetaceae; genus Streptomyces; species Streptomyces zingiberis. The sequence continues at coordinate 46,464 of NZ_JAATEN010000012.1, forward strand.
GGCGAGGGTCTCCCGGGCGTGACGCGCCAGTTCCGCCGGGCCGGGGGTGCCGGCGGGCGGCTGGGGGGCGGAGGCGCCCCAGGCCGGTGGACCCTGCCGTTTGCGACGGGTCGTCACCGCCCGGCGGGCGGCGGTGATCGGTCGCTGCTTGGGGACGAGATGGAGCCGGGAGTCGCGCGGAGTACGGGACGTCACGGGAGCAGTGTCCCGGGTGACGGCCCGAAAGCCCAATCGGGCCCCTTCTCCCCCGCGGTGGGACGGGCGGGGAGAGAGCCGGAGGCGGCGGGGCCCGGGGGCGCCCCCGCCTCCGGAGGACCGGGCGCCGGGCCCCTCACCCGGTGACGGCGGCCGGGCCCGCGGGCGGCAGGCCGGGCCGCCCGCCGCCGGGCGCCGGGTCAGGACACGGGGTGCCAGGTCAGGACATCAGCGGGGTCAGGAAGCGGCGCAGCGCCTCCTCGTACCGTTCCGGATCGGCGTTCCACATGCAGCCGTGCGGGGCGTCGTGGACGGGGTGCAGGGTGACGAGGTCGGGACGGCGCTCGGCGAGCAGCCGGGAGGCGTCCCAGGGCGCGAGCCGGTCGTCCGGGCCGTGCACGACGAGGGTGGGCACCCGGACCCGGGACGGGGCCGACGCCTCGGCCAGGCTGTACGCCCCGAGACCGGCCCGGCCCTCCGCGGCGCGGACCACCAGCGGGAGCAGCGCCCGGGGGGTGCCCTGCGCGGCGGCGAGGGCCCGGACCGTGGTGTGCCAGTCCAGCACGGGCGAGTCGAGCACCATCCCGCCGACCCGGTCCCGCAGCGGCGAGTTGGCCACGGCGTGCACGGCCATAGCGGCCCCTGTGGACCAGCCGTGCAGCACCACGCGCTCCGCGCCCCGGTGGACGGCGTAGCGGATGGCCGCGTCCAGGTCGCGCCACTCGGTGTCGCCGAGGTGGCCCGTGCCGTCCGGGGAGCGGGGGGCTCCCGGGTCGCCCCGGTAGGCGAGGTCGAGCACGGGGAGGCCCTGGCCGGTGAGGAAGGGCAGCACGACCATGGGGTGTTCCCGGGTGGTGCCCAGACCGTGTGCCGTGATCACCCAGGTGGAGCGGGCGCCGGGGAGGAACCACGCGGGCAGCGGGCCGAGTTCGCCGGGGATCTCGACGTCCTCGTACTCCAGGCCGAGCGCGCGGTCCGGGTCGCCGATGTGGACCTGGGGGGTGAGGTAGACCTTGGTGCCGTGCCGCAGGCCGCCGTGGACCACCCGCTCCAGGCGGCGCACCACCGAGTCGGGCGGGCAGTCGGGGTCGTCCACCACCGGGCCGACGACCGCGTGCACCCCGTTGCCGGCCAGGCCGTAGGTGCCCGGGCGGAGGGTGGCGAGACTGCGGGTGAGGGTCACCGTGTCGGCCGTGGTGGCGTGCACGGTCAGCCGGGGGTCGCTCGGCAGGGGCCGGGCGGGCACCAGGGCGGCGTCGCAGGCGTGCCGTCCGGCGGCCACCGCGGCCGTCCCGGCGCCGAGGAGCGTGGTGGCGGCGAGGGCCGCCGCTGTACGAGGTCGCATCGGTCCCAGTCTGCTGGTCAGGTGGCCGGTCGGCCAGTGCCGGACGCGAGCGGGCGGCTGCCCGGCGCGTTCCGGCCGGATCTCCGGCCGGGATCGGGGTCGGGGGCGGGGTCCCGGGGGCGGGGTCGGGATCGGGATCGGGTCGGGATGGCGCGGCGGTGGATGGCGCGTACCGGCCGGAGCCGCCGGCCGGGGGTGGATGAGACGGACGGAGACGGACGGAGACGGACGGAGGACGGGAGGGGTCAGGCGCGGGAGCCGGGGGCGCCCGGTCCGTGGTCGCGGAGCTGTTCGGAGACGGCGTTCAGGTCGTCGGGCGTGAGCAGGGCGGGGCCGGGGCCGGGCACGGAGCGCGCGGCCAGCCAGACCCGGCAGAGCCACTCCAGCTGCGCGGTGCGCTCGTACGCCTGGTCGAGGCTGTCGCCATAGGTGATCGTGCCGTGGTTGCGCAGCAGGCAGCCGGTGCGGTCGCGGAGCGCCTCCACCGTGTGGCGGGCCAGTTCCTCGCTGCCGTACAGCGCGTAGGGCGCCACCCGGACCGGCCCGCCGAGGAGCGCCGCCGCGTAGTGGACGAGCGGCACCTCGGTGACGAGGGTGGAGACGGCCGTGGCGTGCACCGCGTGCGTGTGCACGATCGCGGCGGCACCGGTGGCCCGGTAGACGGCGAGGTGGAGCGGGAGTTCGCTGGTGGGCCGCAGCCGGCCGAGGCGCCGGTGCCCGTCGAGCCCGACGCCGACCGCGTCGCCGGGGCCGAGCCGGTGGTACGGCACCGCGCTGGGGGTGACGAGGACGGTGTCCCCGAGCCGCACCGAGACGTTGCCGGAGGTTCCGACGACCAGTCCGTCGTCCGCGCTGCGCCGGGCGGTGGCCACCAGCGCCTCCCAGGCGGTGGCGAGCTCGCCGGGGAGCGGCGTGTCAGGGGTCGTCATCGGGTCCCTCCCGGTCTCCATCGGGCTTCCGCCGGGCTCCCCGCGCGTCCCGGGGCCGCGGGCGGTCACGGCCCGCCTCCCGCGTGATCCTGCCAGAGTCCGGCCGTGGTCCGGCCCCGCACCCGGATCCTCACCGTGGGTGACGACCCCGGGCCCCCGCGGCGCCGGTCACCGTGCCGCCGCGGGGGCCTCCACCGTCCCCGTTCACCCCTGGATGGGGCCGTGTTCAGCGATTCCTCACCCACCCGCGCCCGGATGAAACCGAATCGCCCCTCTCCGCCCTACGGCGGGAAGAATTCGCCTGCCCCGGAACCCCGCGCGCAATCACACCTGGACGCCCACTTCAGTTCATCTTCCGTTCACTGAGCGTCCCTACGGTCACCGTGTCTCTGGCCCCCGAACGATTGCCTGGGTGAATGGAACACATCACGCTTCTCATCGGGATCGTGATCATCACGGCCTTGGTGTTCGACTTCACGAACGGCTTCCACGACACCGCCAACGCGATGGCGACCACCATCTCCACCGGCGCGATGAAGCCGAAGGCCGCGGTGGCCATGTCGGCCGTGCTGAACCTGGTCGGCGCCTTCCTCTCGGTCGAGGTGGCCAAGACCATCTCCGGCGGCATCGTCGACGAGAGCGGCATCCGGCCCGAAGTGATCTTCGCCGGGCTGGTCGGCGCGATCATGTGGAATCTGCTGACCTGGCTGGTGGGCCTGCCCTCCAGCTCCTCCCACGCCCTGTACGGCGGGCTGATCGGGGCCACCCTCTTCTCCGCCGGCACCGGCGCCATCCACGCCGACGTGGTGATGACCAAGGTGCTCCTCCCGGCCGTCGCGGCGCCGCTGGTGGCGGGGCTCGCCGCACTGGCGGCCACCCGGCTCACCTACCGGCTGGCCCGGGGACGCGACGAGCGGGACACGGCCAAGGGCTACCGCTCGGGGCAGATCGCCTCGGCCGCGCTGGTCTCCCTGGCGCACGGCACCAACGACGCCCAGAAGACCATGGGTGTGATGACCCTCGCGCTGATCACCGGCGGGGTGCTGGCACCCGACGCCGGCCCGCCCTTCTGGGTCATCGCCTCCGCGGGCATCGCCATCGCGCTCGGCACGTACCTCGGCGGCTGGCGCATCATCCGCACCATGGGCAAGGGCCTCACCGACATCAGCCCGCCGCAGGGCTTCTCCGCCCAGACCGGTGCGGCGACCGTCATCCTCGCCTCCTCCCACCTGGGCTTCGGCCTCTCCACCACACAGGTCTGCTCCGGCGCGATCATGGGCTCCGGCCTGGGCCGCAAGGGCGGCGTGGTGCGCTGGTCCACCGCCACCCGGATGTTCGTCGCCTGGGGCCTGACCCTGCCGGCGGCGGGCCTCGTCGGCGGGCTGTCGGCCCTGCTGGCGGGCCAGGGCACCTGGGGTGTCACGGCGGTCGCGCTGGCCGCGATCGCGGCCAGCGCCTGGATCTGGGTGCGCTCGCGGCACGAGAAGGTCGACCACAGCAACGTCAACGACGTCAACAGCGCCGACAGTGGGGACGGCGCCGGCGGCGCCGCGACCCCGGCGGACACGGGCGTGCTCGCCGACGCGGTGCTGTCCGTCTCACCGCCGCCCACCGAAGCCGCCCTGGCGGCGTCCGGCGAGGGGATCCCCGCGCCGCGGCAGGAGTCCTCCCGCCGGCCGGACCAGCAGCCCACCACCGTCTGACCGTCCGGGAATCCGGGACCCGGGAAACCGGGAAACCGGGAAAGGAGCACACCGCGTGAACATCGACTGGGCAGCGCTCGGCCAGGTCTCCGGGGTCAGCCTCGTGGCGACCATCACCATCGTCGGGGTCTTCACCCTGGGCATCGTCGGCACCTCGGCGCGGCGGAGCCCCGCGGCCGGGGACGCCACCGGCACGGGCACCACCGGTGCCACGGCGGCCTCGGCCCCGAGCGCCCTGGCCCGCTCCGGCGCCTACGCCTGCTTCGCCCTCTGCGCGGCGTTCGTGGCCTACGGCATCTACCTGATCGTCGCCTGACGTCACCCGCCGTCCGGCGGTCCGGGGTGCCTTCCGCACGGCGGGAGGCACCCCGGACGCGTTCCCGGGGGCGGGCGCCGAAGGATCACCGCGGCACCCGCGAACGGCCGCCGGACACCCCGCCCGGGCGGAGGGGAGCCGGCCGCCGGGGCAGCCGCCCACCGTGCGGAAGGCGCGCGGCGAGGCGCCGGATCCCGCCGGGCGCGCCGTGCCGCACCGGCCCCGGCCCGGGCGCGCCCGCCTCCGGGCGGATTCCGGCGGCGGCCGGGCCCGGGGTCCGGGTACACGGTCCCGGACAGCGCCTCGCCCCCGGCCCGCCGCAGGTCACGGACGAGTTGACGGGCGTTCGCGGGCGTGGTGGACTGCCGGGGCCGAACGGCGGCAGGAGAGGAAGCCGGTGTGAATCCGGCGCGGTCCCGCCACTGTCACCGGGGAGCGCACCCCACGCTTGGGTCACGGCCTGTTCCGACGGGCTGGAAGACCGGGGTCCGCGTCGATCCGGGAGCCAGGAGACTCTCACCGCCGGTGACGTCGAACCAGGGCGCGGACCCTGAGTGAGGACATGCGCGATGCCCGGCTGCCGCCGTACCCCCTGCCGTCCCCCGTGGCCCCTCGCCGTGGCCGCCGCCCGCCGGGAGCCCGGCGGCCCGCCGCGGCCGGCCGGGGGCGCTCCTCCGCCGCCGTACCGCCGAGGCGTGACGGCGGGCTGAGCCGATGCGCGCCGGACACCCCGGACCCACGGCACGCCCCCCGCGCCTTCTCCGTCTGCCTCGCCCCTCCCGCACCGGCGCACCCCCCGGGGCCACGCGACCGGCGCGCCCGGTGCCGTCCGCCCGGTCCGTCCACGCGGCCGTGGCCGCCGGCACCGTCCTCGGCCACCTCGCCGACCTGCTCCTCGCCGACCCCCGGCGCGGCCACCCGGTCGCTGCCTTCGGGCGGGCCGCCGGGGCCGCCGAGCGCCGGCTGTGGCGCGACCACCGGGGCGCCGGGGCGCTGTTCACCCTCCTCTGCGCGGGCGGGGTGACGGCGGGCGCCGCCGGCCTCGGCCGCGCCGCCCGCCGCTCCCCCGCCGCGACCGCCGCGCTGACCGCCGCCACCACCTGGGCCGCGCTCGGCGGTACCTCCCTGGCGCGGGAGGCGCGCGCCGTCGGCGGAGCCCTGGCCGCCGGGGACGTGGCGGGCGCGCGGCGGCTGCTTCCCCGGCTCTGCGGGCGCGACCCGCGCGAGCTGGACGAGCGCGGGCTGGCCCGCGCGGTGGTGGAGTCGGTCGCCGAGAACACCTCCGACGCGGTGGTGGGGGCCCTGGTGTGGGGCGCGCTGGCGGGCGTGCCCGGGTCGGCCGGGTTCCGTGCCGTCAACACGCTGGACGCGATGGTGGGCCACCGTTCGCCGCGGCTGCTCCGGTTCGGCTGGGCCGCGGCGCGCCTGGACGACCTGGCGGGGCTCCCCGGTGCCCGGCTCACCGCCGCGCTCGCCGTGCTCGCCGGACCGGACCCGGCCGGGGCGTGGCGGGTGCTGCGGGCCGACGCCCGCCGCCATCCCAGCCCCAACGCGGGCCCGGTGGAGGCCGCGTTCGCCGGCGCGCTGGGCGTACGGCTGGGCGGCCCGCTCTCCTACGGGGGGCGGACGGAGCACCGGCCGGTGCTGGGCGCGGCGGGCCGGCCGCCGGAGGTGGCAGACATCGAGCGGGCGGTGCGCCTGTCGCGCCGGGTGGGAACGCTGGCGCTGGTGGTGTGCGCGGGCGGACGGCTGGCGTACGGAACGCTGCGGGCCGGCCGGAGCGGCTTGAGCCGCCTCCGGGCGAACGGAGAGGGGACCCGATGAACGACGGCACGTTCCACGGCCACGGCGGCACCCGGCCGGCCGGGCCGGCCCGGCCGCGCCGGGCGGGCCGGGCACCCCGCGGCGGCGGCCTGCTGGTCGCCGGGACCACGTCCGACGCGGGCAAGAGCGTCGTCACGGCGGGCATCTGCCGCTGGCTGGCCCGGCGCGGGATCTCGGTGGCCCCCTTCAAGGCGCAGAACATGTCGCTGAACTCCTTCGTGACCCCGGAGGGCGCCGAGATCGGCCGCGCGCAGGCCATGCAGGCGCAGGCGGCGCGGGTGACGCCCTCCGCTCTGATGAACCCGGTCCTGCTCAAGCCGGGCGGGGACCGGAGCAGCCAGGTGGTGCTGCTCGGCCGGCCGGTGGGTGAGCTGAGCGCCCGGGGCTACTTCGGTCCCGGCACCGCCCCCGGCGCGGCGGGCGCCGACGGCGGCGCGGGCGGCGCCGAAGGAGGTGCCGACGGCGCCCGCGCGGCCGGCCGGCGCGAGGCCCTGCTGCCGACCGTCCTGGACTGCTACGAGCAGCTCCGGGCCCGCCACGACGCGGTGATCTGCGAGGGCGCGGGCTCCCCGGCGGAGATCAACCTGCGCCGGCACGACATCGTCAACATGGGCCTGGCCCGGGCGGCCGGGCTGCCGGTGGTGCTGGTCGGCGACATCGACCGGGGCGGGGTCTTCGCCTCCTTCTTCGGCACCACCGCCCTGCTGAGCCGCGCGGACCAGGCGCTCGTCGCCGGCTATGTGGTGAACAAGTTCCGGGGCGACGCCACCCTGCTGGAGCCGGGTCTGGCGGCGCTGCGGGGGCTGACGGGCCGGCCCGTGCTGGGCGTCCTGCCGTTCGCGCGGGGACTGGGCATCGACGAGGAGGACGGGCTGCGCCTCTCGCTGCGCGGCGCGGTGCGCGAGCCGGACGTCGCGCCGCCGCACGGCGAGGAGGTGCTGCGGGTGACGGTGGCGGCCGTCCCCCTGATGTCGAACTTCACCGACCTCGACGCGCTCGCCGCCGAGCCGGGCGTCCTGGTGCGCTTCGCCGACCGGCCCGAGGAACTGGCCGACGCCGATCTGGTGATCCTGCCGGGCACCCGCGGCACCGTCCACGCGCTGCGCTGGCTGCGGGAGCGCGGGCTCGCCGACGCGGTGGCGCGCCGGGCCGCGGAGGGCCGCCCCGTGCTCGGCATCTGCGGCGGCTACCAGATGCTCGGCGCGTGCGTGGAGGACGAGGTGGAGTCCCGCGCCGGGACGGTGGACGGGCTGGGGCTGCTGCCCCTGCGGGTGCGGTTCGCGCGGGAGAAGACCCTGGGGCGGCCGGAGGGCACGGCCCTGGGCGAGCCGGTGTCGGGGTACGAGATCCACCACGGGGTGGCCACCGTGACCGGCGGCGAGCCGTTCATCACCGGCGAAGGCGGCGCCCCGCTGGACGGCTGCCGGGTGGGCTCCGTACGGGGCACCCACTGGCACGGCTCGCTGGAGAGCGACGGGTTCCGCCGCGCCTTCCTCCGCCAGGTGGCGCGGGAGGCCGGACGCCGCTTCGTACCCGCCCCGGACACCGCCTTCGGCGCGCTCCGTGAGGAACAGCTCGACCGGCTCGGCGATCTGATCGAGGAACACGCCGACACCGAGGGGCTGCTGCGGCTGATCGAGCGGGGGGCGCCGCCGGGGCTGCCGTTCGTCCCGCCGGGCGTGCCGGAGGAGGCCGGGGCCGGGTAGCGGCACGGTGCGCGCGCCGAGCGGGCGCGGACCGGCCGGGCGGAGGGGGCCGCGCGACAGGCCGCGCGCCGCCGTCCGGCCCCCGGAGCCACCCGGGCGGTCCGGTCCCGCGAGAGCGTCTCCACCGCACCGGGCGGCGCCCAGGGGCCCGTACCGGCCGCGTGGCTCCGTCCCGGACGGCCCCACGCACCGCACCGTGCCGGCCCACGGCCCGGTCCGCCGGGCCGCCTGGAACACCTGTCCGAACTGCCCCGGCCCGGCTGAACCGCCCGGCCCGGCCTGACCCGGCCTGACCCGGCCGACCTGCCTGACCGTCCTGTGACCGATTCCCGAGGGCTCCCCCGGAGGGCACCCATGAGTGATATCGCCGGCACCGTTCACCCCTATCCGTTCACGGCCGTCGTCGGCATGGACGACCTGCGGCTGGGCCTGCTGCTGAACGCGGTCTCCCCGGCCGTGGGCGGCGTGCTCGTCCGCGGCGAGAAGGGCACCGCCAAGTCGACGGCCGTCCGCGCGCTGGCCGCGCTGCTGCCACCGGTGCCCGTGGTGCCGGGCTGCCGGTTCTCCTGCGATCCGCAGGCCCCGGACCCCGCCTGCCCCGACGGCCCGCACACCGCCGGGCCGGGGTCGGAGCGCCCGGCCCGGATGGTCGAGCTGCCCGTCGGCGCCTCGGAGGACCGCCTGGTCGGCGCGCTCGACCTGGAACGCGCCCTGGCCGAGGGGAAGAAGGCGTACGAGCCGGGGCTGCTCGCCGAGGCGCACCGGGGTGTGCTCTACGTCGACGAGGTCAACCTCCTCCACGACCACCTGGTGGATCTGCTGCTGGACGCGGCCGCCATGGGCGCCTCCTACGTGGAGCGCGAGGGGGTCTCCGTGCGGCACGCGGCGCGCTTCCTGCTGGTCGGCACGATGAACCCGGAGGAGGGCGAGCTGCGCCCGCAGTTGCTGGACCGGTTCGGGCTGACGGTGGAGGTCGCCGCGGCACGGGAGCCGGCGCGGCGGGTGGAGGTCGTCCGGCGGCGGCTCGCCCATGACGCCGACCCGGCGGCCTTCGCCGCGCGCTGGGCGCCCGAGGAGGCGGCGCTGCGCGGGCGGATAGCCGCGGCGCGCGCCCTGCTGCCGTCGGTGGAGCTGGACGACCGGACCCTGCGGCGGATCGCGACGGTGTGCGCGGCGTTCGAGGTGGACGGGATGCGCGCCGACATCGTGATGGCCCGGACCGCGGCCGCCCTGGCCGCCTGGGCCGGCCGCACCGAGGTACGTGAGGAGGACGTGCGGCGGGCCGCGCTGCTGGCGCTGCCGCACCGGCGGCGGCGCAATCCGTTCGACGCCCCGGGGCTGGACGAGGACACCCTCGACCGGGCGCTCGCGGAGGCCGGCGAGGACGACGGGCCGGACCCCGGCCCGGGTGACGGCGGCCCGGAGGGACCCGGCGGACCACCACCGGAGGACGGCGGGCCCGGCGGCGACGGCGGCACGGGCGCGGACGCCGCGGACCGCCCGGACGGTTCGGCCGGCCCGCGCGACGGCACCGGAGCGGACGGTGCCGGGAACCCGGCCGGCCGGCCGGAGGCGGACGGTGCCGGCCGCGACCCGGACCGGGCCGACGGGGCCGGCGGGGCGGACGGCGAGGACGGTGAGGACGGCAAGAACGCCGCGGAGCCGGCGCCCGGCACCTCCGCCCCCGGCGGCCCGAACGCCGGCGGCTCCGCCGAGGACCGTCCCGGTACCGGCGGTCCCGAGGGCCCCGGCGGCCCCGAGCAGAGCCCGGTCCGGGCCGGTGAGCCCTTCCGCACCCGGGTGCTGAGCGTCCCCGGTCTCGGCGAGGGGGCGGCCGGCCGGCGTTCGCGCGCCCTCACCCGCCAGGGGCGCACCACCGGCGCCCGGCGGCCCCGGGGCGCCCTGCGGGCGCTGCACCTCCCGGCGACCGTACGGGCCGCCGCCCCGCACCAGCGCGCCCGGGGACGCTCCGGCCGCGGGCTGCTGGTGCGGCGTGAGGATCTGCGCGAGGCGGTGCGCGAGGGCCGGGAGGGCAATCTGGTGCTGTTCCTGGTGGACGCCTCCGGTTCGATGGCGGCGCGGCGGCGCATGGGCGCGGTGAAGGGCGCCGTGCTCTCCCTGCTACTCGACGCCTACCAGCGGCGCGACAAGGTGGGGCTGATCACCTTCCGCGGCGCGGGGGCGGAGCTGGCCCTGCCGCCGACCTCGTCGGTGGAGGCCGCCGCCGCCCGGCTGGGATCGCTGCCGACGGGGGGCCGCACCCCGCTGGCCGCCGGGCTGCTGCGGGCCCGGGACGTGCTGCGGGTGGAGCGGCTGCGCGATCCGTCCCGGCGGCCGCTGCTGGTCGTCGTGACGGACGGCCGGGCCACGGCCGCGCGGGGCGCGTCCGGGGCACCGGGCGCGGGAGCGCGGCGCGCGGACGATCCGCTCACCCCGGTGGAGCGGGCCGCGGGCCTGCTCGCCTCCGACGGGGTCGCCTCGGTGGTGGTGGACTGCGAGACCGGTCCGGTGCGGCTCGGGCTGGCCGGCGTCCTCGCCGCCCGGCTGGGCGGGCCCGCCGTGACCCTGGACGAGTTGCGCGCGGAGAGCGTGGCCGGACTGGTCCAGGAGGTCCGCGGGGCCGGGAGCAGCCGGGGCGCGCGGGGCGCGGCCGGCGCGCCGGGCACCGCCCCACCGGTCCCCCCGGCACCGCCGGCGAGGCCGGGGAGCCATCGCACGAGGAGGGCCGCCTGATGCCCCGGGGAAAGCCGGAGACCGTGCCCGAGGACGGCCTGACGACCCGTCAGCGCCGCCACCGCCCGCTGCTGATGGTGCACACCGGCACCGGCAAGGGGAAGTCCACCGCCGCCTTCGGGACGGCGCTGCGGGCCTGGAACCAGGGCTGGCCGATCGGGGTGTTCCAGTTCGTCAAGTCCGCGAAGTGGCGGGTCGGCGAGGAGCGGGCGCTGCGCGTCCTGGGCGACTCGGGCGAGGGCGGCAGCGTCACCTGGCACAAGATGGGTGAGGGCTGGTCCTGGATCCAGCGCGCCCCGGAGTCGAGCGAGGAGGCGGCCCGCGAGGGCTGGGAGCAGGTCAAACGGGATCTGGCCGCCGAGACCCACCGGCTGTACGTGCTCGACGAGTTCGCCTATCCGCTCCACTGGGGATGGATCGACACCGGCGAGGTCGTCTCGGTGCTGCGGGACCGGCCGGGCACCCAGCATGTCGTGATCACCGGCCGGAACGCGCCCCGCGAACTCCTCGACGCGGCCGATCTGGTCACGGAGATGACCAAGGTGAAGCACCCGATGGACGCGGGCCGGAAGGGCCAGCGGGGCATCGAATGGTGAACCGCGCGCCCCGGCCCGGCCCGGGCCCGGCCGGCGGGCACGGGAGCCGCACCGGGACACCCGGGAGTACCGGGACGGACCGGGCGTCCGGAACGGCTCCGGCCGCCGCGCGGGCGGTACCGCGGCTGGTGATCGCGGCGCCCGCCTCGGGCAGCGGCAAGACGACCGTGGCCACCGGCCTGATGGCCGCCTTCGCCGCCCGGGGCCTGGCCGTCTCCCCGCACAAGGTCGGCCCCGACTACATCGACCCGGGCTACCACGCGCTCGCCACCGGCCGCCCGGGCCGCAATCTCGACGCCTGGCTCTGCGGGCCGGAGCGGCTGCTGCCGCTGTTCCTGCACGGCGCCGCCGGCGCGGACCTGGCGGTCGTCGAGGGGGTGATGGGCCTGTACGACGGGGCCGTGGGCCGGGGCGAGCTGGCCTCGACCGCGCAGGTGGCGAAGGTGCTGCGGGCCCCGGTGGTGCTCGTGGTGGACGCGTCCGCGCAGGCCCGTTCGGTGGCGGCGCTGGTGCACGGTTTCGCCTCCTGGGACCCGGAGGTGCGGCTGGCCGGCGTCGTCCTCAACAAGCTGGGCTCCGATCGCCACGAGGAACTGCTCCGCGAGGCGCTGGACGGGTCCGGGGTACCGGTCCTCGGCGCGCTGCGCCGGACGCCGGACGCGGGCACGCCCTCCCGCCACCTGGGCCTGGTGCCGGCCGCCGAGCGGCGGGCCGAGGCGGTCGCGTCCGTGGCCGCCCTGGCCGAACGGGTCCGCGCGGGGTGCGATCTGGCGGCCCTGCACGCCCTGGCCCGCTCCGCCCCGCCGCTGCCCGGCCCGGCCTGGGACCCGGCGGCGGAGGCGCCGGGGCCGGCCGGGGAAGACGGGCCGGTGCCGGGGCCCGGCCGGCCCGTGGTGGCCGTGGCCGGCGGGCCCGCCTTCACCTTCGGCTACGCCGAGCACACCGAACTCCTCACGGCGGCCGGCGCCGAGGTGGTCCCCTTCGACCCGCTGCGCGACGAGGGACTGCCGCCGGACACCGCCGGGCTGGTCCTCGGCGGCGGCTTCCCCGAGGTGTACGCGCCCGAACTCGCCGCCAACGCACCGCTGCGCGAGGCGGTCGCCGCGCTCGCCGCGCGGGGCGCGCCGGTGGCCGCGGAGTGCGCCGGGCTGCTGTATCTGGCCCGCTCGCTGGACGGCCGGCCGATGTGCGGGGTGCTGGACGCGGAGGCGCGGATGACGGAGCGGCTGACCCTCGGCTACCGCGAGGCCGTGGCGCCCGCCGGGAGCCTGCTCGCCCCGGCGGGCACACGGCTGCGCGGCCACGAGTTCCACCGGACCGTGGTCGAACCGGGGGCCGGGCCCACCCCCGCCTGGCGGGTGGAGCATCCCGCGCGGCGCCCCGAGGGGTTCTCCCGCGGCGGCGTGCACGCCTCCTACCTCCATCTGCACTGGGCGGGCGCCCCGGGTCTGGCCCGCCGCCTCGTCCGGCGGTGCGCCCGGTGACCGGCTCCGGGGAGCGGCCCGCGGCACTGGTGGCCGGGGTGGGGGCGCGGGCCGGGGTGAGCGCCGCGGAGGTGCTGGCGCTGCTCCGGGAGACGCTGGCGGAGGCCGGTCTCCGCCCGGACGCGGTGACGCTGCTGGCCACGGCCGAGGCGAAGGCGGACGAGGCCGGGCTCGGGGCGGCGGCGGCCCGGCTCGGCGTGCCGCTGGTGGCGTACCCGGCGCGGGAGCTGGCCGCGGTGGACGTCGAGCACCCCTCCGGCGCCGCGCTCGCCACCGTGGGAGCGGCGGGGGTCGCCGAGGCGGCGGCCCTCCTCGCCGCGGGCCCCGGCGCCACGCTGCTGGTCCCCAAGCGGCGCGCCCCGCGGGTGACGGTGGCCCTGGCCGGGGAGCCCGACCTCCGGCACCACGGCGACGCCGAGATCCGGGGCTCGGACCTGACCGACCTCGCCGTCAACGTCCGGGCGGGAACGCCGCCGGGCTGGCTGCGGGAGCGTCTCGCGGCGTCGCTCACCACCCTCGCCGCCTACCCGGACGGCGGCCCGGCGCGGGAGGCCGTCGCCCGGCGGCACGGGCTGCCCACGGCGCGGGTGCTGCTGACGGCCGGGGCCGCGGAGGCGTTCACACTGATCGCACGGGCGTTCGCGCCGCGCCGGCCGGTGGTGGTGCATCCGCAGTTCACGGAGGTGGAGGCCGCCTTGCGGGACGCGGGGCACCGGGTGGACCGGGTGCTGCTGCGCGCCGCGGAGGGCTTCCGGCTCCGCCCCGGCGCCGTACCGGAGGACGCGGACCTCGTCGTGGTCGGCAACCCCACCAACCCCACCTCGGTGCTCCATCCGGCGGACGGCCCCGCGGGGCTGGCGGCGCTGGCCCGGCCGGGGCGGCTGCTCGTGGTCGACGAGGCGTTCATCGACGCCGTGCCGGGCGAGCGGCACTCGCTGGCCGGGCGGACGGATCTGCCGGGCTTGGTGGTGGTGCGCAGTCTCACCAAGACCTGGGGGCTGGCCGGCCTCCGCGTGGGCTACGTCCTGGCCGGGCCGGAGCGGATCGCGGAGCTGGCCCGCGCCCAGCCGCCGTGGCCGGTCTCCACGCCCGCGCTGACGGCGGCGGTGGCCTGCTGCGAGCCGCGGGCTCTCGCGGAGGCGGCCCGGGCGGCCGAGCGCGGGGCGGCCGACCGGGAGGTGCTGCTGGAGCGGCTGGCGCGCTTCCCGCAGATCACCGTCACCACCCCCGCGGCAGGACCCTTCCTGCTGGTCCGGCTGGCGGGGGCGGCGGCGATCCGGGAACGGCTGCGCGGCCGGGGCTTCGCCCTGCGGCGCGGGGACACGTTCCCGGGCCTGGGCGCGGACTGGCTCCGGATCACCGTCCGGGACCCGGAGACCACGGACCGCTTCGCGGCGGCCCTGGCCCACGCACTCACCGGCCGCTGACCGGAGCGCCCGGCCCGGGCCCCGCGCCGTCACCCGCACCGGGCGGGTCCGAGCGGGTCCGGACCGGCATCCGCGCGGTCCGGGCCGTTCTCCGCACCGTCCGGGCCCGCCCGGGTCCCGGCGCTCCCCGGGAGAGGCGACCGGGCCCGGAGCGGAAGGCCCCGGGCCCGGGATGGTTCAGCCGCGCCGGGCCGCGGCCCGCTTGCGGGCCAGGAACACCGCGCCGCCACCGGCCGCCAGCAGCGCCACGGCACCGCCCGCCAGATACGGCGTCCGGGAGTCACCGCCGGTCGCGGCGAGGTGGTCACCGCCGCCCGAGGCCGCGCCCGTCGCTCCGGAGGCCTCGGTGGCCTCGCCGCCGGTCTGCGGGGCCTTGCCGCCGCTCCCGGAGCCGCCGGAGCCGCCACTGTCACCACCGGCGCTGTCCCCACCACCGGTGCCGCCACCGCCGCCCGGGGTCTCGCAGCCGGCCGCGGCCAGGGTGACGGTGCCCTCGACGGAGGCGACGTTCAGCTTCTCCGGTGTGACGGACACCTGGAGCTTCAGCGCCGTGGCCGCGGCGGTCCGCGCGGTGGTCGCGGTCTCGGCCAGGTCGAGGCGGACCGTGCCGAGCCCGGGCACCTCGGCGGTGGTGGTGCCCTCGGAACGGAGGGTGATGCGCTGCCCGAGGACCGTCACCCGGCCCGGCACGTCCGCCTGGGCGGTGGGCCGCTCACCCGCCGCGCACACCGCGGTGGCCGTGACCTTCTCGACCTCGATCAGCGCCCGCGCCGGGAGACCCGGGACGTGCACCCGCGCGTTCACCAGGTGGGCGCGCCCCTGTGCCGTCCGCCCCTCCGTCCGGGCGTCGGCGGTGGCCACATCGGCCTCGAAGACCCGCAGCGGCGCGCCGCCGTGGGCGCCGTCCACCCGGGCGTTCAGCAGGGTCTCCCGGGCGGAGGCGGGCGCCACGACCTCGTTGAGCGTGGCGTTCAGCGGGACCCGGACGCTGTCGAGCAGGGAGACGCCCAGCTCGGTGCGGAGCACGGTGGCCCGGGCCGTCCCCTCGCCCGCGGCCGCGTCCCCGGAGGCGTACGCGGGCGCGGCGCCGGCCAGGAACACCGGGCCGGCGGTCAGGGCGGCGACCGCCAGCGCGGCGGCCGTACGGCGGGCGGGCGGGACGAAGGCAGTGCTGTTCACGGTGTGGAACCCCCACAGGAGAAATGGCGGTCACCGGCGCACCCCGGGAGGGCTCGGCGCGGCGACCTCGACGCCACGCATACTTACGTACTGTCGGCGAACTTAGGGCCCGTTAGGGGGAGTTCACCCGTTCGGGAGGTTTCTGTCCGTGTGTTCGACACATGCCACGGGCACGGCCCGCCAGGTCCGCCGGTGTCCCCGGCGGCGGTACGGCCCCGGCGCTCCCCGGATCCGCCGCCTCCACGCCCTCCGGACGCACCGCCGGCCGGGCCACCGGTGGTCCGTGCGCGAAAGACCACGGAGAACCGCAGAAGGCGCAGAGCGTGCGGCGCGCCCGGAGGGCGGCCGGGCCCGGAGGGCGGCCGGGCCCGGCGATCGCCGCTTCCCGGACGCCGGGCACGGGGGCGGGCGCGGCACCGCCCGGTCCCGCGCGTCCGCTGCCGCGCGGGCCGAGCCGCCGGGCATGCCCGGCTCCGCGCACCGCGCCGCGCCTCCGGCCGGCCGCACCGTCCACGTTCGCGCCCCCGTGGCCCCCGTGGCCCCCCACCGCTCCGCGAGCGCTCCCGCGCACGCCCGCCCGGGAGCCGCCACCCCCGGCCGGGAACCGGGGTGGCACCGGCCCGCGGCGCGCGTTCAGCGCAGGACACGCCCCCGCAGCACCACGTACCGGGGCGAGCCCAGGACGCGGATGTCCGCCCGGGGGTCCTCCTCGTAGATCACGAGGTCGGCCGGCGCGCCCTCGGTGAGCCCGGGGCGCCCGAGCCACTCCCGCGCGCCCCAGGTCGCGGCGGAGAGCGCGGCCCGCGCGGGGAGGCCCGCCGTGACCAGTTCGGCGACCTCGGACGCGATCAGCCCGTGCGGCAGGGAACCGCCCGCGTCGGTGCCGGTGAAGACCGGGATGCCCGCGTCGTACGCGGCGCGCACGGTGTCGTGGCGGCGGGCGTGCAGCCGCCGCATGTGCGCCGCCCAGCGGGGGAACTTCCCCTGCCCGGCCTCGGCGAGCCGCGGGAAGGTGGCGATGTTGACGAGGGTGGGCACGATGGCGACCCCGCGCTCGGCGAAGAGAGGGATCGTCTCCTCGGTCAGCCCGGTGGCGTGTTCGACGCAGTCGATGCCCGCCTCCACCAGGTCCCGCAGGGAGTCCTCGGCGAAGCAGTGGGCGGTGACCCGGGCGCCGAGCCGGTGCGCCTCGGCGATGGCGGCCTCGGCCTCGCCCCGGGGCCAGCAGGGGGCCAGGTCACCGGCGTCGCGGTCGATCCAGTCGCCGACCAGCTTGACCCAGCCGTCACCGCGGCGCGCCTCCCGGGCGACATAGGCCGTCAGATCGCCGGGCTCGATCTCGTGGGCGAAGTTGCGGATGTAGCGGCGGGTGCGGGCGATGTGGCGGCCGGCGCGGATGATCCGCGGCAGGTCCTCGCGGTCGTCGATCCAGCGGGTGTCGGCGGGCGAGCCCGCGTCGCGGATCAGCAGCGTCCCGGCGTCCCGGTCGGCCAGGGCCTGCTTCTCACTCGTGGGGTGGTCGACCGCGCCGTGGGCGTCGAGGCCGACATGGCAGTGGGCGTCGACGAGGCCCGGGAGGACCCAGCCGGGGAGGGTGGTGACGTCCCGGGCGCCGGCCGGGCGTTCGTAGGTGATCCACCCCCCGATCACCCAGAGACCGTCCCGCACGTCGTCCGGGCCGGGCCCGGTGAGCACCCGGCCCGGGAGGCGCAGCACCTCGCCGCCGCTCACGCCGGTCTCCCCGTCCACCGTCCGGGGCGGCGGGCGCCGGGGACTGCACGGGGTGCCGCGCCTCGGGGGCGCCCGGAGCCGGCGGGGAGCCGGGGCGCGGGGCGGACGGCGGGTGAGGGGAACGGCACCGCCGCCGGAAAAGAGAGCCGCGGCGAGCGCTCCGGAGAGAACCCGGCGCCGCTGCGCCGGATGAGGCTGATGACACATTCGTGCATTGGCGCTATGTTCTCCGTAACAGCATTCTCTGTTCTTCGAACCGCATAGGTTCCCGCAATCTTCTTCCCGCTTTTCCGTACCTCAAACACACGGATTCCTCACAGTCCTCGCGGGCCACGACCGCACCCCCCACCTGGGTCGTTATAGACATGTGACCCGATCAACAGGGCGCCCGTTTCCTCCGGGAAAGAGTGGACAAAAGCGGGCAATTTTCAGGGGTTCCGTGCCCGCGCGCGGTCGCGCCCGAATAACACAGGACCCCCCTTCCGGGTAACCCCCCACCTCGATGCATTTTTGTTTTTTGCTCGGTAAATTGAATACGCATGACCGCCGCGCAAGCAGACCACGCAGGCCCTCGGACCCCATTCCTGGAAATGCCGGAAGGACTGAAGCTCGACACGCCTCGCGTCGAGGACGGAGCCGCGATCTGGCGCATCGCCCGCGACTCCCGTGTGCTCGACCTCAACTCCTCGTACAGCTACCTCCTGTGGTGCCGCGACTTCGCCGCCACCTCCGTGGTGGCACGGGGTGACACCGGTGAGCCGGTCGGCTTCGTCACCGGGTACCTCCGCCCCGAGGCCCCCGAGACCCTCGTCGTCTGGCAGGTGGCCGTCGACGGGAGCATGCGTGGGCGCGGCCTGGCCGGCGCCCTCCTCGACGGGCTGACCGAACGGGTCGCCCGGGAGAAGGGCATCCGCCGCGTGGAGACCACGATCACCCCCGACAACACGGCCTCGAACCGCCTCTTCACCTCGTTCGCCGAGCGGCACGGCGCCGCCGTGGACCAGGAGGTGCTGTTCGATCCCGGCCTCTTCCCCGAGGAGGGGCACCTGCCGGAGGTGCTGTACCGGATCGGCCCGCTGCCGTGGGCGGCGGCCCCGCACTGACCGCGGCCGGGTGGCACACCCGCCCCCGGCGCCTGCCCGAGCCCTGTCGTCCCCAGCCCCAGCTTTCCTCACGCCGTCTCACACTCCCAGGAGCCCGTTGTGACCATCACCCCGCCCGCCCTGAGCGTCTTCGAAAGCCTCGAGTCCGAGGTCCGCAGCTACTGCCGCGGCTGGCCCGCCGTCTTCGACCGGGCCAAGGGCAGCCACATGTACGACGAGGACGGCCACACCTACCTCGACTTCTTCTCCGGGGCCGGGGCCCTGAACTACGGCCACAACAACCCCGTGCTCAAACGGGCCCTGCTGGACTACCTGGAGCGGGACGGGGTCACCCACGGCCTCGACATGGGCACCACGGCCAAGCGGGCCTTCCTGGAGTCCTTCCAGAACGCGATCCTGCGCCCGCGTGACCTGCCGTACAAGGTCATGTTCCCGGGCCCGACGGGCACCAACGCGGTCGAGGCCGCCCTCAAGCTGGCCCGCAAGGTCAAGGGCCGGGAGGCGATCGTCTCCTTCACCAACGCCTTCCACGGCATGTCGCTGGGCGCGCTCGCCGTCACCGGCAACTCCATGAAGCGGGCCGGCGCCGGCATCCCGCTGGTGCACGGCACCCCGATGCCCTTCGACAACTACTTCGACGGCCAGATCCCGGACTTCCTGTGGTTCGAGCGGCTCCTGGAGGACCAGGGCTCCGGGCTCAACCAGCCGGCCGCGGTGATCGTCGAGACCATCCAGGGCGAGGGCGGCATCAACGTCGCCCGCCCGGAGTGGCTGCGCGCCCTGGCCGACCTGTGCCACCGCCGCGACATGCTGCTGATCGTCGACGACATCCAGATGGGCTGCGGCCGCACCGGCGCCTTCTTCTCCTTCGAGGAAGCCGGCATCACCCCGGACATCGTCACCCTGTCGAAGTCCATCAGCGGCTACGGCCTCCCGATGTCGCTGGCGCTGTTCAAGCCCGAGCTGGACGTCTGGGAGCCCGGCGAGCACAACGGCACCTTCCGCGGCAACAACCCCGCGTTCGTCACCGCCACCGCCGCCCTCGACACCTACTGGGCCGACGGCCAGATGGAGAAGCAGACCATCGCCCGCGGCGAGCAGGTCGAGCAGGCCCTGCGGGCGATCGTCGAGGAGCACCCCGGGGCCGGCGTCTCCCACCGCGGCCGCGGCCTGGTCTGGGGCCTGGAGTTCACCGAGGCGGCCCAGGCCGGGGAGATCTGCAAGCGCGCCTTCGACCTCGGTCTGCTGCTGGAGACCTCCGGCCCGCAGAGCGAGGTGGTCAAGCTGCTCCCCGCCCTGACCACCACCCCCGAGGAGCTGGACGAGGGCCTGCGGATCCTCGCCCGCGCGGTGCGCGAGACCGTCTGAGCACCGGCATCCGGCGGGGCGGCCCGGCGCGGGCCGCCCCGCCGGATGCGGCACCGCACCGCACCCCGCGGGACCACCGGCGGCACACCGCCGCGCCCCCGCGTCCTGAGCGCGTGACGCCGCGTGACAGCGCGTCGCGCCGAGAAGAGCACAGAAAGGCAGCACATCGTGATCGTCCGATCGCTCAAGGAGATCGAGGGCACCGACCGGCACATCAAGGCGAAGTCGGGCACCTGGGAGAGCAAGCGCATCCTCCTCGCCAAGGAGCGGGTGGGTTTCTCCCTCCACGAGACCACGCTCTACGCGGGCACCGAGACCAGGATGTGGTACGCCAACCACGTCGAGGCCGTCCTCTGCGTGGAGGGCGAGGCGGAGCTCACCAACGAGGAGACGGGCGAGAAGCACTGGATCGAGCCCGGCACCATGTACCTGCTGGACGGGCACGAGCGCCACACCATGCGGCCCAAGACGGACTTCCGCTGCGTCTGCGTCTTCAACCCGCCGGTCACCGGCCGTGAGGACCACGACGAGAACGGCGTCTACCCCCTGTTGACGGAGGACGACGAGGGCTGAACCGCGCCCCACGGGGAAGCGGACAAGGAGCAAGGACATCACGAGAGGAGAAGGTGCTCCACCATGACCACCGCACCCGAGCGGACGACGGATCTCTATCCGACCCGCGGCGCCACCGAGGTCGCCACGCCGCGCGTGGACCCGGTCGTCTGGTCGGCGCCCGGCACCCCGGGGCCGATCTCCGAGACCGAGCTCACCGGCTTCGACCGTGACGGCTTCCTGACCGTCGACCAGCTGATCACCCCCGAGGAGGTGGACCGGTACCGCGCCGAACTGGACCGGCTGGTCACCGACGCGGGGGTGAAGGCGGACGAGCGCTCCATCGTGGAACCGAAGTCCCAGAAGGTCCGCTCGGTCTTCGAAGTGCACAAGATCAGCGAAGTCTTCGCCGAACTGGTGCGCGATCCGCGCGTGGTCGGCCGCGCCCGGCAGATCCTCGGCTCGGACGTCTACGTCCACCAGAGCCGGATCAACGTCAAGCCCGGCTTCGGCGCCAGCGGCTTCTACTGGCACTCGGACTTCGAGACCTGGCACGCCGAGGACGGCCTGCCGAACATGCGCACGGTGTCCATCTCGATCGCGCTGACCGAGAACTACGACACCAACGGCGGCCTCATGATCATGCCGGGGTCGCACAAGACCTTCCTCGGCTGCTCCGGCGAGACCCCGAAGGACAACTACAAGCGCTCGCTCCAGATGCAGGACGCGGGCACCCCCTCGGACGAGGCGCTCTCCGGCTTCGCCGAGAAACACGGCATCAAGCTGTTCACCGGCAAGGCCGGTTCGGCGACGCTGTTCGACTGCAACTGCATGCACGGCTCGGGTGACAACATCACCCCGTTCCCGCGCAGCAACGTCTTCATCGTCTTCAACAGCGTGGAGAACACCGCGGTGGAGCCGTTCGCGGCGCCCGTCCCCCGGCCGGACTTCCTCGGCGCGCGGGACTTCACCCCGGTGCACTGATCACCGCACGACCCGGAGCTCGCAGGGTGTGACCTGGGTCCGGGCCCCGGCCTCCCCCACCGGGGGCGGCACGGCTCACCGTCCGGACCGGGCTCCCACCGGGTGAGAGACGTCAGCGGCCCCGCCGGGCCTCATATCCCGGCGGGGCCGTCGGCGGGCCCGGGCTCGCGGCGGGCGGCGCGTCCGGCCGCCCCGCCCGCCGTCCGCCCCGCCCGCCGTCCGTCAGCCGCGGGCCGGCAGGGCGGAGAGCACGTCCAGCAGCCGGTCCACGTCGGCGGCGGTGTTGTAGAGGTGGAAGGCCGCCCGCAGGTTGCCGGCCCGGACGGAGACCAGGATCTCCGCCGCGGCCAGCGTCTCCTCGGCGTGGCCCAGCCCGGGCACCGCCACGATCGCGGAGCCCGGCGCGTCCACCGGTTCGTGGCCCAGCTCCGCCAGCCCGGCCCGGAAGCGGGCGGCGAGCGCCAGGTTGTGCGCGCGTATCACCTCCGGCCCGGTCTCCTCGATGACGGCGAGGCAGTGCGGGGCGGCGAGATACGACAGCAGCGCGTGGCTCTCGTCGAACCGGCGTGCGGTCCGGGCGAGTTCCCCGACCGGGCCGTAGGTACTCGCCCAGGGGTCCTCCCCCGCCGTCCAGCCGGCGAAGACCGGCCGCAGCCCGCCGAAGTCCTCGGGCACGGTGAGGAAGGAGACCCCGCGGGGCGCGAGCAGCCACTTGAAGCCGCCGGTGACGGTGAAGTCGAACGCGCCCGCGTCCAGCGGCAGCCAGCCGGCGGACTGGGTGGTGTCGATCAGCGTGCGGGCCCCGTGGGCACGGGCCGCCTCCCGGATCGCGGCGAGATCGGCGATCCGGCCGTCGGCGGACTGGACGGCGCTGACGGCGACCAGCGCGGTGCCGGGGCGGACCGCGCCGGCCAGGTCCCCCAGTTCCACACTGCGCAGCTTGAGGCCGGGGCGCAGGGCGAAGGGGTTGATCAGGGAGCTGAAGTCGCCGTCGGCGACGAGGACTTCGGCGCCCTCGGGCAGCGAGGAGGCGATCAGCCCGGTGTGGACCGCGACCGCGCCGGAGGTGGCCACCCGCTCGGGCGCGACCCCGGCCAGCCGCGCGAAGCTCTCCCGGGTGGCGTTCACCGAGGGGAACCCCAGCTCCGGCGAGGGCCGGCCGGCCGCGAGGCCGTCGGCGGCGTCCCGCAGGACGGCCACCGCCGCGCGCGGCAGCAGCCCCATCGAGGCGGTGTTGAGATACGTCGTACTCGGGGCGAAGTGGGCGCCACCCGGACCGGTTTCCATGCCCCTACTCTGCGGGGCGGATCCCCTCCCGTCCACGGGCCGCCGGGTCACCGGGCCGTCAGATCACCGGGGTACCGGGCGCCCGGTGCCCACCGCCGGGACGGTGCCCCGCCCCGGGACCGCGCAGCCTCAGGTGTCGGCGGGCCGGGGCAGTGCCAGGTCCTCGCCGACCCCGACCCGGCGCAGGATGGCGGAGACGTGCTCGTGGACCAGGCGCCTCGCCCGCGCCCCCTCGCCGCGGGCGAGGGCCTCGGCGATGGCCCGGTGCTCCGCCACGTTCTGCTCGCGCACCCCCGGGCCGGTGGTGGAGGCGGCGGCCACGTACAGGCCGCGCTCCCAGAGGACCTCTTGCATGCGCATGACCACCGAGTTCCCGGCCGCCTCGACCAGCCGCAGGTGGAACCGCCGCCCCTGGTCCAGCACCTCCTGCGCGTTCTCCACATCACTGACGATGCCGGCCAGTTCCCGGCCCAGCCGGCGCGCCTCCTCCCGGCCGCGGGCGACCACGGAGTCGATCGCGAAGATCTCCAGCAGGAGCCTGGCCTCCATGACGGCACGGGCGTACGGCAGGTCGAGCGAGAGCACGAGCGCTCCCTGGCCGGGGTAGAGCTGGAGGGCCTTCTCCTCGGACAGCCGTTCGAAGGCGGTCCGGACGGCGGAGACGGGCAGCCCGCTCTCCGCGGCGACGGCCTCCGTGGAGAGCATCTGGCCCTCGGTGTAGCGGCGCTCCGCCAGCCCGGTCCGGACCGCGTCGTACGCCCGGTGCTCGACGGAGGCGCCTTCGCTCATGCCCCCCATTGTCCGGACGCGCCGCCGGGCGGCATCCCCGGCGCCCGGCCCGGGGCCGGCCCGGGCGGCGGGATGCCGCCGGGCTCCTGACGGCACCCCCGGCGCCCGGCAGGCCCGTGCGCCCTGTCGCGGCGCTTACGCCGAACCGGTGAGCGGGCCCCGGCTCCGCCCGCCGGGGCGGGTGGCGCCGGGGCGTCACGCGGGGTCCGGGCGCCCCCTCGGGGCCGCTGTCCGTCAGCGCTCGGGAGCGCCGTCCACCAGGCGCGGGAGGCCCAGCGGGTTGTCGTCCCGCAGCTCCGGCGGGAGCAGGGCGGGCGGCGTGTTCTGGTAGGCCACGGGGCGCAGCCACCGCTCGACGGCGGTGGCGCCGACCGAGGTGGACGTGGAGGTGGTGGCCGGGTACGGACCGCCGTGGTGCTGCGCGGGGGCCACGGCGACGCCGGTGGGCCAGCCGTTGACCAGCAGCCGGCCGGCCAGCGGGGTGAGCCCGGCGAGCAGCCGCGCCCCGGTGCCGTCCTCCTCCGCCGCCTCCCGCTCGCCGACATGGACGGTGGCGGTGAGGTTGCCCGGCAGCCGGTCCAGCACGGCGAGCACCTCGTCCTCGCCGGTGTAGCGGGCGACGACGGTGACCGGGCCGAAGCACTCCTCCAGCAGCAGTTCGTGGCCCTCCCCGCCATCCCCGCCGTTCCCGCCGTCCCCGCCCGTCCCGCCGTCGCCGGCCTTGCCGCCCTCTTCGGCGAGACGGGCCGCGGGCACGGTGAGGAATCCGGCGCTCACGGCCAGCTCACCGCTGCCGCCGGGGGTCACCGGGCTCTCCACCTCGGGCAGTCCGAGCCGTTCGCGGACCCCGGCGACGAAGTTGTCCCGCATCCGGGAGTCCAGCAGCACCCCGGGGTCGGTGGCGCTGACGGCGTCGGTGAGCGCGTCCAGCAGCCGGTCGCCGGCCTCGCCGGCGGGGGCGAGCACCAGGCCGGGCTTGACGCAGAACTGCCCGGTGCCGAGCGTCATGGAACCGGCGAGTCCGGAGCCGATCTCGGCGGCGCGTTCCTCGGCCGCGGCCTCGGTGACCACCACCGGGTTGAGGCTGCCCAGCTCACCGTGGAACGGGATCGGCACCGGGCGGGCCGCGGCGGCGTCGAACAGCGCCCGTCCGCCGCGCACCGAGCCGGTGAACCCGGCCGCGGCGACCAGCGGGTGCCGCACCAGTTCGACCCCGGCGTCGAACCCGTGCACCAGCCCGACGACACCGGGCGGCAGCCCGTGGCGCTCGGCGGCCCGGCGCAGCACGGAGGCGCAGAGCTCCGAGGTCGCCGGGTGGTCCGGGTGGGCCTTGACGACGACGGGGCAGCCGGCGGCGAGGGCGCTGGCGGTGTCACCGCCGGGCACCGAGAAGGCGAGCGGGAAGTTGCTGGCCGCGTAGACGGCGACGACGCCGATCGGCACCTTGTAGCGGCGCAGGTCGGGTCGGGGTATGGGCTTCAGGTCCGGGTCCGGGCGGTCGATCATGACCCCGAGGAAGGCGCCCTCGTCGACCAGGTCCGCGAACGCCCGGAGCTGGTAGGTCGTCCGGGCCAGCTCACCGGTGAGCCGGCCGGGGCCGAGCGCGGTCTCCGCGTCGGATGCCTCGACGACCCGCTCCCCCGCCTCGTCCAGCAGGTCCGCGGCGGTGCGCAGGAAGGCGGCGCGCACGGCGCGGTCGGCGAGGGCGGGGCGCGCCGCGTGCGCCGCGCGGACGGCCTGGTCCACCTCCGCGGGCGTGGCCTCGGTGGCCACCTCCTCCCGGCGCTTCCCGGTCCGGGGATCGACGCTCCACACTGCTGTTGCCACCGCGGTCCCTCCGGTTCGTCCCGCCCGGTACCGTCCCCCGCCGCACCCCGTGCGCTCCGGGGAAGAGGCCAGTCTCGTTCGGGATGCTGAACACTGTCCTGGATACTGAATGCCGATCTGGGTTACGGACCCTATTTCCGGCGCCGGGAAGGGGTCAAGGCCGGCCGGTGCCCGTGGCGCCGCGCCGCCACCACGCCCCGCTCCCGGCCGCCCGGCCACCGCCCCGCCCGGGCCGGCCCCCCCGGGGGGCCGCCGCACGGCCCGGAACAGGCCGCGCGGCGGTACCGCTCCCCGGGGCTCAGCGCAGCCGGTGCGCCCCGGCCCCGCGCTCCACCAGCGCCGGGACCGCCGCCGGGTGATCCACGCGCGGTCGCAGGACGGGCGTCCAGCCGGCGTCGTCGCCGAGGTGCTCCTCGGGCACCCCGGCGTTGTGGACGGCGAGCAGGTCCAGGGGACGGCCGCCCACGTAGTTGTTCCGCTCGGTCAGCGCCGTGCCCTTCCAGCTCTTGATCACCTTCGCCCGGTCCACGGAGGCGGGCAGGGTGAAGGCGTTGTGCTCGGCGACGAGCCGGGATTCGAAGCCGACGCCCCAGGCGTAGCCGTACTTCCCGGCGGATTCCCGCGTGGTGAGGTAGTGGTTGTTGTAGACGTCGACCTGGCCGAAGCGGACCCGGGGCGCCCGCTCCAGCACATCGCGGAAGAGGTTGTGGTGGAAGGTCACCCGCAGCCGGCCCCGGTCGGTGCCGCCCGCGCTGTCGCTGTTGCCGATCAGCAGGGTCTTGTCGTGGTCGGCGAAGACGTTCCAGGAGACGGTGACCAGGTCGGCGCCGCGCACGATGTCCAGCTCGCCGTCGTGCTGCTGGAAGATCCGGCCGAAGTAGTGGGGCTGTTCGGCGTCCGGGCGGCGGCCGTCGGTGAAGGTGTTGTGGTCCACCCAGACGTGGCGCGATCCGTGGACGACGAGGTTGTCGTACTCGGAGTTCCAGTTGCCCGTGTCGCCGTCGGTGGGGTCCCACTGCGGGAAGCAGTCGTAGGCGTCCTCGAAGGTGACGCCCCGGACGACGACGTTCTCCGCGCCCGTGACCTGGAGGCTGGCGCCGAGCAGCCGCGCGTCCTTCCCGGTCCCGAGGATGGTGGTGTTGGAGCCCACCGTGAGTTTGACGCGCTCGGCCTGGCGGGCGGCGGAGGCGGCGCGCGCCTCCTCCAGCGGGCCGGAGGGGTCCGCGTCGCCCCAGGTCTCCGGGTCGTAGGCGGCGAGGTAGCCGTCCAGGGTGTAGCCGTCGGTCGCGTAGTCCTCGCAGGTCAGGGGGTTCCCCGCGGGGTCGGTGTTGGCGTCGATCGGGCCGGCCACGCGGATGATCTTGGGGGTGGGGTCGCCGTCGCCGAGGGCGGCGGCGAGCTCGGCCCGGGTGCGGACGGTGAAGACGTGGTCCGCGTCGGCCGCCGCGCCGCCGGTCGTACCGCCCTCGGCCGATCCCCAGCCGTCACCGGCGGGCAGGACCGGACGGTCGCCGCGGCCGGCCGGCGGCCCCGCGGCCGAGGCGGGCAGGGCGGCGAGGCCGAGCAGGACGCCGCAGAGCGCCGCGGCGCCGGCCACTCGGGCGGGACGTGATCTCACGGGCATGGGAACTCCTCAACGGGGGTGCGGGATCGTTCGGTTCGTGGCCGGGCCGGACGCGCGCGCGGCCCCGCCCGCCGCCGGCCCACCGCCGGGTCCCGGGCGCGGAGCCCGGCGGCGGTGCGGGTGGCAGCGGGGCCGCGGCGGCGGTTCCGCCGTCACGGGCTCACTCCTTCCGCTGCTCCTTCCACTCCGCCTGGGCCTCGTTGAGGTCCTTCGCGAGCCGGTCCGCGAACTCCTGGGCCGTCATCTCGCCGAGCAGCAGCTTCTGGAAGGCCGGCTCGTTGTCGGCCTTGCTGACGGAGTTCCAGTCGGGGAGGTAGTAGGGCAGCTGGACGGTCTTCGCCCGGGGGTCGTTGACGGCCTCCACGGCCGCCTTCACGGGGGCCGCCTCCTCGATCCACGCGTCGCCGGCGGCGTCGGTGTTGGACGGGATGGAGCCGGCCTCCTCGTTCCAGAGGCTGTTCATCTCGTGGGAGGCGGCGAACTCGATGAACTTCCAGGCCGCCGCCTTGTTGTCGCTGTCACGGAACAGGCCGAGCCCGTCGACCGGCTGAGAGGGGACGGTGCGCGGCGCGCCCTTCCGGGAGGGCGGCAGCGGAATGCCGGCGATCTTCTCCTCGCCGAACGCCTTCACATGGTCGGTGTAGGAGCCGAGGTTGTGCAGCAGCATCCCGATGTCGCCGCTGTCGAACTGGGCGACCATCTTGGTGAAGTCGTTGTTGAGGTCGGCGGCGGGGGTGGCCTTCTTGTACAGCCCGGCGTACCGCTCCAGCGCCTCGACGTTCTCCGGGGCGTTGACGGTGGTCTTGTCGCCCTTCCAGAAGGTGTCGACCCCCGACTGGGCGTACATCATGTCGAGGGCCTGGGCGATGGAGCCGGCGCCGCCGCGGATGGTGAAGCCGAACCGGTTCCTCCCCTGGTCGCTGAGTTCCTCCGCCGCCTCGTAGAAGGCGTCCCAGTCCTCGGGGGCGTCGAGGCCGGCCTGGTCGAAGAGGTCCTCGCGGTACCACAGGACGCTCTGGTTGGCGGAGGTCGGCACGGAGAACATCTCCTCGCCCTCGCCGCCCGCCGCCCGGACGCTCTCCACCATGCCCGGGGAGAGCTTGCCCTTCAGGGCGCCGGACTCGATCCGGTCGCCGACCGGCTCCAGCGCGTTCTGCGCCACCATGTTGGCCAGGTACGCGGTGCCGACGCCGCCGACGTCCGGCAGCCCCCCGCCGGCGATCGCCGTGTCGTACTTCGACTGCACGTCGGTGATGGGCACCGGCACGTACTTCACCGTGATGTCCGGGTACTTCTTCTCGAACGCCGCGATGATCTTCTTCCAGACCGGGGTGCGGACGCCGCCGTTGTTGTCCCAGAACTCGATGGTGCCCTTGCCGTCCCCCTCTCCCCCGGCCGCCTCGCCGGAATCGCCCCCGCAGGCGCCGGCGGTGAGGGCGAGGGCGGTGACGAGGGCGACGGCCGCGGCCGGCCGGCGTATCGCTCGTCTTCCCGCGGTCCGTGTGCGGGGTGTGCGTGTCGTCATGGTGTCGGCTCCTTGATCGGGACGTTCCCATCGGCGTTCACGGATGGTGAGGAAGGGGGTGCGCCGTCGCGGGTGCCGCCCGGAACGGCGCGGTGTCCCGCGGCGCGGGTGGCGCGGCGGGGGCGGCGCGGCGGGGGTGGCGCGGGCGGCACGGCGCGGTGGGGTTCCCGCTGCCCGCCGGGGGCCGGGGGCGTCACGGCGTTCCCGGTCCTGCCTCGTCGCCCGCCGCCCGCGCCGGGGTGGGCGGCGCGGAGGGGGGTGAGGCCGGGGCCGGGGCGGCGGTGGCGGACACCGGCCCGGCCCAGGCGGCGCCGAGTTCGGAGAAGAGGGCGAGCCTCTCGGCACTCGCGGTGATCAGGCCGTCCACCCCCGGGATCACCCGGCGCCGGGCCGTGCCGCCGCTGCGCCAGGCCGGCCCCTCGGCGTGGTGCCAGGCGGTGTCCGGCAGCCGCAGCGGCGGCGGCGCGGTGCGGACCGCCTCCACCACGCGGGTGAACGCGCCGGTGCGCGCCACGGGGACGAGCAGCGGGGCGCCCGTGCGCACATGCGCGAGCAGGTTCTCCAGCAGATCGGTGCGTCCGTGGAGGGTCTCCTCCGGGGCCTGCCCGGCGCGCTGTACGAGCACCCGGTCGCGGGTGTACCAGAAGACGATCCGGCCGCGGTCGCCGTGGACGACCAGATAGGGGTCGGTGTTCCGTTCGGCGCAGAGGGTGACGGCCACGGTGACGGGGGTGGAGCGGGCGGTGGTGAGCCGCAGGCAGGTGGTGTCGTCGGCCTCGATGTCGTGGGCGCGGAACTGTTCCAGCTCGATCGCGGTGACGTCCCCGGCCCGGTCGCTGCCGTCGATACGCAGCGCGGTGGCGACGGCGTGTGCGAGGGGGTTGGTGAGCACGCCGTCGACGACGTCCCGGCCGTCCAGGGTGCGCCGCCCCGCCCAGGGGGCGCGGCGGTAGTAGTCCTCGCCCCGCACCCAGGCCCCGGCGCCCCCGATGCCGCGCACCCGCCCGACGGCGCCGTCGGCGATCAGCTCCACGATGGCGTCCAGGGCGTGCGAGCCGAGCGACTGGAAACCGATCTGGCAGGCGGTGCCGGCCGCCTCGACCCCCTCGGCCAGCAGCCGGAACTCCTCGGCGGAGGGGGCGGGCGGCTTCTCCAGCAGCACGTGGGATCCGGCCCGGGCGGCGGCCAGCGCCAGGCCGGTGTGGGTGTGGATGGGGGTGCAGATGACGGTGACCGGGGCGCCGGTGCGGTCCAGCAGCCCGGTGAGGTCCGGGGACTGCACCACGTCCTCGAAGCCGTCGAGTTCCCGCGGCGAGAGCGGTTCCAGCTCGCAGACCCCGGCGAGCCGTAGCTGCCCGGCCCCGGCGAGCCGCCGCAGGTTGGCCAGGTGCCAGGCGCCGTGCCCGCGCGCGCCGGCCAGCACCACCGGTACCGGCCCGGCCGGCTGCCGTGCTCCGTCAACTGCCGTCATGTCTCTCCCGATTCCGTTCCCGGGCGGTGGGACGGCGGGCGTCCCGGCCCCCGTGTCAGCCCTTGACAGCCCCGGCGCTGAACCCCGCGACGAGCCACTTCTGGATGAAGGCGAAGACGATCACCACCGGCACCGCCGCGACGACGCCGCCCGCGGCCAGCGCGCCCAGATCGACGCTCTCCGCTCCGATGGTGTAGTTGAGGCCGACGGGGATCGTGTATTTCTCCTGCGAGCTGAGGAACATCAGCGCGAAGAGGAAGTGGTTCCAGCTGTGCACGAAGGCGAAGGAGCCCACCGCGATCAGTCCCGGCCGCAGCAGGGGCAGCACCACGGCACAGAAGGCCCGGAAGCGCCCGCAGCCGTCCACCCAGGCGGCCTCCTCCAGTTCGGGGGGCACGTTGCGGATGAAGCCGCTGATGAGGATGAGCGAGAGCGGCAGCTGGAAGACGGTCTCGGCGATCACCACGCTCCACAGCGAGTTGACCAGCCCCAGCTCCCGGAAGATCTCGAAGAGCGGCACCAGCATCAGCGCCCCGGGGATGAACTGCGAGCAGAGCAGCGCCAGCAGGAAGCCGCCGCGGCCGCGGAACCGGAAGCGGGCCAGGGCGTAGCCGCCGGCCAGCGCCACGACCGTGGTCATCAGCAGGGAGGCGATACCGACCAGCAGGCTGTTGCGGAAGAAGACCGCGAAGCCCAGTTCGTTCCAGACCTTGTCGAAGTGCACGGTGGTGGCGGGCCAGGGCACCAGGGAGGTCGACCCGGCCGGGCGCAGCGCGAACAGCAGCATCCAGTAGAACGGGATCAGGGTGAAGAGCAGGTAGAGCCCGAGAGGCAGATAGATCTGCCAGCGCGGCGCCCGGTCCGCCACGCCGGGGCCACGGGCGGAGCCGCGGCGGCCACGGCCCGCGGGGGGCGCTCCCGCGGCGGCTGCGGAGGGGAGCTCGCCGGTGGCCGCGGAGGGGTCGGTGATGGCGGTGGTCATGATCGTTCGCCCCCGAACTTGCTGAGCCGGAGATAGAGGATCGAGCAGAAGAGAAGGATCACGAAGGCCACGGTGGTCAGCGCCGACGCGTAGCCGAAGTCGTGGCCTTCGATCCCGGTGTTGGCGACGTACAGCGGCAGGGTGGTGGTCGCCCCCGCGGGTCCGCCGCCGGTCAGGGTGTAGAGCAGATCGACGTTGTTGAACTCCCACACCGCGCGGAGCAGGGTGGAGAGGATGATCGCGTCCTTGAGGTGCGGCAGCGTGATGTGGAGGAACTGCCGCACCCGCCCGGCGCCGTCCACGGAGGCCGCCTCGTAGAGGTCCCGGGGGATGGATTGCAGGTCGGCGAGGATGAGGATGGCGAAGAACGGCACCCCGCGCCAGAGTTCGGCGAGCACGGCGGCCCAGAAGACGGTGTCCGGGTCGGACAGCACGGAGGTGCCGTAGGAGCCGATGCCGGCGTCGGCGAGATAGCGGCTCACCCCGGTGGACGGGTTGTAGAGCAGGATCCAGATGGTGGTGGTCAGCACACCGGAGACGGCCCAGGGCGAGAAGACCATCGCCCGGGAGAGGCCACGGCCGATGAAGCTCTGGTTGACGATCAGGGCCAGGGCGAGGCCGAAGACGAGCTGGAGGGAGACCTCCACACCGACCCACCGGGCGCTGAAGACCAGGCTCTGCCAGAAGAGGTCGTCGGCGAGGAGCGCGGAGAAGTTGTCCAGCCCGGCGAAGCCGTTCCGCCAGGGCTTGGTGACGTTGTAGTGCTGCAGGCTGTAGTAGAGGACGCTGAGCATGGGGTAGGCGAGGAAGCCCGCCATGAGCAGCACGGCCGGTGAGATCAGCAGATACGGCAGCCGGGCCGGGCCGCCCGCCCGGCGGCCGGGCCTCCGGGGTTTCTTCGCCACGGCGAGGGCCATGACTGCTCCTTCTCCTTGAGCGGGGCGGACGGGTGAGCGGTGGCCGCCGGTCGGGCGGCGGACCGTCACCGGGCGTGCCCGCCGCGGGTGTCGTCCGCCCGGGGTCGGTGCCGCGGGCGGTGCGGATGGTGCCGGTGGTTCGGATGGCGCGTGGTGCGGTTCGTTCGGGGTCCTGCCGGGGCCCGCGGGAGCCGGGGTATCCGGTCCCGCCGGCTCACCGGAGCCTCACTGCAAGCGCTTACCAAGCGGCGAGCGAGCTGCCGTGCCGGACCGGGAGGACCCGGGGGGTGGTGCGGCAGCCCGGAGGTCCGGGGTGGTGCGGTGTCCCGCGTCCGCCGGAGCGCGGGCGCGGTGTGCGTGACCGCCGGCCGGGCCCCGGCCGGCCGCCCCGGCCAGGCGGCCGGAGCCGGGAGAGCCGGTGCCGTCCGTCGGATCGGTCCGGTCGGTCAGGTCAGGTCAGGCCAGGTCGGTGCGGTCGGTCGTCAGCGGCCGGAGGCGCGGGGTTCAGCCCGCGCAGGGATCGGGGACCTGCCCGGGGCGGGCCAGGAAGTCGAAGTCGCAGCCGGTGTCGGCCTGGGTGATGTGCTCCTGGTAGAGCGACCCGTAGCCCCGCCCGTACCGCGCGGGCGGCAGCCGCAGGGCGGCGCGGCGCCGGCCGAGTTCGGCGTCGTCCACCTCCAGCCGCAGCAGCCGCGCCGGCACGTCGAGGGTGATGAGGTCGCCGGTGCGGACCAGCGCGAGCGGCCCGCCGACGTGCGACTCCGGGGCGATGTGGAGCACGCAGGCGCCGTAACTCGTGCCGCTCATCCGGGCGTCGGAGAGGCGCACCATGTCCTGGACGCCCTCCTTGAGCAGGGCGGCGGGGATCGGCAGCATCCCGTACTCGGGCATGCCGGGGCCGCCGAGCGGTCCGGAGCCGCGGAGCACCAGCACGCTGTCGGGGGTGATCCCCAGAGCGGGGTCGTCGATCCGGGCCTGGAGCTCCTGGTAGTCGTCGAAGACCACGGCGGGGCCGGTGTGCGTCAGCAGCCGCGGGTCGGCCGCGATGTGCTTGATCACCGCGCCGTCGGGGGCGAGGTTGCCGCGGAGCACCGCGATCCCGCCCTCCTCGGCGAGCGGGTCACCGGTCGTGCGGATGACGTCGTCGTCGTGGACGAGCGCCCCGGCGAGCTGTTCCCGCAGGCTGGTGTGGGCGGCGGTGGGGCGGTCGAGGTGGAGCAGCCCGGCCTCGCCGAGCCGCGCCAGCAGGCCCGGCAGCCCGCCCGCGTAGTGGAAGTCCTCCATCAGATACGCGCCGCCGGGGCGGATGTTGGCCAGCACGGGCACCCGGCGGGCGAGGGCGTCGAAGTCGTCCAGGCCGAGCTTCACCCCGACCCGGCCGGCCATGGCCACCAGGTGGATGACGGCGTTGGTGGAGCCGCCGAGCGCGAGGGCGGTGGTGACGGCGTCCTCGAACGCCTCCCGGGTCAGCAGCTGCGGCAGCCGCAGGTCACGCCATACGAGGTCCACGGCGAGCAGTCCGGCCGCGGCGGCCATCCGGTCGTGGCCGGAGTCGACGGCGGGGATCGAGGACGCGCCGGGCACCGTCACGCCCAGCGCCTCCGCGCAGGCCGTCATGGTGGAGGCGGTGCCCATCGTCATGCACTGCCCCGGGGAGCGGGCCAGGCCGCCCTCCAGTTCGTCCAGTTCACGGTCGCCGAGCCGCCCCGCGCGCCGCTCGTCCCAGTACTTCCACATGTCGGTGCCGGAGCCCAGGGTCTCCCCGCGCCAGTGGCCGCGGAGCATCGGCCCGGCCGGGACGAACACGGCCGGCAGCCCCGCCGAGGCCGCTCCCATGAGCAGCGCGGGCGTGGTCTTGTCGCAGCCGCCCATCAGCACGGCGCCGTCCACCGGGTAGGAGCGCAGCAGCTCCTCGGTCTCCATGGCCAGCAGATTGCGGTAGAGCATGGGCGTCGGCTTCTGGAACGTCTCCGAGAGCGTCGCCACGGGGAACTCCAGCGGGAAGCCGCCCGCCTGCCAGACGCCCCGCTTGACGGCCTCCGCCCGCTCCCGCAGGTGGCGGTGGCAGGGGTTGATGTCGCTCCAGGTGTTGAGGACCGCCACCACGGGCTTGCCGAGGTGCTCCTCGGGGAGGTAGCCGAGCTGCCGGGTGCGGGCGCGGTGGCTGAAGGCGCGCAGGCCGTCGGTGCCGTACCAGGCGTGGCTGCGCAGCTCCTCGGGGCGGACCCGGCGTCCTTCCGCGGCGGCGCCGGCGGCCGGCCCGGCCGGAGCCGCCGTCCCGCCGTACTCCCCGGGGGTTTCCCCGGGGGTCTTCCCCGGCCCGCCCGTCACAGCTCCCACCCCTTCACCAGCGAGGCGACCCGGCCGCGTTCCGGCTCGGGCAGTGTCCGGCTGGGCGGGCGCACCTCCCGCCGGCAGAGGCCGAGGACGGCCATCGCCTCCTTGACGACGCTGACGTTGTTCGCGGACTGCCGGTCCGCGCGCAGGTCCTCGAACTCCCGGATCCGTTCCCAGACCGCCATGGCGGCGGGGTAGTCCCCGGCGCGCAGCGCGTCCAGCATGTCCAGCGAGAGCCGCGGGGCGACGTTGACCAGGCCGGAGGTGAACCCCGTGGCCCCCGCGGAGAAGTAGGCGGGCGCGTACAGCTCGGCCAGTCCGGCCACCCAGACGAACCGGGAGAGCCCCGCGTCCCGCGCCACCGCCGCGAACCGCGCCACGTCCGGCACCGCGTACTTCACCCCCACCACGTTGGGGCACAGTTCGCCGAGGCGGGCGATCCGCGCCCCGTCCAGCCGCTCGTTGCGGATGTAGGGGACGACGCCGAGCTCGGGTACGGCCTCGGCGATCGCGCGGTGGTAGTCCACCCAGCCGTCCTCCGAGACGTACGGGTGGACGGGCTGGTGGACCATCACCAGGCCGGCACCCGCGTCCCGGGCGTGGCGGGCGGCGCCGATCGCGGTGGGGATGTCGTGGCCGACGCCGGCGACCACGGCGGCCCGGCCGGTCGCCTCCTGAACGGTCGCCTCGGTGAGGGCCCGGCGCTCCTGCGGGGTCAGGGCGTAGAACTCGCCGGTGTTGCCGTTCGGGGTGACGGTGGTGACGCCGCCGTCGAGCATCCGGCGCAGCAGCGCGCGGTAGCCGGCGAGATCGACCCGGCCGTCCTCGCCGTACGGCGTCACCGGGATCGCCACGACCTGGGCGAGTGCCGCGGTCAGCCGTGCCTGGTCCATTCCTGTCCGCCCTTCCGTGCGCGGCGCCTGCCGCGGGCTGTGCTCGGGTCCGCTCCCCGCAGGGTGCGGGCCCTCGCCTTCGGTGGCGTTCCGCCGGGTGCGGCGGACGCCGGTGCGGTGCTGTGTCGTGCCGGACTGCGCTGTGTGGTGCCGTGTCGTGCTGTGCCGTGCTGTGTCGTGCTGTGTCGTGCCGAGTGGTGCCGCGCCGCGCCGGGCGCCGCGCGAGACGGTGCGCGCGCCGCGTTCCCGCCGCCGGGGCGGAGGGGGGCCGGTCGTGCGGGTCGTGCGGGAGCCGGGTACGGGCCGCCCGGGTCGTTCGCGTGGTGCGGGCCGTGCCGGTGGTGCGGTTGGGACGCGGGCCGGGGCGGAGCCGTCGCAGGGCGGCCGCCCCGGCCCGCGGTCTAGGGGGCGGGGGATCCGGTGGTCCCGGCGTGCTCCGGGAACGCCCGCCGCACGAAGGAGCCGATGTGGTCGTGGAGCAGCCGGGCCGCTCCGTCGCCGTCCCCCGCCAGCGCGGTCCGCAGGATCTCCCGGTGCTCGCGGGCCTCGCGCTCCCAGGAGGGGTCAGCGGCCCAGGCGACGGTGGAGACCAGGGCGGCCTGGTCCCGCAGGTCGTCCAGCATCCGGGCGAGCAGGGGGTTGCCGCAGGGCAGATAGAGCGCCCGGTGGAACGCGCGGTTGGCCAGGCTCCGTTCGGCCGGCCCACCGGCGTGGTCCGCCTGCTCCAGCGCCTTGCGGGCCTCCTCCAGCGAGGCGCCCTGGGTGACGGAGCGGCGCAGCGCCTCCGGTTCCAGCAGCAGCCGCACGTCGCAGACCTCGCGGGCCATGGCGGCGTCCACCATCCGGACCGTCACCCCCTTGTACTGGCTGATGACGACCAGCCCGGAGCCGGCGAGCGTCTTCAGCGCCTCCCGGACCGGGGTCTTGGAGACCCCGAACCGCTGGGCCAGCTCCGTCTCCACCAGCGCCTGCCCGGGGCGGAGCGCGCCGGTGAGGATGGAGTGCTTGACCGCCTCCAGCACCACCTGGGTGCGGGAGGGGATCGGCACCGGAGGAGGACCGGGCACCGTCACCATGAAGGCTCCGCATCTCGCGCACGGCATACGGGATCCCGCGCACGGCTCATGAGTCGGCCGCCGGCCGTGAACGGCCGCCGGACAGCGTCGTGTTCCGCGTATATCGCGTCTCATATATGACGTACGAGGAACAACGCGATGAACGTAGGCCCGCCCCGGGAGCGCGTCAATGGGTCGCGCGAGAAGTTTTCCTGCCGGCCCCCGCCCGCCCCCACCGGCGGCCCCGCATCCGTCACCTGCCACCGCCGCTGAACGCCGGGGCGCCGGCCCGCCGGAGGCCCGCCGGGACCGGGCCGGGCGGCGGCCCCGGGCCCCGGCGGGCGCCGTGCCGTCAGCGGACCGCCGCCGCCAGCTCCCGCAGCGCCGCCCGGGCCGTCTCCAGGTCGGCGTCGGAGGCCAGCCCCGCGTGGTAGAGCCGGAGTTCGTCCGCGCCCAGCTCCGCGGCGTGGCGGGCGTCGGCCGCGAGGGTGGCCGGGGAGCCGCCCACGCCGGAGACCACGGTGAAGTTGGCCGCCAGCACCGCGCCGTCCGGGCGTTCCCGGGCGAAGGGCTCCAGCACCGCGGCCCGCCCGGGGACGCCGGACGGGCCGCCCGGGCAGGGCAGCACCACACCGTCGGCGAGGGGCAGCGCCTCCGCCGGGTCCACGCCCGCGTTGGCCCCGCAACGGTGCCAGGCCGGGTCGGCGTGGAGCAGCACCCGGAACCCGGGCCGGGCCACCTCGCGGACGGCGCCCACGGCGGCCAGGCGGAACGCGGCGGCGGCCTCCTCCCGCCAGCGGCGGGTCACGGCGGCCGGTTCCTCCCCGAGCAGGTGCTCCACCGCGGCCCACTCCGCCGCCCGGTCCCCGGCCGCGCCGGGCTCGGGCTCCCCGCGCCACAGCGGCTCCAGCGCGGAGACCACGGCGGCCCGCAGCCGCTCCGGGTCGGCGCCCGCGCCGGCGTACCCCTCCTCGCAGACCGGGCAGAAGCAGAGCGACATCAGGTACTGGCCGGCGCCGCCGAGCGGGACACCGCCCGTCTTGTCGTGGGCGTGCAGATGGGCCAGGCCGTACCAGCCGCAGGACTCCAGTTCGGCCCCGCGCGCCCCGGGCCGTACGGCCGCCTCGGCGGCGAGCGCCGCCGCGTAGGAGCGCACCTCGGGCCGGGCGACGCACGGCGCCCACGGGTAGCGGTCGCCGTA
Source organism: Streptomyces zingiberis (assembly GCF_012034935.1). GTDB lineage: Bacteria > Actinomycetota > Actinomycetes > Streptomycetales > Streptomycetaceae > Streptomyces > Streptomyces zingiberis. The sequence continues at coordinate 83,547 of NZ_JAATEN010000012.1, forward strand.
GGCGTTGCGCACGGTGATGTCCGGGTGCTCCTCGCCCAGCCGGGAGTTGTGGGCCAGCACCACCCAGCCGTGCACCTCCAGCCCCGCCCCGGCCAGCGCCTCCGCGGCCTCGCCGAAGGGGTCGTCCCCCGCGGTCCAGCGCTGCTCGTACGGGCGCAGCGGGCGCTCCGCCCAGCGCTCGCGGTCCGGCGGGTAGAGCACCGCGGAGTGGCGGGCCGTGACGACGCGGTGGCGGGGGTGGCGGGGGGTGAGGGCGCGGGTGGAGTGGTAGGCGGAGGCCAGCGTCACCTGCTGGACGCCCAGTGCGGCGACCCGGTCCGCGGCGCGCGGGTCACCCACCACGTCCCAGGGGTACAGAAAGGCCGAGGCTCGCATGTGTGGGTCTCCCTCCCCGGCCCGCCGCCCACCAGGGCGCGGGCCCGTCTGCCGGAGCGGTCACGCTAGGACGGGCCCCTGGGGCGGTCAAGAGAGTGCGGACGCGGGGATGACAGCGCTTACTGCCCGATGGCAGAGTCTTCTCCCGGATCACCGCGCGCCGCCCCGACCCCGACCCCCGGCCCCGACCCCGCCCCCTGACCGCCGCCCCGGGCCCCGGCCCTCCGTCCCGCCCCTCCCCCGCGCCACCGCGACCCGTGCCCTCCAGCCCTCCGGTCTTCCCGGACCGCCGGCCGCCGTCCTCCCGAGGAGTAAGCCATGCCCGCAGACCGCACCGTCCTGATCACCGGCGCCGCCGGGGGCGTGGGCACCCTGATGCGCGAGCTGCTGCCGCGTCACGGGTGGACGCTCCGGCTGCTGGACATGGTGCCGATGGACGACGTCCCCGAGGGCACCGTCACCGTCACGGCCGATCTGGCCGACCCCGCGTCCGGCCCCGCCCTCCGCGAGGCGCTGCGCGGCGTGGACGCCGTGATCCATCTCGCCGGGATCTCGCTGGAGTCCACGTTCGAGAAGATCCTGGACGCCAACATCCGCGGCACGTACCACCTCTACGAGGCGGCGCGCGAGGAGGGCGTGCGCCGGATCGTCTTCGCCTCCAGCAACCACGCCGTCGGGTTCGTCCCGCGCCCGGGCGACGGCGGCCCGCTGATCCCCGTGGACACCCCGCACCGCCCGGACACCTTCTACGGGCTCTCCAAGTGCTTCGGCGAGGACCTGGCCGCCCTCTACCGGGACCGGCACGGCATCGAGACCGTCTCCATCCGCATCGGCTCCTGCTTCCCCGAGCCCACCAGCGTGCGCATGCTGTCGGTCTGGCTGAGCCCGCCGGACTGCGCCCGGCTGCTGGACGCGGCGCTGACCGCCCCGGACGTCGGCCACACCGTCGTGTACGGCAGCTCCGCCAACACCCGGCTGTGGTGGGACCTCTCCTCGGCCCGGGCCCTGGGCTACGAGCCGCGGGACGACTCCGAGCCGTACGCCGCGAAGCTCGTCGCCGAACAGGGGGAGCTGGAACCGGGCAACCCCGACCACGCCCACCTGGGCGGCCACTTCTGCACCCACCCGCCGATGTGGCCGCACTGACACCGGGCGGGACGGGCGGGGCTCAGGGGCGCCGGGCCTCCGCCGGGCCGCGGTGGGGGTGGTGGCGCGGTGCGCAGAGGGCGGTCAGGTACTCGTAGACGGGCTGGACACGGCCCGGCAGCGGCTCCCCGGCGGCGCGCCAGTGGATGGCGGCGATCTCCTCGCCGGGGGTGAAGGGCCGGGGCGCCGCCGTCCGGCCCACGTAGACCGCGCCGTAGACCCGGTGGCGGTGCGGGCCCAGCAGATAGCGGCCGAGGCCGGCGAACCGCAGCTCGTCCGCGACCTGGCCGGATTCCTCGGCGAGTTCACGGACGGCCGCCGCGCGGGGGCTCTCGCCCGGTTCGATGCCGCCGCCGGGCAGCTCCCAGGTGGCGCTTTCCCGTTCGAGGACCATCAGCAGCCGGTCGCCGTGGAAGAGGATCACGGCGGCCATGCCGATCTCGGCGTCGCCGGGGCGCGCGTCCTCGGGGAGGCGGTGGAAGGACTGGAGCGTGAAGTTCCGGCCGTCACCGCACAGCGGCTCGGCGGGGGAAGGCGGCATGGCACGACTCCACGGTGGCGACGGGACCCCGGCCCGGCCGGAGCATACCGGGGGGACCCCGGCCGGGGCGTGGGGGACGCCCCGGCGGGGGCGGCCGGCGGGCGCGGGACGGGGGGTTCCCGCGCCACGCCGGCCTCGGCCCGGCGCACCGGGCCGCCTCAGGGCGGTCTCAGGGGACGACCACGATCTTCCGTCCCACACCGGCGGCGAACCGCTCCAGCGCCTGGGGGTAGTCGTCCAGCGGCATGCGGTCGCTGATGAAGACCTCGGGGTCGATGACGCCCGCCGCGAAGAGCTCCGCCGCACGCTCGTAGCTGTGCAGCACGGCCATCGAGCCGGTGATGGTGATCTCCTGGTTGTAGATCTTGTACGGCTCGATCACGGCGGTGGTGGCGTAGTCGGAGACCCCGAACTGCAGGAACGTGCCGGCCTTGGCGACGCGCCCCAGCCCGTCCTGGATCGCGGCGGCGTTGCCGGTGGCGTCGATGACGACGTCCCAGCCGCGCGCCCGGTCGAACTCCGCGGCGGACCCCGCGGCGCCCGAACAGCCCAGGGTCTTGGCGGTGGCGAGCCGTTCGGGGCTGATGTCGACCACGTCGACGCGCGCGGCGCCGGTCCGCTTGGCCAGTTCCAGCATCATCAGCCCCATCGTGCCCGATCCGTAGATCAGCACGTGGGCGCCCATCCGCGCGGAGAGCACGTCGTAGCCGCGCACCGCGCAGGACAGCGGCTCGATGAGCGCGGCGTCCTGCGGGTTGACGTGCTCGGGCAGCTTCACGCAGTTGGCGACGGGGGCGACGGCGTACTCGGCGGCGCCGCCGGCCACGGTGACCCCGATGGCCGCCCAGCGGTCGCACAGGTTGTTGCGGCCGTTGCGGCAGTAGGTGCAGGCGTGGCAGTACAGGGACGGGTCCACGGCGACCTTGTCGCCCACCGCCAGCTCGGTGACCCCGCTGCCGAGGCCGACGACCTCACCGGCGAACTCGTGCCCCGGCACGATCGGCAGGGAGGGCGCGAACTCGCCCTGGAGGATGTGGAGGTCGGTGCCGCACAGTCCGCAGGCGGCGACCTGGACCACCACCTCGCCGGGGCCCGGGGTGGGGTCGGGGACGGTGGTCAGCACGGCCTTGCCGGGCGACTCGATGACGGCGGCCCTCATTTGACGGCTCCCAGAGAGAGGCCCTGGACGAGTTTGTCCTGGGCGGCGAACCCCGCGGCGAGCACCGGCAGGGAGATGACGACGGACGCGGCGCAGACCTTGGCCAGGAAGAGCCCCTGGCTGGCGATGAAGCTGGTCAGGAAGACCGGTGCGGTCTGCGCGGTCACCCCGGTGAGGACCCGGGCGAACAGCATCTCGTTCCAGCTGAAGATGAAGCAGATCAGCGCGGTGGCGGCGATGCCCGGGCCGACGACGGGGGCGATGACCCGGGAGAGGATCGTGGGCAGCCGCGCCCCGTCCAGCTGCGCCGCCTCGATGAGCGCGACGGGCACCTCGGAGAGGAAGGAGTGCATCATCCACACCGCGATCGGCAGGTTCATCGAGGTGTAGAGGATGACGAGCAGCCAGATGTTGTCGAGCAGACCGGCGTTGCTGGCGAACAGGTACACCGGCAGCAGCCCGGCCACGATGGGCAGCATCTTGGTGGACAGGAAGAAGAAGAGCACGTCCCGCCACTTGCGCACCGGCCGGATGGACAGCGCGTACGCGGCCGGGAAGGCCAGCAGCAGCACCGCGGCGGTGGAGACGAGGGACGCCGTCATCGAGTTGGCCAGGGACGGCCAGGGCCCGGCGGCGGCGCCGGCGTCGCTGCTGGAGAAGAACTCGCGGTAGCCGTCCAGGGTGAGCGGGGCGGCGATCGAGGGCGGGTTGGTGGCGGCGTCGGCCTCCGAGTGCAGGGAGGTGAGCACCATCCAGGCGACGGGCAGGAAGAACAGGATCCCGGCCAGCCAGGCCAGCATCCCGAGCGCGGCGCTGCGGCGCCGGGCGCGGCGGGCCGCCGGGGGTTCGGTGGACCGCGGGGCGGGTCGGCCGGGGGACTCGGCCGGAGCGGCCGGGGCGGCCGGGGCGGTGGAGGTCATCCCCGGGACACCTCCTCGCTGAAGAGGGACGAGACCACCCGCAGGGCGAAGGTGGCGACGATGATCGAACCGATGACGACGAGCACGCTCGCGGCGGAGGCGAGGCCGTACTCGTGGGCCTTGTAGAAGGTGTGGTAGATCGTGTACGGCAGGTTGGCGGTGTCCAGGGACCCCGCGGTGAGGGTGAACACGGCGTCGAAGTTCTGGACGACGTAGATCGAGCCGAGCAGGGCGCCCAGCTCCAGGTAGCGCCGCAGGTGGGGCAGGGTCAGATAGCGGAAGATCTGCCAGGAGCCGGCCCCGTCGAGCCGGGCGGCCTCGGTGGTCTCCAGCGGCCGGCTCTGCAGCCCGGCCAGCAGGATGAGCATCATGAACGGCGTCCACTGCCAGATGAGCGAGGCCTCGATGGCGATCAGCGGCATCTCCGACAGCCACTCGGGCTGGACCGGGTCGTCGATGCCGAACAGCCCGCCCGCCCAGGCCAGGGCGCCGTTGAACAACCCGTACTCGGGGTTGTAGAGGGCGTGCTTCCACAGCAGCGCGGCGGCCACCGGGACGACGAGGAACGGGGCGATGAGCATGGTGCGCACCACGCCCCGGCCGCGGAAGCTCCGGTCCAGCAGCAGCGCCAGTCCGAGCCCCAGCAGGAGGCTCCCCAGCACCACCGAGACGGTGAGCACCACGGTGGTGACCACGGAGTCGCGCAGCGCCGGGTCGGAGAGCACGGTGCCGTAGTTGGACAGCCCGGTGAACGTCCGGGTGTCCGGATTGAGCGCGAACCAGTCGAAGAGGGAGATCACCAGCGTGGCGACGAACGGCAGCTGGGTGACGAGGATCAGGAAGACCAGGGCGGGCATCAGCGGCGCGCGGGTGGCCCAGGCGCGCAGCTTCCCGGAGTCGGCGGGCCGCCCTGCCGCGGGGGTGGGGGACGGCGTGGAGGTGGGCGGCGGGGCCGCGGTGAGCTGTCCGGTCATCGGTTCTGGTACTCCTTGCCGACTTCCTCGGCCAGGGCCTGCGAGGCCTCCAGCGCCTCCCGCACCGACTGCTGTCCGGCGATGGCGGCGCTGATCTCCTGGGAGACCTTGGTGCCGAGGTCGGTGAATTCGGGTATGCCGACGAACTGGACACCGGGAGCGGGCCGCTTCTGGACGCCCGGGTCGAGCGGGTCGGCCTCGCTGAGGGCGGTGCGGGTGACCTCCGAGAAGGCCCCGGCGGACTTCAGGTACTCGGGGTTCTCGTAGGTGGAGGCGCGCTTCCCGGCGGGCACGTTGGGCCAGCCCAGCTTCTCGCCGACGAGCTCCTCGTACTCCTTGGAGGAGGCCCAGGAGATGAACTTCCAGGCGGCGTCGGGGTTGTCGGACGCCTTCTGCACGCCCCAGGCCCAGGTGTAGAGCCAGCCGGAGCTGTCCGTCTTCTCCACCGGGGCGGGCACGTAGCCGATCTTGCCGCGCGACGGGGAGTCCTTGGCCTCCAGCGCGCCGGCGCCGGCGGTGGCGTCGTACCACATGGCCGTCTTGCCCTGGGTCATGTTGTTGAGGCACTCGGCGTAGCCGGACTGGGCGGCGCCGGCCTGGCCGTGCTTGCGGATCAGGTTCACGTAGAACTCGGTGGCCCGGCGGAACTCGGGGGCGGTGAGCCGGGCGTTCCAGTCCTCGTCGAACCAGGTGCCGCCGAAGGTGTTGACGATCGTGGTCAGCGGGGCCATCGACTCGCCCCAGCCGGGCAGCCCGCGCAGGCAGATACCCTTCATGCCCTTCTCGGCGGTGTCCACCTCCGCGGCGAGGGAGGCGACCTCCTTCCAGGTGGGCTTCTCCGGCATCTCCAGCCCGTGCTTCTCGAAGACGTCCTTCCGGTACATCAGGAAGGAGGACTCGCCGTAGAACGGCTGCCCGTAGAGCTTGCCGTCCTCACCGGTGAGCGAGAGCGTCATCGGCTCCAGGATGTCGTCCCGGTCGTACGCCTCGTCCTGCTCCACATAGGAGTCCAGCGACTGAAGCCAGCCGTTGCGGGCGTAGATGGGCGTCTCGAAGTTGCTGATGGTGGCGATGTCGTACTGGCCGGACTGGCTGGCGAAGTCCTGGCTGATCTTGTCCCGGGCGTCGTTCTCCGGCAACACGGTGAAGTGCACCTTGATGCCCGTCTCCGCGGTGAAGTGACGGGCGGTGAGCTTCTGGAGCTCGGCCATCGGGGGGTTGTTCACCATGAGGACGGTGATCGAGTTCTCCGAGGAGCCGGCGCCGCCGGCCCCGGCGCAGGACGCCAGGAGGTTCACGGCCAGAGCCGCGGCGATCAGGGCGCCTGTCCGGCGCCGGATCGTTCTGGGTCGCATGTCGTCGAGCTCCCTGAGATGTGGGTCGTGGGCGGGCCGGGAGGGGAGGACCGGCGGGCGCGGGCGTGGGGTGCCGTGGCGCCCGCCGTGTGGCAGGACGGCTGTGGCAGGACGGCTGCCGGTCCCGGTGGAGTGGGGACGGGGCCGGGTTCCGGGTGGTCAGACCCGGATGACCTGCGGCCCCAGGAGTGAGTAGCGATGGGCCTCGGTGGGTGGCAGCGCGGTGCCGGTGACGATCGCCTCGAAGTCGGGTATCTCCGCGAAGCGGCAGAAGCTGGCCGCGCCGAACTTGGTGTGCACACCGACGAAGACACGGCGCCGCGCCACCCGCACGGCGGTCGCCTTCACCTCCGCGACCGCGGGATCGGGCGTGGTCAGCCCGTGGACGCGGGAGATGCCGTTGGCCCCGACGAACGCCAGATCGATGACGAAGCCGGAGAGCATGTGGTTGGCCCAGTGGTCGACGGTGGCCAGCGTGCCGCCGCGCACCCGGCCGCCGAGCAGGATCACGGAGCAGTTGTCCCGTCCGGCCAGCGCCCCGGCGGTGGCCAGGGAGGTGGTGACGACGGTCAGCCGGCGGCCCACCGGCAGGGCCTCGGTGACGAGCTGCGGGGTGAAGCCCTCGTCCACGAAGAGCGTCTCGGCCTCGCCGAGCAGCTCGGCCGCCGCGGCGGCGATCCGCCGCTTCTCGGGGACGTGCAGGGTCGCGCGGAAGGCGAGGGTGGTCTCGAACCCGGCGCTCTCGACCGGGTAGGCACCGCCGTGGGTGCGCCGCACCAGCCCGTGGTCCTCCAGTGTCCGCAGATCGCGGCGGACGGTCTCCTTGGAGACGTCCAGCTTCTCGGCGAGTTCGGCGACATCGACCGCGCCGGCGTTCCGCGCGATGGTCACGATCTCCCGCTGCCGCTCCTCGGCGGTCACCGGTTCACCTCCTCGCTCACCCGGCCCGGGGTCCGGCCAGGGGGTTCCCCGGGCCGCCGTGCCCGTCTGTGCCCGTTCGGGCCGTGTGAAGAGTTCTACAGTGATCACAGCGGGCCGGACAGGTGCGTACCAGGGGAGATCGTGACCGTTTCCGCCCGCACCGGAGATGTGCAGAAACGATTTCACCGGGCAGTTACCCATCAAGGCCACCGGTGATTCCGCCCGAATGACCGCCCGTCGTGCCCGTTTCGGCACCGCGCCGCCCGGTACGGTTGCCCGAGGCGGGCAGGAACGGGCCCGGAAGGCTCCCCCCGCGCCGTCCGCCCCGCGCATCCGGCCCGGCAAGCGGGCGCCTGCCACGGAAACCGGGCGCCCGGTACGGAAATCAGGCGCCCGCCACGGCCCCGAGCGGGCGTCCGGCACCGGGACAGGTAATGGAACCGTAAAGCGAGGTCGTTCGTTCCCCCGGACATGACCGCGATGACTCCCGGCTCCAACCTGCCCCTGTCCGTTCCCCGGGTGACGGTGGACGTCACCGCCCCGGCGCGGCTCGACGTCTCGGGCCTGCTCCTCACCCCGGACGGCAAGGTGCGCTCCGACGCCGACTTCGTCTTCTACAACCAGCCCACCGGTCCGGGAGTGACCCACCGCGCGGGCGGCGGCTCCGCCCCGGACACCATCACCGTCGACACCGCCGCCGTGCCTCCGGACATCGAGAAGGTGGTGGTGACGGCCAGCCTCGACGCCCCCGGCGCCACCTTCGCCGGCGCCGAGCCCACGGCCACCCTCCGCGACGCCGGCAGCGGCGCCGTGATCGCCACCTTCACCCCGCCGCGCCTGGGCGCGGAGACGGCCCTGGTGGTCGCCGAGGTCTACCGCCGGGGCGGGGCCTGGAAGTTCCGGGCGGTGGGCCAGGGCTACGCCGAGGGACTGGCGGGTATCGCCACCGACTTCGGGGTGAGCGTGGAGGAGCCCGCCGCCTCCGCTCCCCCGCCGCCCCCGGCCGCCGCGCCGGCCGTGACCGCGCCGCCGCCGGCCGCCGCCCCGCAGGCGCCCGCCACCGCGCAGCCGGCCGCTCCGGCCCCGGGCGCGGGCGCGGGCAAGGTCAACCTGGACAAGGGCCGGGTCAGCCTGCGGAAGAACGAGACGGTCTCGCTGGTCAAGGGCGGCCGCCCGCTGCTGGCCACCGTCCGCATGGGCCTGGGCTGGGAGCCCGCCTACCGCGGCAAGGACATCGACCTGGACGCCTCCGTCATCGCCTACGGCCCGGACCGCAAGAAGATCGACGCCTGCTACTTCGGGAAGCTGGCCATCCTCGGCGGCGTCATCCAGCACTCCGGGGACAACCTCACCGGCGAGGGCGCCGGGGACGACGAGGTCATCACCGTCCACCTCGGCGACCTGCCGCCGCAGGTGACGGGGCTGGTGTTCACCGTGAACTCCTTCTCCGGCCAGAAGTTCACCGAGGTCGCCAAGGCGTACTGCCGGCTGCTCGACGCCGGCGGCCAGGAGCTGGTGCGGTTCGACCTCACCGGCGCCGAGTCCCGCACCGGCGTGATGATGTGCAAGTTCATCCGGCAGTTCTCCGGCGAGTGGGAGATGACGGCGCTCGGCGAGTACGTCGACTCCCGCACCGTCCGGGGCATGGTCAAGCCGGGCGCGCGGGCTCTGTAGCCGCCCGGCGACGGCGGCCGGGGCCCGGTGGGGCGGGCCCCGGCCGCATTCCGCGGATCCTCCGCGCCGCCGCCGGGACCCGCCGGGCTCAGCGGGGCTGCCGCCGCCAGGGTCCCGTGACGGCCAGCATGATCCCGGGCTCCTGGATGTTGGCGTACAGGGTGCGCCCGTCCGGCGCGAACACCACACCGGTGAACTCGCTGTACTCCGGCTCCTCCGCGGTGCCCAGGTTCACCTGGTTCCGGGCGATCGGATAGGTCCGGCCGCCGTCCGTCACCCCGAAGAGGTGCTGCACGCCCTCCCCGTCCTCGGCGATGACCAGCCCGCCGTAGGGGGAGACGGTGATGTTGTCCGGCCCGTCGAAGACACCCTCCGCCGTGGGATCGGGATTGACGCCGAAGAGCACCTTGAGGGTGAGGGTGCGCCGCCCCGGGTCGTAGAACCAGACCTGGCCGTCATGGGCCCGGGGGCTCTCGCCGCGGGCGTAGGAGGAGACCAGGTACGCCCCGCCGTCCGCCCACCACATGCCCTCCAGCTTCCGGCCGCGCGTGATGTCGCCGTCGTCGAACTGCTGCCGCACGGGCACGGTACGGGCGTCCCGGTCGGGCACGTCCACCCAGTCCACCCCGTACACCGTGCCCGCCTTCACCGCCCGGGACAGGTCGTCGACGAACCGGCCGCCGGAGTCGTAGCAGCGGGGCGCCTGGAGCACCCCGGCGTCGTCGGCGAGGGTGCGCAGCCGGCCGCGGCCGTGGGTGAAGCCCTTCGGCGGGACCCAGCGGTAGAAGAGGCCGTTGGGCTCGTCGGCGTCCTCGGTCAGATACAGGTGGCCGCGCCGGACGTCGACGACGACCGCCTCGTGCTCGTAGCGGCCCAGCGCCTTGATCGGCTTCGGGTCGCGGTTGGCACGCCGGTCGAGGGGGTCGACCTCGAAGACGTAGCCGTGGTCCTTGGTCATGCCCCGCTCACCGGCCCGGTCGGCGTTCTCCTCGCAGGTCAGCCAGGTGCCCCACGGGGTGCGCCCGCCCGCGCAGTTGTCGGAGGTGCCGGCGATGCCCACCCACTCGGCGGTCTCCCCGCCGGGCCGGACCTCCAGGACGGTGCATCCGCCCGGCGCGGCCGGGTCGTAGACCAGCCCCTCGGCGAGCGGCACCGGATGCTCCACCTCGTCCCGGGGGCCGTCGATCTCGTGGTTGACGACCAGCAGCGTCGAGCCGCCGGGGCCGGCGAAGGCCGCGGTGCCGTCCTGGTGGGAGGGGGTGGGCTCGCCCGACTCCAGCGCGGTGACCCCGGCCCGGGCCAGGACGGTGTACGAGAACCCCTCCGGCAGGGCCAGGATCCCCGCCGGGTCCTCCCGCAGCGGTCCGTAGCCCGGCGCGCCCCGGCGCTCCGCTCCGGTCTCCTCCGCCCCGGCGGCCCCGGCGGGCTCCGGGGCGCCGCCGGTCCCGAGCGCGTCGGGCGCCCCGGCCAGCACCGCGGCGCTGCCGACGAGCACGACACCGGCGCCGGCGGCGGCGGAACCGCGGGCGAAGTCTCTGCGGGTGAGCGGCATTGTCATCTCCTGCGCGACCGGAATTCCCCTGAGCCTGCGGATCCCACCGTGCCGGGCCCCGCCGAACGGCGGTTGAACGCGGGCCGAAGACCGTTCGTCCATCGGGGGATGCGGCCGCGCGGGGACGGCCCCGGGGCGGGCGCCCACGCCCCGCCTCGTCGGCGTTCTCCCCGCACCCGGGCCGGGGCCGGGGCCGGGGCCGGGCGGGTGAACGGCTGGGACCGGGGCCGGCCCCACCGCGCGCGGAATCCCGTCCGGCGGGCGAGCGCCCGCCCCACCCGTACCCCGGGCGCCAGGCCGACGGTGGTGAAGGGCGGGTCACCGCCTCCACCACGCACCCCACAGCCGGCGGACCGGCGCCGGTCCCGCCCCTGCCGTGGCGTGCGCGCGGGGGAGCCACCGGACGCCGTGCGCCGTGCGCCGTGCGGCGAGCGGCGAGCGGCGAGCGGCGAGCGGCGAGCGGCGAGCGAGCAGACCGGTAGGCAGGTCGGCAAGCAGACAGGCGGACGAGCCGACAGACGGACGGGACACCTCCCCCGGCCGCGCCGTCGCGGTGACCCGGCCGGCCCCGGCGCCCCAGGACTCCGCCCCGGGCTTCCGACGGGCAGCGCGACCGGGCGCCCTAACCGTGGCCGCGGGTGCGCGCCTTGTACGCCGCCCGGCGGGCCGCCTTCGCCACGGCGCGGTCCGGGTGGAGCCGGCTCATGGCCTCCAGCACCTCCCCGGTGGCGGGGTGGTCCACCTGCCAGGCGGCGTCGAGGAACCCGCTGTGCCGCCCGACCAGCCCTTCGACCAGCGCTTCCAGCGCGGCGGTGCCGGCGGGGTCACCGGGGCGGGCGTCACCGGCGCCGAGCTGCGCGGCGAGGGTGTCCACCGTCAGCCAGAAGACCAGGTCCTCCGAGGGCGCCGGGACCCCCGCCGCCCCTCGTTCCGCCAGCCACACCCGGGCGAGCCCGCCGAGGTGCCGGTCCTCCAGGACTTCCCGCAGCGCCGGTTCCGCCTCCGGGCCGACCAGCGCCAGCGCCTGCTGGCAGCCCAGCCGGCGCGCGGGCGCGGCCCGGTCGTCACCGCGGGCGGCGGCGAGCAGCTCCCCGGCGGCGGCCCGCGGCTCGCGCCGGTCCAGCCACAGCCGGACCTCTTCACGGGCCAGGACCTCCGGGAGGCGCCCGGCCGCGTCCAGCAGCTCCGGCGCGCCCCGCTCGGCGAGATCACCCACGAGCGGGGCGTCCACCCCGGCCGCCAGCAGCCGGGCCCGCAGCCCGTGGGCGCCGAGCGGGGTCAGCCGGACCACGCCGTAACGGTGCACGTCACCGGGGCCGGGGGGCCCTCCGGGTGCACCGGGAGCAGTCTCCTCGCCGGAGCCGCCGGATGCCGCCGTCTCGCCGCGGTCCCCCGCCGGGCCGCCGTTCCCGTCGAACTCCGCGATGAGCTCCGGGTCGACCGGCCGGTACTCGACGGCCCCCAGGGGGTCCAGTTCCCGGAACCGGACGTCCAGGCGCACCACCGCCGCCAACACCTCCTCCAGCACGGCGTCGGTCGGATGGGTCATCCCGGCGGGGACGACGGCCGTGGCGGCGAGCGCGGGCAGCGGGACGGAGGGCCACGGCGGACCGGCGGCTCCGCCCTCCAGGGCGGTGAGCAGGTAGAGCCCGGAGAGCACCTGGTCGAGGACGGTGTCCGCGCCGTGGAGCCGCGCGCGAGCGGTGCCGGTCACCGGCGCGCCCGCGGCCCGGTCCGCCATCGCGTCCGCTCCCCCGGCCGCCGCTCCCCCGGCCGCGGCTCCGTCCGGGCGTCCGGCTGGGCTTCCGTCCGGGGAGGCGGCCCCGTGCCCGCGGCTCTCCCCCGGCCCCGTCCCGTTCCCGCCGAGGACGGTCTCCAGGGCGCCGCGCCAGAGACCGAGGATCTCCCCCGGTCCGGCGACGGTGATCCGCCGGACCACCTCGCCCGCCGTCGCGGCCCGGGCCGCCCCACCGGCCGCCGGGCGCTCCCCCGCCGGTCCGGTGGCGGCGCTCCCGTTCCCGGCGGGGCCCGGTTCCCCGCCCGCCCCGGCCAGCCCGGTGGCCACCGCGATCCGCCAGGCGAGCGCGTCACCGCCGGCCGCTCCGCCGGCCCCGCCGTCCGCCCCGCCCGGAACCACCGTCACCGGCGCGTCGCGTGTGCCGGGCGTTCCGGCCGCCGGGGCCGGGCGGACCCCCCGCGCCAGCCGTACGGCGTCCGCGAACAGCGGCGCGGCCAGGGCCTGCCGGGCCAGTTCGGCCTCGGAGGGGAGCCGGAGCGGCGGCATCTCGGAACGGTCTCCGGGCATGGGCAGGCGTCTCCTCGGTACGGCGATGGGCGAGTGCGGCGGCGATGCGTCGGGCGGTCCGGGCAGGCGCCGTCAAGCGTAGACGGGTTCGCCCCCTTCCCGGCCGGTTCACCGGCCCGCCCCGGCCCGTACACCGGCGGTCCCTTGACAAGCGGCACGCGCACGCCGGAGATTGACGCGCGTAGAAGTCCACCGGGGCGCCCGGCTCCCCCCGCACCACCAGGGACGCGCCACAGCGCTCCACCCGGTCGGCACACGCCGCCCGCCACCGCACCCACCGCGCCCTCTCCTCACCCCCTCGCCCTGTCCGGTCAGTTCACCCCGTCCGCCCCGTCCGCCCGTCCGCCCTGCCCGCCCCGTCCACCGCGTGCGCCCCGTGAACCCTCCACACCCCCCACGGCGCCGACCCGCGCCCCGCCGCCGTCCCAGCGGCCCACGGGACCGCGAGCCCATCAACAGTCCGTCCCCAGCACCTCCGGAGATCCGATGGCCCCCAACTCCCCTTCCACCGCGCTTTCCACCACCCCGTCCCCCTCCACGCACCGCCCGGCGTCCCGGCGTGTCTCCCGCCCGCTCCGCCGGACCGCCACCCTGGGCGCCGCGGCGGCCACGGCGCTCGCCGCCGGGCTGCTCGCCGCGCCGCAGCCGGCCGCGGCGGCACAGCCCCGCATCCACGACATCCAGGGGAGCACCCGGCTCTCCCCCTTCGACGGCGAGCGGGTCACCGAGGTCCCCGGCGTCGTGACCGCCGTCCGCGCCTTCGGCTCCTCGCGCGGGTTCTGGCTGCAGGACCCCACCGGGGACGGCGACCCGCGCACCAGCGAGGGCATCTTCGTCTTCACCGGCTCGCGGACCCCCGCGGTCACGGTGGGCGACGCGCTGCGCCTCACCGGCACGGTCGGCGAGTACTACCCGGGCGGGACGGCGGCGGGGCTCCAGTCCGTCACCCAGATCTCCGGCGCCTCCTGGACGGTGGAGTCCTCCGGCAACCCGCTGCCGGCCGCCTTCCGGCTCGACGCGGCCTCCCTGCCGAACCGTTACGCCCCCGAGCCCCCCGGCGGCGGTTCCATCGAGGAACTGCCGCTGCGCCCGCACTCCTACGCGCTGGACCGGCTGGAGTCGCTGGAAGGCATGCGCGTCCAGGTCTCCGACGCACGGGTGGTCGGACCGTCCACCTCCTACAACGAGCTGTGGGTGACCGCCGATCCGCGGGAGAACCCGACGCCGCGCGGCGGCACCCTCTACGCCTCCTACCGCGACCAGAACGGCGCCCGGATCAAGGTCGCCTCGCTCATCCCCTTCGCCGAGCGGCCGTTCCCGCAGGCCGATGTGGGCGACCGGCTCACCGGCACCACCGCCGGCCCGCTCGACTACGACCAGTTCGGCGGTTACGAGGTGCAGGCCACCGAGCTGGGCACGCTGGACGAGCGCGGCCCCGGCCGGGAGCGGACCCGGGCGCAGCGCGCGGACGAACTGGCCGTGGCCACCTTCAACGTGGAGAACCTCTCCCCGGCGGACGGCGACGCGAAGTTCGCCCGCCTCGCGGAGATCCTGGTGGACCACCTCGCCTCTCCCGACATCGTCGCCCTGGAGGAGGTCCAGGACGACACCGGCCCGGTGAACGACGGCGTGGTGAGCGCCGGGGAGACCCTGCGGAAGCTGACCGGCGCCGTGGCGGCGGCCGGCGGCCCGTCCTACGCCTGGCGCCAGATCGACCCGGCCGACGGCCGGGACGGCGGCCAGCCCGGCGGCAACATCCGGGTCGCCTTCCTCTACAACCCCGAGCGGGTCTCCTTCCCGGACGCGCCGGGCGGGGACGCGGTCACCGCGGCCGTCCCCGTGCGGGACGCGGCGGGCCGCGCCGGGCTCTCCGTCAACCCGGGCCGGGTCAGCCCGCTCGACCCGGCGTGGGAGAACAGCCGCAAGCCCCTCGCGGCGGAGTTCCGCTTCCGGGGGAAGCCGGTCTTCGTGGTCGCCAACCACTTCGCCAGCAAGGGCGGCGACCAGGCCCTCGACGGCCGGTTCCAGCCGCCGGCCCGGTCCTCGGAGGTTCAGCGGCTCGCCCAGGCGAAGACCCTGGGCACGTGGGTGAAGTCCCTGCTGGAACTGGACCGCAAGGCGAAGGTGGTGGTCGCGGGCGACCTCAACGACTTCGGCTTCTCCCCCGCCCTGGCGGCGCTCACCGACCACGGCCGGACCCTCACCGACCTGGTGGAACTCCTGCCGCGCGGGGAGCGCTACGGCTATGTCCACAACGGCAACTCGCAGGTGCTGGACCACATCCTCACCAGCCGGGGCGTCGGCCCCGCCGACTACGACATCGTCCATGTCAACGCGGAGTTCGCCGACCAGGTGAGCGACCACGACCCCCAGGTCGTGCGCTTCCGCCCCTGACCCACCGGCGCCCCCGTGCCGCGGCCCCGCGGGGCGTGCACGGGGGCGCCCCGGCCGCCGGCCGTCCTCGGCCGGCCGCGGCACAGCGCCCCCGGCGGGGGCTGCTCGTTCCGGGGCCGGTGGACGCCGCGCCGAGCGGCCCGTGCCCCCGGACGCCGGTCCGGGGGCACGGGCCGCGTGGTGTGCCGTGCCCGGCGGGCCGGCCGCCGCGTCCCGCGCGGGCGGCCGGTCCTCCGCCGCCGGTGGTCAGTCGTTGCTGTGCAGGGCCACGTTGAGGCCGCCCCAGGAACCGGTGCGCTGCAACGCCTCGACCGTGCCGGTGGTGGAGTTGCGGCGGAAGAGGAGGTTGTGGGCGCCGGAGAGTTCCAGGGCCTTGACGACCGCGCCGTCGGGGAGGGTCACGCGGGTGCCCGCGGTGACGTAGAGCCCGGCCTCCACCACGCAGTCGTCGCCGAGGGCGATGCCGATGCCCGCCTCCGCGCCGAGCAGGCAGCGCTCACCGATGGAGACGATCTGCTTGCCGCCGCCGGAGAGGGTGCCCATGATCGAGGCGCCGCCGCCGATGTCGGAGCCGTCACCGACCACCACGCCCGCGCTGATCCGCCCCTCCACCATGGAGTGGCCGAGGGTCCCGGCGTTGAAGTTGACGAAGCCCTCGTGCATCACGGTGGTGCCGGAGGCGAGGTGGGCACCGAGCCGGACCCGGTCGGCGTCGGCGATCCGGACGCCGGAGGGCAGCACGTAGTCCGTCATCCGGGGGAACTTGTCGACACTGGTCACGGCCAGGTGCAGCCCCTCGGCGCGGGCCGCGAACCGGGCCCGGTCCAGCTCACCCGCCGGGACGGGGCCGAGGCTGGTCCAGGCGACGTTGGCCAGCAGGCCGAAGATGCCGTCGAGGTTCTGGCCGTGCGGACGCACCAGCCGGTGGCTGAGCAGATGCAGCCGCAGATAGGCGTCGTGGGCGTCGGTGGGCTTGTCCTCCAGCGAGGCGACGGCGGTGCGGACGGCGATGACCTCGACGCCGCGGCGGCGGTCCGGGCCCAGCGCCTGGCTCGCCTCCGGGCCCAGCAGTTCGGCGGCGCGCTCGGGGGCGAGCCGCTCGGTGCCGGCCGGGCCGGGCTCGTCGGTGAGCTCGGGGGCGGGGAACCAGGTGTCGAGGACGGTGCCGTCGCCGGCGAGGGTGGCGAGCCCGACGGCGGCGGCGCCTGTGGTGCGGGTGGTGCGCGAGGTGGCTGCATCGGTCATGGCCAAACGCTAACCGGTCGCCCCGGGGGCCCGCGAACCGGTCCGCCACCCGGGCACCGGGCCGGCCGGGCGCCGGTGCCGCCCCTTCGCCCGGCCGGGGCCGGCGCCCGCTCCGCCGCGGGCCCTCCCCGCCCCGGCACGGCGCCCGCGGCCGGGAGACACGCCTCCGCCCCGCCCGGGCGGACCGGGCGGGGCGGGGGAACAGCACGGTGACGGCGGCTGACCGCCCGTCGCGCGGGGACGCGTCAGACGTTGAAGCCCAGCGCGCGGAGCTGGTCGCGGCCGTCGTCGGTGATCTTGTCCGGGCCCCACGGCGGCATCCAGACCCAGTTGATCCGCAGCTCGTTGACGAGCCCCTCGGTGGCCGACTTCGCCTGGTCCTCGATGACGTCGGTCAGCGGGCAGGCCGCGGAGGTCAGCGTCATGTCGATGGTGGCGATGTTCGACTCGTCGACGTGGATGCCGTAGATCAGCCCCAGGTTGACGACGTCGATGCCCAGCTCGGGGTCGACGACGTCGTAGAGGGCCTCCCGGACCTCCTCCTCGCCCGCCGGCTTGGTGGTGATGGTCTCTGTCTCGCTCATGCCGTCTCCTTCGCGGACGTGTCGCCCAGCGCCTGCGCCGTGGCGTCCTTCCAGGCCATCCAGGACAACAGGGCGCACTTCACGCGCGCCGGGTATTTCGAGACGCCGGCGAACGCGACCGCGTCCTCCAGCACCTCCTCCATGGCGTCGTCCGGCTCCAGCCGGCCCCTGGACTGCATCAGCTCCAGGAAGGCCTCCTGGATCCGGTGGGCCTCCGCCAGGTCCTTGCCGACCAGCAGCTCGTTGAGGACCGAGGCGCTGGCCTGGCTGATGGAACAGCCCTGCCCGTCGTAGCTGACGTCGCCGATCTTCCCGCCGTCCAGCCGTACCCGCAGGGTGATCTCGTCCCCACAGGTGGGGTTGGTGTGGTGCACCTCGGCGTCACCCTCGCGCAGACCACGCCCGTGCGGGTTCTTGTAGTGGTCCAGGATGACGTCCTGGTACATGGAATCCAGCTTCACAGCAGCCCCTCGCAGCCTCGTGAGTCGTCAGCCGAAGAAGTTCCGTACGTGCTCCAGGCCGTCGACCAGGGCGTCGACCTCGGCCGGGGTGGAGTACAGATAGAACGACGCTCGCGTGGTCGCGGGAATTCCGTACCGCAGGCAGACCGGCCGGGCGCAGTGGTGACCGACCCGGACGGCGATGCCCTGCTCGTCGAGGACCTGCCCCACGTCGTGCGGGTGGATGTCACCGAGGGTGAACGAGATCGCCGCGCCACGGTCCTCGGCCGTCACCGGCCCGATGATCCGCAGGTCGGGCACCTCCTTGAGCCGCCGCACGGCGTACTCGGTGAGGGTGTGCTCATAGGCGGCGATCTTGTCCATGCCGATCGAGCTGAGGTAGTCCACCGCCGCGCCGAGGCCGACGGCCTGGGCGATCGGGGGTGTGCCCGCCTCGAACTTGTGCGGCGCGGGGGCGTAGGTCGAGTGGTGCATGGACACCGTCTCGATCATCTCCCCGCCGCCCAGGAACGGCGGCAGGTCGTTCAGCAGCTCCTGCCGCCCCCAGAGCACGCCGATGCCCGTCGGGCCGCACATCTTGTGCCCGGTGAAGGCCACGAAGTCGGCCTGGAGCGCCTGCACGTCCAGCGGCATGTGCGGGGCGGCCTGCGAGGCGTCCACCACGACCAGCGCGCCGACCTCCTGGGCGCGGCGGACGATCGCCTCGACCGGGTTGACCGTGCCCATGATGTTGGAGACCAGGGTGAAGGAGACCACCTTGGTGCGGTCGGTGATGATCCGGTCGATCTCCGAGAGGTCGAGCCGGCCGTCGTCGGTGAGGCCGAACCACTTCAGCTTCGCGCCGGTGCGCTGCGCCAGCAGCTGCCACGGGACGATGTTGGAGTGGTGCTCCATCTCCGTGATGACGATCTCGGTCCCGGAGTCCACCCGGTAGGGCTCGTCGGCCCAGCCGAGCATGTTGGCGACGAGGTTGAGCGACTCGGAGGCGTTCTTGGTGAAGATCACCTCGTCGCGGCTCGGGGCGTTGACGAACGCCGCCACCTTGTCGCGGGCGCCCTCGTACAGCGCCGTGGCCTCCTCGGCGAGCACGTGCACCCCGCGGTGCACGTTGGCGTTGTGGCGCTCGTAGTAGGCGTTCAGCGCGTCGAGGACCTGGCGCGGCTTCTGGGAGGTCGCCGCGTTGTCCAGGTAGACGACCTTCTTCCCGTCGTGGACCTGGCGGTCCAGCAGGGGGAAGTCCTTACGGATCGCCTCCACGTCGTAGCTGGACGCCGTGAGGAGGCCCGGCAGCTGTGTCACTCGGTTCAGGCCCCCTTCGTGTAGGCCTCGTACCCCTCGGCCTCCAGCTTGTCGGCCAGCTCCGGGCCGCCGGACTCGGCGATCCGTCCCTTGGCGAAGACATGCACGTGGTCGGGGGTGATGTAACGGAGAATACGGGTGTAGTGCGTGATCAGCAGGGTGCCGGTCTCACCGGACTCCCGCACGCGGTTGACGCCCTCGGAGACCGTGCGCAGCGCGTCCACGTCGAGGCCGGAGTCGGTCTCGTCGAGGACGGCCACCTTCGGCTTGAGCAGCTCCAGCTGGAGGATCTCGTGGCGCTTCTTCTCACCGCCGGAGAAACCCTCGTTGACGTTGCGCTCGGCGAAGGCCGGGTCGATGGAGAGCCGCTCCATGGCCTCCTTGACCTCCTTGACCCAGGTGCGGAGCTTGGGCGCCTCGCCGCGGACGGCGGTGGCGGAGGTGCGCAGGAAGTTGGAGACGGACACGCCGGGGACCTCGACCGGGTACTGCATGGCGAGGAAGAGGCCGGCGCGGGCCCGCTCGTCGACGGACATCTCCAGGACGTCCTCGCCGTCGAGGGTGACGGTGCCGCCGGTGACGGTGTACTTGGGGTGACCGGCGAGCGAGTAGGCGAGGGTGGACTTGCCGGAGCCGTTGGGGCCCATGATGGCGTGCGTCTCGCCCTGCTTCACGGTCAGGTCGACCCCGGACAGGATCTCCTTGGTGCCGTTCTCGGTTTCGACGGAGACGTGAAGGTCGTGGATTTCAAGCGTTGCCATGGGTTGCCTCAGGACTCCTGGGTGACGGAGACGAGCACGGCCGCGTCGGGGCCGTCTCCTTCGATCTTTACGGGGTACACGGGGACGGGCCGGGTCGCGGGAAGGCCGGAGGGCTTACCCGTCCGCAGGTCGAAGCGCGAGCCGTGCAGCCAGCACTCGACGGCACAGTCCTCCACCTCGCCCTCGGAGAGCGAGACGTTCGCGTGCGAGCAGATGTCGTTGATCGCGAACACCTCCCCCTCGGTCCGGACGACCGAGACCGGGGTGCCGTCGATCTCCACCCGCCGGGGGGTGTCCTCCTCCAGCTCGCCCAGCCCGCAGACCCGGACGAAGGCGGGGGTGGCGGTCATCAGACGGACGCCTCCAGTTCGGCGTCGATCTTCTCCAGCAGCCGCTCCTGCAGCTCGGCCACGCCGATCTGCTGGACCAGCTCGGCGAAGAAACCGCGGACGACCAGCCGGCGCGCCTCGGCGGCCGGGATGCCGCGGGACATCAGGTAGAACAGCTGCTCGTCCTCGAAGCGGCCGGTCGCCGAGGCGTGGCCGGCGCCGACGATCTCGCCGGTCTCGATCTCCAGGTTGGGGACCGAGTCCACCCGGGCGCCGTCGGTGAGGACGAGGTTCCGGTTGAGCTCGTAGGTGTCGGTGCCCTCGGCTGCCGCGCGGATGAGCACGTCGCCGATCCAGACGGCGTGCGCCTGGCGGCCCTGGAGCGCGCCCTTGTAGACGACGTTGCTCCGGCAGTGCGGAACGGCGTGGTCGACGAAGAGGCGGTGCTCCTGGTGCTGGCCGTCGTCGGTGAAGTACAGGCCGTAGAGCTCGGCCTCACCGCCGGGGCCCGCGTAGTTGATCCGCGGGTGGAGCCGGACCAGGTCGCCACCGAAGGTGACGACCACGGAGCGGAAGGAGGCGTCCCGCCCGATCAGCGCGGTGTGCTGGCCGGCGTGGACCGCCTTGTCGCCCCAGTCCTGCACGGAGACGGCGGTGAGCTTGGCGCCGTCGCCCAGGATGTACTCGACGTTGCCGCCGA
Organism: Streptomyces zingiberis; assembly: GCF_012034935.1. Classification (GTDB taxonomy): domain Bacteria; phylum Actinomycetota; class Actinomycetes; order Streptomycetales; family Streptomycetaceae; genus Streptomyces; species Streptomyces zingiberis. The sequence goes on from NZ_JAATEN010000012.1 coordinate 104,242, forward strand.
AGGTGGCGTCACCGGTGTGGTCCAGGATGACGACGGCCTCCGCGAAGGCGCCGACCTCGATCACGTGGTGCGCGTAGGCGGTGCCGCCCTGGCCGTGCGCGGCGATCCGCACCGGCTCGGTCAGGACCGTCTCCTTGGGCACCGTGATGACGGTGGCCTTCTGGAAGGAGCTGTACACCTGGGCGGCGACCCGGTCCACGGGCTTGCCGGCGCGGCCCACGCGGGGGTCGTCCCGGTCCACCAGCTCGGTGGTGACCCCGCTCGGGGAGAAGATGTCGTGGCGGACGCCGCCGTCGTCCACGGCCGTGCCGTCGTGCAGGCCGCGGAGGCGCTCCAGCGGGGTGAACCGCCACTCCTCCTCACGGCCGTGCGGCACGGGGAAGTCCGCCACGTCGTAGGAGGCGGGCGCGCTGACCCGCGCGTCGGCGGGCTGCCCCCCGCCCACCTGAACGGCACCGTCCGTGGTGCTGCCCACCGGAATGTTCTCAGCCATGGCTAGTCGTACAGCTCGCTTTCTGCCTGGTGTGTGATCGCTCGCGGTCCTGGGGCGCCGGCCGCCGCGGCGTGCGGCGGCCGGTGCCGGGGCGGGCCGGCCTCAGCCGACCGAGCCCTCCATCTGCAGCTCGATCAGCCGGTTCAGCTCCAGCGCGTACTCCATCGGGAGTTCCCGCGCGATCGGCTCGACGAAGCCGCGCACGATCATCGCCATCGCCTCGTCCTCGGCGAGACCCCGGCTCATCAGGTAGAAGAGCTGGTCGTCGCTGACCTTGGAGACCGTCGCCTCGTGGCCCATGGAGACGTCGTCCTCGCGGACGTCCACGTACGGGTAGGTGTCCGAGCGGGAGACGGTGTCCACCAGCAGGGCGTCACACAGGACGTTGGACTTGGAGCCCGAGGCGCCCTCCGCGATCTCGATCAGACCGCGGTAGGAGGTCCGGCCACCGGCCCGCGCCACCGACTTCGAGACGATGTTCGAGGAGGTGTTGGGGGCCATGTGGACCATCTTGGCGCCCGCGTCCTGGTGCTGCCCCTCACCGGAGAAGGCGATGGAGAGGGTCTCGCCCTTGGCGTGCTCGCCCATGAGGTAGACGGCCGGGTACTTCATGGTGACCTTGGAGCCGATGTTGCCGTCGACCCACTCCATGGTGGCGCCCTCGTAGGCGACGGCGCGCTTGGTCACCAGGTTGTAGACGTTGTTCGACCAGTTCTGGATGGTCGTGTAGCGGCAGCGGCCGCCCTTCTTGACGATGATCTCCACGACGGCGCTGTGCAGCGAGTCGGAGGAGTAGATCGGGGCGGTGCAGCCCTCGACGTAGTGCACGTAGGCGTTCTCGTCGACGATGATCAGCGTCCGCTCGAACTGACCCATGTTCTCGGTGTTGATCCGGAAGTAGGCCTGCAGCGGGATGTCCACGTGGACGCCCGGCGGGACGTAGATGAAGGAGCCACCGGACCACACGGCGGTGTTGAGCGCGGCGAACTTGTTGTCACCGGCCGGGATCACCGTGCCGAAGTACTCCTGGAAGATCTCCGGGTGCTCGCGCAGCGCCGTGTCCGTGTCCAGGAAGAGGACGCCCTGCTCCTCCAGGTCCTCGCGGATCTGGTGGTAGACCACCTCGGACTCGTACTGGGCGGCGACACCGGCGACCAGCCGCTGCTTCTCGGCCTCCGGGATGCCCAGCCTGTCGTAGGTGTTCTTGATGTCCTCCGGCAGGTCCTCCCAGCTGGTGGCCTGCTTCTCGGTGGAGCGGACGAAGTACTTGATGTTGTCGAAGTCGATGCCCGAGAGGTCGGAGCCCCAGGTGGGCATGGGCTTCTTGTCGAACAGCCGCAGGCCCTTGAGCCGCAGCTTCAGCATCCACTCCGGCTCGTTCTTCTTCGCCGAGATGTCGCGGACGACCTCCTCGGACAGGCCGCGGCGGGCCGAGGAGCCGGCCGTGTCGGGGTCGGCCCAGCCGTACTCGTAGGTGCCCAGCCCCTCCAGTTCGGGGTGAGCGGTCTCCGTGGGGAGCGTCATGCGGGGTTCCTCCCGGCCGTGCTTGCGGATGCTGTGGTGGTCGTGCCTGTCGTGTCTGCCGTGGCCGTGGTGCCCGTGGTGGCCTTCGGGGCGGTCCTGGCGGCGCGGTGCGGGCCCGGGGGACCGGGGGCCGTGCCGGGCGCCCCGGACCGCGGGGCGCCGCTCGCGCCGCCCTCCACACCGTCCCGCTCCCCGCCACGGGGGACGAACGTCGTGCAGACCCCGTCGCCGTGGGCGATGGTGGCCAGCCGCTGGACATGGGTGCCGAGCAGGTCGGAGAAGACCTCGGTCTCCGCCTCGCACAGCTGCGGGAACCGCTCGGCGACATGGGCGACCGGACAGTGGTGCTGGCAGAGCTGCTCGCCGACCGGAGCGCTGCGCGCCGCAGCAGCGTACCCGTCGGCCGTCAGCGCCCGCGCCAGCGCCTCGGTACGCCGGTCGGGGGCCACGCTCTCGATCAGCTCGCGGTAGCCGGCGGTCTGGGCGGCGAGCCGGGCGCGGGCGAAGGCCGAGACCGCCGCCTCGCCCTCGGCGCCGCCGCCCGCCTGCTGGGCGATCCAGCGCAGCGCGTCGGCGGCCAGGGAGTCGTACGCCTGGTCGAAAGCGTCCCGCCCGGCGTCGGTCAGGGCGAAGGCCTTCGCGGGCCGGCCACGCCCCCGGGAGCCGTAGACCCGCCGGTCACGCGGCGCCACCAGCCCCTCGGCGACCAGCGTGTCGAGATGGCGGCGGACCGCCGCCTGGGTGAGCGCCAGCCGGCCCGCGAGCTCGGCGGCGGTGGACGGGCCGTGGTCGAGGATGGAGCGCGCCACCCGGTTACGGGTGGAGCGCGGCTCGTCGTGCGCGGGCGGCGTGGGCACGACGGGGGAGGCGGCCCGCCGGGCCGCCGTCACCTTCCGGTCGTCGCTCACGTTTTTCACAACGCCATTGTTGCGTAATTCTTCCGGATGCGACAAGCGAGGTCCGGCGGACGGCGCGTGGGCTCCGTCACTAAGGGTCACCTAAGCGCGGGCGGCGTTCCGGGCCGCCATGCCCCTTCGCCCCTTCGCCCCTTCACCGCTCGGCCACCCCTGATCGGCCGGCCGCCCCGCTCTCCCCCGGGGCCGGGGTGGCCACGGCCCTCCGTAGACTGCGCCCATGCGCAACGAGCCGGTCGTCCAGGCGCGGAACCTGGTCAAGCGGTACGGGACCACCACCGCGCTGGACGGGCTCGGCCTGTCCGTCGCGGCGGGCACCGTCACCGCCGTCCTCGGTCCCAACGGCGCCGGGAAGACCACCGCCGTGGAGATCTGCGAGGGCTACCGCCGCCCGGACGCGGGCACCGTCCGCGTCCTCGGGCTGGACCCGGTGGCCGACGCGGCCGCCCTGCGGCCCCGGATCGGGGTGATGCTCCAGTCCGGCGGCGTCTACCCCACCGCCCGCGCCGGGGAGATGCTGCGCCACACCGCCCGGCTGCACGCCCACCCCCTCGACACCGCCATGCTCACCGAGCGCCTGGGACTGGGCGGCTGCGGCCGCACCCCCTACCGGCGGCTCTCCGGCGGCCAGCAGCAGCGGCTGGCGCTGGCCATGGCCGTCGTCGGCCGCCCGGAGCTGGTCTTCCTCGACGAGCCGACCGCCGGTCTCGACCCACAGGCCCGCCACGCCACCTGGGACCTCCTCCGGGAGCTGCGCGCGGACGGGGTGACGGCCGTGCTCACCACCCACTTCATGGACGAGGCCGAGCAGCTCGCCGACGAGGTGGTGATCGTCGACGGCGGCCGGGCCGTCGCCCAGGGCTCCCCCGAGGAGCTGTGCCGGGGCGGCGCCGAGGACACCCTGCGCTTCACCGGCCGCCCGGGACTCGACCTGACCACGCTCCTCACGGCGCTGCCGGACGGCTCCGCCGCCGCCGAGACCGCCCCGGGCTCCTACCGCGTCGCCGGCCAGGTCGATCCGCAACTGCTGGCCACCGTCGCCTCCTGGTGCGCGCAGCACGGCGTCCTGCCGGACCGGATAGCGGTCGAGCGGCGCACCCTGGAGGACGTCTTCCTGGAGCTCACCGGCAAGGAGCTGCGCTCGTGACCAGCCGCACCACCACGGAGGGCCCGGCGGCCGGCACGTTCGCCCCGCGGCCCGGCGCCGCGCCGATGGCACGCATGATCGCCGCGCAGACCGCTCTGGAGACCCGGCTGCTGCTCCGCAACGGTGAGCAGCTGCTGCTGACCATGGTGATCCCGGCGCTGCTGCTGGTGCTCTTCGCGACCGTCGACATCGTGGACCTCCCCGCCACCGGCGGCGGGCGGGCCGTGGACTTCCTCGCCCCCGGCGTGCTGGCCCTGGCCGTGCTCTCCACGGCCTTCACCGGCCAGGCCATCGCCACCGGGTTCGAACGCCGCTACGGGGTGCTGAAACGGCTCGGCGCCTCCCCGCTGCCACGCCGGGCCCTGATGGCGGCGAAGACGGGCGCGGTACTGGTCACCGAGATCCTCCAGATCGCCCTGCTCACGGCGGTCGCTCTCGGCCTGGGCTGGTCCCCCCGGGGCAACCCGCTCACCGTGCTGCTGCTGCTGGCGCTCGGGACGGCGGCGTTCTCGGGGCTGGGCCTGCTGATGGCGGGCACCCTGCGGGCGGAGGCCACGCTGGCGGCCGCCAACCTGGTCTTCCTGCTGCTGCTCGTCGGCGGCGGGGTGGTCGTCCCGCTGGAGCGGTTCCCCGAGGCCGCGCAGCCGGTACTGGCACTCCTGCCGATCACGGCGCTCTCCGACGGCCTGCGCGCGGTGCTCGCGCACGGCTCCGCCGTGCCCTGGGGGGACGTGGGCCTCCTGGCCGGCTGGGCGGTGCTGGGGCTGGGCGCGGCGGCGCGCTTCTTCCGCTGGGAGTGAGACGCGGGGCCGGTCCGGACCCCGCGCCGGCCTTGCGTCCCCCGCGCCGCTCCGGCCGCGCGTTCCGGCGGCCCGTCGTCCCGGCGCCGCGCCCGACCCCCGTCCGGGCGCGGCACCCGACGCGGGCCGCTCCATCATCAGGACGGGGCGGCACCCCGGTATGTGACATCGGCGTGCGGCCGGGTTCCGTCGGCGCGCCCCGTCTCCGCCGCCCGCCCGTCCCGTCCCGCCCGGGCCCGTCCGCCCCGGAGCGGACGGACCATGGAGAATGGGCTCGCGCCCGAGGTGAACTGCCCGGGTGCGGCACCGACTTCCGGAGGACCGCCGTGGACGGACAGCAGCCCGGGCAGAAGGCCGGACGGGAGACCGGCCAGGAAGACCGGACGAGCGGGCGAAGCCGGCCGAGCCAGAAGGAACGCATGCTCGCCGGTGAGCTCTACCGCGCCGACGACCCGCAGCTCGCCGCCGATCTGCGGCGCGCCGCCGAGCTGAACGAACGGTTCAACACCTCGACCACCGCCGACCCGGAGGGCCGCCGCGCCGTCCTGGCCGAACTGCTCGGGGAGCTGGGCGAGGGCGCGGAGATACGGCCGCCGCTGTCCGTGGACTACGGCTACCGGATCACCGTGGGACCGGGCACCTTCGTCAACTTCGGCGCCGTACTGCTGGACGTGGCGGAGATCCGGATCGGGGCGGACGTCCAGCTCGGCCCGAACGTCCAGTTGCTCACCCCGACCCACCCCGTCGACCCGGAGCTCCGGCGCGAAAAGTGGGAATCGGCGCTGCCGATCACCCTGGGGGACAACGTGTGGCTGGGCGGCGGCGTCATCGTCTGCCCCGGCGTCACCATCGGGGAGAACACCGTCGTCGGCGCGGGTGCCGTGGTGACGAAGGACCTGCCGGCGAACGTCGTCGCCGTCGGCAACCCGGCGCGCGTCGTCCGGGAGATCCGCCCCGGCGCGTGACCGGCGGCCCGGACCAGGGCTCAGGCCCGCCGGCCGTCCCGCAGCGGCGCGCCCGGCCCGGCATCCGGGCCGGGCGCGCCGGGTCAGGTCAGGTCGGGTCGGGTCGGGTCGGGAGTGCTTGAGGTTCGCCCGCGAGCGGCTGCCGCGCCAAAGGCTTGTTATAAACCGGATCGGAGCGGGTCAGGGAAGGACGCGGGACGGGTCCGCTCCGCCGGCCGCCAGGAACGCGAGGCGGCTCGGTTCCGCGTCGCCGCCCCCGTCCTCGCTCCAGCCGAAGGCGCCCGCCACCACGTGGTCGCGCCGCCCGCCCGCGGTCTCCAGCAGCAGCACCCGGTCACCCCGGCGGGCGTGGCCGGTGTCGGCGAGGATACGGCGGCGTTCCTCGTCGGTGGCGCAGCGGATGGTGAGCGAGTCGTAGGTGATGCCCGTCTTCACCGCCCGGACCGGCTTGAAGAGCACATCGATCCGGGTGCGGCGGACGCCCTCCCGGTCCAGGGAGCGGGAGCGCAACAGCAGCTGACCATGGCTGACGGTGTACGCCCAGACGGAGAACTCCCGCGCGGAGCGGAAGAGTTCTCTGCCGGGGGCGAAGTGGGCGTCGCTGTTCAGCCATACCTGTGTGGTCTCGGTCTCCATGGCCGAATCCTGTCAAAAGGCGGGCGCGTGGGGCAGCGCCGGGACGTCTCCGGTTCACCGGCCCGCCCCCTGCCGGGCCGCCGGGGCCCGCCGGATCGGTGCGCGCGGCGGAACAGCCGGGGGCAGCGGCCCGGCCGGAGCCCCGACGGCCCCCGGGCGCCGGGCAGCGCGAGGGGGTTGTGTGTCCTCTCCCCGTCCCACCCGCCGCCGCACCGCCCCGGCGATCCCCGGCCCTCGTGAAAAGATGCACAAGCGCGGTGTCTACGATGGTCCCGTGTCCAACCCGACCGCCTTTGTGCGCAACCCCCTCGCCTCGCTCGCCGCCCGCTGGACGCCGTCCCCGGCGACGGTCCGGCGGGCCGCCCTCACGGCGCTGGTGATGAGCGTCGTCATCGTCGTCACCGGCGGCGCCGTCCGCCTCACCGGCTCCGGGCTGGGCTGCGACACCTGGCCCAAGTGCACCTCGGAGAGCCTGGTCGCCACCCGTGAGATGGGGCTGCACGGCGCCATCGAATTCGGCAACCGGATGCTCACCTACGTGCTGGCCGCCGCCGTCGGCTGGACGATCCTCGCGGCCCGCTCGGCCAAGCCGCGCCGCCGGGGCCTGACCCGGCTCGCCTGGTCGCAGTTCTTCGTGGTCCTCGGCAACGCGGTACTCGGCGGGATCACGGTACTCACCGGACTCAACCCGTACAGCGTCGCGGGGCACTTCCTGCTGGCCACGGCCCTGATCACCGTCACCACCATCACCTGGCACCGGGCCGGTGAGGGCGACGGCGCGCCGCGCCCGCTGACCGGCCCCCGCATCCGCCTGCTGACCCGGGCCCTGGTGGGCTGCTCGGCGGCGCTGGTGGTGGCCGGCACGGTGGTCACGGGCGCGGGACCGCACGCGGGTGACAGCAGCGAGGTACCGCGGATGGCGGTGGACTGGGAGACGGTGACCCAGGTGCACGCGGTGCTCGCCTGGGCGGTGGTGCTGCTCACCGCCGCGCTCTGGGCGGCGCTCCGCGCGGCGGGCACCCCCGGCCTCGCCCGGCGGCGCACGGCACTGCTCCTGGGGGTGCTGCTGGCACAGGGCGTCATCGGCTACGCGCAGTATCTGACCGATCTGCCCGAGGTGCTGGTGGGGCTGCACATGCTCGGTTCCTGCCTGGTGTGGATCGGGGTGCTCCGGGTCCTGCTCTCGCAGCGGGAACGGCCCGCCGGGCCGGCCGGCACGCCGGTGACCGCGCCGCGGGAGGACGCGGCGGTCGCGACGGCCTCCTGAGCGGTGCCCGCACCCGGCGCGCGGAACCACCCGGGGCGGGACCCGGGGCCGGAGCGGCAGGGACGGCCCGCCCCATCCGTGGACTCGCCGCCGGGGCGCCGGGCACACGGACGGGGCCGCACGCACGGATGAGACCGGCCCCCGCCGCCCCGGGCACCGGAGGATCCCTCCCCCAGGCGGAACGCCCGCCGCCGCACGCGGCGGGCCGGACACCGCGTGACCCCGCCCCGGACGGACCGAGGGGCAGGGGAGGGCGGACGGCGGGACGGGCCGGTCGGGCGGACGGCTGCCGCCCGTCAGGGGTTGGCGGGGCCGCCGACCTGGATGCCGGCCATCCGTGACCACTCGTAGGGCCCGGTGCGCACCCGGGCCGCCAGGTCCCCGTCGAACTTCTCGTGGACGGTGATGCCCGCCTTCCCCGTGGCGCGCTCCGCGATCGCGTACGAGGGGGCGACGAGATCGCCCCAGCCGCCGTCCGCGCCGACCAGGACGATCCGGGCCCCCATCTGCCCGAGGTAGGCGATCTGCCCCTCGGCGGAGCCGCCGTGCCGCGCGGCGAAGGCCTTGATCTCCCGGGCCAGCTTGGTCACCCGGCGCTCCTCCCGCCGCTCGGCCGCGCTCTTCCGCCCGCCGCCACGGCCGCCACGGCCGGCGTCCCCGTCCGGGGCGTCCGCGGCGGGCCTGTCCCCCGCGGGCCCGGGTTCACCGGCGGCCGTAGCGGGCGCCTCGCCGGCCGTCTGCCCGGCGGCGGACCGCTCGGCGGCCGCGCCCGTCGTGCCATCGGTTCCGACGGCGGCCTTCGCGGCGGGCCGGGGGGTGGGCCGCGCGGCGGCTTCCCCGGCGGGCTCACCGGCGCCGGCCGCGGCCGGTTCGCCCGCGGGCACCGGAGCGGCGGGCCGGGTGGGCGCGGTGGGCTCACGGGCTGCCCCCGGGGCGGCGGTCCCTGATCCGGCCGGCTCGTCCGCGGCGGCCTCCGCGCCCCCGGGGCCCGCGGTGGGCTGCACGGCGGTCTCCCGGGGAGAGGCCGCGGAAGGCTCCGCGGAGGTCTCCGCCGTGCCGTCGCTCACGGTGTCATCCGCGCCGCCCGCGGCACTCGTGTCCCCCTCGGTGGCGGAGCCGGCGGTCCCGGGCCGCTCCTCCGCCCCGCCGTCCGCACCGGGCGGGCGCTCCGCGCCACCGCCGGCGGCCGGCCCGGTCCCCGCGTCCTGCCCCTGCTCCTGCTCGTTCTCTGCCATGCACCGGATGCTACCCACGGGTAGATCAACGGGCGACGGGCCGGTCGCGTGGCATGTCCCACGCGGCCGGCCCGTCGCTCTCTCCCGCCGCCCGCGTGCCCGGCCCGGGCGCGCCGCCAGGGGAACGTGCTACCGCAGGAAGGGATCCACCGCCACGGCCAGGAAGAGCAGCGACACATAGGTGATGGACCAGTGGAAGAGCCGCATCTCCTTGAGCTTCGCGCCGGTGATACCGGCCCGGGCGCGGGCCTGGAGACCGTGCGCCTCCTTGAGCCAGAACGCGCCGAGCACCACCGCGACCAGCGGGTAGAACCAGCCGGTGTAGCCCAGCGGCCAGAGCAGCAGCGAGACCCCGACCATCACCCAGCTGTAGAGGACGATCTGCCGGGCCACGGTCCGGTTGGAGGCGATCACCGGCAGCATCGGCACGCCGACCCGCGCGTAGTCGTCCTTGACCTTCATCGACAGCGGCCAGTAGTGCGGCGGCGTCCAGAAGAAGATGACCAGGAAGAGGACGAGCGCCGCCCAGGAGACCTCGTCGCGCACCGCCGACCAGCCGATGAAGACCGGCATGCAGCCGGCGATCCCGCCCCACACGATGTTCTGCGCCGTGCGCCGCTTGAGCCACATCGTGTAGACGACGACGTAGAAGAGGAGGGCGCCCAGCGAGAGCATCGCGGAGAGTGGGTTGACCAGCACCCAGAACCAGACGGTGGAGCCCACCGCGAGTGTGGTGGCGAACACCAGGCACTCGCGCGGGGAGACCACCCCGGTGACCAGCGGCCGCTGGGAGGTACGGTCCATCAGCGCGTCGATGTCCCGGTCGATGTACATGTTGTAGGCACCGGCGCCGCCGGCCGACAGGAAGCCGCCGACGCAGGTGGCGAGGACCAGCCAGAGGTCCGGCACGCCCTGCGCGGCGAGGAACATCACCGGGACGGTCGTCATCAGCAGCAGCTCGATGACGCGCGGCTTGGTCAGGGCGAGGAACGCCTTGGCCCGGACATCGAGTGGCCGGTGACCGGGGCCCATCACGGGAACCCGCACTGGATGGGAATCGACGGCCGTCACGCGCACCCCTGGTTGGAATTCGGTCAGGACAGTCAGGACAGTCGGCACGGTGAGGACATCGGCGGCCGGGCCGCGGAGAGGTCTGCGAGCTCACCGGGGTCGGAGGTACCGGGGCTCCGGTGACGACTCGCCCGTACCACGCCACTCTAGACGCCGCCCGGAGCGCTTCCGCCGCCGGGGGGCCGCCGGCGGCCGGAGCCGTGTTGAGCAGCGGGGGCCCGGGCCGCGTATGCATGCCCGACGGGCACGATCACGCGGCGCCGGGGTGGCCGGAGGGCCGCCCGCGCGGGTCGTCCGTCCCGGCCGCCGGCCGCTCCCACATGCGCATATGCCGTCGTGGAGCGCCGTTCCGGCTGCTGGACGGTCGAATCCACGCACACGGGTGCGAGATAGGCTCGACACCGCCCGGTGAGCCAGTCACCGGCACCGCGACCTTGTGGAGAGGAGCCCTGACCCAGGGTGAGCACTCAGCCGACGACCACCGAGCTCGAATGGACAGAGCTGGACCAGCGGGCGGTCGACACCGCTCGCGTCCTGGCCATGGATGCCGTGCAGAAGGTCGGGAACGGCCACCCCGGCACGGCGATGAGCCTCGCGCCCGCCGCGTACCTCCTGTTCCAGAAACTGATGCGGCACGACCCGTCCGCCCCGGACTGGACGGGCCGGGACCGCTTCGTCCTCTCTCCCGGACACACCAGCCTGACCCTCTACATCCAGCTCTACCTGGCCGGTTACGGCCTGGAGCTGGACGACCTCAAGTCCTTCCGCACCTGGGGCTCCAAGACCCCGGGCCACCCGGAGTACGGCCACACCGCCGGCGTCGAGACCACCACCGGCCCGCTCGGCCAGGGCATCGCCAACGCCGTGGGGATGGCGATGGCCGCGCGGTACGAGCGCGGGCTGTTCGACCCGGACGCCGCCGCCGGCTCCTCCCCGTTCGACCACACCGTCTGGGCGATCGTCTCCGACGGTGACCTGGAGGAGGGCGTATCCGCCGAGGCCTCCTCGCTCGCGGGCCACCAGGAGCTGGGCAACCTGATCGCCCTCTACGACGACAACCACATCTCCATCGAGGGCGACACCGCGACGGCCCTCTCCGAGGACGTGCTGAAGCGCTACGAGGCGTACGGCTGGCACGTCCAGCGCGTCGAGCAGTCCCCGGGCGGGGACTTCGACGTCAAGGCGCTGTACGCGGCCTTCCGCGCGGCACAGGAGGAGACGCGGCGGCCGTCGATCATCGCCGCCCGTACGATCATCGCCTGGCCGGCCCCCAACGCCCAGAACACCGAGGCCTCGCACGGCTCGGCGCTGGGCGCCGAGGAGGTCGCCGCCACCAAGCGGGTGCTGGGCTTCGACCCGGACACGCACTTCCCCGAGGACCCGGAGGTGCTGGCGCACGCCCGCGCCGCCGGTGACCGGGGCCGCGAGGCCCGCGCCGCCTGGGACAAGCGGGTGCAGGAGTGGCGGGACGGCAACCCGGAGCGCGCCGCGCTGTTCGACCGGGTCGCCGCCGGCGAGCTGCCGGAGGGGTGGGAGACGACGCTGCCGGTGTTCGAGCCCGGCAAGGAGGTCGCCACCCGCAAGGCGTCCGGCGCGGTCCTCAAGGAGCTGGGCCGGGTGCTCCCCGAGCTGTGGGGCGGCTCCGCCGACCTCGCCGGCTCGAACAACACCACGATCGACCCCACGTCCTCGTTCCTCCCCGCCTCGAACCCGCTGCCGGAGGCCGACCCCTACGGCCGCACGGTGCACTTCGGCATCCGCGAGCACGCCATGGGCTCGGTGATGAACGGCATCGCGCTGCACGGCGGAACCCGGATCTACGGCGGCACGTTCCTGGTCTTCTCCGACTACATGCGCCCCGCCGTCCGGCTCGCCGCGCTGATGGGGCTGCCCGTCACCTACGTCTGGACGCACGACTCCATCGGCCTCGGCGAGGACGGGCCGACCCACCAGCCGGTGGAGCAGCTCGCCGCGCTGCGCGCCATCCCCGGTCTCAACGTCGTCCGCCCCGCCGACGCCAACGAGACCTCGGTGGCCTGGGGCGAGATCACGCGCCGTCACACGGCGAAGCCGGCCCCGCACGGACTGGCGCTGACCCGGCAGAACGTCCCGACGTACGCGGCGAACGGCGACGCGGCCAAGGGTGGCTACGTGCTGTTCGACGCCGAGGACCCCGGGAACGCCGGCAGTGCCACGGAGCCCCGGGTGGTGCTGATCGCCACCGGCTCGGAGGTGCAGCTCGCCGTGGAGGCCCGTGAGCGGCTCCAGGCGTCCGGCGTCCCGGCCCGCGTGGTGTCGATGCCGTGCGCCGAGTGGTTCGAGGAGCAGGACCAGGGGTACCGGGACAGCGTGCTGCCCCCGGCGGTGCGGGCACGGGTGGCGGTGGAGGCCGGGATCGCCCTGCCCTGGCACCGGTACGTGGGCGACGCCGGCCGCGTCGTCTCGCTGGAGCACTTCGGCGCGTCCGCCGACTACAAGGTGCTGTTCCGGGAGTTCGGGCTGACCGCCGAGGCGGTCGAGACGGCCGCCCGGGAATCTCTCGAAGCCGCGGGTCGCTGACGCCCGTAGGACACGGATCAGGAGGAGTTGCAACTCATATGGCAGACGCACTCAAGCGCCTCTCCGAGGAGGGCGTGGCGATCTGGCTGGACGATCTGTCCCGCACGTTCATCTCGTCCGGCTCCCTCGCGGAGCTGCGGGACACCAGCCACCTCGTCGGGGTCACCACCAACCCGACCATCTTCCAGAAGGCCATCTCCGCCGGTGAGGGGTACGAGCAGCAGCTCTCGGACCTCGCCGTGCGGCGGGTGAGCGTGGAGGAGGCCGTCCGCATGATCACCACGGCGGACGTCCGGGACGCCGCCGACGTGCTGCGCCCGGTCTTCGACGCCACGGACGGCCGCGACGGCCGGGTCTCCATCGAGGTGGACCCGCGGCTGGCGCACAACACCCACGCCACCGTCGCCGAGGCCAAGCAGCTCGCCTGGCTGGTGGACCGGCCGAACACCTTCATCAAGATCCCGGCCACCGAGGCCGGACTCCCGGCGATCACCGAGGTCATCTCCCTCGGCATCAGCGTCAACGTCACGCTGATCTTCTCGCTGGAGCGCTACCGGCTGGTCATGGACGCCTACATGGCGGGGCTGGAGAAGGCGAGCGCGGCCGGGCTGGACGTCTCGAAGATCCACTCGGTGGCGTCCTTCTTCGTCTCCCGCGTGGACACCGAGATCGACAAGCGGCTGGACTCCCAGGGCACCGAGGCCGCCACGGCGCTCCGCGGCAAGGCGGCCGTCGCCAACGCCCGCCTCGCCTACCAGGCGTACGAGGAGGAGTTCGGCTCCGACCGCTGGGCCGCGCTGGAGCGTCAGGGCGCCAACCGGCAGCGCCCGCTGTGGGCGTCCACCGGCGTCAAGGACAAGGCGTACAAGGACACCCTCTACGTGGACGAGCTGGTCGCCCCCGGCACCGTCAACACCATGCCCGGCACCACCCTGGAGGCGGTGGCCGAGCACGGCGAGATCACCGGTGACACGGTGCGCGGCGGCTACGAGCAGGCCCGTAAGGACCTCGACGCGCTGGCGGAGCTCGGCATCTCCTACGACGAGGTGGTCCGGCTGCTGGAGGAGGAGGGGGTGGAGAAGTTCGAGAAGTCCTGGACCGACCTCCTTGAGTCCACCGAGGCCGAGTTGAAGCGACTCGCTCCGGAGGCGTGACGTGAGCAGCAGCAATCCGCTGCGTGACGCATCGGACCGGCGGCTCCCGCGGATCGCGGGGCCGTCCGGTCTGGTCATCTTCGGCGTCACCGGGGACCTGTCCCGCAAGAAGCTGATGCCCGCCGTCTACGACCTGGCCAACCGCGGTCTGCTGCCGCCGGGCTTCTCCCTGGTGGGCTTCGCCCGCCGGGACTGGGAGGACCAGGACTTCTGCCAGGTCGTGCACGACGCGGTGAAGGAGAACGCCCGCACCCCGTTCCGGGAGGAGGTCTGGCAGCAGCTGAGCCAGGGCTTCCGGTTCGTGCCGGGCACCTTCGACGACGACGAGGCCTTCCGCAAGCTGAAGTCCACCATCAACGAACTCGACAAGGCCCGCGGCACGGGCGGCAACTTCGCCTTCTACCTCTCGGTGCCGCCGAAGTTCTTCCCCACCGTGGTCCGCCAGCTCAAGGAGCACGGGCTCTCGGAAGGCGAGGGCGACTCCTGGCGGCGGGCCGTCATCGAGAAGCCCTTCGGTCACGACCTGAAGAGCGCCCAGGAACTCAACAGCGTCATCCACCAGGTGTTCCGCCCCGCGGACGTCTTCCGGATCGACCACTACCTGGGCAAGGAGACGGTCCAGAACATCCTGGCGCTGCGCTTCGCCAACACCATGTTCGAACCGATCTGGAACCGCAGCTATGTGGACCACGTCCAGATCACGATGGCGGAGGACATCGGCATCGGCGGCCGGGCCGGCTACTACGACGGCATCGGCGCCGCCCGCGACGTCATCCAGAACCACCTGCTCCAGCTGCTGGCGCTGACCGCGATGGAGGAGCCCTCCTCCTTCGACGCCAAGGCGCTGGTCACCGAGAAGCTGAAGGTCCTCAAGGCCGTCCAGCTCCCCGGCGACCTCGGCCGCCACACCGTCCGCGGCCAGTACACCCATGGCTGGCAGGGCGGCGAGGAGGTGCTCGGCTACTGCGAGGAGGAGGGCATCAGCTCCGACTCGCGCACCGACACCTACGCCGCCATCAAGCTGTCCGTCGACAACCGCCGCTGGGCCGGGGTGCCGTTCTACCTGCGCACCGGCAAGCGGCTGGGCCGCCGGGTCACGGAGATCGCGGTCGTCTTCCAGCGCGCGCCGTACTCCCCGTTCGACACCACCGACACCCAGGAGCTGGGGCAGAACGCCCTGGTCGTCCGGGTGCAGCCGGACGAGGGCGTCACGATCCGCTTCGGGTCCAAGGTGCCCGGCACCTCGATGGAGATCCGCGACGTGACGATGGACTTCGCCTACGGCGAGTCCTTCACCACCTCCAGCCCGGAGGCGTACGAGCGGCTGCTGCTGGACGTGCTGCTGGGCGACGCCAACCTCTTCCCGCGCCACCAGGAGGTGGAGGAGTCCTGGCGCATCCTCGACCCCGTCGAGGAGTACTGGGACACCCACGGCAAGCCGGAGGAGTACACCGCCGGCACCTGGGGCCCCAGGGCGGCGGACGAGATGCTCGCACGAGACGGACGGAGCTGGCGCCGGCCATGAACATCGATCTCACCGACACCACGTCCAGCCAGATCAACTCCGCGCTGGTGAAGGCGCGCCGCGCGGCGGGCTCCCCCGCCGTCGGCATGGTGCTCACCCTCGTCATCGTCACCGACGAGGGCAACCACTACGACGCGCTGAGGTCGGCCAGCCAGGCCTCCCAGGAGCACCCCTCGCGCATCCTCGTGGTCATCAAGCGGCCGGGGCGCTCACCCCGCGACCGCAAGCTGGCCCGCCTGGACGCGGAGGTGCGGGTCGGCGGCGAGACCGGCACCAGCGAGACGGTGCTGCTGCGGCTCCACGGCGAACTGGCCAACCACGCGCACTCGGTGGTGCTGCCGCTGCTGCTGCCGGACACCCCGGTGGTGGTGTGGTGGCCGGAGGACGCGCCCGCCCACCCCAACGAGGACCTGCTGGGCCGGCTGGCCGCCCGCCGCATCACGGACGCCTCGGCCACCGAGGACCCGGTTTCCACGCTCGCGCTGCGGGCCGAGACCTACGCGCCGGGCGACACCGACCTGGCGTGGACCCGGATCACGCCGTGGCGGAGCGTGCTGGCCGCCGCCCTGGACCAGCGGCACGCGCCGGTCGAATCGGCCGTCGTGGAGGGCGAGGCCTACAACCCCAGCAGCGAGCTGCTGGCGCTGTGGCTGGCCGAGCGGCTGCGGGTGCCGGTGGCGCGGAAGGTGTCGGCGGGGCCGGGCCTGACGGCCGTCCGGCTGTCGACCGGCGAGGGTGAGGTCGTGCTGCACCGGTCCGACGGCTCGCTGGCCTCCCTGTCCGTACCGGGCCAGCCGGACCGCCATGTGGCCCTGCAGCGCCGGGAGACCTCCGAGCTGATCGCGGAGGAGCTGCGGCGGCTCGACCCGGACGAGGCGTACGCCGCCACCGTACGGTTCGGCGCGGGCCGGCTCGGCAAGCAGACGATCCAGCCCGACGAGCGCCAGAACGGCTCGGGGAGCGGGCCGGCCACCGGGGCACCGGCGGCCGGCCGGGCCCCGCGGACCCCGGAGGCGGAGGCCGAGGCGGCGGCACCGCCCCGGCCCGCGCCGCCCCGGACGGGACCGTCGGGCTCACCGGGCGGCGGGGCGGCCGGGACACCGGCGCCGGGCCCGTCGGCGTCCCCCGGCGGGAAGGGCGAGTCCTCCCCCGCACCGGGCCCGCGGCAGCTGGAGGCCGCCCGGCACCGGATCCCCGGCGCCGACGGGGGCGGCCGGAACACCGGCGGGGGGTCCGCCTCGTGACCGCCCCGAGAATCCTGGTCCACCGGGACACGGAGCTGATGGCGCGGGCCACCGCGGCCCGTCTGGTCAGGGCGCTCGCGGACGCGCAGACGGCGCGCGGCACGGCCTCGGTGGTGCTCACCGGCGGGCGGAACGGCAACGCGCTGCTGGCCGCCCTCGCCGCCTCCCCGGACCGGGACGCGGTGGACTGGGCGCGGCTGGACGTCTGGTGGGGCGACGAGCGCTTCCTGCCGGGCGGCGATCCCGACCGCAACGAGGTACAGGCCCGTGAGGCGCTGCTGGACGCGGTGGGCGTGGACCCGGCCCGGGTGCACCCCATGCCGGCCGCCGACGGCCCGCACGGCGCCGGTGAGAGCGGTGGCGCGGACGGCGGGGCCGGTGACGGGGGTGACGGGACGGAGGCCGCGGTGGCCGGTGCGGCCGAGGCGTACGCCCGGGAGCTGGCGGAGGCCGCCGGCGCGGCGGACGAGCACGGCCCCGCTGCCGTCCCCGCCTTCGACGTGCTCCTGCTCGGCGTCGGGCCGGACACCCATGTGGCCTCGCTCTTCCCGGAGCTGTCGGCCGTGCGGGAGACGGAGCGGACGGTGGTCGGCGTGCACGGGGCCCCCAAGCCGCCGCCGGTCCGGATCTCCCTGACCCTGCCCGCGATCCGCGCGGCGCGTGAGGTGTGGCTGCTGGCGGCGGGCGAGGACAAGGCCGGGGCGGTGGCGCGCGCCCTGACCGCCACCGGGGAGATCCAGGTCCCCGCGGCGGGTGCCCGGGGCACGGAGCGGACACTCTGGCTGCTGGACCGGGCGGCCGCGGCGCGGCTGCCGGAAGGGGTGACGGCGGAGGAGGCCGCCCCGGAGGACGCGGCCGCCTCCCCGCCGGGTTCCGGCTGAGGCCGGGGCCACCGGTCCGCGCGGAGGCACCCGCTCCGGGACCGGGGGAGCCCTCCGGTACGGCTGATACGGCTGACGGCCCGGGAACGTACGGAGCGTACGTTCCCGGGCCGTCCCGTGCCCCGCACGCGGTGGCGTGACCCCGGCCCGGGAGCGGATCCTGACGGCGTACGGAACTCCGTCATACGGGACCCCGGCGTCTGTTCCCCGCCAGGAGGCGCCGGCCGATCCGGGGGCCGGCCGCAGGAGGACCGGACGAGGTGGCGGCCGGTGGGCGCGCGGCTCGCGGGCAGAGCCGCACCGCGTCAGGTGAACGCCCGCAGCACCGCCCGGGCGGCTCCGGCGACCCCCCGCCAGAGCCACTCGAGGACTCCGGCCGGCAGGGCCAGATCGGCGGCGCCGCCGGCCGCCTTCTCCCGGCGCCGCCCCGCACGGCACCGGGGGCAGGAACGGGGCCAACGGCGCTTGTCCGCACCGCACTTCTCGCAGTTCGTCATGGCGTCAGTCTCGCCCACCGCCCCGCGTCTCCGGATCACCTGTTACAGGACGCGAACGGTACTGTCGCTGGGAGACGGACGGTCCTGCGCCCGCCGGGCCGGGGCTTCCCACCTCCCGGAGCTGCCAGCGCGCTCCCACCCCGGCCCTGAACTCCGGTGGGCCGGGGTGGGAGCGGCCCGGCCGGCGGCCGTCCGTCCCTCCACCGGGGGGGAACCCGCCTCGCTGTCAGCGGCCGCGCAGCTCCCGGTAGCGGGTGACCAGCGCGGCCGTGGAGGCGTCCAGGCCCGGGACGGCCTCGCCCTCGGTGAGCGCCGGTTCCACCCGCTTGGCCAGGACCTTGCCCAGCTCCACCCCCCACTGGTCGAAGGAGTCGATGTCCCAGACGGCGCCCTGGACGAACACCTTGTGCTCGTACAGCGCCACGAGCTGGCCGAGGACCGACGGGCTCAGCTCGGTGGCGAGGATGGTGGTGGTGGGGCGGTTGCCGGGGAAGGTGCGGTGCGGCACCTGCTCGTCCTGAACGCCCTCCCCCGCCACCTCCTCGGCCGTCTTGCCGAAGGCCAGGGCCTGGCCCTGCGCGAACAGGTTGGCCATCAGCAGGTCGTGCTGGCCGGCCGTGCGGTCGTCCAGCTCGTCCACGGGGCGGGCGAAGCCGAGGAGGTCGGCGGGGATCAGCTGGGTCCCCTGGTGCAGCAACTGGTAGTAGGCGTGCTGGCCGTTGGTGCCCGGCGTGCCCCAGACGACGGGGCCGGTGCTCCAGTCGACCGGGCGGCCCGCGCGGTCCACCGACTTGCCGTTGGACTCCATGTCGAGCTGCTGGAGGTAGGCGGTGAACCGCGAGAGGTAGTGGCTGTACGGGAGGACGGCGTGCGACCGGGCGCCGTGGAAACCGCCGTACCAGACGCCGAGCAGGCCGAGCAGCAGCGGGGCGTTCCGCTCCGGGGGCGCGGTGCGGAAGTGCTCGTCCATGAGGTGGAAGCCGGCCAGCATCTCGCGGAAGTGGTCCGGCCCGATCGCGGTCATCAGGGAGAGACCGATCGCCGAGTCGTAGGAGTAACGGCCCCCGACCCAGTCCCAGAACTCGAACATGTTCTCCGGGTCGATGCCGAACTTCCGCACCTCGGAGGCGTTGGTCGACACCGCGACGAAGTGCCGGGCCACCGCCGCCTCGTCACCGCCGAGCCCGGCCAGCAGCCAGGCGCGGGCGGAGGTGGCGTTGGTGATGGTCTCGATGGTGGTGAAGGTCTTGGAGGAGACGACGAAGAGCGTCGTCTCCGGGTCCAGGTCGCGGAGCGCCTCGTGCAGGTCGGCGCCGTCGACGTTGGAGACGAACCGGAACGTCAGCTCCCGCTGGGAGTACGGGCGCAGCGCCTCGTAGGCCATCGCCGGTCCCAGGTCGGAGCCGCCGATGCCGATGTTGACGACGGCGCGGACCGGCTTGCCGGTGTGGCCCCTCCACTCCCCGGAGCGGACCTTGTCCGCGAAGACGGCCATCCGGCCGAGGACGGCGTGCACGGCGGGGACGACGTTCTCCCCGTCCACCTCCACCACGGCGTCGTGCGGGGCGCGCAGCGCGGTGTGCAGCACCGCGCGGCCCTCGGTGTTGTTGATCTTCTCGCCGCGGAACATGGCGTCCCGCAGCCCGGCCACGTCCACCGCCGCCGCGAGGTCCCGCAGCAGCGCGAGCGTCTCGTCGGTCACCAGCTGCTTGGAGTAGTCCAGGCGCAGGTCACCGACGTCGAGGGTGTAGCGCCCGGCGCGCTCCGGGTCGCTCTCGAACAGCTCGCGGAGGTGCGTCTCCCCCAGCTCCTCGCGGTGCCGGGCCAGGGCGGCCCACTCGGGCAGGCGGTTCAGGCGGCCGCGGCCTTCTGCGTTCATCTCGGACATCGACCCACTTCTTCTCGTACGTGCCCCCACTGGCCCACCCAACCTAAAGGATCAGGGGCCGGCGGGGGGTGCCGTCCCGGTGTCCGGGGCGCGAAGGGCCGGTATCAGCACCGGCACCGCCGCGAGGAAGAGCGCCGCGGTCAGCAGGACGGGTGTGTGGGGACCCCACAGGCCCGCGGCCAGGCCGCCCAGGACGGCGCCCAGCGGGGCGCTGCCGGCGGACAGCGTGCGGGAGGCGGCGCTCACCCGCCCGAGCATTCCGGCGGGGCTGCGCTGCTGCATCATCGTCACCTCGGTGACGTTCCAGATCATCCCGGCGACGCCGAAGATCCCCAGTGCCACGACGGCGGCGGCGAGGTGGCGCACCGAACCCAGCACGAGCAGGCAGCCGATCTGCCCCACCATCAGCAGGACGAGGGCGCGGGCCTGGCCGAGCCACCGGGTGACCCGCCCCGCGACGAGCCCTCCGGCGACGCTGCCGGCCCCGTAGGCGGTGAGCACGGCGGCGTAGCCGGACTCCCCCGCCGCCAGCCAGTCCGTCACGTGGACGACGAGCATCGCGATCAGCGCGCCCATCCCCACACTGGCCAGGGCGTCGCCGAGGCAGAGCGACCGCAGGACCCGGTCCCGCCACAGGGCGCCCACCCCCTCGGCGATGTCCCGGCGGAGGGTTCGCCCGCCGGGCCGGGACGGACGGCTCACGGGGGCCCGCAGTGAGGCGACGAGCAACGCCGCCACCAGGTAGGTCAGGGCGTTGAGCAGGTAGGGCGCCCCGGCGTTCAGGGCCAGCACCACCGGGACCAGCGGGGCGGCGGCGAAGCTCGCGGCGAGCTGCTGGCCGGTCATCAGCCGGGCGTTGGCCGAGGAGAGCGCCGGACCCGGGACGACGGTGGGCAGCAGGGCCGTGGCGGCGTTGTCGAAGAGCGTCTGGAGCGTGGTGAGCGCGAAGGCCAGGACGAGCAGCAGGACGATCGCGGCCCGGTCGGCCACCACGGCCACCGCGAAGGCCGCCATCAGCACGGCCCGGGCCACGTCCACCGCCCACATCGCCCGGCGCTGGTCCACCCGGTCCGCGACGGCCCCGCCCACCAGCCCGAAGAGCAGCCAGGGCAGATACCCGCAGGCGGTCACCAGGGAGACGAGCAGCGGATCGTCCGTGAGCCGGACGGCGAGCAGGGGCAGCGCCGCCCCGCGCAGCGCGTCGCCGAACCGGGAGAGCACGGCGGCCGACCACAGCCGCCCGAACCCGCCGCGCCAGGAGGGAGTAACCACCGGGCCGGTCCCGGCACCCCCGGCCGGCTCCGTCTCCAGTCCCGGCCCGGCCCCGCCGCTTCCCGTGTCCGTCGTCATCTCCGCGCTTCCCCTCGCCGTGGTGAGCGGCGGCCGTCCGCCGCTCCGGCTGGAACGTAGCGGGAGGCACCGACACCGGGGATCGGGAAGGTTCCCGATCCCCGGCCTCAGACGGGCGGGGACGCGGACGCGCCGGCCAAGGGCGGAGAGCACCGCATGACGACAGGGGCGGAGCGCGGGACGGGCAGGGGGCGGTGGAGCGGGCGGACACGGGAACCCCGGCGCGCGCGTCCGGGCGCGGCGACCCGGGGCGTGCGGACGACGGCCGCGGTGCGGCTGGTCCGCGGTCCGGGCACGCCCCCGCTGCCGGCCGCGCCCCGCCCCGGGCACGCGTGTGGCCCGGCCGCCGGGGGTCTCCCGGCCGCCGGGCCGTCGTCAGGTGTGGTCGCGCGCGGTCTCAGATCTCGCCGCGGAGCTTGGCCAGCGCCTCGGCGAGGATCGCCTCGCCGTCGGCGTCGCTCCGCCGTTCCCGCACATAGGCGAGATGGGTCTTGTAGGGCTCGGTGCGCGGTGGGTCCGGGGGGTTCTCCCGGTCCTGCCCGGCGGGGAAGCCGCAGCGCGGGCAGTCCCAGACGTCCGGCACCTGTGCGTCGCTGGCGAAGCTGGGCTGGGTCTCGTGCCCGTTCGAGCACCAGAAGGAGATCCGGAGGCGCGGTGCGGACTCGCCGCGCTCGGCCTCCCCCATCGGCCCCGCCCCGACCCGGCTTCCACGGATCGCGTTGCCACTTGCCACGGTCGTAACTCCCTGCGTGATGGTGCTGCGAAGCATCGGTAGGCAGTGCGGCTACCGGGCGCCCCAGTCTATGCAAGGCCCAACGCGCGTCCAGGGGCCGTGGTTACCGAACCAGCCCCTGGAGGACGCACGTCCATGATAAGACGCGGAGACGACGGTGTGTCAGCTGTCGAGCTTCATCAGCACGCCGAGGGCGACGATGCAGGCGAACCAGAACAGGCCGACCACGACGGTGATGCGGTTCAGGTTCCGCTCGGCCACCGAGGACCCGCCGACGGAGGACTGCATGCCGCCGCCGAACATGTCGGACAGACCGCCGCCCTTCCCCTTGTGCATGAGCACCAGCATCATCAGCAGGCAACTGAAGACGATCAGGGCGATCGAGAACCCCATAACCACGGCTGGACCAACTCTCTCGGGCTTGTGACGGCTGTAACGGCTGCGGCGGCCGGGCGGTGCCGGCGCCGGCTGCCCGCCGCGCCGGACCCACCGGGCCGGGGGCCGGGCGGCGGACCGACCGCCTTCCGGCCCCCGACAGAGTACGCCGGAGCACACCCCCCGGCCCACTCCGCGGTCAGCTCACTGCTCGCGGAACCGGACGATCTTGACGAACTCGTCGGCGTCCAGCGCGGCCCCGCCGATCAGGGCGCCGTCGACATCCGGCTGCGCCATGATCGCGGCGACGTTGGAGGACTTCACCGAGCCGCCGTACTGGATGCGGACGCCGTCGGCCAGCTCCTGGTCGTACAGCTCGGCGAGCCGGCCGCGGATGGCGCCGCACACCTCCTGGGCGTCCTCCGGGGTGGCCACCTCACCGGTGCCGATGGCCCACACCGGCTCATAAGCGATCACGACGGAGGCGGCCTGCTCGGCGGGGATGTCCGCGAGGGCCGCGCCGACCTGGGCCAGGGTGTGGGCGACCTGCTCGCCCGCCTTCCGGACCTCCAGTCCCTCGCCGACGCAGAGGATCGGGGTGAGGCCGTGCCGGAAGGCGGCCTTGACCTTGGAGGCGACCACTTCGTCGGTCTCGTGGTGGTACTGGCGGCGCTCGGAGTGGCCCACGGTGACGTAGGAGCACTTCAGCTTGGCCAGCATCGCCCCGGAGATCTCCCCGGTGTAGGCGCCGCCGTCGTGCGCCGAGAGGTCCTGGGCACCGTAGGCGATCCGCAGCCGGTCGCCGTCGACCAGCGTCTGCACCGAGCGGAGATCGGTGAACGGGGGGAGGACGGCGACCTCGACGGCGTCGTAGTCCTTGTCGGCCAGGGCGAAGGCGAGCTTCTGGACGTGCGCGATGGCCTCGAGGTGGTTGAGGTTCATCTTCCAGTTGCCCGCCATCAGCGGGGTGCGGCCGTGGGCGGGAGCGGTCATACGGGGTCAGTCCTCCAGTGCGGCGAGGCCGGGGAGCGTCTTGCCCTCGAGGTATTCGAGGCTGGCGCCACCACCGGTCGAGATGTGGCCGAACGCGTTCTCGTCGAAACCGAGCTGCCGGACGGCGGCGGCCGAGTCCCCGCCGCCGACGACGGAGAAGGCCGGGCTGTCGACCAGCGCCTGGGCGACGGCCCGGGTGCCCTCGGCGAACTCGGGGTGCTCGAAGACGCCCATGGGGCCGTTCCAGAAGACGGTGGCCGCGTCGGCGAGTTTCGAGGCGAACAGCTTGCGGGTCTCCGGGCCGAGGTCCAGACCCTGCAGATCGGCCGGGATGGCCTCGGCGCCGACCACCACCGGGTCCGCCGTGGCCTTGGTGGCCAGGTCCGGGAAGCCGGTCGCGGCGACCACGTCCACGGGGAGCACGAACTCCACCCCGCGCTCCTCGGCCCGGGCCAGGTACTCGCGGACCGCCGGGAGCTGGTCCTCCTGCAGCAGCGAGCCGCCGACCTCGTGGCCCTGCGCCTTGAGGAAGGTGTAGGCCATGCCGCCGCCGACAAGGATGCGGTCGGCCTTCTCCAGCAGATGGCCGATGACGCCGAGCTTGTCGGAGACCTTGGCGCCGCCGAGGACCACGGCGTACGGCCGCCGGACGTCCTCCGTGAGCCGCTTCAACACGCCGACCTCGGTGGTGATGAGGCCGCCCGCGGCGTGCGGCAGGCGCGCCGGGAGGTCGTAGACGGAGGCGTGTTTGCGGTGGACGGCGCCGAAGCCGTCCCCGACGTAGAGGTCGGCGAGGGTGGCCAGCTCGTCGGCGAACGCGCCGCGCTCGGCGTCGTCCTTGCTGGTCTCGCCGGGGTTGAAGCGCAGGTTCTCCAGCAGCGCGACCTGGCCGCCGGCGAGGCCGGCCACGGCGGCCCGGGCGCCGTCGCCCACGGTGTCCGCCGCGAACACCACGTCACGGCCGAGCAGCTCACCGAGGCGGGCCGCCACGGGGGCGAGGGAGAACTTCGGGTCCGGGGCGCCCTTGGGGCGGCCCAGGTGCGAGGCGACGATCACCTTGGCGCCCACCTCGGCGAGCTTCCTGATCGTCGGGAGGACGGCGCGGATCCGGCCGTCGTCGGTGATGGTGGAGCCGTCGAGCGGGACGTTGAGGTCGGCGCGGACGAAGACCCGCTTCCCCGCCGCCGGGAGGTCGTCGATCGTCTTCACGGTGGGACTCCTTGCTGAGCCGTTGGCCGTCTGCTGAGCGGTCGGTTCCGGTGCCGGTGGCTTGCCGAGGCGGCAGGGCCCGCGGCGTGCGCGGGCCCTGCCGCCTCAGGCTGCCGGGCGGTCCGGTCGGCCGGTCAGAGCTTGCCGCCGACGAAGGTGGTCAGGTCCACCAGACGGTTGGAGTAGCCCCACTCGTTGTCGTACCAGCCGACGACCTTGACCTGCTTGCCCTGCGCCATGGTGAGCAGGGAGTCGAAGGTGCAGGACGGCGGGGTGTTGACGATGTCCGTGGAGACGATCGGGTCCTCGGTGTACTCCAGGATGCCCTTGAGCTGGCCCTCGGCGGCCTTCTGGAAGGCGGCGTTGACCTCGTCGCGGGTGACCTCGCGGTCGAGCTCCAGGACGAGGTCGGTGACCGAGCCGGTCGGGACGGGCACGCGCATGGCGATGCCGTCCAGCTTGCCCTTGAGCTGCGGCAGGACCAGGGCGGTGGCCTTCGCGGCGCCGGTGGAGGTCGGGATGATGTTCTCCGCGGCGGCGCGGGCGCGGCGCAGGTCCTTGTGCGGGAAGTCGAGGATGCGCTGGTCGTTGGTGTAGGCGTGGACGGTCGTCATCATGCCCTTGGCGATGCCGAACGCCTCGTCGAGCACCTTGGCCATCGGCGCCACGCAGTTGGTGGTGCAGGAGGCGTTGGAGATGACGTCGTGCTGAGCGGCGTCGTACGTGTCCTGGTTGACGCCCATCACGATGGTGATGTCCTCGTTCTTCGCGGGCGCGGAGATGAGGACCTTCCTGGCGCCGGCCGCGAGGTGCTTGGCGGCGTCGTCGCGCTTGGTGAAGATGCCGGTCGACTCGATGACGATGTCGGCGCCGAGCTCGCCCCACGGCAGGTTCGCCGGGTCGCGCTCCGCCATCGTCTTGAACGTCTTGCCGCCGACGGTGATGGTGTCCTCGGTGTGGCTGACCTCTTCCCGCAGCCGGCCCAGGATGGAGTCGTACTTCAGCAGGTGCACCAGGGTGGCGTTGTCGGTCAGGTCGTTGACACCGACGATCTCGATGTCCGCACCCTGCTCCAGGACGGCCCGGAAGTAGTTGCGGCCGATGCGGCCGAATCCGTTGATGCCTACGCGGATCGTCACGAACCGATCTCCTCGTTGGTACGCCGGTTTCGCGCCGGCGAGCTGTATGGGATGTCCCCGACCTTCTCCGACCCTACCCCTAACAGAGGACGTACGTGACATTGGCGCCGCCCTGCCGCCGCCGTCCCGCCATGCGGACGGGAAGGGGGCGGAGCGCCCCGTAAGACGCGGTAAGACGCGGTAAGACTGCAGTAAAACGCAGTGGGGCGCGGTGAGGCACGGTGGAGCGCGGCCCGGGACGGGCGCGCGGGCGCGCCCGCGGGCCGCGCGCCGCGGCAGCCGGCTGACGGAACGTGACGGGCCGTCGGCTTTCCGGGCCCCGCCGCCCGGTCAGTGGAGCTGGCCGGCCATCTCGCCGGGGAAGTCCTCCGCCATGTCCTCGCTGAGGCCGGCCTCGGTGCCCGGGATGCCCAGGTCCTGGGCGCGCTTGTCGGCCATCGCCAGCAGCCGCCGGATCCGCCCGGCGACCGCGTCCTTCGTCAGCGGCGGGTCGGCCAGGGCGCCCAGCTCCTCCAGCGAGGCCTGCTTGTGCTCCATGCGCAGCCGGCCCGCCGCGGCGAGGTGTTCCGGCACGTCCTCGGCGAGGATCTCCAGCGCCCGCTGCACCCGGGCGCCGGCCGCGACCGCGGCGCGCGCGGAGCGGCGCAGGTTGGCGTCGTCGAAGTTGGCCAGGCGGTTGGCGGTGGCCCGGACCTCCCGCCGCATCCGCCGTTCCTCCCAGGCCAGCACCGACTCGTGGGCGCCGAGCCGCGTCAGCAGAGCGCCGATGGCATCACCGTCACGGACCACGACCCGGTCAACCCCGCGCACCTCGCGGGCCTTGGCGCCGATGGACAGCCGGCGCGCCGCGCCGACCAGGGCGAGCGCCGCCTCCGGGCCGGGACAGGTCACCTCCAGGGAGGAGGAGCGGCCGGGCTCGGTGAGGGATCCGTGCGCCAGGAAGGCGCCGCGCCAGGCGGCCTCGGCGTCACAGGTGGCCCCGGAGACGACCTGCGGCGGCAGTCCGCGGACCGGGCGCCCGCGGCCGTCGACCAGCCCGGTCTGCCGGGCCAGTTGGTCACCGCCCGCCACCACCCGGACGACGTAACGGCTGCCCCGGCGGAGCCCGCCCGGGGCCATGACCACCAGGTCGGAGGCGTGGCCGAAGATCTCCAGGATGTCCTTGCGGAGCCGGCGCGCCGCGATCCCCGTGTCCAGCTCCGCCTCGATCACGATCCGTCCGCTGACCAGGTGCAGGCCGCCCGCGAACCGCAGGGTGGAGGAGACCTCCGACTTCCGGCAGCAGGTCCGGGTGACGGGGAGCCGGGAGATTTCATCCTTCACCGCTGCCGTCATCGCCATGGGCCGATCCTTCCGTGCATCCTGAAAATCCGGTCGTACGCGGCGGCCAGCAGCTCGGGGTCGTGCCGTGCCGAGCCGTCCGGCGTGGCCACCGGCGCCAGTTCGACCGTTCCGCCGAGCCGCTCGGCGGCCTCGGTGAGGGAGTCCCGGTCGGGTACGGCGGCCTCGTCGGCCAGCACCACGTCGAAGGCGAGTTTAGGGGCGTGTCGGGCCAAAACCTCCAAATGACGCTGCGGGGAGAAACCATCGGTCTCCCCGGGCTGCGGCGCGAGGTTCAGCGCGAGCACCCGGCGCGCCTTCGTCTCCGTCAGCGCCTCCAGCAACTCCGGCACCAGCAGATGGGGGATGACGGAGGAGAACCAGGAACCGGGACCGAGCACCACCCAGTCGGCGTCCAGCACCGCCTCCACCGCCTCCGGAACGGCCGGCGGGTCGTTCGGCACGAGGTGCACGGACTGCACCTCGCCGGGGGTGAGCGCGACGGTGGCCTGACCGCGCACCGTCACCACCTCGCCGGGGCGCGCCGGGTCGTGACCGCGCACCAGGGCCTGCAACTCCAGGGGCACCGCCGACATGGGCAGCACCCGGCCGTGCGCCCCCAGCAGCCGGCCGACCCACTCCAGCGCCTGGACGTGGTCGCCGAGCTGCTCCCACAGGGCGACGATGAGCAGATTGCCCACGGCGTGACCGTGCAGTTCACCCTCACTGGTGAACCGGTGCTGGGCGACCCGCGCCCAGGTGCGGCCCCACTCGTCGTCCCCGCAGAGCGCGGCCAGCGCCTTCCGCAGGTCGCCGGGGGGCAGCACGCCCAGTTCCTCGCGGAGCCGGCCGCTGGAGCCGCCGTCGTCGGCGACGGTGACCACGGCCGTGAGGTCACCGGTGATCCGGCGCAGCGCGGCGAGCGAGGCGGCCAGGCCGTGCCCGCCGCCGAGCGCCACGACCTTCGGGTTGGTGCCGCGGCGCCGGGGCGCCCCACCGCGGACGGGAGCCGGGCCGGTGCGCTCCGGCATCAGCCCGCGGACCCGGCCGCCCAGCCGGGAGGCGCCGGCCGGCTGCCGCCGCCCTTTCACTCGCGCCCCATGTCCCGGTGGACCACCACGGTCTCCACCCCGGCGTCGGCCAGGCGGGCGGCGAGCTTCTCCGACATGGCGACCGAGCGGTGCTTGCCGCCGGTGCAGCCGACGGCGACGGTCACATAGCGCTTGCCCTCGCGGCGGTAGCCCGCGGCGATGAGCTGGAGGAGTTCGGTGTAGCGGTCGAGGAACTCCTTGGCCCCCGGCTGGTTGAAGACGTAGCCCGACACCTCCTCGTTGAGGCCGGTGAAGGGGCGCAGCTCCGGCACCCAGTGCGGATTGGGCAGGAAGCGGCAGTCGACGACCAGGTCCGCGTCGACGGGGAGACCGTACTTGTAACCGAAGGACATGACGGTGGCCCGCAGCTCCGGCTCCTCGCCGCCCGCGAACTGGGCGTCCATCTTGGCGCGCAGCTCGTGGACGTTGAGGCCGGAGGTGTCGATCACCAGATCGGCGTCGCCGCGCAGCTCGCGCAGCAGATCCCGTTCGGCCGCGATGCCGTCCACGATGCGGCCCGATCCCTGGAGGGGGTGCGGCCGGCGGACCGACTCGAACCGGCGGACGAGGGCGTCGTCCGAAGCCTCCAGGAAGATCACCCGCCGTCTGACGCTCTTGGCGTCGAGGTCCGCCAGCGACTGGCGGAGGCTGTCGAAGAAGCCCCGGCCGCGGACGTCCACGACGACGGCGATGCGGGCGACGTTCCCCTGTGAGCGGGCCCCGAGGTCCACCATCGTGGGGATCAGCGCCGGCGGGAGGTTGTCCACCACGAACCAGCCGAGGTCCTCCAGGCACTTCGCCGCGGTACTGCGGCCGGCTCCGGACATGCCGGAGATGATGACCAGCTCGGGGATGGCGGCCGTGTCGGCCGGTTCCACCGTCGCGCCCGTACCCACCTGAGTTCCGTCTCCCTCGTGTCCGCTCATCACGCCTGCCCCCGTCTCCCCGGCGGCGAAGTGACCGCCGGCTCGTCCTCTTCCATCATCTCCCCGGTGGCTGTGTTGACCGCCGGTGACGGCGCCGTCGCGGCCAGCGCCGCCGCGACCTGCTCGGCCGTCTTGCGGCCCACGCCGGGGACCTCGCAGAGCTGGTCGACCGTGGCGGCGCGCAGCCGCCGCACCGAGCCGAAGTGCTTGAGCAGCGCCGTACGGCGGGTCTCGCCCAGCCCCGGCACCTCGGCCAGCGGCCCGGCCCGCAGGGCCTTCCCCCGCCGAGTGCGCTGATACGCGATGGCGAAACGGTGCGCCTCGTCCCGGATCCGCTGCAAGAGGTACAGGCCCTCGCTGGTGCGGGACAGCACCACCGGGTCCTCCTCGCCGGGCAGCCAGACCTCCTCCAGCCGCTTGGCCAGGCCGCAGACCGCCACGTCGTCGATCCCCAGCTCGTCCAGCGCGCGGCGGGCCGCGGCGACCTGTGGCCGGCCGCCGTCCACCACGACGAGCTGCGGGGGGTAGGCGAAGCGCCGGGCCCGGCCGGTCTCGGGGTCGCGGGGGCCGTCGCCGCCGGGTTCACCGTCCGGCGCCGCGGGCAGCCCGTCCGGGCCGGGCCCCGGGGACTCCGCCACGGCGGAGGGCACCTCCCCGGCCGTCCCCGCGCCGCGCCCGTCGTCCCGGCCGTCGCCGTCACCATCACCGTCACCGGGGCGGAGGCCGGGGCCGGCCGCCGCCTCGTCGTCCCACTCGCCGGTCCTGATCTTCTCCCGCAGATAGCGGCGGAAGCGGCGGCCGACGACCTCGTGCATGGCGCGCACGTCGTCCTGGCCGGCGAAGCCCTTGATCTGGAAGCGGCGGTACTCGCTCTTGCGGGCGAGGCCGTCCTCGAAGACCACCATCGAGGCGACGACGTCCTCACCCTGGAGGTGGGAGACGTCGAAGCACTCGATCCGCAGGGGCACGGAGTCCAGTGCGAGCGACTCGGCGATCTCCTCCAGGGCGCGGGAGCGGGTGGTGAGGTCCGAGGCGCGCCGGGTCTTGTGCAGGACGAGCGCCTGCTGGGCGTTGCGCCGGACCGTGGCCATCAGGTCCTTCTTGTCGCCGCGCTGGGGTATCCGCAGGTCGACACGGGAGCCGCGGCGGTCGGCGAGCCAGTCGGCGAGCGGGGCGACGGGGTCGGGGAGGGCGGGCACCAGAACCTCCCGGGGGACGCCCTCGCCGCTCTCCTCGCCGTAGAGCTGCTGTAGCGCGTGCTCCACGAGGCCGGCGGTGTCCACGGCCTCCACCTTGTCGGTGACCCAGCCCCGCTGCCCGCGCACGCGCCCGCCCCGCACGTGGAAGATCTGGACGGCGGCCTCCAGCTCGTCCTCCGCGACGGCGACCAGGTCGGCGTCGGTGGCGTCGGCGAGGACCACCGCGTTCTTCTCCATGGCGCGGCGGAGCGCCCCGATGTCGTCGCGGAGGCGGGCGGCCCGCTCGTACTCCATCGCCTCGGCGGCCTCCCCCATCCGCCGCTCCAGCCGGCTGAGGTAGGTGCCGGTGCGGCCGGCCATGAAGTCGCAGAAGTCCTCCGCGAGGGCGCGGTGCTCGGCCGCGTCGACCCGGCCGACGCAGGGGGCGGAGCACTTGCCGATGTAGCCGAGCAGACAGGGGCGGCCGATCTGCCGGGAGCGCTTGAAGACACCCGCCGAGCAAGTCCGCACGGGGAAGACGCGGAGCAGCAGGTCGACGGTCTCACGGATGGCCCAGGCGTGGGCGTAGGGGCCGAAGTACCGCACGCCCTTCCGCTTGGGGCCGCGCATCACCTGCACCCGGGGGTACTCCTCGCCCAGGGTGACCGCGAGGGAGGGGTAGCTCTTGTCGTCCCGGTACTTGACGTTGAACCGGGGGTCGTACTCCTTGATCCAGGAGTACTCGAGCTGCAGCGCCTCGACCTCGGTGGAGACCACCGTCCACTCGACGGAGGCCGCCGTGGTGACCATCGTGCGGGTGCGCGGGTGGAGGCCCGCCAGGTCCTGGAAGTAGGAGGAGAGCCGCTGGCGGAGGCTCTTGGCCTTGCCGACGTAGATGACCCGGCGGTGCTCGTCACGGAATCGGTAGACGCCGGGCGAGTCGGGGATCTGGCCCGGTGCCGGACGGTAACTGCTCGGGTCTGCCATGGCACCACCCTACTGGCGTGGTCGGACACGGTCCGACGCCTCCGGGGCCGGTCGCGCGCCGCGCCCGGCCCGGGCCCGGACGGGGGCCGCGGGGTGATGTGCGGGGGCCGTCCGCCCGCCCGCCACGGCCGTCCCGGCGGGCCGGCCGGCACGCGGTGGCCGGGGAACGGGCAGGGGCGGGGCGGGCCGGAGCAGCCGGAACGACGGCCGGTCCGGCGAGCCGGAGGGGGCGGGGCAGGGGCGGGCCCGGCTCAGCCGCCCGCGGCGCCCTCGCCGACGATCAGCCGTCCCCGCTCCACCGTGAGCGGCACGGCGGGCAGCGGGCGGGTGGCGGGGCCGCGGAGCACCTTGCCCGTGTCCGCGTCGAACGCGCTGCCGTGGCAGGCGCAGTCCGCGTCGGTGCCCTTGACATGGGAGAGGACGCAGAACTTGTGGGTGCAGACGGCGCTGAACGCGTGGTACTCGTCCTGGGCGGGGCGGCTGACCAGTACACGCTGCTCCCGGTAGAGCCGGGCCCCGCCGACCGGCACCTCCCCGGCCGGGCCGAGGTCCACCGGTCCGGGGGAGGTGGACTCCCCCGCGGGGCTGCGGCGCCCGCCGTCACCACAGGCGGTGAGGGCGGCACCGGCACCGGTGAGGGCGGCCCCCCGGAGCAGGACGCGGCGGGAGGCGGTGGGCCGGCTGGGCATGGAACCCCCTGGGCTGGGCGGCGCCGGGCCCGGGCGGACGCTCGGGCGCGACAGGCGCGGCGGGCGTGCGAGTGCGCGGTCCCGGGCGGGGACCCGCGCCGTTCCCTGAAGCCTACCGGCGGGGTGGGCCGCCACCGGCCCGCCCCTCCCGGGCCCGGCGCGCCTGCCGTGGGCGTGCGCTCCGGGTGCGCGCCCCGGTGTGCGCCGCTCCCGGCGCGCCCGGCGGTCCGCGCGGCAGACCTGCCGGTGGCCGCCGGGGACGGGAGGGGACCCGCCCCCGTGGACGGTTCCCCCCGCCACGAGGCAGGATGATGCGATGATCGTCGTAGCCGGTGAAGCCCTCATCGACCTCGTCCCCGCCGTCCCCGCCGTCCCTGCAACCCAGGCAGCCCCCGCGGCCCCCGGGGACGACCTGCCCGCCCTGCTCCCCGCCCTCGGCGGCGGCCCGTTCAACACCGCGCTGGCGCTCGGCCGTCTCGGCTCGCCGGTGACCTTCTGCTCCCGGGTCTCGGAGGACCGTTTCGGCGGGGCGCTGCTGCGCGCGCTGGGAGCCGACGGGGTGGACACCTCACTGGTGCAGCGGGGGGCGGAGCCCACCACGCTGGCCGTCGCCGAGGTCGGCGAGGACGGCTCCGCCGGGTACCGCTTCTACGCGGAAGGCACCGCGGACCGTCTGTTCACCCTCCCCGAGGCGCTGCCGGAGACCACCCGCGCGGTGTCCCTGGGCACCTGCTCGCTGGTGCTGGAGCCCGGCGCGACCGCGTACGAGGCGCTGCTGCGGCGGGAGGCCGGCCGGGGCGTGCTGACCGCGCTCGACCCCAACATCCGCCCCGGGCTGATCCCGGACCACGACGCCTACCGGGAACGGTTCCGCTCCTGGCTGCCCTCGGTGGGGGTGCTGAAGCTCTCCGCGGAGGACGCCGCCTGGCTGGGCGGCACCCCGTCCGACTGGCTGGCGGAGGGGCCGGAGGCCGTGGTGCTCACCCGGGGCGGCGAGGGCCTGACGGTGCTGACCCGGGACGGCGAGGTCTCGGTGGAGGCCGAGCCGGTGCGGGTGGTCGACACCATCGGGGCCGGGGACACCGTGACCGCAGCGCTGCTGCACCGGCTGGGTGAGCACGGGGCGCTCGCGCCGGGGGCGCCGGGGAGCCTCACCCCGGGCGCCTGGCGGGACGTCCTGGCGTTCGCGGCCCGGGCGGCGGCGCTGACCTGCTCCCGGGCCGGTGCCCGGCCCCCGTACGCGGCGGAGCTGGCGGCG
Organism: Streptomyces zingiberis; assembly: GCF_012034935.1. Classification (GTDB taxonomy): domain Bacteria; phylum Actinomycetota; class Actinomycetes; order Streptomycetales; family Streptomycetaceae; genus Streptomyces; species Streptomyces zingiberis. The sequence goes on from NZ_JAATEN010000012.1 coordinate 137,290, forward strand.
GCCCCGCGGTGACCCGTCCGTGCCCGGCCCTCTCACCGATGAACCGGTGAAGGGGCCGGGCGCGGAGGGTTCGCGCACCGGTGGCGGCGGCCGCCGGCACGTCAGCCGCGCACCGCGGCCTTCCGGCGGCCGCCGGAGCGCTTGCGGACGGCGGGCGCGGGGGCGTCGCTCACCGGGCCGAGGATGTCCCGCAGGAACTTCCCCGTGTGGCTGGCGGGTTCCGCGGCGACCTGCTCGGGGGTGCCCTCGGCGACCACCAGGCCCCCGCCGTCACCGCCCTCGGGCCCCATGTCGACGAGCCAGTCCGCGGTCTTGATCACATCGAGGTTGTGCTCGATGACGATCACCGTGTTGCCCTTGTCGACCAGCCCCGACAGCACCGAGATCAGCTTGCTGATGTCCTCGAAGTGCAGCCCGGTGGTGGGCTCGTCGAGGACGTAGACGGTGCGGCCGGTGGAGCGCTTCTGCAGCTCGCTGGAGAGCTTCACCCGCTGCGCCTCGCCGCCGGAGAGGGTCGGCGCAGGCTGGCCGAGGCGGACGTAGCCCAGCCCCACCTCGTCGAGCGTGCGCAGATGGCGGGCGATGGCCGGGACGGCCTCGAAGAAGTCCAGCGCCTCCTCGATCGGCATGTCGAGCACCTCGGCGATCGACTTCCCCTTGTAGTGGACCTCCAGCGTCTCCCGGTTGTAGCGCGCGCCGTGGCACACCTCGCAGGGGACGTAGACGTCCGGCAGGAAGTTCATCTCGATCTTGATGGTGCCGTCGCCCGAGCAGTTCTCGCAGCGCCCGCCCTTGACGTTGAAGGAGAACCGGCCGGGCAGGTAGCCGCGGACCTTGGCCTCCGTGGTCTCCGCGAAGAGCCTGCGCACATGGTCGAAGACGCCCGTGTACGTGGCCGGGTTGGAGCGGGGGGTGCGGCCGATGGGCGACTGGTCCACATGGACGACCTTGTCGACGAGGCCGTCCCCGGCGACCCGCGTGTGGCGGCCGGGCACCGTGCGCGCGCCGTTCAGCTCCCGCGCCAGGTGGGTGTAGAGGATGTCGTTGACCAGCGTGGACTTACCGGAGCCGGAGACGCCGGTGACGGCGGTGAGCACCCCCAGCGGGAAGGCCACGTCGATGTCCCGGAGGTTGTGCTCCCGGGCACCGTGCACCACGAGCTGCCGGTCGGGGTCGGTCTCGCGGCGCGCGTCCGGGACGGGGATGGACCGCTTGCCGGAGAGGTACCGGCCCGTCATCGACTCCTCGTTGGCCAGCAGCTCCGCCAGCGGACCGCTGTGCACCACACGGCCGCCGTGCTCACCGGCGCCGGGCCCGATGTCCACCACCCAGTCGGAGGTGCGGATGGTGTCCTCGTCGTGCTCGACGACGATGAGGGTGTTGCCGAGGTCACGCAGCCGGACGAGGGTCTCGATCAGCCGGTGGTTGTCGCGCTGGTGGAGGCCGATGGACGGCTCGTCCAGCACGTAGAGCACGCCGACCAGCCCGGAGCCGATCTGGGTGGCGAGCCGGATGCGCTGCGCCTCGCCACCGGAGAGGGTGCCCGCGGCCCGGTTGAGGGAGAGGTAGTCCAGGCCGACGTCGACCAGGAAGCGCAGCCGCTCGTTGACCTCCTTCAGCACCCGTTCGGCGATCTTCTTCTCGCGGCTGGTGAGCTTCAGCTCGCGGAGGAACTCCGCGCAGTCGCTGATCGACATGGCGGAGACGTCGGCGATGGAGCGGCCGTGCACGGTGACGGCCAGGACGATCGGCTTGAGGCGGGCGCCCTGGCAGGTCGGGCAGGGCACCTGCCGCATGTAGCCCTCGAACCGCTCCCGGCTGCTGTCCGTCTCGGCCTCGCCGTGGCGGCGGCGGACGTAGGGCACCACGCCCTCGAAGGCGGTGGTGTAGGCCCGCTCCCGGCCGTAGCGGTTGCGGTAGCGCACCTCGATCCGGGTGCGGTGGCCGTGGAGCAGCGCCTTCTTCGCCCGCTGCGGCAGCCCGGCCCAGGGGATGTCGGTACGGAAGCCGAGGGCCTCGGCGAGGGCGTTGACCAGCCGGCCGAAGTACTCCTTGTTGTGCCCCGCCGACCAGGGGTGCAGGGCGCCCTCGTCGAGGGAGCGCTCCTCGTCCGGGACGATCAGCTCCGGGTCGACCTCCATGCGGGTGCCGATGCCCGTGCAGTCCGGACAGGCGCCGAAGGGCGAGTTGAAGGAGAAGGAACGGGGTTCCAGCTCCTCGAAGGAGAGGTCGTCGTAGGGGCAGTACAGGTGCTCGGAGTACATCCGCTCGCGCTCGGGATCGTCCTCGGGGAGGTCGACGAAGTCGAGCACGACCATGCCGCCGGAGAGCCCGAGCGCGGTCTCGACCGAGTCCGTCAGCCGCCGCTTGGCGCCGGGCTTGACCGTGAGGCGGTCGATCACCACCTCGATGGTGTGCTTCTCCTGCTTCTTCAGCTTCGGCGGTTCGCTGAGCTGGATCGTCGCGCCGTCCACCCGGGCCCGGCTGTACCCCTTGGTCTGCAGGTCGGAGAAGAGATCCGCGAACTCGCCCTTGCGCTCCCGCACCAGCGGGGAGAGCACCTGGAAACGGCTGCCCTCGGGGAGCCGCAGCACCTTGTCGACGACGGCCTGCGGCGACTGCCGGCTGATCGGGCGCCCGCACTGCGGGCAGTGCGGCTTGCCGATCCGGGCGAAGAGCAGCCGGAGGTAGTCGTAGACCTCGGTGATGGTGCCGACCGTGGAGCGGGGGTTGCGCGACGTGGACTTCTGGTCGATGGAGACCGCCGGCGAGAGACCCTCGATGAAGTCGACGTCGGGCTTGTCCATCTGCCCGAGGAACTGCCGGGCGTAGGAGGAGAGCGACTCGACGTAGCGGCGCTGCCCCTCCGCGAAGATCGTGTCGAACGCGAGGGAGGACTTGCCCGAGCCCGAGAGCCCGGTGAAGACGATCAGGGAGTCTCGGGGCAGGTCGAGGGAGACGTTCTTGAGGTTGTGCTCGCGAGCGCCACGGACGATGAGACGGTCGGCCACGCCGGGGTGCACCTTTCTTGAGAACCGGACGGGGGGCGGTGCGGAGCCCCGGACCCAGGGTATGGGGCGCGCCGCGACAGTGTCCGCGCTACGGGACACGTCTCCGGGCCGGCACCGAGCTTATCGCACGTATTTTCGATTCCATCCTCTCCGCCGCCACCGCTCCCCCGTCTTCCCCGCTCTCCGGGCGTCACCAGGCCCGCCACAGGCCCCCGGCCCGGCTCGCCGCCGCCACCACGGCGGCACGCCCCCTCTTCCGTGACGATAACGCCGGGGTCCGACAACCGATTCCGGCCGCCGCCCCGGACGGTACGGAACGCGAGGGGCGGAGCACCCGGCGTGACCGTTGCGCGGAAGCGCGTGGGCGGGTGCGGCGCGGAAGGGGGCGGGCGGGACCGGACCGCGAGCCGCCGCGGAACGGGAGGAGGGGCGGGACCGGACGCGGCACCGGGACGCCGGCCGGAGAGCCACGCCGGCCGAGGGCCGGGGAGTGCCGCGGCCGGCCGGAGCGCCGAAGGCCCGGCCCCTCCCCCCGCCTGGCGTCCCCTCCTGCCGTCCGTTCCTGCCGCCCGTTCCCGCCGCCGGCCCCTGCCGCCGGCTCGTCCCGGCTCACCGGCCCGGGGCCGGCCCGGCCCCCGCCGCGGAGCCCGCGCCCCCGGCCGCCGCCACTAGGCTGGCGCCATGACCTACAGCGGAACGGTGAAGGTCGGCGGACCGGCCGACGTGCACGAACTGACGGACCTGATGATCTCCAAGGTGGCCGTCGGCCCGATGGAGAACAACGCGTATCTGCTCCGCTGCCGGGCCACCGACGCGCAGCTGCTGATCGACGCCGCAGCCGAACCGGGCACCCTGCTGCGGCTCATCGGTGACGGCGGTCTCACGGGTGTCGTCACCACGCACCGGCACGGCGACCACTGGCAGGCGCTGGCCGAGGTGGTCGAGGCCACCGGGGCGCGCACCTACGCCGGCCGCTACGACGCGGCGGGCATCCCCGTCTCCACGGATGTCCTGGTGGAGGACGGGGACACCGTCCACTTCGGCCGGATCGCGCTCACCGCCCGCCATCTGACCGGCCACACCCCCGGCTCCATCGCCCTGGTCTACGACGACCCGCACGGCCACCCGCACGCCTTCACCGGCGACTGCCTCTTCCCGGGCGGGGTCGGCAACACCAACAAGGATCCGGAGGCGTTCGCGAGCCTCCTGGCGGACGTGGAGACCAAGCTCTTCGGCGCCCTGCCGGACGAGACCTGGGTCTACCCCGGGCACGGCCGGGACACCACGCTGGGCGCCGAGCGCCCGCAGCTGCCCGAGTGGCGCGCCCGCGGCTGGTGACGGACACGGCCCCGCCGGGGCCCCGCGGCTCGCGGGACCCCGGCGGGAACGGCGCGGTCAGGCGCCGGTGCGGTCCTTCTCCGGGGAGCCGGACGGGCCGCCCTCCGGGCCGGACCCCTCCCCGCCCTCGCGGGAGGAGGCGTAGAGGCTGGTCACGGTGGTGATGGCCAGCACGGCGACGATCACCCCCAGGGACACCGGGGTGCTGATCTCCGGGACGTGCACCCCGGACTCGTGCAGGGCGTGCAGCAGCAGCTTGACGCCGATGAAACCGAGGATGATCGACAGCCCGTAGGAGAGGTGGACCAGCTTCTTCAGCAGGCCGCCGATGAGGAAGTACAGCTGCCGCAGCCCCATCAGCGCGAAGGCGTTGGCGGTGAAGACGATGTACGGGTCCTTGGTGAGACCGAAGATCGCGGGGATCGAGTCCAGCGCGAAGAGCAGGTCCGTGGTGCCGAGGGCCAGCACCACCACGAACATCGGCGTGATCAGCCGCTTGCCGTGCTCCCGGACGAAGAGCCGGGTGCCGTGCCAGGTGGAGGTGGAGGGGACCCGTGTCTCGATCGCCTTCAGCAGCTTGCTCTCCTCGTACTCCTCGTCCTGCTCCTCCTTGCGGGCGTCCTGGATCAGCTTCCAGGCCGTGTAGATCAGGAACGCGCCGAAGATGTAGAAGATCCAGGAGAAGGAGGCGATGAGGGCCGCCCCGGCGGCGATGAAGCCCGCGCGCATGACCAGCGCGATGAGCACGCCGATCATCAGCACCCGCTGCTGGTAGATGCTGGGCACCGCGAACTTCGCCATGATCAGGACGAAGACGAAGAGGTTGTCGACGCTCAGGGACTTCTCGGTGATGTACCCGGCGAAGAACTCACCGGCCGGCGTCCCCCCGCCGGTGAGGTACAGACCGAGCCCGAACAGCGCGGCGAGCACGATCCAGACGACCGTCCAGATGCCCGCCTCACGGATCGAGACGTCGTGGGGCTTGCGGCCGATGAAGAAGTCCACCGCGATGAGGACGGACAGGCCGACCACGGTCAGGATCCAGAGATTCAGCGATACGTCCACGGCGCTCCTCGTGCTGCGGTCCGGGCCGGTTCCCGGGGTTCCGGCGGCTCCGGAGTCCGGGGCTTGCACAGCAAGGTGCCCCAGTACACCGCAGCAGCGTACCCATTGGGCAAAGAAAGGTAAAAATCTCCTGGTCACCGGGGGTGCGCATCGGGGCACGCCGGGGCGCGGGGGCCGGTTCAGCGCCCCCAGGCGCGGCGGGCCTCGGCCACCTGGCGGAGCACCTGGACCAGCACCCGGCTCCCCGCCGGGACCAGCGCAGGCTCATAGGTCCAGGCGTGCCCGACCCAGGGGTCGGCGAGATGGTCGTCGGGGACGGGTGTGATCCGCAGCAGCGAACGCCACAGCGGGTCGAGCAGCGGACCGTAGGCACGGGCGTCCTCGCGGTCGGCCACCATCAGCAGATGCACCCCGACGGCCGGGCCCTCGTCGGCCAGGTAGCGGAGCCGGGTGACGGCCCGGTCGTCGAACCCGTGCGGGAAGTCGTTGACCAGCAGCAGGTGTTCGCCGGCGGCGAGATCCGGCGGGAGGGCGTCGGGCGCGCCGCCCCGGACGGCCATGTGCAGCAGGTCCACCCGGCGCGTCAGCTCCGAGAGCACCGCGGTGACCCCGGCGGCGCCCGCGGCCGGCGGGCCGGGCAGCGCGCCGGACTCCAGCAGCGGGGCGAGGGAGGCGGCGGCGGAGCCGGCCGGGTCGAGGACGTGGAGGGTGTAGTCCCCGGGCTGGTGGACGGCGAGCAGCCGGGCGGCGAGGGCGACCGCGGCCTCGGCGGCGGCGCGCCGTGTCCCGCCGGGACCGGCGGCCAGGTCCGCGGTGGTGCCCGTACGCCCGCCGTCGATCCACAGACCGGTCTCCAGGGGCAGCCGTACGAGCAGCGGGATCCGCAGCTCCGGCCGCTCGGGGAGGTGCAGGTCGCCCAGGCGGAGCGCCATCGGGTTCTCCATCGGCACCCGGTAGCCGTGCCATACGGGGTTGTCCCAGCGGGCGAAGGCGGGCGGCAGGGCCGGCTCCACCACCTCCGACTCGGCGGTCAGCTGCGCCAGGTCACGGTCGAGCACGGCGCGGGCCCGGGTCACGAGCGCCGCGTGCCGGGCCTCCGCCTCGGCGCGGGCCCGCCCGGCCGTCCCCCCGGTCCGGGAGCGGGGGTCGGCCAGCGCCTGGCCGAGCTCCCGCTCACGGCGGGCATCGGCGAAGGACACCGCGGAGCGGTAGGCGGCCACGGCCCGGGCCAGATCCTCGAACATGCCGCGAACCTGGTTGTAGAGGCGTTCCTCCGGGGTCCACCCCTCGGCGTCCCCGGCGACGGGCCGCGGCGGGCCGGCGGGCGGGTCCTGTTGCGGTGACCGCTGTGGAGCCTGCTGCGAAGCCTGCTGCGGTGATGGCGGTCCCGCCGCGGTGGGACCGCCGGCCCGGCCCGGGTGCCGGTAGTCCACGCGGCCACCGCCGGCCGGGAGCGGCTGGGGTGGTGCGGACGGCTCGGACGCCTGCCCGGACGGGGCGGCTGGAGGGACGGCCGCCATCGGCGGAGCGGCCGGTGGCGGAGCCGTGGCGGGCGCCGGCTCGCCGGGCCGCGGAGGGGGGGCCACGGCCGCCGGGGTTCCGTCACCGGCCGTCCGGGAGGCGGTGGCGTGGCGCGGGACCGGGGCGGCGGCCTCGTGAGCGGCGGCGGCCAGCGCGCCGGCGCCCTCGGCGAGTCCCTGGTCGCGCAGGAGTCCGGCGAGACCGCCGGTGTAGCCCTGGCCCACGGCGCGGACCCGCCAGGCGCCCTGCCGCCGGTAGAACTCCAGGGCGGCGACAGCGGTCTCGGGGCCGAGGCCGGTGAGGGTGAAGCTCACCAGCTCGGCGGCGCCGGGGCCGTGGACCGCGGTGAACGGGGCGGCCGTCGCGCCGAACCGGTCCGGCCCGGCCGCCCCGGCGGCCAGGGCGAGCGCGACGGTCACCCGGTGGACGGTCTCGTCCAGCGCGCCGAGGTCCACGGTCAGCCGGTGGCTCGCCGCGGCCCGCCCGGGCACCTCCAGGCCGGGGCGGCGCGGGGCGCCGGGGTGGACGACGCCGTCCGGGCCGGCGACGTGGCCCCGGGCGTCCGCGAGGAGGATCCCGGCCAGGACCGGGTCACCGGTGGAGACCGTGATCTCCAGGCGGGTCTCCGTCAGCGGATGGTTCTGCCCGCGGACCAGCTCGGCCGTCATCCTGCGTCCCCCTCGGTGCGTCACTCCTGCTGCGCGCCGGCGCGCCCGCCCGCGGCGGGACCGGGGCGCGGCGGCACGGAACCGGCCGGACCCGCCCGGCGCCCCCCGTGCCGGGGCGCGCCGGGCGGGTCACCGGGCCGGGTCGTCACAGATGCGGGACGATCGCCGGCATCAGGTCCTGGAAGGTGCGGCCGTTGGCGGGGGTGCCGAGGGCGGTCATCGTCCAGCCGCCGCCGGTCCGGTGGACCTTGGCCATGATCTGGGCGGTGTACTGCCCGCCGCCGGTCAGGGTGTACCGCGCCATCTCCTGGCCCGTGGTCTCGTCGACCAGGCGGCAGAAGGCGTTCTCCACCTCGGCGAAGGTCTGCCCGGTGAAGGAGTTGACGGTGAAGACGATCTGGTCGACGTGGACCGGGACGCGCTGGAGGTCGACGAGGACGGCCTCGTCGTCCCCGCCCTGGCCGGCGCCGCCGACCAGGTTGTCACCGGTGTGCCGCACGGAGCCGTCGTCGCTGACGAGGTGGCGGAAGAAGACCACGTCCACCGGCTGCTCACCGGCGAAGAGCACCGCGGAGGCGTCCAGGTCGATCTCCTTGGTGCGCTTGCCGAAGAGTCCCCGGCGCGGGGCGGCCTTCCAGCCCAGGCCCATGCGCACCGAGCTCAGCGCTCCGCCGCCGGACTTCTCGAGGCTGATGCCCTGGCCCTTGGACAAGTTGACGGTCACGCGCTGTCCCCTCTCGAAACCTGGAAGCCGCCGGTGTTCCCGGGGTGAGGTGAACCCTACGCAGTGCCACCGACAGCGCCGCCGCCCGGTCGCGCTTTGTGTCGTTCTTGCAACACAATCCCACCGGCCGCGGCGCTGGTCGGACGGGGTGCGCGGGCACCGGGCGCCCCGCGGCGGAACGGGCGGCGGGACCCCACGGCCCGGGGCGGCACGGCGGCGCGGCGGCGGGGCCGCACGGCCGCACCCGGTTCCGGTCCCCCGGAACTCCCGGCTCCGGCTCCGGCTCCGGCTCCGGGGGGAAGGCGGCCTCAGGAGAGTCCTGCCTCCCGCATCTGGCGGAGCTCCTTCTTGAGTTCACCGACCTCGTCCCGGAGACGGGCCGCCACCTCGAACTGGAGATCGGCCGCGGCGGCGCGCATCCGGTCCGTCATCTCCTCGATGAGTTCGGCCAGTTCGGCCGCGGGACGGTCGGTGGGCACCGCGGGCTCGCGGCGGCCCGAGGCGGCGGCCGCCTTGCCGCCGAGGGCGGGCACGGGGGTCTTCTTCGCCTCCCGGCCGTCCCCCGGGGCGCGGTAGCCCGTGCCCAGCAGTTCCTGGGTGTCGATCTCCTCGCGGGCGATGGTGGCCACGATGTCGTTGATCTTCTTCCGCAGCGGCTGCGGGTCGACCCCCTTCTCCCGGTTGTAGGCGATCTGCTTCTCCCGGCGGCGGTTGGTCTCCTCGATGGCCCGATCCATGGCCGGCGTGATCTTGTCGGCGTACATGTGGACCTGGCCGGAGACGTTCCGCGCCGCCCGGCCGATGGTCTGGATCAGGGAGGTGCCGGAGCGGAGGAAACCCTCCTTGTCGGCGTCGAGGATCGCGACCAGCGAGACCTCGGGCAGATCGAGTCCCTCACGGAGGAGGTTGATGCCCACCAGGACGTCGAACTCCCCGGAGCGCAGTTCCCGCAGCAACTCGACGCGGCGCAGGGTGTCCACGTCGGAGTGGAGGTAGCGGACCTGGATGCCGAGTTCGAGGAAGTAGTCGGTGAGGTCCTCGGCCATCTTCTTGGTGAGCGTGGTCACCAGGACGCGCTCGTCCCGCTCGGTACGGACCCGGATCTCGTGCACCAGGTCGTCGATCTGCCCCTCGGTGGACTTGACCACCACCTCCGGGTCGACCAGGCCGGTGGGCCGGATGATCTGCTCGACGACGCCCGCGGAACGGGAGAGTTCGTACGGCCCCGGGGTGGCGGAAAGGTAGACGGTCTGGCCGACCCGCTCCTGGAACTCCTCGAACCTCAGCGGCCGGTTGTCCATCGCGGAGGGCAGCCGGAAGCCGTGGTCGACCAGGGTGCGCTTGCGGGAGGCGTCCCCCTCGTGCATCGCCCCGATCTGCGGCACGGTGACATGCGACTCGTCGATGACCAGGAGGAAGTCCTCCGGGAAGTAGTCGAGGAGGGTGTGCGGCGGGGAGCCGGTCTCCCGTCCGTCGATGTGCAGGGAGTAGTTCTCGATGCCGGAGCAGGTGCCGATCTGGCGCATCATCTCGATGTCGTAGGTGGTGCGCATCCGCAGCCGCTGGGCCTCCAGCAGCTTGCCCTGGCGCTCCATCCGCTCCAGGGACTCCGCCAGCTCCCGTTCGATGGCGGAGACGGCCCGCTCCATGCGCTCCGGGCCGGCGACGTAGTGGCTGGCGGGGAAGACGTAGAGCTGCTGGTCCTCGCTGATGACCTCGCCGGTGAGCGGGTGGAGGGTGGAGAGCGCCTCGATCTCGTCCCCGAACATCTCGATGCGGACGGCCAGCTCCTCGTAGACCGGGAAGATCTCGATCGTGTCGCCGCGGACCCGGAAGGTGCCCCGGGTGAAGGCCGTGTCGTTGCGGGCGTACTGGATGCCGACGAAGCGGCGGAGCAACTCGTCGCGGTCGTACTCCTCGCCGACGCGCAGGGGGACCATCCGGTCGACGTACTCCTGCGGGGTTCCCAGGCCGTAGATGCAGGAGACGGAGGCGACCACCACGACGTCACGCCGGGTGAGCAGGGCGTTGGTCGCCGAATGGCGCAGCCGTTCGACCTCCTCGTTGATGGAGGAGTCCTTCTCGATGTAGGTGTCCGACTGCGGGACGTACGCCTCGGGCTGGTAGTAGTCGTAGTAGGAGACGAAGTACTCGACGGCGTTGTTCGGCAGGAGCTCGCGGAACTCGTTGGCGAGCTGGGCGGCCAGCGTCTTGTTCGGCGCCATCACCAGGGTCGGCCGCTGGAGCCGTTCGATCATCCAGGCGGCGGTCGCCGACTTGCCCGTGCCGGTGGCGCCGAGCAGCACGACGTCCTGCTCGCCGGCGCGGACGCGCCGCTCCAGGTCCGCGATGGCCGCGGGCTGGTCACCGCTGGGGCGGTACGGGCTGACGACCTCGAAGGGCGCCACCGTGCGTTCGATGTGGGATACGGGCCGCATGTCACCACCGTACGGCCCGGCACCGACAACCGGCGTTCCGGACGGACGTGGGGGCCGGGCGGCCCGGCCGGCGCCCGGCGGCACCGGCGCTCCGGGCCGCTCCGGGCCGCCGGTACCCGCCGGTACGGTCCGCTCCGGGCCGGTACGGGCCGTCCAGCCACCGGCGCCCGGCGGCAGCAGCGGTGTCCCCCGATCGGATCAAGCCGTCCCGGCCCACCCGGGAGGGCCCGCCCGCCCGGGGTTTCCAGGGCGGATGAGACCCCTGTGGCGACGGCAATCACCCGTGACACGCCCCGGACGGCGCGACGGGAGCGCTCACCACTCCATATCGTGACAAGAGCGGACACACAACTCTGCGGAGTCGCTCGTTCACTTTCTGGCCATCCCACGCCTGTTTCGTGTTGGCGGGCGGCTGGGAACCTCGGCGGGTCCGTGAACACCCGACGCGAGGAGTCCACGTGCTCACACGCCCTGTCGCAGCTCTCACCGGCGCGGTGCTGGGGTTCTCCGCACTCTTCCTCTCCGCGCCGGCGGCCCAGGCGGCCGCCGGCTCCCCCGGGGACCCGGTGGTCGTCGCCCACCGCGGCGCCTCCGGCTACGCCCCCGAGAACACCCTCGCCGCCGCGGACAAGGCGGACGAGCTCGGCACGCTCTGGGTGGAGAACGACGTCCAGCGCACCCGGGACGGCGCGCTGGTCGTCATCCACGACACGACGCTCGCCCGCACGACGAACGTCGAGGAGGTCTTCCCCGACCGCGCCCCCTGGAACGTCGCCGACTTCACCCTGCGGGAGATCCGGCAGCTCGACGCGGGCAGCTGGTTCTCCGCCGAGTACGCCGGGGAGCGGATCCCCACCCTCCGCGAGTTCCTCCGCACGCTGACCCGCAACCGGCAGAACCTGCTGCTGGAGACCAAGGCGCCGGAGCTGTACCCGGGCATCGAGCGGCAGATCCTGCGGGAGCTGCGGTGGACCGGCTGGCTGAGCCCGTACCACGTGCGCTCCAAGCTGATCGTGCAGAGCTTCTCCGCGGAGAGCGTCAAGGCGGTGCACGAGCAGCGCCCGGACGTGAAGACCGGCTTCCTGGGCACCCCGGCGGTGGCGGACCTGCCCGCCTACGCGGAGTTCACCGACCAGATCAACCCCAGCTTCCGGACGGTGACCGCCGAGTACGTGGCCGCCGTCCACCGTCTGAAGGGCGCCCACGGCAAGCCCCTGGAACTGCTGACCTGGACGGTCAACGACGGGCCCACCGCCGCGTCGCTCGCCGGCCTCGGGGTGGACGGGATCATCACCAACCACCCGGACGTGGTGGCGAAGGCCGTCGGCGGCCGGACGGCGGCCGGGGCCCCGGCCCTGGCCGGACGCTGACCCGCCGGACTGCGCAGTCCGGCGCAGTCCGGCGCAGTCCGCCGGTGACCACGTGGCCGCCGGCCGGGGAGCACCCGGCCGGCGGCCTCCGTCTGCCCGCCGCGGGTTCCGCCGGGGCCGCCCGCGCCGGCCGCTGGGCGGCTTCGGCGGCGGGCCGTCGATGAAGCGTGCGCTGCTGGAGCCGGCGGGAGTGCTCCCGCAGCCCCTGTTCCGACCGCCGGGGCCGCCCGGCCCACCCAGCCGCCCAGGCCGCCCGGGGGACGGCAGCGCGCGGCCTCCCGGCCCGGGCCCTCCCCCGGAGCACGGGCCGTGCGCCCTGTCGGTGGGGTCCGGCAGACTCGGGCCGTGACCACAGCCCAGGGCCCGGCCGACCCCCGGGACACCCCGCCCGCCCCGTCCGGAGCCGCGTCCCCCGGCGCGCCCCCGTCCGCCCGCGCGGCCCCGGATCCGGCGGATCTGCCCGCGCTGCGCCGGCGGACCACGGCGGTCCTCGTCGTGAGCCAGATCCTCGGCGGGCTCGGCGTCGCGATCGGGGTCGCCCTCTCCTCCGTGCTGTCCCAGGAGGTCGGCGGCTCGGCCGCGGTGGCCGGGCTCGGCCCCACGGCCGCGGTCCTGGGCACCGCCCTGCTCTCCGTGCCGCTGGCCGCCCTGATGGCCGCGCGCGGCCGGCGGCCCGGGCTCACCCTCGCGTACGCGATCGGCGCGGCGGGCGGCGGTCTCACCGTCCTGGCCGCGGTCGCCGGCTCCTTCCCGCTGCTCCTGCTGGGGATGGCCCTCTTCGGTGCGGCCTCCTCGGCCAATCTGCAGGCCCGGTTCGCCGCCGCCGATCTCGCCCCCGCCGAGCGCCGGGCCCGGGCCATCTCCACCGTCGTCTGGGCCACCACCGTGGGCGCCGTCCTCGGGCCGAACGTGGCGGCGCCGGCCGGCCGGAGCGTGACGGGGCTCGGCATACCCCCGGCCGCCGGCCCCTTCCTGTGGGCGGCGGCCGTCTTCCTGCTGTGCGCGCTCGTGGTGGCCGTGCTGCTCCGCCCGGACCCGCTGCTCACCGCCCGCGCCCTCGCCGGGGAGAGCGCGTCGCCGGGGCGTGCCGGGTCGCTGCGCGCCGGGCTCGCCGCGGTGGCGGAATCCCGGCCGGCCCGGCTGGCGCTGGTCACGGTCGCCACCGCGCACACGGCCATGGTCGCCGTCATGGTGATGACCCCGGTCGACCTGGCGCACCACGGCGCGGACATCGAGCTGATCGGCCTGGTGATCAGCGGTCACATCGCGGGCATGTACGCCTTCTCCCCGCTGATGGGCCGGCTGAGCGACCGGGCCGGCCGGCTGCCGGTGATCGCGCTGGCGCTGGGGCTGGTGGCGGTGGCGACTCTGCTGGCGGGCACGGCCGGGGGCGCCCACGGCCGCACCGCGGCGGGGCTGTTCCTCCTCGGCCTGGGCTGGTCCGCGGGGCTGGTGTCGGGTTCGGCGCTGCTGACGGACTCGGTGCCGCAGAGCGCCCGCGCCGCGGTGCAGGGCCTGTCGGACCTGGCGATGAACGCGTCGGCGGGGGTGGGCGGCGTGGTGGCCGGGCTGGTGGTGGCCGGGGCCGGGTACGGCCGGCTCAACGCCCTGGCCGCACTGCTGCTCCTCCCGGCGGCCGTCCTCACGCTCCGCCTGAGGTTCCGTCCGGGTCCGGGCGGCCCGCCTCCGGCCGTGTCCGCCGGACGGGGCGCGCCGGGTGGCGAGGAGGGGTGACCCAGCCGGGTGGCGCGGCGCCTCCGCGGCGAATCCCTGCTGGTGAAGCGGGAATGCGGACAGAATGCGCGATGTCGTCCCGGAGCCCGTGGCCAAGCTCGTCCGGCGCCGCAGGGAGCCCGTCGTCGTCCAGACGCTCCGCTCCGCGACCGCCGCCACCCTCTCGTACGCGGCGGCCGTCTACCTGCTGGGGTCCTCACCGCCCCCGCTGCTGGCCCCGCTGACCGCGCTGCTCGTCGTCCAGGTCACCCTCTACGCCACGCTCACCAGCGGTATCCGCCGGGTCAACGCCGTCGTCGCGGGGGTGCTCGTCGCGGTGGGGTTCGCCGCCTGGGTCGGCCTCGCCTGGTGGAGTCTCGGGCTGCTGATCATTTCCGCCCTGGTCACCGGCCATCTGGTACGGGCCGGGGAGTTCGTCCCGGAGGTGGCGATCTCCGCGATGCTCGTCCTCGGCGTGGCCCACTCGACCGACCTGGCCCTGGCCCGGGTGCTGGAGACCCTGGTCGGCGCCGGGGTGGGGCTGCTGTTCAACCTGGTCTTCGTCCCACCGGTGTGGGTGGAGGACGCGGGCGATTCCATCAAGGACCTCGCCCGCCGGATGGCGAAGCTGCTCCAGGACACCGGCGACGAACTCGGCGGTCACACCCCGGTGGAGGTGGCGGACGCCCGGCTGAAGGAGGCGCGCCGCCTCGACCAGGACATCTCCGAGGTGGACCAGGATCTCACCCGCGCCGAGGAGAGCCTGCGGTTCAATCCCCGGGTGCGGGAGGGGCTGCTCTCCCGGATCGTGCTGCGGACCGGTCTGGACACCCTGGAGATCTGCGCGGTGATACTGCGCGTGACCACCCGCAGCCTGGCCGACCTGGCCCGGGCGCGCACGGAGGAGGCGCTGTTCCCCAAGGACGTCTCGGACGCGCTGCGCGAGCTTTTCACCAACATGGCCGGAGCGGTGGACAGCTTCGCCGTCCTGATCACCGATCAGGTCAGCGAGAACGCCGAGGACGCCGAGACGTTCCTGCTCACCGAGTTGTCCGCGGCCCGGATGAGCCGGGAGCACGTGGCCCGGCTGCTGCTGGAGAAGGTGCAGGAACACCCCCGCCAGTGGCAGCTGCACGGCGCGCTGCTCGCGGAGGTGGACCGGTTCCTCGACGAACTGGACGTGGACAAACGCTCGATGCGGCTGGCGGAGGAGCTCGACCGCTACTCGCGGGAGCAGCGCCACCGCCACCCGCGTATCGACCGGCTCAAGCGGCGGCTCCGCCGCCGGCTGCCGGGCGCCGGCTCCCACCGGTCGGGGCGGCGTCCGGGGAAGACCCGGCAGGAGGAGAGCCCGGCCTGACGGCGGCCCGGGAAGGACGGAACCCGGGGCCGGGCCGGTGGTCAGCCCAGGGCGGTACCGTTCCACGCCGGTCGCCGCGGGTCGTCCGCCCGGACCACGACATGCGCCGTCTCCTCGGGCCGGATCTCCGCCTCGTAGCGGGCGAAGGCGGGCAGCGTCCAGCGCTCCCCCACCGGTGTGCGGCGCTCCAGGGCTCCCGGCGACAGCCGCAGATGGACCGTCAGGTCGAAGGGGAACCAGTGGCCGAGCAGCAGCGGGCCGTGGAGCAGCAGCACGCTCCCGGGCGGCAGCGCGGTGTAGGGGCTGCGGGTGGCGCGGTCCGCCTCCGGGTCCCACAGGTCCGGGAGCACCCGCCCACTGCCTCCGGGCTCCAGCGGCCCGAACACCTCACGCCACAGCGCCCCGGTGTCGAGCCGGCGCTCGTAGTACGCCTCGGGATCCTCCCGCCCGGTCTCGTAGCGCAGCGCGGCCGGGCGGAGGAAACCACCGGCCGCGACGGGGAGCGCGGGCCGGCCGTGGAGCCGCAGCGCCTCGGCGAGCCGCGCCGCGAGGCCCCCGGGCCGGGCGGCGGGTGCCCCGTCGAGCGCGACGCGGAGCCACGGCCCGCCGTCCGCGCCGGGCCCCGCCGTGCCGATCCGCTCCGCCAGCGCCTCCGTCAGCCGTTCCCAGGAGATCGCTTCCATCCGCATGGAGCCATCATCCCCGTCCGGCCCCCGTTCCCGGCGAGCGGGCGGAGAGCCGCGGGGACGGGGAGAGCGGATCCGCGGCGGTCCGGACGTGGCGGCGCCCTCACCCGGTTGGCGCCCCCGCGGGCCCCGGCCGGGCGTGATACCACCGTGCTCCCCGGGGTACCGCGACGCTGTCCGTCGCCGTCCGATCGGAGTGGTCCGCGTTGAGCACCCCTCGCCCCCTGTTCACCTTCGGCCATGGCACGGCCGGCCGGGAGTTTCTCACCGAACTGCTGCGCGAGGCCGGCATCGCGGGTGTCGTGGACGTGCGGACGGCGCCGGGCAGCCGCCGCAACCCGGACGTGTCCCGGGCCGCGCTGGGCTCGTGGCTGCCCGGCGCGGATATCGGGTACCGCTGGGAGCCCCGGCTCGGCGGCTTCCGGCGCGCGGCGCCCGGCTCCCCCGACACCTTCTGGCGGAACGACTCGTTCCGGGGCTACGCGGGCCACACCCGCGACCCGGACTTCCGCGCCGCCATGGACGATCTCCTGTCGGAGGCGGCCACCGCCTCCACGGCGGTGATGTGCGGCGAATCGGTGTGGTGGCGCTGCCATCGGCGGCTCATCGCGGACTTCGCCGTGCTGGCCCGGGGAACGCCCGTACTCCACCTGGCCCACGACGGCCGGCTCACCCCGCACCCGCCCACCGCCGGGGCGCGGCTGCGCGAGGACGGGCTGCTGGTCTACGACCGCCCGGACGGGGAGCCGCGGGCACGCCGGGACTGACCTCCTCCCCTGGGAGCGAGGGAGGAGGGGCGCCCGGCCGGGAAAGTCCCGCTCCGGGGCCCCTTGCGCCCCCAGCGCCCGCGCCGTCACCGCAAACCCGGGCCCCCCACCGCGCCACCGGCCGGGCCGGTCCCTGGGACGCACTCCGGCCCCGGGTCCTGAGACGGACCCGGGGCCGGGGCAAAGGCGGTGGCACCGCTGGGGCCGGAAGCCGGAACGCGAGACCCGGGCCGCGCGCACGGCACCGTGCCGCCCCGGGCTCAGCCCGTAGCGGGCCAGGGGCCCGCCGTCCCGCCGAAGCCGGCCGCCGCCAGATACTCCGGTCGGGGGTCCAGGGCCGCCGCGAGCCGGAAGTGGCGGGTGGCCTCCGCCGCCCGGTCGGCCCGCTGCAGGGTGCGGGCCAGGGCGAAGTGGGCGAAGGCGTTGTCGGGCTCCCGCTCCAGGACGACCTGGAACTCCTGCTCGGCCGGGCGGAGCTGCGCCGCGTGGTAGTAGGCACGGGCGCGCAGCAGCCGGGCCGCGGTGTTCTCCGGGTGGTCCGTGACGACGGAGTCCAGCAGCTTGACGGCGCCCAGCGGGTCACGGGCGGCCAGCAGGTGCTCGGCGGCGCGGAACTGGATGACGTTGGTCTCGGGGCTCATGGTCACCGGACTTCTCCTTCCCGGAGCCGGGACGGCCCCGGGGGCCGGTCTCCGCTCCGTACGCCCGCTCAACGCGGTTCGCGCTCGGCGCATTCCCGGCCCCCTGGCCCCGGCCACCCGGTGCGGACGCGGCCGCCGGATCCCGGAGCGGGAAGGACCGGACGGGGGCGGAGCCGTGCGCCGGGCGCGGGGCCCGTCGTCCGCGGACCGCCTCGGCGCGGGACCGCTCAGCCGCCGGCCGCGCGGGCCGCCCGTTCCCGCCGGCTCAGCTCCTCCCAGACCTCGCCGACCCGCGGCTCCAGCGCCTCGATCGGGCCGTCGTTGCCGATGACGAGATCGGCGACGGCGAGCCGTTCGTCCCGGGTGGCCTGCGCGGCCATCCGGGAACGCGCCTCGTCCTCCGTCATCCCGCGCCGCCGGACCAGCCGGCCGAGCTGGGTCTCCGGCGCGGCGTCGACCACCACGACCAGGTCGTACAGCGGGGCGAGGCCGTTCTCGGTGAGCAGCGGCACGTCGTGCACGACGACGGCGTCCCCGGGGGCGGCGCGCTCCAGCTCGGCGGAGCGGGCGCCGACCAGGGGGTGCACGATCGCGTTGAGCGCCCGCAGCCGCTCCGGATCGGAGAAGACGAGACGGCCGAGGCGGGCGCGGTCCAGGGTGCCCCCGGGGGTGAGGATCCGCGGCCCGAACTCCTGGACGACCGCGGCCAGCCCGGGGGTACCGGGCTCGACGACCTCCCGCGCGATGCGGTCGGCGTCCACGATCACCGCCCCGTGCCCGGCGAGCAGCCGGGACACCTCGCTCTTCCCGGCACCGATCCCGCCCGTCAGGCCCACCTTCAGCATGGCCTCACCCTACCGGCCGGTATCCCCGGAGGGCGGCGGAGCCCGGCGGCCCCGGGCGATTCCTGGGGCCGCGAGAGGACTGCCGGGCTGCCGGGGCCGTGCCGGCGCCGATATCAGGTGTCGTTGCCCTCCCGCTCCGCGAGGAAGCGTTCGAACTCCCCGGCGAGTTCCTCCGCCGAGGGCAGCGGGCTGGCCTCGGCCACCAGATTGGGCCGCGTCTCGGCCCCGGCCGCCGCGTCGTACTGGTGCTCAAGCCCTTCGACCAGCGTGGTCAGGTCGTCGTCCCCCTGGCGGAGCTGCCGTTCGATCTCGGCCCGGGTGCGCTGGGCCTCCGTACGGAGTGCGTGCGCCACCCCGGGCAGCACCAGCCCGGTGGCGGCGGTGACCGCCTCCAGCACGGCGAGGGCCGCGTCCGGGTACGCGGAGCGCGCGAGATAGTGCGGGACGTGTGCGGCGACCCCCAGCACGTCGTGCCCGGCCTGGGCGAGCCGGAACTCCAGCAGCGCCGCGGCGCTGCCGGGCACCTGGGCCTCCTCGAAGAGGGAGCCGCGCCCCGGTACGAGATCCACCCGGTTGCCGTGCGGGGTGAGCCCGACGGGCCGGGTGTGCGGCACCCCCATCGGGATGCCGTGGAAGGTCACCGCCAGGCGGACGGCGAGGCGTTCCACGAGCTGCCGTACGGCGGTCGTGAACCGCTCCCACTCCACATCCGGCTCGGGGCCGGTGAGCAGCAGGAACGGTGAGGCCGTGGCATCCCGTACCAACTGCAGTTCGAGCTTCGGCTCGTCGTAGGCGCTCCAGTGGTCGCGCTCGAAGGTGAGCAAGGGGCGGCGGGCCCGGTAGTCGATGAGCCGGTCGGCGTCGAAGCGCGCCACGGTCTGCCGGGGCAGGCCGTCCAGCAGCCGCTCCACGATCTGGTCGCCGGTCGCGCCCGCGTCGATGTACCCCTCGAAGTGGTACAGCAGCGTCAGGCCGGCCGAGTCCCCGGTGATGAGCGCGTCCACGGCCGCGAGACCGGCCGGGTCCCATGTGTACAAGCTCTGGGCGTCGTCCTGCACAGTGCGTTCCTCCTCGTTCCCTGTGCGGGTCCAACACCGCGCCGGGCACCCGGCATTCCCCGCCCCGGTGCCCGGTCGCGCGTGTCCCGCAACGCGGCGAGGCCCGCTCCCCGGAGGGAACGGGCCTCGGATCGCGGTGTCCCGGCCGCGCGGCCGGGACACCGGTGCGTCAGCTCTGGCCGCCGGCCAGCTTCTCGCGGAGCGCGGCAAGGGCCTCGTCCGACGCCAGGGCGCCGGAGTTGTCCGCCGACTCGGAGGAGTACGAGCCGCCGCCCGTACCGCCGCCACCGCCACCGCCGCCCTGGGACGGGGTGGCCGTGCCCTCGGCCGCCGCCTGCTCGTCGGCCTCGCGGGACTTGACGACCTGCGCCTGGTGCTGCTCGAAGCGCTGCTGCGCCTCGGCGTACTGGCGCTCCCACTCCTCGCGCTGCTTCTCGTAACCCGGCAGCCAGTCGTTCGCCTCCGGGTCGAAGCCCTCGGGGTAGATGTAGTTGCCCTGGTCGTCGTAGGACGCGGCCATGCCGTAGAGGGTCGGGTCGAACTCGACGGCCGTCGGGTCGCCGCCGAACGCCTCGTTGGCCTGCTTCAGCGAGAGGCTGATGCGGCGGCGCTCCAGGTCGATGTCGATGACCTTGACGAAGATCTCGTCGTTGACCTGGACGACCTGCTCCGGGATCTCCACGTGGCGCTCGGCCAGCTCGGAGATGTGCACCAGGCCCTCGATGCCCTCGTCCACACGGACGAACGCGCCGAACGGGACGAGCTTGGTGACCTTGCCGGGGACGACCTGCCCGATCTGGTGGGTCCGGGCGAACTGCTGCCACGGGTCCTCCTGCGTCGCCTTCAGCGACAGGGAGACCCGCTCGCGGTCCATGTCGACGTCCAGGACCTCGACCGTGACCTCCTGGCCGACCTCGACGACCTCGGAGGGGTGGTCGATGTGCTTCCAGGACAGCTCGGAGACGTGGACCAGGCCGTCGACGCCGCCGAGGTCCACGAAGGCGCCGAAGTTGACGATCGAGGAGACGACGCCGGAGCGCACCTGGCCCTTCTGCAGCGTGGTGAGGAAGGTCTGGCGGACCTCGCTCTGGGTCTGCTCCAGCCAGGCACGGCGGGACAGGACCACGTTGTTGCGGTTCTTGTCCAGCTCGATGATCTTCGCCTCGAGCTCCTTGCCCACGTAGGGCTGGAGGTCGCGGACGCGGCGCATCTCGACGAGGGACGCCGGGAGGAAGCCACGGAGGCCGATGTCGAGGATGAGACCACCCTTGACGACCTCGATGACCGTACCGGTGACGATCCCGTCCTCTTCCTTGATCTTCTCGATGGTGCCCCAGGCACGCTCGTACTGAGCGCGCTTCTTCGAGAGGATCAGGCGGCCTTCCTTGTCCTCCTTCTGGAGGACCAGGGCCTCGATCTCGTCGCCGACGGCCACAACCTCGTTGGGGTCGACGTCGTGCTTGATCGAGAGCTCGCGGGAGGGGATGACGCCTTCGGTCTTGTAACCGATGTCGAGCAGGACCTCGTCCCGGTCGACCTTCACGATCACGCCGTCGACGATGTCGCCGTCGTTGAAGTACTTGATCGTCTCATCGATCGCGGCGAGGAATTCTTCCTCGGAACCGATGTCGTTGACCGCCACCTGCGGGGTGGTGCGGGTTGCCTCGGTGCTGCTCGTCATGTGGGAAAGGGCTCCGGTACGGACAAGGTGTCGTAGATACTGCTACGCCGAGAACCCGTATCGCACCGCCGAAGCCGGACAGCCCTGGGGCGCCTTACCTTCCGGAGGGAAGTGCCGGCGTCCCGATGACCGAGGGGACCGCAACAGATGCGAGCGCGACCTGCTCTGTCTGAGGCGCGCAGGCCCGCAGCGCAACTTGTAGCATACGGGGGCGGCCGGACAGGGTCAATGCACGAAGGGCTCAGGGTGGGTGGAAACTCCCATACCCGGCAGGTGTCACCCTCCGGCAGGACCGCATCACGCGGCGCCCGGCGGCCGGAGCGGCCCCGGGACGACGGAAGAGTACGACGACGGGCGCGATGAACCAAGAGGACGAACCGGAGGCGGCGGCCACGCGCCGCGCGAGCGGTGCCGCGGAGAGCAGCCGGGCCAGCCGCGGCTGGTGGGACCGGAACGCCGACGACTACCAGGCCGAGCACGGCGCGTTCCTGGGGGACGACCGCTTCGTCTGGGGCCCGGAGGGGCTGGACGAGGCGGCGGCCGGCCTGCTGGGGCCGGCCGCCGGGCTCGCCGGGCGGGACGTGCTGGAGATCGGGGCCGGCGCGGCGCAGTGCTCGCGCTGGCTGGCGGCGCGGGGCGCCCGGCCGGTGGCCCTCGACCTCTCCCACCGGCAGCTCCAGCACGCGCTGCGGCTCGGCGGCCGGGCCGGGCCGGGCCACGGTGGGACGGGCCGCGCCGGGGCGGGCGGCACCGAGGCGGCCCCGGCGGGCGGCGGGAGGGACGGTGGCCCGGCGGGTGCCGGGCCCACCGGTCCCCCGGCGGCGCGCGCGGCCGGCCGTGTGGCGCTCGTCCAGGCCGACGCCGGGGCGCTGCCGTTCGCCGCGGACTCCTTCGACCTGGCCTGCTCCGCGTACGGGGCGCTGCCCTTCGTCGCCGACCCGGTGCGGGTCCTGCGCGAGGTGCACCGGGTGCTGCGGCCCGGCGGCCGCTGGGTCTTCAGCGTCACCCACCCCTTCCGCTGGGCCTTCCCCGACGAACCCGGCCCGGAAGGGCTGTCGGTCTCCGGCTCGTACTTCGACCGCACGCCCTACGTGGAGGAGGACGCGCGCGGCCGGGCCGTCTACGTCGAGCACCACCGGACGCTGGGCGACCGGGTGCGGGACGTCGTCACGGCCGGCTTCCGCCTGCTGGACGTGGTGGAGCCGGAGTGGCCCGAGGAGAACGAGCACGAGTGGGGCGGCTGGTCCCCGCTGCGCGGGCGGCTGATCCCGGGCACGGCCGTCTTCGTCTGCGTCAAGGACTGAGGACTCACGGACCGGGCCCCGGCCGCCCGGGACGCGCGCCCGCGCCGGCGGCCGCACCGGCGCCCCGACGGCCGGGAGCGCCCGGTGGGCCGGAGGTCCCGCCCGTGAACGGTCGGCGGCGCGGGCGGGGCCGGCAGGTCCCGGGACGCCGTGGGCCCCGGAGCGGTGAGCCGCGGTCACCCCTCCGGGACGGCCGCGGCCGTGGGGTCCCGGGGCGGGGCGGGGAACCGGGTCACGGGAGACTGGTGCCGTGACCCGGACCGACGCGATGTTCGAACTGCCGGTGCGTACCGCCGTGCCCCGGCTGCTGGCCGCCCTCGACGGGCACGGCGCCGCCGTGCTGGAGGCGCCGCCCGGTACGGGCAAGACCACGCTGGTGCCGCTCGCGCTCGCCGGGCTCGTCCCGCCGTCCGGCGGCCCGCCGTCACCGGGCCCGGCGCGCCGGGTCCTGGTGGCGGAGCCCCGCCGGATGGCGGTCCGGGCCGCCGCCCGCCGGATGGCCTGGCTGCTCGGCGAGGAGACCGGCGGGCGGGTCGGGTTCACGGTGCGCGGGGAGCGCAGGGCGGGACCGCGGACGGTCGTGGAGGTGGTCACCACCGGGGTGCTGCTCCAGCGGTTGCAGCGTGACCCCGAACTGCCCGGGGTGGACGCGGTGCTGCTCGACGAGTGCCACGAGCGGCATCTCGACGCCGACACGGCCGCCGCCTTCCTGCTCGACGTGCGGGCGGCGCTCCGGCCGGAGCTGTGGCTGGTCGCGGCCTCCGCAACGACGGACACGGGCGCCTGGGCGTGGCTGCTCGGCGGGGCGGGATCCGGCGCCCCCGGCCACCCGGAGGACACCGGGACCCCCGCCCCGGTCATCCGGGCCGAGGGGCGCGCGTACCCCGTGGAGATCCGCCACGCGCCCCCGCCCCGGCCGGTGCGCCCGCCGCACGGCACCCGGGTGGACCCGGCCCTGCTGGACCACGTCGCCGCGACCGTGCGGGGGGCGCTGCGCGAGGGGGACGGGGACGTGCTCTGCTTCCTGCCCGGGGTGGGGGAGATCGCGCGGGTCGCGGGGGCCCTGGCCGGGAGCGGCGCCGAGGTGCTGCGCCTGCACGGGCAGGCTCCGGCGGCCGTGCAGGAGGCGGTGGTGCGCGGGGGCGGGGAGCGGCGGCGGGTGGTGCTCTCGACGGCCGTGGCCGAGTCCAGCCTGACCGTTCCGGGTGTGCGGACCGTCGTCGACGCGGGGCTGGCGCGGGAACCGCGGATGGACCACGGGCGCGGCCTCGGGGCGCTGACCACGGTCCGGGTGTCGGCCGCCGGGGCGGCGCAGCGGGCCGGCCGCGCGGGGCGCCAGGCGCCCGGCCTGGCCCTGCGCTGCTGGTCGGAGGCGGAGGACGGGCGGTTGCCGCGCCGGCCCTCGCCGGAGATCGCGGTGGCCGATCTGGCGCCCTTCGCCCTGCACGTGGCCTGCTGGGGCGATCCGGACGCGAGCGGGCTGGCGCTGCTGGACCGGCCGCCGGCCGGGGCGATGGCCGCGGCCCGCGAGGTGCTGACCGCCGTGGGGGCCGTGGACCGGGACGGGCGGCCGACCGGGCGGGGGAGGCGGATGGCCCGGACCGGGCTGCACCCCCGTCTGGCCCGGGCCCTGCTGGACGGGGCTCCGGAGGTGGGCGCGCGGCGGGCCGCGGAGCTGGTGGCACTCCTCTCCGAGGAGCCGCCGCGCGCGCTGGGCGACGATCTGGCGGCGGTGTGGCGCGCGGTACGGGCGGAGGGCGGCGGGCGGGGTGGGCGGCCCGGCGGTCCGGATCGCCCCGCTGCCGGGACCTACCCGGAGCGCTGGCGCCGGGAGGCCCGCCGGCTGGAACGCGCCCTGGCGGCGGGCGTGTCCGTACGGGGGGACGGGGACGGCGGGGACGGCGAGGGCACCGAGGCGGCCCCGGCGGGTGGCGTGGCGGGCCCGGGTGACGGCGGGGGCTCGGCGCCGGCCGCCACCGGGCGAGGGCTCCCCGACGACGCGGCGGCCGGGGTGATGGCCGCGCTGGCCTTTCCCGAGCGGGTGGCGCGGCGGCGCGGGGACGGGGCGTTCCTCATGGCCTCCGGCACCGGCGCGGAGACCGCGGCCGGTTCACCGCTCGCCGCCGCCGCGTGGCTGGCCGTGGCCGTCGCGGACCGTCCGGTGACCGCCGCGTCCGCCCGGGTGCGGCTGGCCGCCGTCCTCGATGAGGCGACCGCCCGGTGGGCGGCCGCGCCGCTGGGTTCGGACGCCGAGGAAGTGCGCTGGTCCGAGGAGCGCGGCGATGTGGTGGCCCGGCGCGTGGAGCGGCTGGGGGCGCTGGAACTCTCCGCGCGCCCGCTGCGCGCGCCGGAACGGGCCGCGGTGCGGGCCGCGCTCCTCACCGGTCTGCGACGGGAGGGTACGGGCCTGCTGCGCTGGCCGGCGGAAGCGGTGCGGCTGCGGCAGCGGATGGCCTTCCTCCACCGCGAGCTGGGCGGGCCCTGGCCGGAGGTGTCGGACGAGGCACTGCTGGCCCCGGCCCGCGCCGAGGAGTGGCTGGGGGCCGCGCTGGAACGCGCGAACCGCCGGGCCGACCTGGAGCGGATCGACGCCGGGCGCGCCTTGTCCGCCCTGCTCCCGTGGGCCACGGGTGAGGCGGCGCGGCTGGACGAGCTGGCGCCGGACCGGATCACCGTGCCCAGCGGTTCACGGGTGCGGATCGACTACGGCGAGGGGCAGCCGGTGCTGGCGGTCAAGATCCAGGAGCTGTTCGGGTGGCAGGAGACCCCGCGGATCGCGGACGGCCGGGTGCCGCTGCTGGTGCACCTGCTCTCCCCCGCCGGCCGTCCGGCCGCGGTGACCGCGGACCTGGCGTCGTTCTGGCGTACGGGCTACCGCTCCGTACGGGCCGAGCTCCGCGGCCGTTACCCGAAGCACCCGTGGCCGGAGGACCCGGCCGGCGCCGAGCCCACCCGCCGCACCAGCCGGCGGCCGGGCGGCGGCTGACGCGCCCGCGGGCCCCGGCCGGCCTGCCCGGCGAGGCGTTCCCCGCCGCGGGCTCCGGGGCCGGGTCCGCGGCCGGGCCCCGGAGCCGAACGGGGTGGCCGGACGGCGGGCACAGCTCGCGCACCGCCCCGGCGCACGGCCTTGGCGCACAGCCTTGGCGGACGGCCCCGGCACGCGGCCGGGCGAGCCGCCGGCGAGCGGCAAAGGCAAACGGCAAACGGCAAGGGACGGTACGTGGCGGGGCCGGAACGGCAAGGCCCGGAGGCGTGGCACGTCCCGGCGCACCGTCCCGCGAGGGGCGGCGCACCGGGACGGAGTGGTTCAGGCGGAGGTGAGCCGGGCCAGGGCGGTGCCGATGAGGGAACCGGCGGTGGGAGCCGCCGCCGGCTCGGCCACGGTGTCCTTGCCGTCGCCGTCCTCGCCGTCCTTGCCGTCGCCGTCCTCGGCGTCCCGGTCGCCGCACGGGTCGTCCGGATCGCCGGGGTCCTCCGCGCCGTCCTCCGGCTCCTCCGGATCGTCACCCGGCGAGGTGGTGGGGGAACCGCTGCCACTGGGCGACGCGCTCGGCGAGGCCGAGGGAGCGGGAGAGCCGGAGCCGTCGCTGGGTGACGGGCTGGGGGAGGCGGAGTCCGTGGGGCACTCGGCCGGCGGGGTGGTCTCTCCCTCACCCGGGCCGTCGCCGGGCTCCGTCGTCTCCGGGGCGGAGGGGCTCGGGGAGGTGCCGGTCGGGGAGCCGCCGCCGGGACGGACGGTGCCACTGGCGCTGACCGTGGGCCGGTCCGGGTCGGCCGGCCGGTCCGGCGTGCCGGGCCTGCCGGGCTCGCCCGGCTTCCCGTCCCGGCCGGAGGGGGCCGTGGCCTCCTTCCCGCCCGGGCCCGTGCCGCCCGTGCCCGGGGTCACGCCGCTGCCGGAGCCCTTCCCGCCGCTCCCGGCACCGCTTCCCGCGCCGGGGGTGGTGGGCAGGACACCGGTGCCGTCCGGCACCTCGTGCGTGCCCTTGCGGTAGGACTCCAGCCAGGTCAGGACGGTGTTCAGATACTCCCGCGAGGGGTTGTAGCCGAGGATGGCCCGCTCCAGGTCACCCGGGTCGGCCAGGTCGCGTCCGCCGGCGCAGAGGTAGCGGCCGGCGGCGAGCGCGGCGTCGTAGATGTTGTTCGGGTCCTTGGCGCCGTCTCCGTTGCCGTCGGCGCTCCACCGCATCCACGTGGAGGGGATGAACTGCATGGGGCCGACGGCCCGGTCGAAGCTGGTGTCGCCGTCGTACGTCCCGCCGTCGGTGTCCGCGATCCTGGCGAAGCCGTCGCCGTTGAGCTGGGGGCCGCGGATCGGGGTGAGCGTGGTGCCCTCGGCGTCCACGGCACCGCCACGGGCGTGGCCCGACTCCACCTTGCCGATGGCCGCGAGCAACTCCCACGGGAGGTTGCAGCCGGGGTTGCTCACCGCGAGCGCGGCCTCGGCCTGCCGGTAGGCGTCGAGGACGGTGGCGGGGATCCCGGAGGCCGGGTCCTTCACCCCCGGCAGGCGGGTGGACGTACCGGGCTTGTCCGGGGTGCGCAGGGGCGGCAGATCCGTGTGGTACGGCGAGCCGCCGTCGATGGGCAGGTCGTCGGCGGGCGAGCCGGCCGGGGTGCGCTCGTTCTCGGGGGAGACCAGGCCGGGCGCCTGGGAGGCGGTCAGCGCGGCCATCGCGACCGCCGCGACGGCTGTCGTTGCCGCCCCCCTGCGAAGCCGTCGGCCGATGTGCGCTGCCATACGTGTGTCCCTCCCCTGGACCACGGGGCGTGGACCGCCGCCCCTCCGACACCACCCGTGCCGCACACCGCCGCTGCGGGCCGCCACGGCAACTGCCGTGACACTACGCCACCTTCCGCTCCCCGGGCACCCGGCCCTGGGGATGTTTCACCGCATTTCCACCGGCGCACCGGAGCGCGGGTCACCCCGGTCGCCCACGGAGGTGACCGCCCGCACCGGAACGGCACGGAAAGGGGCGGTGGTGAACCGGCGGCACGGTGGCGCGCCCCCCGCAGCGGCGTCCGCCGGGGCGCGGCGGGAACGGCCGGGCGCGCGGGGGAAGAGCGGGGGGAGCGACCCGGCGCGCGGGCAAAGCGGCCTCCGTGGCCCGGATCTCCGGGTCCGGCGCGAACCCCGGACGCGGCCGGGGCGTCGCCCCCGGTGGGCACACGGGTGCTCCCCGGCGCACCGCCGGGCGGACCGAGGGGGATCATGCCGTTCACACTCAGCCACGCGGCGGCCGTGCTGCCGCTGCTGCGGCGGTCCGGGCGGGCGCGCGGGCCGCTGGTGGCCCCGGCCCTGGTGGCCGGCTCGTTCGCGCCCGACCTGACGTACTACGCGGGGTCCCTGGTCCCCGGTGCGACCGCCTTCGGCGGGGTCACCCACTCCCTCGCCGGAGTGCTCACCGTGGACGTGCTGCTCAGCGCGGTACTCGTCGGCGCCTGGCCGGTGCTGCGCGAGCCGCTGGCCGTTCTGGTGCCCGCCCGGTGGCGGCGGCGGGTGTACGGGGCGGCGCGCGGGAGGCCGGGGCGGGGGCTGCCGTGGTGGCGGCGGGCGTTCTGGTTCTGGGTGTCGGCCGCTCTGGGCGCCGCGACCCATGTGGTGTGGGACGCGTTCACCCACCCCGGCCGCTGGGGTGTCCGGCTGGTGCCGCCGCTCGGGGAGACCGTCGCGGGGTACCCGCTCCACTTCTGGGTGCAGTACGGCAGTTCGGCACTGGCGCTGGTGATCCTCACCGTGGCCGTGGTGACGGCGGTGCGCCGGGCGCCCGAGGCGGTGGGGGTGGAGTCCGCGCCCCGGCCGGCGGGGGCCGGCCGGTGGACCGGGGCGGTGTTCCTCGGTGGGTGCGCCCTGGCGGGCGCCGTCCACCGGTGCGTCCGGCAGCACGCCCTGACCGGGTGGGAGTACACGCTCGTCGACTACGCGCCGGCCGCCCTGTTCGGGGCGGGCGCCGGGCTCGCGGCCGGGCTGGTGGCCCGCGCGGCGGCGGTACGGATCGGCCGGCGCGTGCGGCGCGGGCGGCGGCGGGCCGGCTCCCCGGGCGCGGCGCGCCCGGCCGGCGCGGTGCCCGGCGCGGGAACCGGCGGCACCACCGGAGACGGGGCCGCCCGTGGCGGGTGACGTCCGCGCCCCGCCGCGCGCCCCGCCCGCGGGGCGCGGGCGGCCGGGGCCCCGCCGGACCGGGGCCCCGGGGAGCGCGGGCCGGCACCCCCGCGAGGCCCCTGAGGTCTCAGTGCGCGGCCGACTCCCAGTCACGGCCGAAACCGACGGCCACGTCCAGCGGGGCCCGCAGGTCCGCGGCGCCCGCCATCTCCCGGCGGACCAGTTCCTCCACCGGGCCGCGCTCGCCCGGGGCGACCTCCAGCACGATTTCGTCGTGCACCTGGAGCAGGATGCGGGAGCGCAGGCCCTCCTCGGCCAGGGCCCGGTCGACGCCCAGCATCGCGATCTTGACGATGTCGGCGGCGGTGCCCTGGATGGGCGCGTTGAGCGCCATCCGCTCGGCGGCCTCCCGCCGCTGCCGGTTGTCGCTGTTGAGGTCGGGCAGATAGCGGCGGCGGCCCAGGATCGTCGAGGTGTAGCCGGTGGCGCGGGCTTCCTCCACGACCCGGTGCAGGTAGTCCCGCACGCCGCCGAAACGCGCGAAGTAGTCGTCCATCAGCCGCCGCGCCTCGGCCGCCTCGATGCCGAGCTGCTGGGAGAGGCCGAACGCGGAGAGGCCGTACGCCAGGCCGTAGGACATGGCCTTGATCTTGCGGCGCATCTCCGGGTCGACCTGGGAGCGGTCCACGCCGAAGACCTGGGAGGCCACCGTGGAGTGCAGGTCCTCGCCGGAGAGGAAGGCCTGGATGAGCCCCTCGTCCTCGGAGAGGTGGGCCATCACCCGCAGCTCGATCTGGCTGTAGTCGGCCGTCAGCAGCGACTCGTACCCCTCGCCGACGACGAAGCCGCGGCGGATGGCGCGGCCCTCGTCGGTGCGGACGGGGATGTTCTGCAGATTGGGGTCGGTGGAGGAGAGCCGGCCGGTCGCCGCGACGGTCTGGTTGAAGGAGGTGTGGATGCGCCCGTCGGGGGCGATGGATTTGATCAGCCCCTCGACCGTGGAGCGGAGCCGGGCCTGCTCCCGGTGGCGCAGCATGATCACGGGGAGTTCGTGGTCGGTCTGCCCCGCCAGCCAGGCCAGGGCGTCGGCGTCGGTGGTGTAGCCGGTCTTGGTCTTCTTCGTCTTCGGCAGGCCCAGTTCGCCGAAGAACACCTCCTGGAGCTGCTTGGGCGAGCCGAGGTTGAACTCGCGGCCCACCGCGTCGTGCGCCTCACGGACCGCCTGCTGCACGGCGGCCGCGAACTGCTGCTCCATTCGCTCCAGCCAGCCACGGTCGGCGGCGATCCCGGCCCGCTCCATCCGGGCCAGCAGCCGGGAGGTCGGGTGGTCCACGTCGCGCAGCAGACCGGCGGCGCCCACCTCCTCCAGCCGCCCCTCCAGCGTCCCGCCGAGGTCCAGCACCGTGCGGGCCTCCACCATCAGGGCGTTGCGCTCCGCGTCCTCGTCGGCACCGAGGGCGAGCTGACCGCCGGCGTCGGCGGCCGGCGTCAGCTCCCGGCCCAGGTACTCCAGCGCCAGCGCGTCCAGGTCGAAGGTGCGGCGGCCGGGCCGGACCAGATAGGCGGCGAGCGCGGTGTCGAGGGTGACCCCGTCGAGCGTCCAGCCGTGCTCGGCGAAGACGCGCATCGTCTCCTTCGCCTTGTGCACCACCTTGGGCCGGCCGGCGTCGGCGAGCCAGGCCGCGAACGCCCGCTCGTCGGCCTCGTCCAGCCCGGCCGGGTCGAACCAGGCGGCCGGCCCGCCGCCCGCGGCGAGAGCGATCTCCGAGACGCCGCCGCCGCCCTGCGCCCAGTGGGCGACGGACGCCAGGCCCAGCGGCCCGGAGCCGTGAACCTCCAGCCAGGGGGCGAGACCGCCGGCGGAGAGCACCTCGCCGTCGACCTCGACGCCGGCGGCCGGGGCGGGCCCCTCTTCGTCCTCCGCTCCCGGGTCCACGGCGGCCAGCCGCTCCCGCAGGCTCGGGTTGCGGATCTCCAGGGCGTCCAGCAGCACGGCCATCGCCTTGCGGTCGTACGCCTCGCGGACCAGCCCCTCCGGGCCGGCCGGCAGCTCGACGTCCTTTATCAGGCCGGTGAGCCGGTGGTTGAGCTTGACGGCGTCCAGGTGCTCCCGGAGATTCTCCCCGGCCTTGCCCTTGACCTCATCGGCCCGCGCCACCAGCTCGTCGAACGAACCGAACTGCCTGATCCACTTGGCGGCGGTCTTCTCCCCCACGCCCGGGATGCCGGGGAGGTTGTCGGACGGGTCCCCCCGCAGCGCGGCGAAGTCCGGGTACTGGGCCGGGGTCAGCCCGTAGCGCTCCTCGACCTTCGCGGGGGTGAAGCGGGTCAGCTCCGAGACGCCCTTCGTGGGGTACAGCACCGTCACGTGGTCGCTGACGAGCTGGAAGGAATCCCGGTCGCCGGTGACGATCAGCACCTCGTAGCCGGCGGCCTCCGCCTGGGTGGCGAGGGTGGCGATGACGTCGTCGGCCTCGTAGCCCTCGATCGCGAACCGGGGGATCCGCATGGTGTCGAGCAGCTCGCCGATCAGCTCCACCTGGCCGCGGAACTCGTCGGGCGTCTTGGAGCGGTTGGCCTTGTACTCCGCGAACTCCTCGGAGCGCCAGGTCACGCGGGAGACGTCGAAGGCGACGGCCAGATGCGTCGGCGCCTCGTCACGCACCGTGTTGGCCAGCATCGACGCGAAGCCGTAGATGGCGTTGGTGGGCTGTCCCATGCTCGTCGTGAAGTTCTCCGCGGGCAGCGCGAAGAACGCGCGGTACGCCAGGGAGTGCCCGTCCATGAGCATGAGCCGGGGCCGCCCGTCCCCCGGGGGGACGGCCGCCGATGTCTTCTTCGCTGCTGTCTTCGCCACGGGGACGATCCTGCCAGACCCCACCGACACTCCCCGGTCACCCGGCTCCCGGCGGCGGGTGACGGGTGGCGGGCGGCGTGCGGCCGGGGCGCCCGGGCCGGTCTCCGGACGTACCGGGCCGTCCCCACCCCCCACCCCGTGACCACCACCGCCCCGGCGTGGCAAGATCGAACGACGCCCACCCGCCTCCGGGAGCCCCAGGGAGAACGTCATGGCAGCCAAGCCCCCCGTAAGCGACCCGGCCCAGGACGCCCCCGAGGTCGGCCCGCCGGCCCGGTCCGCCGCCGGACCGGCCGCCGTGGGGCGCTCCCTGCGGATGGCGGGACGGCAGATGGGGGCCCGGCGCACCGCGCTCACCCTCCTCCGCGTCAACCAGAAGGAAGGTTTCGACTGCCCCGGCTGCGCCTGGCCGGAGGCGGAGGACCGGCACACCGCCGAGTTCTGCGAGAACGGCGCCAAGGCCGTCGCCGAGGAGGCCACCCTGCGCCGGGTCACCCCGGACTTCTTCGCCGAGCACTCCGTCGCCGACCTCGCCGGGCGTAGCGGCTACTGGCTCGGCCAGCAGGGGCGGCTCACCGGCCCGATGTACCTCCCCGAGGGGGGCACCCACTACGAACCGGTGAGCTGGGACCGGGCGTTCGACATCGTCGCCGAGGAGCTGCGCGCCCTCGGCTCGCCCGACGAAGCCCTCTTCTACACCTCCGGCCGGACGAGCAACGAGGCCGCGTTCCTCTACCAGCTCTTCGCCCGCGCCCTGGGCACCAACAACCTCCCGGACTGCTCCAACCTCTGCCACGAGTCCTCGGGCGAGGCGCTCACCGAGACCATCGGCGTCGGCAAGGGCAGCGTCCTCCTGGAGGACCTGAACCGCGCCGACCTGATCATCGTCGCCGGGCAGAACCCGGGCACCAACCACCCGCGGATGCTCTCCGCGCTGGAGGCGGCGAAGGCCGCCGGGGCGCGGATCATCACCGTCAACCCGCTGCCCGAGGCGGGCATGATCCGCTTCCGCAACCCGCAGAACGCCCGCGGGATGGCCGGTCGCGGCACCGAGCTCACCGACCTCTTCCTGCAGATCCGCCTCGGCGGCGACCAGGCCCTCTTCCGGGAGCTGAGCCGGCTCCTGCTCGCCGCCGACGACGCCCTGCCGCCCGGCGCGGACGGCCCCCGCCCCCTCGACCACGCCTTCATCGGCGAGCACACCCACGGCTACGAGGAGTTCGCCGCCGCGGCGCGCGCCGCCGACCCGGCGGAGACCCTCCGCGCCACCGGCCTGGACCGCGCCGACATCGACGCGGCCCTGGAGATGGTGCTCGGCGCCCGGTCGATCGTCGTCTGCTGGGCGATGGGGCTCACCCAGCACAAGCACGCCGTCCCCACCATCCGCGAGATCGTCAACTTCCTGCTGCTCCGCGGCAACATCGGCCGCCCCGGCGCCGGCGTCTGCCCCGTGCGCGGCCACAGCAACGTCCAGGGCGACCGGACCATGGGCATCACCGAACGCCCCACGCCCGCCTTCCTCGACGCCCTGGAGAAGGAGTTCGGCTTCGCCCCGCCCCGGCGCCACGGCCTCGACGTCGTCGACTCCATCCGCGCCCTCCGCGACGGCACCGCGGGGGTCTTCTTCGCCATGGGCGGCAACTTCGTCGCCGCCTCACCCGACACGGACGTCACCGAGGCCGCGATGCGCCGCGCCCGGCTCACCGTGCACGTCTCCACCAAGCTGAACCGCTCCCACGCCGTGACCGGCGCGCGGGCGCTGATCCTGCCCACCCTCGGCCGCACCGAACGCGACCGGCAGGCCACCGGCGATCAGTTCGTCACCGTCGAGGACTCCATGGGCATGGTGCACGGCTCCCGCGGGCGCCTGGACCCGGCGAGCCCCGGCCTGCTCTCCGAACCCGCCATCGTGAGCCGCCTCGCCCGCCGGGTCCTCGACGGCGGCCCGGGCGGGGAGATCCCCTGGGAGGAGTTCGAGGGGGACTACCGGCTGATCCGCGAACGGATCTCGCGCGTCGTCCCCGGCTTCGAGGACTTCGAGGCGAAGGTGGCGCGCCCCGGCGGATTCACCCTGCCGCACGCCCCCCGTGACGAGCGCCGCTTCCCCACCGCCACCGGCAAGGCCAACTTCACCGCGGCGCCGCTGGAGTACCCGGAGCTGCCCGAGGGGCGGCTGCTGCTGCAGACCCTCCGCTCGCACGACCAGTACAACACCACCATCTACGGCCTCGACGACCACTACCGCGGCATCCGCGGCGGCCGCCGGGTCGTCCTGGTCCACCCCGAGGACGCCGGCGCGCTCGGCTTCGCCGACGGCTCCTACGCCGATCTCGTCGGCGAGTGGACCGACGGCACCGAGCGCCGCGCCCCCGGCTTCCGCGTCGTGCACTACCCCACCGCCCGGGGCTGCGCCGCCGCGTACTACCCGGAGACCAATGTGCTGGTGCCGCTGGACGCCACCGCGGACCGGAGCAACACCCCCGTCTCCAAGTCCGTCGTCGTCCGCCTCGAACCCGCCCCGTCCCCCGCCCCGTGACCTGCCCCACAGCGCCCGCCCCAGGGGACGGTGCACACTGCACCGACCGCCACGGCGCGCCGCCGTGCCCCGAGGAGAAGCCGGAGTCCCGCAGCATGGGCGAGCACAGCCCCATCACCTTCCCCCAGGAGATCCTGGACCAGTACGCCGGTCTCGGCGTGGACCTCGCCGCCCTGTTCTCCGCGGGGCACCTGGGCACCCGGATGGGGCTGGAGATCCGGGAGGCCTCCCCGGAGCGGGTCACCGGCACCCTGCCGGTCGAGGGCAACACCCAGCCCTACGGCCTGCTCCACGGCGGCGCCTCCGCGGTGCTCGCCGAGACCCTGGGGTCGGTGGGGGCCATGCTCCACGGCGGTCCGGGCAAGATCGCCGTGGGCGTCGACCTCAACTGCACCCACCACCGGGGCGTCCGCTCCGGTGTGGTCACCGGGGTCGCCACCCCCGTGCACCGTGGGCGCTCCACCGCCACCTACGAGACGGTCATCACCGACGAGGACGGCAAGCGGGTCTGCACCGCCCGGCTCACCTGCCTGCTCAAGGACGCCCCCACCGGCTGAGACCGGCCCCGGCCCGGGTGACAGCCCGCCGCCGTCCGCCGGACCCGGAGGCCGGTCCGGCCGTTGGCCCGCCCGGCGGCCCGTCCGGCGGTGGGCCACGCGTCCCGCCGGGATCGGCCGGCCCGCCCCGGCCGGGCCGCCCACCGTGCCGAGGGCGGCGCGAACGGGAACCCCTTCCGCGCGGTCCGCGCGCGAAGCGGGCGGGATGCGGGCGGCGGGAAACGGAACGCCCGGTCCCGGCGCCGCGCGGCCCGCCGGTGCCCGCGGCCGCGCGCAGCACCAGACCCGGCCGCCGCGGGGCACCCGGTCCGGCGCCGGTCCCCGGCGGCCCGTGCGGGCAGTCCCGCGAACCCCCGGAAGCGCGGCTCCCCGCCCGCGCCCTTTCCGCGCGCTCCGCGTCCCGCACGTCCCGCACGTCCCACAGGGCTCGCGGGCTCCCCTGACCGCTCGCTCCCGCCCCTGCCCCGCCGGCCGGCCGCCCCGGGCACGAGGGCGTCCACCCCGCCCGGCGCGCGCCGGGCGCACGGGCCCGGGACCGCCCACGGAACGTGTCCGAAACGTCCGTTCCGCTCACCCAATCGTAACGCTGCGTAACACAACTGCCGAACGGCCCTCCCCGGAACCGGACCCTCCCGCGCCACCGCGCCCCGCGTCCCGGAAGGGCGCACGATATGCGGACCCCCCTCCGGGAGGTTTCGCCGGCACCCCTCCGCCGAACTGCGGAATCAATGATTCCGGGCCGTCCGCTGCCCGTCCGGCCACCGCCCGGGCGCCCACGCGGTCCCGGGGCCGGCGCCTGCGGGGACACCCGGCATAACAAGAGCGTCACATCCTTGACCAGCATCTGCCGGGGCGCAGCTCCTCCCCATATATTCACCGCCAGTTACCGCGACTCCGGGCAGGCCCACGGACACCCCCTCCACGCCACCAGCACCACCCGTGCCAGGGGCAACACGCAGCACCTCTTCCACCCCCCACGCCGCCCGGCGACGCGACACGGCCCACTCAGGCGAGAAGGCCGCGCCAGGGGAAAGGACAGATCGTGCGTCACCGTTCCTTGCTCGTACTCACCACCGCGGTCACCGCGGGGGCACTCACACTCACCGCCTGCGGCTCACGCGACGACAGCGCAGGAGGCGGCGGTGACGGCGGCAGCACCACCGTCGTGATCGGCGTCGACGCCCCGCTCTCCGGCAAGCTCTCCGCGCTCGGCCAGGGCATCAAGAACTCCGCGGAACTGGCCGTGAAGACGGCCAACAAGAACAAGGAAGTCGAGGGCGTCACCTTCAAGCTGCTGGCGCTGGACGACGTCGCCCAGCCCGGCACCGGCCAGCAGAACGCCAACCGCATCATCGACAACAAGGAGGCGGTCGGCGCCATCGGCCCGCTGAACTCCAACGTCGCCCCGCCGATGCAGAAGGCCTTCGACCAGGCCGACATGGCCCTCATCTCCCCGGCCAACACCGCCCCCGAGCTCACCCAGGGCAAGGACTGGCGCGACGGCAAGAAGGTCCGCCCCTTCAAGACCTACTTCCGCACCTCCACCACGGACGCCGTGCAGGGCCCCTACGCCGCCCAGTACATGTTCGAGGAGAAGAAGCTCAAGAAGGTCTTCGTCATCGACGACAAGAAGACCTACGGCGCCGGTCTCGCCGGCACCTTCAAGGACGAATTCGTCAAGCTCGGCGGCGAGGTCGTGGGCACCGACCACATCAACCCCGAGGACACCGACTTCTCGGCCATCGCCACCAAGGTCTCCAACTCCGACGCGGAGTTCGTCTACTACGGCGGCGAGTACCCGGCCGGCGCCCCCCTCGCCGACCAGATCAAGAAGGCCGGGGCCAAGATCCCCACCGTCGGCGGCGACGCCCTCTACAGCGGCGAGTACGTCAAGCTCGCCAAGAAGAACTCCGAAGGTGACATCGCCACCTCCGTCGGCGCGCCCCTGGAGACCCTCGACACGGCCAAGACCTTCATGAAGGACTACGAGGCCGCCGGCTACGACCTGCCCTACGAGGCCTACGGCGGTTACTCCTACGACAGCACCTGGGCGATCATCCAGGCCGTGAAGGCGGTCGTCGAGGGGAACGACGGCAAGCTCCCCGACAACATCAACGACACCCGCAGCAAGGTCGTCGAAGCCGTCCAGAAGGTCTCCTTCGAAGGGGTCAGCGGCGCCGTCTCCTTCGACGAGTACGGCGACACCACCAACCGGCAGCTCTCCCTCTACGAGGTCAAGAACGGCACGCACAGCGTCGTCAAGACCGGCGAGTACAAGGACTGACCCGGGCACACCGCCCACCCGAACCGCATCACTGCAGCCGCGCGGGGGCGCCACCGGCGTCCCCGCGCAGCCGTATCCACCACCCATCTTCGGAGGCCCAGCGGTGCACGACCTGCCGCAGCAGCTCGCCAACGGCCTGATACTCGGAGCGATGTACGGCTTGATCGCCATCGGGTACACCATGGTCTACGGCATAGTCCAGCTCATCAACTTCGCCCATGGCGAGATCTTCATGATCGGAGGATTCGGCGCCCTCACCGCCTGGCTCCTCCTCCCCTCCGGCACCTCGATCGCCCTCGCCCTGCCCCTCATGCTCCTGCTGGGCATGGCCTGCTCGGTCCTCGTCGGCATGGGCGCCGAACGCTTCGCCTACCGCCCGCTGCGCGGCGGCCCCCGGCTGGCCCCCCTCATCACCGCCATCGGCCTCTCCATCGCGCTCCAGCAGGCCATCTGGGCGTTCTACCCCGACGCCAAGAAGGCCCGGCCCTTCCCCCAGTTCGGCGGGGACCCCATCGACCTGGGCGCGTTCTCCATCCAGCGCGGCGAGCTCTTCCTCATCACCGCCGCCCCGCTGTGCATGATCGTCCTGGCGCTCTTCGTCTCCAAGTCCCGCACCGGCCGCGCCATGCAGGCCACCTCGCAGGACCCGGACACCGCCAAGCTCATGGGCATCAACACCGACCGCATCATCGTCACCGCCTTCGCCATCGGCGCCGCCTTCGCCGCCATCGCCGCCATCGCCCACGGCCTCAAGTACGGCCAGGTCGACTTCAAGATGGGCTTCATCGCCGGGCTCAAGGCCTTCACCGCCGCCGTCCTCGGCGGCATCGGCAACATCTACGGCGCCATGATCGGCGGCCTCGTCCTCGGCTTCACCGAAGCCATGGCCACCGCCTACATCGAGTACATCCCCGGCATGGAACTCTTCGGGGGCGGCGCGTGGAAGGACGTCTGGGCCTTCGTCCTGCTCATCCTCGTCCTGCTGCTCCGGCCACAGGGGCTGCTCGGCGAACGCGTCACGGATCGGGCGTGATCACCATGACGACGACCCACCCCACCGCCACCGCCCCAGCCCGGCCGGGCCCCGCGCCCACCCCCGGCACACTGCCGCTCCCCGCGGGAACCGCGCGCGCCGTCACCACCGCCGGAGCCGTCCTCACCCTCGCCGCCACCTTCCTCCCCTGGACCTGGACCAGGGCCTTCCCCGGCAACCTCACCGTCACCGGCTACCCCGGCGGCCTCCAGGTCCTCACCCTCACCGGCGCCCTCCTCGTCCTCCTCTTCCTCGCCTCCGGACACGGCGTCCGCGGCCTGCGCTGGCTCACCCCCGGCGGCACCACCGCCCCCCTCGTCCTCCTCACCGCCGGCACCTTCGCCACCACCTGGTACGCCGCCGGAGCGATCTCCGTCACCCTCGGCGGGGTCGTCAACCTCGAACCCGGCGCCTGGATCGCCACCGCCGGCTCCCTGCTCGCCCTCGCCGGCGCCCTCGGCCTCCCCGCCGACACCCCCGCCGGCACCGACGGCCCGTCCGGCACCGGCGCCCCCGCGATCCAGCGGCTGCGCCACTCCCTCCAGGCCCCCGCCCCCCGCCCCGCCCGGGCCCTCCCGGACTGGGCCGAGATCCTCCTCATCGCCGGCGCCTTCGCCGTCGTGCTGTACGTCTTCACCTACGGCATCGCCACCGAGTACGGGGAACTCTTCGTCGGCTTCCTCCTGCTCACCGGCTGCGCCGCCCCGGCCCTGGCCAAGGCGGGACTCATCCGGCGCGTCAGCCGGCTCACCGCCCGGCACCGCAACGTCTCCATCGCCGCGGCCTTCGTCGCCGCCGCGGCCTTCCCCTTCCTCCAGAGCGACAACCAGTTCACCTCGATCGCCGCGAACATCCTGATCTTCGCCACCGTCGCGCTCGGACTGAACGTCGTCGTCGGCCTCGCCGGCCTGCTGGACCTCGGATACGTCGCCTTCCTCGGCGTCGGCGCCTACACCGCCGCCCTGGTCTCCGGCTCGCCCTACTCCAGCGTCGGCCTGAAGTTCCCCTTCTGGGCCGCCGTCCTCACCGGGGCCCTCGCCTCGCTCATCTTCGGCGTCCTCATCGGCGCCCCGACCCTGCGGCTCCGCGGCGACTACCTCGCCATCGTCACCCTCGGCTTCGGCGAGATCTTCCGCATCGGCATGCAGAACCTCGACGGGATCTCCGGCCCCGCCGTCACCAACGGCTCCACCGGCATCCCGCAGATCCCCGACCTGGAGATCCTCGGGTTCAACTTCGGCGAGACCCACAGCTTCCTCGGGTTCGACTTCACCCGCTCGGCCAACTACTTCTGGCTGATGCTGTTCTTCACCGTCATCGTGGTCTCCGTCTTCCGGCGCTCCGACTCCTCCCGGATCGGGCGCGCCTGGGTCGCCATCCGCGAGGACGAGACGGCCGCCCGCGCCATGGGCATCAACGCGTTCCGCTTCAAGCTGATCGCCTTCGCCCTCGGCGCCACCCTCGCCGGCCTCGCCGGCACCGTCCAGGCGCACGCCGTCTCCTCGATCGACCCCGAGCAGTACAAGTTCGTCGAGGCCGTGCCGCCCAACTCGGCGTTCCTGCTCGCCGCCGTCATCCTCGGCGGCATGGGCACCGTCGGCGGCCCCCTCATCGGCGCCGCGCTGCTCTTCCTCATCCCGGCCAAGCTCCAGTTCATCGGCGAGTACCAGCTGCTGCTCTTCGGGGTCGCCCTCGTCCTGCTGATGCGGTTCCGCCCCGAAGGGCTGGTCGCGGACCGCCGTAAGCAGCTCGAGTTCCACGAGACCGGGCAGCTGGACGTCCCCGACGCCAAGGCCCTCGCCCCCGTCGACGGCAACGGCAACGGCACGACCGGCGGACCGGACGGACCCAACGACCCCGGCACCACCGGCCCCGGCAAGGCGGAGGGCTGACCCACATGACCACGCACACCACCACACCCGCCGCCACCGGCACCGGCGAAGGAGGCACCGTCCTCGAAGCCACCGGCGTCACCATGCGCTTCGGCGGCCTCACGGCGGTCAAGAGTGTCGACCTCACCGTCAACAGCGGCGAGATCGTCGGCCTCATCGGCCCCAACGGCGCCGGCAAGACCACCTTCTTCAACTGCCTCACCGGCCTCTACGTCCCCACCGAGGGACGCGTCGCCTACCGCGGCACGGTGCTGCCCTCCCGGTCCCACCTCGTCACCCAGGCCGGTATCGCGCGCACCTTCCAGAACATCCGCCTCTTCCCCAACATGACCGTCCTGGAGAACGTCCTCGTCGGCCGGCACACCCGCACCCGCGAAGGACTCCTCGCCGCGCTCCTGCGCGGCCCGCGCTTCAAGAAGGCCGAGGCCGAGTCCGAGGCACGCGCCATGGAACTCCTGGAGTTCACCGGCCTCGCCGGCAAGCGCGACCACCTCGCCCGCAACCTCCCCTACGGCGAACAGCGCAAGCTCGAGATCGCCCGCGCCCTCGCCAGCGACCCCGGCCTGCTCCTGCTCGACGAACCCACCGCGGGCATGAACCCGCAGGAGACCCTGGCCACCCAGGAACTCGTCTTCGCCGTCCGCGACCAGGGCATCGCCGTCCTCGTCATCGAGCACGACATGCGGTTCATCTTCAACCTCTGCGACCGCGTCGCCGTCCTCGTCCAGGGGGAGAAACTCCTCGAAGGCACCCCCGAGGTCGTCCAGCGCGACGAGCGCGTCATCGCCGCCTACCTCGGCACCCCGCCCGAAGAGGTCGCCGCCGCGAGCCGCCCCGGCGGCGCGGAGGACGGGCCCGGAGCCGCGGACGGCGCCCCGGCCACCACCGCGGAACGCCCCACCGGAACACCAGACCCCGGGGCACGGAACGACACCGGCGGCCACGGCCCCGCGGGCACCGAAGGAGGCGAGAAGGCATGACCGCACTGCTCGAGGTCGAGAACCTGCGGGTCGCCTACGGCAAGATCGAAGCCGTCAAGGGCATCTCCTTCAGCGTCGAGGCCGGCCAGGTCGTCACCCTGATCGGCACCAACGGCGCCGGCAAGACGACCACCCTGCGCACCCTCTCCGGGCTGCTCAAGCCGCTCGGCGGCACCGTCGTCTTCGACGGCCGCAAGCTCAACGGCGTCCCGGCCCACAAGATCGTCGAGTTGGGACTCGCGCACTCCCCCGAGGGACGCCACATCTTCCCCCGGCTCACCATCGCGGAGAACCTCCAGCTCGGCGCCTTCCTCCGGAAGGACAACGCCGGCATCGCCCAGGACATCGAACGCGCCTACGAGCGCTTCCCCATCCTCGGCGAACGGCGCAAACAGCCCGCCGGCACCCTCTCCGGCGGCGAGCAGCAGATGCTCGCCATGGGCCGCGCCCTGATGTCCCGCCCCAAGCTGCTCATGCTGGACGAGCCCTCCATGGGCCTCTCCCCCATCATGATGCAGAAGATCATGGAGACCATCGGCGAACTCCGGGCCCAGGGCACCACCATCCTGCTCGTCGAGCAGAACGCCCAGGCCGCCCTCTCCCTCGCCGACCACGGACATGTGATGGAGATCGGCAAGATCGTCCTCTCCGGCACCGGGCAGGACCTGCTCCACGACGAGTCCGTGCGCAAGGCCTACCTCGGCGAGGACTGACCCCCTTCCCGGGGCGCCGGTCACCGCGATCTGCGCCCCGGGGCACGCTTCACCCCGGATGAACCGGATGAACCGCATGAATGGGAGGAAGGGGCCGGCGGCACCGGTTCATCCGGTGCCGCCGGCCCCTTCCTCTGTTCCTCGCCGCCGGCCCCTCGCCGCCGGGCACGGTGACGGTCGCCCGCCCCGCGCCGGAGGGCGGATCACGCCTGCTGCTGCCGCTTCTTCTCCTCGGCGTCCTCGATGATCGCCTCCGCGACCTGCTGCATCGACATCCGCCGGTCCATCGACGTCTTCTGGATCCAGCGGAACGCCGCCGGCTCCGTCAGTCCGTACTCGGTCTGCAGCACGGACTTCGCCCGGTCGACCAGCTTGCGGGTCTCCAGCCGCTGCGAGAGGTCCGCGACCTCCGCCTCCAGGGTCTTGAGCTGGGTGAAGCGCGAGACCGCCATCTCGATCGCCGGCACCACGTCGCTCTTGCCGAACGGCTTCACCAGATACGCCATGGCCCCGGCGTCCCGCGCCCGCTCCACCAGTTCCCGCTGCGAGAACGCCGTCAGCATCAGCACCGGGGCGATGTTCTCCTCACCGATCTGCTCCGCGGCGGAGATGCCGTCCAGCACGGGCATCTTCACATCGAGGATCACCAGGTCCGGGCGGAGATCACGGGCCAGCTCCACCGCCTTCTGCCCGTCCCCGGCCTCACCGACGACCGTGTAGCCCTCCTCCTCCAGCATCTCCTTGAGATCCAGGCGGATCAGCGCCTCGTCCTCGGCGATCACCACGCGGGTCGTCTGCGGGGGGACGTGCGACTGCTCGTCGGCGGCAACGGGCTGCTCGGGCTCGGCGGCGCTCACGGGTCTCCTCGTTCCAGGCAGGTTGTGCTCCCAGAGCCTACCTGCGAGACGTCGCGCGGTCCCACAGGGTAAGCTGTCCCGTGCGGTCCGGCCGGGTTGGTGGAACAGGTAGACACTGAAGTCTCAAACACTTCTGCCCGAGAGGGCGTGCGGGTTCGAGTCCCGCACCCGGCACCCCATTGAAGCGGAATTAGCCATTCGCGCTAATGAGGCCCGATCCACCGTTGTACGGCCGTGAACAGAGTGACGATAGACCTGTGAAACGTCACTCTCCTTCGCTCCGGCGAGAAGCCCTTGATCTCATGCGCAGCGGCGCATCCCACCGCGCGGTCTCCGAACAACTCGGCGTCCCTCCGGGGACCGTCACCTGGTGGCGGCACATCGACCGCAAGAAGCGCGGCGAGGTAACGGAAAGAGCGCCGGTGGAGTGCCCCCGGTGCACGCGGAAATCGATCGACGGCCAGGCGTACTCCTATCTC
Organism: Streptomyces zingiberis; assembly: GCF_012034935.1. Lineage (GTDB taxonomy): Bacteria > Actinomycetota > Actinomycetes > Streptomycetales > Streptomycetaceae > Streptomyces > Streptomyces zingiberis. The sequence continues at coordinate 179,768 of NZ_JAATEN010000012.1, forward strand.
CTCGGCCTCTATCTCGGCGACGGACACATCATTTCGCGGGAGAAGCAGCATCACCTGTCGATCTTCTGCACCGCCACCTGGACGGGGCTCATCCAGGAAGCCGAAACCGCCATGCGGAAAGTCATGACCCGGCCAAGGATCAGTCACCGGGAACGGCGAGGCTGCGTGGAGGTCAAATCATTCAGCAGGCACTGGCCGTGCCTCTTCCCGCAACACGGCCCCGGGAAGAAGATGGACCGGCTCATCGCGCTGGAGCAGTGGCAGAAGGATATCGTCGACGAATTTCCGTGGGACCTCTTACGCGGACTCATCCATTCCGACGGATGCCGGGTGAACAACTGGACGACCAAAATCGTCCGCGGAGAGCGGAAACGGTACGAGTACCCCCGTTATTTCTTCACCAACAAGTCCGACGACATCCGCCGGCTCTGTACCGACACCCTCGACCGGCTCGGGATCGCCGGGACGCACTGCACGCGGGACGGGCGGCCGTTCAACATCTCCGTCGCACGGCGGGCCGACGTGGCCCTCATGGACGAGCACATCGGGCCCAAGCACTGAACCCCCCGCGGGCCGCGGGCCGGCCGGGCCGGTGAAGAGCGGTTCCGTGGACGGCGGGCCGGTGAAGGGCAGGCCGGGCGGAGCGGCGGGGTGGGTCCGTGGGGGCCCACCCCGCCGTCCGGTACGGCGGGCTCCGGGTCCCCTTGCCGTGCCCGCCGCTCCTCGGCCGGCCGTCCGTGATCCGGTGGCGCGGCCGCCGGGATCGCCGGTGGCCGTGGTGGCCGGCCGGCCGCCGGCGTGGTTCAGGCCATGCCGGCCGCCCAGCGGACGCCGCCGAGCAGGTGACGCAGGAAGGCGGGTTCGGCGTAGGACTCGGCGGTGTGGCCGAGCCCGGTGTAGAAGGAGCGGCCGCCCTGGTAGTCGTGGCACCAGGCGATGGGGTGGTCGCCGCCCATGGTGCCGCCGGTGTAGCTGGATTCGTTGAGGGAGGCCAGGACCCGGACGGCGGGGCGGGGGTTGGTGCGGTAGTTGTACCACTCGTCGGTGCGGCGCCAGGTCGCCGCGAGGTGGGCGGTGGCGTCGTGGGTCCGGTCCTCGACGGTGACGGTGGCGGGCTGGATGGCGGGGTGGGAGGCGAAGTAGGCGCCGACGAGGCCGCCGTACCACGGCCAGGTGTACTCGGTGTCGGCGGCGGCGTGGACGCCGGCGTAGCCGCCCCCGGCGCGGAGGTAGCCCTCGAAGGCGGTCTGCTGGGCGGGGCCGAGGACGTCACCGGTGGTGGAGAGGAAGACGACGGCGCGGTACCGGGCGAGGCCGGCGGTGGTGAACGCGGCGGGGTCCTCGGTGGTGGTGACGGCGAAGTCGTTCTCGGCGCCCAGGCGGCGGAGGGCGGTGACGCCCTGGGGGATGGAGTCGTGGCGGAAGCCCGCGGTCCGGGTGAAGACGAGGATCTCGTAGGCGGCTGCGCCGGAGGAAGCGGAGGGGGTGGAGCGGGTGGCGGCGGCCGCGGCCGGGGTGACGGCGGCGGTCAGGGCCGCGGCGCCCAGGGTGGTGACGATCCGGCGCCGGGTCGGGCGGCGTGCCGTGCCGTTCGGGGGACGGTCCGCGGTGGGGCCGGGGGTGGGGTCCGGTGTGGGGTCCGGGCCGTGGCCGGGGGCGGGGTTCATGAGGGCTCCTTCCTGGTGGGGTGGTCCGTGGTGGAGCCGGTGGTGGTGAAGGTGAAGTCGTCGACGTCGAAGAGGTATCCGCTGCCGGTGGGGCCCTTGAAGACCAGGTGCAGGGTGGTGGTCCCGGTGGGGGCGCCCGTGAGGGCGGTCGTCACGTCGCGGAAGTTCTCCCAGCCACCGGTGTTGGGGACGGCGACGCTGCCGAGGAGGGTTCCGGTGGGTGAGCCGGCGCGGATCTCCAGGGTGCCGCCGGCGCCACCGGAGGCGACCCGGGCGGTGATCCTGGTGGCGTCGGCGAGCCGGTAGGGCTCGAACGCGATCCAGTCGCCGTTGTCGGTGAAGCCCACGGTCCGTCCGCCGTGCGCGGGGGTGTGGTCGGCGATCTCGACGCCGCTCTGCCGGGAGAAGTGCTCGGCCTGGCGCTGCCTGGTCTGGGTCACGTGCTGGTCGGTGCCGGTGAGGCCGCCGGTGTCGGTGTATTCGGCGTTCCAGACACCGAAGATGTTGGCGTTGGGGTCGTGTTCCCCGTCGGAGAGGGTGCGGAGGGTGCCGGAGCAGCCGGTGGCCGAGGTCTGGGGGTGGGCGTGGCTGTCGTGGCCGACCAGGAAGGTCAGTTTGACCTTGGTGCAGTCGACGGTTCCGTCCTCGGGGTCACGGACCGTGATCTTGTACGGTACGGCGTCGCCGAAGTCGGCGAGTTGCCCGTCGGCGGGCAGGTCGAGGGTCACGGTGGGGGTGGTGTTGCCGACGGTGACGGTGACGGAGGCGGTGGCGGTCAGTCCGGTGGGGTCCCGGACGGTCAGGGTGGCGGTGTAGGTGCCGTTGGTGGTGTAGGTGTGGCTGGGGTTGGCGCCGGTGGCGGTGGTGCCGTCGCCGAAGGCCCAGTTGTAGGTGAGGGTGCCTCCGTCGGGGTCGTTGCTGCCCTGGGAGGAGAACTGGACGCGGAGCGGGGCGGGTCCGGAGGTGGGGGTGGCGGATGCCTGGGCGATGGGTGAGAGGCCGCCGCTGACGTTCTCGATCCGGTAGAGGGCGCTGTTCTGGTCGCCGTTGCCCCAGCCGGTGCCGTAGTCCAGGACGTAGAGGGCGCCGTCGGGGCCGAAGTCGGCGTCCATGAGCTGGGTGCCGGTCCAGGGGAAGGAGGTGATGGCTCCCCGGCTGCCGTCGGGCCTGATGTCGATGGTCTTGATCCACCGTCGCCCGAACTCCAGGGCGAAGAAGTCGCCGTCGTACTCCTGGGGGAATTTGACGGAGGAGTTGAGGCCGGGGTCGTACTGGTAGACCGGGCCGGCCATCGGGGCCTCGGAGCCGTTGCCGAACTCCGGGAGGGAGCCGCCGTCGTACCAGATCCAGGCGGGGGTGGCGGCCGGGAGGGTGGTGCGGCCGGTGTTGTTGGGCGAGGTGTTGGCGGGTGCCGAGCAGTTGAAGGCGGAGCCGGAGGTGTTGGTGGCGAAGTTGTGGTCGACGTAGGGCTTGTTGTCGCCGACGCAGTAGGGCCAGCCGTGGTTGCCGGGCTTGGTGACGCGGTCGAACTCGACCAGTCCGCCGGGGCCCCGGGTGGCGGAGGCGGTGCCGGCGTCGGGCCCGTACTCGCCGACGTAGACGGCGCCGGTGCGCTGGTCGATGCTGATCCGGAAGGGGTTACGGAAGCCCATGGCGTAGATCTCGGGCCGGGTGTTCGCGGTGCCGGGGGCGAAGAGGTTGCCGCTGGGGATGGTGTAGGAGCCGTTGGCGGCGACCTTGATGCGGAGGATCTTGCCGCGCAGGTCGTTGGTGTTGCCGGCGGAGCGCTGGGCGTCGTAGACGGGGTTGCGGTTCGGCCGCTCGTCGATGGGGGTGTAGCCGTCGGAGGCGAACGGGTTGCTGTCGTCTCCGGTGGAGAGGTAGAGGTTGCCCTGGGCGTCGAATTCGATGTCGCCGCCGACGTGGCAGCACATGCCGCGGTCGGTGGGGACGTCGAGGACGGTCACCTCGCTGGCCCGGTTGAGCGTGTTGTCGCTGTTGAGGGTGAAGCGGGAGAGCCGGTTGACGCCCTTGAAGCGCTGGAAGTCCGCGGCGGTGCCCTGGCTGGGCGCGTCCCCGGAGGGTGTGTTCAGCGGGGGCGCGTAGTAGAGGTAGATGTGGCGGTTGGTGGCGAAGCCGGGGTCGGCGGCGATGCCCTGGAGGCCCTCTTCGTCGTGGGTGTAGACCTCGAGCCGGCCGGCGACGCGGGTGTTGCCCTGGGCGTCGGTGACGCGGACGGTGCCGTCGCGTGAGGTGTGCAGGACGGAGCGGTCGGGCAGGACGGCCAGGGACATCGGCTCGCCCGTCTCGGCGACCCCTTTGGCGAGGGTGACCTGCTGGAACTCGGCCTGTGCCCGGTCGGGGGCGGCTGGTTCGGCGGTGGCGGGCGAGGGGCCGGTGAGGGCGCCCGCCGTGATGAGTAAGGAGCCGGCCAGGGCGGTCAGCAGCCGTCTGATTCTTCGGTGCACGGGGTCCTCCGGGGACGGTGGGGCCGGTGGCCGGTGGGCCGGCCGGGCAGGGTGCCGCCGTGCGGGTGGTGTCCCGGTGCGGCCGGGGCGGCGGCCGCGGGCGGCGGGGCGGGCCCGGTGGGCGCGGTGGGGGCGCGCCGGGCGGTGGAGTGGAGGGCTGGTGGTTGCCGGTGCCGGTGCCGGTGCCGTCGCCTTGACGGGGCTGCGGCCGGCGCCGGCGGGAGGGAGCGGGGTCGCCGGTGTGCCAGGGAGGAACGGCGGGGTGTCAGGACGGCGGGGGCGCTCCCGGGGGGGGCGGGGAGCGGGCCGGGGGGGGGGGGGGGGGGGGGGGGGGGGGGGGGGGGGCGGGGGGGGGGGGGGGGGGGGC
>NZ_JAATEN010000013.1 GCF_012034935.1 Streptomyces zingiberis
CACTCTGTGCGGGATTTCCCACCCAAAGGAGACGTTCACGGGACGCGCACGGCATCCTGGTGTCCTCGTTCAGGGGGAGATGCCAACGTACTGGACGGCCGTGCCCCGAGGCAAATCGAGCGGGGCACGGCCGTCACGCGAGCCGACGAGGCGTCAGACGTCCACGACGACAGGCAGGATCATCGGCCGCCGGCGGTAGTTGTCCGAGACCCACTTGCCCACCGCTCGCCGGATGAGCTGCTGGAGCTGGTGTGTCTCGGCGATGCCGTCGGACGCCGAGCGGGCGAGCGCCTCTTCGATCTTCGGTACCACCCCGGACAGCGCCGAGTCCTCGATGCCCGAGCCCCGGGCCTGGAGGTGCGGACCGCCCACGATCTTCCCCGTGGTGCTGTCCACCACCACGAAGACCGAGATGATGCCCTCCTCGCCGAGGATGCGGCGGTCCTTGAGGGCCGGCTCCTTGACGTCACCGACCGAGAGCCCGTCGACGTAGACGTAACCGGCCTGGACCTTGCCGGCGATCTTGGCGGCTCCGTCGATCAGGTCGACCACGACGCCGTCCTCGGCGATGACGATGCGGTCCTGGGGGACGCCGGTCAGCGCGCCCAGCTCCGCGTTGGCCCGCAGATGGCGCCACTCGCCGTGCACCGGCATCAGGTTGCGCGGCTTGCAGATGTTGTAGAAGTACAGCAGTTCACCGGCCGAGGCGTGACCGGAGACATGGACCTTGGCGTTGCCCTTGTGGACGACGTTGGCACCCCAGCGGGTGAGCCCGTTGATCACCCGGTAGACGGCGTTCTCGTTCCCCGGGATCAGCGAGGAGGCGAGGATGACCGTGTCGCCCTGGACGATCCGGATCTGATGGTCACGGTTGGCCATCCGGGACAGCGCGGCCATCGGCTCGCCCTGCGAACCGGTGCAGACGAGCACCACCTCGTGGTCCGGCAGGTCGTCGAGGGTCTTGACGTCCACGACGAGGCCGGGGGGCACGCGCAGATAACCGAGGTCCCGGGCGATGCCCATGTTGCGGACCATGGAGCGGCCGACGAAGGCGACACGGCGCCCGTACTCGTGGGCGGCGTCGAGGATCTGCTGGATGCGGTGGACGTGGCTGGCGAAGCTGGCCACGATGATCCGCTTCCCCGCGCTCCCGAACACCTGGCGGAGCACACCGGAGATGTCCCGCTCCGGCGGGACGAACCCTGGGACCTCGGAGTTGGTCGAGTCGGAGAGGAGCAGGTCGATGCCCTCCTCGCCGAGGCGCGCGAACGCGGGGAGGTCGGTCAGGCGCCGGTCGAGCGGGAGCTGGTCCATCTTGAAGTCGCCGGTGTGGACGACCAGGCCGGCCGGGGTGCGGATCGCGACGGCGAGAGCGTCCGGGATGGAGTGGTTGACCGCGACGAACTCGCATTCGAAGGGGCCGACCCGCTCGCGGTGCCCCTCCGCCACCTCCAGGGTGTAGGGCCGGATGCGGTGCTCCTGCAGCTTCGCCTCGATGAGGGCGAGCGTCAGCTTGGAGCCGATCACCGGGATGTCCGGCTTCTCGCGGAGCAGATAGGGGACGCCACCGATGTGGTCCTCGTGGCCGTGCGTGAGCACGATGCCGTCGATGTCGTCGAGGCGGTCCCGGATGGAACTGAAGTCGGGAAGGATCAGGTCGATTCCGGGCTGCTCCTCCTCGGGGAAGAGCACTCCGCAGTCGACGATGAGCAGGCGTCCGCCGTACTCGAAGACGGTCATGTTGCGGCCGATCTCACCGAGGCCGCCGAGCGGGGTGACACGCAGGCCGCCCTTGGGGAGCTTCGGCGGCGGGCCGAGCTCGGGGTGCGGATGACTCAAAGGACTCTCCTCACCACGCGCGATCGTCTGCCTCGTCGTGCCCCGCCGCTCGACTGCAGCGGCGGGGCACGACGGGACGGACGGGGCGCGCGTGACAGTTGGTGCACGTGCGTGATGTGTTGGTCAGCACGTTCGTTTGCTGTTGTGCCGTTGTGGAGTTGTGGAGGTACGGAACGAGCCCCGGGGGCTCGTCAGAGCTGTACCCCGCCGGCCGCCAGATCGCGCTGGAGCTGCTCGGTCTCCTCCACGGAGAGCTCGACCAGCGGCAGGCGCAGCGGTCCGCCGGGCAGCCCGAGCCGGCTCAGGACGGCCTTGGTCGTGATGACGCCCTGGGTCCGGAACATGCCGGTGAAGACGGGGAGCAGCTTCTGGTGGATCTCGGTCGCCTTCTGCACGTCTCCCGAGAGGTGCGCCTCCAGCAGGGCGCGCAGCTCCGGGGTGACGACGTGGCCGACGACGGAGACGAAGCCCACCGCGCCCACGGACAGCAGCGGCAGGTTGAGCATGTCGTCCCCGGAGTACCAGGCCAGGCCGGAGCGGGCGAGCGCCCAGCTGGCGCGGCCGAGGTCGCCCTTGGCGTCCTTGTTGGCGACGATCCGCGGATGCTCGGCCAGCCGGACGATCGTCTCCGTGTTGATCGGCACACCGCTGCGGCCGGGGATGTCGTAGAGCATCACCGGGAGGTCCGTCGCCTCGGTGATCGCCAGGAAGTGCCGGTACAGCCCTTCCTGCGGCGGCTTGCTGTAGTAGGGCGTCACGGCGAGCAGGCCGTGCGCCCCGGCGCGCTCCGCGGCCCGCGCGAGCTCGACGCTGTGGCGGGTGTCGTTGGTGCTGGCTCCGGCGACGACATGGGCCCGGTCGCCCACGGCCTCGACCACGGCGCGCACGAGATCGGCTTTCTCGGCGTCCCCGGTGGTCGGGGACTCACCGGTGGTGCCGTTGACGACGATGCCGTCGTTGCCGGCGTCCACGAGGTGGGCGGCGAGCCGCTGCGCGCCGTCGAGGTCGAGCGCGCCGTCCGCGGTGAACGGGGTGACCATGGCGGTCAGGACCCGCCCGAACGGGGTCTGAGGTGTGGAGGTCGGAGCCATGGGTCCCACGCTACTCGTAGCGGACCGGCGAGCGCTCCCTCGGGGAGCCGGGAAGTGGAACCCGGCACTGCCTGCTCGGGGGTTCAGGCAGTGCCGGGCCCGCTCTCTCACCCTAGAGGAAGCCCCCAAAACGCCGCAATGCGGGCGCATCGCACGGCGTATCGAGAGGTACCGGCGCCCGTCGGGCCCACCTCACCGGCCCGGGCGGGCGGTACGGCGCGGGCCCGCGGCGAGGGCACGGGCGCAGGAGCGGAATCACGGCGGCGCCCGGCCGGGAGCGCCGCGGTGTGCCGGTGCCGCACCCGGGCCGGGGCCCGCGGCCCGCGCCACCCGCCGCGTGGGGCAGCACCCGCCTACGGGGCGACCCGGCCGTTCGCGTTGAAGGCGGCGTGGGTGAGCGGCATCAGCCGGGCCCACTCCGCCTCCATCCGCTCGGCCACCATCTCGATCTCCCGCTGCGGGAACGAGGGCACGGTGGCCTGTTCGTGCCGGGTGCGCAAGCCGAGGAAGTGCATCAGTGAGCGGGCGTTGCAGGTGGCGTACATCGACGAGAAGAGGCCGACGGGGAGCGCCGCGCGGGCGACCTCGCGGGCGACACCGGCGGCGAGCAGCTCCTGGTAGGCCTCGTAGGACTGGCGGTAGCTCTCCTCCAGCACCCGGCCGGTCAGCGCGCGCTGCTCCGCGGAGCCCTCGGTGAACCGGTACTGCCCCGGACGTCCTTCCTGGACGAGTTTGCGGTCGTCGCCGGGGACGTAGAAGACCGGCCGCAGCTCGCGGTAGCGGCCGGACTCCTCGTTGTAGGACCAGCCAACCCGGTGCCGGTGGAACTCACGGAAGACGAAGATCGGGGCGGTGACGAGGAACGTCATGGAGTTGTGCTCGAACGGGCTGCCGTGCCGGTCGCGCATCAGGAAGTTGATCAGACCGCGGGAGCGCTCCGGGTCCTTCGTGAGCTCTTCCAGGGACTGCTCGCCGGCCGTCGAGACCCGGGCGGCCCACAGCACGTCGGAGTCGGCGGCGGCGGCCCTCACCAGCTCGACGGTCACATCGCTGCGGTAGCTCGGCTTGGTGCTCTCGTCCGGTGTATCGGTCACGGTCGGTCCTTCCTGGGGTTCCGGGCGCCGCCCAGCTTACGGCCCGGGCCCGGCCGCCCCTTGCCGCCATGAGGAACCGCCCCGAGCTGCTCCGAGCTGCTCCGGACGGCTCCGGACGGCGGCATGGCCGGCGGGGCCGCCGGGAAGCCGAGGGGAACGGGAACACCGCCGTCAACGTGGTCGTTTCACCCGGTGGCGGAGGAATCCGCAGAGAACGTGACCGTCCTACCCGCGCTTCGGCGCCCGAGGAGTACACCCTCATGTCCCGCCGGCGAGACTCCGTGCCCTTTGCCTTCATCGCCGAGGCTGAACGTTTCCGCAGCAATGTGACACCACCGCCCCGTTCCGGGCGCTCCCCCGCCGAGCTGGCCCGGGGCGCGCTGCTCTCCCTGCTGGCCGTGGGCGGCCTGGCGGGTGCGCTGCTGCTCGGGGTGCCCGCGCTGGACGCCGGGAACCAGGGCACCACCGGGACCTCCGTGACCGAGGTCGCGGGAGGCCGCTGAGGGCCGCCGGGCGCCGGACGAGGTGGAAGCGGAAGGATCGGGTCGATAATCTCACCGGGCAGAGGTTGTTCGAGCGTGCACACGAGTGAGGACCAGTCGTGCCCCTGACCTTCCTGACGGCCGACCGCGCTTTCGACGAGTCCGTGGACGCCGACGACATCGACCTGCGGCGCCACGACGAGAACCGCTGGCGCCGCCCCTACCGCGTCGGCCCCTGGCGCGTGGGGATCGCCGCGGTGCTGCTGCTGCTCGCCTCGTATCTGCTCTTCGCGGCGGTGCTGGTGGGCCTGGCCGGCGCCGTGGCCGGGACGGTGACGGCGGCGGTCACCGCGGCGGCCGTCATCGCGCTGGCCCTGCGGTCGCTGCGCATGGGGGCCTGGGTCAGCGCGCACGGGCTCCGGCACGTCTCGCTGCTCACCACACGCACGCTGCCCTGGCACCGGCTGACCCTGGTGCGGACCGTGCAGCAGCCGGTGCGCTGGCTCGGGTTGCCGCGGACCGTGCAGGGGCAGGCGCTGGTGGTCTCCTCCGACGCCGGGAAGCAGCTGGGCCCGCTGCTCACCGACCACAACGCCGACTTCCTGGGCCGGCCGGGCTCGTTCAACCGGGCGGCGGACGCCGTCGAGGGATGGGCCGCCCGGCACGGCGCCGAACACGGGTAGCACGGCGGGGCGGGCGGCGCGACCCGGAGGGTGCCTGCGCCGACCGCAGCGAGGCCACCCGGGACACCGGGGACACCGGGGACACTGTCGGCGCAGGCCGGAGCCGGGCGGCCGAGCGGGTCAGCCGCAGACCGGGCGGCCGTGCCGCAGGGCGATGGCCCGCTGCATCGCGCGGCGGGCGCGGGGGGTGTCCCGGGCGTCGCGGTAGGCGACGGCCAGCCGGAACCAGACCCGCCAGTCGTCCGGCGCCGCCTCGGCCTCGGTCTTCCGCCGGGCGAAGGCGGCATCGGCCGCCGCACGGTCGATCCGCCCGCTCGCGGTGCGCTCCAGGTCGTCCACCGGCAGGCCGCCCTCGGCGGCCAGCTCCGCCGCCAGCCGGTCGGCGTCCCGGGCGAACCGGGTGGTCTGCCAGAGGAACCAGGCACCGATCACCGGCATCACCAGCACGGAGAGCCCGAGAGCGACGGTGACGGCGGTGCCCTGCCCGATCAGGGCCAGGCCCCGGCCGCCGGCCAGCACGAAGTAGACGCAGAGGACCGCGGCCAGCACCCCGTAGGTGATCTTGTCACGCATGCCGTCACCCCAGGTCGAGGAAGTTCTCCAGGCCGACGGTGAGGCCCGGGGCGGAAGCCACGCGCCGCACGCCGAGCAGGACGCCGGGCATGAAAGAACTGTGGTGCAGGGAGTCGTGGCGGATGGTGAGCGTCTCCCCCACGTCCCCGAACAGCACCTCCTGGTGGGCCAGCAGTCCGCGCAACCGGACGGAGTGCACCGGCACCCCGTCCACGTCGGCGCCGCGGGCCCCGTCGAGTGCCGTGCTCGTGGCGTCCGGCTGCGGGCCGAGGCCGGCGTCCCCGCGGGCCCCGGCGATCAGCTGCGCGGTGCGGGTGGCCGTGCCGGAGGGCGCGTCGGCCTTCGCCGGGTGGTGCAACTCGACCACCTCGGCGGACTCGAAGAACCGGGCGGCCTTGCGGGCGAACTCCATGGTCAGCACGGCGCCGATGGAGAAGTTCGGCGCGATGAGCACCCCGGTGCCCGGGGAGCGTGCGAGCAGGCCGCGCACCGTCTCCAGGCGCTCGGGGGTCCAGCCGGTGGTGCCCACGACGGCGTGGATGCCCTCACCGATGAGGTGGGTGAGGTTGCCCAGCACCGCGTCGGGGTGGGTGAGGTCGACCGCCACGTCGGCCCGGGCGCCGGTCAGGGCCGCCAGGTCGTCGTCGCGGTCGAGCGCGGCGACGAGGTCCAGGTCCTCGGCGGCCTCCACCGCGCGGACCGCCTCGGAGCCGATGCGTCCCTGGGCGCCCAGGACCGCCACTCGGAGCTTGCTGCTCATGCCGGTTCGTTCCTCACTTCACTTCGTCGTGGTTCGTTCGGGCCGCGGGGCCGGCGGGCCGGTCCGTGGACGCGCGCGCCGCCGGCGGGGCGGGGAGCCGGGTCCCCCACCGCCCGGCCGGGACCCGGCCGGGCGGCGGCGGTCAGGCCACCACCTCGTGCAGCCGCTCCGCCTGCCGGTCGCCGAGCGGGCCGATGACGGAGAGGGAGGGCCGCTGTCCCAGCAGATCACGGGCCACCGCGCGGACCTCGTCCGGGGTGACCGCCGCGATCCGGGCCAGCAGGTCGTCCACCGAGAGCTGGTCGCCCCAGACCAGTTCCCCCTTGCCGATGCGGTGCATCAGCGCCCCGGTGTCCTCCAGGCCGAGGACGGTGGAACCGGAGAGCTGGCCCTTGGCGCGGCGGATCTCCTCGTCGGTGAGCCCGTGCCGGGCGGTCTGCTCCAGCTCGCCCCGGCAGAGCTTGAGGACCTCGTGCACCCGGTCGGCGCGGCAGCCGGCGTAGACGCCGAAGAGCCCGCAGTCGGCGTGGCCCGCGGCGAACGAGTAGACGGAGTAGGCGAGGCCGCGCTTCTCCCGGACCTCCTGGAAGAGACGGGAACTCATCCCCCCGCCCAGGGCGGAGTTCAGGACGCCCAGGGCCCAGCGCCGGTCGTCACCGCGGCGCAGCCCGGGCATGCCGAGCACCACGTGCGCCTGCTCGGTGCTCCGGCGCACCACGTCCACCCGTCCGGCGGTGTGGACGGGATGGCTGCCGGAGCGGGGGCCGACCGGTTCGGCGTCCGCGCGCGACAGCGCGCCGGCGCGGTCGAAGGCGGCGTGCACCAGCGAGGTGAGCTGGTCGTGATCGACGTTGCCGGCGGCGGTGACGACGAGGTGCGTCGGGTCGTAGTGCTCGCGGTAGAAGCGGGCGATCCGGTCCCGGGTGAGGCCCTCGACGGTCTCCACGGTGCCCAGGACGGGGCGGCCGAGCGGGGAGTCGCCGAACATCGTGCGGGCGAAGAGGTCGTGGACGCAGTCGTCCGGGTCGTCCTCCGTCATGGCGATCTCTTCGAGGATCACCCCGCGTTCGGCCTCGACCTCGTCCGCGTCGATGACCGAGCCGGTGAGCATGTCGCACAGGACGTCCACGGCCAGCGGGACGTCCCGGTCGAGCACCCGCGCGTAGTAGCAGGTGTACTCCTTGGCGGTGAAGGCGTTCATCTCGCCGCCGACCGCGTCGAGGGCGGCGGAGATGTCCAGGGCGCTGCGCCGCTCCGTGCCCTTGAAGAGCAGATGCTCCAGGTAGTGGGTGGCGCCGTTCAGCGACGGGGTCTCGTCCCGGGAACCCACGCGCGCCCAGATGCCGAAGGTCACCGAGCGGACGGTCGGCAGGGTCTCGGTCACGACCCGCAGGCCGCCGGGGAGAGTGGTGCGACGGACCGTTCCGGTGCCGTTCCCGCCCGCGAGGAGCGTTTCGGTACGGCCGACGGCCCGCCCCTCCGAGGAGGTGCGGGCCGTCGGGCGGAAGGGTCCGCCCGCAGGGGGCAGCGGTGTCACTTGGCGGCTTCGTCCTTCGTCTGCGGCTTGGCCTCGGCCTTGGCGGAGTCCTCGGCCTGCTCGCCCTCGATGACGGGGATCAGGGAGAGCTTGCCGCGCTGGTCGATCTCGGCGATCTCGACCTGCACCTTGGCGCCGACCGCGAGGACGTCCTCGACGTTCTCCACGCGCTTGCCGCCGGCGAGCTTGCGGATCTGCGAGATGTGCAGCAGACCGTCCTTGCCGGGCATCAGTGAGACGAAGGCGCCGAAGGTGGTGGTCTTCACCACCGTGCCGAGGTAGCGCTCGCCGACCTCGGGCATCGTCGGGTTGGCGATGCCGTTGATGGTGGCGCGGGCGGCCTCGGCGGCCGGGCCGTCGGCGGCACCGATGTAGATCGTGCCGTCGTCCTCGATGGTGATGTCGGCGCCGGTGTCCTCCTGGATCTGGTTGATCATCTTGCCCTTGGGGCCGATGACCTCACCGATCTTGTCCACCGGGATCTTGACGGTGATGATCCGCGGCGCGTTGGGGGACATCTCGTCCGGGACGTCGATGGCCTCGTTCATCACGTCCAGGATGTGCAGGCGGGCGTCGCGGGCCTGCTTGAGGGCCGCGGCCAGCACGGACGCCGGGATGCCGTCCAGCTTGGTGTCGAGCTGGAGGGCGGTGATGAACTGCCGGGTGCCGGCGACCTTGAAGTCCATGTCGCCGTAGGCGTCCTCGGCACCGAGGATGTCGGTGAGGGTGACGTAGTGCGTCTCCCCCTCGATCTCCTGGGAGATCAGGCCCATCGCGATGCCCGCGACCGGCGCCTTCAGCGGCACGCCGGCGTTCAGCAGCGACATCGTCGAGGCGCAGACCGAGCCCATGGAGGTGGAGCCGTTGGAGCCGAGCGCCTCGGAGACCTGGCGGATCGCGTAGGGGAACTCCTCGCGGGTCGGCAGGACCGGCAGGATCGCCCGCTCCGCGAGCGCGCCGTGGCCGATCTCCCGGCGCTTCGGGGAACCGACACGGCCGGTCTCGCCCACGGAGAACGGCGGGAAGTTGTAGTTGTGCATGTAGCGCTTGCGCGTCTCGGGCGCCAGCGTGTCCAGCATCTGCTCCATGCGGAGCATGTTGAGCGTGGTGACACCGAGGATCTGGGTCTCACCGCGCTCGAACAGCGCCGAACCGTGGACCCGCGGGATGGCCTCGACCTCGGCGGCCAGGGTGCGGATGTCCGTGACACCGCGGCCGTCGATGCGGACCTTGTCCTTGATGACGCGCTCGCGGACCAGGCTCTTGGTCAGCGCGCGGTAGGCCCCGGAGATCTCCTTCTCGCGCCCCTCGAACTGCGGCAGCAGCTTCTCGGCGGCCAGCGACTTGACCCGGTCCAGCTCGGCCTCGCGGTCCTGCTTGCCGGGGATGGTCAGCGCCTGGGACAGCTCGTCGCGGACGGCCTGGGTGAGCGCCTCCAGGACGTCGTCCTGGAACTCGAGGTAGACGGGGAACTCGCCGACCGGCTTGGCGGCCTTGGCGGCGAGGTCGGCCTGGGCCCGGCAGAGCGCCTTGATGAAGGGCTTCGCGGCCTCCAGACCGGCGGCGACGACCTCCTCGGTGGGTGCCTCGGCGCCGTCCTTGACGAGCTGGATCGTCTGGGTGGTGGCCTCCGCCTCGACCATCATGATCGCGACGTCGCCGTCCTCCAGGACGCGGCCGGCGACGACCATGTCGAAGACGGCGCGCTCCAGCTCGGTGTGGGTGGGGAAGGCCACCCACTGGCCGTCGATCAGGGCGACGCGGGTGCCGCCGATCGGGCCGGAGAAGGGCAGCCCGGCGAGCTGCGTCGAGCAGGAGGCGGCGTTGATCGCGACCACGTCGTAGAGGTGGTCGGGGTTGAGCGCCATGATCGTCTCAACGATCTGGATCTCGTTCCGCAGGCCCTTCTTGAAGGACGGGCGCAGCGGGCGGTCGATCAGGCGGCAGGTGAGGATCGCGTCCTCGGAGGGCCGGCCCTCCCGCCGGAAGAAGGAACCGGGGATACGCCCGGCCGCGTACATGCGCTCCTCGACATCCACCGTCAGGGGGAAGAAGTCGAGCTGGTCCTTGGGGTTCTTCGAGGCGGTGGTGGCCGACAGCACCATGGTGTCGTCGTCCAGGTAGGCCACGGCCGAGCCGGCGGCCTGGCGGGCCAGCCGGCCCGTCTCGAAGCGGATGGTGCGGGTACCGAAGGAACCGTTGTCGATCACGGCTTCGGCGTAGTGGGTCTCGTTCTCCACCAGGGAATTCTCCTCGTCTGCGTCCCGGCCCGGAGGGGGGACGGTGGCGGAGCGCCGCTCGTCTCCGCTCACCCCGCGTGGCCGGGCCGGTCTTCGATCGAAGCCTCCGGAGACGGTCTGCCTCCGGGGGCCACTACCGAGGACCGGCGCCTGTGGCTGCGGCGCGGCGGGCGCGGTGGGCGCTCCCCCTCGTACGGTCTTCTCTTGTCTGCTTGTTCTCTTGTCCCGACCAGACTACAAAGCTTCGGCATCCGTCACACAACGGAGCTGTCCGGCCGGGGTCCGGCACCGCGCGGGCGCACAGGCGCACGCTCGGCGCGCAACGGCGAAGGGAGCGGCCCCCGGGTGGGAACCGCCCCCTTCCGCACGACTTACTTCGCGCCCCCCGCCGCGCCGCGGCGGATGCCGAGGCGCTCCACGAGGGCACGGAAGCGCTCGATGTCCTTCTTCGCCAGGTACTGCAGCAGGCGGCGGCGCTGGCCGACCAGGAGCAGCAGACCCCGGCGGGAGTGGTGGTCGTGCTTGTGGGTCTTCAGGTGCTCGGTGAGGTCCTGGATGCGGCGGGTCAGCATCGCGACCTGGACCTCGGGGGAGCCGGTGTCACCCTCCTTGGTGGCGAACTCGGCCATGATCTGCTTCTTCGTGGCGGCGTCGAGCGACACGCGTACTCCTCTGAGATGTTCGATGCGCCCACGAGTGCCCCTGGTCCTGGTCTCAGGGGTACTTCCGTGACTCGGAGGCGTGGATCGATGAGCGCTGCGCCCAGAGCTCATCGATCACAGGCTCCGGGGTCGCGTACACAAACGTCCGCCGGACAGCGTACCAGCACCGGTCAGGAGGTCAGCGCCCGGATCGAGTGGTAGACGTCGAAGACCGCCAGGCACAGCGGGATCAGCGTCAGCAGCACGAAGGTCTCCGCGATCTCCAGGAACCGCCCCCAGAAGGGGGTGACGCCCTTGCGCGGGACGATCAGGCCGAGGGCGACGACCAGCGCGGCGGCCACGGCGGTCGCGGCGGTGAGCCAGACGGTGCGCAGGTCGAGCCCCGAGCTGTCGCCCCGCAGCGCCTCCGCCACCAGGTCGGACGGCGGGTTGAGGCAGAGCCCGAGCCCGAGCAGGAGGAGCGCGCCGAGCCCTGCCGCGAGGGAGAGGCCGACCTGGCTGGTGTAGCGGAAGAGACGGGCGCGCATCAGCAGCGCGATCCCGGTGGCGAGGGCGAGCAGCTGCGCCCACAGGCCGTCGGAGAAGCCGAGCACGGCCGAGGCGCCGACGGCCACCAGGGCGCTGCCGCCGACCAGGCCGACCAGCAGCTCGTGGCCGCGGCGGGCCTGGGCGGCGATGCGGTCGGCGTCGACCGGGCCGTGGGGCTCGGGGTCGTCACCGGTGGCGCCGAACGAGGTGCGGGGCGGCTCGAAACCGATGGGGAGGCGTGCCAGCCGGGTGGAGAGGCCGGGCAGGAAGGCCAGGGCCCCGACGGCGAGCGGGGAGCAGACGGCGGCGGTCTCGGCGGGCGTCATACCGGTGAGGATGGCGGCGAACGTCACCACCGCGCCGGTGGCCGAGGCGGCGAGGAACGCCACGAAGGGGCTGTCCCCGCCGGGGGCGACGAGCGTCAGGACGACCGCGACGAGGAGGACGGCAGCGCAGGCCACCAGGAACTGCAGCCGGCCGATCCCCTGGCCGGCGGCCGGCGCCAGCAGTCCGGAGCCGGCGACCGCGGCGTTCGCCATGGCCCCGATCCCCAGCGCGACGGCCGAGCCGCGGTCGTCGTAGACGCGGGCCCGCACACCCGCGAACGCGAGCAGGAGGACGGCGGCCACGGCGGCGAGGATGCCGGTCAGGCCGTGCGTGTCGTGGCGCGGGGCCGCGGACCAGAGCACGAAGGCGAGCAGGACGAGGAGCACCGAGCCGCCGGCGAGTCCGGCGCCGCGCAGCAGGTCGTCCGTCCACAGCCGGCGGTCGCGGACGACGGCGGAGGCGACGGCGTCCGACACGTCGTCGAAGACCGCCGGGGGCAGCGACTCCGCGAACGGGCGGAGCGACAGCAGCTCGCCGTCGAGGATGCGCTGCGCGGCCAGCGAACCGGTGCCGTCGAGCACCGTGCCGTCACGGCGGACCAGGTGGTAGCCGACCGGGGCGCCGGGCGGCGGGCTCTGTCCGGACAGACGCAGGATCTCCGGGCACAGGTCGGCGACCGGGACGTCGTCGGGCAGGGCCACGTCGACGCGGCCGTCGGGGGCGACGACCGTGACCCGGCAGAAGCCGGTTCCGCCTCCGGGCGGGGCCGCGGGGGCCGGCTGGCCGGCTCCGGTGGCCGTGGCTGGCGCCGTCATACTCACCTGCTGCATCCCCTCGTCAAGCTCATGACCGCGGGCGCCCGGCCGCGGGCCGCGGCCACGCCCCCCGCGGGACGGCTCGTCATCCGGCCGTTCCCCCGCGGCGGTTCGCACCCCGCGTGAGCGCGCCGCGCCACCCTACCGCCCCACCCTGACGGTGCGCGCCAGTAGGATCGCCACCCGCGGACGGGCCCGGCCGCCACGAAGACGCCGGTCTCCACCCGTCCGCCCGCTACGGGGATGGGTGAGTCGTGAGCCAGATTGTCGTCAAGCGCCCCCCTCGGGTCCTGCCACCCGAGGTGCCCGACGAGCACGTCCAGCTCCAGCCCGCGCCCGAGTTGCCCCGGGGGCAGCAGGAGGGCGCGCTGATGCAGTTGCTGCCGATGCTGGGCATGGGCGGTTCGGTCGTCTTCTTCTTCATGACGCCGAACCCGATCATGCGGATCATGGGCATGGTGATGATCGCCTCGACGCTGGCCATGGCCATCGCGATGCTGGTCCGCTACCGGCGCGGCACCCAGGGTCAACTGGCCGATCTCCGGCGCGACTACCTGAAGTACCTGCACCAGACCCGGCGCACCGTGCTGCGGACGGCGCGTCTCCAGCGGGACGCGCAGTTCTACCTCCACCCGGCCCCCGAGCAGTTGTGGGCCCTGGTGGCCGAGGGCAGCCGGGTCTGGGAACGGCGCGTCGCCGACGGCGACTTCGGGCAGGTGCGGGTCGGGCTCGGCAGCCAGCAGCTGGCCACCCCGCTGGTCGCGCCGGAGACGGCGCCGGTGGACGAGCTGGAACCGCTCACCGCGGGGGCGATGCGGGGGTTCCTGGCCACCCACTCCACGCTGGACGGCCTGCCGATCGCGCTCTCCCTGCGGGCCTTCTACCGGCTCACGGTCGGGGGCGACGAGGAGTCGATGCGCTCCGCGGCCCGGGCGATGATCGCCTCCCTCGCCGCCCTCCACTCCCCCGAGGACCTCGTCGTCGCCGTCGCCACGGGGCGGGAGCAGGCCGCGGAGTGGGAGTGGGCGAAGTGGCTGCCGCACGTCCAGCTGCCGGGCCCGGGTGACGGGGCGGGCAGCCGCCGGCTGATCACCCGTGACACCCAGGACCTGCAGGATCTGCTCGCCCCCCACCTGGAGGGCCGCCCCCGTTTCCAGGGCGGCGGGCAGCCGGTGCTGGACCGCCCCCATGTGGTCGTCGTCCTCGACGGCCGCTCGGTCCTCCCCGGGTCGGCGCTGGCGGCGGCCGAGGGAATGCAGGGCGTGACGCTCGTCGAGCTGGTGCCCGGCGAGCAGGGCGGGGTCCGCGGCGACCTGTCGGTCACCGTCCGGCCCGGCTCCCTGCGGCTGGAGTCGGCGCACGGGATGGTCTACGAGGGCGGCCCCGACCGGCTGAGCCGGGAGGCCGCCGAGGCGCTGGCCCGCCAGCTCGCGCCGCTGCGCGTGGCCACCGGCGGGGACGACGAGGAACCGCTCCTGGCCAACCTGGAGTTCACCGACCTGCTCAACCTGGGTGACGCCTCGTCCGTCGACGTCAGCCGCACCTGGCGGCCCCGGTCGCAGTCCGAGCGGCTGCGGGTGCCGATCGGCCTCGGCGAGGACGGCACCCCGGTGATGCTCGACCTCAAGGAGGCCGCGCAGGAGGGCATGGGACCGCACGGGCTGTGCGTGGGCGCCACCGGCTCCGGCAAGTCGGAGCTGCTGCGGACCCTCGTGCTCGGCCTGGCCGTCACGCACTCCTCGGAGACGCTCAACTTCGTCCTCGCGGACTTCAAGGGCGGCGCCACCTTCGCGGGCATGTCGCAGATGCCGCACGTGGCCGCCGTGATCACCAACCTGGCGGACGACCTCACGCTGGTCGACCGCATGGGCGACTCCATCCGCGGCGAGCTCAACCGCCGCCAGGAGATGCTGCGGGACGCCGGCAACTACGCCAACATCCACGACTACGAGAAGGCCCGGGCCGCGGGCGCGCCGTTGCAGCCCATACCGTCCCTGGTCCTGGTCATCGACGAGTTCAGCGAACTCCTCACCGCCAAGCCGGACTTCATCGAGATGTTCGTGCAGATCGGCCGGATCGGCCGCTCCCTCGGCGTGCATCTGCTGCTCGCCTCGCAGCGGCTGGAGGAGGGGAGGCTGCGCGGCCTGGAGACGTACCTGTCCTACCGGGTCGGCCTGCGCACCTTCTCCGCCGCGGAGTCCCGGGCCGCGCTCGGCGTTCCCGACGCCTACCACCTGCCGAACGTGCCCGGCTCGGGGTATCTGAAGTACGGCACGGACGAGATGGTCCGGTTCAAGGCGGCCTACGTCTCCGGGGTGTACCGCGCGCCGTCCCAGCGGAGCACCCTCGCGTCCGGCCCGCGTCCGGTGGACCGCCGGCCGGCGCTGTTCACCGCCGCGCCCGTCCCCGTCCGGTATGTCGAACCCGCCGAGCGGGCGCAGGTCCCGGAGCAGCGGAGCGCGGAGGACGACGCCCTGGCCGACACCGTGCTGGACGTGATCGTCCGCCGGCTGGAAGGGCGCGGCGCCGAGGCGCACCAGGTGTGGCTGCCGCCGCTGGACAACCCGCCGGCGCTGGACGAACTGCTGCCGGGCCTGGCGCCGGTGCCCGGCCGGGGCCTGACGCAGCCCGGGTTCGAGGGCGGGCGGCTCGTGGTGCCGGTGGGCGTCGTCGACAAGCCGTTCGAACAGCGGCGGGACACCCTCTTCCGGGACTTCTCCGGGGCGCAGGGCCACATGCAGATCGTGGGCGGACCGCAGTCGGGCAAGTCGACCCTGCTCCGCGCCCTCATCTCCGGCTTCGCGCTCACCCACACCCCGCAGGAGGTGCAGTTCTACGGGCTGGACTTCGGCGGTGGCGGTCTGTCCTCGGTGGCCAAACTGCCCCACGTGGGAGGTGTGGCCTCGCGACTGGACCCGGAGCGGGTCCGGCGGACGGTGGCGGAGGTGTACGGCATCCTCGCCCGGCGCGAGGAGTACTTCCGCAGCGCGGGCATCGACTCCGTGGCCACGTTCCGCCGCATGCGCGCCCGCGGCCAGATCTCGGTGACGGACCAGCCGTGGGGGGACGTCTTCCTCGTCATCGACGGCTGGGGCAACTTCCGCAGCGACTACGAGGGCCTGGAACACGCGGTGGTGGACATCGCCGCGCGCGGCCTGGGATACGGCATCCACGTCGTGATCACGGCCTCACGGTCGATGGAGGTCCGCGCCAACCTCAAGGACCATCTGATGAACCGGCTCGAACTGCGCCTTGGTGACACGATGGACTCCGAGCTGGACCGCAAGGCCGCCGCCAACGTCCCCACCGGGGTGCCGGGCCGGGGCCTCACCCCGGAGAAGCTGCACTTCATGGCCGCGGTGCCGCGGATCGACGGCATCAGCTCCGACAGCGATCTCTCCGAGGCCACGGCCGCGATGGCGCAGGAGATCGGCCGCCACTGGACCGCCCCCGGCGCGCCCGGGGTGCGGCTCCTGCCGCGCGAGCTGCCGGCCGGGCAGCTCCCCCCGGGTTCGGCACAGCCGCGGCGCGGCGTGGCGATCGGCATCGACGAGAACAACCTGGAACCGGTCTTCGTCGACTTCGACCGCGATCCGTTCCTCCTGGTGTTCGGCGAGAGCGAGTCCGGCAAGTCCAACTTGCTGCGCCTGCTGATCAAGCAGCTCACCGAGCGGTACGACGGGAACTCCTGCAAGATCCTCGTCGTGGACAACCGGCGCGCCCTGCTGGACGTCACCCCCGCCACACACCTGGCGGAGTACGTCCCGATGTCCAACGCCATGGACCACCACGTGGACGCTCTCGTCGACCTGATGAACCGGCGCACGCCCTCCGCGGACGTCACGGCCCGGCAGCTGCGCGACCGGAGCTGGTGGAGCGGCCCCTCGGTCCACGTCGTCGTGGACGACTACGACCTGGTCTCGACCTCCGTCGGCAACCCGCTGGCGAAACTCACCGAACTCCTGCCCTTCGCCCGTGACGTGGGCGTCCGTTTCATCATCGCCCGCAGCTCGGCCGGCGCGAGCCGGGCCGCCTACGAGTCGTTCATGCAGCGGATGATGGAACTCGGCGCGCAGGGCGTGCTGCTCTCCGGTGACCCGCAGGAGGGTGACGTGCTGGGCGGCGTCCGGATGCGCCCGATGCCACCCGGGCGGGGCATCTTCGTCTCCCGCCAGCGCGGCAACCCGCTGGTGCAGACGGGTCTCGTGAGCGAGGAAACGGACCGCTGATGCGGTCTCGCGTGACCCGGCCCCGCGGTCACGCGGCCGCTTCGTCGTCCCCACCCTGAGGGACGGGGACGACGACCGGGCCGCGGCCCCCACCACCGGGTCCGGCGCCGAGAGCGCCGGCGGGGGCCGGAGTACGGGCCAGGGCGAGGACGGCGCCGACGGCGGCGGATGCCCGGAGGCAGGTACGCGGAGCGATACGAGATCCGTGCCCCGGGCCGCACGGCGCGGGCGGTCCGCCTTCCTGGCCCGTCCCTCTTCCCCCAACCGACTCAGGCGGCTCGGCTGGTCGGCCGGATCTGGTCCACCAGAGGGCCGACGCACGTTCACGCCTGGGCACGAGTGGGTTCACGCGACGGCTTCAGCGCAGCGGGGACGAATGTCGACAGGATGGGACCAGATCTGCAAACAGACATCTAGCAGAAGGCGGGCTGCGACCTGCCGTCCGAACTCCCGGGTGAGTAACGGGGTCAGCGGCTGGACCGGAAGCTCTGACGTCGACCCCGTCACCTTTTCCCGCAGTCTTGCGTGAGGGCCGCCGGGCATCCTGGCCGGCCACCGGGACGAGGGGCTACGAGAGGAACGGCTGCGGACGCGAGAGGGCGCGACTCACATGGGGCCGAACTCCGCTCCGCGGCAAGGACGGAAGGACGAGGACGGGGTGGGCGCCTCCCGTGCGCGTCCACCCCGTCACCGTTGGGTTCTGCTGGTGTGCCGCCCGCGCTCAGAAGTGGCCGGCGGCCTTCTTGTCGCCGGCCTGGTAAGCCGGTCCCGCCTGACGGACGGCCTTGGCGATGCCGTTGAGCGCGTCGAAGATCGCCCGCGTCTCACGGTCCCACTTGGCGTGCGCACCGTCGGCGGCTGTCTTGGCCTCACCTTCGAAGGTCGAGGAGACGCTCCGGATCTTCGCCTGGATGGCCTCCAGCGACTGGTCCAGCCGCTTGACCTGCTTCTCGATCGTGCCGGCCGCTTCCTCCAGCGAAGCGTAGGTGACGACCATGGTGCCGTCGTTCATGTTCCCCACGGATCCTCCAAGTTCTGTTTACTGCCTGGGCGTTGAGGTGGTGCGCGGGTGTGGCGCGGTGTTCAGTAGCCGGCGATGTTCGAGGTCTCGGCCCGGGTCGCGGCGGCGTCACCGGAGAAGCCGGGAGTGACGTCGACACCGCGGAGAGCCGCCTCGACCTCCAGGTCGGTGTTGCCCGCGGTGGTCCGGGTGACCTGGATGGCCTCCTGGAAGTTGAGCAGCAGCTTCGCGATGCGGACCATGCCCTGGTTGATCTCGGTCTGCTTGGCGTCGAACGCGCCGGCGCCGATGCCCTTCCAGCGGCCCTCCAGGCTGTCGATGACGCCCTGGAGGGTGTTGAGCTGGCCCTTGACGTCCTCGAACCTCCGGGTGATCTCGTCCTGGAAGTCCTTGAGACCCTGGTCCCCTACCTTCTGGACTGACATGTGTCCCTCTCCCTTGTGCTGTTCCTGGCTCGGCGTCCGCCCTCACGGGCGGGCGCCAGTCGGTGTGCCGCATCCCGGTACGGGAGCAAGGCGTCAACGTCGTCAGGCGGTGCGCCTGCGGCGGAGGATGAAGAAACCCGCGCCTCCCAGGGCGGCCACGGCGGCCGCCCCGGCGATGAGCAGTCCGGTTGAGCCCCCGTCATTCCCCGTCTTGTCGGAGCCTGCCACGGCGGTGTCATCATCGGACCCGTCCTGACCGGGTTGTGACGAAGCTGGTTCGGAAGATTCCGAGGTACTGGAGTCGGAGCCGCCCTTGTCGGAGGAGCCGGAGGTGTCGGAGGCGTTCCCGCCACCCGTCTTCTCGTTGGTGAGCGGGTCGATGTCGGGGGCGCCGGGCTTGCCGATACCGCGGTTGATGTGGGCGCCGGGACGGACGATGCCGTGCCCGAGATAGTTGCTGGGGCCCTCCGGCCAGTCCTCACCCCGTCCCGCTGATTCGATCATGACGCGGAGGACCTGGTTGGCCGTCCAGTCAGGGTTGGCGGACCAGATCAGCGCGGCGGAGGCAGAGGCGATGGCGGTGGCGGAGCTCGTACCACCATTCGAATCGCAATAGCTCTTGAAAGTCGCGTCGCACCACAGCGGGATCTCATTGGCTGGGGCAGCGAGGTCAATGACCTCGCCATGCTGAGAATAATCAGCGACTTTGCCGTCAGGCCCCGTAGCTGCTACACCCACTACCTCGGGGTACGCCGCCGGATACGACTTCCCATTACCCTCTTTAGCGTTATTCCCGGCGGCGGCCAGAAGAAGTTTCCCTTGACTGCGGGCATATTTGATCGCCTCTTCCTCCTGGGCTCCGAAATATTCCGAACCAATGGACATGCTGATGATCTGCGCGTCACTATCGCCAGCCGCCTTGATGGCATTAGGGATACTCCCGCGATTGATCGCACCCTTGGGAAGCCCAACCTGGATACGGAAAGGTATAATCTTCGCTCCTGGCGCCAGACCCTGGATACCTCCCCCCTTACCGGTACCAGCGATCAACTCCGCCATGTTGGTGCCATGGCCGTCATAGTCGCTCGTCTCGTCTCCGGACCGATCTGTCAAGTCCTTACCTTTAAGTACCTGCCCCTTCAAGGAAGGTGTGGCGGCGTTGACCCCCGAGTCGATGACGGCAACCTTGATGCCTTCACCCGTCGCTTTCTTCCAGATTTCTTCGGCGTGCATGGCATCCAGGTACCACTGCTTCGAGCGAACATCTTGAGCCGCAGCCGTGGGAGCCGCGCCTAGAGCCGTGGCTCCCAGCGTGCTCAACACCGCCACCGCACAGAAGCTACGCCGGAGCGTTTCCTGCACCCTGGTCATTCCTGCCGTCATCCTGGCTTCCGAACCTTCCCGTACCTACTCGATCACTGGTGGCACAGCTCCGCGCCGCCGTGGCATCCACTGCTGTTCTTCCGTCAGGTAGGGCCGGCGAGAAGACGCTGGGCCATCGTCGTCAGTCTCATCCGACCGGCGGTTGGTGCCACGGCGGTTGCCCGTGGCGTCCGCAGCACCGGATGAAGGCTTCGCCCTCCCGGGACGGCGATCGGCCGAGGTGGCATGAGGGGCGCCGACCACACCCTGCTGGGCAGGGGTGCCCCGTCCGGCCGGGCGATCGGGGGCGTTCGCCGGCGCCGCGCCGACGACTCCTGGTCGAGTGGGTGCTGGGCCGGGAATGCGGCCGCGGGACGCTTCCTGGCCGCCGATGACCGTGCCCCGAGGAATCCGCGAAGGGGATTGCTGGCCCGCCGGGCGCTGCGGTGTGCCGCCGACGATGCCCGGTGAGCCTCCGGACCGGCCCGGGGAAGGTGAGGTGCCGCCTCCTGCCTGGCCTGACGGAGAAAAAGTTCCCGGCACCGACCTTCTCGGCGACACGGCTGGGCCGCCGGCGGAACCTGGTCGGCCCGTCGCGCCCGGGCCGCTTCCAGGCGCGCCGGGTCTGCCCGCCACGGGTGAACGACCGGCAGCCGTGGTCCCTGCTTGCGCAGATCCGGGCATGCCAGGCCGCCCGACCTGCCCTTGGGCGCCTCCCGGTCGGCCAACAGCGTTCACGGGTCTGCCCGCTGAGGGGGTGCCACTGCCGCCTCCCACTCGTCCGGCGTTACTCGCGGACGGGCCGCTGACAGGTCGCGGCCCTCCACTTACCCCCTGAGCGCCCGACGCGCGAGGTGCCCCTACGGGCCCGTTCGTCCGTGGCGCGCCTCCGCCGCCGGTGGCGCGGGGCGGGCCGGGGTTTCCTGTGGCGCGTGCGACCGGCCCGCGTGTGAGCGGGCCAGGGCCCGCCGGCAACGGCGGGACCGGACCGTGGCCGCCTTGGCCAGGCCCGGTGTTCACCGGTGGAGTCGTCCCGGGGCTCGCCGCCTGGGGCGCGGCAGGAGCGGCGACGCTGTCGATCTCCGTCGAGACGCTCGGGGCGACAGAACGTCCACCACGCGGCTCACTTGACCGCTCGCCAGGCGACCCGATCTCCGCTTCCCGGGAAGCCGTGACGCTACCTGGGCCGCCCACTCCTTCAGAAGAAGAACGCGCAGTATGCGACGGGCCCCCATCATAGATCCCGGTGGGTTTCGGGACGTCCGCCTTCAGGGTGCCCGGCAGGGTCGGTGGTTCCTGGGAGGCCAGGGTCGACTCGGAGACCGAGTAGAAGGACGACAGGCGGTTCATCTGGTTGATGGCCTCCTGGCGGTCGCGTTCGACCTGGAGGGCCTTCTGGTAATCCGCGTTGTCCTCGGTGCGCTCAAAGACCGTGAAGTCCTCGGGCTTCTTGCGGATCAGGCGGCCGTCCCGGGGCGGACGGGCGCTGCGGACCGAGGCCAGGCCGTTGCTCGCCACCTCCATCTGCGCGCCGACCGAATTGGCGAACGTGCCCAGGCCCCAGGCGTAGTTGACGAGTTCCCGGCCGAAACGGCGGAACTCGTTCGCCGCCTCGCTGTCCCATTCCGTCGCCGTGACGTAGTCCTCGAGTTCCTTCGCCGCCGCGTTGATCGCCGTGGTGGCCTTTTTCATGGCCTCGCCGGCGTGCTCCAGATCTGCCGGGTTGGCGGTCTCCAGCAGGTCCAGCATCGCGTTGAGCTGGGCGTTCTCGAAACTGGTGGTGCCGAAGAAACCACGGCTCCGGCTGCCTCCGAACATGCCGGTGAGGCTGTTCGCCATCTGTTCGGCCACGTCCGTGGCGGCGAACCTGGCCTGGATCTCCTGGGAGTCCTCCTGCTGCTGCTGTTCCTGAGTGGTCAGATCGGGAGCATCGGGCGTCGGCTTCTCGTCGCTCATCGGAACGTCACCCCAGGTCCTTCGTGCCGCTCGTGCCGTCGTGGCGGGTCTCGTCCCGCTCGCGCTGCTCGGTCTCCCGGCGCTGCTCGGCCAGGCGGGTCTGGATGGCGTGGAAGCGGCGGCGGGTTTCCTCGTCCACGTTGTCGTAGCCGACGTCCGCCGCGTGCACGCCGATGCGGAGCAACTCGATCTGGTCGCCGAGGGACTTGGAGAGCGCGACGAGTTCCCTGTGGACGCGGTTGTACTGCTGGAAGAAGCCGTCCGCCTCGGCGAACGGCATGCCGCCGCCGCTGAAGGAGGCGCGGGTGACGCGCTCCAGCCCCACCTTGGCATTGCCGGCGTCGCCGCTCTCCAGCTCCTTGAGCAGGTCGTCGATCCGCCTGCGGAAGTTCACCAGCGCGTCCGCGCCGCGATTGAGGTCAGCCATGACCTCTCCCGCCGACCGCGCCCACGACACTCTCGACCACGATGCGCTCTCCTCCCCGTGTGCTGCGGCACGCCACCTGGCCTCCGGGCATCCCCTGCCGGAGGTGACGAGCCGTTCGCTGATTGCGCCGGAGCCACTGTAGTCACTGGGTCGGACAGCCCCAAGTGCGTTCCGCGTCCGCGGGCTACCTGAGGGTGACGCCGCCGCCCCGATCCACGGTTCCGGATTTACGTGTCCATCGCAACTTTAGCGGCGGAGACCTTCCGGGGGCCCGGCCGGGCCGCCCCGATCTCCCTGCCTCCGGCGCCGCCACGCCCCGGCTCCACGGCCGGGGCGGGGCGGCGCCGGAGGATGCCCCGCCACGCGCCGTCGTCCTCCTGCCGCCCGCGCTACCCGCGGCGACGGCGGCGCCAGTCGCGCAGCGCCACGGAGCCTCCGGTGAGGGCGGCGACGAGGACACCGCCGCCGATGAGGGCATAGGTCGCCAGGCGCGCGTCCCGTTCCTGGGGGGTCTCGCCGAGGTGGAGTTCGGCGGGTGTGGGGGCCTCGGCGCGCCGTACGCCCTCACGGGCCACCGGCTCCTTGATCGGCGCGTCGTCCTCCGTGAGAGCGCGCACCGGGTCGACGACGCCCCAGCCGACCAGCCGGTCGCGGCCGGCGACCGAGCGCTCGGCCGTCTGCTGGAGCTGGGCGACGATCTCCTCCTGCCCCCAGTCCTGGTGCTTGGCCTTGACCAGCGCGGCGACGCCCGCGACATACGGCGCGGAGAAGCTGGTGCCGTTGTCGGCGCAGTGGCCCCCGCCCGGCACGGTGGAGACCATGTCCACGCCCGGGGCGGCGATCCCGACGAAGTCGCCGGACTGGGAGAAGGCCGCGCGTTCGTTGTTCCGGTCGGAGGAGGCGACGGCCAGCACCCCGGGGAAGGACGCGGGGTACGTCTTCTTGACGTTGCCGCCGAGCCCGTCGTTGCCCGCGGAGGCGACGACCACGACGTCCGCGGCGAGCGCGGCGTCCACGGCCTGCTTCAGGACGGGCTCGGGCCGGGCCGCGCCGGCGGTGTCCTGGGAGATGTTGATGACGTCGGCGCCCTCGGCGACGGCGTGCCGGATGGCCCGCGCGAGCGTCGCGGCGTTGCCGTTGGCGTCGGCGTCGTTCTGCTGGATGGGGATGATCTCCGCCTCGGGCGCCAGCCCGACCACTCCGGTGTCCCTGGCGGGGCGTGCGGCGATGATGCCGGCGACCTTCGTGCCGTGCCCGACCGTGTCGGTGGTGCCGTCCTCCTTGCCTCGTTCGAGCTTGTTGCCGTTCTCGTCCTTCAGCCCTTTGGGCAGCAGGTTGACGCCGCTCTTCCGGTCGACGGCAGGGCGCAGCTGGGGATGGCGGGCGTCGACGCCGGTGTCGATGACGGCGACCCGGACGCCCTTGCCCGTGGACTGCTTCCACACCTCGTCCAGCAGGACGCGCTGCAACGCCCAGGGGCGGCCCTCGTAGGTCTTGCCGGGGAAGGTGCACTGGTCCGGGGTGTCCGCGGCGGCGGGCGCGGGCGCGAGCGGCACGGCGAACGCGGCGGCGGTGGCGGCGAACGCGGCGGCCGCGGCGCATACGCGGGGGGCGCGGCGGGTGCGGGCGGTGCGGGGCACGGCGGTCTCCGTCCTTGCGGGCCTCATCAGCCTCATCGGTCCCATCGGCCGTCAGGACCCCTGCGGCTGACGGGCGGCCGCCGTGGACAGCCGGGGGCCGGTGGGCAGGAACGTCGACCAGGCCGCCGGGATCGGCAGCGGCCGCACCTTCGCGTATCCGAGCCGGGTCTGGGCCTGCTGCGCCTCCTGCATCCGCGCCTCCCGCTCCTCCGCGGATCCGGAGGAGCCGATGCCGGAGTCGTCGGTGGCGCTGTCGCCGTTGGACTGCATCGCGTAGCGCAGGCCCGTGTCGGTGACGAGGAAGAGGAAGCCGGTGCCGGTGTCGGAGCCCTGGAACTGCCGGTACAGCTGGCCCGACCCGGGGGTGACGTACGCGCTGCTCGCGCCGGTGGGGAGCGGGGCGGGGAAGGCGGGTCCGGCCCAGGTGCCGAGGGTGGTGGACCCGTCGTCGGGGTCGACGTCACGGAGGACGTTGCAGACGGTGTTGCGGCTGCCCTCGCCGGTCCCCGTCTCGTTGACGGCGGAAGGCTCGAACTCGGGCCACTTCTTGTCCCGCGCGAACGGCTTCCCCGGCCGGAACGCGGCCGCGCTGACCGCCTCGGCCTCGATGGCCTGGCCGAGGCCGACCAGTTCCCTGCTGTTGAGGAGCAGCTTCGCGGTGAAGTCGGTGACGGGCGCGACGCGGCCGGGCAGGACGACGTAGTGCTGCTCGCGGGTGCCGTCGGTGGCCTTGAGCACCCGGCCCACCTGATTGGCCTTCTCGCTCAGCTCGCCGGGGACCCCGGCGGCGGCGCCGGGGGTCGCCCCGATGGTGGGGAAGTCGATGAGGTCGCCCCGGTGCAGAGTGGCCAGCCAGTCCGCGGAGACCCGCTGCGGCCGGCGCTCCTGGCCGACGAGCGTGCGCAGCAGCAGCTCGTCGCCGGCCACCGGATAGGCCGTGCCGGAGGCGTCGACGACGTGGCGCTCCCCGTCGGGCGCCTCCACGTACAGCAGGTCGCCGCCGCGCAGCCGGCCAGCCCCCTCGGTGCGGTGCCGTTCGCGCTCGGCCAGGACGAAGGCGGCCTTCTGGATGGACCGGCCGCCCTCGCCGGGGCGTTCGCAGACGGCCCAGCGCTTCGCGGTGCCCGCGTCCGCGGCCTCCGGCAGCCGGTCGGGGGCGTAGGGGATGCCGAGGGTGGCGCCGTGCGGGATCTTCCCGCTGTCGAGGACGGACTCGTCGACGTTGATGACCTTGTCCCTGTTCGGGTCGAGCAGCAGCTTGGCCGAGGACATGTTGAGCACCGGGTGCAGCTGCGCCTGCTTGCTCCTGCCGGTGCGCAGGACGACGTAACGGGTCGTGGACTTGGAGGCGATGATGACGTTCTGGTACGGCTGTTCCCACCCCTGGGGCGCCACGGGCTTGAACATCCCCCAGGCGCCGAAGATCGCGAGGATCACCACCCCGATGATCATTCCGGGGAGCACCGAGCGCAGCGGCCGGGGCGCGCCCTCCTCCGAGCCCGTCGGGTTGGGCTGCAGGAACTGCGCAACGAGCCTTCGCTTGGCGAAGGTGTAGGCGTTGAGTTCGTCGCGTCGTGATGCCATCTGTCCGTCGTTCCCTCTCCCCGTGCTCCCCGTGCTCCCCGCGTGAGCCGCGGTCCGGGAGCCCGCCGGCACACCGTGGCCGCCGCGGTCCCCCCGCACCCCGCCGGCCGCCTCCCGTCGGCGGCCCACCGGACGGGCAGGTTCCCACACCGCCCGGAGGGGTCCGGCGCGGCGCCCCCCTACTATGCCTGCCGACGGCGCTGTCGTACCGCTCCGGTAGGGTGACCGCCCGATGTGAACGCCCGCGCGGCGGACGGGTTACCGGGCGGGTTACCGGGCGGGATGCGGGCGGTTTGCGCAGGGGTTGCGGACAAGGGGGACGACGCGGCGATGGCTACGGCGACGCGTGCGCGTGACGGGCGGGCCGGCGGCGGGGCGGAACCGCCCGGGTGGCGGCCCGGGCCCGGGGCGTCCCCCACGCCCGGTTCCCCGGGGGGCGTGCCCTCCGCGACCCCGCGCCCGGCGGGGCGGGTCAGCCGGCTGGGGCCCTTCGAGCTGCGGCAGTTGGTACTGCTGGAAGCGGCGCTCGCCGTGGTCGTGGTGGGGATCGCCCTCGGCGGTGTCTGGCCCGCCGTGGCCGGTCCGGTCGCCCTGCTGCTGGTGGTCCCGGCGCTGGTCCGCCGCCGCGGCCAGGCCCTGCCGGACTGGCTGACGTCCGCCCGGTCGCTGCGGTCCCGCCGGCGGCGCACCCGGCCGGCGCCGCCGGACGCCGATCCGGCGCTGGCCCCGCTGGCGGAGGGCCTTCCGGGGTTCG
Source organism: Streptomyces zingiberis (assembly GCF_012034935.1). GTDB lineage: Bacteria > Actinomycetota > Actinomycetes > Streptomycetales > Streptomycetaceae > Streptomyces > Streptomyces zingiberis. The sequence goes on from NZ_JAATEN010000013.1 coordinate 26,030, forward strand.
GCCCCTTCCCGTACGTCGACCGGGACCACCGCACCGTCGGCATGGCCGGGGACGGCACCTTCCTCGGGGCCGTCGTCCGGGTCGAGGCCGGCGGTTCCGCGCTGCGGCCCGCTGCCGGTTCCCGCGCCCTGCCGTTGCCGCTGCTGGCGAGCGCGCTGGAGGTGGACGACATCGTGCTGGAGTCGGTGCAGGTGGTGCAGCAGATACGCCCGGCGCCGGCCCCGCATCTGCCCCCGCGGTCGGTGGCCCGGCTGTCCTACGCTCCGCTCCAGGAGCGGACGGGCGCCGCCGCCCTCGCGATGACCTGGGTGGCCGTGAAGCTCGATCCGGAGCTGTGCCGGGAGGCGGTGGCGGCGCGCGGCGGCGGGGCGGAGGGCGTCCAGCGCTGCCTGGTACGGGTGGCGGACCATCTCGCCAGCAGGCTGACCGGGGCCGGGTTCCGGGCCACCGTGCTGGACCAGGAGGAGCTCAACTCGGCGGTGGCGACGGCGGCGTGCGCCGGCCCGCGGCTGTCGGCACGGGCGGGGCGGCCGGACAGCGCTCCGGAACTCCGCACCGCCGAGACGGCCCGCGTCTGGCGCTGTGACGACCGCTGGCACACGAGTTACGCCGTCGGCCGCTGGCCCGGTCTGGGGCCCGCCGCGACCCCCCTTTCCCGGTTGGTGTCCCAGCTCACCGCGGTACCGGCGCTGGCGACGACCGTCGGGCTGACCCTGCGGCGCGGGCCGGGCCGCTCGGTCGCGCTGGGCGGGCACGTACGGGTCACCGGCGGCTCGGACACCGAACTGGTGAGCGCGCGCCGGGCCCTGGAACAGGCCGCGCGGTCGGCGGGCGCCGGTCTCGTCCGGCTGGACCGGGAACAGTTCCCCGGCCTGCTGGCCACGCTGCCCCTGGGAGGTGCGCGGTGAACGCGCGGAGCGGACGGTTCCGGGCTCCCCGGGGCCTGATCGGGCCCCGGCACGGCGGGCACACCGTGACCGCCGAGGAGCTGGGTGCGCTCTCCCTGGCCGTCGGTGGCGACGGCGTGATGATCGGCGACGATGTGGAGGGGCAGCCGCACCTGCTGGGCCTGCACCGTTCGACGCCGTACGACGTCCTGCTGATCGGCGGGTTGTGGACGGCGCAGGTGCTCGCGCTGCGCGCGGCCGGCACGGGTGCCCGGGTGGCCGTGGAGACAGGGCGCCCGCAGGAGTGGACGCGCCTGGCGCACGCGGCGGGCGCGGGCCTGGAGTGCATCACGCTGCACGAGGTGGGCCGGGTCCCCCCCATGGGCGCCACGGTGGGCAGCCCCGTGGTCGTGGTCCGGGACTGCGGCATGCGGCCACCGCGCGGGCGGGTGGTCTCCTCCGCCTGGCAGTCGGTGGTGACGCTGCTGCCCTATCTGAGCCCGGTGGGGCCGCGGTTGCTGCGGGACGCCACGCTGGTGGGCGTGCAGCGGGTCTCCCCGGAGGAGGCGCGTCAGATCGGCCGGATCCTCGGGCTGGAGCCGCCGGAGATGGAGGCGCTGCCCACCCTGGCGGACGGCGTCACCCTCTGGTGCTCGGGCCGGGAACGCACCTGGGTGCTGACCTCCGGCACGGACGCGGAGCTGGGACTCCTGGGCGTGGCGCGCCGCATGGAGTGACGGCCCCGGCTCGCCGCGTGGAGGGAACGCGTCCGGCCGCTCACCCCGCGGAGGTGCCCGGTCTAGGATGCCGGTGACGTTCCGTCCAACCTCCGGATACGCACCGTCCCTTGGGTGCCGTTGCGCATCCGGGGCCGGCACATACCGAAAGGAAGCGTGACTGATGGGGAGCGCGCAGGAGAAGGAAGAGCTGTACGCCCTCGACATCTCCGGGGTCGAGTGGCAGGGCGCGCCGGGCACCAGCCCCGACCAGGAGCGGGTCGAGATCGCCTATCTGCCCGGCGGCGCCGTGGCGATGCGGTCCTCCCTGGACCCGGACACGGTGCTGCGGTACACCGAGGCCGAGTGGCGGGCGTTCGTCCTCGGCGCGCGGGACGGCGAGTTCGATCTGCCCTGATCCGCCGCTCCCGGCCGCGGGACCGGACCCGGCCCTCTCCGCCCGGAGCCGCGGATCAACACGGATTCTCCACATCTCTCACCGTGTTCCCTCCGGGAGCCGGCCGGACCTCCGGGGTCCGTCCGGCGCTCGGGGCGTTCGCCGCGGCACCCGGCGAAGGCCGGCGCCACTTCGTTCCGGCGGGGCCGCTGCTGCCGGGCGGCGGTCCGCCCGGCAGCACCGGGCAGCCGGGGGCCGGCCCGCGGCGCCGCCGGGGCGGGTGGTGGCCGGACGGAAGCCGGGGCGCCGGCGCCCGTCGGCGGCGGGTTCACGCCACCGTGGGCGACCCTCCGCCGGGGTGGTGGACCTCCGGCGCCGTCGCTGCTCCGGCTGCTGCCGATTCCGCTCCTTCCACCCGTACTTGAGCGATCGTTTCCCTTTTGACGGCGTGATCGGCCGAGTCGTCCTTGACTTCACCCGGCGTTCTGGGCATCAAGTGACGTACAGGACACATGACGGTCCCGGCACGACCGGCGGACGGGCCTGCCGGACGGTCTCCCCCGGTGATTAGGCTGGACCGGAGGACGCCGGCTCGGAGCGCGGACGCCGGCGTCCCGCCACACCGGACACGGACCGGTCCGGCCGCGCCGGTGAACGGGCCGTCCCGTTACGGCCCATGAGGGTGCAACACCACACCAGGAGGCATTGTGAGCAGCGATCGGGACGAGATCCGCGCGGGCGGAACCACACCCGGCGAGGACCCGTCCGACGCGGAGCACGATCAGACGGGCGAGTTCACCATCGACTACACCCCGCCGGCCTGGTACACGCAGAATTCCCCCGGATCCTCCGGCGGGGCGGCCGGCCCCCCGCCCGCCCCGCCGGCCGGGGAACAGAGCGGTGCGCCGGCGCCCGGCCCGGCCGGGCCCGCGCCGTCCGTTCCTCCGCCGGGACCGGCCCCGGGCGTTCCGCAGGGCCCCCCGCCGCCGCACGCCTCGGTACCGCAGCAGGGCCCGTACCCGCCGCACGCGGTTCCCCCGCTGCCCCCGGCGCCGCCCGCCGCACCGCCGCCCCCTGCCGCCGCTCCGGCGGCGGACGGGCCGCAGGAGCCCGCGGCCGAGGCCGGGGGCGCGCCCGGTCCCGGCGCACACCCCGGGAACGCGGCCCCCGCCGGGCCGTCACCGGCCGAACCCGGTGAGGACGTGGAGCGGCCCGAGGCGACCATGCGTTTCTCCGCCGCCGCGCTGCGCCGCGAGATCGCCGAACGGAGCGCCGCCGAGTCTCCCGCGCCGGACGGCGCGCAGGACGCCCCGCAGGACACACCGCAGGCCGGCGCGGTGGAGCCGACCGCCGGCCCGGACGAGCCGGCCGCCCCGGCGACGGACCCGGCCGCCGAACCGGCCGCGGACACCGGCCCGGGCGGCACCGCCGCCTCCCCGGACCCCGCCGGCGCCGGGAGCGCGTCCGCGGCCGGCGGGCAGGAGACCGGGGAGGCCCGGTCCCCCGAGGGCACGGCACCGCCCGCCGGTCCCCTCGTCCCGCCCCAGAGCCCGGCCCCGCAGGACGCACCGCCCGCCACGCCGCCGGCCCCGGGCGTTCCGCAGGGCGCCCTGCCGCCGCTGCCGCCCTCGTTCCAGGCCGCGGACGCGCCTCCGGGCCCGCCGCCCGCCGCGGCCGGCTACGGCTATCCGCAGCAGCCTCCCGGCGCCCCGGCGCCACTGCCCCCGCAGCCCGGCGCGCCGTGGCCGCAGCCCGGCCCGGCCGCGGCGCCCTCCCCCGGGCAGCCGCAGCCGGGCCCGCTGCCGCCGCACGGGGCGCCCGCCACGGGCCCGGCGCCCGAGCCCGGGTACGGATACCCGCAGTCCGGATATCCGCCGGCCCCGCCCCCACCACCGGAGAGCGCCCCGCAACAGCCCGCCCCCGCCTGGCCGGGACAGCCGTACCCCCCGCATGACCCGGGCGCGCACCCCGCGGCGCACGGCGGTCCCGTGCCGCCGGCCGCCCCGGCGGAGCAGCAGGGCCCCGGCCCGCAGGGCGCGCCGCCCGCGCCGCAGGGACCGGCGGACCCCCGGACCGGAGGCTGGCCGGAGATCAGCCCGGAGGAGCGCCGTCAGGCGGCCGCCGGAGCGCCGCTCGGTTACACGGCCGCGGTGGAGCTCTCCTCGGACCGGCTGCTGCGCAACACCAAGCCGAAGCCCAAGAGCAAGGCGCCGAACTCCGGTTCGCGTTTCCGCATCGGCGGCAAGAAGGAGGAGGCGGAGCGCCAGCGCAAGCTGGACCTGATCCGGACGCCGGTGCTCTCCTGCTACCGCATCGCGGTGATCAGTCTCAAGGGCGGCGTCGGCAAGACGACGACCACCACCGCGCTCGGATCGACGCTCGCCACGGAGCGCCAGGACAAGATCCTGGCCATCGACGCCAACCCGGACGCGGGCACCCTCGGCCGCCGCGTCCGCCGGGAGACCGGGGCGACCATCCGGGACCTGGTGCAGGCGATCCCGCATCTCAACAGCTACATGGACATCCGCCGGTTCACCTCGCAGGCGCCCTCCGGTCTGGAGATCATCGCCAACGACGTGGATCCGGCCGTCTCGACGACCTTCAACGACGAGGACTACCGGCGCGCCATCGACGTGCTGGGGCGCCAGTACCCGGTGATCCTCACCGACTCGGGCACCGGCCTGCTCTACAGCGCGATGCGCGGCGTGCTCGACCTCGCCGACCAGCTCATCATCATCTCCACCCCGTCCGTCGACGGCGCGAGCAGCGCGAGCACCACCCTGGACTGGCTGGCCGCGCACGGCTACGGGGACCTGGTGCAGCGGAGCCTCACCGTGATCTCCGGGGTCCGCGAGACCGGCAAGATGATCAAGGTCGACGACATCGTGGCGCACTTCCGCACCCGCTGCCGCGGGGTCGTGGTGGTGCCCTTCGACGAGCATCTCGCGGCCGGGGCCGAGGTGGACCTCGACATGATGCGGCCCCGTACCCGGGAGGCGTACTTCAATCTCGCCGCGCTGGTCGCCGAGGACTTCGTCCGCGCCCAGCAGGAGCAGGGCCTGTGGACCCCGAACGGCGGTCCGCCGCCGCAGACGGCGCCCCCGCTCCCCGGCCAATACCCGCCGCAGCACCCCGGGGCCGGCGGCGCCGCACCGCATCCGGGGCAGCAGCCGCCGTATCCCCCGCCGGGCGGAGCGCAGCCGCCCGGCCCGCAGCCCCCGCCGCCTCCGGGCCCGCAGCAGCCGCCCGGCGGTTACGGCTGGCCGCAGCAGCCGCCCGGTGGCTACGGCTGGCCGCCCCAGCAGGCCGCCTACCCGGGCCGGCCACCGGGGCAGCCACCCCAGCACTGAGCCGCCCCGCGGTGGACGCGCCGGGCCCGGGCCGTACGTACCGGCCCGGGCCCGGCGCGTCCCAGGGCCACGGGTGAGCCGCGAGGACCGGGGGACGGCGGGCGGGGGCGGGGCGGCGGCACGGGTCCGGCGGCAACGGCCGCGCCGGACGGAGCCGTGCCCCGCGCCGGGGGCCGGACTCCGCCTGCCCGGAGAGCCGGACGGCCCGGCAGGGCGGACGGCCCGCACGGCCGGCGGAAGGGCCGCGCCTCAGACCGGTCCGGCCGCGTCCTCCGCGAGCAGGACGCGGCAGCGCCGGACATCCTCCGCGATGGCTTCCTTCAGGGCCTCGACGCTCTCGTACCGCCGCTGCTCGCGGAGGCGCGTGCGGAACTCCACCGCCACGTGCAGGCCGTAGAGGTCCAGTCCCACCCGGTCGACGGCGTAGGCCTCGACGGTCCGCTCCACACCGTCGAACTGCGGGTTGGTCCCGACGGAGATCGCCGCGGGCATCCGCTCCCCCGCGGCGTCCAGCCAGCCGGCGTAGACGCCGTCGGCCGGGACGGCCGTGTGCGGCAGCGTCTCCACGTTCGCGGTGGGGGTGCCCAGTTCGCGGCCGCGCTGGGCGCCCCGTACGACGATGCCCTCGACGCGGTGCGGGCGCCCCAGGATCTCCGCGGCTCCGTCCACGTCCCCCTCGGCGATCAGGCGCCGGGTCAGGGTGGAGGAGAACGGCTCACCGCCGCCGGCCTCCCCGCGTACGTGCAGGTCGACCACCTCGACGCCGAAGTCGTAGGCGCGGCCCAGGTCGGCGAGGACGGCGACGTTCCCGGCCGCCTTGTGGCCGAAGCGGAAGTTGGGGCCTTCCACGACCTCCGTGGCGTGCAACCGGTCGACCAGCACCTTGACGACGAAGTCGGCCGGCGAGAGCTGGGAGAACTCCTCGGTGAAGGAGAGGACGAGGACGGCGTCCACGCCCAGTCCGGCCATCAGTTCGGCCCGCCGGTGGTGGGGGGCGAGCAGCGGCGGGTGGCTCCCCGGGCGGACGACCTCGCTGGGATGCGGGTCGAAGGTGACGACGACGGCCGGGACGCCGAGTTCACGGGCGCGCGTCACCGTGCGGCCGATGATGAGCTGGTGTCCCCGGTGCACGCCGTCGTAGGAGCCGATGGTGACGACGCTGCGCCCCCAGTCCTCGGGGATCTCCTCCAGACCACGCCAGCGCTGCACTGTGACCGCTCCTCGCCCGAATGTGTGAACTCGTGTGCGGTACCCCTCGGTATCCGCAGGTCCAAGACTGCCATGCCGGAGGGAACGGACCGTCATCGGCACCGGTGCGCGCGGTGGACCGGCCCGCCACCTCCCGGCCCACGCCCCCGCGCCCCGCGCGCCCCGGCGTCCCTCTGTGCGCCTCCCCGGGGGCGGTGAGCCGAGGGCCGCGACGGGACAGGGATCAGCGGGAGTCACCAGGAGGGGAGCCGTGGGCCGGGTGGCCGCGCGTGCGGCGCGCGCACCCGCCCCACGGCACCGGCCGCGGAGCCGGACGGGCGCGCCGACGCTCCGGCGCCCGGGCCCCCGGCGCGCCCCGCGCCCGCGCCCCGCTGAGAACGACCGGGACGGGGGATTGCGCCGCGGACGGCGCCCACCCTTCAGGCCGCCGCCGGTCCCCCCTCCCCCGCCAGGGTCGCCCGTCGCCCGTCACCCGTCGCCCGTCAGGCGAAGACGGCCAGGCTCCTCGCCCTGCCGTCCGCCCCCTCCACCAGGGCCAGGAAGCGCCCGTCGGGCGCGAAGACCGCCGTAGGCCGGTCCGTGGGGAGGGCGGGGGCGTCCAGCCGGACGCCGTTCGACAGCAGGCGGGCCTGCTTCTCGTCCACGTCCCAGCGCGGGAACGCCGCCGCGGCGGCGTCCGCCAGCGGCAGCACGGGGAGACCGTTCGTCTCCTCCCCCGCGGCGTCCACCGCCTCCTGAAGTTCCTCCAGGGTGTGCGCGCCGTCCAGGCCGTAGGGGCCGACGCGGGTGCGCCGCAGCGCCGTGAGATGGCCCCCCGTGCCCAGCGCAGCGCCCAGGTCACGGGCGAGGGCGCGGATGTACGTACCGGAGGAGCAGACCACCGTCACGGACACGTCCAGCACCCCCGTGCCGTCCCCGGCGGTGGCCTCGCGGACGCCGTGCACCGCGAAGACCGGCACGCTGACGGGGCGCGCCGCCAGCTCGAACTCCTCGCCGGAACGGGCCCGTTGGTAGGACCGCTTGCCGTCGACCTTGACGGCGCTGACCTTCGACGGCACCTGCAGGATGTCCCCGGTCAGTTCCGCGACGGCCGACGCGATCGCCGCCCGGCCCGCGCCGCCCGGTTCCGCCGCGCCGGCCAGGCCCGCGGTGCCGGGAGAGACGGTGACCTCGCCCTCCGCGTCGTCCGTCACGGTGGACTGCCCGAGCCGGACGGTGGCGGTGTACTCCTTGTCGGTCAGCGCGAGATGGCCGAGGAGCCGGGTGGCCCGGCCGACGCCGGCGAGGAGCACCCCGGTGGCCATCGGGTCGAGGGTGCCGGCGTGCCCCACCCGGCGCGTGCGGGCCATGCCGCGCAGCCGCGCGACGACGTCGTGCGAGGTGTGCCCGGCCGGCTTGTCGACGACGACGAGGCCGTCGGGCGCCGCCACCCGGGGGGCGCGCCGCCCGGCCCGCCCCCGCTGCTGCTGATCCGTCATGCCCGCGGTGCGCCTTCGCCGCCGCCGGAGCCGTCGCCGGCCCCGCCGTCCCGGGCCTCGTCGTCCCCGGACCCGTCCTCCTCCTCGCCGGGCCTGCGGTACGGGTCGGCCCCGCCCGCGTAGTCGGCGCCGGTGGCGGACTCGCGCACCTGCTCGTCCTGCGCGCGCGCCTTGGCGAGCAGGTCGTCGATGGTGCGGGCGCTGTCGGGCAGCGCGTCCGGGACGAAGGTGAGGCTCGGGGTGAAGCGCACCCCGGTCTGCCGCCCGACCTCGGAGCGGAGCACGCCCTTGGCGCTCTCCAGGGCGGCGGCGGAGGCCGCGCGCTCCTCGTCGTCCCCGTAGACCGTGTAGAAGACCGTGGCCTCCCGCAGGTCGCCGGTGACCCGGGCGTCCGTGATCGTGACGAATCCCAGCCGCGGATCCTTGATCCGCCGGTCCAGGGTCTCCGCGACCACGACCTGGATGCGATCGGCCAGCTTGCGGGCCCGCGCGTTGTCGGCCATCGGTCCGTCTCCTCCGTGTTCCTGAGGGTCTTCCTGAGGATGTTGCTGAAGCTTTCCGCGGCGTTTCCGGCGCCGCACCGGTGTGCCCGGACGACGGCTCAGTCGTCCCAGTCGTCGCCGCCGTGGAACCGCCGCCGCACGGACAGCAGCTCCACCTCCGGCCGGGCCGCGACCATGCGCTCGCACCGGTCGAGCACGTCCGTGAGATGCCCCGTGTCCCCGGAGACCGCCGCCAAACCGATCCGGGCGCGGCGGTACAGATCCTGGTCGCCGGTCTCCGCGGCGCTCACGGCGTGGACACGGCGCAGCTCGGCGATGATCGGGCGGACGACGGAGCGCTTCTCCTTGAGCGACCGTACGTCGCCGAGAAGCAGATCGAAGGACAGCGTCCCTACATACATGGGGAACAGGTCACGCCACCTGTGGGGCCTCGGGATGGGCTCGCCGCCCCGGCCGCCGTGACGGCAGGGGCGGTGAGCACCGTACTCGCAGCGGCCGGGGCCGGCCAACGGGGTTTCCCCCGCCGGCCGGCCCCGGTCCCGCCGTGGGATCAGCCGCGCGGCTTCTCCCGCATCTCGTACGTGGCGATGACGTCGTCGACCTTGATGTCGTTGTAGCTGCCGAGGTTGATACCGCCCTCGAAGCCTTCCCGGATCTCGGTGACGTCGTCCTTGAAGCGGCGCAGGCCCGCGATGTTGAGGTTCTCCGCGATGACCTTGCCGTCCCGGATGAGCCGCGCCTTGGTGTTGCGGCGCACCTCGCCGGAGCGGATGAGGACACCCGCGATGTTGCCCAGCTTGGACGAGCGGAAGACCTCGCGGATCTCCGCCGTGCCGAGCTCGACCTCCTCGTACTCGGGCTTGAGCATGCCCTTCAGGGCCGCCTCGATCTCCTCGATGACCTGGTAGATCACCGAGTAGTAGCGGACGTCCACGCCCTCGCGCTCGGCCATCTGCGTGGCACGCCCCTCGGCGCGCACGTTGAAGCCGATGACGATGGCGTCGGAGCCGGTCGCCAGGTCGATGTCGGTCTCGGTGACCGCACCCACGCCGCGGTGCAGGACGCGCAGGTCGACCTCTTCGCCGACGTCGAGCTGGAGCAGGGAGGACTCGAGGGCCTCCACCGAACCGGACGCGTCGCCCTTGATGATGAGGTTGAGCTGCTGCACCTCGCCGGCCTTGAGCACCTTGTCCAGGTCCTCCAGGGAGACCCGGCGGGTGCGCTTGGCGAACGCCGCGTTCCGCTCGCGGGCGGCACGCTTCTCGGCGATCTGGCGCGCCGTGCGGTCCTCGTCGACGACGAGGAAGTTGTCGCCGGCGCCCGGGACGTTGGTGAGACCCAGGACCAGGACGGGGGTCGACGGACCCGCCTCGTCGATCGTCTTGCCGGTGTCGTCGTGCATCGCCCGGACACGGCCGTAGGCGTCGCCGACGACCATCGTGTCGCCGACCCGCAGCGTGCCGCGCTGGACGAGCACGGTGGCCACGGCGCCCCGCCCGCGGTCGAGGTGCGCCTCGATCGCGATGCCCTGCGCGGACTGCTCCGCGTTGGCCCGCAGGTCGAGCGCCGCGTCCGCGGTGAGGACGACGGCCTCCAGCAGGTCGTCGATGTGCAGGCCCTGCTTGGCGGAGATGTCGACGAACATCGTGTCGCCGCCGTACTCCTCGGCCACCAGCCCGTACTCGGTGAGCTGGCCGCGCACCTTGGACGGGTCCGCGCCCTCGACGTCGATCTTGTTGACCGCGACCACGATCGGCACCTCGGCCGCCTTGGCGTGGTTCAGCGCCTCGACCGTCTGGGGCATGACGCCGTCGTTCGCCGCCACCACGAGGATCGCGATGTCGGTGGACTTGGCACCACGGGCCCGCATGGCGGTGAACGCCTCGTGACCGGGGGTGTCGATGAAGGTGATCTTGCGCTCTTCACCGTTGACTTCCGTCGACGCCTGGTAGGCGCCGATATGCTGGGTGATGCCGCCGGCCTCGCCCGCGATGACGTTCGTCTTGCGGATCGCGTCGAGCAGGCGGGTCTTGCCGTGGTCGACGTGACCCATGACGGTCACCACCGGCGGACGCGCGACGAGCATGTCCTCGCCGCCCTCGTTCTCGCCGAACTCGATGTCGAAGGACTCCAGGAGCTCCCGGTCCTCCTCCTCCGGGCTGACGATCTCGACGGCGTAGTTCATCTCGTCACCGAGGAGGTGCAGCGTCTCGTCGGAGACGGACTGCGTCGCGGTGACCATCTCGCCGAGGTTGAGCATCACGGCGACGAGCGACGCCGGGTTGGCGTTGATCTTCTCCGCGAAGTCGGTGAGAGACGCGCCCCGCGACAGCCGGACGGTCTGCCCGTTGCCGCGCGGCAGCATCACACCGCCGACCGACGGGGCCTGCATGGCCTCGTACTCCTGGCGCCGCTGCCGCTTCGACTTGCGGCCACGCCGCGCGGGCCCGCCGGGACGGCCGAACGCGCCCTGCGTGCCACCGCGGCCACCCGGGCCACCGGGACGCCCGCCGAAGCCGGGACGGCCGCCGAAGCCGCCGCCACCGCCCGGACGGCCGCCACCGCCGCCGAAGCCGCCGCCACCACCCGGACGGCCGCCGCCACCGCCGCCGGGACGGCCGGCGAAGCCGCCACCGCCACCGGGACGGGCGCCGCCACCGGGACGGCCACCGCCGCCGGGACCGCCGGGACCGCGTCCGCCCGGACCCGGGCGGGGCCCGGCAGCCGGACGCTGCGGCATCATGCCGGGGTTCGGACGGGCGCCGCCACCGGGACGGGGACCGGCCGGGCCGCCCTGGCCGCCCTGCGGACGGGGCATGCTGCCCGGCGAGGGCCGGGGACCGCCCGGCGCCTGCGGACGCGGACCGCCGCCGGCGCCCTGCGGGCGGGGACCGCCACCGGGGCCGCCCTGGCCGCCGGGACGGGGACCGCCGCCGGGACGCGGGGCGGGACGGGACATGCCCGTGCTGCCGCCCGAGGTGAAGGGGTTGTTACCCGGGCGCGGACCACGGGCGCCACCACCGGGACGGCCGCCCTGGCCGCCGGGGCGGGGCGCACCCGGACGCGCTCCCTGGCCGCCCTGGTCACGTCCCTGGCCGGGAGCGGCCGGGCGGGCCGGACGCGGGCCGGGGGTGGCGCCGGGCTTGGGGCCGGGCGCCGACGGGGCGGCCGGGGCCGCCGGAGGCGCCGTGAACTCGGGGGCCGCCGGAGCGGCCGGACCGGGCTTCGGCGCGGCGGGGGGCTTGGGCCCCGGCGTGGGACGCGGTCCCGGAGCGGGCGCGGCGGCCGGCTTGGGGCCGGGGGCCGGGGGCCGCGGGCCGGGGGTGGGCGCGCCCTTGGGGCCCGGCTGCGGGGCAGCCGGACGGGCCGTGCCGCGGGGCGTGGGCGCGGACGGCTTGGACGGCGCCGCCTTGCGGGGCGCCGAGGGCTTCCCGGCGGGCCGGCCGGAGCCGTTGCCCTGCTGGAAAGCGTCGGTCAGTTTGCGTACGACGGGCGCCTCGATCGTCGAGGACGCCGAACGGACGAATTCACCAAGTTCTTGGAGCTTGGCCATGACGACCTTGCTCTCGACTCCGAACTCCTTGGCGAGCTCGTATACCCGGACCTTTGCCACTTCGCTCCATTCTGGGTCCGGGTTCCGCCGGACCGTCGCTACTTCATGGGCGTACTCATCGCGTACTCATCGAGTGCTCATCGCAATCTCGACCTACTTCCGACTCGCGAGGTACCTGACCGCACGGTTGACCCGTGCCGTTCTCTTACCGTTGTGCCTGTTCTCCCCGGCTCGCCCGCGGCGGCGCCTCCCCGGCCGGCCGGCCGAGGAACGCACGCACCGCGTCGGTGCCGAGCGGCCCCCGCTCCCGGAAGGCCCGGGGGAGGGCCCGGCGGCGGACCGCCAGGTCGAGACAGGCGGGGGCGGGGTGCAGATACGCGCCCCGACCGGGCAGCGTACCGCGTGGATCGGGGACGCACTCACCCTCGATCACCGCGATGCGCAGCAGATCGCCTTTGGCCGCACGCGTACGGCACCCCACGCAGGTGCGCTCGGGGAACGCCTGGGCATGCGTCCGGCCAGACGCCTTCAAGTCTACCTCCACGCACCGACGCGGCCCTTGGGGGGTAACGCCCGTGCAGTAGTGAGCCATTCCGTTGACATCCCCGCCCGTACCCCGACGGTGCCGCGTCCGTGCCCGGCCCGGACCCGGTCCGCCGCGCGGACGCCGGACGCGGGGCCGGACGGTACGGCTGTGCCCGCCCGGTCCTCCCGGGCCTGCCCGGACCGCCCGCGGCGATGCCCGGGCGGCCGCGGCCCCGCGGCGGCAACCGCCGTCACGACCGTGCCGATCTCCACCCCGCCGTCCGTACCACGGTGCCGTGCCGGGCGCCGGGCCGCGAGCCGGGCGGGCCCGCCGGGCGCGCGATCCGCCCGCCGGGCCCCGTGGCGGTGCCCCTCCGGACGGGCCGGTCAGGACTCCCGGGAGTCCTGCGGCTCGGTGTCCGGGCGGATGTCGATGCGCCAGCCGGTGAGCCGGGCGGCCAGCCGGGCGTTCTGGCCCTCCTTGCCGATGGCCAGTGAGAGCTGGTAGTCGGGGACGGTCACCCGGGCCGAGCGCGCCGCGGCGTCGACGACCTCGACCTTGCTGACCCGCGCGGGCGAGAGCGCGTGCCCCACCAGCTCCGCCGGGTCGTCCGACCAGTCGACGATGTCGATCTTCTCGCCCTGCAGTTCGGCCATGACCGCGCGCACCCGCCCGCCCATCGGGCCGATACAGGCCCCCTTGGCGTTGAGACCGGACCGGACGGACCGCACGGCGATCTTGGTGCGGTGGCCGGCCTCGCGGGCGATGGCGGCGATCTCCACCGAACCGTCCGCGATCTCCGGCACCTCCATGGCGAAGAGCTTCTTCACCAGGTTGGGGTGGGTCCGCGAGAGCGTCACGGAGGGTCCGCGCACGCCCTTGGCGACCCGGACGACGTAGCTGCGCAGCCGGGCCCCGTGCGAGTAGTCCTCGCCCGGCACCTGCTCCTGCGCCGGCAGGATGGCCTCCAGCCGGCCGATGTCGACCAGGACGTTCTTCGGGTCCTTGCCCTGCTGGACCACGCCGGCGACGACATCGCCCTCGCGTCCGGCGTACTCGCCGAAGGTCACCTCCTCCTCGGCGTCCCGGAGGCGCTGGAGGATGACCTGCTTGGCGGTGGTGGCGGCGATCCGGCCGAATCCCGAGGGGGTGTCGTCGAACTCCCGGGGGCCGGCGGCCCCGCCGCCGCTCGCACCGGTCCCACCGGTCGCGGCGCTCTCACCGGTCGCGGCGCTCTCACCGGTCGCGCCGTACTCGTCCGGGTCCTCCGTCGCCCAGACCGTCACATGCCCGGTCTCCCGGTCGAGTTGGACGCGCGCGCGGCGCCGGCTCCCCTCGGTGCGGTGGTAGGCGATGAGGAGGGCCGACTCGATCGCCTCGACCAGCAGGTCGAAGGAGATCTCCTTCTCCCGCACCAGCCCCCGCAGAGCGCTCATGTCGATGTCCACGGCTACGCCTCTTCCTGGCCTTCGTCCCCGGCGGCCGCGGTGGTGCGCCCGTCGTCCCTGCGATTGAACTCGATCTCCACCCGCGCCTTGGCGATCTCCGCGAAGGCGACCCGGCGCGAGGTGGGCCGGCGGCCCTTGACCCCGGGCACCTCCAGGTCGATGCCGTCCTCGTCCACGGAGACGATGCGCGCGGTGAGTTCGCCGCCGTCGGTGAGCCGGGCCTTGATCAGCCGGCCGGTGGCACGGCGGTAGTGGCGCGGCTGCGTCAGCGGGCGGTCGGCGCCCGGCGAGGTGACCTCCAGCCGGTAGGGCGTCTCCCCCATGGCGTCGGTCTCGTCCAGCCGCTCGGAGACCGCCCGGCTCAGATCCGCACAGGTGTCCAGGAGTACCCCGGAGTCGGAGTCCACGACGATCCGGAGGACCCGCATCCGCCCGACCGGGCTCACCTCGATCTCCTCCAGATCCAGGTCTCGCGCGGCGGCCAGTGGTTCGAGCAGACCGCGCAGCCGCTCGCTCTGGGTGGTGCTCATCCGGGTGACTCCTCGGCCGCGTGTGCTGTTGTCTCGGGATCGCGTGTCAGGTGAAAGGGTATCCGGTCGCGGAGCGTGCCGTGTCCGCCTCCCGGGGGCCGCTCGCCCGGCGGGCCCGCCCGGTCGGCGATTCGGGCGCCGAACGCGGGTACGCTCGGGACGGCCGATCACGGGTGCGGCGAACCGCCCCGTGCCGCCCGGCTCCCCCTCCCTCCCCGTCCCTGTCCGCCGCGGCCCACCGCGGCCGACCAGCGCGTCCCAGGATGTGACCGTGCCGCCCACCACGCCGCCGCGGGCCCCCGCCGGACCCCGCCGCAGGAGTCTGCTCGCCGGGGTGCCCGCCCTGTTCGCGGCGGCGCCCGCCGCCGCCCTGGCGACGGCCTGCTCGGACGGTGACGCCGCCGCGGAGGCCGCCCGCGCCCGGGCGGACCGGAGGTTGCGCGCGCGCTCCGCCCGGGACTCCCGCGCCCTGCTGGAGCGGTACGACGCCACCCTCGCCGCCCACCCCGGCCTGGCCGGCCTGCTGACCCCGCTCCGCGCCGAGACGGACCGGCACGTCCGGGCCTTCACCGAACGCGGCGAGGGCGGCGAGGGCGGCGCGTCCGGGGACACGGGCCGGGACGGGGAGCCGCGCGGGACCCGCGAGCCCCCGGGGTCGCCGGACGGACCACGGCCGGAGCCTTCGGCGGGCGGTCCCTCCGGCTCCCCCGGCACGGCCGGGGTGCCCGCCGAGCGGGACGCCGCGCTGGCGGCACTGGCCCGCGCGGAGCGCCGGGCCGCCGACGCCCG
Organism: Streptomyces zingiberis; assembly: GCF_012034935.1. Lineage (GTDB taxonomy): Bacteria > Actinomycetota > Actinomycetes > Streptomycetales > Streptomycetaceae > Streptomyces > Streptomyces zingiberis. Next base: position 41,416 of record NZ_JAATEN010000013.1, read on the forward strand.
GACCCGTGCCCTCGTCACCGCGGATCCCGAACTCGCCCGCCTGCTGGCCTCGGTGGCCGCCGCCGGCGCCGCGCACGCCTATCTGCTGACGGAGGCGGCGTGAGGCCCCGGCCGCGACCCGTCCACCGGCCGCCGCGGGCGCCGGCCCTCGGCCGGCGGCCGCTCCCCGCCCCGTCCGCCCGCCCCCGGACCGGGGATCCCGGTCCCCGGGGGCGCCTCACGGAAGGCAGACCCCTGTGACCACCTCCGCGCGGCCCGCGCCGCACGCGGCCCCCGCGGCAGCCCCCGCGCCGGCGGACGTCCTCGACGCCACCCAGCGGGCCCTCCGCGCCGAGCACGCCGCCGTCTACGGCTACGGCGTCGTCGGCGGCAGGATCGGCGAGGACCGCCGCAAGGAGGCGCGCGAAGGGCATGACGCCCATCGCGCGCGCCGTGACGCGCTGCACCGCCGCGTGCGCGACCTGGGCGGCGAACCCGAGCCGTCGGCCGCCGCCTACGCCCTGCCGTTCCCGGTGCCCGACGCGGACGCCGCGGCGCGGCTCGCCGCCGAACTGGAGGACCGGGTGGCCGGCGTCTACGCCGATCTCGTCCGGGCCGCCACCGGCGACACCCGCCGGGAGGCCGCCGGGGCGCTGCGCGAGGCGGCGGTCCGGGCGGTGCGCTGGCGCGGCGGCAGCGTAGCCTTCCCTGGTCTCGCGGAACGCCCGGCGCCCGCCGGATCCCCCGGCCCGGCCACCGGCGGCGCGAGCGAACTCTGACGGGCCGCCGCGCTCCCCGCGGCACGGCCCGGGGGACGACAGCGACGGAAGGGGACGGACCGGGCATGACAGCACGGGCCGAGGGCGGCACTCCGCCCGAACCGCCGCGGCGTCTGGTACGGGCGCAGGAGGCGGACGAGACGGGCCGGGAGTGGCTGACGGCGCTGCCGGGCCTCACCGGGCAGGCCCTGCGCCGCTGGGGACTGACGCCGGAACGGGTGCCGATGCCCGGCGGCCGGAGGAGTTTGCTGGTGCTGGTGCGCCGCCCCGCCGGTGACGGCGGCGGCGGGAACACCCGTGACAACGGCGGCGCCGACGGCAGTGAGGGCGACGGCCACGGCGACACCGGGGCGGACGGAAACGGCGACCGGGCGGCCCTGAAGCTGGTGGCCCCCGGCGCGGACGCGGCGGCGCAGCGGGCCGCCCTGGAACGGTGGGACGGCTGGGGCGCCGTGCGGCTGCTGGCCGCCGAGACCGCTCCCGGCGCGGCGGGCGCGCTGCTGCTGGAGCGGCTGCACGGCGAGGTGTCGCTCCGGTCGCTGCCGGAGGACCGGGCGCTGCTGGAGGCGGCCGGCACCCTGCGGCGGCTGTGGACCGATCCGGGGGAGGGCCATCCGTTCCCCTCGGTGACGGAGCGCACGGCGGGCCCGGCGGCCCGGCTGCGCGCGGCGGCCGGTGATCCCGCGGCGGCCGACGTCCGGCCGCTGGTCTCCCAGGCACTGGCGGTGCGCGCGGAGCTGACGGCCGCGGAGCCCGAACAGGTGCTGCTGCACGGCCGGTTCCGGGAGGACAAGGTGGTCTCCGGGGACCGCGCCCCCTGGCTGGCCGTCGGCCCGGACCCGCTGGTCGGCGAGCGCGCGTACGACCTGGCACAGCCGGCCAGGACCCGGCTGGAGGACCTGGTCGCGACGGCGGGCGGGGCGGCCGTCACCCGCCGCCGCCTCGGCCGGCTGGCGGACTCCGTGGAGGTCGACCCGGAGCGGCTGCGCGGCTGGACCCTCTTCCGCGCGGTGGCGGACGGCGTCCCGGCCCTGCTCCGCGGGGACGCGCGCCGGGCGGAACCCCTGCTGGAGTTCGCGAGCTGGCTCTGACGGCGGGACGCGCACGGCCGGCGGAGACGGCACGGCCCGCACGGCCGGTACGGCTGGTACGTCCGGCGGAGACGGCGCGGCAGGCCGGGGGCGGGTGGCGGCCCGCCACCCGGTCCCGGCCCAGGTCAGCGGCTGAGCCGCGCCAGGGCCTCGTCCACCGTGAGTTCCTCCCGCTCGCCGGTGCGGCGGTCCTTGAGCTCGACCACGCCCTCGCCGGACCGCCGCCCCGCCACCAGGATGGTGGGCACGCCGATCAGCTCGGCGTCGGTGAACTTCACCCCCGGGGAGACGCCCGCGCGGTCGTCGACGAGCACCCGCACCCCCGCGGCGTGCAGCTTCCCGGCGACCTCCAGGGCGAGTTCGGTCTGCGCCGCCTTGCCCGCCGCGACGACGTGCACATCGGCCGGCGCGATCTCCGCGGGCCAGCACAGGCCCTTTCCGTCGGCGGTCTGCTCGGCGAGCGCGGCCACGGCCCGGGAGACCCCGATGCCGTAGGAGCCCATGGTGACCCGGACCGGCTTGCCCTCGCGGCCGAGCACGTCGAGTTCGAAGGCGTCGGCGTACTTCCGGCCGAGCTGGAAGATGTGGCCGATCTCGATGGCGCGGTCGATCCGCAGTCCGGTGCCGCACTTCGGGCAGGGGTCACCGGGCTCGACGACGACCACGTCGAGGTACTGGTCCACCGTGAAGTCGCGGCCGACGACCACGTTGCGGGCGTGCTTGCCCTCCTTGTTGGCCCCGGTGATCCAGGCGGTGTTCTCCGCCACCCGCGGGTCGGCGAGATAGCGGAAGGCCGTGCCGGCCAGGGTCTGCGGGCCCACGTAGCCGCGGACCAGCTCGGGGCGGTCCACGAAGTCCTCGGCCGTCACCAGCTCCACCACGGCCGGGGAGAGGTGCTCGGCCAGCTTGCCGAGGTCCACCTCGCGGTCCCCGGGCACGCCGACGGCCGTGATCTCGCCGTCCACCTTGACCAGCAGGTTCTTCAGAGTGGCGGAGGCGGGCACCCCCAGGTGCGCGGCGAGCGTCTCGATGGTCGGGGTGTCCGGGGTGTCCAGCTCCTCGACCGGGGCGTGGTCGGCGGCCGGCGCCGGGGCCACGACGGTGGTGACCGCCTCCGTGTTGGCCGCGTAGTCGCAGGCCGGGCAGTCGACGAAGGTGTCCTCACCGGCGGCGGCGGGAGCCAGGAACTCCTCGGAGGCGGAGCCGCCCATGGCGCCCGAGACGGCGGAGACGATGCGGTAGTCCAGGCCGAGCCGCTCGAAGATCCGGGTGTAGGCCTCGCGGTGCAGCCGGTAGGCCTCGGCCAGCCCCTCGTCGTCGGTGTCGAAGGAGTAGGAGTCCTTCATCAGGAACTCCCGGCCGCGGAGCACGCCGGAGCGGGGGCGGGCCTCGTCCCGGTACTTGGTCTGGATCTGGTAGAGCACCACCGGCAGGTCCTTGTAGGACGTGCACTGGTCCTTGACCGTGAGGGTGAAGATCTCCTCATGGGTGGGGCCGAGCAGGTAGTCGGCGCCCTTGCGGTCCTTCAGCCGGAACAGCAGCTCGCCGTACTCCTCCCAGCGTCCGCTGGTCTCGTACGGCTCCTTGGGCAGCAGCGCGGGGAGCAGGACCTCCTGCGCCCCGATCGCGTCCATCTCCTCGCGCACCACGCGCGAGACGTTCTCCAGGACCTTCTTGCCCAGCGGCAGCCAGGTCCAGATTCCGGCGGACGCACGGCGGACGTACCCGGCGCGGACCAGCAGCTTGTGGCTGGTCGTCTCGGCATCGGCCGGGTCGTCGCGCAGCGTCTTGAGCATCATCCGGGACATGCGCTGGACCATGGGGGCTCTCTCCTGCGTGAAATACGGTGATGCCCAGGAGGCTACCGAAAGACGGCGGGTGCCGATGACGCCGGGACCGGGCGGACCGGGCGGACCGGGCCCGCGGTCACCCCGGCCGCCGGGCCCCCCGCAGCGGCAGCGGGGCGCCCATCACGGCGTAGGGGCTCGCGGCGCTGGGGAAGTACACCGGCCGGGCCAGGTCGCGGTAGCCCAGGGAGCGGTAGAGGGCGCGGGCCGGGCTGTCGGTGTCGATCGCCGACAGCAGGCTGCGCGGCTCGGCGGCGGCGTCGGTGAGCTCGGTGATGAGCCGGCGCCCGATGCCCCGCTTCTGGTGGCTGGGGAGGACGTGCAGCTCGGTGACGACGAAGGCGTCGTCCAGCCAGGCGTCGCGGCCCTCGCGCCGCAGATACGGCTCGACGACCGTGGACCACCAGTGGGAGCGGTCGCCGGGCATCCCGTAGGTGAACCCGACCAGGCGGCCGTCCGGGGTGACCGCCCCGAGCGCGGTGGCCCCCGGGGAGGCCATGTGGCGCAGCACGATGTGGTGCCGCACCCCCACCTCCTCGTCGGAGAGACCGAAGGCCAGGGCCTGCACGGCGAGCGCGTCGTCCACCCGCGCCACCAGGTCGAGCGGGCCGACCGCGACATCATCCATGGCCGGGAGACTACTCAAAACAGCACGCTCATGAAGGCACCGGTCTCCTGGAAGCCGACGCGCCGGTACGCCGCGCGGGCGGCGGTGTTGAAGTCGTTGACGTAGAGGCTGGCGACGGGGGCGATCCCGGCCAGGGCGTACCGCAGCACGGCGGCCATGCCGGTCTCGGAGAGGCCGCGGCCGCGGAACTCGGGGGCGACCCAGACGCCCTGGATCTGACAGGCCCGCTCGGTGGCGGCGCCGACCTCGGCCTTGAAGACCACCCGGCCGCCCTCGATCCGCGCGAACGAGCGGCCCGTGGACACCAGTTCGGCTATACGGGCCTGGTAGAGCAGCCCGCCGTCGCCCGCGAGCGGCGAGACGCCGACCTCCTCGGTGAACATCGCCACACAGGCCGGCATCAGGATGTCGATCTCGTCCTTGCGCACCCGCCGCACCAGCGGGTCGGGCGCGACATCCGCCGGTACCGCGGAGGTCACCATCAGCGGCTGGTGGGGGCGGACCTCGCGGGCGGGGCCCCAGACCGGTTCGAGCAGGGACCACAGCAGCGCCGTGGCGTCGGCCGGGCCCACGATCGAGGAGCAGCGGCGGCCGGTCCGGCGGGCGCGCTCGGCGAAGGCGCGGACGGCCTCCGGCCCGGCGCACACGGGGACGAGATTGGCGCCGGCGTAACAGAGGGAATCCAGGCGGCCCTCGGCGAACCAGCCCCACATCTCCCCGCCGAGCCGCCACGGGTCGAGGCCGGCGGCCCGCACCCGGGCGGCGACGAAGGCGTTCGTCACCGGGTCGCGATCGAGCACCGCGAGAGCGGCGTCCAGATCGCCGGGGCCGAGAGCCCTGGTGGTCGTCTGCGTCAACACGTGTCGGGGCCTCACCGTCTGCTGCTGCGTCCTTCCGGGGCGACCCCGTGCGGCGGGCGGAGCGCCGTCCGGGGAACGGGCGCCCCGGTCCCCCGCCCCGGGGCGGGTCCGGCCCCAGCCGCACTGTACCGCTCCGTGGGCCCGCCACCGCCGCGCCGGGCGCGCGGGGGGGGCGCGACGGGGTCCGCGGGTGCCGGACCGCCGCCGGGAGAGGAGCGGGTCCGCCGCTCACCGGTCGGTGGGGTCATGTGCGGCGGCGCCGTCGGGCCCGCGGGGTTCGTCCCGGGGCCTCATCTGCCGTCTGGGCCGGGCGGCGCGGTCCGAAACCCCGTCGCCCCCGATCCGCCGGGCGGGCGGACCGGGGGCGGCGGGGCGAAACAGACGATTCCGGACGGTACCGGCGGGCGGCGGCCGGTGGTCAGCCCGCGGCGGTGACGACCGGTTCGCCGGAGGCCACGCCGTCCTTCTCCATCTGCTCGGCGATCTTCATCGCCTCGTCGATCAGCGTCTCGACGATCTTCGATTCGGGGACGGTCTTGATGACCTCCCCCTTGACGAAGATCTGTCCCTTGCCGTTGCCGGAGGCCACGCCCAGATCCGCCTCACGGGCCTCGCCGGGGCCGTTGACCACGCAGCCCATCACGGCGACCCGGAGCGGCACCTCCATGCCCTCCAGGCCCGCGGTGACCTCCTCCGCCAGCTTGTAGACGTCCACCTGGGCCCGCCCGCAGGAGGGGCAGGAGACGATCTCCAGCCCCCGCTGCCGCAGGCCGAGGGATTCCAGGATCTGGTTGCCGACCTTGATCTCCTCCACGGGCGGGGCGGAGAGGGAGACCCGGATGGTGTCGCCGATGCCCTCGGCGAGCAGCGCGCCGAAGGCGACGGAGGACTTGATGGTGCCCTGGAAGGCGGGGCCGGCCTCGGTGACGCCCAGGTGCAGCGGGTAGTCGCAGCGGGCGGCGAGCTGCCGGTAGGCGTTGATCATGACGACCGGGTCGTTGTGCTTCACGGAGATCTTGATGTCCCGGAAGCCGTGCTCCTCGAAGAGTGAGCACTCCCACAGCGCCGACTCCACCAGCGCCTCGGGGGTGGCCTTGCCGTACTTGGCGAGCAGCCGCTTGTCGAGGGAGCCCGCGTTGACGCCGATGCGGATGGGGACGCCCGCGTCCGAGGCGGCCTTGGCGATCTCCTTGACCTTGTCGTCGAACTGGCGGATGTTGCCCGGGTTGACCCGGACGGCCGCGCAGCCGGCGTCGATCGCGGCGAAGACGTACTTCGGCTGGAAGTGGATGTCGGCGATCACGGGGATGCCGGACTTCCGCGCGATGACCGGCAGCGCCTCGGCGTCGTCCGGGGAGGGGCAGGCGACCCGGACGATCTGGCAGCCGGCGGCCGTGAGCTCGGCGATCTGCTGCAGGGTGGCGCCGATGTCCGCGGTGACGGTCGTGGTCATCGACTGGACGGAGACGGGGGCGTCACCGCCGACCGCGACCGACCCCACCTGGATCTGTCGGCTCTTCCGGCGCTCCGCCAGCTTGATCGGGACGGACGGCATTCCCAGCGAAATCGCAGTCATCTGCGTGCAACCCCAACGTCGGTCTCGCGGCCCGGGGACAGGGCGGGCCCGGCTCCGAGATTACGGCACCCACGGGGGTGCCGCCGCCGCGGTCCGTTCGCACGCCGTGCGCGCCGGGGGCGGCCGGTGGCCCGGTGGCACGGCCCGTCGCGCCCCGCGCCGGGCCGCGCCACCAGGTGTTTCGTCTGTTGTTCAGGTCATCAGGAGATCCGTACGGGGTTGACGAGATCAGCCATGAGGACCAGCAGGGTGAAGCAGATGAAGATGCCGGCCACCACATAGGCGACGGGCATCAGCTTGGCCACGTCGAACGGCCCGGGGTCGGGGCGGCGGAACAGCCGGGCCGCGTGGCGCCGGACGGACTCCCACAGCGCGCCGGCGATGTGGCCGCCGTCCAGCGGCAGCAGCGGCAGCATGTTGAAGAGGAACAGCGACAGGTTGAACCCCGCGACCAGGAAGAGCATGGTCGCCACCTGCTGCTGCGGCGGGATGTCCAGGTTGAACACCTCGCCTCCCACCCGGGCGGCGCCGACCACGCCCATCGGGGAGTCCGGTTCGCGCTCGGCGTCCCCGAAGGTGGCGTCCCACAGGGCGGGGATCTTCGACGGCAGGGCGATCAGGGCCTGCACACCGGAGCTGATCATGTCACCCATGCGGTCGACCGACTGGCCGAAGCTCTGCTGGACCACCCCGGTGGCCGGGCTGAAGCCGAGGAAGCCCGCGGTGACGTACTCACCCTGCACCACCCGGCCCTGGTCGTCGTACTTGACCAGGCGGTTCTCCACCAGGTTCGCCCGCAGGGCCACCGTCTCCCCGCCGCGCTCGACGGTCAGGCCGGCCGGGCCCGTGGTGTCGCGGATGCGGTCCTGGAGGACGGCCCAGTCCGCGATGGGCTCGCCGTCGAAGGCCGTGATGCGGTCGCCCGGCTGGAGTCCGGCCGCCTTGGCGGGAGAGGCCGGGTCACCGGCGCGGCAGCTGTCACGGTTCTCGTTCTGCGAGATCACGCAGTCCGAGACGGTGGAGACGGTGGTGGTCTGGGTGTTGATGCCGAAGCCCATCAGCACGCCCATGAAGACCACGACGGCCAGCACCAGGTTCATGAACGGGCCGGCGAACATCACGATCACCCGCTGCCACGGTTTGCGGGTGTAGAACAGCCGCTTCTCGTCCCCGGGGCGCAGCTCCTCGAAGGCCGCCTCGCGGGCGTCCTCGATCATGGAGCGGAAGGGCGAGGTGGAACGGGCCCGCACGGCGCCGTCGTCCCCCGGCGGGAACATCCCGATCATGCGGATGTAGCCGCCGAACGGGATCGCCTTGATGCCGTACTCCGTCTCCCCCTTGCGCCGGGAGAAGAGGGTGGGGCCGAAACCGACCATGTACTGCGGCACCCGCACGCCGAACATCTTGGCGGTCGACAGGTGCCCCAGCTCGTGCCACGCGATCGAGAAGAGCAGGCCGAGCACGAAGACGACTATGCCGAGCACCGTCATGAGGAGCGTCATGCGCGGACCTCCGATACCGCCGCCATCTCCCGGGCGCGGGCGCGCGCCCACTCCTCCGCCGCCAGGACGTCCGCCACGGTGAGGGAGGTGTCCCGGCCGGTGGCGCCGTGCTCGGCCACCACCTCCGCGACGGTGTCCACGATGCCGTTGAACGGGAGGCGGCCGGCGCGGAACGCCTCCACGCACTCCTCGTTGGCGGCGTTGAACACGGCGGGCGCGGTACCGCCCAGCTCGCCCACGCGCCGGGCCAGCCCCACGGAGGGGAAGGCCTCCTGGTCCAGGGGGAAGAACTCCCAGGAGGAGGCCGTGGTCCAGTCGCACGCGGGCGCGGCGTCCGGCACCCGGTCCGGCCAGCCCAGCCCCAGCGCGATCGGCGTCCGCATGTCCGGAGGGCTCGCCTGGAGCAGCGTCGAGCCGTCGATGAATTCCACCATGGAGTGGACATACGACTGCGGGTGGACGACGACCTCAATCCGGTCGAACGGAACGTCGAAGAGGAGGTGCGCCTCGATCACCTCCAGGCCCTTGTTGACCAGGGTCGCGGAGTTGATGGTGACGACCGGGCCCATGTCCCAGGTGGGGTGGTCCAGCGCCTCGCCGGGGGTGACGGCGGCCAGCTCGGCCCGGGTCCGGCCGCGGAACGGGCCGCCGGAGGCGGTGACCACCAGCTTGCGCACCTCCGCGCGGCTGCCGCCCGCGAGGGCCTGGAAGAGCGCCGAGTGCTCGGAGTCCACCGGCACGATCTGCCCGGGCTTGGCGACCGCCCGGACCAGCGGGCCGCCGGCGATCAGCGACTCCTTGTTGGCCAGGGCGAGGACCCGCCCGGACTCGAGGGCGGCCAGGGTCGGGGCCAGTCCGATGGAGCCGGTGATGCCGTTGAGGACGGTGTGGCATTCGCGGGCGGCGAGTTCGGCGGCCGCGTCCGGGCCGGCCAGGATCTCCGGCAGCGGCTCCGCGCCGTACTCGGCGGACAGGGCCTCCCGCAGCGCCGGCACGGTGTCCTCCCGGGCCACGGCGACCGTGCCGGCGCGGACCTTGCGGGCCTGCTCGGCGAGGAGACCGACCCGGCCGCCGGCCGCCGACAGGCCCATGACCCGGAACCGTCCCGGGTTGCGGAGCACCACGTCGATGGCCTGGGTGCCGATCGAACCGGTGGAGCCGAGAATCACGATGTCCCGCGGACCACCGGTGGCGGCGGCCGCCGGGAAGACCAGATGCGGGTGGGCGAGAGAGTCCGTCATCCCCCCATTGTCACCGGACGGGGCGGCCCCGCCGCACAACGGCCGGCCCCGCGTGCCCGGCTCCTTGTCCGTCCCCTTTTGTCCGTCCCCTTGTCCGGGCACTTCCCGGTCCCTGTCCGGTCACCGCCAGGTCCCTCACCCGGCCACCGCCCGGTGTGTGGCCGGTCACGGGCCGCCCCGCGAAACCGTCCCGCCGGCATGGAACAGCGGCTCACCTGCGCTGCTTCCCGCCACCGTGACCGGTGGCACCGCCGGGGTCCCGCGGGGCGACGCAGTGGATCTTTATCCATCTGGTGCCTGCACCCGTGTTCCTTACGGCAGTGGTCACAACTAGCATCGGCCCCACCACTCGCCGCCTCCACCTGCGGCGATATTTCATGTGACTTCAGCTGGGGTGAAATGGCACTGCGCGCACGTACGCCTGAGAGACCGGGGCGGAGGGCGGGCCGTGTGCCCCAGCCGGGTTCGCTCCGGATGATTCTGCTGGTGCTGGCCGTCATCCCCAGCCTGGCACTGGCCGCCCTGTGGGGCGTCAGCACCGCTCAGCTCGTCACCGACTGGCGGTTGCAGGACCGCCACGCGGCGCTCGCCGAGCGCGGGATCGCGCTGGCCGCGGACCTGAACACCGCCTTCCAGGACGAGCGGCGGCTCACCAGCGCGGTGCTGACCGACGGCTCCGCCTCCCTGACCGCCCTGCGCGAGCAGCGCAACCGCACCGACGCGGCGGTACGCGCCTTCCGCGCGGGCACGGCCGACGACACCTCCGGATTCCACACCGAACTCCGCGAGGCGCTCCACACCACCCGGACGGAGCTGCGGCAGCTCGGTGACATCCGGGACGCCGTGGACGACCGGACCGCCACCGCCGTCGTGGGCTTCGACTCCTACACCGAGGCGATCGACCGCAACCTCCGGCTGGTGGAGGCGCTCGGCAACGTGGACGGCGGCGACGTGAGCGTCCAGGCCCGGCCGCTGACCGACCTGATGTGGGTCGACGAGATGATCTCCCGGGAGGACGCGGTCCTGGCCCACGCCTGGGGGTCGGACCACATCGACAACGCCGAGCGGTCCCGCGTCGCGGAGTGGATCGGGGTGCAGCAGTACCTCATCGCCGACCGGATCGAGGCGCATCTGCCATCGGCGGACATCGAGCGCTTCCAGCGCCTCACGGTGCAGGACTCCTGGCGTACCAAGATCGTGATGGAGCAGACGCTGCTCCAGGGCCCGGTCGCCGACATCTCCACGCTGCCCCGCGACGCCGCCCAGTGGCGGCTGGCCATGGACGGGCTGAAGCCCGAGCTGCGCGGGCTGATCGACTCCCGGGCGGCGGACTTCAACACCGCCGCCGCCGACTCCACCCGGTCGCTGCTGCTGCGGATGCTCGCGGCGAGCTTCATCGGGCTCGGCGCGGTCGCCGTCGTCGTGGCGCTCAGCCTGTGGCTCACCGGCGCCCTGCGCAAGCGGATCCTCGCGCTGCGCGACGAGGCGGCCCGGCTGGAGACGGAGCTGCCCGAGGTCGTGGCGCGGCTGCAACGCGGCGAGGACGTGGACGTGGACTCCGAGGTGCGCGAGGTACCGCACGGCAACGACGAACTGGGGCAGCTGGGGCAGGCGCTCAACCTCGCGCGCCGCAGCGCCGTCGAGACCGCCGTACGGGAGACCGAGCAGCACCGCGGCTTCGAACGGCTGCTCCAGCGCATCGCCCGCCGTACCCAGCTCCTCATCGGCCTCCAGCTGAAGAAGCTGGACGAGATGGAGCGGCGCCACGAGCAGCCGGACGTGCTGGAGGGCCTCTTCGACCTCGACCACCTCGCCGCCCGGCTCCGCCGCTACGAGGAGAACCTGGTGATCCTCGGCGGCGGCCAGCCGCAGCGCCGCTGGCGCAAGCCGGTGCCGCTGCTGGACGTGATGCGGTCCGCGCTGGGCGAGGTGCAGGACTACCGGCGCATCCAGATCGAGGTGCCGGGCTCGCCCTGGGTGTCCGGGCGCGCGGTCGGGCCGGTGACGCACATCGTGGCCGAGCTGATGGAGAACGCCACTGCCTTCTCCAAGCCGCCCAACCCCGTCGAGGCGCGGGCCGGCGTGGTCGGCAACGGGCTCGTGGTGGAGATCGAGGACCGCGGCCTGGGCATGGACCGGGACGAGTACGAGCGGCTCAACCGGATGATGGCCGACCCACCGCGGGTGGACATGCTCTCCCGCGCCGAGGACGCCCGGCTCGGCCTCTACGTCGTCGCCCGGCTCGCCACCGGGCTCGGCCTGACCGTGGAGTTCCGGCCCTCCGTCTTCGGTGGCACCCGGGTGATCGTGATGATCCCCGCCGAGCTGGTCGCGGACGGGCCCGGGCCCCAGGAGGCGGAGGCCCCGGCGCGGGCCGCCGCCCCGGAGCCGGCGGAGCGGATCGCCGGGCCCGCCGGGACGGCGGGACCGGGCGGGCCGGGCGAGCCGTCCGCCGGGGAGGCGCGGTCGGAACTGCCGCGCCGCTCCCCCGGCCGGGCCGCGGCGTCCGTCCCGGGCGCGGCCACACCCGCCGGTGAGGACGGCGCCCGGGTGAACGGCGCCGCCCCGCCCCGGAACGGAACGGCCGCCACGACCGTCACCGTGGAGGAGGACGGGACGGCGGGGGAGGGCGCCGGCGGCGCGGCCACCCCCCTCCCCCGGCGGGTCCGGCAGGCCAGCCTCACCCCCGAACTGCGCCGGGAGCCCCGCCCGGCGTCCGGGGAGCGGGATGTCTCCGGCCCGGAACGGGCGCCCGAACCCGCCCGCTCCGGCGCGGCCGTGGGCGCCTTCCAGCGCCAGTCCCGCACCACCCGCACCCCTGACACCGACAGGCCGGCCCACCAGGGCACTCCCCCGGCCGAAGCAAGCACGCCGGGCACCGGCGGACGAACGAGGGAAGACCGAGAATGAACCAGCGCACCACCGCGACGGACCGGGATCTGGACTGGCTGCTCGACGGCCTCGTCGAACAGGTGGCGGGCACCTTGCACGCCGTCATCCTGTCCGACGACGGCATGGTCGTCAGCCAGTCCGGGACCATCGAGCGCACCGACGCGGAGCGGCTGGCCGCGGTGGCCACGGGCCAGCAGAGCCTCGCCCGCGGCATCGACGAACTGTTCGACGGCGGCACGGTACGCCAGATCATCGTGGAACTGGCGGACCTGTGGCTGTTCGTCATATCCGCCGGCAAGGGGACGCATCTGGCGGTGGTCGCCTCCCAGGAGGTCGACGCCGAGGTGATGTCCGTGGCGATGTACACCCTCGTCCAGCAGGTCGGGAAGAAGCTCGGCACGGAACCGCGCGCCGATTCCTCCGGTGACGGAGGGAGAGCTGGTTGAGCCATTGGACCGAGGGACTGGAACCGGGCGACGAGGACCGCTCCCTCGTCCGGCCGTACGCGATCACCCGCGGACGCACCGCCCCGGAGCGGGACGATCTCCGGCTGATCACCATGGTCGTCACCGTGGACGAGCACGGTGAGAAGACCGCGGCGCGCGGCCTGGAACCCGAGCACCGCGCGATTCTGGAGCAGTGCCGGGAGCCGTCGGCGATCGCGGAGATCGCGGCGACCCTGAATCTTCCGGTCTCGGTGACCAAGATCCTTGTCGGGGACCTGATCACGCAGGGCAGGGTGGCCGTACGGCCGCCGCCCACGGCGCGGCAGGCCGGACTGAACACGACTCTTCTGCAGGCGGTGAGGGATGGGCTGGAGAAACTCTGACCAGGACGCGCGTCCGGAGCGCGGCCGGTCGGCCCCCGCGGCCGTGAAGTTCCTCGTCGCCGGTGGATTCGGCGTCGGGAAGACGACTCTGGTCGGCGCGGTCAGCGAGGTGGCGCCCGTCCGGACCGAGGAGTACCTGACACAGGCCAGCGCCGGCGTGGACGTGATCGAAGGGCTGGCGGAGAAGAGCACCACCACGGTGGCGCTGGACTTCGGCCGGATCTCCATCAGCGCCGAGCTGGTGGTGTACCTGTTCGGCACACCGGGCCAGGAACGTTTCTGGTTCATGTGGAACGACCTGGTGAACGGGGCGCTGGGGGCGATCGTCCTGGTCGACACCCGGCGGCTGGAGGTGAGCTTCGCCTCCATCGACTTCTTCGAGAACCGGGGCGTGCCGTTCGTGGTGGGCGTCAACTGCTTCCACGGGGAGTGCGACCGGACCGCGGAGGAGGTGCGGGAGGCCCTGGACCTCGACCCGGACGTGCCCCTGTTGCTCGGTGACGTACGGCGGCCGGAGGTGGGGCGGGGCCTGATGCTCGCCCTGGTCGACCGGCTGATGGCACAGGCACCGCCGGACGACACCCCGGTGGGCGTGGGCTGACGCGCGGTTCCGGCGGCGGGACGGCGGAACTCCGGGTCCCCGGGGGCCCCGCCGGACCGTCCGCCGGGCGCGTGCCCCGGCGGGCCCCCACCCGGGGTGCCCGCCGGCCCCGCCGGACCGGATGTCCCTGCCGGACCGGACGTCCCTGCATGCCGGGGCCGCCGGGGCATCCGCCGGGTGCGGTGGGCGCACCCGGTGTGCCCCGGGGGCACCGGGCACACGACGACCCGGCATCCACGGCCCCTCCGGGCGGTCCCCGCCGTCACCCCGCCCCGGAGTCGCGGCGCCCGAGCCGGGCCTCCGGGGCGGGGGTTCACCCCGCACCCGCGCCCGTCACTCCGCGCCGGCGGGGTGAGCGGAGCGCGGCATCACCGCGGAGGAGCGGGAACCGCCCCGGATGCGGGCCCGTCTCCGCCTCGGGATCGCCACCGGCGGCCGTCCGACACCTCCGGAGCCCGGCGGGCGGGGCCCCGGCCGCGCCCTCCCCTCCCGGCCCCCGGGCACAGTGGACGCGCGGGGCGGGAGGCCCGGAAGGGAGTCTCCGGGGGCAACCTCCGCACCCGAGCACCTGTTCGCGAGGACAGAGACATCCGCCCTTCGGAAGGCGCGCCATTGAAGCGCTTCGACAGCACCACGGCAACCCCTCTGGACAGGTCGGGGAGGCGGGTCTACTGTCGTCACACGGTCCCGGGAGAGGGCGTGCAGGCCCCCGTCGAAGCGCTTCACCACCACCCGGGCCCGCCGTCCGGGCGCCCGTTCGCCGGGCCGCCAGGCCACCGGGCCGGCCCGCGTACGCCCCTCCTGCCGCTGGGAGACTCTGCATGGTCACTCTCGCCGAGGTCGCCCGGCACGCCGGCGTCTCCGCCAGCACCGTGAGTTACGTCATCAGCGGCAAGCGCTCCATCTCCGCCACCACCCGGGACCGCGTCGAACGCAGTATCCAGGAACTGGGCTACCACCCCAACGCGGGTGCGCGGGCGCTCGCCAGCAGCCGGTCGAACATCATCGCCCTGATGATGCCGCTGCGCACCGACATGTACGTCCCGGTGATGATGGAGATCGCCATCGCCATCGCCACCACCGCCCGCGGCCACGGTTACGACGTTCTGCTGCTGACCGGCGAGGAGGACCCCGCCGCGGTGCGCCGGGTGGCCGGCAGCGGTCTCGCCGACGCCATGATCCTGATGGACGTCGAACTCCTCGACGCGCGGCTCCCTCTGCTGCGCGAGACCGGCCGGCCGGCCGTGCTGATCGGGCTCCCCGCCGACACCACCGGCCTCACCTGCGTCGACCTCGACTTCGCCGCGACGGGCGCGCTCTGCGCCGAGCACCTGGCGGAGCTGGGCCACCGGGAGATCGCCGTCATCGGCGAGGCCGCGGCCGTGTACGAGCGCCACACCGGCTTCGCCGAGCGGACCATGGACGGGTTGCGCCGCCGCGCCCGGGAGCTGGGGCTGCGCCTGCTGCACCGCCCCTGCGAGGGCAGCTACGCCTCGATCGCCGGCACCCTCGCCCGCGTCTTCGACGAACGCCCCGGTACCACCGGCCTCGTGGTGCAGAACGAGAACGCGGTCGACCCGCTGCTCAGCCTCCTGCGCCAGCAGGGCCGGGCGGTGCCGGAGGATGTCTCGGTGGTGGCGGTCTGCCCGGAGCAGGTCGCCGTTCAGGCGTCCGTACCGCTCACCTCCGTCGCCATCCCGGCACAGGAGATGGGGCGGCGCGCGGTGGACCTCGTGGTGGAGAGGCTGGCGGGCCGCGGCTTGCCGCACGTCACCCTGCTCCCGCCCGAACTCGCCGTGCGCGCCAGCTCCGGCCCGGCCCCGGCCGGCGGCTGAGCGGAGCGGTTCCGCCCGTCCCCCGCCCGCCCCCGCCCGTACCGGCGGGAGGCGGGCCGGGCACCGGAGGAGCGCTCCCGGTACCCGGCCCGCCGGCCCCGCCGGGCGGGGAACGGCCCGCGGCCGGCCTCAGCCGCCCGACACGGAGAAGCTGTTGGTGCGGAAGTTCAGGCCGCCGGCCGAGGAGGTGATCTCGTAGCCGAACTGGACGTCACCGATGACCTCGTCACCGATCCATCCCTTGGTGTTCTTCAGCCAGTCGAGGATCGGCTTGATGTTGATCGTGCCGGAGGTGGAGTTCCCGGTGCGGAGGAACGAGTAGACGTTGTTGTGGCCGTTGCTGCCCCGGTGGACGTTCCAGGTGTGGCCGCCGAGGGAGACGGTGTCCTGGCGGGCGCCGATGGGACCGACGGGACCGGTCTGGTTGACCCAGAGCATGATCTCGTGGTTGTACGCGGAGTCCCAGATGTCGTAGCTGGTGTTGTACGCGCCGGAGTTCGGGACGGTGACGTTGTAGGAGCTGGTCAGCGAGGAGATCTGGCTGATCCGCTTGTTCACCACCTTCTTGGCGTTGGGGTAGGACTTCACCCCGCCGGTGTTGGGGTGGTTCGCGGTGACCCCCCAGTCGCTGGAGGAGTTCGCCCAGATGGTCTGCGAGCCCGCCCCCGAGCCCCAGATGTTGTTGTAGAGCGTGTAGCCGCCGGTGGACCAGGTGCCCCACTGGTCGGAGGTCTGCCAGACGGCGGCGTGGGCGGGGGCGGAGGCGAAGACGGTGAGCCCCGCCACGGCGGCGAGGGCGGTCAGGACGGATCTGCGGGTGTGGCGCACGGTGTTCTCCCGTCAGGAGGTGGGGGGACTGGTGCGGTACGGGTCGTGCGGTGGGTGCGGGTGGTGCTCCCCGGTGCGCGGCACGGCGGCGCCGTGGCGGCCCAGGGGGATCTCCGCGGTGTCCTCGCGGCCGGCGGCCGGATCAGGCCCCCGCGGCGGACGGCGGAACGGGGCCGGCGGCGCCGGCTCCGCGACCCGGCCCCGGCGAGGGGGGATCCGGGGCCGGGTCAGCCCTTGACGGCACCGATGAGCATGCCCTTGGTGAAGTGCTTCTGGACGAACGGGTAGACGAGCACGACGGGGACCAGCGCCAGCACCATCACCGCCATCTGCACGGCCAGCGAGGGCACCTGCTGGGTGGCGATCATCTGTGCCATGCCCTGCGGGGCCTGCTCCTTGATGACGAGCTGCCGCAGGATCATCTGGAGCGGCCACTTCGAGGCGTCGTTGAGGTAGATCATCGCGTTGAACCACTGGCTCCAGTAGCCGACGGCGTAGAAGAGGGAGATCACCGCGATGACCGCCTTGGAGAGCGGCATCACGATCCGGAGCAGGATCCGCCACTCCCCGGCGCCGTCGATCCGGGCGCTGTCGATGAGCTCCGGCGCGGTGTTCATGAAGAACGCGCGCAGCACCAGGATGTTGAAGACCGACACGACGCTCGGCAGGATCATCGACCAGTAACTGTCCTGCAAGCCGATACCGGTGACCAGCAAATACGTGGGGATGAGCCCGGCGCTGAAGAACATCGTCACGAGCAGGGTCAGCAGGATGGGCCGGTGCAGCAGCGATCCCGGCCGGGAGAGCCCGTAGGCGCACAGCACGGAGACGGCCATGCTGAGCGCCGTGCCGACCAGGGTGACCAGCAGGGAGACGATCACGGCCCGGGTGACGGTGCCGCCGCCGAGCAGTTCCTGGTAGGCGCGGAAGGTGATGGTCCGGGGGACGACCACCAGGCCGCCGGCCTCGGTGATGGTCCGCTGGTCGGAGAGGCTGGTGACGACCACCACCCACAGCGGCCCGAGGACCGCCAGGCAGATGACGCCGAGGGTGACGCCCTTGAGCCCCTGCCCCACCGGACCCGGCTCCTCCTCCCAGACGGGACGCCCGGGACGGCTCGTCCGGCGCGGCCCGGGGCGTCCGGGGGCCGGCGGTTCCGGCAGCGCGGTGACCCCGGGCAGCGGGGCGCTCGGCGCGGCGCTCATCTGCGGTACACCCCCTGTTCGCCCAGGAGATGGGCGACCTTGTTGGCAAGAAGGACGAGGACGAGGCTGAAGACGCCCTTGATCAGACCGCCCGCGGCGGCGACGCCGTAGTCGCCGTTGGCGATGCCCACCCACCACACGTAGGTGTCGAACACCTCCGAGGCGCCCGGTCCGACGGCGTCCCGTTGCAGCAGGATCTGCTCGAATCCGACGGTGAGGGAGTCCCCGACGCGCAGCACCAGCAGCAGGGCGATGACCGGCCGCAGCGCGGGCAAGGTGACGTGCCACATCCGCCGCAGCCGCCCGGCGCCGTCGGCCGCGGCGGCCTCGTACAGCTCCGGGTTGACGGCGGCGAGCGCGGCGAGGAAGACGATGACGCCCCAGCCGGCGTCCTTCCAGACGAGCTGGGCGGTGACGAGGAACTTGAAGACCGCCGGGTCGGTCATCAGGTCGAAGCCCTCGTGGCCGCGTTCCCGCAGGAACTGGGAGAGCAGCCCCGCGCCGCCCAGCATCTGCTGGAACACGGTGACGACCAGCACCCACGAGAAGAAGTGCGGCAGGTACAGCACGCTCTGCACCGCGCCCCGCACGCGGTCGCTGAGCAGGCTGTTGAGCAGCAGCGCCAGCGCGATGGGGATGGGGAAGAAGAGTGTGAGCTGGAGGAAGGTGATGGCGAGGGTGTTGGCTGCGGCGTCCCAGAAGCGGCTGTCGGAGAAGAGCAGCGAGAAGTTCTCCGCCCCGGTCCACGGGCTGGCCCACAGCCCCGCGAGGAACGGGTCGTAGTCCTTGAAGGCGACCGTGGTCCAGATCAGCGGCACGTAGACGAACAGCCCCAGCAGGCCGACCGCGGGCACCGTCATCAGCAGCAGCGAGCGGTCGCGGCGGAGCCGGTGGCCCAGGCCGGAGCCGGCCGGACCGCCCGGGCGGGCGCCCGCGGCGGGCCCCGGCGCGCTCCCGGCTCCGCCGCCGGCGGCCGGGGGCGCCTCCTGGGCACGGGGCCGTACGGTGCTGCTCACACCCCGCTGCCGTTCTTCTCCAGCAGCTCCGCGTACCAGTCGCGCAGCTTGTCCCCGCCGCCCCTGCGCCAGTCCTCGACCGCCCGCTGCGCGTCGCGCATCGGCTTCCGGCCGCGCACCACGTCCTTGTTGAGGTCCTCGAACGGGGTGTAGAGCGAGGCGTAGCGGTTGGGCTCCTGGATCTGCATCCCGTGGAAGAGCGGCTTGCGCATGTGGCGGCCCATGCGCTGCATCCAGCCGCAGTAGTCCTTCACCATCCGCGGGTGGTCGGGGTAGGCGACGGACGCCTGGGGGGAGACGACGAAGCGGTAGGTGTCCAGGACCTCCTTCACCCCCTTCTCGGTCTTCACCGGTACCCCGTCCTCGATCGTGTGGTGCTCCCCCTCGATGCCGTACTCGATGAGCCGCTGCTCACGGGTGCCGTAGGGCGCGGCGATGAAGTCGGCGAGGGCCAGGCACTCCTCGATCTGCTCCTTCGACAGGTTCTTGTTGAGGAAGGACCAGATGTTCGCGGGGGCGCCCTGGTAGAGGACGGGGTCGCCGCCGTCCGCGCCGAAGAAGTCCATCGCCTGGATGCGGAACCCCGGGTTGGCGGTGGCCTGTTCGAAGGTGAGGCCGTACCACTTGCCGTCGCCGTCGTTCATCATCAGCGACTGCCCGGAGGTGAAGCGGACGGTCATGTCGTTGGCCTTGCCGGCCACGGCGTCCGGGTGGACGACCTTCGCCGCGTAGAGCTTGCGGGTCCACTCCAGGGCTTCGAGGTAGGCGTCCGTCTCGACCTTGTGGACGAGCTTGCCGTTCTCCTCGGTCCAGTAGTACGGCTTCTCGGGCGGGCAGCCGAAGATGATCTGTGCGCTCCACCACATGTCCTCGCAGGCCCACACCCGGCTCTTCGGGCGGGTGATCTCCTTGGCGAGGGCGAGGAACTCGGCGGGGCTGCGCGGGACCTCGTACCCCTCCTTCTCGAAGAGGTCCTGCCGGTAGAAGGGGATGACGCCGCCGAGGGGACGGGCCGGCATCGGCAGGCCGCGGAGCCTGCCGCCGAAGACGGACATCCGCCAGGCGTCGGTGGGGATCGCGGCGAGGTTGGGGTACTTCTTCACCCGGTCACCGGAGAGGTACGGACCGAGGTCGGCGAACTTGGCGCTGATCGCGCCGTGCACCCGGCCCTGCATCTCCCACTGGGGGACGCAGACGATGTCGGCGATGTCGTCGGAGGCGAGGACGGCGCTGAGCTTCTCGCCGTAGTAGTTGCCGTCCTGGGTCTGCCAGCGGACGGTGGCCCCCAGCTCCTTGTTGACGGCCCGGTAGTAGAGGGCGTCCTTCGGCGGCGGGGTGCCCCAGAGCGGGGTGAACGCGGTGTAGGTGCCGCCGCCACCGGGGGCGGAGCGGACGGAGCGGGTCAGGTCCTCCGGGGCGGGCGCCCGGGTGAAGCCGGGGCTGGAACCGTTGCGGCCGGGGATGTCGGGGTCGCTCACGCGGGACGCCACATAGGTGGGCAGCAGCTTCTTGAGGTCCTTGCCGCCGGTGGTGCCGTCCCGGCCGGAACTCTCCCCGGCCGAGCAGCCGGAGAGCAGGGGGACGCCACCGGCCGCGGCAGCGGCGGCGGCCGCTCCGGCGAGTACGGCCCGTCTGCTGGGACGGCCGCGGCCCGGTGCGGCCCGGTGGTCCGGGGCCTGGAACTTCGGCATGCGTCAGCCCTTCGTGGCGTCACCGTCACGCCGGCGCCCAAGAGTCCGGGCGGCCGGCGCGGGCCGGGCCGGGGAGCGGCGGGAGCGGCGGGAGCGGCAGGAAACGGCGGAAAACAGCGGAGAACGGCAGGTGAAGACAGGGAACGTCAAGCAACGGGGTCATGCGGGAGAACGCGAGAAGCACGCAGAGAACAGAACATGCGGACGAGCGGCGGTCGAAGCGCTTCGATGGCGCAGAGGTTAGGTGCGGGGGTGGGGCCGCGCAAGAGCCGTCACAAGAAACCGCTTGCGGACGGGTGTTGTCACGCTTCCGGACACCGGAGACGCGCTTCGGCGCTGCGGGACGTCTTGACATGTCCGTCCGGGAGCCGCAGCATCGAAGCGCTTCGAAGGCGGACCCGCGCCCCTCCGGCCCGCTCCCTGCCCGTGTCCGCCCGGCGTCCACCCCGGGCGCTCCGGGCGACCGGTTCGCCGTACCACGCTGTTGCTCCCGCCCAGCCCCGCTGCGTCTCCCCCACCCACCACCTGCGCCTCTCCCACCCACCACCCTGCGTCTCCCCCACCCACCACCCTGCGTCTCCCCCACCGCCCCGCGAGTCTCCGGGGCGCCCGGCCGCGAGGAGTCCCCGTCCGTGTCCACCGCACCGCCCTCCCCCGCCGGCGCCCCGCCCTCGGCCGCGCGGCGCGTGGACGACCTGCTGGCCCGGCTCACGCTCGACGAGCGGATCGCGATGCTCCACCAGTTCGCGCCCCCCGTCGAACGGCTGGGGCTGGCGGCGTTCCGCACCGGGCAGGAGGCGCTGCACGGGGTGGCCTGGATGGGCCCGGCGACCGTCTTCCCGCAGGCGGTGGGGCTCGGCGCGACCTGGAACCCGGAACTGCTGCGCCGGGTCGGCGAGGCGGTCTCCACCGAGGTGCGGGCGATGCGCGCCCGGGACCCGCGGGTGGGACTCAACGTCTGGGCCCCCGTGGTCAATCCGCTGCGCGATCCGCGCTGGGGCCGCAACGAGGAGGGCTACGCCGAGGACCCCTCGCTGACCGCCGCGCTCGCCACCGCCTACACCCGCGGGCTCCGCGGTGACCACCCCGAGGTGTGGCGCACCGCGCCCGTGCTCAAGCACTGGCTGGCCCACAACAACGAGACCCTGCGCGACACCAGCTCCGCCTCCGTGCCCCCGCGGGTGCTGCACGAGTACGATCTGCCGGCCTTCCGCGGCCCGGTGCGCGGGGGCGCCGTCGCGGGGGTGATGCCCGCGTACAACCTGGTCAACGGGGTGCCGAACCATCTCTCCCCGTATCTGGCGGAGGAGCTGCGCCGCTGGACGGAGCGGGAGCTGGTGGTCTGCTCGGACGCGGCGGCCCCCTCGAACCTCGCCGGTTCCCAGGGGTACTGCGCCGACCACGAGGAGGCGCTGGCCGCCGCCCTCCGCGCGGGCGTGGACAGCTTCACCGACCACGACCAGGACGCCGGCCCCACGATCGCCCGGCTCCGCGGCGCGCTGCGGCGCGGGCTGATCGACGAGGGCCACATCGGCACCGCCGTGCGCCGGCTGCTGCTGATGCGCGCGGCGCTGGGCGAGTTCGACCCGGAGTCCGACCCGTACGCGGGCACCGGACCGGAGTCCTTCGACACCCCCGCGCACCGGGCGCTCGCCCTGGAGGCCGCCGAGCAGGCGGTGGTGCTGCTGAAGAACGACGGTCTGCTGCCGCTGCGCGACTCCGGCGGTGCGGCGGAGGCCGGGGGAACGGACGGGTCCGGGACCGGGTCCGGGACGGCCGGTGAGCCCGGGGAGCACGGCGGCGCTCCCACGGTCACCGTACTCGGCCCGCTCGCCGACGTCTGCAAACGGGACTGGTACAGCGGGGACTTCCTGCGCAGCGTCACCCCGCGGGAGGGGCTCGCCGAGCGGCTGGGCGCCCACCGGGTGCGCCACGAGAGCGGCGACGACCGGGTCCTGCTCCACTGCGCGGCGGGCGGCGTGCTGCGCGTACCGGCGGGCGCCCCGGACCGCACCCCGGCGGACGAGGGGTCGTTCAACCCCGCGCACACCGCGGCCCGGACCGATCTGCCGCCGGTCACCGCGGACGCGGAGGGCACGGTGCTGGCGCTCACCGACTGGGGCGGCGGCGTCCTCACCCTGCGCGCACCGGACGGGCGGTACCTGAGCGTGGCCGGTGACGGCTACGTCCGGGCGTCCGCCGAGCGGCCCGGTGGCTGGGTGGTGCGGGAGACCTTCGCCCTGGAACCGCGGGACGGCGGGCGGCTGCTCCTGCGCCACCTCGCCACCGGCCACCCCTGCGTGCTCACCCCGGACGGACTGCGCGCCGCCCCCGCGGCGCCGGAGCCGGACCCCCCGGCGGCCCATCCCGCGGAGCGGGGACTGTTCACCCTGGAGGTCGTCGAGCGCGGCGAGGACGCCGTGGCCCGGGCGGCCGCGGCGGCGGGCACCGCGGTGGTGGTCCTGGGGAACGACCCGCACATCAACGGGCGGGAGACCGAGGACCGCACCACCCTCCGGCTCCCCGACGCCCAGCGCCGGCTGTGGCGGGCCGCGCGCGCCGCCAATCCGCGCACCGTCCTGGCCCTGACCAGCAGTTATCCGTACGCCGTCCCGGACGCCGACGCCGAGCTGGCCGCCGTGGTGTGGACCGCGCACGGCGGCCAGGCCGCGGGCACCGCCCTCGCCCGGGTCCTGTTCGGGGACGTCTCGCCGGCCGGGCGGCTGCCGCAGACCTGGTACGCCTCGGACGACGACCTGCCCGGCCTGTTCGACTACGACATCATCGGGGCCCGCGCGACCTATCTCTACTCCGGCGCCGCACCGCTCTACCCCTTCGGCCACGGCCTGTCCTACAGCCGCTTCGCCTACACGGATCTGGCCGTGGTCCGGGACGGTGACGACCTCACCGTCACCCTGTCCGTCACCAACACCGGGGAGACGGCGGCGGACGAGGTGGTCCAGCTCTACGCCCGCGCCGAGGAGCCCCGGGTGCCGCGTCCGGACCGCCAGTGGGTCGCCTCCGAACGCCGCCGGCTGGCGCCCGGGGAGCGCGGCCGGTTCCGCTTCACCGTCCCGGTGGCGGCGCTGGGCCACCACGACGTGGCGCACGGCCGCTGGACCACCGACCCCGGCCGCTACACCCTGCTGGCCGGTGCCTCCTCCGCGGATGTCCGGCTCACCGCCCGGGTCATCGTGGACGGGCCGCCGCCCGCCCCGCGCCCGGTGGTGCGGCGGGGACTGGCGGCCGACGCGTACGACAGCGCGTCGAACGTCCGGCTGGTGGACCGGGCCCCGGGGCGGGACGGCGCGGTCACCCCGGCGGACGGCGCCGCACCGGCCCGGCTGGCCTTCCGCGCCTGCGACTTCGGGCCCGGGGACGGGCCCGGCGGCGGCCCCGGCGGGGAGCCGGCCACGGCCCTGCTCACGGTGGCCCGCACCGGACCGGGCGCCGCCCGGATCGAGCTGGCCCTCGCCGGTCCGGCCCCGCTGGGCGCCGTGGACATCCCGCGGACCGGTGAGGAAGGGGACCGCCACCCCTACCGGACCGTCGAGGTCCCCCTGGAGCGGACCCCGCGCGGGGTCCGCGACCTGCTCGTCACCGTGCGCGGGGCGGCCCGCCTCGCGCGGATCGACTTCCGACTCCGGGACGCACCGAGGGAGCCGTCCCGGGCGGCCGCACCACGCTGACCCGGCACCTCCGACGTCTCCCGGGCGGGTGAGACGCCGGAGGACCGGGCCGGCACCGCGGTCGCGCAAGGACGGCCGGGACGCGTCGTGTGGGCTGCGCGTCCCGGCCGTTCGGCATGGTGCCCGGGCTCCGCCGGTACGGGCCGGGCGGCGGTGCGGGAGAGCGCGCGGGCCCCGGGCGCCCGCGCGGCGGACCCCGCGGGCGGCGCCCCCTGGACACCCCGGCGGGCCGGGCCGCGTGGGCCCGGCCCCCGGATCAGCCCGGCCCCCGGCTCATGGGCCCGGGACCCGGATCAGAGGTCCAGCCCCGTGAGGACCATCACCCGCTCGTAGGTGTAGTCGTCCATGGCGAAGCGGACGCCCTCACGGCCGGTGCCGGACTCCTTGGTGCCGCCGTAGGGCATCTGGTCGGCGCGGTAGGAGGGCACGTCCCCGATGATCACGCCGCCGACCTCCAGCGCCCGGTGGGCCCGGAACGCCGCCCGCACGTCGTGGGTGAACACGCCCGCCTGGAGCCCGTACCGGGAGTCGTTGGCCGCCGCGAAGGCCGCCTCCTCGCCCTCGGCCCGGCTGAGCGTGAGCACCGGCCCGAAGACCTCCTCGCAGGCGAGCTGGACGCCGGAGGGGACGTCGGCCAGCACCGTCGGCGCGTACGTGGCGCCGTCCCGCTCACCGCCGGCGAGCAGCGTGGCACCGGCGTCCACCGCCTCCCGCACCCAGGACTCCACCCGCCGCGCGGCGTCCTCGCTGACCAGCGGGCCGACGTCGGTGGCCGGGTCGGACGGGTCGCCCGTCACCAGCTCCTTGACGGCCGCCACGACGCGGGGCACCAGCCGCTCGTACACCGAGGCGTCGGCGATGACCCGCTGCACGGAGATGCAGGACTGGCCGCCCTGGTAGTTGGAGAAGGTGGCGATCCGGCTCGCGGCGTGGTCCAGGTCCGCGTCGGAGGACCAGTCGGCGAGGACGATCGCCGCACCGTTGCCACCGAGTTCGAGGGTGGTGTGCTTCCGCGGCACGGACTCCAGGATCGACCAGCCCACCGGCCCGGAACCGGTGAAGGAGATCACCGGCAGCCGCTCGTCCCGCACCAGCTCCGGCATCCGGTCGTTGGGCACCGGCAGCACGCTCCAGGAACCGGCGGGCAGCTCCGTCTCGGCCAGCAGCTCGCCGAGGATCAGCGCGGAGAGCGGGGTGGCCGGGGCCGGCTTGAGCACCACCGGCGTGCCCACCGCGATGGCCGGGGCCACCTTGTGCGCGCACAGGTTGAGCGGGAAGTTGAACGGCGCGATGCCCAGCACGGGTCCGCGCGGGAAGCGCCGGGTCAGGGCGAGCCGCCCGGCGCCGCCGGGGTCGGTGTCCAGCCGCTGGGCGTCCCCGCCGTTGAAACGGCGCGCCTCCTCGGTGGCGAAGCGGAAGACGGAGACGGCCCGGCCGACCTCGCCGCGCGCCCACTTGAGCGGCTTGCCGTTCTCCGCGGAGATCAACTCGGCGATCTCCTCGGACCGTTCGGCCAGCCGCCGCGCGACGTGGTCCAGGGCCGCGGCCCGGACGTGCGCCGGGGTGGCCGCGAACTCGGCCCGGACGGCGTGCGCGGCGGCGACGGCCTCCTCGACCTGTCCGTCGGTGGGGACGCTCACCGTGCCGACGAGCCGGCCGTCCCAGGGGGAGGTGACGTCGAAGGTGTCGTCGCCGGCCGCCTGCCGGCCGGCCAGCCAGAACGCATGGGTGTGGGTCACAGCGGATCCCGGCCTTTCCGAGGTGGTGGGGAGACGGTGCGCACGGCGCCGCCGCGGCGCTCCGCGGGCGGGGTGCCGCACCCCACGGTAGGGGCGGGCGGCCCGCGGGTCGCTTGTCCGCGGTGGAGTGGTCGGGGCCCCGCTCCTGACGCTTCGGCGCGCGGCCCGCCCCGGACGGGAGCGCCGGCCCGGGCGGAACGCCGGGTGAGCCGGTGAGCCGGGTGACGCGGACCCGTGGGCGAACGGTGCGTGCGAAGGGTGGCGGCACACGGGAGCGGACGGGGCCTGCGGCTCGCGCGCCGGCCCGGCCGGGCGGGCTTGGTGGGCCCGGTGGGCCCGGCCGCCGGGCCGTCCGGCACCACCGGTGTGCGCGGCCGGGGGCCGCGCCGGCCGGTCCGCGCCGGATCGCCTTCCCGCCGTACCGCCGCGCCGGTCGGCCCGCCGCGTCAGTCGGCGCCCGTGGCCTTCAGGGCGAGCCAGAGTTCCATCCTGGCGTCGGGGTCGTCGAGCGAGCGGCCGAGGATCTCCTCCACACGCCGCATCCGGTAGCGCAGGGTGTGGCGGTGGACGCCGAGGTCGGCGGCGGCCGCGTCCCACTGGCCGTGGTGGGAGAGCCAGGCGCGGAGCGAGGCGACGAGATCGCCGCGGCCCGTGGCGTCGTGCTCCCGGAGCGGGCGGAGGATGCCCTCGGCGAACGCCCGGACCGCGTCGTCCCCGAGGAGCGGCAGCACGGAGCCGGCCGCCACCTCCTCGTGCTCCACCAGCACCCGGCCCCGCCGGCGCGCCACCGACAGCGCCTGCTCCGCCTGGCGGTAGGCCGAGACGGCGGCGATCGGCCCCGTCGGGGCGGAGAGGCCGACGGCGAGTTCGGCGCCGGACCCCGCCCCCCGGCCCCGGGAGCCGCCCCGGCGGCGCCCGGCCGTCCCCTCGCGGCGCCCCTCGATCTCCGCGGCGAGCCGTTCGCAGGCGGCGACGGCCGAGCCGCCGTCCGGGGCGAGGACCACCAGCCGTTCACCGTCGGGCACCGCGAGCACGTTCTCACCGCCCCGGGCGGCCGCCGTCTCCAGGACGTCGGCGAGGCCGGCGAGGGGGTCCGGCGCCCCGCCGGCGCCGGGTTCGCCACCGGGCGGCGGCGTGGTTCCCGTGGGCTCCGCCACCAGGACCCGGAAGGGCGCGTCCAGCAGGTCGCCGTAGAGGCTGCCGGCCACGGTACGGGCGTGGTCCGGCTCCCCCGCGAGGAGCATCCGCATCACGGCCGCGCCGAGCCGCTGCTCCGCCCCCGCCAGGGCCCGGGAGCGTTCCGCGGTCAGGGTGAGGAGGGCCACCGCCGAGTTGACGGCGTACCGCTCGGCCGTGCCCAGCGGGGCGGCGGTGCCGACGGCGAGCACGCCGTGCGCGCGCCGGCCGCTGCCCAGGGACTGAAGTTCGACCCGGTCCGTCTCGTCGTCCGGACTGCCGGTGCCGCCGGTGACGGCGCTTGCCGGGGCGGGGCGCCCGACCAGCCGCTCCACCTCGGCGGTGAGCCGCGCCGCGCGGCGGGCGGCCCACTCCGGGGCGGCGGCCGTCACGGCGCCGGACCGGTCGTAGAGCGCGGCCCAGCCGCCGGTGTACGCGGCGAGCCGGGCCAGCAGCGCCCCGGGCCCGTCCGCGGCGAGCGCCGCGCGGGTCAGTTCCCGCTGCGCCTCGAAACCCGCGGTGACGGCCCGGTACTGCTCGGCGGCGATGGACGCGGAGACGGCCTTGCTGATCGCGATGAACGGGGTGCGCCGGGGGACCGCCAGCACCGGCATGTCCTCCGCCCCGGCGGCCTCCAGCAGCGCCTCCGGCACATCCGGGTGGTGCACGCCGACGGCGAAGGCCAGCCCGACGACCCGGGCCGCGGCCAGCCGGCGGACGTACTCGCGCATCGCGGCCGGGTCCTCCGCGTCCAGATTCAGCGCGGTGATCATCAGCAGCTCGCCGCCGTCCAGGTACGGCGCGGGATCGGCCAGTTCACTGGCGTGCGCCCAGCGGACCGGGGTCTCCAGCCGGTGCTCCCCCGCGCGGACGGTGAGCTTCAGCGCGGGGTGCGCCACCAGGGAGGCGAGCGTCGGGGGCATGGCTCCTTCACGGGGTGTGCGGAGATCGGGCACGGTACCGGAGAGCCGGGGTGCCGGGAGATCCCCGGCCGGACGGCGGACGGCCCGGTCGAGTAGGCCGTCCCGTAGGAACGCCCTGAGTCGATTCTGCCTCAATGGAGCAGTTCCGCGCTCCCCGCGGACCCGGCCGTTCCCGGCCCGGCGGGGGCGCCCGAGGCGCTCGCCGCGCCCCGCCGCGGAGTCCGGCCCACGGCGGCCGCCCGCGCGCTCAGTCCCGCAGGTTCACCAGCAGCGGGGGCATGTGCTCGCCCCGGGCGGTGGTCAGCGAGACCACCGCGTGCTCCGGCGGCAGGGCGTGCGCCAGTTCGGACGCCGACCAGCGTTCCCGCTCCACCTGGCGGACCGTCACCGACTCGCTCGTCACGGCCCGCCCGGTGACCAGTTTGCGGATGAAGTGCGCGATCCGGGTGAGCGGTTCGTCGGTGATGATCTGGCGGTTGGTGACGTCGCGCATCTCCACCCACTCCTTGCCCCACACCTCCGCGAACCGCGCCCCGTCCCAGGTGGTGACCCCGGCGAACGCCATCCGGCAGCCGACCGCGCCGAGCAGTGCGCCGCGCAGCGCCTCCGGCACGTCGTCGAGGGTGCGCAGGGTCAGCACGGCGCCCGCGTTGGCCGAGCGCAGCCGCTGGATGCCGCGGAGCGCCTCGGCGGAGACGGTGTCGGAGGCGTCGTGCAGGACGAGGCAGGCGAAGAGCGAGCGGTCGGCCCGGCTCACGGCGCACTCGGTGAACTGCGCGAGCACCAGCCGGGCGAGGATCCGGGACGCCTCGGCGTGGCCCCGCTCCGGCAGGTCGATGCGGACCCGCAGCGGATGGTCCAGCGCGCGCAGCGAGAACGGCCGGCTGTCCGCGCCGGTGGCGAAGAAGCCCGCGAAGGC
Source organism: Streptomyces zingiberis (assembly GCF_012034935.1). GTDB lineage: Bacteria > Actinomycetota > Actinomycetes > Streptomycetales > Streptomycetaceae > Streptomyces > Streptomyces zingiberis. The sequence continues at coordinate 70,262 of NZ_JAATEN010000013.1, forward strand.
GGGGCGGTCGAGCAGCGCCAGCCGGTCGGCGAGGAGGGCGCAGGCGTCGTCCGAGCGGCCCGACTGCCGCTCCCGGGCGTCCAGCTCCCGGGCGTGGGCGAGCTGCCCGGCATCCCGCAGGGCGGCGCGGAGCCCGTCCAGCGCGGCGGCCGAGCCGTCCAGCAGCTCGCGCAGCTCCGGCACGGCGGGGAAGCGGCCGTGGGCGGCCCGGAACGGGCCGAGGAGCTGGGCCAGCGCGGTGGCGGCGCGGCGGGCCGGGCCGCCGGGGTGGGTGGCGGCCAGGTCGCCGACGAGGGCCTCGGCGAGCACCCCGGCCGCCTCGTCGGGGTCGGTGGTGCCGCCGTAGAGGTCGAGGTCGTGCGGGGAGTCCGGGCGGCCGATGCGCACGACGACGTCGAAGAAGGCGTCGGGGGCGAGTCCGGCGCCGGCCGCGCCCACCGCCACCACGGCGGTGCGCCCGGCGAGCGCCTGGAGGCAGAGCGACTCCACGAGGGGGCGGACCAGGCGCCCGGTCTTGCCCGCCCCGGGCGGGCCCACCGCCAGCACGGAGGTGGCGAGCAGCTCGGGCGCCAGGGCGAAGCCGGCGCCGCGGTGCGGGTAGGGGTTGCGCCGGTCGTCGGCCGCGGTGCCGAGCCGGACCTGGCCGGTGGCGAGGTCGTGGCGGGCGGTGCGGACCGGCAGGTCCCGGTCGCCGGAGGGGTGGACGCAGGCGGCGGCGCCGTGCCGGAGCACGGTGTCGGTGAAGGAGGCCAGCCGCTCGGGCCGGGTGCGCACCGACTGCCAGGCCCGGGTGATGCGGGCATGGTCCACGTCCGTCATCCGCCCGGCGCGGGCCTCGGCGGCCAGCCGCTCGGCGGCGTGCGGCGCCCCGCCCTCGCGCAGCCCGGGCCAGTGCGCGGGGTCGGCCTCCGGCGGGGGCGGCGGGGCGTCCCGCCCGTCCCCGTCGTCCCACAGCTTCCGCAGCAGCGGGGCCACCCAGCGGCGGTGGAGCTCGGGCCAGCGGCCGAGCCTGCCGAAGATCACGACGAGGGCGGTGGCGAAGAGGCCGTAGTAGAGGTAGGCGGCGATGACGAAGGCCAGGTTGTCACCGCCCGCCGAGCGCCAGGAGTCGGGGGTGAACAGCAGCAGCGGCCAGAGCCAGTAGTCCCCGAGGTAGCCGTTCCAGCAGAGCGACCACACCAGCCAGCCGCAGAGGAGGGAGATCACCGCGCCGCTCAGCACGGAGCGGGCGGGCAGGCGTTCGGGCTCCTCCGGTGGGCGGGGCCGGTGGCCCTGGCGCCAGATCCCCGGCGGGGCCTCCGGCCGGGGCGCCCGCAGCCAGTCGAGGAACGGCGAGCGCTCCCCGTCCGCACCGGGCGGGGGGTACGGAGGGTGGTCCACCGCTCGCGGGCCGGGCACGGGCGCGGGGGGCGCGGCCGGCGGCGCCGGGGGACCGGACGGGGCCGCGGGCGGCCACCCGGGCGGCGCGGCCGGTGGCGCGGCGGGCGGCGCGGCGGGCGGCGCGGCCGGGACGGGCGGCGGCACGGCCGGCGGCGGTGCCGCGCCCGGCCGCCCGGTGGACCGCCGGCCGTCGTGTGCGCCTTCGGTGTCCATGTGCGTGTTCGCCCCCTGCCCCGCCAACCGGCCTGCTGTCGCTCTCCGTTCAATCTAGTGCCCCGAGGGCCGCCAGGTCCCCGCCGCGCCCGGCGCCCACGGTTTCACCGGCCCTTCCCGCGTCCCGTCCTTCCGGTTCCTCCGGGCCCCCTCCACCCCTCACAGCCCCGGGAAGACTCCGCCGCGGACAACGGGACACGCCCGCCGCTACCGATCGGAGCATGCCCCCCGTCCGCGCCCGCCCCTAGCCTGCACAGTGCGGGGCCCGTTCCGGGCATTCCGCCGGGCCGCCCGCTCCCCCGACGGACGGCCCCCACGGACGGCACCCCCGGGCAGCGTCCCCACGGACCAGAGGAGATCACCATGACCGCAACCGCCGGAGGCCCCTCGCTCCCGCAGGAGCGCCGCGTCGTCACCGACATCCCCGGCCCCAGGTCCCGCGAGCTGCAGGCCCGCCGGACCGCCGCCGTGGCCGGCGGCGTCGGCTCGGTGCTGCCCGTCTTCACCACCCGCGCCGGTGGCGGCGTCGTCGAGGACGTGGACGGCAACCGGCTGATCGACTTCGGCTCCGGCATCGCGGTCACCTCGGTCGGCAACAGCGCCGAGGCCGTGGTGCGCCGGGCCTCCGCCCAGCTCGCCGAGTTCACCCACTCCTGCTTCATGGTGACCCCCTACGAGGGTTACGTGGAGGTGTGCGAGCGGCTGGCGGAGCTGACGCCGGGGGACCACGCCAAGAAGTCCGCGCTGTTCAACTCCGGCGCCGAGGCGGTGGAGAACGCGGTGAAGATCGCCCGCGCGTACACCCGGCGCCAGGCGGTCGTCGTCTTCGACCACGGCTACCACGGCCGCACCAACCTCACGATGGCCCTCACCGCCAAGAACATGCCGTACAAGCACTCCTTCGGGCCGTTCGCGCCCGAGGTCTACCGCGCTCCGGTGGCCTACCCCTACCGCTGGCCGACCGGGCCCGAGCGGTGTGGCGAGGAGGCGGCGGCCCAGGCCATCGACATGATCGAGAAGCAGGTGGGGGCGGAGAACACCGCCGCCATCCTGATCGAGCCGCTGCTCGGCGAGGGTGGTTTCATCGAGCCCGCGAAGGGCTTCCTGCCGCGGATCGCGGAGTACGCCCGGGAGAACGGCATCGTCTTCGTGGCGGACGAGATCCAGTCCGGCTTCTGCCGCACCGGCCAGTGGTTCGCCTGCGAGGACGAGGGGATCGTCCCGGACCTGATCACCACCGCCAAGGGCATCGCGGGCGGGCTGCCGCTCTCCGCCGTCACCGGCCGCGCGGAGATCATGGACGCGGCGCACAGCGGCGGCCTCGGCGGCACCTACGGCGGCAACCCGGTGGCCTGCGCGGCGGCCCTGGGCGCCATCGAGACGATGCACGAGCTGGACCTCAACGCCCGGGCGCGGCGCATCGAGGAGATCATGAAGCCGCGGCTGCGGGCGCTGGCGGAGAAGTACGAGGCCATCGGCGACGTCCGGGGCCGCGGTGCGATGCTCGCCGTGGAGATCGTGCGCCCCGGCACCACCGAGCCCGCGCCGGACATCACCGCCGCGGTGGCCAAGGCCTGTCACGCCGAGGGTCTGCTGGTGCTGACCACCGGCACCTACGGCAACGTGATCCGCTTCCTGCCGCCGCTGGTCATCGGTGAGGACCTGCTGGAGGAAGGGCTCTCCGTCCTCGAAGGCGCGTTCGCCGGTCTGTGACCCCTCCCGGCCGGTCCGGCCGGGGGCGCCCGCTGCCGGACCGCGCGCCCCCGGCCACCGGCCGCCCCGTGTTACCCACGGCTACAGCCAACCCCCGTGAAGAATGTGTGCGGAGCCCATGATGGTGGGGTGATCCGGGTTTCCGGGCCGTCGCCGGTGACGTACGGTCATCAGCAGTTGAGAGAAACACCCGTCCACGGGAGACCGCGGACGGTGCCGCGCCGGGGCGTCCCCAGCTCCGGAGCGGTGGCGCCCTGGCGCACACGACCGGGGCCACCGGCCCTGGGATTCTCCATCGGTCGGACGGCCGCCCGCCCCACACCCCCCGGGGCGCGCGGCACACCGGTCGTTGCGGCCGCCCCGGAACCCTCCCCCCTGTTCCGGGGCGGCCGCCACTTCTTCCCGGAAGGCCTGCCGGAGGGGTCCGGATGCTCCCGCCGTTCCCGCCCCTCCGCGGCCGCCGGCTCCTCCCGGCCCGCCGCCGCCCCCTTCCCGGCGCTCCCCGCCTCCCCGCCCGCCTCCCCGCCCTGCTCGCCGTGGCGTCCCTGCTGCTCTTCGCGGCGGTCACTTGGCAGGTGACGGCCGAAGGCCCCCTGCGCGCCGCGGACGAACGGCTGGGCGGACGGTTCGCCCGTCCGGGCGCGGACGGCGCCTGGGACACCCTCGCCGAGATCGCCGCCGACCTGGGCCATGTGCCGGTCGCCGCCGGGGCGCTGGCGCTCGCCGCCGTGGTGTCGGTCCTGCGCGGGCCGGCGCTCCGCCGCCCCGGCACGACGTCTCCGTCCGCCGGTGCCTCGCACGGGTGCCCGGCGGACCGGCCCGCCCCCGCCGGGCGCGCCCCGTGGCGGGGGGCTCGGCGGCACGACCTGATGCGGCGGCCGGAGGGACGGCGGGAACCGGCCGGGCCGCCGGAGCCGTACGGGCGGTCGTCACCGTCACGAGCCGGCGGTTCCGGGCCGTGCCCGCGGTCCCGCGCACCGGGCTCCCGGCCGCCCCGCCCCCCGTCACAGACGCAGTCGCCCTCGCACGTGCCGTCGCCGTCGCCCTCGCCCTCGCCCTCGCAGCAGGGGTCGAGGCCCCAGCGGACCGTGCCGGTGCTGCGGAAGCGGTCCCCGCGCGCGCCCGCCGGCCGGACGCAGCCCGGCCCCCGGTGGCTGCCCCCGCTGGCCGCCGCGGCGGCGCTGGCGGCCGTACCGCTGCTCGTCGTCCCGCTGAAGGCGTGGACGGAGCGTCCCGGCCCGGACGGGCTGCCCCTGGACGCCGGCGGGGGTTTCTACCCCTCCGGGCACACGGCCACCGCCGTCGTCGCCTACGGCGCCGCGGCCCTCCTGCTCCGGCCGCGGCTGCGGCGGGAGCTCCTCCGGCGGGCGGTGGCGGCGGCCGTCGTCCTGCTCAACCTGGCGGTCGGCGCGGGCCTGGTCGTGCGCGGCTACCACTGGCCGCTGGACGTGGCCGGGGCATGGCTGCTCTGCGGTCCGCTGCTGTGGGCGCTCAGCGGTCCCCTGGGCGCGCGCGGGAGTCCGCGGGACCGGGGGGACCGGGAGGATCACCCGAACCGCCGGGGCCGCGCGGGCCCGCGGAAGCCGCGGCCTCGTGCAGGGCCAGCTCCAGCAGCACCGGGTCGTTGAGCGTGCCGTCCGCCTCCGGCCGGACGACCCAGCGCACCCCGCCCGTGGCCACCCCCGGGTACGGCACGACGATCCAGGTGCCGCGCCCCGCCGCCCGCACCCCCGTACCGACCCAGCGCTCCGCCGTGCCGGGCGGGACGAAGAAACCGGTGCGGTCGTCCCCGAAGTCCGCCAGGACGGGGCCCGTCCGGCCGAGCCGCGTCAGGACCTCCAGCGCCGGGAACCCGAGCCACCCCGGGACGATCAGCACGTCCCAGCGGCTGCCGGCGGGCAGCAGGGCCACCCCGAGGGGATTGCGCTCCCAGGCGGCGACGCACGCCGCCGGATCGGGCGCCGCCGCCGCCAGCCAGCCGGCCGCCGCGCCCGCACCGTCCGCCTCCGTGCCCGTGCCCGTGCCGTGCATTCCGAACGCCTCCCCGGTCCCCCGTGTGTCGGCTGACATCTGAGGAGGGGCCACGGGCCGCCAATCGTCACACCGGCCGCCGCGCCTCCACCCGCGGAGCGGCGGAAGGTCCGGAAGCGCCGGCGGGGCGCGGCGATGGCCGGCCCGGCGGACGGCACGGTTACGCGCGCCGCACGGCAGGGGCGGGCGCCACACGGCAGGGACGGGCGCCACACGGCAGAGACGGCAGGGCGACAGGGCGGCAGGGCGGCAGGACAGCGGCCCGGGGCGGCACACGGCGGCCGGAGGACCGGCCGCCGTGGCCGGTTGCCTACGATGAGGCTGCTCCCGCCGGGCCCGACGCCCGCGCGGAGCCCCCGTACGGCCGCGCCCAGGAGGACCCGATGCCCGTTCCGCAGCCCTTCATCGACGGTCTGCCCAAGGCCGAGCTCCACGTCCACCACGTGGGCTCGGCCTCGCCGCGCATCGTCTCCGCCCTCGCCGCCCGCCACCCCGACTCCCCCGTGCCCACCGACCCCGAGGCGCTCGCCGACTACTTCGTCTTCCGGGACTTCGCCCACTTCATCGAGGTCTACCTCTCCGTCGTGGACCTCATCCGCGACCCGCAGGACGTCCGGCTGCTCACCTACGAGGTCGCGCGGGACATGGCCCGGCAGAACATCCGCTACGCCGAGCTGACCGTCACCCCGTACAGCTCGACCCGCCGTGGCATCCCCGACGCGGCCTTCGTGGAGGCCATAGAGGACGCACGCAAGGCCGCCGAGGCGGAGCTGGGTACCGTCCTGCGCTGGTGCTTCGACATCCCCGGGGAGGCGGGCCTGGAGTCGGCCGAGGAGACGACGCGCATCGCCATCGAGCAGCAGTGCGAGGGGCTGGTCTCGTTCGGGCTGGGCGGCCCCGAGATCGGCGTCTCCCGGCCGCAGTTCAAGCCCTTCTTCGACCGGGCCATCGCCGCCGGACTGCACAGCGTCCCGCACGCCGGTGAGACCACCGGCCCGCAGACGATCTGGGACGCCCTGACCCACCTCCGCGCGGAGCGCATCGGCCACGGCACCAGCGCCGTGCGCGACCCCCGGCTGCTGGAACACCTGGCGGAGCACCGCATCCCCCTGGAGGTCTGCCCCACCTCCAACATCGCCACCCGCGCGGTGCCCCACCTCGACGAGCACCCGCTGAAGGAGATGGTCGCCGCCGGGGTGCCGGTCACCATCAACAGCGACGACCCGCCGATGTTCGGCACCGACCTCAACACCGAGTACGGCATCGCCGCCCGCCTGCTGGACCTGGACGAGACGGGCGTCGCCGCCCTGGCGAAGAACGCCGTCGAGGCGTCGTTCCTGGACGCGGCGGGCAAGGCCCGGCTGACGGCGGAGATCGACGCGTACACGGCGGAGTGGCTGGGGCGGTGACCCTCACGGGCGGGTGAGCGGGGCGGCGGCCGTCACGACCCCCCGAGCGGGGTGACCGCGCTTCGGCCACAGCCCCCGCCGGCACCCCGCGCCGGGCCGGCGGGGAGGGAGCCCGGGCCGCTCACTCCCGGGGGAACCGGTCCGTCTCCAGCGTCCAGTCCGTCCCGAGCGGGGAGAGGTCGAGCTTCTCACCGAAATCCACGGTGAGTTCGCTCTCGTACTCCTCCCCCTCGGGACGGCCGAAGGCGTGGCACTTGCCCGTGTACGGGTCGGCGATGAGATGGACGGGGACGCCGGCGCGGGCGTGGACACGCTTCTTCCTGACGTAGTCGTTCTCCCGCGTGGCCCGGGAGACGATCTCGGCGACGAACTCGATGTCCCCGTGGTCCCACCGCCGGTTTCCGTCCTGCCGGGCCTCGTCCGCGAGCTTGACGACATCAGGCGCGAACCCGTTGAGGCCACCCGGGAAGTCGAACCGCACACCGGACTTCACCTTGACGTCCAAGCCGAACCGGTCCTCCAGCGTGCGCACGATCCTCCGGATGATTTCCCAGTGCGCGTCCCGCTGCGGCGACATCTGGATGGCCCCCTCGACAATCTCCACCCGGTAACCCTCGGGGACGGGCATCTGCTCCAGCAGCTCGAACATCTCGTCGAGACTGAGCTCGTCGCTGTCGGCCATCTCGATCCTGTCGGTCAGTTCGATGGTCACGTGCCGGCTCCTCCCCGGCGCGCCTCCCGCGGGCGCGGCCGGGAAATACAACGATACGCAGAGCCGGCCGGTCACGCCCGCGCCCGTGGCCGGTCCCCCGCCGGCCTCACTCCGCGGGGGCCGCCTCCCGGCTTCCCGGCGGAGTGTCACGCACCCCCAGGCGCAGGTGTTCCACGTGGTGGAGGGCCTGGTCGAGGAGTTGGGCGACGTGGTCGTCGTGGAGGGCGTAGACGATCGAGCGCCCGTGGCGTTCGCCGGTGACCAGGCCGAGGTTGCGCAGCAGCCGCAGCTGGTGGGAGCAGGCCGAGGTCTCCATGCCGACGGCACCGGCGAGATCCCCGACCGCACAGGGCCCTTCCTGGAGGCGCGCCAGGATGTGCAGCCGCGACGGGGTGGCGAGGGCCTGGAGGGTCGCGGCGACATCGGCGGCGCCGAGCGCCTCAAGACGTTCACGGGTGGTGGCGCTGCTGGTCGTGACACGTCCGTGGCCCATGCGCCCCATCATAGGAGGAGCCACATTTGAATACCTGTTCATTCGTTCCTGTAACGTGGGTGCGCCACCCTGCCCCACCCGAAGGGTCCCTCCGCCATGTCCTCCGTCCTCACCCAGCGGCCCGCCGGTCCCGCCGCGCCGGCCACCGGGCCGCGCCCGGCACCGCCGCGCCGTACCCGCCTCCTCGCGCTCCCGGAGTCCCGCTGGGCGCTCGCCGCGCTGGTGCTGTTCCTCCTGGCCCTGCCCCCGTACCTGCTCGGGGCGCCGGCCTGGCTGTGGGGGACCCTCTTCGCGGCCACGTACGCCACCGGTGGCTGGGAGCCGGGGTGGGAAGGGCTGAAGGCCCTGCGGGACAAGACGCTCGACGTGGACCTGCTGATGGTGGTGGCGGCGCTCGGCGCCGCGTCGATCGGGCAGGTCCTGGACGGCGCGTTGCTGATCGTCATCTTCGCGACCTCCGGCGCCCTGGAGGCGGTCGCCACCGCGCGGACCGCGGACTCCGTGCGCGGTCTGCTCGACCTCGCGCCCCCGGCCGCCACCCGGCTCCTCGCCGACGGCACCGAGGAGACCGTGGACGCCGCCCGGCTGGCGCCCGGGGACGTCGTCCTGGTCCGTCCCGGGGAGCGGGTCGGCGCCGACGGGCGGGTCACCCACGGCGCGAGCGAGATCGACCAGGCCACCGTCACCGGCGAACCGCTGCCGGTCGCCAAGCAGGTGGGGGACGAGGTGTTCGCCGGAACCGTCAACGGCACCGGCACCCTGCGCGTCCGCGTCGAACGCGACCCGTCGGACTCCGTGATCGCCCGGATCGTGCGGATGGTCGAGGAGGCCTCCGAGACCAAGGCACCCACCCAGTTGTTCATCGAGAAGATCGAGCAGCGGTACTCGATCGGCATGGTCGTCGCCACCCTCGCCGTCTTCGGCGTCCCGCTCGCCTTCGGCGACACCCTCCAGGCGGCCCTGTTGCGGGCCATGACGTTCATGATCGTCGCCTCGCCGTGCGCGGTGGTGCTCTCCACCATGCCGCCGCTGCTGTCCGCCATCGCCAACGCGGGCCGCCACGGCGTCCTCGCCAAGTCCGCCGTCGTCATGGAACGCCTCGGCCACGTCGACACCGTCGCGCTCGACAAGACCGGCACCCTCACCGAAGGCACCCCGCGCGTCACCGATCTGCGCCCCCTCCGCGGCAGCGGGCTGGACGGAGCCGCGCTGCTGGCGCTGGCCGCCTCGGCCGAGCACCCCAGCGAACACCCCCTCGCCCGGGCCGTGGTCGCCGCCGCCCGCGAACGGGGGCTGCCGCTGCCGGAGGCCGGGGAGTTCTCCTCCGCCCCCGGCCAGGGCGTCACGGCCACCGTCGGCGGGCACACCGTCCAGGTCGGGGCGCCGTCCCGCCTGCTGCCCGATGCCGCGGACGCGCCGCACCGGGCCGTGGTCGCCGAACTGGAGGAAGCGGGACGGACCGCCGTGGCCGTGCTGCGTGACGGGGCGGCGGTGGGCGTGCTGGGGATCGCCGACCGGCTGCGGCCGGACGCGGTGGCGACCGTCGCCGCGCTCACGGCGCTGACCGGCCGCGCGCCGGTGCTGCTCACCGGCGACAACGAGCGCGCCGCGCGGCGCCTGGCCGCCGAGGCGGGCATCACCGAGGTCCGCGCCGGACTGCTGCCCGAGGACAAGGTGGCCGCCGTCCGGGCGTGGGAGGCCGAGGGACGCCGGGTGCTGATGGTCGGCGACGGCGTCAACGACGCGCCCGCGCTCGCCGCCGCGTACTCCGGGATCGCGATGGGCCGGGCCGGCTCGGACCTCGCCCTGGAGACCGCCGACGCCGTCGTCGTCCGGGACGAACTCGCGGCCGTCCCCGCCGCCGTGCGGCTGTCGCGCGCCGCGCGCCGTCTGGTCCTGCAGAACCTGGCCGTCGCCGGCACGTTCATCGCCGTCCTGGTCGCGTGGGACCTGATCGGCACCCTTCCGCTGCCCCTCGGCGTCGCCGGGCACGAGGGCTCCACCGTCATCGTCGGCCTCAACGGCCTCCGCCTGCTCCGCGAGGCCGCCTGGCCCCGGACGGACGGGGACCACGCCTGAGGAAGCACGCCCGGCGCGGCCCCTGACGTCACGCGGACGTCCCGGCCCCTGCCGGAGCCGCCCGCTCCCGGCCCTTCCCCCGGGAGCGGGCGGCTCCGCACGGGGACCCCCGGGCCGGGGCGCAGCCACCGGCGGCTCCGACCACGCGGGACCGCCCCCGGGCAGCCGCCGGCCCCGCGCCACCGAGATTGACCTTGACGCAACGGCAAGGTGTCTCATGACGGCATGCGCATAGGAGAGATCGCGGCGCTCGTCGGCCTCACCACCCGGGCGATCCGCCACTACCACCACGTCGGGCTGCTCCCGGAACCGGAGCGGCGGCCCAACGGCTACCGGGCGTACGGCGTGCGGGACGCCGTCCTGCTCGCCCGGGTGCGCCGCCTCACCGAACTCGGCCTCAGCCTCGACGAGGTGCGCGACACCCTCCGTGACGACACCGGACGCGAACTCGCCGAGGTGCTGGCGGAACTCGACGCCGACCTGGCCCGCCAGGAAGCCGCCATCCGGGAGCGCCGCCGCCGGCTCGGCGCCCTGCTGGCCGACCCGCCGGGCCCGGCCGGGCCCGTCTCACCGGGCCTTGCCGCCCTGCTGGCCCAGGCCCCGGGGACGGACTCCCCGAGCGCGGCCAAGGACCGCGAGTACCTCCCTCTGATGGACGGCACGAGCGCCGCTCACCAGAGACTCTTCGCGCTGCTCGGGAAGGCGGTCGCCGACCCCGCGGCGGCCGGGCTCTACGAGCGCTTCGACGCGCTCGCCGACGCCCCGGTCCACGATCCGCGCGTCGCGTCCCTGGCGGCCGACCTGATGGCCGCCGTCCCCGACGAGCTGTTCGCCGCGATCCCGGAGGGCGAGGCGGTCGTGCCCGGATTCAAGGAGGCGCTGCTCGCCGAGTACACCCCCGCGCAGGCGGAAGTGGTGAGCAGGCTGATGCAGGCGTTCATGGAGAGGAGCCGGGGATGAGCGGCGGACCGAGGGGCGTACGGGCGGCACGGATCGTGGCGACCGTCCTGCTGGCGGGGGAACTGGCCCTGGCCGTCTGCCTGCTGGCCGGGGTCCGGCTGCCCGGGTGGGCACTGGTGGCCGTCGAGGCGGTCGTGCTCGCGGCGCTGCTGCTGGAGGCCTGGGTGCTGCGATCGCTGTACGTCGCCGCGCGCGCCCGGGGCGCCGGCCGCCGGGCCGCCTGGCGGGCCGCCGTGCGGCAGGCGGTGCCGGTGACGGCCCGGCGCCTGCTCCTGCACGAGCTGCGCGGCCTGGCCGCCCTGGGGCGGTGGGCCCGGCGCTCCACCCACGGGGTGCGCCCCGGGGACCTGGCCGCCGGGTACACCGGACCGCAGACCGCGATGGTGTACGGGCTGCTCTTCGTACTGGTCGTCGAGACGGTGGCACTGGCCCTCGTCATCCCCTGGCCCGTGCTCCACCGGGTGGTTCTGATACTCGACCTGTACGGGGTCGTCTTCGTCCTGGCCCTGCACGCCGCCTGCGTCACCCGGCCGCACGTCGTGCACGCGGACGGCTCGTTGCGGATCCGGTACGGCGTTCTCTTCGACCTCGCCGTACCGGCGGACGCGATCGCCTCGGTACGGGTCGACCGGCGCTATCCCGACGGCCCTCTGATCACCCTCTCCGGGGACGGGGTCCTCGACCTCGCCGTGGGCAGCCAGACCTCCGTGACCCTGGAGCTGAACCGTCCACTCCGCTTCACCCGCCCGCTCGGCGCCGTGGAGGAGGCCCGCACCATACGCTTCCACGCCGACGACCCGCGCGCAGTGGTCGGCGCCCTCCGGCAGACGGCGTGACCGGTGTACGGCGGGCGCACGGCCGGCGTTCCTCAGAACCGGAAGGCCCCTCCCCCGGCCGCCCGTATGAACTCCGCCCAGGCGCCAGCGCCGAGGGCGCAGACTCCGATGCCGAGGTTCTTGGAATCGCGTACGGCCACCCGCCGACCACCCGGCCCAGGCCGCCACTCCAGGCAGTTACTGCCTTCCGAGCCGGAGTGGCTGGACTTCCGCCACACGGCCGTGAACTGGTCGTTCCCATGCATGACGCCACCTCGGAAGCTTCACTGGTCCCGCGCCAGCCGCAGGATCAGGTCCATGGACTGCCGCGACGATAGGGCGGTGGCCCGGAGGTGGTCAAAGGTCATGCGGTAGCGGCGAACCTGCTCCGCTTCTTCCAGGTAGAGCCTGCTGTCCTGGTGATCGAGCGCGACGACCTCCAGGCCTGCGGGCGGCCCGTGGGAGACGACGGTGAAGGGCCCGTCGATCCCTGGGTGCGCCCCAATACCGAAGGGGAGAACCTGAACGCAGACCCTGGGAGGATTGTTGATCTCCGCGAGGTGGCGCAGTTGAGCCGCCATCGTCTTCCGTCCACCCACCTGCCGGTGCAGAGCCGCCTCGTCCAGGACGGCGATGAACTGCGGCCCGCCTTCTTCCGCCAGAATGCGCTGCCGAGCCATGCGCACGGCCACAAATGGTTCGGCCGCGTCTCCGGTGAGTCCGCACCCCTCCATGAGCGCGCGTGCATAACCTTCCGTCTGTAGCAGGCCAGGCACCAGGATGGTCTCGAAGTCGAGTATCACGGTGGCTTCGGCCTCCATGGCGATGCGCTCGATGTCCGGCCGGCGCAGAACCCCGCTGTACTGCTGCCACCAGCCCTTGCGCCGACTCGATCGCGCCAGGCTGAGGAGCGCCTCCCGCTGGTTCGAGTCCTCGACCCCGTAGAGGTCGAGCATGGTTTCCAGGTCGATCTTCCGTGGGGCTGAGAGCCCCTTCTCAATGCGTCCGATCTTGGTGTTCCAACAGCCAAGGCGCTCCGCCACGACCTCCCGGCTGACACCGGCTTCCTCCCGCAGCTGTTTCAGCCGAGCACCCAAATGCTGCTTCCGGACTGTCGGTTGCTGTGATGGCGGCATGTTCTCCCCTCGAGTGGCGGTGACTCAGTGTGCCGCATCCGACTGTTCACGTGACAACTGCATCCCCTATGCGGGCATTTGCCTCACCCGAAGGTAGCAACTGCCACTTCAGCGCCTTGCATTTTGTCAGTGACGGACAGCATCTTTCTGACAGCGCACCGCTACCGGCGGTGCTCCGGCGAGGGGAGTTCGTCATGTCTCCGGTGCTGTGCACGGATGCCCGTACCTACGTCGCCCACGAACTCGGCGTGCGGCAGGCGAGACAGCGTGCCGATCGACTACTCGCCGATCACGGCTGGGTTGAGGACGCCCGGGCCGACGCCGTGCTGGTGGTCGCCGAGTTGGCGGCCAACGCGCTGTGCCACGCACCCGGTACGGACTTCCGGGTCACGCTCGCGCTGCACCAGGACAGGGTGCGGGTGGAGGTCGCCGACGGGAACGCCCGGGACCGGCCACGGCCCCGGCGGGCGTCCGACGAGGCGTGCGACGGCCGGGGCCTGCTGCTGGTGGAGTCGCTGTCCGTGGAGTGGGGCCGGGTGGTGGACGGATCGGGCAGCGGAAAGACGGTCTGGGCGCTGGTCAGGCGGGGACCAGGGTGAGGTAGGCCATGCCGAGCAGGCCGCGGTAGCCGGCGAGCCAGGAGGTGCGCTGGCGGTCCAGCCGCTCGCGGGTCTCCGCGGCCGACGGGTGGCCGGGGTGGGCCGCGAGCCAGACCTCCCGGTCGGCGCGGTAGCCGGACTCGAACTCCTCCCACTCGTCCTCGTTCGCCGTCTCGATCCACTCGGGCCGGAAACCGGCGTCGAGAGCGGCGTCGACCAGGCCGGGGAGGTCGTGGTGGTCGGCGGCGGTGGCGCCGGGCCACAGGGCGGCCAGTTCGCCCTCGGACGGTGTGCGCTGCCAGAAGCCCTCACCGAAGAGCACCCGTCCGCCGGGGGAGACGAGGCGGCGCAGCGCACGGAGGGCGACGGCCGCCGCGTCGCCCGTCGCACCCTCCTCCAGCAGGGCGTGGCCGGAGCCGACACACAGCACGAGGCCGGCGGGCCCGCGCGCCGTCCCGGCCGCGGACTCCTCGGCGAACTCCACCCGGCCGTCGAGCCCGCGCCGCAGTGCGTTCTCCCGTCCCCGGGCGAGATCGCCGGCGTTCACGTCGAGCCCGGTACCGGTGGCCGCGGGCGCGGCGGCGAGGACCCGGAGCAGCAACTCGCCCCAGCCGCAGCCGATGTCGAGGACGGTAGCGGGTTCGTGCCTGGTCAGCCGTTCGACCAGCCGGCCGGCGCGCGCCTCGGAGAGCGGGCCGTGGAAGGTGAGACGGGTGAGGCGGGGCGGGAGAGCACTGTCGTTCATGGGCCGGAACCTATGCGCGGAGACCGCTACCCGGACAGCGATTATCGGGGGCGCCGCCCACTCCACCGGCCTCCCCCGTCCGGCGGTTCAGCCGCGTGGGAAGTCGCCGGTCTCCAGGACCACGTCGATGCCGGCTTCCTTGAGGTCGATGCGCTCGCCGAAAGCGAAGGTCTGAGCGGTCCAGAAGGTGCCGTCCTTCGGCCGGGTGTGGAGGTGGCACTCACCGGTGTACGGATCAGCGATCAGATAGGCGGCGACTTCGGCAACGGCGTACGCCTTCTTCTTCGGCCCGTAGTCGTTCCGGTCCGTGCCCCGGGAGATGACTTCCGACACGTACTCGACGTCCTGGTGCTCCCAGAGTCCCTTGTCGTTCTTCTCCGCGCCCTGCCGGAGAACGACCAGATCAGGGCAGAAACCATTGAGGCCCCCCGGGAAATCGATCCGCACACCCGACTTGATCTGCTTCCTGGCGTAGCGGACCCGCAGCTGGTCATAGACAGCCGCGATCAGATCCCAGTGGGAATCCCGCTGCGGTGACACGACGATAGCCCCCTCGACGATCTCGGCCTTGTAGCCCTCGGGGATCTGCATCCGCTCCATCGCCTGGAACAGTTCATCCAGCCCGGACACCGGCGCGTGTCGTCCGGACGTGGAGGCGTCGCAGTCGGCCATGTCGGTCCTGTCCACCAGTTCGACGGCCATGGTGCCGCTCCTCCCCGCCGCGCCTGTGCGCGGCCGGGAAATACAACGATATGCACGGGCCCCGGTCACGCGGGGAGGCGGCGCGGCCGGAGGACCGCCGCCCCGCCCCGCGCGCGGCGGTGGCGGGGCGGAGAGCGGCGGGGCTCCCCCGGGCGCCCGCCGCCCCGCGGGTGGCTCAGCCCTCCAGGGACGTCATCACGTGCTTGACGCGCGTGTAGTCCTCGAAGCCGTAGGCGGAGAGGTCCTTGCCGTAGCCGGACTTCTTGAACCCGCCGTGCGGCATCTCCGCGACCAGCGGGATGTGGGTGTTGATCCACACGCAGCCGAAGTCCAGCGCGCGGGACATCCGCATGGCGCGCCCGTGGTCCTTGGTCCACACCGAGGAGGCGAGGGCGTACTCGACGCCGTTGGCGTACTCCAGCGCCTGGGCCTCGCCGGTGAAGGACTGCACGGTGATCACGGGGCCGAAGACCTCGTTCTGGATGATCTCGTCGTCCTGCTTCAGCCCGGAGACCACGGTCGGGGCGTAGAAGTACCCCTTGTCGCCGACGCGGTGGCCGCCCGCCTCGACCTTGGCGTGGCCGGGCAGGCGCTCGACGAAGCCGGAGACCTTGGCGAGGTGGTCGGCGTTGTTCAGCGCCCCGTAGAGCACGTCCTCGTCGTCCGGCTGCCCCGTCTTCGTCTCGGCCGCGGCCTTGGCCAGGGCGGTGACGAACTCGTCGTGCACCGACTCGTGGACGAGGACGCGGGTGGCGGCGGTGCAGTCCTGGCCGGCGTTGAAGAACCCGGCCTCGGTGATGCCCTCCACCGCCTTGGCGAGGTCGGCGTCCTCGAAGACGACGACCGGCGCCTTGCCGCCGAGCTCCAGGTGGACGCGCTTGACGTCCCTGGCGGCGCTCGCGGCCACCTCGGTGCCGGCCCGCACCGAGCCGGTGATGGAGGCCATCGCCGGGACCTTGTGCTCGACCATCAGGCGGCCGGTGTCCCGGTCCCCGCAGACGACGTTGAAGACGCCCTGGGGCACGACCGAGCCGATGATCTCCGCCAGCAGCACGGTGGAGGCCGGGGTGGTGTCCGAGGGCTTGAGGACGACGGTGTTGCCCGCGGCCAGCGCCGGGGCGAACTTCCACACCGCCATCATCATCGGGTAGTTCCACGGCGCGACCTGCGCACACACCCCGACCGGCTCCCTGCGCACGTAGGAGGTCAGGCCCTCCATGTACTCGCCGCCGGAGAGGCCCTCCAGCATCCGGGCCGCGCCCGCGAAGAAGCGGACCTGGTCCAGCATCATCGGGATCTCCTCGGAGCGGGTCAGCCCGATCGGCTTGCCGGTGTCCCGGCTCTCGACCGCGATCAGCTCCTCGGCGCGCTCCTCCATCGCGTCCGCGATCTTCAGCAGCGCCTTCTGCCGCTCCCCCGGCACCAGGTCCCGCCAGGCGGGGAACGCGGCCTCGGCGGCGGCCATCGCCGCGTCCACGTCGGCGGCGCCGGACAGCGGGGCGGTGGCGTACGCCTCGCCGGTGGCCGGGTCGATCACCTCGGAGGTCCGGCCGTCGGCGGCATCCCGGAACTCCCCGTCGATGTAGTTGCGCAGACGACGCAGTTCGGTGGTCACGTGTGCCACCCCTCCCTGTCGGTGTCCAATGGGTGAGACACCCCACCCTAAACGGTGAGGTGGCCGGCGCAGCAGGGGACGGCACGGTCCGGCCGGGGCGCGCGGTGCCGCACACCGGCGCGAGCGGACCTCCCGCTTCCGGCGTGCCCGTGGAGCCGGTGGAGGCACCGCGCCCGGCCCGCCACCGGTGGAAGCCGGCCCGGCCCGTGGCCCGCCGTCCCCCTGCCCCGGGCCGGAACTCCGCCCGCGGCGCCCGGGGCCCTGCCGGGGGCCGGAGCGGGAGGGCGCCCGGAACCGGGCCCGGGGATCCAGCCCGGAGAACCACCCGGAGCCAGGACGGGGCGGCCCGCCCGGGCCCGCGCGGGCCGCCCGGCCGGGATGGAGCCGAGTGCCGGGCGCCGCGCGGGCCGGGCCGGGCCGGGCCGGGCCGGGCCATCCGATCGGACGAAAATCAGCGCGCGTCCGTCCCCCGGTGCGGTGGGGCGCCGACCGGTTCCCTACCGTCTCTGGCACCTACTGGTCCCAGGTTCCGGCCGCCGCGCCCGGCGGCCGGACCGCTCACACAAGCCGAGGTGCTCACCATGGTCGCCCCGCCGGACAGCACGGATGACGCGGATGACGCGGAAGACACGCACGCGGATGAGCCGGGTGGCACCGGCAACCCGACGGCGACGGACACCGACGTACTGCGGGCCGAGGCCCTGCACTACGCGGCCGACGGCGTCCCCGTGCTCGCCGATGTGTCCCTCACCCTCCGCGAGGGCGAGATCCTCGCCGTGACCGGACCGCCGGGCAGCGGCAAGACGGCGCTGCTGCGGTGCCTGGCCGGGCAGGTGGTGCCGGACAGCGGGAAGGTGTGGTTCCGCGGCTCCCCGGTGCACCCGCTGGGCGCGGCGGCCCGCGAGCGGCTGCGCCGGGACCACTTCGGCTGGGTGGGGACACAGCCCCAACTGGTCCCCGAACTCACCGCCTGGGAGAACACCGCGCTGCCGTTGCTGCTGCGCGGCGTCCGCCCGCGCGCGGCCCGGGCGGCGGCCACCGACTGGCTGGCCCGGCTCGACGTGGGACACCGTGCCCGCAGCCGGCCGGCGGCGCTGAACCGGACGGAGCGGCAGCGCGTCGCCGTGGCCCGCGCGCTGGCCGCGCGGCCGGCGGTGCTCTTCGCCGACGACCCGGTGGCCGGGCTGCACAGCGCCGACCGGGCGCTGGTGCTGCGCACCCTGCTCTCGGCGGCCCGGTCGCACGCCGTTCCGGTGGTGCTGGCCTCCCACGCCCCGGAGACCGCCACCCTGGCGGACCGGGCCCTGGGCCTTGTCGACGGGCGGGCGACGGGCGCCCCGGCGGTGACCTGCGGCCCGGCCCGCCCGGCCGGCTCCGGCCGGGCGGGCCGGGCCGACGGAGCCGACGGAGCCGACGGGGCCGGCAGGTCCGGCGGGCCCGGCGGCTCGGACGACTCGGAGGGGAAGACGACGTGCTCGCTCTCCGTCTAACCCGCGGTGCCGGTGGAGCCGTCCAGCTCCGCAGGCTGGCGGTGGCGGTGGCCTCCGGTGGTGTCGGGTTCCTGCTGCTGGCCACGCTGGGCCACGCCGCCGCGTTCCCGGCGCGGGCGGGTGACGCCTCACTGCGGCTGCTGTGGTGTGCGCTGCCGCTGGCGGCGGCCGTCCAGCTCGCGGTCGCCACCGCGCGCACGGACCTGGCGCCGGAACAGCGGCGGCGGCTCGCCGCGGCCGGATACGGGCCGGTGCGGCTGGCGCTGCTCGGGGCCTCCTCGGCGGCCGTCTCCTGCGCACTGGGCGGTGTGGCGGCCGGGGTGCTCTTCCTTGGGCTCCGCGGGGACCTCGGGACGCCCGCGCTGCCGGGTACGGAGCAGTGGCTGGGGGCCGGCGCCGGGGTGCCGCTCGCCGCGGTGTTCACCCTGCTCACCGTGGTCCCGACAGTGGCGGCCGGTGCCACGGCCGTCGCGCTGCGCCCCCGCGGCGAGACGGCGACCGGCGGTGACGGGACCGGCGCTCCCGGCCCGGCCGCCCGGGAGGGACGCGGGCCGGGTGCCTTCCTCGCGCTGCCCTGGGGGGTCGCCCTGATCACGGCGGGCCTCGCCCTCGGCTCGTACAGCGCGCCCTCCGCCGCTCCGGCCGGACCTGCTGCCGGGGTCCCGCTCGGCGAGCGGCTGGGCGGTGTCCCGGCGGGCGTCGCCGGTGGCTGGGCCCTGGTCGCGGCCGGTCTGGTGATCGCGCTGCCGGGGGTGACGCAGCTCAGCGGGTGGCTGCTGGCCGCCGGGCGCCCGGGCGCGCTGCGGCTGCTGGCGGGACGGTTCCTCCAGACCGAGGCGGCGCGGGTGGGCCGGCCCGTGGGGGTGGCGTGCGCGGTGTTCGCCGCACTGCTCGTCGCCGGCCGGCTGAGCGGCGGCTCCTGGCTCTCGGAGCTGCCGGCCTCGGGACCGCTGCTGCCGGCCGGGATGGGGCTGGTCGCCGGATGCACCGCGCTGACCGTGGTGATCTCGGCGGCCGAGTCCCGCGCCGAGCGCGCGGACACCACCGACGCGCTGCTCCACGTCGGTGCCCCGGCGGTGCTGCTGCGCCGTGCGGTCGCCCTCCGCGTCGCCGTGGTGGCCGCCGTCGCGATCCCCCTGAGCTGGTCCGCGGCCACCCTGGCCACGCTGCCGCTCACGCCCTGAGACCGGGAAGCGCGGGCCGGGCTCCACCCGGGCGGAGCCCGGCACCGGCCCGGCGGGCGGCGCGGCGGCGCGGGCTCGTCACGGCCCGCCCAGCACCACCGTCTCGCCCTCGTCCGCCGCGGCGAACGCCACACCCACCGCCGCCCCGGGCTCCGGGGCGGCGCTCAGCGGGCAGGCGGCCTCCAGCGGTGGGCCGCTCTCCGGCCGGAGCAGCAGCGTCACGCCGTCCCCGCCGGACGGGCCGCCGCCGCGGAAGGTCCGGGCCTCGACGGTGCAGCGCAGGCCGCCGGCCACGGGAACCAGCCGTACCCCGGCGGGGCGGACCAGCAGCCGGCGCTCGCCGTCCGCCGCGTCCGGGGGCACCGGTATCCGGCCCCAGGCGGTCTCCGCCGCGCCGCCGCGCACCGTCGCCGTCACCACGTTGCGGAAGCCGAGGAAGCGGGCGACGAACTCGGAGGCCGGGCGGCGCCACACCTCCAGCGGCTCGCCGCTCTGGGCGACCCGGCCCTCGCGCATCACCACCACCCGGTCGGCGAGGGCGAAGGCCTCCCCCTGGTCGTGGGTGACGGCGAGGACGGTGGTCCCCAGCCGGCCGAAGAGGGCGCGGAGTTCGACGGTGAGACGTTCCCGCAGCGTCCGGTCGAGCTGGCCGAGCGGTTCGTCGAGCATCAGCAGCCGGGGCTCGGGGGCGAGGGCGCGCGCCAGGGCGACCCGCTGCTGCTCGCCCCCGGAGAGCGAGGACACCGGGCGCCGCCCGGCGCCCGGCAGCCCGACGAGGTCGAGCAGCGCGTCCACCCGGCGGGCGGTCTCGGCGCGGGGCAGGCCGCGCATCCGCAGCCCGAAACCGACGTTGCCGGCGACGTTCCGCTGCGGGAAGAGCTGGTGGTCCTGGAACATCAGCCCGACGCCGCGCCGGTGGGCCGCCACCCCGTCCTGGTCCCGCCCGTCGAGGAGGACCCGGCCCGCGTCGGGCCGCTGGAGCCCGGCGACCACCCGCAGCAGGGTGGACTTGCCGCTGCCGCTGGGGCCGAGGAGGCACACCGTGCGGTGCGCGTCGGCCCGCAGGTCCACGGCGTCCAGCGCCGGGCGGCCGGCGAAGCGGACCGTCACCCCCTCCAGGCGGAGCAGGCCCCCGCCACCGGGGTCCGGCGCCACCGCGCCGGGCGCCGGGCCGCTCCCCGGCGTGCCGGTCGTGCCCGGCCCGCCGGCGGTGCCGGTGGTGTCCGTGGTGTCCGTCGGCATGTCAGAACCCCCCGGGTCCGTCGCGGTCGGTGCGGGCGCGCTCCAGCAGCAGCAGGGACGCCGCGCACACCAGCATGAGAACGGTGCTGAGCGCCATCGCCTGCCCGTACGGCAGTTCGCCGGCGCGGCCGAGCAGGCGCGCCACGGCCACCGGCAGGGTGAGGGTGTCGGCGCGCGCGATGAAGACCGTGGCGCCGAACTCCCCCAGCGAGACGGCGAAGGCGAAACCGGCCGCGACCCCCAGCGCCCGCGTCACCAGCGGCAGGTCCACCTCGCGCCAGGCGCGCAGCGGCGAGGCGCCCAGCACGGCCGCCGCCTCCCGCAGCCGGGGGTCCACCGCCCGCAGCACGGGCAGCAGGGTACGGACGACGAACGGCACCCCCACCAGGGCCTGCGCCAGCGGCACGAGGATCCAGGAGGACCGCAGATCCAGCGGCGGCTCGTCCAGCGCGATGAGGAAGCCGAAGCCGACGGTGACGGCCGAGGTGCCCAGCGGCAGCATCAGCAGCGCGTCGAACCCGCGGACGAGGCGCCCCGCGCGGCGGGTCAGCGCCGCCGCCGCGAGACCGCCGACCACCAGCGCGATCACCGTGGCGACGGCCGCGAACGCCAGCGAGTTGCCGACGGCCGCCAGCGGCGCGACGGTGAACGTCCCGCCCTCCCGGGACCCCAGCGCCCGGTAGTAGTGCAGGCCGTAGCCGTCCGGCCCGCGCAGCGAGCGCTCCACCAGCACGGCGAGCGGCAGCAGGAGCAGCAGCCCGGCCACCGCGCCCGTGAGCCCCAGCAGTGTCCACTCGCCGGGGCCGCGCGGACGGCGCGCCGCGCGTGCCGGACCGGTGAGCCGCAGGGCGCTCTCCCGGCGCCGCACGGTCCGCGCGTGCAGCAGGAGCAGCAGGGCCACGGCGGCGAACTGGAGCAGGGTCAGCACCGCCGCCGCGGGCAGGTCGAGCAGTTGCGCGGTCTGCCGGTAGATCTCCACCTCCAGGGTGGTGAGGCCGGGGCCGCCGAGGATCTGGACGACGCCGAAGGAGGTGAAGGTGAAGAGGAAGACCATCAGGGCCGCGGCGGCGACGGCGGGCGCCAGCGCGGGCAGCGTCACACGGCGCCAGGCCGCGAACCGCCCGGCGCCCAGTACCCGCGCGGCCTCCTCCTGGCGCGGGTCGAGCTGCGCCCACAACCCGCCGACGGTGCGCACCACCACGGCGTAGTTGAAGAACACATGGGCGAGCAGGATGGCCCACACCGAGCTGTCCAGCCGGACGCCCCACAGCTGGTCGAGCAGCCCGCCCCGGCCCAGCAGCGCGAGGAACGCCGACCCGGCCACGACCGTGGGCAGCACGAACGGCACGACGACCAGGGCGCGCAGCACCCGCTTCCCGGGGAAGTCGAGCCGGGCGAAGACATAGGCGCCGGGCAGCGCCACCAGCAGGGTCAGCGCGGTGGAGGCCGCCGCCTGCCGGCCGGTGAACCACAGGACGTCCCGCACCACCGGGTCGGTCAGCACGGCGGCCGCCCGGGCCGTCTGCCAGTGCCCGTCCTCGCGCAGCCCGCGGGCGACGATCGCGGCCACGGGATACGCGAAGAACAGCGCGAAGAAGCCCGCGGGGACGGCCATCAGCGCCAGGCGCGCGCCGGTTCCCGAGCCCCGTCCGGGCCACCGCCGCCCGGGCCACCGCCCACCCCGCCCCTCGCGCGGCGGCGGAGGCGGCGCCGGGGCGGGGAGCGGGGCGGACGGGCCCGGAAGCGGGGCGAGGGGCACCGCGGCCGGCCGGCCGCCACTCACTCCCGGACGAGCCGGGACCATGCCTTGACCCACTCCTCGCGGTTGCCGGCGATCCGCTCCGGCGCCACCGACGCCGGGTCGCCGGCCGTCTCGCCGTAGCGGGTGAAGACCTCCGGCAGCTTCGCGTCCTGCCGGGCGGGGTGGACGAACATCTGCAGCGGCACGTCCTCCTGGAAGGTCCGCGAGAGCAGGAAGTCGAGCAGTTCCCTGCCGCCCTCCGCGTTCGGCGCGCCCTTCAGCAGGCCGGCGAACTCGGTCTGCCGGAAGCAGGTGTCCGTCACCACGCCGGTGGGGGCCCGCTCGGGCAGCGGCTTCCGGCCGAGCACCTCGGCGGGCGGGCTGGAGGCGTAGGAGACGACCAGCGGGCGGTCACCCTCGCCCTGGCCGCCGCCGGAGCCGGAGAAGCGCTCGTTGTACGCCTGCTCCCAGCCGTCCACCACCTCGACACCGTTGGCCTTGAGCTTCTTCCAGTAGTCCTGCCAGCCGTCGTCGCCGTACGCGGCGACGGTGGCGAGGAGGAAGCCCAGCCCGGGTGAGGAGGTGGCGGCGTTCTCGGTGACGAGCAGGTCCCGGTAGGCGGGGTCGGCCAGGTCCTCGAAGCTCTCCGGCGGCGCGAGGTCCTTCTTCTCGAACCAGCCGCGGTCGTAGTTGACACAGACGTCGCCGTAGTCGACGGGGGTCACCCGGTGCTTCCCGCGGTCCAGCTGGAGTTCCGCGGGGACCTGCGCCAGCCCCTCGGCCTCGTACGGCGTGAACAGGCCGTGGTCGAGGGCGCGGGAGAGCAGGGTGTTGTCGACGCCGAAGAGGACATCGCCCTGCGGGTTGCCCTGGGACAGCACCGCCTGGTTGACGGTGGTCCCGGCGTCACCGCCGCGCAGGATCTCCACCTTCCGGCCGGTGCGCTCGGTGAACTCCTCCAGCACCGCGTCGGAGACGGCGAAGGAGTCATGGGTGACGAGGGTGACGGTCTTCCCGCCGTTCTTCCCCCCGGAGCCGCCCTCGCCGCCGGAACCGCCGCACGCGGCGAGCGAGGTGACGCCCAGCGCGGCGGCGAGCAGCCCGGCGGCGGCTCTTCTGCGGCTGTGCGGATTCATCAGGTGCCTCCCCTGGAAACGGGCAGGGCACGACAGCATGTCGAGTGGTGACCGAACTCCCTACGCCGGTGTGAACCGGATCAGGTTCGAGGGTCTGCGGCCGGTGCCGCACTCTCAGCGCTGTGCGCTCCCCTGTCGGAAAAGACGTACCTCCCGACGATATCAGCGCTCCGTCGCGGCGAGCTGGCCGCAGGCCCCGTCGATCTCCTGGCCCCGGGTGTCGCGGACGGTGACCGGGACGCCGTGGGCCTCCAGGGCGGCGACGAACGCCCGCTCGTCCTCCGGCCGGGAGGCCGTCCACTTCGAGCCGGGGGTGGGGTTGAGCGGGATGAGGTTGACGTGCACCCGGTGGCCCTTGAGCAGCCGGCCGAGCAGATCACCGCGCCACGCCTGGTCGTTGATGTCGCGGATCAGCGCGTACTCGATCGAGATACGGCGCCGGGACCGCTCGGCGTACTCCCAGGCGGCGTCGAGGACCTCGCGCACCTTCCAGCGGGTGTTGACCGGGACGAGGGTGTCCCGCAGCTCGTCGTCCGGCGCGTGCAGTGACACCGCGAGACGGCACGCGAAGCCCTCCTCGGCGAAGCGGAGCATCGCCGGGACGAGGCCGACCGTGGAGACGGTGATCCCGCGCTGTGACAGGCCCAGCCCGTCCGGCTCGGGATCGGTGAGCCGCCGGATGGCGCCGACGACCCGGTTGTAGTTGGCGAGCGGCTCGCCCATGCCCATGAAGACGATGTTGGACAGCCGGGCCGGGCCGCCGGGGATCTCACCGTCCCGCAGGGCCCGCATCCCGTCCACGATCTGGTGGACGATCTCCGCCGTGGACAGGTTGCGGTCCAGGCCGGCCTGCCCGGTGGCGCAGAACGGGCAGTTCATCCCACAGCCGGCCTGTGAGGAGACGCACATCGTGACCCGATCCGGATAGCGCATCAGGACCGACTCGACGAGCGTGCCGTCGAAGAGGCGCCACAGCGTCTTGCGGGTGGTGTCCCCGTCACAGCTGATGTGGCGCACCACACTCATCAGCTCCGGCAGCAGCTCGGCCGCCAGCTTCTCCCGGGCCGCGGCGGGGATGTCCGTCCACCCGGCGGGGTCGTCGGTGTAGCGGGCGAAGTAGTGGCGCGCGACCTGGCCGGCCCGGAAGGGCTTCTCCCCGATCGCGGCCACCGCGGCGCGGCGCTCGGCGGGGGTGAGGTCGGCGAGGTGCCGCGGCGGCTTCTTGGCACCGCGCGGCACGGCGAAGGTCAGTTCTCCGGGCTTAGGCATGATGCGTCCAGTGTCGCAGACACGCGGCGGTGCCCCGCCCGGCTCCCGGCCCGCCTGCCCGGCCGCCTCCCGCCCCGGACCGCGTCCGCCCCCGCCGGTTCCCCGGCGGGGGCGGAGACCGGATCACGCCGGCAGGGGCCTCAGCCGGCGCCGACGAAGACCACCAGCAGCAGCCACACCACCGGCGCGGTGGGCAGCAGCGAGTCGAGGCGGTCCATGATGCCGCCGTGGCCCGGGAGCAGGGTGCCCATGTCCTTGATGCCGAGGTCCCGCTTGATCATGGACTCACCGAGGTCGCCGAGGGTGGCGCTGCCCGCCACCGCCAGCCCCAGCAGCAGCCCCTGCCACCAGGTGCCCCCGGTGATGAGGAACTCGGTGCAGAGCGCGCCGGCGGCCATGGCGAAGGCCACCGCGCCGAGCAGGCCCTCGCGGGTCTTGCCGGGGCTGATCCGGGGCGCCAGCTTGTGGGTGCCGAAGCGCCAGCCGACGGCGTAGGCACCGGTGTCGCTGATCACGGTGAGCAGCAGGAAGGTCAGCACCCGCTGGGGGCCGTCGTCCGCGGCGAGCATGAGCGCCACGAACGTCGCGAGGAACGGCACGTAGAACGCGGCGAACAGACCGGCCGTGACGTCCCGCAGGTAGTTCTCCGGCGAGTCCGTCATCCGCCAGGCCAGCACCGCCAGCCCGGTGAGCGCCAGCACCACCCAGGCGCCCTCGGCGCCGCGCAGGTACCCGGCGGTGACCATCCCGACGCCACCGACCGCGAGTGGCACCAGCGGCACCCGGACGCCCTTGCGTTCGCGCAGCCGCGAGGTCAGCTCCCAGAGCCCGACCACCACCGCCGCCCCGACCACGGCGACGAAGATGTCCTTGACCAGGAACAGCGCCGCGAGGATGACCACGCCGAGGCCGAGCCCGACACCGATCGCCGCGCGCAGGTCGCGCCCGGCCCGCTTCCGGTGCGGAGTCGCGGGCGAGGGGTGGGCGCCGTCCGGGTGTGGCGGCGCACCGGCCGGTCCGGGACCACCGGGGTCACCGGTGGTGCCGTCCGGGGCCGGGCGTGCCGCGTGGGCCGGGGGACCGCTCGGGCGAGCGGCCCCCCGGTCGCGGCCGTGGTCCTCCTGGTCGCCGCCGGCGTGGGGCACGATGGGCATGGGCCGAGTCTGCGCCGCGTCGTCCGCCCCGTGCGCGGGACCCGCCGGTTGGGGGGCCACTCGCCCCTGGGCGGGCGGTCCCCCGTGGCCGACGCGGGGCGGGGCGCCCCAGGATGAGTCGTTCATCAGACCTCGAGCAGCTCGGCTTCCTTGTGCTTGAGCAGCTCGTCCACCTGCGCCACGTACTTCGCGGTGGTGTCGTCGAGCTCCTTCTCGGCGCGGCGGCCCTCGTCCTCGCCGACCTCGCCGTCCTTGACGAACTTGTCGAGGGTCTCCTTGGCCTTGCGCCGTACGCTGCGGATCGAGATCTTCGCGTCCTCGGCCTTGCTCTTGGCGACCTTCGTGAACTCCTTGCGGCGCTCCTGCGTCAGCTCGGGGAACACCACGCGGATGATGCTGCCGTCGTTGCTCGGGTTGACGCCGAGGTCCGAATCACGGATCGCCTGTTCGATGTTGCGCAGCGCGCTCTTGTCGAACGGGGTCACCACGGCCATCCGCGGCTCGGGAACCGAGAACGAGGCCAGCTGGTTGATCGGCGTCAGCGCCCCGTAGTAGTCCGCCACGATCTTGTTGAACATCGCCGGGTGCGCACGGCCGGTGCGGATCGCGGCGAAGTCCTCCTTGGCGACCACGACGGCCTTCTCCATCTTTTCCTCGGCTTCGAGGAGGGTCTCTTCGATCACCACTTGCTCCTGGTGTTATCCGTAAGCAGAGCCTCGCCCCTGCGCGCGTCTTCTCCTGCACGGTGTCCGACCGGCAGGCGGTTGTCCATCCCCGTACCGGGCCCCACCGGTCAGCCCCGGGTCGCTTGATCGCTCACGAGCGTGCCGATCTTCTCACCCTTCACCGCGCGCGCGATATTGCCCTCCGCGAGAAGCTCGAAGACGAGGATCGGCAACTTGTTGTCCATGCAGAGCGAGATGGCGGTGGCGTCGGCGACCTTGAGACCGCGGGTGATGACCTCGCTGTACTCCAGGGCGTCGAACTTCACCGCCGCGGGGTTCTTCCGCGGGTCGGAGTCGTAGACGCCGTCGACCCCGTTCTTCCCCATCAGCAGGGCCTGGGCCTGGATCTCCAGGGCGCGCTGGGCGGCGGTGGTGTCGGTGGAGAAGTACGGCATCCCCATGCCGGCGCCGAAGATGACGACCCGTCCCTTCTCCAGGTGGCGGACCGCCCGCAGCGGAATGTACGGCTCCGCGACCTGCCCCATCGTGATGGCGGTCTGGACGCGGGAGTCTATCCCCTCGTTCTCCAGGAAGTCCTGGAGCGCCAGGCAGTTCATGACCGTGCCCAGCATGCCCATGTAGTCGGAGCGGGCCCGGTCCATGCCGCGCTGCTGCAGCTCGGCGCCACGGAAGAAGTTGCCGCCGCCGATGACGACGGCGATCTCGGCGCCGTCCCGGACCACGGCGGCGATCTCCCGGGCCATCTTGTGCACGACGTCCGGGTCCACCCCGAGTCCGCCGCCGCCGGCGAACGCCTCGCCGGACAGCTTCAGCAGAAACCGGCCCCTGTGTGCGCCGTGGCCGCTGCCACCGGCTTTGCCGGCGTCCTGATTCATGGAGATCTCCTCGTGCACAGACGAAGAAGGCCACTGCCGTACGGGGTCTGCTGATCCCTCTCCGGCAATGGCCTCCTCGTCACCTCTGCGGCCGCCCGGCACACGGTCGGCCGACTGCTCCCGACCTTAGCGGCGCCGGGCGCTTTCCGCTGTCGCCGACCGGGGTCAGGCTCCGACGCGGATACGGGCGAAGCGCTTCAGCGTGACGCCGGCCTCGTCCAGCACCTTCTGGACGGTCTTCTTGCTGTCCTTCGCGAACGCCTGGTCGAGGAGGGTGTTCTCCTTGAAGAAGCCGTTCACCCGGCCCTCGATGATCTTGGGCAGGGCCTGCTCGGGCTTGCCCTCCTCACGGGCGGTGGCCTCGGCGACGCGGCGCTCGTTCTCCACCGTCTCGGCCGGGACGTCCTCGCGGGTGAGGTACTTCGGGCCGAACGCGGCGATGTGCTGCGCGACGTCCTTGGCGACCTCGGCGTTCTCCTGGTCGAGCTCGACCAGGACACCGACCTGCGGCGGGAGGTCCGGGCTGGTGCGGTGCATGTACGTCGCGACGTAACCGCCCTGGAACTGGGCGAAACGGTCCAGGACGATCTTCTCGCCGAGGGTGGCGTTCGCCTCGTCCACATACGCCTGGACGGTCTTGCCGGCCTCGATCTCGGAGGCCAGCAGCGCGCCGATGTCCGCCGGGGAGGTCTTGGCGACGTGCGCGGCGAGGGCGTCGGCGACGGCGAGGAACTTGTCACCCTTGGCGACGAAGTCCGTCTCGCACTTGAGCTCCAGCAGCACGCCGGACGTGCGGTCCTCGGCGATCAGGGAGACGACGGCGCCGTTCTCGGCGCTGCGGCCCTCACGCTTGGCGACACCCTTCTGCCCCTTGACGCGCAGGATCTCGACGGCCTTGTCGACGTTGCCCTCGGCCTCGTCCAGCGCCTTCTTGCAGTCCATCATGCCGGCGCCGGTGAGCTCGCGGAGCTTCTTGACGTCGGCGGCGGTGAAGTTCGCCATGGTCTGTCAGTCTCTTCTCGGAAAGTCGGTCGGATCTACGGGTGGACGGCGGGGGCCGGAGCCCCCGCCGTCGGCAGCCGTGACGGGAGCGTCAGGCCTTCTCGGCGGCCGCCTCGGCCGCGGGCTCGGCAGCAGCCTCGGCGGCGGGCTCGGCGGACGCCTCGGCCGGCGCCTCGGCCGCGGGCTCGGCGGACGCCTCGGCCGGCTGCTCGGCAGGGGCGGCCTGCTGCTCGTCGGCCTTCTTCTCGGCGCCTTCGAGGAGGTCACGCTCCCACTCGGGCAGCGGCTCGGCGGCCTTCTCGCCCGGCTTCTGGTCGCCGGTGGCGGCGCCGGAGCGGGCGATGAGGCCCTCGGCGACGGCGTCGGCGATCACGCGGGTGAGCAGGGTGACGGAGCGGATCGCGTCGTCGTTGCCCGGGATCTTGTAGTCGACCTCGTCCGGGTCGCAGTTGGTGTCGAGGATCGCCACCACCGGGATGTTGAGCTTGCGCGCCTCACCCACGGCGATGTGCTCCTTCTTGGTGTCCACGATCCAGACGGCGCTGGGCACCTTCTGCATCTCGCGGATACCGCCCAGGGTCTTCTCGAGCTTCGCCTTCTCGCGGGAGAGGACCAGCAGCTCCTTCTTGGTCAGGCCGGAGGCGGCCACGTCCTCGAAGTCGATCTGCTCCAGCTCCTTGAGGCGCTGCAGACGCTTGTAGACGGTCGAGAAGTTGGTGAGCATGCCGCCCAGCCAGCGCTGGTTGACGTAGGGCATGCCGACGCGGGCCGCCTGCTCGGCGATGGCCTCCTGCGCCTGCTTCTTGGTACCGACGAACATGATGGAGCCGCCGTGCGCGACGGTCTCCTTGACGAACTCGTAGGCGCGGTCGATGTACGACAGCGACTGGAGCAGGTCGATGATGTAGATGCCGTTGCGCTCGGTGAAGATGAAGCGCTTCATCTTCGGGTTCCAGCGGCGGGTCTGGTGCCCGAAGTGGACGCCGCTCTCCAGCAGCTCCCGCATCGTGACGACGGCCATGGCCGTACTCCTTGAACACTCGGTTTCCACTGCGGCCGGTCGGCCGCCGTGCCTGACACCCCTGCGCGCCGTGCCGCGGAGAGCGAGGCTTTCCGAGGACCGAGGGACGCGGCCACCGCGCTGCCTGAGAGGCCTGGCGCGAGGATGGCGGGGCGTGCGAAGTCGATCCGGTGACCCGGATCGCCACCAGAAGTGTAAGGGACGGCCACACCGCCGGACGACACGGACGGCGGGCACCGCAGGCCACCGGCGGCGGGGAGCGCGCGGGCCGTCGGGGGTGGGCGGCGGCGGTCGCGCGACGGGGGCGCGGAGGCCTCCCGGAGGTACGCGGAGACGGGCGTCCCCGGGAGTACGCGGAGACGGGGCGCCCCGGGAGGTGCGCGGAGACGGATGCCGGGAGGTGCGCGGGGGCCGGCACGGGCCGGGGTGAAGGTGTCCGGCGGTACGGATGGTGATCGTGGGTGCCCGGGGCGCCCCCGCCGAGTCCCCACGGAGCACCGGAGCACCGACGCACCGCGAGCGGCCGGGAAGCCGGCATGACCTATGTGACCTCGCCGTTCCGCGGGTTGTCCACAGCGACGGTCCAAGATCCCCGCGCCGGCCGGAAATGCGGGACCGTCACGCCATGCGATCGAAGCGCGAGCACGACGGGAACGACGACGGACGGCGGCCGGGCCGCGGGCGGGGAAGACCACCGGCCCGTGGCTGGACCGCGCCCTACAGTTCCGTGCCGTACCGGTCCGTTCAGCACCGGACCGCCGCGCGCGCACCCATGACGCGCCCACCCATGACGCGGGGGCCCGGATCCGCGGTCGCCGCTTCCGGCGCGCCCCGAATCCCGGGAACCCATCCCGGCGGATCCGGGCCCCTCGGCGCAGCACGCCGGGGAGCCGGCACGCCCGGTCCCCGGCAGCCGGGGACCGGCCCGCGGTGGGCCCGTCGGCGCGGGACCACGGCGTTCAGATCACCCTCGCGCGGACGCGCGCCCCGCTGCGGGCCTCCGGCGGCGATCGGCGCCCTGTTCGCGGTGTGGCTGCTGCTCTCCTCCCTGCCGGGGGTCACCCCGCCCGGCGCGGAGACTCCGCTCTCCGGCTCCCCCGCCGGACGGGCGGGCGCCCCGGCGGACCCGGGGCCGGAGCCGGACCATGATTCCGGCGGGGCGGGGCCGGCCGGCTCCCGCTCCGAGCCGGATCTCTCCGACGGGGAGCGGGCCTGGCCTGTCGACGGGGCCGGCGGCGGGCGGGTGCCCGGCGGCCGCCCGGAAGTGCCGCGAGGCTGGGAGCCCCCGCCCTCCCGGTACGCGGCGGGGCACCGGGGCGTGGATCTGGCGGCGCGCGAGGGAGGGCCCGTGCGGGCGGCGGCTCCGGGGCGGGTGTCCTTCGCGGGGGTGGTGGCGGGCCGTCCGGTGGTGTCCGTGGAGCTGGACGGCACCGGAGAGCCACCCCTGCGCACCACCTACCAGCCGGTCGTCGCGCTGGTGGAAAAGGGGGAGAAGGTGGACGCGGGAGAGGTGGTCGGGGTGCTGGCCCGCGGTCCGTACCACTGCGCGGTGAGCTGTCTCCACTGGGGCCTGCTCCGCGGGGACGACTATCTGAACCCGCTGTCGCTGCTCCCGGCCTGGATACTGCGCGGGCCTCCGTCACGGCTGCTGCCCGTCATCGGCGTCCCGGAGCCGCCCGGCTGATCCGGGCACCGGCTCTGCCGGGCGAACCGGCCCGGTCGCCCCGGCCGTGGTCCCGGCTCAACGGCGGACCCCGCCTCCCGCTCGGGACACCACGGGACCGGCAGGGGCCGCGACCGGGGACCACCGTCCGGAGAAGCCGGCTCAGCCGCCGCGCACGCCGTGAAGAACCATGGCCACGGCCGCCTCGATGATCTCCTCCGAGTCCTCCGCCGCGCCGAGTTCCAGGCGGCGGACGGCCGAGTCCACCACCCCCTGCAGCAGCATCGCCGCCAGCCGCGGCCGGTGGTGGCCGAGGTCCTCCAGGGTCTCGACGACCAGCGTGACAAGACCGCCGTGCGCGGCGCGGATCTTCTCGCGTGCTCCGGCATCGAGCTCACCGGCGGAGATCGCCACCACCGCCCGGTGGCGGCGGTCCCCGGCCAGATCCAGCTGGCGCCGCACATAGGCCTCGACCCGCGCCTCGGGGGTGGCGGCTCGTGCCATGGCCGCCTCCACCTCCGCGGCCCAGACGGGGAAGTCGACAGCGCAGAGTTCCTCGACGACGGCCGCGCGGGAACGGAAGTACTCGTAGACGGAGGAGCGCGCCAGCCCGGTGCGCTCGGCGAGGGCGGGGAAGGTCAGGGCCTTGCTGCCGCCCTCGGACAGCAGGGATCGGGCGGCGTCGAGCAGGGCGCCGCGCTGCATGGTCCGGTGTTCGGCCACGGAGGCCGCTCGAATCCTGGGCACCCGCCCACTCTACGGACGGGCCCCGCCCCGGGCGACCACCTGGCGGAAAGCTGTCCCGCGGGCCGGCTCGGCGCCCTTTCGGCGTCCCTTCAGCGCCCCACGTCGGCGAGTTTCGCCCGGAGCTGGAGCACGGACTTGGTGTGGATCTGGCTCACCCGGCTCTCCGTGACACCGAGCACCTGGCCGATCTCGGCCAGGGTCAGACCCTCGTAGTAGTAAAGGGTGACGACCGTCTTCTCCCGCTCCGGGAGGGTGTTGATGGCCCGGGCCAGAAGACGGCGGAGTTCGCGGTCCTCGGCGACCTCCTCCGGGTCGTCCGCCGCGGTGTCCTCCAGTTTGTCCAGCAGGCTCAGCCGGTCGCCGCCCTCACCACCGGCGTGCAGCAACTCCTCCAGGGCCACGACGTTCGTCAGGGAGAGCTGGCTGAACACCTGGTGGAGTTCCTCCAGGCCGATTCCCATCTCCCCGGCGACCTCCGCCTCGGTGGGCGTCCGCCTCAGGCCGGCCTCCAGCGTGGCGTAGGCACGCTCCACGGCCCGGGCCTTCTGACGCACGGAACGCGGGATCCAGTCCAGCGCGCGCAGTTCGTCGATCATGGCGCCCCGGATACGGGTGATCGCATAGGTCTCGAACTTGATGGACCGCGCGGGGTCGAACTTCTCGATGGCGTCGATCAGCCCGAAGACGCCGGAGGAGACGAAGTCGGCCTGGTCGACATTGGGCGGGAGCCCCACGCTGACCCGGCCCGCCACGTATTTCACCAGGGGTGAGTAGTGCAGGATCAGCTGCTCCCGCAGCCTGCTGTCCGCCGTCTCCTTGTAGGCCCGCCAGAGTTCGTCCAGGGATGAGGGGGCGGCGGGGCGCACGCCGCCGCGGGCGGCAGGTGGCACCGCCGCGCGGTCGGACCCGGAGGTGTGCTGGGGCATACGTCGCCTTGAGCCGTTCTGCCGTCAGGGTGAATCGGGGTGAGCCAGGGTGAAGCGGTCGGCCGGAGCCGGAACTTCCGTAAGCGTAGCGTGACTGCCCTGTCGCAGTGTGCGAAGAGATGCAGGTATCTCATGCGCAGATACGTTCCGCTGACCGCCCCTCGGGGTTACGCCGTTCGAGTGGCGCAGGAGAGGCGCGGGAGTGGAAGGAGCGCGCACGCGGGTCCGTCCGCCCCCGCCAGGCCCGCACCAGGTCACCCGATCGCAGCAGGTCAGCGGCCACCTCCCCCGGTCGCGACCGGCGCCCCCGCGGGGGCGGGCAGCCGCCACCGATCACCCTGACGCTGCACGAATCCCAGCGATTGCAATTCGTACAGACGTGCCGTCGCTTCCGTGGTGTCGGTGCCCGCCTCCCGGGCGATCTCCCGCGTGTCCGCCTCGCTCCGGGCGGGCAGCGCCTCCAGGACCCGCGCGGTGAGCGGGGCGAGCAGATCACGCGCGAGGACCGGGCCCTGCCGCTCGGGCGCCAGCTCTCCCATGCCGCCGACCAGCTCGATCACCTCGGCGGCGTCCGTGACCAGGGTTCCCTCGCCCCGCAGCAGTTCGTGCACCCCGGCGGACAACCCGGAGGTCACCGGTCCGGGAACGCCCGCCGAGAGCCGGCCGAGCCGCTGGGCGGCGCGGGCGGTGACCAGCGACCCACTGCGGTACTCCGCCTCCACCACCACCGTGCCGCGGGTGAGCGCGGCGATGACGCGGTTACGCAGCAGGAAGCGGCTGCGGGTGGGATGCGCCCCCGGCGGCAGCTCCGCCACCAGCACCCCTTGGTCGGCGATACGCCGCAGCAACTCCGCGTGACCACGCGGGTAGGTCCGGTCCACCCCGCAGGCCAGTACGGCGGCGGTGGCGCCACCCGCCGCGAGCGCGCCGCGATGGGCCGCGCCGTCGATGCCGTAGGCCGCGCCGGAGACCACCACCCAGCCGCGCTCCGCGAGGCCGGCGGCGAGGGACGCCGCCATATGGGCGCCGTAGTCCGTGCAGGCCCTGGCCCCCACGACGGCGACCGAGCGGAGGGCCCACAGACGGAGTGAGGGCCGCCCGCGCACCCAGAGGCCGAGGGGACGGGCGTCACCGAGGTCGTCGAGCTGCCGCGGCCACTCCTCCTCGCCGGGGCAGACGAAACGGCCTCCCTCGGCCGCGGCCGCGGCGAGGTCCGCCACCGGATCGGCCACGGCCGCCCGGGCCCGGTACCCGGCCATCCGCTCCTCCGTCACCGGGGACGGAGGCCGGTCCCGCCCCTGGAAGAGCTCCAGCAGAGCCACCGGGCCGAGCTCGCGGAGCCATCGCCCGGCCCGCTCGTCCCCCGGCTCCACGATCCGGGTGAGTGCCGCACGGGCGAGCCGCTGCCGATCGGCCTCCGCGCCCCTCACGCCGGGCCCCCCGCGGGCACGGCGCCACGGCTGATCCCGGTGCGGAGCTGAAGGGCCATGGCCACGTCGGGGGCCGCCGGCCGGTCCCGGCCCGCCAGGTCGGCGGCCGTCCAGGCCACCCGGAGCACCCGGTCCAGGCCGCGGGCCGTGAGCAGTCCCCGCTCCATGTCCCGCTCGGCCTCCCACAGGGCGTCCGGAGCGGGCCGCCAGCGTGTGCGCAGCTCATGTCCGGGGATCTCGCTGTTGAGCCGCCACGGGCTGCCGTCCAGCCGGGCAGCCGCCCGCTCCCGGGCGGCGAGCACCCGCGCGGCCACCACGGCGGTGGGCTCACCGCTGCGGACCTCCTCCAGCAGCGCGCGCCTGCCCACCGGCTCCACGGTGACCCGCAGGTCGACCCGGTCCATCAGCGGACCGGAGAGCCGGGACTGGTAACGGCGCACCACGGCGGGCGGGCACTCGCAGCCCGCCCCGGACAGCGCGTGCCGGCCGCACGGGCACGGGTTCGCCGCCAGGACCAGCAGGAAGCGGGCCGGCAGGTGGACCACGCCGGCGCTGCGGGCCACCACCACATGACCGGACTCCAGCGGCTGCCGCAGGGCGTCCAGCACCCGCGCGCCGAACTCCGCCGCCTCGTCGAGGAAGAGCACACCACGGTGGGCGAGCGAGGCGGCACCCGGTCTCGGGAGGCCGTTGCCCCCGCCGACGATCGAGGGCATGGTCGCCGAGTGGTGCGGGGCGCAGAACGGCGGGGTGTCGATCAGCGGCTTACCGGGCGGCAGCACCCCCGCGACCGAGTGGACCGCCGTGACCTCCAGGGACTCCCGCCGGCTGAGCGGTGGCAGCAGCCCTGGCAGCCGCTCGGCGAGAAGCGTTTTGCCGGCGCCCGGGGGTCCCTTCAGATAAAGGTGATGGCCACCGGCCGCGGCCACCTCCAGGGCCGTTCTCGCCTCCCGCTGGCCGGCCACATCGGCCAGGTCGGGCAGCGGCGCTCCGCCCCCGGCACGGGCCGCGAGTCCGGCGGCCGTCCCGGAACCGGGCAGCGCCAGCCCGGCCAGCGCCGGGTCCGGCCGTCCCTCCTCGCGGGGCTCCTCCTCGGGGACGGGCTCGTCCGCCAGCACCGCGATCAGCTGGCGCAGGCTCCGCACCCCCAGGACGGCGATCCCGGGGACGAGGGCGGCCTCGGCGGCCGTCTGCTCCGGCACGACGACCTGTTCGTGCCCGGCCTCGGCAGCGGCCAGCACTGCGGGGAGGACGCCACGCACCGGCCGGACCCGCCCGTCGAGCCCGAGCTCACCGATCATGACCAGGTCGGCGATCTGCGCGGGGTCCACCCGCCCGGCCGCGCCGAGCACCGCACCGGCCACGGCCAGGTCGAAACCGCTGCCGCTCTTGGGCACGGATGCCGGGCTGAGCCCGACCGTCAGTTTCCGCTGCGGCCACTCGGCCCCCGAGTTGACCACCGCGGCCCGGACCCGGTCCCGGCTCTCGACCAGACTCTTGTCCGGCAACCCGACCAGGGTGAAGGCCGCCAGCCCCGGTTCGAGGTCGGCCTGTACTTCGACCACCACCCCCTCGACCCCGGTCAGGGCTACGGAACAGGTACGGGCGAACCCCATCACGCCACCCCCCGCGCGTGCTCCACCATCGGCGCGCCGCGGGCCGGGACCACGATGCCCACCAGATCGATGCGCACCCCGCCGGGCGGGGTGCGGTGCGCCGGCCAGCGCTCCTGCAGCCACCGCGCCGCCAGCCGCCGCAGCCGGGCCGCCTTCCGCACGGGGACCCCGGCCATGGGGTGCTCCGGACCGCCCGCCCGTCGCGTCTTGACCTCGCAGATCACCAGGGCGTCGCCGTCCCGGGCGACGATGTCGATCTCGCCGTCCCGGCACCGCCAGTTCCGTTCCAGGACCGTCATCCCGGCCTCGCCCAGCCGCCGGACGGCCAGGTCCTCTCCATAGCGGCCGAGCGCACAGCGCGCGTTCATCTCCACCACCTCCGCAGGTGACTGTGGCGGAGGCGGCGGAGAAAAGTGGATCTTGATGCGGATCTGTGGATTACCGGCCGGTTGTGGACAACGCGCTCACTCGTCCAGGTGAACGAAGGGGGAGGCTCCACCCCGGGCCCCTCGTCGCGCCGGTCCGTCAACGGCCGCCCGGAACGAGCACCGGCGGGCCCCCACGCCTACGGGCGGACATCGCCGGGTCACCCACGCGGTGGCTCACCGCCCGCCTCGGGGCCGGCGCCTCCGGGCCCCGGCCCACCCCCGGGCGGCGTCAGACCCTCACCGGTCGAAACCGGACTCCCCGGGAAGTTCGAGGTCGCTCTTGTTGAGCTCCTCGATGTTGACGTCCTTGAAGGTCAGCACCCGCACCTGCTTGACGAAGCGGGCGGGCCGGTACATGTCCCACACCCAGGCGTCGGCCATGGAGATCTCGAAGAACACCTCGCCCTGGACGGAGTGGACCTGCATCTCGTAGGCGTTGGTGAGATAGAAGCGCCGCTCCGTCTCGATCACGTACTTGAACAGGCCGACGACGTCGCGGTACTCCCGGTAGAGCTTCAGCTCCATCTCGGTCTCGTACTTCTCGAGGTCTTCGGCGCTCATGACATGGTCCCCTTCAGCCGGGCGTCCCCCTATTGTGCGTCAGGCCCGCTCGGGTTCGAGATCGACGGGGGCACTCGGAGGACCCTCCCGCTCCAGCGTGGCCAGCAGTTCCGCGAGCCTGGTGGGGTACACCGTCTCACGCAGGGTGGACAGTTCCCGGGACGTCCACCACCTCAGGCCGCGGATGGAGCGCCGTTCCAGCGCCGTGCGGCCCGTACCGTCGGTCGCGGTCCGCTCCGTCCTGGCCAGGAAGTACCACTCGTCCTGGTTCCAGCGGCGGCCGTCGAAGGGGAAGGAGCACCGACGCCGCCAGAGCACGGGCCCCAGCTCCACCTCGGCGATCCCCGTCTCCTCGATCAGCTCCCGCCGGGCGGCCTCCGCCCGGCTCTCACCCGGTTCGACGCCGCCGCCCGGTGTGAACCACCAGGTCCGCCCGGGGTCGGCGGGCTCGTGGCCGTGGAGCAGCAGAATCCGTCCCCGGGGATCGAGGAGCACCACGCGTGCCACGGCGCGCCACACCTCACCGCCGGGGGCGCGGCGCGGCTCACGCACGGGCGGCTTCCGCCCGTCGCCGCGCCAGCTGGCCGGCCAGGGGGCCGTACGCCGCCCCGGCCAGGACGAGCCCGGCCCCGCCCCCGACCGCGAGGGCCAGCGGGAACAGCGGCCCGGGTGCGGAGACCCCACCGGGGAGCGCGGCGAAGGCGGCGGGGCGGGCCAGCCGGCCCGCGGAGCCCGCCGGCCAGACCACGGCGTCCACCCGGGAGCTGATCGCGCTCACCGGCACAGAGCCCTGACCACCGTCGGTCAGGTGCTCCCGCGAGTCCAGCGAGCTGCCGCGCGCGTCGCCCAGCAGGAAGACGCCGTTCTCCGGCACGGCGGCGGTGAACTCGGTCGGCGAGGCCGGCGGCGCCGGGGAGTCCGCGGCACCCCGTACGCTCCCGCTCCCGCTCCCGCGCAGATACGGTTCCTCGATCGGCTCACCGTTCACCGTCAGCCGCCCCTGCCGGTCGCAGCAGGCGACCGTGTCCCCGCCGGTCCCGACCACCCGCTTGACCATGGGGAGGTCGCCCCAGGCGGGGTCGGTGAAGACCACCACGTCCCCCCGGCGGACCTCGCCGCCGTCGACGCGTTGCGCCAGCACCCGGTCACCGGCCGCCACGGTGGGTTCCATGGAGTCCGTCGGGACGGCGTAGGGCCGGTAGAGCAGCGCCGCCCAGGCGAATCCGCCGAGGAAGAGCACACATCCGAGCGCCACGGCGATCCCGGAGACGGCCCTGCCCGGCGTCCCCCCTGCCCGCACGGCCGTCCTTTCCGCAGTACTCATCCCCGCTCCCCGCCTCGGTGTGATCCGGGACGGCACACTACCGGCCGGTTCCGGCCGGGGTCAGCCGTCCCGCCGCGGCTCTCCCGCCGCCCGGGCCACGGATTCCGCCGAACCCGCGCCACCCGCGCCGCTCACCCCGCCGGCCGCGAGCAGCCGCCGGCGGCGCAGGAGCACCAGCGGGACGGCGGCGGCGAAACCGATCGCCGCCGGGGCCGCGCCGGCCGCGGCGTTCAGACCGGGCTGGTCGAAGGTGTCCGCGATCGGCAGGGTCGACCAGCGGCCGACCGGCCAGGCCACCACCACCGCGCGCCCGACGACCTCGTCCACGGGGACGGTGCCGTTGCCGGGCAGGTCCTGGTGGTAGCGGGAGTCGAGGGAGTTCTGCCGGTGGTCGCCCATGACCCAGATACGGTCCCGGGGCACCTTGATCGGGCCGAACTCCTTGTCACCGCAAGGGGTGTTGCCGGGGTAGAGGTACGGCTCGTCCAGCGTCTTGCCGTTGACCTTGACCGGGCCCTCCCCCTTGCACTCCACGGTGTCCCCACCCACCGCGATCACCCGCTTGATCAGGTCCTTGTCCTCCGCGGACGGCATCAGCCCGATGGTGCTCAGCACCGTGCGCACCCCGGTGGCCACGGGACCGGAGTCGGCCTCGGGCACCTCGCCGAGCCAGCGCCCGGGGTCGTGGAAGACGACGACCTCGCCGCGCTTCGGCTCGGAGCCGAACCACGGGGTCAGCTTGTCGACCAGGACCCGGTCCCCGCGCTGCAGCGTGTTCTGCATGGAGTCGGAGGGGATCGAGAACGCCTGCAACAGGAAGCTCTTGATGAGGAGGGCGAGCAGCAGCGCGATCCCGATGAGGATCGGCAGCTCCTTCCAGAAGGAACGCTGCTTCTTCTCGCTCACTGCGCCTTCCTCACCACCGTCCTCCTCCACCGCGCCCTCCGCCCGCTGCGGTCGCCTCTCGGGTTCGTCCTGGTCGGCCCGGGCGCCGACGGCCACATCCCCCACAGTCCACTCCTCACTCCGCACTGCCGCTCGGCCCGCACGCGGCGCAGGCCCACCACTCCCATAACGAGCGGGAGTTCCGCAGGGATCGGGAGATGGATCATCGCATCTGATTCCCCGACCCGCTCGGGGCCGGGCCCCCCAGTATGGTGCCCCGGTCCGCCGCCGCGCGGAACCACGGCTGCCGCGGGTGTCGCCGTGCCGGCGCGGTCGGGCACGGAGGCGTAGGTCTCGGTCTCCTCCAGCTTGCTCCAGTGGCCCAACGGCCAGGCGATCACCATGGCCCGGCCCACCACCAGGTCTTCCGGAACCGTGCCGCCCGCGGTCTCGTCCAGGTGGAAACGGGAGTCCGCGGAGTTGGAGCGGTGGTCACCCATGACGAAAAGCCGCCCCGGCGGCACCTTCACATCGAACCGCTGTTCGGAGGGGGAGTTGCCCGGGTGGAGGTACGGCTCGATGATCGCCGTGCCGTTGACGGTGACCCGGCCGTCCCCGTCGCAGCAGCGGACCGTGTCACCGCCGACCGCCACCACGCGCTTGATCAGGTCCTGCTCGTCGTCCGAGGGGAGCAGCCCGATGAAGGAGAGCAGCTCCTTGCCCTGCTTGATCACCACCGGGTCCTCGTCCGAGGGGAGCTGCTCCCCCTCCAGCCAGCCGCCGGGATCCTGGAAGACCACCACGTCCCCCCGTTGCGGTTTCGAGCCGAACCACGGGGTCAGCTTGTCGACCAGCACGCGGTCCCCGATCTGGATGGTCTGTTCCATCGAGCCGGAGGGGATCACGAACGCCTGGAGGAGGAAGGTCTTCAGACCCAGCGCGATCAGCACCGCGACGGTGAGGAGGATCGGCACCTCGCGGATCGCGGAGCGGCGCCGGCGTCGCTTGATGCGCTGGGCGAGCCGGCGCCGCTCGGCCCGTCCGCCCGTCAGGCGCGCGCCGGTGGGGCGGGTGCCCGTCGGCAGCCGCATGTCCCGGTCCGGTCCCCCCCGGGGCTTTCCGCGGTTACCCATGGCTCCCGCCTTCCCCGGTGAGCGCCGGATGTGGCCGGCGCGCGGGGTCCGCGGGCGCGGTGACGGTCGTCCAGTGGCGCGCCGGCCAGCCGATCCAATCGGCCCTGCCGATCACCCGTTCGACGGGTACGGTGCCGCCGCCGGGCGAACCGAGGTGGTCGCGGGAGTCCCGGGAGTCGCCGCGGTGGTCACCCATGACCCAGAGTCTGCCCTCCGGGACGGCGATGTCGAAGGGCACCTGGGACGGGCTCTCGCCCGGCGGCAGGTAGACCTCGTCGAGGGCCACGCCGTTCACCTTGATCCTCCCCCGCTCGTCACAGCAGGTGACCCGGTCGCCTCCGGTCCCCACCACGCGCTTCACGTAGTCGGTCTCCTCCGGCTCCACGAGTCCCACGGCGGCCGCCGCCTCACGCAGCGGCCCGGTCAGGACGCCACCGGACCGCCCGCCGTGGACGAAGGATCCGGTGCCGTCGAACACCACTACGTCTCCGCGGCGTGGTTCGTTGCCGAAACGATAGGCGAGCTTGTTCACGAGCACCCGGTCGCCGACGCGGAGGGTGGGCTCCATCGAGCCACTGGGGACGAGGAAGGGCTGCACCACCCAGGCGCTGAGCATGAGAACGACGGCCACCGCGACGGCCGTGACCGCACCGGCCCACCGCCACGGGGCCCGCGCGGCGGCCCGCCGGAGACGGAGCACGGCACCGGGCACGGCACGGCGCGCGCCGCGCCACCCCGGGCCGGAACGCGCCGAGCGCGACCGCCGCTCCCGCCCCTCGTCGGGGGCGGGAGAGCGATCGCGCTCGGAAAGCTGTTCGTCGGTGTCCATCGGCCCAGAGCCTAACCGGCCGGGCCGAGCGGAATCCGGCCGAAGGTCAGCGCTTCTCCTTGATCTTCGCGGCCTTGCCGCGGAGCTCGCGGAGGTAGTAGAGCTTGGCGCGGCGGACGTCACCGCGGGTCACGACCTCGATCTTCTCGACGATCGGGGTGTGCACCGGGAAGGTGCGCTCGACGCCGACGCTGAAGCTGACCTTGCGGACCGTGAAGGTCTCGCGCACGCCCGCGCCCTGGCGGCGGATGACCACGCCCTTGAACTGCTGCACACGGGAGCGGCTGCCCTCGATGACACGGACGTGGACGTTCACCGTGTCACCGGGACGGAACGCCGGGACGTCGCTGCGCAGCGAAGCGGAGTCGACACTGTCGAGAAGGTGCATGATCGTCTGCTTTCCTCGCCGATGCCACAGGTCATCGACGGTAGATGAGGGAATGTCTCGGGGGTGCCGCCGGCGGGCGGCGGTGCGGCGGGCGGGCGTCGTTCCCCCTGTGGCAGGGGCGCGCGCCGGACGCACAACAGCTGCTCATTCTTCCACGGCGGCGGGCACCTGCCCAAATCGGCCGTCCCCGGTCACGTCCCAGCCCAGTTCGGCGAGGACCCGGAGGTCATGGGCGTCGAACTCCGCCGGGTCGCGGCCGGCGATCAGATCGGGCCGGTGGCGCGCCGTCCGGCGCAGCGCCTGGTCGCGCCGCCAGCGGGCGATCCGCCCGTGGTGCCCGCTGAGCAGCACCTCGGGGATGCCGTGGCCGCGCCACTCGGGCGGCTTGGTGTAGACGGGCCCTTCCAGCAGCCCGGCCATGCCTCCCGGGGCGAAGGAGTCGTCGCGGTGGGACTCGGCGTTGCCGAGCACCCCGGGCAGGAGCCGGGCCACGGCCTCCGTCATCACCAGGACGGGGGCCTCACCACCGGCCAGCACGTAGTCGCCGATGGAGACCTCCAGCACCTCGTGGTCCCGGGCGTACTCCTCGACGACGCGCCGGTCGATGCCTTCGTACCGGGCGGGGGTGAAGACCAGCCAGGGACGCGCGGCGAGGTGGATCGCCAGCTCCTGGGTGAAGGGCCGGCCGCTGGGGGTGGGGACGATCACGACCGGCCGCTCCCCCGGGGAGCCGGAGTCGATCACCGTGTCGAGCGCCTCCCCCCACGGCTCGGGCTTCATCACCATGCCGGGGCCGCCTCCGTAGGGGGTGTCGTCGACGGTGTGGTGCCGGTCGTGGGTCCACTCCCGCAGATCGTGGACGCGGACGTCGAGCACCCCGCGGGACCGGGCCTTGCCCACCAGGGAGACGTTCAGCGGCTCCAGGTACTCGGGGAAGATGGTGATGACGTCGAGCCTCACGCGCGGTCCCCGCCCGTTCCGCCACCGTCCGCGGCTCCGCCGCCGGTCCCCTCGCCGTCGCGGGTGCCACGGGCCGTGGTACCGGCGGTCTCGGCGCGGGACTCGTCCAGCAGGCCGGGCGGAGGGTCGACACGGACACGCCGCGCCCGCAGGTCGATCTCGGGGACGATCTCCGAGACGAAGGGGATCAGCACCTCACCGCCCTCGGCACGCTCCACCACCAGCAGATCCTGGGAGGGCAGATGGGAGATGCCGGTGATGCGGCCGACCGCCTCGCCGCCGGCGGTGACCACGTCGAGGCCCACGAGCTGATGGTCGTAGAACTCGTCGGGGTCCTCCGGGGTCTCCTCCGGGTCGATCTCGGCGATCAGCAGGGTGTTGCGGAGCGCCTCGGCCGCGCCCCGGTCCCGTACCCCGGCGAACCGCAGCAGCAGCCGGCCGCTGTGCACCCGGCCGCTCTCCACCGTGAGCGGCCCGGTCGCGGCCGGGTCGGTGGTGAGGACGGCGCCGGGGGCGAGCCGCAGCTCGGGCTCGTCCGTCCGCACCTCCACGGCGACCTCGCCCTTGATGCCGTGGGCGCGGCCGATCCGCGCGACTACCAGCTCCACTGCGCTCTCCTGCGGCTTGTTACTGTTCCGGCTGCGTTACCGGGTTTCCCGGGTTTCCCGGGTTTCCCGGATTCTCAGGGTTTCCAGGCTTCCGGGCTTCCCGGTGCTGATCGGCAAGAGGGATCCGGGCGCGGTGTTCCGCAGCGTTGCGGCGTCCGGCAGCGGCACCTCTCGGCTTCCCGGGTCCTCCCCGCCGGGGCCTTCGGCGGCGCTCCGTGCGGCTCTCCCGGAGGTGGCCGGTCGGCGGGCCGCCGCTTCCCCGACGGGTGGCCGGAGCGGCGCCGGCGGACACCGCCCGGGGCGGACGACGGACGGGCCGGGGAGAGCCGTGGCCCTCCCCGGCCCGCGCCGGTGCCGTTGGTGTCAGCGAACCTGATCGACGTCGACGAGGTCGACGCGGATGCCGCGACCGCCGAGGGCGCCCACGACGGTCCGCAGGGCACGGGCGGTGCGGCCGTTACGGCCGATCACCTTGCCGAGGTCCTCCGGGTGCACCCGGACCTCCAGCACCTGCCCGCGGCGCAGGGTGCGCGAGGCGACCTGCACGTCCTCGGGGTTGTCGACGATCCCCTTCACGAGGTGCTCGAGGGCCTCCTCGAGCATCATCAGGCCTCGGTGGACTCGGCCGACGAGGCGTCCGCTCCGGCCTCGTCCGCCTTCTTGTCGGACTTCTTGGCCTTCGGGGTGATCGCCTCGCCCTTGGGCTCGTCACCGGCGTCCTTGGCGGCGGCCTCGAACAGGGCGCGCTTGTCCGCCTTGGGCTCGGGGACCTTCATCGGCTCGGGGGCCGGGAGGCCCTTGAACTTCTGCCAGTCACCGGTGACCTTGAGGATGGCCGCGACCGGCTCGGTCGGCTGCGCGCCGACACCCAGCCAGTACTGGACACGCTCGGAGTCGACCTCGATGCGCGACGGGTTCTGCACCGGGTGGTACAGGCCGATCTCCTCGATGGCCCGGCCGTCACGGCGGGTACGGGAGTCGGCGACGATGATGCGGTAGTGAGGCGACCGGATCTTGCCCAGGCGCTTCAGCTTGATCTTGACTGCCACGGGAGTGGTGTCTCCTGCTCTATGACGTGTTTGAGCAGCACGGCCTCCCACGTGGGGTTGCGGGTGCCGGGCGCTCGATGGACGCGTCAGCCGAGGGAGAGAGGGGTCCGGACCGGCTGCCGAGTACTCAACGGCCCATTCTGCCACACGCCCACGGGCCCACCGCACGCCCCCACGGATGCCTCCGCGGGCCCCCCGCGGGCGGCCCGGGCCCGCCCCTGGCCGGGGCGGGCGGATCCGCGGGGGTGGTAC
This sequence comes from Streptomyces zingiberis, assembly GCF_012034935.1. Classification (GTDB taxonomy): domain Bacteria; phylum Actinomycetota; class Actinomycetes; order Streptomycetales; family Streptomycetaceae; genus Streptomyces; species Streptomyces zingiberis. The sequence continues at coordinate 114,463 of NZ_JAATEN010000013.1, forward strand.
GGCGGCGTGCGGGAGGTCAGGCCGCGGCGGCGGTCTTCGCGGTGTCGGAGGAGCCGGCGGCCTCGGGGATTCTGAACGGCTTTCCGCAGCCGCCGCAGACGATCGGCGCCTGGGCCAGGACGGACGGGACGACCCGGACGTTCCGCCCGCAGTCGCAGACCGCCTTGACGCGGACGCCGCCGCCGGACGAGCCGTGCCGGGCCGCCGGCCCGCGGAAGCTGCGGCCGGCGTCCCCGGCGGTGGCGGCCGAGTGGGCCTTCAGCGCGCGGCCCAGCCGCTCGATCGTCGGCCGGTAGCGGCGCTTCGCCTCGGGGGTGAGGGCCACCAGGGAGAAACCGCTGCTCGGGTGCGGCTCCTCGGAGTGGTCCAGCCCGAGTTCCTCGGCCACCGCAAGGAATCTGCGGTTGTGGTAGCGGCCGGCCCGCGAGGTGTCGCGGATGCCGCGGGCGGCGGCGATGCCGTGGACCGCTTCGTGCAGCAGTCGTTCGAAGGAGAGCCCCACGCCGCAGGCGGAGGAGGACTCCCCGATCAGGGATTCGGGCGCGGCGAGATCCGGCAGCTCCGGGTGGTGCCGTTGAATATCGGCCCACGCGTGCGCCAGTTCCGCGGCGAGAACTGGTGGTGTCGTGCTCACGTCGTAAAGAACGAACCGGGACTGTCCGGTGTTCCGATACCGGGCATCCCAAATAATTTGCACGTACCAGTCAGTTTCCGCTCTGTTACGGAACCGCGGCGTCCCAGGACGGCGGCGCCCCCGGCGCGAAACCTCCGCCGGGGACGGAACCGGGGCGTCCGCGGTATGGCGGAGTCCCGGCGGCGGTGGCAGGCAGGCTGAGAGCGCAGCGGTGCTCCCCGCGCACCCCGCGTTCGGACGCGGCGGAGCGGCCCGGGGAGCGCCGGGCACTCCGCGGGCACGCGCCGGAATGACGGACGCGACGCCCTGGAGGACTCGGCCCGCCGGGCCGGGCTGCGGCCGGACGGCCCGGGCCGGGTCTCCCGCCCGTTCGGCTACGCCGACCTCGACAGCGCGGTACGCGGCCTGCTCTCCACCGGGCCGTCCGGCACGGAGGGGGCGGCCACGGAGCGGAACCGGGACCTGGCGGAGAGGGAACTCGCCGCGGCGCTCCGCCCTCACCGCCGGGCGGACGGCACCGTCTGGCTGGAGAACGTCTTCCGCCATCTCGTCGCCCGGACCTGACGGCCGGGCGCCGGACCGTCGCCGTGCCCGGCCGGGAGGCGCCCGGCCGGGGAGCCCTCTGGCCGTTCCCGCGGACAGCGGCTCCACCCCACCAGGCCCCGCGGCGGAGACCGCGGCGCGGGACCACGGCCGGTTCAGCGGCCCGCACGGCCGGCCGAGATCACCGGCAGGCCGGCCGAGGCCACCGGCGGGTCAGCGGGTGAACTTCTTGAACTCGTCCGGCAGTTCGAAACCCGGGCCGCCCTCGCCGCCCTGGGGCAGCCCCAGCGGGTTGGCGGCCTGCTGCTCGCGGCGCGCCGCGGCGGCCTGCTCCTCGGCCTTGCGCTTCATCGGGTTGCCACTGCGGCGCTTGCCCTTGGCGGGCTTCTGCGGCTTCTTCTTCCGGCCGCCACCGCCGGGCATCCCCGGCATCCCGGGCATCCCCGGCATGCCGCCGCCCTGCGCCATGCGGGACATCATCTTCCGCGCCTCGAAGAACCGTTCCACGAGGTTCTTGACGGCGCTGACCTCCACGCCGGAACCGCGCGCGATCCGGGCCCGGCGCGAGCCGTTGAGGATGACCGGGTCCTGCCGTTCGGCCGGGGTCATCGACCTGATGATCGCGGCCGTGCGGTCGACGTCCCGGTCGTCCAGGTTGTTGATCTGTTCCTTCATCTCCCCCATGCCCGGGAGCATCCCGAGCAGCTTGGAGATGGAGCCCATCTTCTGGACCTGTTCCATCTGGGCCAGGAAGTCCTCGAGCGTGAACTCCTTCGGGCCCTTGGCCAGCTTGCCGGCCATCTTCTCGGCCTCGGCCTGGCTGAAGGTCTGCTCCGCCTTCTCGATCAGGCTGAGGACATCACCCATGCCGAGGATGCGGGAGGCCATCCGGTCCGGGTGGAAGGCGTCGAACTCGTCCAGCTTCTCGCCGTTGGAGGCGAACATGATGTTGCGGCCGGTGACATGCGCGATGGAGAGCGCGGCGCCGCCGCGCGCGTCGCCGTCGAGCTTGGAGAGCACCACGCCGTCGAAGCCGACGCCGTCCCGGAACGCCTCGGCGGTGTTCACCGCGTCCTGGCCGATCATCGCGTCGACGACGAAGAGGATCTCGTCCGGGCGGACGGCGTCGCGGATGTCCGCGGCCTGCCGCATCAGCTCCTCGTCGATGCCGAGACGGCCGGCGGTGTCGACGACGACCACGTCGTACTGCTTGGCCCGGGCGTGCTCGACGGAGTCCTGGGCGACCCGCACCGGGTCCCCGACACCGTTCCCCGGCTCCGGCGCGAACACCGCGACACCCGCGCGTTCGGCGACGACGGAGAGCTGGTTCACCGCGTTGGGACGCTGGAGGTCACAGGCGACCAGCAGCGGGGTGTGGCCCTGGCCCTTGAGCCAGCGGCCGAGCTTGCCCGCGAGGGTCGTCTTGCCCGCGCCCTGCAGACCGGCGAGCATGATCACGGTCGGCGGGGTCTTGGCGAAGCGCAGCCGGCGCGTCTCGCCGCCGAGGATGCCGACCAGCTCCTCGTTGACGATCTTGATGACCTGCTGGGCGGGGTTGAGCGCCTGGGAGACCTCCGCGCCGAGCGCCCGCTCCTTGACCTGCTTGATGAAGGCCCGGACGACGGGGAGCGCGACATCCGCCTCCAGCAGGGCGATACGGATCTCGCGGGCGGTGGCGTCGATGTCCGCCTCGGACAGACGGCCCTTGCCCCGGAGGTTCTTGAACGTCGCTGCGAGGCGGTCGGAAAGAGTGTCGAACACGGCGGTCGCGAATCCTCGGATCGATGGGGGCGGGCATCCAGCTGACCCCCAGGGTATCCGCACGCTCCCGGTACGGTCTCCCCCCGCCGCCGGGTCGCCGTGCCGGAGAGCGGTCAACCGCCGTCAGGACAGCGCGTCCTGGACCGCGCGCGCCAGCTCGGCGGCCCGGTCACCGGGGAGCGGGGAGCCGTCGGTGGCGGTGAGGTAGAAGGCGTCGACCGCGTTGGAGCCGAGCGTGCTCACGTGCGCGCTGCGCAACCGCACCCCGGCTCCTTCCAGGGCGCGTCCGATGCGGTGCAGCAGGCCGGGGGCGTCCTGGGCCCGGACCTCCAGGACGGTCGCGTGGTGGGAGGCCGTCGCGGGTGCCACGGTCACCTGGGGCGGCGGGGGCCGCACACCGTGGCGGCGCGGCTGGGCGGACTCGCGCTCGGCGAGCCTGGCGGCGACGCCGAGCGAACCGTCCAGCGCGCGCAGCAGGTCGGCACGGAGCCGGGACTCCTCGGGCGCGGAGCCGTACTCCGCCGCCACCCGCCAGCTCAGCAGCAGTACCGGGCCGTCCGCCACCCCGCCCGTCCGGTCCGGGGCGCCGGTCCGGGGCACCCCGGGCGCTCCGGGGTCGAGCAGACGGAGTTCGGCGGAGCGCACCGTGAGCCGGTGCAGGGCGAGCAGCCCGGCCAGCAGCGGCAGCAGCCCTGGGCGTTCCGGGGCGGCGACCACGAGTTCGGCGCCGCCCGGCTCCGGGGGCCCGGGGGATCCCTCGGGACCGGACGCACGGGGGGAGCTGAGCGCGAGGACGGGCCCACCGGTCCGCAGCGCTTCTCCGGCCAGCCGGAGTTCCGTGGGCGTCCACGCGGCGTCGTCCTCGCGGCGGGGCGCCGGCTCACCCGCGAGAACGGCCGAGGTGCGGCGCACGAGGTCGGTGACGAGGAAGGCGCGCCAGGCGCTCCAGGCGGCGGGCCCGGTGGCGAGGGCGTCCGCCTCGGTGAGGGCGTGCAGCAGGGCGAGGGTCTCGTGGTCCCCGACGGCGTCGGCGACCGTCCGGACGGTCGCCGGGTCGTCCAGGTCCCGCCGGGTCGCCGTCTCCACCAGCAGCAGATGGTGGCGGACGAGCGTGGTGACCGTCCGGACATCCGCGGCGCCGAGGCCGATCCGGCCCGCGATCCCCTCCGCGAGGACGGCGCCCGCGGCGGAGTGGTCCCCGGGCCCGCCCTTGCCGATGTCGTGCAGCAGCGCGGCGGTCAGCAGCAGATCGGGGCGGCGGACGCGGCGGCTGAGAGCGCCCGCGCGCACGGCGGTCTCCACCAGATGCCGGTCGACGGTCCAGCGGTGCACGGCGTTGCGCTGCGGCCGGCAGCGGACCAGCTCCCAGTCCGGCAGCAACCGGGTGACCAGCCCTTCCGCCTCCAGCGCCTCCCACACCCGCACGGCGGGCGGGCCCGCGCCCAGCAGGGTCACCAGCTGTTCCCGGGCCTCGGCGGGCCAGGGCACCGGCAGCGGGGCGGAGGCGGCCGCCAGGCGGCGGACCGAGTAGGGCGACAGGGGCAGCCCCGCGCGGGCCGCCGCCGCGGCGGCGCGCAGCGGGAGCACCGGGTCGCGCTCCGGCCGGGCGGAGCGGGCCAGTACGGCCTCGCCGTCCTGTTCGACGACGCCCTCCGCGAGCGGCGTGCGCTCCGCCGCCCCGCCGGGGCCGGACGCGGCCCGCGTCCGGCCGGGGAGCAGCCGGCGCACCCCGGCGCGGGCGGAGCGGGCGCGGAGGACCCGCCCGACCTCGCGCCAGGTGACCTCGTCGGCGTAGGCCACGGTGCGGGCGGCCTCGTAGACCTGGCGGAGCAGCTCGTCGGCGCCGGGGAGCGCGAGGTCGGCGGCGACCTGGTCCTGCTCCTGGAGGGCGAGCCGGTCGGTGGCGCGGCCGGTGGCGAGATGGAGGGCGTCGCGGGTGTCCAGCAGCCGGGCCCGCGCGCGGTCCAGCCCCGCCCGCGGTGCGTCCGCCAGCCAGGAGGCGGCCACGGCGCGCAGAGCGGTCAGATCGCGGAGGCCGCCGTGTGCCTCCTTGAGGTCGGGTTCCAGCAGGAACTGCAGGTCGCCGTGGCGACGGCGGCGCTCCGCGCCCAGCTCGCGCAGTTCCGGCAGGCGCCGCGGCGCCTGGTTGCGCCAGTCGGCGAGCACGTCCCCGCGCAGCGCGGAGGTGAGCGCCGGGTCGCCGGCGAGGTGGCGGGCGTCCAGCAGCCCGAGCTGCACCTTGAGGTCCTCGCGGGCCGTGGACCGCGCCTGGGCGACGGTGCGCACGGAGTGGTCGAGGGAGAGGCCGAGGTCCCACACCGGGTACCAGACGGCGTCGGCGACGGCCGCCACGGTGCGCGCGTCGAGCCCGGTGTCGTGGAGCAGCAGCAGGTCGAGGTCGCTGCGCGGGGACAGCTCGCCCCGCCCGTAGCCGCCGACGGCCACCAGGGCCGTTCCGGGCGGCGGGCCGGGCCGCTCCGCCGCGTCCGCCCGGTCCGCCGGGGTGCCGGCGGACGCGAGCAGGGCGGCCAGCCAGTCGTCGGTGAGCCGGGAGAGCGCGGCCCGGCGCGGCCGGCCCGTGTCCTCCCCCTCCCGGAGCAGCCGGGCGCGGGCCGCCGCGTACCCGCCGGGCGGCGGGCCGGGCCGCTCCGCCTCACTGCCGTTCCCCGTACCGCTCCGCACGCCGTTCCTCACCGGATGATCCCCTTGCCGCGGCCCCGGGGCCGCTGTCTCGCGCCGGGTGGCCGGGCGGGCCCGCGTCCGTCTCGCGGGCCCGCCCGGGGTCCCGTCAGAGCGCGTCCGGGCCGCGCTCGCCGGTCCGTACCCGGACCGCGGTGTCGACGGGTACGGACCAGACCTTGCCGTCGCCGATCTTGCCGGTGCGCGCGGCCTTGACCACGACCTCGAGCAGCTGCTCGGCGTCCCCGTCCTCGACGAGCACCTCTATCCGCACCTTGGGCACCAGGTCGACGGTGTACTCGGCGCCGCGGTACACCTCGGTGTGCCCGCGCTGCCGGCCGTAGCCGCTGGCCTCGGTGACGGTCAGGCCCTGCACCCCGAAGGCCTGGAGGGCCTCCTTGATCTCGTCCAGCCGGTGCGGCTTCACGACCGCCGTGATGAGCTTCATGCGTCCACCTTCTTGTTCCGCGGCGCCGCGGCGCCCGTGCCCGTGAGGTCCTGCACCGTGTTACGGGAGGCGGGGGTGCCTCCCACGGTGGAGAAGTCGTACCCCGTCTCGGCGTGGAAGGCCTGGTCGAGCCCGGAGGTCTCCTCGTCCTCGGTGGCGCGGAAGCCGATGAGCTTGTCCACCAGCTTCGCCAGCAGCCAGGAGACGACGAAGGAGAAGGCCATCACCGAGAAGGCGCCGATCGCCTGCTTGCCGAGCTGGTTCAGGCCGCCCACGCCGTCGATCGCGAGGACGCCCACGAGCAGGGTGCCGATGACGCCGCCGACCAGGTGGACGCCGACCACGTCGAGCGAGTCGTCGTAGCCGAGGCGGTACTTGAGGCTGACCGCCCAGGAGCAGACGGCACCGGCGACGATCCCGATGAGGATGGCGCCGAGGGCGTTCACATGGGCGCCCGAGGGCGTGATGGCGACGAGGCCGGCGACCGCGCCGGAGGCCGCGCCCAGCGTGGTGAAGGCGCCGTGCCGGACGCGCTCGTACACCAGCCAGCCGAGCATCGCGGCACCGGTGGCGACCTGCGTGTTCAGCGCCATGGTGGCGGCGGTGCCGTCGGCGGCCAGGGCCGAGCCGGCGTTGAACCCGAACCAGCCGAACCACAGCAGGGCCGCGCCGAGCATCACCAGCGGCAGGTTGTGCGGGCGCATGGGCTCCTTGCGGAAGCCGATGCGCTTGCCCACGACGAGCACGGCGGCGAGCGCGCCGACACCGGCGTTGATGTGGACCGCGGTCCCGCCCGCGAAGTCGATGACGTCCAGCTGGTACAGCCAGCCGTCCTCCTGCCACACCCAGTGCGCGACCGGGAAGTAGACCACGGTCACCCAGAGCGCGATGAACAGCGACCAGGCGGTGAACTTCACCCGGTCGGCGAGGGCGCCGCTCATCAGGGCGGGGGTGAGCGCGGCGAACATCAGCTGGAAGGCGGCGAAGGCGAAGACCGGTATGCCCTCGTCGCCGCCCGTCAGTGTCGTGGCGTCGATGCCGGAGAGGGCGAGGTGGTCGAAGTTGCCGAGCAGGCCGCCGCCGATGTCACCACCGAAGGCCAGCGAATATCCGTAGAGCACCCAGAGGATGCTGACGATGCCCAGGGAGACGAAGGACATCATGAGCATGTTGAGAGCGCTCTTGACCCGCACCATGCCCCCGTAGAAGAAGGCCAGGCCGGGGGTCATCAGCATCACGAGCGCGGCACTGATCAAGACGAAAGCGGTATCTGCGCCATTCAATGTCGATCTCCTCGAAGCGACGGCCCGTGCGGGATGGGCGTGAGGTGGGCCGGTTTCCCTTTCGAGACTGACCGGGCGCGGTTTCCGTCGATGCCCGTCGGTGTTTCCGCGCCGTGACGAAGGCCACGCCCGTGTTACACGGAAATGAACCGCCGGGCGGCGCGCGCGGGCGTGCCGTCACCCTCGCGGCGGGGCCGCCGGTGGCCGGAACCCGACGGAGCCGGCCGGGCCCGGGTACGGCCCGTGACCGTCCGGTCGCGACGGGACGGGAGCCGCCCGCGGGCCGGGCCGGGCCGCTTCACACGGCCCGCGGCACCTCGGCGCAACCGGGCAGCTCACGCGCGAGCAGTTCGGTGACCTCGGTGACCTCCACGACCCCCGGGTACTCCCGGGCGACGTGGTCCACGGCCTTCCGCAACCGGGTGTTCACCCGCTCGGACCGCATCCGCCGGGCCACGGGGACCGCCTGCCCGGCGAGCGCCGCGGTGCGCTCGGGCTCCCTCTTCAGCAGATGCACGGTGGCCATACCGATGAGGTTGAGCGCGTAGGAGCGGCGGTGCTCGTCGTCCTGGCCGAACAGCTCCACGGACCGCTCCATCAAGGGCTCGGCCAGCGAGGCGTAGGCCGGGCTCCGGCCGGCGACGTAGGCGAGATCGCGGTAGGAGTGGGCGTTCTCGCCGTTCAGCTCGGCCTCGGAGAAGAAGCGGATCCAGTCCGGGTCACCGTCGCCCGGGGCGGCCTCGGCGAAGGTCTCCTCGGCCATCCGCACGGCGCGTTTGCACCGGCCGGGGGAGCCCATGTTGGCGTGGGCACGGGCCTCCATCGCATACAGCATGGCCTGGGTGCGGGGGGTGGCGCGGTCCCGGCTGCCGTACTGGGCGAGATGGATCAGTTCCAGCGCGTCGTCGGGCCGGCCGAGGTGGACCATCTGGCGGCTCATGTCGGCGAGGACGGCGGAGCCCAGCGGCCGGTCCCCGGCCTCCTTCGCCGCGTGCAGCGCCAGCACGAAGTACTTCTGCGCGATCGGCTGGAGACCGATGTCGTGGCTCATCCAGCCGGCGAGCTGGGCGAGTTCGGCGGCGACGGCGAACAGCCGGTGGCGGACGGGCGAGGGATGCGGCTCGTGCAGCAGGTCGGTGACCTCGTGGAGCTGGCCGACCACGGCCTTGCGGCGCAGGCCCCCGCCGCACTGGGCGTCCCACTGCCGGAACATCCGGGTGGCGCTCTCCAGCTCGGCGAGTTCGGGTTCGCAGAGCCGGGTGGCGCGGCGGCGGCCGTCGCGGCCGGGGACCGGTGCCTCCTCGGGCCGGGTGGTGGGCTCGGGCACCAGCCAGCGCTGCAACGGCTCGACGAGAGCGGGCCCGGCGGCCAGCGTCAGCGAGCTGCCCAGGAAGCCGCGCCGGGCCAGCATCAGATCGCTGCGGGAGAACTCGCCGAGCAGGGCGCTGGTGCGCGACCCGCTCCACGGGAGGTCCACGGCCGAGGCCGACGGGGACGGGGGCGGGGTACGCAGACCGAGGTCCTCGATGGAGACCACACAGCCGAAACGCTCGGAGAACAGCTCGGAGAGGATGCGCGGAATCGGCTCGCGCGGCTGCTCCCCGTCCAGCCAGCGGCGGACCCGCGAGGTGTCGGTGCTGACGTGGTGGGCGCCCAGCTGCCGGGCGCGCCGGTTCACCTGGCGGGCCAGCTCGCCCTTCGACCAGCCGCTGCGCAGGAACCACGAGCCCAGGGGCTCGTTGGGGTGCTTGTCAGCGTGCGTCGCACTGCCGCCGGTGCCCACCTGAACGCCCCCGTTCTGCCACTGCTGTACGAGCGCCGGGCACCGGACGCGCGCGGTCCCGCCCCGGGGCGCCCGCGGGTGGGCGGCGCGCGGACCGGCCGCGCACCGGCCGGCCTGACCGGCGCCGGCGGCCGGACGGCACCGGACCGTTCCGGCCGCCTCTGATCCCCGCCGGTCGCCCGCCGGACGAATCCGCCCACCGGAAGCGGGAAGGCCGCACCGCATCTACCCGACCCCATGGGGACCGGCCGGCCCCGGCGACTCCCCCGCCGCCGCGGAACCGGCCCGCCCCCGGGCGCACCGGCACCCCGGGAGAAGGCGCCGGCCGCTCGCCGGCCGCTCCCCGGAGCCCTGGCACACCGCTGGTACACCATGTGCGCACCGAAAGTAATCCTACGATCACCTGTGTGACGAGCGGATGGAAGGAAACGCCACCATTCGCCACCCCATGGAATGAACTGACGCCTTATTCATCGCGATTGACTTGACACCGCGGAAGAGGCCGGGCGGGCGGCGGCGACCGGGCGCACGCGGCGCACCGCCACCACCCCCCGCGCCCCACCGCGCCGTATACAGCGCCACCATTCGCGACAGACGGTGATGGGGCGTTGCCATGCGGTGACCGGGGCCGGGACGGCACCGCGTCGCCGGCACCGGTCCGAACGACCCGATGGAGAGGGCATGGGCTTCACGATCGGCGGGATCCGGGATCTCCGGCCGCGCCCGCGGCGCCGCGGGCGCCCGCCCGGGCACACGGTGGTGGCGGAGTACACCGGCCTCCACGGCTGGGACGTCCTCCCCGGAGCCCACCTCCGGCCGGTCACGGGCCACCCGGGCGGTCCGGCGCGGCGGTGTTCCTGCGCCGCGCCGGACTGCCCCTCCCCCGGAGCCCACCCGCTCGACGGCGCGCCGGTGGTGCCGGCCGGTGCGACGCCGTGCGAGGCGGCCGCCGTCTGGGCCGCGTTCCCGGGGGCCGCCGTCCTGTTGCCGGTGGGCCGCTCGTTCGACGTCATCGAGGTCGGCGAGGCGGCGGCCCGGCACGCGCTCACCCGGATGGAGCGGATGGGGCTGCCGCTGGGGCCCGTCATGGTCACCCCCGGGGGCCGGGCCCACTTCCTCGTCGCGCCGGGCGCCTGTGCCGGGCTTCCGGAGCTGCTGTACCGGACGGGCTGGGACGGCGCCCGGCTCGACCTGCGCTGCCTGGGCCCCGGCAGCCACATCACCGCGCCGCCCTCGGACCTGGCCGGGCTGGGGCCGGTGCGCTGGCTGCGCCGCCCGGAGCCGGCCACCGCAGGCCGCCCGCCGCACGTGCGGCTGCTGCTCGGCGCGCTCGCCTATGTGTGCCACCGCGCGGCGGCGCTCTGAACGACACCCGGGACCGGGCGGGCCGTTCCCGTCCCCGCCGGACCGGGCCGGCGGCCCCGCGCCCGGTGTCATGCCCGGGAGGGGCCGCGCCGGTCCCGGCTCCTCCTCCCGGCTCCCCCTGGGTACGGCGCCGGGCCGCCGCCCGGCCGGCGCGGCGCGTACCGCGTACCGGCCCCGGGCGGCGGCCCGGCGGAACCATCCGGTTCACTCCCCCAGCAGCGCGTCCACGAAGGCCTCCGGCTCGAAGGGGGCGAGGTCGTCCGGCCCCTCGCCCAGCCCGACGAGCTTGACCGGCACGCCCAGCTCCCGCTGCACGGCGATCACGATGCCGCCCTTGGCGGTGCCGTCCAGCTTGGTGAGCACGATTCCGGTGATGTTCACGACCTCGGCGAAGACCCGGGCCTGCACCAGCCCGTTCTGCCCCGTCGTGGCGTCCAGCACCAGCAGCACCTCGTCCAGCGGGCCATGCTTCTCCACCACCCGCTTGACCTTGCCGAGCTCGTCCATCAGCCCGGTCTTGGTGTGCAGCCGGCCGGCGGTGTCGACCAGCACCACGTCGGCGCCCTCGGCGATGCCCTCCCGGACGGCGTCGTAGGCGACCGACGCCGGGTCACCGGCCTCGGGACCGCGGACGGTACGGGCCCCCACCCGCTCGCCCCAGGTCTGCAACTGGTCGGCGGCGGCTGCCCGGAAGGTGTCGGCCGCGCCGAGCACCACGCTGCGCCCGTCCGCGACGAGCACCCGGGCGAGCTTGCCCGTGGTGGTCGTCTTGCCGGTGCCGTTGACCCCCACGACCATCACGACGCCCGGGGTCTCCAGCCCGCCCTCGGTCCGCACGGAGCGGTCGAGATCCGGGCCGATCAGCGTGAGGAGTTCCGCGCGCAGCAGCGCGCGCAGCTCGTCGGGGGTCCGGGTGCCCAGCACCTTCACCCGCTGCCGCAACCGCTCGACCAGCTCCTGCGTGGGGGCCACGCCGACATCGGCGGTCAGCAGGGTGTCCTCGATCTCCTCCCAGGTGTCCTCGTCCAGGTGATCCCGGGAGAGCAGCGTGAGCAGTCCCTTGCCGAGCGAGTTCTGCGAGCGCGAGAGCCGGGAGCGGAGGCGGACGAGCCGGCCGGCGGCCGGTTCGGGCACCTCCACCGGCGGCGCCTCGGGGACGGGGAGCACCGGTGGCTCGGCGACGGTGGCCCCGGCGCCGGGCAGCCCCACCTCCTCGATGGTCCGGTGCTCTTCGGGGGCGGACGGCCCGGCCTCCTCACCCACATGGGGCTCGGCGGGCGGTGCCGTGACGGTCGGCGCTGCGGGGGGCGGAGGGGCCGGCCGCTTCTTCCGGCGGCCGGTCACCACCAGCCCGGTGATCGCGCCGACGGCGACCAGGGCGATGACGAGTGCGAGGATGACGAATTCCATAACCCTCCCAGTATCGGCCACCCCCGCCGCGCCGTACCCGCCCGGCCGCGTGCGCGCGGCGGCCGGGGCGGGCCCGCAGGTGACGGGGGCGGCGGTGTACGACGGCCCCGGGCCGGTCAGCCCATCTCCTCCAGCGACTTGCCCTTGGTCTCGGGAACCCACTTCAGGACGAACGGGATCGAGAGCACGGCGAAGACGGTGTAGATCACATAGGCACCGGAGAGGTTCCAGTCCGACAGGCTCGGGAAGCTCACGGTGATCAGCCAGTTGGCGACCCACTGGGCGGCGGCGGCCAGGCCCAGCGCCGCGGCGCGGATGCGGCCCGGGAACATCTCACCCAGCAGCACCCAGACGACCACACCCCAGGAGAGCGCGAAGAAAAGGACGAAGGAGTGCGCCGCGACGAGCGCCACGGTGCCCTGCGCGTCGGGGATCGAGAGGTCCGTCCCGCTGCCGGTCTTGTGGGAGAAGGCCCAGGCGGCCAGTGCGAGGGAGACGGCCATACCCACGGACCCCACCAGCAGCAGCGGCTTGCGGCCGAACCGGTCGACGAAGATCATCGCGATCACGGTGCCGATGATGTTGATGATCGAGGTGGTGAACGAGTAGAAGAACGAACTCGTCGGGTCGATCCCTACGGACTGCCACAGCGAGGCCGAGTAGTAGAAGATCACGTTGATCCCGACCAGCTGCTGGAAGACCGACAGCCCGATACCGACCCAGACGATCGCCGGCAGCCCGAACCGCCCGCCCGTCAGGTCCCGGAGGTTGGACTTGCGGTCCACGCGCATCGCCTCGCGGATCTCGGCGATCCTGCCGTCCAGGTCCGCCGCCGTCCCCTCGACCGTCCGCAGCACTTCCCTGGCCCGGTCCGTACGGCCGGCGGATATCAGGAAGCGGGGCGACTCGGGGATCACGAAGGACAACAGGCCGTAGATCAGCGCCGGGACGACCTCGACACCCAGCATCCACTGCCAGGCCTCCAGCCCGAGCAGCGTCCCCCGCTGATCCCCGTCGGCGAGGCCGAGCAGCGCGAAGTTCACCAGCTGGGAGACGGCGATGCCGATGACGATGGCCGCCTGCTGGAACGAGCCGAGCCGGCCGCGGTACGCGGGCGGGGAGACCTCCGCTATGTAGGCGGGGCCGATCACGGAGGCCATACCGATGGCCACACCGCCGACCACCCGCCACCAGGCGAGGTCCCAGATGGTGAAGGGCAGCGCGGAGCCGATGGCGCTGGCCGTGAAGAGGACGGCGGCGATCTGCATCACGCGGATGCGGCCGATGCGGTCGGCGATCCGGCCGGCGACCGCCGCACCGAGGGCGCAGCCGATCAGCGCGGCGGCGATGACCTGGGCCAGGAGTTCCGAACCGGCGTCGAACCGGTCGCGGATCGCCACGACCGCGCCGTTGATCACGGAGCTGTCGTAGCCGAAGAGGAAGCCGCCCATCGCGGCCGAGGCCGTGATGAAGACGACCTGGCCGATGTGGTCCGGTCGCGCGCCGCGGCCCGCGGCGGCCGGGGAGGGGGTGCTGGACACGGTGTCTCCTGGGCCCGGCGGCGGACGGGCAGACGCGGGGAACCTTCAGGGACCGGGACCGCCGCAGTCAAGCCTTGAAGGCGTCTGATGCGCAGCCGGGACTTGATGTTCAGCTGTTGACATCACCAGGCTGGCCTCTGCGCTGCTTCCCCCTGGCCGGTCACTCATGCGCCGTCCCCGCCCGGGCCCCGGGGGAGACCGCGCCCCGCGTGTTCCGTGCCGTCTCCGGGGCCTCCCGGGCCCGCCGTCCCTCAGCGCAGGCGCTGGCTGATGACCTTGGAGACGCCGTCTCCCTGCATGGAGACGCCGTAGAGCGCGTCGGCGACCTCCATGGTCCGCTTCTGGTGGGTGATCACGATGAGCTGGGAGCTCTCCTGGAGCTCCTCCATGATGCGGATGAGCCGCTGAAGATTGGTGTCGTCGAGCGCGGCCTCCACCTCGTCCATGACGTAGAACGGGCTGGGCCGGGCCTTGAAGATCGAGACCAGCATGGCCACGGCGGTCAGCGACCGCTCACCGCCCGACAGCAGGGAGAGCCGCTTGACCTTCTTGCCCGGCGGCCGTGCCTCGACGTCGACACCGGTGGTCAGCATGTTGCCGGGGTCGGTGAGCAGCAGCCGTCCCTCCCCGCCGGGGAAGAGCCGGGAGAAGACGCCCTCGAACTGGCGGGCCGTGTCCTGGAACGCCTCGGTGAAGACCTGTTCGACGCGCTCGTCGACCTCCTTCACAACCTGAAGGAGGTCGGCCCGGGTCTTCTTCAGGTCGTCGAGCTGTTCGGTGAGGAACTTGTGCCGCTCCTCCAGCGCCGCGAACTCCTCCAGCGCCAGCGGGTTGACCTTGCCCAACTGCTGATAGGCGCGCTCCGCCGCCCGGAGCCGTTTCTCCTGGGCCGCGCGGTCGTAGCGGACGGGGCGGTTGCGGGGGTGGTCCGGGTCCTCGGGCAGCGTCTCGCCCTCGGCCGGCGGCGACGGCGGAACGGGCTGGTCGGGGCCGTACTCGGCGACCAGCACCTCCGGTTCCACGCCCAGCTCCTCCAGGGACCGGCCCTCCAGCTGCTCGATCCGCAGCCGCTTCTCCGCCCCCAGCACCTCACCGCGGTGCACCGAGTCGGTGAGCTTGTCCAACTCGCCCTTGAGCTCCCGGCCGCGCCGCCGCTCCGCGGCGAGCTCCGTCTCCCGGGCGGCCTTGGCCCGCTCGGCGGCGGCCCGCTCCTCCTCGGCGCGGACCAGGGACACCTCGATGTGCGCCAGCAACTGCCGGGCGCCGTCCGCGACGGCCGAGGCCACCTCCGCCTCGTACCGCAGCCGGGCCCGCAGCCGCTCCGCGCGGGCCCGCGCCTCCCGTTCGGCGCGCGCCGCCCGGTCCAGCGCGTCCGCCCGCCCGGCGAGCCCCTTGACCCGCTCCTCGTGCGTCCGGACCTGGAGCCGGGCCTCCATCTCCGTCTGCCGGGCGTTGGCCCCGTCGGCGGCAAGCCGGTCCCGGGCGGCGGTGTCCGGCTCCTCCTCGGCGCCGTCCGCGAGAGCCGCCTCCTCCGCGGCGAGCAGGCGCCCGGTCAGTTCCTCGGCCTCTTCCACCGCCCGCCGCAGCGCCTCCTCGGCGCGCTCGACGGACGCGGAGGCACGTTCGGCCTCGCCCTGCGCTCCCCGGGCCTGCCCCGCCAGCCGGCCCAGGGACTGGGCGACGGAGGACTTCTCCCGGTCGGCCGCGCTCCGCCGGGCCGCCAGCTCCTCGACGAGCGCCGCGCACTCCGCGCGCCGAGCGGTGGCCCGCCGCTGGCCGGCGGCCAGCTCCTCGCAGCGGACGGCCAGCCGGCCGAGTTCCGCGGCGGCCTCGTCCACCGAGGCCTGGACCTCCAGCTGGCTCGGCGCCCCGGCCGAGCCGCCCTGCGCGAAGTGGGCGGACAGGACGTCCCCCTCGGCGGTCACCGCCGTCAGCTCCGGATCGGCCGCGACCAGGTCCTCGGCGTCCTCCAGGGTGGGCACCACCACCGTCCGGCCCAGCAGCCGGCGCACCGCGGGCAGCAGGCCGGGCGGGCCGCTCACCAGGCCGGCGGCGCTCCGCCGGCCGGAGGACCGCCCCTCTCCGGGCTCGGTGGCGAGTGCGGCGGCGGGTACGCCCGGGACGGAGTCCGGCGCACCCGCCGGCAGCAGCGCCGCCCGGCCGGCGTCGGTCTTGCGGAGCAGGCGCAGCGCCTCGGCCGCCGTGGCCGGGGAGTCGGCCGCGACCGCGTCGGCCGCGGCCCCCAGCGCCGCCGCCACCGGGACCTCGTAGCCCGGTTCCACGGTGAGGAGTTCCGCCGCCGGGCCGAGCAGTCCCGCCGGCCGGTCCACGGCGGTGAGCAGCGCGCCGGTGCCGTCCTTGCGGCGCAGCCCCAGGGCGAGCGCCTCGTGCCGGGCGGCCGTCGCGGCGCGCCGCCGCTCGGCCGCGGTGGCCTCCTCCCGGGCGGTGTTCACGGCCTCCTCGGCGGTGGCCAGCTCCTGGCGTGCCGCCTCGTACCGGGCCGCCAGCTCGGCGTCGTCCGCGTCGAGCCCGTCGACCTCGGCCCGGAGCTGCTCGTACTCCTCCTGTGCGGAGGTGGCGCGGCGCAGGGCGCCGTCCCGGGTCTCCGCCAGCCGGCCGATCTCCGCCTGGGCCGAGGCGGCCCGCCCCCGCGCGGCGCTGACCTGGCCGTGCAGCCGCGCGAGCCCTTCCCGGCGGTCCGCGATGGCGCGGGCCGCGTCCCGGAGACGGCGTTCCTCGGCCGCCAGTTCCCGCTCCAGCTCGGACCGGTGGGCGACGGTGTCCTCCAGGGCCCGCCGCGCGGCCTCCAGCGCGGCCTCCAGCTCCGCCTCCTGCTCGCGGACGCGGGCCGCCTCACGCTCCATGTCCTCCGGGTCCCGGCCGCGGCGTTCCTCGGCGGGGGCCTTGGTGGCGCTGGTGACGCGCGCGTCGGCCAGGCTCGCGGTGGAGCGCACCCGCTCCGCGAGCTGGGAGAGCGCGTACCAGTTCTGCTGGGCGCGCTGGAGCCGGGGCGTCAGCCGCCGGACCTGCTCCTCCAGCTCGGCCTCGCGGTGCTGCGCCTCGCGGTGCTCCGCCTCGGTGGCGTCCCGGCGCCGCTTGAGCGCCGCCTCGTCCGCGACCTCGGCGCGCAGCGCCTCCCGCAGGGTGACCAGGTCGTCGGCGAGCAGCCGCAGCCGGGCGTCCCGCAGATCGGCCTGGATGACGGCGGCCCGGCGGGCGACCGCCGCCTGCCGGCCCAGGGGCTTGAGCTGGCGCCGCAGCTCGTCGGTGAGGTCCTGCACCCGGGCCAGGTTGGCCTGCATCGCGTCGAGCTTCCGCAGCGCCTTCTCCTTGCGCTTGCGGTGTTTGAGCACACCGGCGGCCTCCTCGATGAAGGCCCGGCGGCCCATCGGGTCGGCGTGGAGCACCGAGTCAAGCTGCCCCTGGCCGACGATCACGTGCATCTCGCGGCCGATGCCGGAGTCGGAGAGGAGTTCCTGGATGTCGAGGAGGCGGCAGGTGTCCCCGTTGATCTGATACTCGCTGCCGCCGTTGCGGAACATGATCCGCGTGATGGTGACCTCGGCGTAGTCGATGGGGAGGGCGCCGTCGGCGTTGTCGATGGTGAGGGAGACCTCCGCGCGGCCCAGCGGCGGCCGGCCGGTGGTGCCCGCGAAGATGACGTCCTCCATCTTGCCGCCGCGCAGCGACTTCGCCCCCTGCTCCCCCATCACCCAGGAGAGCGCGTCCACGACGTTCGACTTCCCGGAGCCGTTGGGGCCCACCACACAGGTGATACCGGGCTCGAACCGGAGGGTCGTGGCCGAGGCGAAGGATTTGAACCCGCGCAGGGTCAGGCTCTTGAGGTGCACGCCGCCGGACTCTACCGCCCACCCCGCGAGCGTCACCGGTCCCGGGGACGGCGGTTCACGGTCGCCGCCCCCCGGCTTTCGGTTTCACCCAGGAGTGTGAGGGGCACATCAGGTGGGAGGGAAAGCAGCTGAAGGGGCGGAGGAAAAGAACGAAGGGACGCCGAAGCGTCCCTTGCAGATTCTCAGCGGTGGCCGGCCACGAACCGGCCGGGAATCCCGCGTCAGGTGAGCGCGGGCTCCGCCTTGGAGACGTCGAAGCCGTCGAGCAGCGAGTCACCGTGGTGAGCGGCGGCGGACAGCGCGTCGTTCTCGGCCTGCATCCGTACGAGCTCGGATTCCAGGTCCTGCACGCGCTGCTGAAGCCGTCGCATCTCGGCGATGATTCGCGGGTCGGAGCCACCGACGTAACCGAGAAGCGCCTTTGCCATGATGGATGGTCCTCCACACTGAGTGACCGACCGATGCGGTGTGGGTCGTGAGCTGATCGCACCCGCGACGCCTGCCACCACCGTCATTCCCGGTGCTGAACAGGTCGGGTGCGGGGGGAATTCCAGCGTCTCACCAAATGGTTTGACGGTCAACACGATCACACCCCGCATCGGCGGGCGTTCCGGGGGCGCACCGCGTTGACGTGCGGCGCCGCTGCTCACCGGAGGGCCGGCCGGGGGGCGGAGATCATCCTTATGGCGGCAGCCTTGCATGGTGTCGCGCTCTTGGCAACCACCAGGTCACCGCGGCCTTCCGGGGAGGTTTGCGGCGGTGGGGCACCGTCCGGCGCGGGTGCCGTGGGGCGTCCGGCCCGCCGGGGCTCAGCGGATCACGAAGTCACGGTAGCCGCCGCGGGGTGTGTCCCATATCTCGGTGACGCCCTCGACCCGGCCCGGCGTGTCCCCCGTACGCAGCCAGTCGAGCAGCCCCTCGCAGCGGTCCCGGGGGCCTTCGGCGACGACCTGGACCCGGCCGTCGCCGAGGTTGGAGGCGAAGCCGGCGAGGCCGCCGATCTCCAGCGCGCGGGCCCGGGTGAACCAGCGGAAGCCGACGCCCTGGACCCGGCCGCGGACCCAGGCGGTGAGGCGGACGTCCCCCGGCTCCGCGGTCCGCTCGGCGCGGCGGGTTCCCTGCGTGGCTTCCTGCATGGCGGCACGCTATCCCGTGCGGCGACCTGAAGGCACACCGAGGCCGTCCGTGATGGCGTACAGTCCCGCGTCAACGAAAGTCCACCCGTTCGGGTGAGACGGTGGAGCGACGAGCGGGGGAGCCAGGGCATGGGCCGCCACCGACGCGACGACCCGCGGCCGGCCGCTCCGGCAGCCCCGTCACCGGCGCCCTCCCCACCGGAGTCCTCCCCGCCGTCCCCGCCGTCCCCGCCGTCCCCGCCGTCCGGGCGAGTCCCGCCGGCCGGGGCCGTGCCGGTTCCCGCCGAGGGCGCGTCCGGGCGGTACGAGCGGGCCGGGCCGTCCGTATCGGGAGGGCGGCGCCCGGCGCCGGTGCGGAGGGGGCTGCTGGGTATGGCCGCCGCCGTCGCGGTCGGCGTGGCGGTCGTGGCCTCAGGGGTGCTGCCGGGCGGTGGGAGCTACCTCGTGGATGCCACTCCCGGCACACCCGGGGCTCCCGCTGCCCCCGGGACGGGCGGCGGGCCCGGAGCGGACGGATCCGCGGACCAGGAAACCCGGCCGCCGAACGGCACGCGCCCGGAGCCCACCGAGGGGCGGAACGGGCCCGGCCGCACCCCGGCGGAGGAGGGGGAGGGCGCCTCCGCCCGGCCGGGCGGTCCTCCGGCGGGCCGAGAGGGTGAGAACCCCTCCCCCGCCCCCACGCCCCGCGCCTCCGGGACCGCGTCCACCGCGCCCCGCTCCGGCGACGGCCGGCCCTCCGCCCCCGGCCCGGCGGCGGAGCCGGAGACCCGCCGTGCCGAGGACGCGGCGGAGGAGACGCGGCGGGCCGCCGAGGCCCGGGTGAGGGTGCTGGTCAACCGTGAGCGGCGGCGCGCGGGCTGTTCCCCCGTCGCCCTGGATCCCCGCCTGACCGAGCTGGCCCGGGCGTTCAGCGCCGACATGGCCGAGCGCGGCTTCTTCACCCACACCGACCCCGACGGGGCGACCCCCTGGGACCGCGCCGCCCGGCTGGGCATCGAGGAGCTCGGCGGCGAGAACATCGCCCGCGGGCAGACCACCGCGGAAGCGGTGATGGAGGCCTGGATGGCGGCCCCGGAACACCGGGCGAACATCCTCAACTGCTCCTACCGCACCCTCGGGGTCGGCGCCCATTTCGCGGACGGCGGCCCGTGGTGGACCCAGGATTTCGGCTACTGACCCGCCCGCCGGGCACCGGCTTCCGCGGGCCCGGGCCACGGCCGCTCAGCCGGTGGTGCGGGGCGGACGCTGGCAGCGGGGGCAGTAGTAGCTGGAGCGGTTCATCCAGGGGCGGCGGCGCATCGGGGTGGAACAGCGGCGGCAGGGGCGGTCCTCGCGGCCGTAGGCGTCGAGGGAGCGGTCGAAGTAACCGGACTCGCCGTTCACGTTGACGTAGAGGCTGTCGAAGCTGGTGCCACCCGCGTCCAGGGCGGCGTGCATCACGTCCCGGACGTGGCCGAGGAGTTCGGTGCTCCGGTGGCGGGTGAGGCCCGCCGTGGGCCGGTCGTAGTGGAGCCGCGCCCGCCACAGCGCCTCGTCGGCGTAGATATTGCCGACCCCGCTGATCAGGCTCTGGTCGAGCAGGGCGCGTTTGACCGTCGTCCGGCGGCGCCGGAGCGCCGCGTGGAAGGCCACTTCGTCGAACGCCGGGTCGAGGGGGTCACGGGCGATGTGGGCGATGGCGTCCGGCAGCCCGTGCGGGTCGCCGGGCACCCAAGGGTGCAGCGAGAGACCGCCGAAGGTCCGCTGGTCGACGAAGCGCAGTTCGGTGCCGAGTTCGTCGGCGAAGGCGAAGCGGACCCGCAGATGCCGCTCGTCCGCCGACCAGGCCGGCTTGACCAGCATCTGGCCGCTCATGCCCAGATGGGCGAGGAGGGAGACGCCGGTGGCGGGGTCACCGGGGTTACCGGGGTCCTCGGCCGGGACCGGTCCGAGGGGGAGCCACAGATACTTGCCGCGGCGCCGCGCGGTGCCGAACCGCCGGCCTTCCAGCCGGGCCGCGAAATCCGCGGGGCCGGGGGCGTGGCGGCGGACCGCCCGGGGGTGGCGCACCTCGGCCGAGGCGATGGCGCGGCCACTGATCCAGCGCTCCAGACCGCGCCGGACCACCTCCACCTCGGGCAGCTCGGGCACGGTCTCTCCTCCCCCGGGCCGGACGGGGCCGCGGGCCGTACGGGCACGGGCCGGGCCCGGCCGGGTGGTCGTGGGTCGTGGTTCGCGTGGCCGGGCCGAGGCGGGCGCAGCCCGGCAAGGACGCGGGGAGGCGGGGCTTGCGGTCTCGGCGCCGAGCACCCGCCGCCGTGTACGCGGCGGCGGGTCGCCGGCGCGGGCGTCGGCATGGAGCGGGCGGCATCCACCGCTCCGCGCCCTTCCGCGCCGTCGCGGGAGCCGGCGGGCACCGGTACGCCCGGGCGATCGGCCCCGGCGTACCGGTTCCGCTCAGCGAGCGGCGGTGCCGGCCCCCTCACCGGCGGAACCGCCCACGGGGCCGTCCACGGTGCCGTCACCGGCGGAGCCGCCGGCGCGGGCGTCGCTGACGGCACCGCCGTCCGCCCCGGCCGAGGCCCGCGCGGTGGCGACCTCGGCGGCCGTCGCCGCGGCGGCGGTCTCGGCGGCCTCCGCCGCCTCGCTGATCGCGCGCCAGGCCGCCTCGGCCGCCTGCTGCTCGGCTTCCTTCTTGCTGCGGCCGGTGCCGGTGCCGTACGCGACACCACCGACGCGGGCGGCAGCCGTGAAGGTCTTCTCGTGATCGGGCCCGGTCTCGCTGACCAGGTACTCGGGAACGCCCAGCCCTTCGGTGGCGGTGAGTTCCTGGAGGCTGGTCTTCCAGTCCAGTCCGGCGCCGAGGTTCGAGGACTTCTCGATCAGCGGGTCGAAGAGGCGGTGCACCAGTTCCGCGGCGGCGTCCAGCCCCTGGTCGAGGTAGACCGCGCCGATCACCGCTTCGAGGGTGTCGGCGAGGATCGACGCCTTGTCCCGTCCCCCGGTGCCCTCCTCGCCCCGGCCGAGCCGGATGAAGGAGCCGAGTTCCAGTCCGCGGCCGACCTCCGCGAGCGCGCGCGAGTTGACCACCGCGGCCCGCAACTTGGCCAGCTGCCCCTCGGGCAGGTCGGGGTGGATGCGGTAGAGGGTGTCCGTGACCACCAGGCCGAGCACGGAGTCCCCGAGGAACTCCAGCCGCTCGTTGGTGGGCAGCCCGCCGTTCTCGTAGGCGAACGAGCGGTGCGTCAGCGCACGCACCAGAAGGGCGGACTCGATCCGGTAGCCGAGCCGCCCTTCCAGTACCGCGTGCGACGAGGCCGTGTCCGCCTGGGCCGATTCGCTCCCGCGCTTGCGGGAGGATGTGCCGGCGTCCGACATAGAGCCTGTCACCCGCCGATCAGACCTCGAGGACCTGGCGGCGGTTGTAGGTCCCGCAGTGGGGGCACGCGATGTGCTGCAGCTTGGGCTCATGGCAGCGCTCGCACGACACCAGGGTGGGGACCGCAGCCTTCCACTGCGACCGGCGGTGGCGCGTGTTGCTGCGCGACATCTTCCGCTTCGGAACAGCCACGGCTACTTCTCCTGCTTCTCGTCGGCGCCCGCTCCGGCGCCGTTCACGTCGTTCCTCCCGCCGACCCGGAATGAGTCGGCGAGTCCCTGCAGTGCCGCCCAACGGTCGTCGACGGCGTCGTGGTGGTGGTCCGGTTCGTCCGCGAGCCGTGCCCCGCACTGGGTGCACAGGCCCGGGCAGTCCTCCCGGCACACCGGCTGCAGCGGCAGTGCCAGCACCACCGCGTCCCGCAGCACGGGTTCGAGGTCGATCAGGCCGTCCTCGACGGAGAAGGTCTCCTCCTCGGCGTCGTCCTCCGGATCCGCCACGGGGCGGGCCCGGCTGTCGGCGTCGGGGTAGGAGAACATCTCCTGGAAGTCGGTTTCGAGCGTCCGCTCGACCGGCTCCAGACACCTTACGCACTCCCCGGTGAGCGGCGCACGGGCGGTACCGGTGACCAGTACCCCCTCCATGACCGACTCCAGCCGGAGGTCCAGCTCCACCGTCGCCCCGGCGGGCACCCCGATGACCTCGATACCGAGGTCCGCCGGGGCGTCCACGGAACGGGAGAGCCGCTGCATCGCGCCGGGACGGCGGCCCAGCTCGTGCGTGTCGAACACGAGCGGGTTGCGGTGGTCGGGGCGGGCGTTCAGGGCTTCCTGCTTTCCACGGTGGCGGTACGGGCGGCCCGGCGCGCCGTGCCGTACGGGCAGTACGGGTACACGGACCGTGCGGGTGTGCACAGGTACACGTCGTGCACGGTGTGCACGGAATGCACAGGTGCACGGGTGCACAAGTGCACGGAGTGCGCGGGCAGCCGCGATCGCGGATGTACACGACCGAACAGTCAGGATACTGGACGGTCCGCCGCAGACCCAATCGGCGCCGGGCGGGGTGGTGCCGGACCGGCCGCGGCCGGTGCCGCGCGGGGCGCGCCGGGGGTCAGCGGCCCTGCTCGTACGCGCGCAGCCGGTCGAGGTCGATGACGCTGGTGTCGAAGAGGCTGGTCTCGTCCAGAGCGGTGGGGTCCGGCGCCGGGCTCCCCGGTGCGGGCTGCTGTCCGTACTGCGCGGCCGCGTAGTCCTGGCCGCCCTGCTGGTGCCCCCACTCCTGCCCGCCGTGGCCCTGGCCGTAGCCCTGCTGGGGCTGCCCGTAGGGGTCCTGGTAGCCGTAACCGGGGGCGGGGAGCTGCTGCCCGTCCTGGTAGCCGCCCTGGTAGGCGTCCTGGTAGCCGTAGGGCTCCTGGGGATACGCGGCGGCGGCCGGGGCGTACGGGTCCTGGTATCCCTGCCGGCCCGCGCCGGAGTGGTCCTGACCGGCCGGGACCACCTGGCCCGGCTGGCCCGCCTGGCCCGGCTGCCCGGTGGGCGCGGCGGGCTCCGCGGGAGCGCCCGGGGCGGTCCGCTCGCCCGGCCGGCCGGCGAGGCCCGCGAGGTAGTCGGCGTCGCTGGTCCGCAGGTGGTCGACGCCCTCCTGGGCGGCGAGGTGGCTGCCCAGGTCATCGATGGCGCGCCGGCCGTGCAGCTTCTGCCGCCCGCGGCCGACCGCGTCCAGGGTCTTGGAGAGCACCGCCTCGAAGGCGCCGAACTTGGCGTCCACATAGGCGTCCGCGCGCTCCCGCAGCGTCTCCGGGTCGGCGGTGGGCTCGGGGGCCTCCTCGTCCGCGTAGCCCTGTTCGTCCAGCCCGGGGCCGCGGCCTAGCAGCTTCTCGCGACCCCGGTCCACGGAGCCGAGGGTCTTGGTGAGGACGACCTCGAAGTTGGCGAGCTTGCTGTCGACGTAGTCGTCGGCCTCGGCCCGGATCTCCTCGGCCTCCCGGCGGGCCTCCCCGAGGATGCGGTCGGCCTCGGCCTGCGCCTGACGGACGACGTCGGTGGCCGACACCAGCCCGTTCCGTTCGGCGTGCGCGGAGGCGACGATGCGCTCCGCCTCCCGGCGGGCCTCCTCGACCACCTGCTCCCGGCCGCCCAGCACCTCCTCGGCCTGGGCCAGCGAACCGGGCAGCGCGTCGCGGATCTCCTCCAGCAGGTCGAGCAGATCGGCGCGGTTCACCACGCAGGACGCCGACATGGGCATGGAGCGGGCGCTCCTGACGGCGCCGACGACCTCGTCGAGCTTCTTCTGCACGTCCACGGGGATGCTCGCACTTCCTGGGCGGGACCGGGCGGTCGGGGCGGAACGGGACGACTCTACGCCCGACGGTGACACGCCGACAGCGGCGCAGGCCGACGGCCCGTCAGCGCCGGCCGAGCCGTTCGGTGAGCGCCGTCAGCACCTCCGGCGGGACCAGGTGGGAGACGTCGCCGCCCCAGGTCGCGACCTCCTTGACCAGGCTGGAGGAGAGGAAGCTGTAGGTGGGGTTGGTGGGCACGAAGAGTGTCTCGACGCCCGAGAGCCCGTGGTTCATCTGCGCCATCTGGAGTTCGTAGTCGAAGTCGCTGACGGCCCGCAGCCCCTTGACGATCGCGGGGATCTCCCGCTCCTTGCAGAAGTCGACCAGCAGGCCGTGGAAGCTCTCGATCTCGACGTTGCCGTACTCGGCGGTGGTGCGGCGGAGCAGGTCCAGCCGCTCGTCGATGGTGAAGACGCCCTTCTTCGATTTGTTGATCATCACGGCGACATGCACCACGTCGTACAGTCGCGACGCGCGCTCGATGATGTCGAGGTGCCCGTTGGTGACGGGGTCGAAGGATCCCGGACAGACGGCACGGCGCAACACAGGTCCCTCACTCTCCGGTGCGGTCATGACCAGCCCCCGGTTCGGCGTGACCGCCCGCCGGGGCGCGGGTCGAGGCGGCGCGACCGTACCAAAAGGTGCCCTCGCCGTACCGGCGGGCCCGGAGCGGTTCGAACCCCGGGGGCCAGTCGAAGGTCCCGCCCCGCGTGGGACGTTCCACGGTGACCAGGGCCTCCCCGGCCAGCCAGCCGTGATCGAGGAGTGTGATCAGGATCTCGCGGAGCGACGCGTCGGTAACGGCGTAGGGCGGGTCCAGGAAAACGATGTCGTAAGGGTCGGAGGGGTCGCCGGGCGGCGGGCCGGCGGGCACCTGCTCGGCCCGCGCCACCCGCACCTGGGCGCCGGGCAGGCCGAGGGTGGCGACGTTCGCCCGGATGGTGCGGGCGGCGCGGGCGTCGGACTCCACCAGCAGGACGTGCCCGGCCCCGCGGGAGAGCGCCTCCAGCCCCACGGCTCCGGAACCGGAGTACAGGTCGAGCACGCGCAGCCCGTCCAGCGAGCCGGGCCCGCCGAGCAGCGACTGCCAGGTGGAGAAGAGTCCCTCACGCGCCCGGTCGGAGGTGGGACGGGTGCCGCCGCCGGGCGGTACGGCCAGGCGGCGGCCGCCGGCGGAACCGGCGATCACGCGGATCATGAGCTGGGCCCTTCGCGGTGGAGCGGGGCGGTGACCGCCCCCGGCCACCGCCCGGGAGCACGGTCCCGCCCCACGATAGCCACCGGGGAGAGCCGGCCGCGCGGTGGCTCCGCCGCCCCGGCGGCCCCGCCCTCCCCCGGCACGCCGGACCCGGCCGGAGCCGGAGAGGCGTGGCGCGGCGTGGCGCGGCGCGGCGGGACCAGGAGAGACAGCCCTCGGGCGGGGGCCGGAGCGGCGGGGGTCGTGCCCCAGCTCGGCGCGGACGGAGCCGGGCGTGCGGCCGGAGCGGACCGCTGTCCGGGCGATGCTCTCGCGCGCGTGGAAGCGGCGGGCGGGATCCTCCTCGTGGCCCGGCACCCAGGGGGGCGCCGTCCCTCCTCCCGGACGGCCCGGGCCCCCGCCCGGTCTCAGCCCTTGTCCAGGTAGCGCTCGCGCTCGGCGTCCAGCAGGGCGTCCAGGGCCGTGCGCAGCTCCGGGTGGTGCTCCAGCTCCGGGTCGGCCGCGACCAGCGCGGAGGCCTCGTCCCGCGCCTCCGCGATGACCTCCTCGTCCTCGATGACGGCCAGCATCCGGAGGCTGGAGCGGACGCCGGACTGGGCCTGGCCGAGCACGTCCCCCTCCCGGCGCTGCTCCAGGTCGATCCGGGAGAGCTCGAAGCCGTCCAGGGTGGCGGCGACCGATCCCAGCCGGGCCCTGGCCGGGCTCCCCTCGGGCATCTCGGTGACCAGCAGGCACAGCCCGGGCGCGCTGCCCCGGCCCACCCGGCCGCGGAGCTGGTGGAGCTGGGAGACGCCGAAGCGGTCGGCGTCCATGATCACCATCACGGTGGCGTTGGGGACGTTGACGCCCACCTCGATGACCGTGGTCGCCACCAGGACGTCCACCTCGCCCGCGGCGAAGCGGCGCATCACCTCGTCCTTCTCGTCGGGGTGCAGCCGGCCGTGCAGCACCTCCACCCGGAGCCCGGCCAGCGGCCCGGACGCCAGCCGCTCGGCGACCTCGACGACGGCCAGCGGAGGACGGCGGTCCGCACCGGCTCCGGCGCCGTCGTCACCGTCGTGGCCGCCGTCACCGCCGTCACCGCCGGGCTCCTCACCCGCCGCCGCCCGGGCACCCTTCCCGGCGGGTTCCTCCGCCTCGTCCCCGATCCGGGGGCAGACCACATAGGCCTGGTGGCCGGCCTCGGCCTCCTCCCGGATCCGCTCCCAGGCACGGGCGAGGAAGTGCGGCTTGTCGCCCGCCGGGACGACATGGCTGGCGATCGGTGACCGCCCGGCGGGGAGCTGGTCCAGGACGGAGGTCTCCAGGTCGCCGAAGACGGTCATGGCCACCGTGCGGGGGATCGGGGTGGCGGTCATGACGAGCAGGTGGGGCGGTTGTTTCCCCTTGGCGCGCAGGGCGTCGCGCTGCTCGACGCCGAACCGGTGCTGCTCGTCCACGACGACCAGGCCGAGGTCGTGGAAGCCCACCTTGTCCTCGATCAGGGCGTGGGTGCCCACGACGACACCGGCCTCCCCCGTCGCGAGGTCCAGCAGCGCGGAGCGGCGCGCCGCCGCGCCCATCGAGCCGGTGAGGAGCACCACCCGCGTGGCGTGCTCGGCCGCGCCGAGCCGGCCCCCTTCGGCCAGGTCCCCCAGCATCTCGGTGATGGAGCGGTGGTGCTGCTGCGCCAGTACCTCCGTGGGCGCGAGCAGCGCGGCCTGCCCGCCCGCGTCGACCACGGCGAGCATGGCCCGCAGCGCCACCAGCGTCTTGCCGGAGCCCACCTCGCCCTGGAGCAGCCGGTGCATGGGGTGCTCGGTGGCCAGGTCGCCGAGGATCTCGGCGGAGACCCGGAGCTGGCCGTCGGTGAGGGTGAACGGCAGACGGGCGTCGAAGGCGGCCAGCAGGCCGTCCGGCCGGGGCACCCGCGCCACGGCGGGCAGCCGGGTCTCCGCGTGCCGCCGCCGGGCCAGCGCGGTCTGGAGGACGAACGCCTCGTCCCACTTCAGCCGCTGCCGGGCGCGGTCGACATCGGCCCGGTTCGCCGGCCGGTGCACCCGGCGGAACGCCTCGGGGAGCGGCGCGAGGTCCCGCCCGGCGCGCAGGCGCTCGGGCAGCGGGTCGGTGACCCCCTCCCAGCCGGTGGCCTCCAGGGTGTCCAGGAGGGTGGAGACGGCCTGGGAGATCTTCCAGGACTCCATCTTCGCGCAGGCCGGGTAGATCGGGATGATCTCCTCGGCCCACGCGCGGGCCGTCTCGGCGTCCCCCTCACCGTCCATGAGCTGGTACGCCGGGTGGGCGAGCTGCCGCCGGTGGTTGAAGACGCCGACCTTGCCGGAGAACATGCCGCGCCGGCCCGGCAGCAGCTCCCGCTGGTGGTGGCGGGAGGCCCGGCCGAAGAACACCAGCTGGAGGCGGCCGGAGCCGTCGGTGAGGGTGACCTCCAGCCGCGTGCCCCTGCCCTGGTTGAAGGTGTGCAGGCGGGCGTCCTCGACGCGGGCGACGACGGTGACGTGCTCGTCGAGCGGGAGGTCCGCGAGGCGGGTCAGCTCACCGCGCTCCGCGTAGCGGCGCGGGTAGTGGTGGAGCAGATCGCCGGCGGTGCGCAGGTCCAGATGGTCGGCGAGCACCTTGGCGGTGGGGCCGCCGACCGTCTTCTTCAGGGGTTCGTCCAGGGCGGGCACGCCGTCCATTGCACACCATGGGTGCGACAGCCGCGGCCGGACGCGGCGGCGGGGGTCACTCCACGCCGATGATCAGCGGCACGGAGGGCTGCCCGCCGTGGTAGACGACGGTGTCCACCGCGAGGTGGCCGCGGCGCACCCGTTCCTCCAGCCGGCCGGCCAGGGTCTCCGGCGCGTCCGCGCCGAGCACGAGGGTGACGAGTTCCCCGCCGGCCGCCAGCATCCGGTCCAGCAGGGCCTCGGCCGTCGTGGCGAGGTCCTCGCCGATCACGGCGACCTCGCCGTCGATGAGCCCGAGCACGTCCCCGGCCCGGCAGACGCCGGCCATCGTCCAGGAGCGGTGCTCGGCCACGGTGAGGTGCGCGTGGCGGGTGGCGCCGGCGGCGGCGGTCATCGCGACCACGTCCTCGTCGAAGCGGCGCTCGGGCTGGTGGACGGCGAGCGCCGCGAGCCCCTGGACGCAGGAGCGGGCGGGGATGACGGCGACACGGATCCCCTCCGCGCGGGCCTGCTCGGCCGCCGCGGCGGCGGTGTGACGCAGCCCGGCGTCGTTGGGCAGCAGCACCACCTCACGGGCGTGCGCGCGCCAGACGGCCTGCACCAGTTCACCCGCGGCGGGCGGCTCCCCGGGGCGCACGGTGACCACCACCGCGCCCGCCTCCCGGCACAGCTCCGCCAGCCCGTCCCCGGGGAGGACCGCCACCACGGCCCGCGCCGCGCGCGGCGGCTGCTCCGTCCGCCCGGCCCCGAGGTGGCTGATCCGCACCCGGTGGGGCCGGCCTGCCTCGATGCCCGCCTCGACGGCGGCTCCCGCGTCGTCCACGTGGACGTGGACGTTCCACAGCCCGTCCCCCCCGACCACGACGAGCGAGTCGCCGAGCGGGTCCAGCCGCCGCCGGAGGGCCTCCACGGCCGCGTCGCCCGCCTCCAGCAGGTACATCACCTCGAAGGCCGGGCCCGCGGGGGCGGTGACGGGGCCGTCCCCGGCACCGGCCTCCCCCGCCGCGCAGGGACGGCCGCCGGCCGGGGCGGCGGGCTCCTCCGCCGTTCCCGCCTCCGGCGGGTACCGGACCGGACGCTCCCGGGAGGATCCACCGGGCGGGCGCGGGGCCTCGCCCGTCACCGCCTCCAGCAGGGCGCCGACCACCGCCACCAGGCCGCAGCCCCCGGCGTCGACCACCCCCGCGCGCCCGAGGACGTCGAGCTGCCCGGGGGTCGCCTCCAGCGCCGCGCACGCTCCCGCGTAGGCCGCGCGCACGACCTCGGCGGGACCGCCCGGCGCCGCGCCGGCGGCATCCGCGGCGGCGGCGGCCACCGTCAGCATCGTGCCCTCGACGGGGTGGGCGACGGCCCGGTACGCGGCGTCGCCCGCCGAGCGCAGCGCCCGCCGCAGCCGCTCGCCGGACGGGTCCCGCCCGGCGTCACCCGCCGGGGCGGCTCCCTCGGCCGCCCCGGCCGTCCCGGCCGTCCCGGCCGTCCCGTCGTGCGCGGGGGCCCCGGCCGTCCCGGCTCCCCCCGGGACGGGGCCGGCGCCGGGAGCGCCCCCGCGCTCCGGGCCCCCGGCGCCCTTGGCCTCTCGCACGTCCCCGGTGTGCCGCGCGTCCTCCGCGCCCCGGGAGTCCTGGGTGCCTTGGGCACCCGGGTCCCCCGGCTCGGCGAGGACCTCGGCCAGTCCGCGGAGCATCTGGGCGAGGATGGTGCCGGAGTTCCCCCGCGCGCCGATCAGCGCGCCGTGGGTCATGGCCCGCAGCGCCTCGGCCGGCGAGGGCAGCCCGCCCGGGGCCCCCACCCCGTCGCTCCCGTCCCCGCCGCCCGCCCCGTCCCGTTCCGGGCCGGCCTGGTCCCCCGCCTCGTGGGCGGTGAAGACCGCCTCGACGGCACGGGCCGCGGACTCGACGGTGAAATAGAGATTGGTGCCGGTGTCCCCGTC
Organism: Streptomyces zingiberis; assembly: GCF_012034935.1. Classification (GTDB taxonomy): domain Bacteria; phylum Actinomycetota; class Actinomycetes; order Streptomycetales; family Streptomycetaceae; genus Streptomyces; species Streptomyces zingiberis. Next base: position 144,393 of record NZ_JAATEN010000013.1, read on the forward strand.
GGCGACCGGATAGACGTTGATGGCGTCGATGTCCTCCCGCGCCTTCCCCAGCGCCTCCAGGGCGAGTCCGCACCAGGCGCGCACCATGGCGGCGTCGGGGGTCTGGGGCACCGGTGTCCTCCTTGGGCCGGGGCGGCGGGCCCTCGGCAGCGTAGCCGCGGAGCGGGCCCCGGCCGGAGGGGGGCCGTGGACTCCCGTGGTAGTTTCGCTGTACGGGAGCGGCCGTTGTATGCTGCTCCGGTTGCCCGACCTGGGTCGGGACATTCCCCCCTGGCAGCGCCGGTCGCCGAAGACGGATCCCGGCGCGCCCGGGGATTCACCGTACGTGCATCTGAAGTCTTTGGAGTGACCCGTGGCTGCCAACTGCGACGTCTGCGGCAAGGGGCCGAGCTTCGGCAACAACATCTCCCACTCGCACCGCCGCACGCGCCGTCGTTGGAACCCCAACATCCAGACGGTGCGCGCCGTGGTCGGTCGGACGCCGAAGCGGCTCAACGTCTGCACCTCGTGCATCAAGGCCGGCAAGGTCTCGCGCTGACGTCCCTGTCGTAGCGCGGCCCTTCCCCGGTCGCCGAAGCCGGTCCGCCTCCGGGTGGGCCGGCCTTCGCATGTCCCGCGGCAGGTGGCGGCGGTTACCACCCGGCACCGCGCACCGCCGGGCCCGGCGCCGGCCAGGGACGCCGCCCACCCGCCCTGATGCCACCGGTGCCGTGACCGGGACGGTTCACCGCACGGCTCCTCCGGCGCCCCCGTCCGGCTCAGGTACCGGAGCCGGGCGCGGAGGACGACGCGGCGAGGTGCCGTTCCGGACGCCGCGAGCCCGGGGCCTTCGCGGCACCTTCGTTCGCCCGGCCCGGAACGGCCGCGGAGCCGGGCACCGCCCCGCGCGCCCGGGCTCAGCCGCGCAGCCGCCAGGCGTGGTCCACCGGCCCGATGCCCGAGCCGAGGGCGAACCCGCCGGCGATCGCGCCGGTGACGTACTCCTTGGCCGCCGCGACCGCGGCCGGCACCCGCGCGCCCTTCGCCAGCTCCGCCGCTGTGGCGGCGGCCAGGGTGCAGCCGGTGCCGTGGGTGTGGCGGTTGTCGTGGCGGGGAGCGCGCAGCCAGTGCTCCGCGCGGCCGTCGGTGAGCAGGTCCACCGCCTCGCCCGGCAGATGGCCGCCCTTGACCAGCGCCCACCGCGGGCCGAGGGCGAGCACCGCCGCCGCGGCCTCGCGCAGCCCGCCCTCGTCCACCACGCGCACCCCGGTGAGCTGTTCCACCTCGGGCAGGTTCGGGGTGGCGACGGTCGCCACGGGCAGCAGCTTGGTCCGCACGGCGTCCAGCGCGGACGGGGCCAGCAGCGGATCGCCGTGCTTGGAGACTCCCACCGGGTCCACCACGACCGGCGCGCCGCAGTCGGCGAGGAGGCCGGCGACGGTCTCCACCAGCGCGGCCGAGGAGAGCATCCCGGTCTTGACCGCGTGCACCCCGATGTCGTCCACGACGCTGCGGAACTGGTCGCGGACCGCCTCCCCGGGCAGCTCCCACGCGCCCTGCACGCCCCGGGAGTTCTGGGCGGTGACGGCGGTGAGCACGCTCATGCCGTGGGTGCCGAGCGCGAGCATCGTCTTGAGGTCCGCCTGGATGCCCGCGCCGCCCCCCGAATCCGAGCCCGCGACGGTGAGCACGAGCGGAGGGGCCTGACCGGGGGCGGGGTTCCGGGATGTGTCCACGGCGGCGAATCTACCCGGTTCGGCCCGGCGCCCCGCCGGTGCCCGGGGTTACCCGGGCTCCCCGTCGCCGCCGAAGTGGTCCCAGCCGGCCGTCCCCCAGGGCGCTCCGTCCACCGTGACCCGTGGCAGCGCGGAACGGCCCAGCACCTCGCCGATCACCCGCCAGCGTGCGGGCAGCTTGGTGCCTGCCGGGAAACAGGCGACGATCGCGTGGTCCTCCCCGCCGCTGAGCACCCAGTGCAGCGGGTCGACCCCCACGGCCTGGCCGATGTCGGCCATCTGGGAGGGGATGTCCACGGCACCGGAGCGCACATCGACACCGGCCCCGCTGGCCGCGGCGATGTGCCCGAGGTCGGCGATCAGCCCGTCGCTGACGTCGGTCATGGCGGTGGCGCCGAGCGCGGCCGCCGCCGGCCCCGCGTGGTACGGCGGCTCGGGCCGGCGGTGCGCCTCCACGAACGCCCGGGGGGAGCGGAAACCGCGGGAGAGCACGGCGTGCCCGGCGGCGGACCAGCCCAGCCAGCCGGTGACGGCCACCACGTCCCCGGGGCGGGCCCCGGAGCGGGTGACGGGACCGGCACCGCGGAGATCGCCGAGCGCGGTGATCGAGACGGTGATCGTGTCCCCGCGGACCAGGTCTCCGCCGACCACGGCCGCCCCGGCGACCTGGCACTCGTCGCGCAACCCGTCCATCAGCTCGGCGGGCCAGGTGGCCGGCAGCTCGGCGGGGACGACCAGCCCGAGCAGCAGCGCCGTCGGGACCGCGCCCATCGCCGCGATGTCCGCCATGTTCTGCGCGGCGGCCTTCCGCCCGACGTCGTAGGCGGTGGACCAGTCACGGCGGAAGTGCCGCCCTTCCAGCAGGACGTCCGTGCTGGCGACGACGCGTCCGTCCGGTGCCGCGACGACCGCCGCGTCGTCGCCGGGTCCCAGCGCCACGGCCGGGGTGGTGGTGAGCCGGGCGGTCAGCTCTCTGATGAGGCCGAACTCGCCCAGCTCCCCCACGGTGCCCTTCATCCCTGTGCCCCTATCTCAGCTGTCTCGGCCCGGCGGGCACGACGGCCCCCGCCGGTGGGCCCCGCCGCCGGGCCGCGGTGCCGGCGGCCGTCCCCGGGCTGCTTCCCGTACGGTGCGCCACCGCGGGCACCGCCGGCGCCCCGCGGTCCGTGCGGGGTCTCCCCGTGCCGCCCGGCGGCGCGGTACCGTGGCGTCCCTTCTTTCCCCATGATCCTCGTAGCCGCCCTGGAGGTTCCGTGGTACAGGCGTACATCCTGATCCAGACCGAGGTCGGCAAGGCCTCCGCGGTCGCCGAACGCGTCGCCGAACTGCCCGGGGTGATCAAGGCCGAGGACGTCACCGGCCCGTACGACGTGATCGTGCGCGCCGAGTCCGAGACCGTCGACGAGCTGGGACGGCTGGTGGTGGCCAGGGTTCAGCAGATCGAGGGCATCACCCGCACGCTGACCTGCCCCGTCGTCCACGTCTGAGCGGCCGGGCACCCGCCGGGCCGGCCGCGGGCCGCCGGTATTGTCGGCCCGGTGAGCACCGTTCCGCACCGCCGCCCGCCCCGTCTCGGCGATCTTTCCCGTCCGCCCGCTCCCTCCCGCCCGGCCCGGCTCTCCCGCCTGTCCGGCCTGTCGGCCCTGTCGGCGGGGGCGGCCACCGCCGCCGTACTGCTGTGCGCCACCGGCTGCTCCGGCCAGAGCGGCTCCCGCCCCGTCCCGGCCCCCGGGCCCGAGGCCGCGAAGCTCTGCCGCGCGTTGCAGCAGGAACTCCCCGAGCGGGTGGACGGGCTGGGGCGCAGCTCCTCCGGGCCGGCCTCGGACTACGCCGCGGACTGGGGTGATCCGGCCGTGCAGCTCCGCTGCGGGGTGCCGCGCCCCGGGATCCTGGTACCGGACAGTGAGCACTACGACCCCACCGCCGACGGCATAGAGGTCAACGGAGTGCTCTGGCTCCCGGAGCGGCAGCCGGACGGATACCGCTTCACCACCACGCTGCGCGAGACGTATGTGGAGGTGACCGTCCCCTCGGAGTACGCGCCCGAGGTCAACCCGCTCACCGACCTCGCGGACGCCGTCGGCCGGACCATCCCCGAAACGCTCTGACCCCGCCGCGGGGCGGTTCAGCGCAGCCCGGTCGGCCGCCGCAGCGCGGCCTTGATCAGCAGGTCCACCAGCTCGGGATAGCTGACGCCGCTCTCCTGCCACATCCGCGGGTACATGGAGATGGGGGTGAAGCCGGGCATGGTGTTGATCTCGTTGATGACGAACTCGCCGTCCTCCCGCAGGAAGAAGTCCGCGCGCACCAGGCCCTCACAGGCCGCGGCGTCGAAGGCGCGGACGGCCAGCTCCCGCACCCGGGCGGTCTGCTCCTCCGTCAGCGGCGCGGGCACCAGCCCGGCGGCCGAGTCGATGTACTTGGCCTCGAAGTCGTAGAAGTCGTGCGCGGTGACGGGCGGGATCTCGGCGGGGACGCTCGCCCGCGGCCCGTCCTCGAACTCCAGCACCCCGCACTCGATCTCCCGGCCGCTGAGGGCCGCCTCGACCAGCACCTTGGGGTCGTGCCGGCGGGCCTCGGCGAGCGCCGCGTCCAGCTCGTCCGGGCCGCCGACCCGGCTGATCCCCATGGAGGAGCCGGCGCGGGCGGGCTTCACGAAGACCGGCCAGCCGTGCTCCGCGGCGAATTCGATGATCTTCGCGCGGGCGGCGGCGCCGGGTCCGTCGCCACCGTCCCGCTCCCACTCGCGGGGCCGGATCACCGTGTACGGGCCGACGGCCAGGCCGAAGGAGGTGAAGACCCGCTTCATGTACTCCTTGTCCATGCCCACCGCCGAGGCGAGCACGCCGGAGCCCACATACGGCACCCCGGACAGCTCCAGCAGCCCTTGCAGGGTGCCGTCCTCGCCGTACGGCCCGTGCAGCACGGGGAAGACGACGTCCACCTCGCCCAGCGACTTGGGCACCTGCCCGGGCTCGCTGTAGACGACCTCGCGGCCGGCCGGGTCGACCGGCAGCAGCACCCCGCCCTCGGCGGACTCGGCGAGCCGGTCCACGCTCGGCAGCGTCCGTCCCTCGATCGCCATGCGCGCGGGGTCGTCGGCCGTCAGCGCCCAGCGGCCGTCCGTGGTGATGCCGATGGGCAACACCTCGTAGGCGTTCCGGTCGATGGCCGCCATCACGGCGCCGGCGGTGACCACGGAGATGGCGTGTTCGGAGCTGCGCCCGCCGAACACGACGGCGACGCGCGGCTTCCGGGCCCCGCCACCGGCGGGGACGGGGCTCACGCTGGGGTTCACGCTGGGGCTCCGGCTGTGGCTCCGGCTGGGGCTCTGGGGAGAGGACTCGCTGCTCATATCGGCCTGAGACTACCCTGCGCACCCGGCGCCGCGTCAGCCACGGGCACCCGGTCGGCGTGGGCGGGATCCGCCGGTTCCGCCGGACGGCTCCGCGCGGGCGGATCGCCGCCGCGAACGCCGCGTGGAACCTCGTGGGCGACGGCACCGCGGCGGCACCGTGACGGCCCCGCCGGGGCGCCCGGCACGGCGGTCCCCGCGGCGGCCGCCGGGGGACGACGGGTGACGGCAGGTCAGTGGCGCTCGGGTTTGGCGCTCCGCGACATCAGGTCCTTGAGGGCGACCATCGGCGGCTTGCCGTCGTGGACGATCTCCACCACCGTCTCCGTGATCGGCATGTCGACGCCGTGCCGCCGGCCCAGGTCGAGCACGGACTCGCAGGACTTGACGCCCTCCGCGGTCTGCTTGGTCGCCGCGATGGTCTGTTCCAGCGTCATGCCACGGCCCAGGTTGGTGCCGAAGGTGTGGTTGCGGGAGAGGGGCGAGGAGCAGGTGGCGATGAGGTCGCCCATCCCGGCCAGCCCGGCGAAGGTGTGCGCGTCGGCGCCCATCGCGGCGCCCAGCCGGCCGGTCTCGGCCAGGCCCCGGGTCATCAGCGAGGCCTTGGTGTTGTCACCGAGCCCCATCCCGTCGGCGATGCCCACCGCGAGGGCGATGACGTTCTTCACGGCGCCCCCCAGCTCGCAGCCGACCACGTCGGTGTTGGTGTAGGGGCGGAAGTACGGGGTGTGGCAGGCGGACTGGAGCCGCCGGGCGACGGACTCGTCGGCGCAGGCCACGACGGCCGCGGCCGGCTGACGGGCGGCGATCTCCGGGGCCAGGTTGGGCCCGGTGAGCACGGCGACCCGGTCCGCCGGCACCCCGGCGACCTCCTGGGCGACCTCGCTCATCCGCTTGGCGGTGCCCAGCTCGACGCCCTTCATCAGGCTGACGAGCACGGTGCCCGGGTGCAGCAGCGGCGCCCAGGCCCCGAGGTTGGCGCGCAGGGTCTGGGACGGGACGGCGAGCACCGTGAAGTCGGCGCCGCGCGCGGCCTCGCCGGGGTCGGTGGTGGCCCGCACGGTCGGCGGGAGTTCCACACCGGGCAGGTACCCGGGGTTGCTCCGGGTGGTGTTGACGGCGTCGACCGGTTCCCGGCGGCGGCCCCAGAGGGTCACCTCGCAGCCGGCGTCACCGAGCACCATCGCGAAAGCGGTCCCCCATGATCCCGTTCCGTAGACCGCGCAGCGCGTCACGCGCCATCTCCCTGTCCTCGCCGGTGTGGGCTGCCTCCGCCCGGCCCGTGCCGCTGTGCGCGGGCCCTGCCGTGATCGTAGAGCTCCCCGGGCACCGGTTCGCCCCGCACCTCGGCGAGGAGTTCCGTGATCGCGAGCATGACGGTCTCGGTGGCCTCACGCAGCACCTGGGGGTTGAGTTCCTGCCCGTAGTAGGCGGAGAGGTCCACCGGCGGGCCGGCCGTGACCCGCAGCGTCTTCCGGGGGAAGAGGCGGACCCGCTTCGTCCTGGCGTACGGCGGCACCGCCTCGTTGGCACCCCACTGCGCCACCGGGATCACCGGGGCCTTGGTGAGCAGGGCGACCCGGGCCACCCCGGTCTTGCCGTGCATGGGCCACTGCTCGGGATCGCGGGTGAGCGTGCCCTCGGGGTAGAAGGCCACGCACTCACCACGGTTGACGGCGTCGACGGCGGCGCGGAAGGCGCTGGCGGCGTCCGCCGATTCCCGGTAGACGGGGATCTGCCCGGTGCCGCGCAGCACGCTGCCGACGAACGGGACCCGGAAGAGGGAAGCCTTGGCGAGGAATCGCGGCACCCGGCCGGTGTTGTACTGGAAATGCGCGTACGAGATCGGGTCGAGCGCGGAATTGTGGTTGATCGCGGTGATGAACCCGCCGTCCGCCGGAACGTGCTCCGCCCCGCGCCACTCCCGCTTGAACAGGAGGAGGAGCGGCGGTTTCGCGATGACCGCGGCCAGGCGGTACCAGAAGCCGATTTTGCGGCGGGACACTCGGACACCCTCCTCGTGGGACCGTACTGCGCTGCGGGTGGGCAGCCGCACAAGTGTCGCCCCAGGGTCCCGCTCTGTCGAGGACACGGTAACCCCGGGGTCGAGCAGAGGTTCGGGCGCGGGTGAGAATGCGGGGGTCGGCACACCGCGCGAGGAAGGGACCGGGCGTGGAGTGGTCACTGGTGGTGCCGGTGAAGCCCCTGACCGTGGCCAAGAGCCGGCTGGCGGATGCCGCCGGCGCGGCGCTGCGGCCGGGACTGGCTCTGGCGTTCGCGCAGGACACGGTGGCCGCGGCGGTGTCCACCCCCGGGGTGCGCGAGGTGACGGTGGTCACGGACGACCCGCTGGCCGGCGCCGCGCTGTCCGGCCTCGGCGCCCGGGTGGTGCCGGACACGCCCCGCGCGGGGCTGAACGCCGCCCTGGAGCACGGCGCCCGGTCGGTACGCCGGGCACGGCCGGGGGCCGCCGTGGCGGCGCTCAACGCGGATCTGCCGGCGCTGCGGCCGGTGGAACTGGCGCGTGTGCTGGCCGCTTCGGCCGCCTTCCCCCGCGCCTTTCTGGCGGACGCGGCGGGCGCCGGTACGACGTTCCTGGCCGCGGCCCCGGGCCGGGAACTCGGCCCGGCGTTCGGCGGTCCGTCCCGGGAACGCCACCTCCGGTCCGGCGCCGTGGAGCTCACCCCGCCCTCGGTCGCCTCGGTACGGCAGGACGTGGACACCGGGGCGGACCTGCGGGCCGCCCTCCGGCTGGGCGTGGGTCCCCGCACGGCGGCCCTCACCGGGCGGCTGCTCATCGCCGACTGACACCGGCGGCCGTTACGCTGCGGCCATGCAGGCCACCGCGTACACCTATGACCCCGAGACCCGCTCCGGCAGCGTGCTCCTCGACGACGGGACGCCCGTGGAGTTCGACGCGGCGGCCTTCGACGCGGGCGGGCTGCGGCTGCTCCGCCCGGGCCAGCGGGTCCGCATCGAATACGCGGCGGCCGGGCCGGCGGAGGGGGAGGGCGGGGGCGGGCCCGGCGGCGGACGGCGCGTCTCCCTCGTCACCTTGCAGACGTTCTGAGTCCTGGGACCCTCCGGCCGCCCGGCCCGCCCCCCGTCGGCCCCCCTCCGGCCGGTTCGCCCCGGCCCGTTCGCCCGGGTACCGGGCGGCGCACCGGCCACGGCGTCCGCCCCGGGGCCGCGCCCGTCCGCTTACTCCCCGGGCCGTCGCGCCGGACACCGGCCGCCGCCGCGCCCCCGGCCGCTCCTCGGCGCGCCCCGCTCCGGCCACCGGCACCGCTCCCGCGCCCCGGGCTCCTGCGCCCCCGGCCTCCCGGAATCCCGGCCTACGGGAGGCCGTCCCCGGAGGCGACGGCCGAACCGGCGCACGCCGGGCAGCGGTCCCGCGTCGCGGCGCTTCCGCCACCGGTCCCGCGGGGTCCCCGTCCGGCGGCGAGCCGGGGCGCACCGCGCCGGCCCGGGTCCCGCACATGCCGCGGGCCGGGCTCGCAAGGAGCCCGGCCCGGCGATGGGGGGTACGGCTGCCGCCCTGCCCCTCGGTCGATCCGGCGGTGCCGGCCGGCCGAGGAGGCCGCTCACTTGGAGCGGGCGGCCGTCTTCTTCGCGGCGGCGGTGCGCGAGGTGGCCTTGCGGGCCGGCGCCTTCTTGGCGGTGGTCTTCTTCGCCGGTGCCGACTTCTTCGCCGTCGTCTTCTTCGCGGCGCCGGTCTTGGCCGCCGCCTTCTTGGTCACCGTCTTCTTCGCGGGGGTGGCCTTCTTGGCGGCCGTCTTCTTGGCCGTGGCGGTCGTCCGCTTGGCCGCGCTCTTCTTGGCGGCGGCCTTCTTCGCCGCGGCCTTGGTGGTGGTGCGGGTCGTGGCCCCGCCCGTGAGACTGCCCTTCGGCGCCTTCTTCACGGCCACCTCGCCTCCCTTGGGGAGCTTCTTGCTGCCGCTGACCAGGTCCTTGAACCCCTGGCCGGCGCGGAAGCGCGGCACGGAGGTCTTCTTCACCCGGACCCGCTCCCCGGTCTGCGGGTTACGGGCGTACCGCGCCGGGCGGTCGACCTTCTCGAAGGAACCGAAGCCGGTGACCGAGACCCGGTCCCCGGCGACCACCGCACGGACGATCGCGTCCAGCACCGCGTCGACGGCCTCGGCGGCGTTCTGCCGGCCGCCGAGCTTGTCCGCGATCGCTTCTACGAGCTGCGCCTTGTTCACGTCTTCCCCTTCGGAAACAAAACTAGCCAGCCCGAACCAGGCAGTTCGGGCGATTTCGCACGTTAGGCAGATATATACCGCAAATCAAAGACGAAACGGTCTAATCACCCTTGTGCCGCAATGAATCACGATCTTTACGCAGAGAAGGGGCGGCGTAATCGGCTGTCGTCGAGTTCCTGCATGAAGCGGTCCAGACGCCGTGCCGCGCGCGGGAGATCGTGTTTGGCCGCGGCCGTGATGGCGAGCAGCTTCCGGGAGAGCGCCATCCGTTCGCCCTCCGGGATACGCAGCGAGCGCACGCGGGCGTGCGCTTCCTTGAGGCGGCTCGCGACGAGCTCGTAGAGCTGGAGTTGGGCGTCGCGGTCCATGCACAGATTGTGCCATCTGAGGCGAGTTGTTACCCCGCGGGGCCGCAACCCGGTCCAGGGAAGAGGTTCGCACACCACCGCGCCCCCAGCCGGAAGGCGGGGGGCGCGGTGTGCCGTTCGGGTCCTGGCCGGGCCTCCCGCCCCGGCGGGGCGGGAGGCCGGGAACGGGCCGGTCAGACGAGGGTGGTGCGCGGCTTGAACGCGGGCCGGGCGCTCTCGTAGGCGGCGATGTCCGCCTCGTTCCGCAGGGTGATCGAGATGTCGTCGAGCCCGTTGAGGAGGCGCCAGCGGGAGTTCTCGTCCAGCTCGAAGGGGGCCGTGACGCCCTCGGCCCGCACCTCACGCGCCACGAGGTCCACCGTGATCGCGGCGGCCGGGTCCCGCTCGGTGAGCTGCTGGAGCGCGTCCACGATCTCCTGCTCCAGAACCACCGTGAGCAGGCCGTTCTTCAGCGAGTTCCCCCGGAAGATATCGGCGAAGCGGGAGGAGATCACCGCCTTGAAGCCGTAGTTCTGCAGCGCCCAGACGGCGTGCTCCCGGGAGGAGCCGGTGCCGAAGTCGGGTCCGGCCACCAGGACCGTCGCCCCCTGCCGCTCGGGCCGGTTGAGCACGAACTCCGGGTCCCGGCGCCAGGCCTCGAACAGCCCGTCCTCGAAGCCGTCCCGGGTGACCTTCTTCAGCCAGTGGGCCGGGATGATCTGGTCGGTGTCGACGTTGCTGCGGCGCAGCGGCACCGCCCGGCCGGTGTGCGTGGTGAAAGCTTCCATGGTTCCTCAGGCCTCCACGAGAGCCGGGACGTCGGACAGGTCGGCCGGCGAGGCGAGATGCCCCAGCACGGCGGTGGCGGCGGCCACCTGCGGCGACACCAGATGGGTCCGGCCGCCCTTGCCCTGCCGCCCCTCGAAGTTCCGGTTGGAGGTGGAGGCCGCCCGCTCCCCCGGAGCCAGCTGGTCGGGGTTCATGCCCAGGCACATCGAGCAGCCGGCGTGCCGCCACTCGGCACCCGCCTCGGTGAAGACCTTGTCCAGCCCTTCCTCCACGGCCTGGAGCGACACCCGGACCGAGCCGGGCACCACCAGCATCCGTACCCCCTCGGCGACCGAGCGCCCGCGGAGCACGGCGGCGGCCGAGCGCAGGTCCTCGATGCGGCCGTTGGTGCAGGAACCGACGAAGACGGTGTCCACGGCGACCTCACGCAGCGGCCGGCCCGGCTCCAGCGCCATGTACTCCAGGGCCTTCTCGGCGGCGTACCGCTCGCTGGGGTCGGCGAAGGAGGCCGGGTCGGGCACGGACGCCGAGAGCGGCGCACCCTGGCCGGGGTTGGTACCCCAGGTGACGAAGGGCGCCAGCTCGGCGGCGTCGATGACGACCTCGTGGTCGAAGACCGCGTCCTCGTCGGTGCGGAGCGTCTCCCAGTACGCGACCGCCGCGTCCCACTCCTCGCCCTGCGGGGCGTGCGGGCGGTCCCGCAGGTAGTCGAAGGTGGTCCGGTCCGGAGCGATCATGCCCGCCCGGGCGCCGGCCTCGATCGACATGTTGCAGATGGTCATCCGGGCCTCCATCGAGAGCTTCTCGATGGCCGGGCCCCGGTACTCGATGACGTAGCCCTGCCCGCCGCCGGTGCCGATCCGCGCGATGATCGCCAGGATGAGGTCCTTGGCCGTGACGTCCGGGGGCAGCTCGCCCTCGACCGTGACGGCCATGGTGCGGAACGGGGCGAGCGGCAGGGTCTGGGTGGCCAGGACGTGCTCGACCTGGCTGGTGCCGATGCCGAAGGCGAGCGCGCCGAACGCGCCATGGGTGGAGGTGTGGCTGTCACCGCAGACCACGGTCGTCCCCGGCTGGGTCAGCCCGAGCTGCGGTCCCACCACGTGGACGACGCCCTGCTCCACGTCACCGAGCGGATGCAGCCGGACACCGAAGTCCGCGCAGTTCTTGCGGAGGGTCTCCAGCTGGACCCGGGAGACCGGGTCGGCGATGGGCTTGTCGATGTCCAGGGTGGGGGTGTTGTGGTCCTCGGTGGCGATGGTCAGGTCGAGGCGCCGCACCCGGCGGCCGCTCTTGCGGAGCCCGTCGAACGCCTGGGGGCTGGTCACCTCGTGCAGCAGGTGCAGATCGATGAAGAGAAGGTCGGGCTCGCCTTCCGCGCGCCGGACGACATGGTCGTCCCAGACCTTCTCCGCGAGTGTCCGTCCCATCGCTTTCCCTCCGGCCGGCGGCTCTGCCGGCCCGTCTCGGCTGTCGTTGCCGTCCCGCGGTGATCCGCGGGCGGTTGCGCGACCTGGCGCCGCCGGGCGGCCGCCCGCCCGGAGCCCGGTGTCCGGCGGCCGTACCGCCGTCGTTTCCCCCGGGCCGCTTCCAACAGATTGGCGGCTTCCGGGGAAAAGTGAACTTGCGTTTCATACTCTGAGACGCGAATATCGAGCCATGGACAACTCTAGCGGCTCCAGCGGGGTCGGTGTTCTCGACAAGGCGGCTCTGGTACTGAGCGCACTGGAGTCCGGCCCGGCCACCCTCGCCGGGCTGGTCGCCGCGACCGGGCTCGCCCGGCCGACGGCCCACCGGCTCGCGGTGGCCCTGGAACACCACCGGATCGTGGCGAGGGACATGCAGGGCCGGTTCATCCTCGGACCGCGGCTGGCGGAGCTGGCCGCCGCGGCGGGTGAGGACCGGCTGCTGGCGACGGCGGGACCGGTGCTCACGCACCTGCGGGACGTCACCGGGGAGAGCGCGCAGCTCTACCGGCGCCAGGGGGACATGCGCATCTGCGTGGCGGCGGCGGAGCGGCTGTCCGGACTGCGGGACACCGTGCCGGTCGGCTCGACCCTGCCGATGAAGGCCGGTTCGGCGGCGCAGATCCTCATGGCCTGGGAGGAGCCGGAGCGGCTGCACCGCGGGTTGCAGGGCGCCCGCTTCACGGCGACCGCCCTGTCGGGGGTACGGCGCCGGGGCTGGGCCCAGTCCATCGGCGAACGCGAGCCGGGCGTGGCCTCGGTCTCCGCACCGGTCCGCGGGCCGTCCAACCGGGTCGTGGCCGCCGTCTCGGTCTCCGGCCCGATCGAGCGGCTGACCCGCCACCCGGGCCGGATGCACGCCCAGGCCGTCATCGACGCCGCGGGCCGGCTCAGCGAGGCACTGCGCCGCAACGGCTCCTGAACCGGGCCGGCGGCCGGCGATCCGCGCGGAACCGGCTCCCACCGTGAACCGGCAGGCCCCGGCGGTCCCGGCGCGCCGCCCGGGAGGAGGCCGCGAGCCGGCCGTGGGCCGACGGCGAACCGGGCATGCGCCGGCGACGAATGACCGCGGGCCGGGGCGGACGGAACGCGAGCGGCAACGGCCGGCACACGGGCAACGGCGGATCCGCGGGCCCCGGCGGGCGGAGCCGTGAGCCCACAACGGCAGAAGACCCCGCCGGGGGCGGGGTCTTCTGCCGTTTCCTGCTGTACCCCCGACCGGATTCGAACCGGCGCTACCGCCTTGAGAGGGCGGCGTGCTAGGCCGCTACACAACGGGGGCCTGCGAGTCCTGTGTTCATCGCCGGGAACGGCGGACACAGGCGTGATCGCGCTGGGCTACCAGGACTCGAACCTAGACTAAATGAACCAGAATCACTCGTGCTGCCAATTACACCATAGCCCATGGTATAGACCAGTACCCCCGACCGGATTCGAACCGGCGCTACCGCCTTGAGAGGGCGGCGTGCTAGGCCGCTACACAACGGGGGCCCTAGACGACCCGGAACCGGCCACCCGGGAGCTACCCGGAGGCCGATGCGGATCCGTACCCCCGACCGGATTCGAACCGGCGCTACCGCCTTGAGAGGGCGGCGTGCTAGGCCGCTACACAACGGGGGCAAGTCACTGCACACACAGGAGATCACCTGCGCACAAGAGAGTTCCGACGAGATCTCTTGCTGGGCTACCAGGACTCGAACCTAGACTAAGTGAACCAGAATCACTCGTGCTGCCAATTACACCATAGCCCACCGAAACGCAACCCCATACAGACTGGACGGGGTTTTGCCTGGTCGCGCTGTCCGACCGGATCTTCCGGCCCGGGCGGGCGGCGCAGGAAGAACATTACCCGATCGTGGACAGCGCTCCAAAACGGCTTCGCCGCGGTGGCGGCGCCCCCGGGCGGGCCCGGATTCCCGTGGGAGCGCCGGGGTCCGGCCCCACCCCACGGCAGCCCGCGGTCCCGCCCCGGGAGCCCCGCACGTCAGGCGGTGGAGACCCGCTCCAGCGCGATCTGAAGCCGGCGCAGCGTCTCGTCACGCCCCAGCAGTTCCATGGACTCGAAAAGCGGCGGGGAGACCCGGCGGCCGGTGACCGCCACCCGCAGCGGGGTGAAGGCGTGCTTGGGCTTGATGCCGAGCCCGTCCACCAGCGCCTCGCGGAGTGCGGCCTGAATCGGGTCCGGGGTGAACTGCCGCAGGTCCCGCAGCGCCGCGAGGCTCGCCTCCAGCACGGGCCGGGCGTCCGGGGTCAGCGCCTTGGCCGCGTCGGCCTCGTCCACCCGGAACTCCTCGGGCCGTACGAAGAGGAAGCCGAGCATCCCGGTGATCTCGCTGAGGACCGTCATCCGCTCCTGGGTCAGCGGCGCGGCGCGGGAGAGCAGTTCCCGCTGCTCGTCCGTCGGCTCCTCGCCGGGGAAGAGGAAGGGGACGAGCCGGCGGGCGAACTCCTCCGCCGGCAGCGCCCGCAGGTGCACGGCGTTGATCGCCTCGCACTTCTTGAGGTCGAACCGGGCCGGGTTGGCGTTGACGTCCGCCACGTCGAAGGCGGCGACCATCTCCTCCAGGGTGAAGATGTCCCGGTCCTCGGCGAGCGACCAGCCCAGCAGGGAGAGGTAGTTGAGCAGCCCCTCGGGGAGGAAGCCCCGCTCGCGGTAGAGGTTGAGCGAGGACTGCGGGTCGCGCTTGGAGAGCTTCCGGTTCCCCTCCCCCATGACATAGGGGAGGTGCCCGAAGCGCGGCACGGAGCCGTTGCCCACGCCGATGTCGGCCAGCGCGCGGTAGAGGGCGATCTGCCGCGGCGTGGAGGAGAGCAGGTCCTCGCCGCGGAGGACGTGGGTGATCTCCATCAGCGCGTCGTCGACCGGGTTGACCAGGGTGTAGAGCGGCGCGCCGTTGGCCCGGACGATGCCGTAGTCCGGGACGTTCTCCGGGGTGAAGGTGAGTTCGCCGCGGACCAGGTCGGTGAAGGTGATCGGCTCGTCGGGCATCCGGAAGCGGAGGATGGGGGTGCGCTCCTCCGCGCGGTAGGCGACGATCTCCTCCTGCGTGAGCGCGCGGCACTTGCCGTCGTAGCCGGAGGGCTTGCCCGCGGCGCGGGCGGCGTCACGCCGGGCCTCCAGCTCCTCGGCGGAGCAGTAGCACCGGTAGGCGTGGCCGGCCTCCTCCAGGCGGCGCGCGACGTCCGCGTAGAGGTCCGTCCGCTGCGACTGCCGGTACGGCGCGTGCGGGCCGCCCACCTCGGGGCCCTCGTCCCAGTCGAGGCCGAGCCAGCGCATGGCGTCCAGGAGCTGCGCGTAGGACTCCTCGGAGTCGCGGGCGGCGTCCGTGTCCTCGATGCGGAAGACGAGGGTGCCCCCGTGGTGGCGGGCGAACGCCCAGTTGAACAGCGCCGTGCGGACCAGGCCGACGTGCGGGTTGCCGGTCGGCGAGGGGCAGAAACGGACACGGACGGGGTACGGGAGGGGTGCGCTAGTCACGCTTGATCACCTTGTTGGTGAGAGTGCCGATGCCTTCGATGGTGACGGCGACCTCGTCGCCGACGGTGAGGGGCCCGACGCCGGCCGGGGTCCCGGTGAGGATCACGTCTCCGGGGAGCAGCGTCATCGCCTGGGTGATGTGCACGACGAGATCGGCGACGGAGCGGACCATCTCCCCCGTCCGGCCGAGCTGGCGCTGCTCACCGTTGACCGTGCACATGATGCCGAGGTCGGACGGGTCCAGCTCGGTCTCCACCCAGGGGCCGAGCGGACAGGAGCCGTCGAACCCCTTGGCGCGCGCCCATTGGTCCTCGGCCCGCTGGACGTCCCGGGCCGTGACGTCGTTGGCGCAGGTGTAGCCGAGGATGACCTCGTGGGCACGGTCCCGGGGGACCTCCCGGCACATCCGGCCGATCACCACGGCCAGTTCGGCCTCGTGGTGCACCTCCTGCGAGAAGGAGGGGTACGGGATGGGGTCGCCGGGGCCGCTCACGGCGGTGGAGGGCTTGAAGAAGGTGACGGGTACCCCGGGCACCTCATGCCCCAGCTCGGCCGCGTGTTCGGCGTAGTTGCGGCCGATGGCGACGACCTTGCTGGGGAGCACCGGGGGCAGCAGCCGCACCTGGCTCAGCGGCACCTTGCGCCCGGAGCGCTCGAACTCGGCGAACGGGTGGCCCTTGACGATGTCGAGCACGGGGCCGTCCGGGTCGGACGGCTCCCCTTCCACGACACCGAAGGCGACATTGCCGTCGATGGAGAATCTTGCGATGCGCACGGGAAGCCGCTGCCCCTCACTGTCACTGGCCGGAGACTGACGTCCCAGGCTAACGCCGCCCCGGCGGCGGACGGCCCATCGCCGGGGCCGGGACCCGCGCGGCGGGCGCACGCCCCGGCGGAGCGGTCCGCCCGGTGGCCGCCCGCGCCCTCCGGGCAGGCGCTCCACCCGGGTGGGCGGCGGACCGGCGGCGCGGCCGGCGCGCGGCGGCCTCAGGGGCGGCGGCTCAGTGCCCGCCCCGCCCTTCCGGGACCTCGGTCAGCACGGTGCGGCGGGGGTTGGCGGTGGAGGCGGGGAGGGCGTCGGGCTCCCGGGACTGCTCGACCACGGTCGGGCGCAGCTCGTCGGCGTCCTCCAGGTGCGCCAGCGTGGTGCGTCGGGGGTTCGCTATGGTGCGGAACATCATGGTCGTCTTCACCGGTCGTACGGTCCCTCGCGCTTGTCGTTACGGTCGTCCCTGTCAACGGGAAGGCTAGACGCGCGTTCCCCACTCCCGGCGGAACAAAGCCAGGGAGACCATGTGATTTTACTCACTTACACCGGCGCAAAAGCGCCATTCCGGGCGACGGCGCCGCCCTCGCCAATGGAGTACCCCGCCACAAAAAGGGTCATTCCGCCCGCCATACAGCCGGGCGGGACAGCGGTCACTCTCAGTCCAATCGTTGGCAATTGTCCGTTATCACTGACCACTCCCCCCACATCACGTAACCCTTCCCGCACGCACCGTCACTCATATGACATGGGCGTCCCCGCCCTTGTTGGAGATCCGCCACTGTGCTGGAATCTCACGGACCGCCGCAGGATCCGGGCCGGCGCGGCACCAACCGGCGCCTCAACGGCGCCACGCGGCGGTGTCCGAATCTGTCCGACGACAACCGGGGGAACGCGCCGGTCATCGACGACCACCCTGGGAGCCCAGGCCCCCACAACTCGCCCACCGCCCCACCCGCTCACGCGACGGGGCGCCCGGTCCAGAGGTTGCGACGCTAGTGCAGGGACGTTTCAAGAGGGATAGCAGCGCTGCGGCGGACCCGGAGCTGCACGGCGGGGCCGACCGCGGCCTGACGCCCGAGCGCGGCCAGGGCCCCGGAGCCACACCCGCCGACCAGGCCTCCGGCCGCACCTCCCGGACGGGACCGCAGCCGGGGGGCGGCGCCGAGGGTGAGCCGGACGGTTCCCGGCCCGCCTACACGGGCAGCCGGCTCGCCCTGCGCAACTGGCGCATCTCCACCCGCCTCGTCTCGCTGCTGGCCCTGCCCGTGGTCGCGGCGACGACGCTGGGCGCGCTGCGGATCGACTCCTCCATGGACGATCTCGCGCAGCTGGAGAACATGCAGCTGCTCACCGAGATGACCAAGCAGGCCACGGAGCTGGCCTCCGCGCTCCAGGAGGAGCGCGACCACTCGGCGGGCCCGCTGGCCGGCGGTGACGAGAAGAACGACGACGTCGTCTACCCGCGGCAGCAGACCGACCGGACGAAGCAGTCCTTCCGCGAGGCGACCCAGGACATCGAGGCCTCCGACGACGAGGCGCTGATCGGCGTCAACTCCTCGCTGGTCAACATCCTGAAGCAGCTGGAGCAGCTCAAGCAGATCCGGGCCAACGCCTACCAGGAGAGCGACTACATCGCGCTCACCGTCACCCAGTACAACCAGCTGATCACCTCGCTGCTCTCGCTCTCCCAGGACATGGCGCAGGCGACCAGCAACACCGAGATGATCCGCGCCACCCGCGCGCTCGCGGCGTTCTCCGCCGCGAAGGAGTACGCCTCCATCCAGCGCGCGATGATCACCGCCGCCCTGGCCCACGAGCCCAAGCCCCGGCTCGTCCCCAGCGACCGCATCTACGGTGAGAGCGCGCTGCTCAGCGAGGAGTCCACGCTCGCCCAGTTCAGCCAGATCTACGCCGGCAAGCAGACCACCGAGGAGCTGCTCCGCGCCCTGGAGGACGGCGGCAGCGCCAACATCATCCTCGCGGACAAGTACGCCGCCCGGATGCTCAAGCCCGACAGCCCGATCGCCGGCGAGACGCGCTCGTACAAGGACTGGTACGACCAGGACACGGCGAAGATCGACGAAATGGCGAAGATCGAGCAGACCCTCCTCTCCGAGATGGAGGACAAGGCGCGCGAGCTGCGCGCCGAGGCCCAGCGGGACGCGCTGATCAACGGTCTGCTCATCCTGCTGGTGCTGGGCGTCTCGCTGGTCGGCGCGTTCGTGGTGGCCCGCTCCATGGTCCGCTCGCTGCGCCGGCTGCAGGACACCGCCCAGGAGGTCTCGCAGAAGCGGCTGCCGGAGCTGGTCCAGCAGCTCTCCGAGGCGGACCCGCAGGACGTGGACACCTCCGTGAAGTCCGTCGGCGTGCACAGCCGGGACGAGATCGGCAAGGTGGCCACGGCCTTCGACGACGTGCACCGCGAGGCGGTGCGGCTCGCCGCCGAGCAGGCCCTGCTGCGGGGCAACGTCAACGCGATGTTTACCAACCTCTCCCGGCGCAGCCAGGGCCTGATCCAGCGTCAGCTCTCGCTCATCTCCGAGCTGGAGAGCCGCGAGGCCGACCCGGACCAGCTCTCCTCGCTCTTCAAGCTGGACCACCTCGCCACCCGCATGCGCCGTAACGGCGAGAACCTGCTGGTCCTCGCGGGTGAGGAGCCCGGGCGCCGGTGGACCCGGCCCGTCCCGCTGGTCGACGTGCTCCGCGCCGCGGCCTCCGAGGTGGAGCAGTACGAGCGGATCGAACTGAGTGCCGTGCCCTCGACGGAGGTCGCCGGCCGGGTCGTCAACGACCTCGTCCACCTCCTGGCCGAGCTGCTGGAGAACGCCACCTCCTTCTCCTCCCCGCAGACCAAGGTCAAGGTCACCGGTCACGCCCTGCCCGACGGGCGGGTGCTGGTCGAGATCCACGACACCGGTATCGGGCTCTCCCCCGAGGATCTCGCCGAGATCAACGAGCGGCTGGCCTCGCCGCCGACCGTGGACGTCTCCGTCTCCCGCCGGATGGGCCTCTTCGTGGTCGGCCGCCTCTCGCAGCGCCACGGCATCCGCATCCAGCTGAGGCCCTCCGACTCCGGCGGCACCACCGCCCTCGTCATGCTCCCGGTCGACGTGGCCCAGAGCGGCCGCAGAGGCGGCCCCCGGCCCGGTGGCCCCGGAGCGGGCCACGGCGGGCAGCCGAACGGCGCCGGTGCCGGAGCGGGCAACGGCCAGCAGGCCGGCGGCCGGCTGGCGGGCATGGCGCCCCGTGGCCAGATGTCCGGCGCGGCGGGCCGGCCCGCCCTTCCGGGCCGTGACGGGGCCCCCGCCGGCGGTCCCGCCGGGCCCGGTTCCCGGCCGGGCGGCCCCGGCACGGGCTCCGGCCCCGCGCACCCCGGCTGGGCCGAGGGCGGCCAGGGAGCCGGTGGTGCCAACCTCTTCGGCGCCGCGCCCGCGGGCCCGGCCCGGGAGCCCGCCTCCGCAGCCGACGACCCGTTCCGCCGTCCCGGACCGTCCCAGGACGAGGGACCGCACGGTCCGCAGTCCGTGGCGCCGCCCACCGGCGCGCCGCGGCAGGCCCCCGGACGCGGTCCGGCGCCCGCCGGGCAAGGGCCCCGTCCCCAGATTCCGGCGCGCGGTCACGCGGGTGAGCTGCCCGGGCCCTCGCGGTCCGCGGCCCCGGAGCAGCGCGGCGTCGAGGCGCCCGGCGCGGGCTGGGGCGCCCGCCGCTCCTCCGGCGACGACTGGCCCGGTGGCGGCGGGAACGCCGACGGTTCCCAGGACCGCGGCCCGTCCCACGACCCGTACGGCTCCCAGGGCCCCCGCGCTCCCCACACCTACGAGGACGCGCAGAGCACGGCCCAGTTCCCGCGCCCCGATTTCTCCGACCGGCAGGGACCGCCGCCCGGTCCGGACCGGCAGCCGCGGCAGGGCCAGGACACCGGTGCCTACCCGGCCGCCCCCCACAGCCAGGAGTTCCAGGAGCGCCAAGGCCGTCAGGACCGTCAGGACACCGACGAGACCACCCAGTTCCCGCGCCCCGACTTCGGCCGGCAGGCACCGCCGCCCGCCCCGCAGCGGACGCCGCAGCAGCTCCCGGCCCAGCCGCAGCAGTTCCCGGCCCAGCAGCGGCGCGCCGAGCCGGAGGCCCTGCCGCCGGCCACCGGCCCCGGGGACGGCCGCACCCCGCTCTTCGAGGCCCTCGAATCGGACTGGTTCCGCGGTATCCGCGGCGACCGGCCCGGCGAGGGCCGCCCGGCCGGGCCCCAGGGCGACCGGCAGAACGGCGGTCACCACGCCCCGGCCGGGGTGCCGCAGCAACAGCGGCGCGAGCCCGCCCTGCCCCAGCGCGACACGGGTGCCCCGGGTGCCCCGGGTGACGCAGGCGCCGCGGCCGGCAACGGCGGCCCCGCCGGCGCGGGGTGGCGCACCTCCCCCAACGACGAGCTGGGACGGCAGGCCGAGCGCGTGCGCCAGCCCGCCGCCGGCGGTCTCACCACCTCCGGACTGCCGCGCCGGGTCCCCCGGGCGAATCTCGTGGCCGGTACGGCACGGCAGCCGGAGAACGTCCAGCCCGGTCCGCAGGTCTCCCGGGCGCCCGCCGACGTGCGCGGACGCCTGACCAATCTCCGCCGGGGCATTCAGCAGGGCCGCCAGGCCGGCCACAACCCGGCGTACGGCGATCACGGATTTGGTCCCTCTTACCATCAGGAGCGTTAGT